>JBAWWD010000011.1:0-139655 GCA_037146935.1 Burkholderiales bacterium
CCATCCGTACCGCCCGCTCGCGGACCTCAGGCGAAAACTTGTTCGACTTTCTCATGGCTCCATCTTCTCAAGAGTCGGAGCCTCCTCAAAACCCGGGGCGGTTCAATCTTGAGCTCGTACTCTTCGATAACCGCGTTGCCTTGCTCATCAATGCTTCGGCGAATGCGGTTCATGCCTGCGCCAACCAAATAGTTGTTGATGCGGGTCAGCTCAGCCTTGCAACCGCCCTTGACCAGCGAGTAGAGCTGCGCGTAATGGCGCCGTGCCTCGGCCAAGGTGGCCTTGGTGGGGCCGCCGAGTTCGGGCTCGTGCTCGGTGTTCTGGTTGGCCAGCATGTCGGAAATCCACGCCTTCGCCTCTTCGGCGCTGTCGAAGTTTTCAGCGGGGCGGGTCCCGTTCTTCAGCGTGACCTGGGCGCGCCAACGGCCGCGGTACTTGAAGGGGCTGGGCATGCGGGAGTTGCCGCGCTTAGCCATGGCATGCCTCCTTGGCCAGCGACCAAGAAATTTTCCTCTTGGAAGCGTTGGAGAGCTCCAGCGGGGTGAAGTCCTCAGGGGTGGGCGTCCAGTAGGACTCGCCCATTACGTCCATCTTGGAGCGTTCGAGTTCGAGCCACGCTTGGGCGCTGGCTGCGTCTTCGAATTTGCGCAGGACGGCCTGGCGCGGGGCCCACTCGATGCGAGCGACCCACTGCGTGGCGGCGCGCGACGTCCGAAGCGGACTGGTCGGGTCGAACCGGCTCAGGCCGCGCAGCAGGTGAGACGGCTGGTACACGGCAGCCCATGGGTAGGCGACCGGGTTGCGGTGGTGAAAGGAAGTCGCGGCGAGCGCGTGAGCTCGGGCGCCTGCGACGTCGTTGGTGTGGTCAGACATGTCGTCATCTCCGGTAGTTGAAGGTGACGTGTCTAGGAACCCAGCGCTTTGCGAACGCTTTAGGACGCTTTAAGGCGTCGTGCCAGCGAACACGGGCGCACCGGGTTCTTTAGACCGACGACAGCGGTCCATGCAGGCATGCCCCGGGTGGCAGCGGCGAGTAGGGCGGACGAGGCGTTGCTATACGAACAAGCCTGGCCGAGGTCAGACCAGGCCCGCGTGGTAGCGGACGCTGCGTCCGGCTGCTGCCGGACCCGGTGGGATGCGCTATCACTTGCGCTATCAACCCCGGTTCAGACCCCGGAAAAGACAAAGGACAAAGGCCTTCCGAAGAAGGCCTTTGAAATCAACTACTTAACTTGGCTCCCCGACCTGGGCTCGAACCAGGGACCTACGGATTAACAGTCCGGCGCTCTACCGACTGAGCTATCGGGGAATAGCCTTCAATGATAGCCGGTCGCCTGGCGATCGGCAAGGCAGAGCGCCGGCCGGCCCTGCCATGGCCTGACCGGCGCGGGCCAGTAACGGTGGCCGGAGGGCTGTCCACGCAGCGCGTGTCGCCCTGCTCAGGCTTCCTGTACACCCCCCCAGGCAGCGGTCTAGACTCCCCGCCTGCCTGCCATGATCCGAGCCCGGCTCACACACCCGTTGCTGATCGCCTGCCTGCGCGCGCTGCTGATCATCGCGTTTACGCTGCTCGGTGCCACCGCGCGCGCGCAGCCGCTGGAAGGCGCGCTGCTCAACGACGTCATCGCGCTCGGTTCGGGCCGCAGCGTGCCGCTGCCTGAGGGGCAGTGGAAGGTGATCGGCGTGCGGCAGCAGCGGGGGGAGCGCCGGACCCCGCCCTCCCAGAACCGGTGGACGGCCTATTTTCTGCGCAACCAGGACCCTGCCGCGCTGATGCCGCTGGTGATCGTCTACAGCGGGCAGGCGTCGGGCTCCTTCTGGGGCAACACCGTCTGCCGCATGCCGAACAGCGCGCTGCTCGTGAACCAGTACGGCACGCTGCCCACCGGGCTCGAGAACCGCTGCTCCGGCATTCGCGGCGTGAATCAGACTACCTTCAGCGAGCACTGGCGCACGCTGTACGAGTTCGACGTGGACCTCAACGAGGTCGCTGGCGGCCGGCAGGATTCGCTCGCGGTCGCCCTGTTGAAGGTCTTCAAGCTGCGCGAGGGCCTCGAGTTCGAGGCATTCATCCGTCTGCCCGCAGGGGCATCCTCGCGACGGCTGCGTGAAGGCATCCAGTCCGACGAGAACTCGCCCGCCGCCACCGCCCTGCATGCCTGGCTGGCCGCCTATGTCGAGCGCGTGGACCAGTCTTACCTCGGCAAGCAGCCACAGCAGTACCCCGCGCTGGCGTTCAACGGCGCCATGCCGCAATTCGACGCGTCTGCGCCCATGGTGGCCCCGGCCGACGAGCAGTCTCGTGAAGCCCTTCGGCGCGAAATCGCCGAGCGCGAGCGTGAGCGTCTGGCCCGGGAGCAGGAGCGTCTCGCCGCCGAAGCAAAGGCCCGCGAGCAGGAACGGCTTGCCACCGAGGCAAAGACCCGCGAGCAGGAGCGTCTCGCAAGCGAGGCCAGGGCCCGTGAGCAGGCGCGCCTGGCGGCCGAGGCTCGGGTCCGCGAACAGGAGCGTCTCGCCGCCGAGGCGCGCGCAAGAGAGCAGGAGCAGCTTGCCGCACGTGCCCGGGAGCAGGAACAGGCGCGTCTGGCTGCCGAGGCCCGCTTGCGCGAGCAGGAGCGCCTCGCGGCGCAGGCGCGGGCTCGCGAGGAGGCGGCGCGCATCGCCAGTCAGCGCGATGCCGAACTCGCGCGCCTTCGCGAGCAACTCGCCCAGCTCGAGGCGCAGAAGAGCGCCCAGGCTGCCGCTCCCGTCGCGGCCGGGGGCGTGCGGCGCGCCCTGGTGATCGGCAACGACAGCTACGCGCAGGTGTCCAGGCTCCAGAATGCCCGCGAGGATGCCCGGGCCATGGCGGCCAGTCTGCAGACGCTCGGTTACCAGGTCACGCTTCGCCTCGATCTGCGCGAGCGCGAGATGAAGCAGGTCATGCGGGTGTTCAAGGCCCAGGTCGAGGGCGGCGACGAGGTGGTCATCTTCTTCGCGGGGCACGGCGTGCAGTTTGGCGGCACCAACTTCCTGCTGCCGGTGGACATCGCCGGCGAGAGCGAAGACCAGGTCCGCGATGAAGCGATCCCGCTGCAGCGCCTGCTCGACGACATGGCCGAGCGCAAGGCGCGGTTCACGCTCGCGCTGCTCGATGCCTGTCGCGACAACCCCTTCAAGACCGCGGGGCGCAGCCTGGGCGGGCGCGGGCTGGCGCCCACCAATGCGGCCACGGGGCAGATGGTGATCTTCTCGGCCGGCGCGGGCCAGCAGGCGCTCGATCGCCTTGGCCCGGGCGACAAGGACCCCAACGGTCTGTTCACGCGGGTGTTCCTGCGCGAGATGCGCAAGCCCGGCATCAGCGTTGATCGGGTCGTGCGCAATGTGCGCACCGAAGTGGTCGGTCTGGCCCGCTCGGTCGGGCATGACCAGGTGCCCGCGATCTACGATCAGGTGGTGGGCGAGTTCTTCTTCATCCGCTGAATCGAAGGGTCCGCATGCCTGTTGTCAGCCTGTCACCCGCGGGGCGATCGGACGCCATTCGCCGCATCACCGGCCCGATGATTGCCCACGGCCGGGTCTCGGCAATCGCCGCGCTGCTGTGTGTGCTGATCGCCTGCGGGTTGCTGCCGATGAGCGCGCAGGCGGCCGGGCCGGCGGGCGCCGTGTCCGCGCCTCGCCAGATCGATCTCCAGGGCCACCGGGGCGCCCGCGGCCTGTGGCCCGAGAACACCCTGGAGGGCTTTGCGCGCACGCTCGACCTGGGGGTGAGCACGCTCGAGCTTGACGTGGTGGCCACCCGTGACGGCGTGCTGGTGGTGCACCACGACCGCGCCCTCAATCCCGACCTCACGCGCGATGCCGCCGGGCGCTATCTCGAGGCGCCCGCGCCCACGGTCATCAGCCTGAGCGTCGCCGAGGTGCAGTCCCATGATGTCGGGCGCTTGCGCCCCGGCACCCGCTATGCCCGCACGTTTGCCAGCCAGCAGCCGATCGATGGCGCGCGCATTCCGCGGCTGGCCGACCTGTTCCGTCTGGTGCGCGAGCGGGGGGATGACCGGGTCCGCTTCGCCATCGAGACCAAGCTCTCGCCGCTCAGCCCGGCCGAGGCGCCCGAGCCCGAGGCCTTTGCCCGCATGCTCATGGACGAGATCGCCGCGGCCGGTCTGCTGCAGCGGGTGCAGATCCTGTCCTTCGACTGGCGCACGCTGCAGGCCGTGCAGCGCAGCCACCCCGGCGTGCCCACGGTCTATCTCACCGCGCAGTTCGATGCCATGGATATCGTGATGGCCCGCAGCGGGCGCGACTCGCCCTGGGTGGCCGGCTTCACTTACGCCCGCCACGGCTCCATCCCGCGCATGATCCGCGCGGCCGGCGGCACGCACTGGTCCTCGTTCTGGCGCGAGCTCACCCCCGATCTCGTGCGCGAGGCGCAGGCCCTGGGCCTGAAGGTGCTGGCCTGGACCGTCAACGAGCGCGAGGCCATGGCGCGCCTGCTCGACATGGGCATCGACGGCCTGGTGACCGATCGCCCCGACATCGCCATCGGCCTGCTGCGCGAGCGGGGCATCGCATGGTGAGCGCGCCGCCGCCGGGCACGCAGGCCAGTGCCCAGGCCCGTGCGCCCGCATCCGAGCCGCCCGCCGTGCCGGCCCGCTGCGACATCGCGATCATCGGCGGCGGGGTCATCGGTTCAGCCGTGGCCTTCTTTCTCGGGCAACTCGCCCCGGGCGCCTCGGTGTGCGTGATCGAGCCCGATCCTGCCTACTCGCTGGCCTCCACGCCACGCGCCTCGGGCGGTTGCCGGGTGCAGTTCTCGTGCCCCGAGAACATCGACATGTCCTTGTACAGCCTTCAGTTCATCCGTGACTTCGCCGATCACGCCTCGGTGCCGGGGCACCCCGCGGCCGTCGGCTGGGTGGAAGGCGGCTACCTCTTCGTGGTGGGGCCCGACCAGGCTGCGGGTCTTCAGGCCAATGTCGAGGCGCAGCGCGCCCGGGGGTGCGAGGTCCATCTCCTCGACCCGGCCGAGCTGCGCCGGCGCTTCCCGTCCATGCGGGTCGACGATCTCGGCGCCGGTGCCCACACCCCGCGCGATGGCTGGTGCGATCCCGAGGCGCTGCTGCGCGGCCTGCGCCGCAAGGCGATCGCGCAGGGCGCGGTGTATGTGGCCGATCGGGTCGTGGGCGCCGAATGCAGCGCCACCGCGGTGAGCGCGCTGCGTCTGGCGTCTGGCGCTCGGCTGGCCGCGCACTCGGTGGTCAATGCCGCCGGCGCCTGGTCTGGCGAGGTGGCTGCCTTCATGGGCATGCACCTGCCGGTGTCGCCGCTCAAGCGCTACGAGCACTACTTCACCTGCGGCGCGCCGATGGAACGTCTGCCCTATGTGAAGGACCTTGCCCGACTGGCATTCCGCTCGGAGGGCGCCGGGTTCTCGGGCGGGCTGGTGGACGGCTCAGCCCGCCGCGGCGTGGACTTCGAGGTGGATCACGGCTACTTCGAGCGCGTGGTCTGGCCGGCGGTGGCGCACCGGTTTCCGCCGCTGGAGGCGGCGCGCTGCCATCGCACCTGGGCGGGGCTCTACGAACAGTGCGAGCTCGACGGCAACCCGGTGATCGGGCGCTGGAACCGTGGTCTGCGAAATCTCCTCACCGTGGCCGGATTCTCGGGGCACGGCATGATGCATGCGCCGGCGGCAGGCCGGGCGGTGGCCGAACTGATCACGCGCGGGCGCTACGAGAGCATCGACCTCACCCGCCTGGGCGTCGAGCGGGTGGAAGACAACGCGCCCTATCGCGAGGCCGGCATTCTGTGACCGGGCGGCCGGCTGCTGTTCCCGCGGCCTGAGCGCAGCGGGAACGCCGGCCCGCTGCGGACTCAGTCCTTGAGCACAGTGGCGATGGCGTCAGCCACCGCGTCGATGTTGCGGCTGTTGAGCGCAGCCAGGCAGATGCGCCCGGTGCTCACCGCATAGATGCCGAACTCGTTGCGCAGGCGATCGACCTGCGCGCTGGTGAGGCCCGAGTACGAGAACATGCCGCGCTGCCGTGTGACGAAGCTGAAGTCGCGCGTGACCCCGCGCTCGCGCAGCTTGTCGACCAGCGCGGTGCGCATGGCGCGGATGCGCTCGCGCATGCCGGCGAGTTCAGATTCCCACTGGGCCCGCAGCGCCGGGGTGGAGAGCACCGCGGCCACCACCGAGGCGCCATGCGTGGGCGGGTTGGAGTAGTTGGTGCGGATCACCCGCTTGACCTGGCTGGTGACCCGCGCGGTCTCGTCGCGGTCGGCGGTGACCACCGACAGCGCGCCCACGCGCTCGCCGTAGAGCGAGAAGCTCTTGGAGAACGAACTGGACACGAAGAACGACAGGCCCGAGTCCGCAAAGCGGCGCAGTGCCGTGGCGTCGGCCTCGATGCCATCGCCGAAGCCCTGGTAGGCGCAGTCCAGGAAGGCGATCAGCCCGCGCGCCCGCACCACCTCGACGATGCGTGCCCACTGGTCGTCGGCCAGATCGACCCCCGTGGGGTTGTGGCAGCAGGCGTGCAGCACCACGATGTCGTTGGCCGGCAGCCCCTGCAGGCAGGCGAGGAGCTCGTCGAACTTCACGCCGTGGGTCTGCGGGTTGTAGTACGGATAGGCGTTGACCGTGAAGCCGGCCGCCTCGAACAGGGCCCGGTGGTTCTCCCAGCTGGGGTCGCTGATCCAGATGCGGGCGCCGGGTTGCAGCCGGCGAAGGAAGTCGGCGCCAATCTTGAGGCCGCCGGTGCCGCCCAGGGCCTCGAAGGTGGCCACGCGGCCTGCCGTCAGCAGGGCCGAGCCCGCGCCGAAGAGCAGTTGCTGCACCGCGGTGTTGTACGCCGCGACACCCTCGATGGGCAGATAGCCGCGCGCCGGAGCCCCTTCAAGACGGACGCGTTCGGCCTCGCGCACCGCGCCCAGCAGCGGGATCTTGCCGTTGTCGTCGTAGTAGACGCCAACCCCCAGATTGACCTTGCCGGCCCGGGTGTCGGCATTGAAGGCCTCGGTGAGGCCGAGGATGGGGTCACGGGGGGCGAGTTCGACCGCAGCAAACAGGCTCTGGCTCATCTTTTCAGTCAAGGCTCTGATTTATATGAAGAAAAACAGGAGGTAACAAAACCGCCTGCTCAGTTTTTGTGCAGTGCACTAGCTTTTCGAGGGGGGTTCGGGCGATAATGGCGGATTGGCCGAGGTTCCGGGCGCAGATCTGGGTACTGGATGTTTACCCATGGGTCTGGTCAGGGTCGGCGGTGCCGGCAGACCCAGTCTTGAACGCGGTGCGATCAAGACCGGTAGCCCTGATGAATCAACACTTTACCACGCAGCTGAACCACCCCTGATCCGATGGCCGAGCCGGCGCGCAGCGCCCCCCACCTACTGAGCTTCCCCGGAAGCCCGTTCCAGCTGCACCAGCCGTTTCCCCCGGCGGGTGATCAGCCGCAGGCCATCGACCGTCTGGTGGACGGCCTCGCCGACGGCCTGAGCTATCAGACCCTGCTCGGGGTCACCGGCTCGGGCAAGACCTACACCATGGCCAACGTCATCGCGCGCACGGGGCGGCCCGCCCTGGTGCTGGCGCCCAACAAGACGCTGGCCGCGCAGCTCTACGCCGAGATGCGCGAGTTCTTCCCGGCCAACGCGGTCGAGTACTTCGTCTCGTACTACGACTACTACCAGCCCGAAGCCTACGTGCCGCAGCGCGACCTGTTCATCGAGAAAGACTCGTCCATCAACGAGCACATCGAGCAGATGCGCCTGTCGGCCACCAAGTCGCTGCTCGAGCGCCGCGACACCGTCATCGTGGCCACGGTGTCGTGCATCTACGGCATCGGCAACCCGGCCGACTACCACGCGATGATCCTCACGCTGCGGGTCCGCGATCGTCTCTCCCAGCGCGACATCCTGCAGCGCCTGGTGGCCATGCAGTACTCGCGCAACGATGCCGATTTCAATCGCGGCACCTTCCGCGTGCGCGGCGACACCATCGACATCTTCCCGGCCGAGCATGCCGAGCTCGCGGTGCGGGTCGAGCTCTTCGATGACGAGATCGAGAGCATCCAGCTCTTCGACCCGCTCACCGGGCGCATCCGGCAGAAGATCCCGCGCTTCACGGTGTACCCGTCCTCGCACTACGTCACGCCGCGCGCCACGGTGATGCGCGCCATCGACACCATCCGCGAGGAGCTCGCCGAGCGCCTGAAGTGGCTCTACGAGCAGGGCAAGCTGGTCGAGGCCCAGCGCCTGGAGCAGCGCACCCGCTTCGACATCGAGATGCTCCAGGAGCTCGGCTTCTGCAAGGGCATCGAGAACTACACGCGGCACTTCTCGGGCGCGCGCCCGGGCGATCCGCCGCCCACGCTGGTGGACTACCTGCCCACCGATGCGCTCATGATCATCGACGAGAGCCACGTCACCATCGGGCAGCTCGGCGGCATGTTCCGCGGCGATCGGTCCCGCAAGGAGACCCTGGTCGAGTACGGTTTCCGGCTGCCCTCGGCGCTGGACAACCGCCCGCTGCGCTTCGAGGAGTTCGAGGGCAAGGTGCGCCAGTGCATCTTCGTCTCGGCCACCCCGGCCGATTACGAGTCTCGTCAGTCCGGGCAGGTGGTCGAGCAGGTGGTGCGCCCCACCGGCCTCATCGACCCCGAGGTGCTGGTGCGTCCGGCCCTCAGCCAGGTCGATGACGTGCTCTCCGAGATCAACCTGCGCGTGGCCGCCGGCGAGCGGGTGCTGGTCACCACCCTCACCAAGCGCATGGCCGAAGACCTCACCGACTACCTCGGCGAGCACGGCGTGCGGGTGCGCTACCTGCACTCCGACATCGACACCGTCGAGCGGGTCGAGATCATCCGCGACCTGCGGCTGGGCGTCTTCGACGTGCTGGTGGGCATCAACCTGCTGCGCGAGGGTCTGGACATCCCCGAGGTCTCGCTGGTGGCCATCCTCGATGCCGACAAGGAAGGCTTCCTGCGCTCCGAGCGCAGCCTCATCCAGACCATCGGTCGCGCGGCCCGCAATCTCAATGGCTGCGCCATCCTCTATGCCGACCGGATCACCGAGTCCATGGAGCGCGCCATGGGCGAGACCCGCCGCCGCCGCGAGCGTCAGGTCGCCTTCAACCAGCAGCACGGCATCGTCCCGCGTGGCGTGATCAAGCAGGTGCGCGAACTCATCGATGGCGTCTTCGATCCCCAGCAGGCTCGCGAGCAGGCCACCGTCATCCAGGATCAGGTGCGCTACGACACCCTGGGCGAGAAGGCGGCCGCCAAGGAGATCAAGCGCCTCGAGAAGCTCATGCTCGAGCACGCCCGCAACCTCGAATTCGAGCAGGCCGCGCGTGTGCGCGACCGGCTCGCCGCGCTCAAGCAGCAGGTGTTCGGCGCAGTCGGCGGTGCCGACCTCGTCCCGCTGCCGCCCAGGGCCGCCTAGATGGCCCGCGCCTGCCAACCCATTCACCTCCCATTCAATTTCTTCTTCGGAAACTCACATGGCTAAGAAGGAACCGATCTCCCTGGCAATGAACACCCGGGTGCTGTTCGTCTGCATGGGCAACATCTGCCGCTCGCCGATGGCCGAGGGCGTGTTCCGTCAGATGGTCCGGCAGGCCGGTCTCGAGGATGTGGTCCGGGTTTCCTCGGCGGGCACGCACGGTTTTCATGCCGGTGAGGCGCCCGACAAGCGGGCGCAGGCGGTCACCGCCAAGCGCGGGGTCGACATCTCGGGTCTGCGGGCCCGCAGCGTGCTCGAGAAGGACTTCGACGAGCATGACCTCATCCTCGCCATGGACTGGGACAACCTCTCGGCGCTGCAGCAACTCGCGCCCAAGCGCGCCCATCACAAGCTGCAACTGCTGATGCGCTTTGCCACCGAGCACGAGACCGCCACCATCGCCGACCCGTACTACGGCAACGCGCAGGGCTTCGAGCCGGTGCTCGACTGCATCGAGGATGCCTGCGCGGGGCTCCTCGAGCTCGCCAAGCGGCGCGCCACGCAGGTGGCCGCCGCCTGAGGTCGGCTCGCCGTCGTGTCGGGGCGGTGCGCCCCGACCGCACCTGCCTCGCGCCGCCGCTGTCCAGCCTGCGGCGTGCCGCGTGGGGGGGCATCCTGTTCGCAAGCGTCACGTGCCGGGGCCGGCAGCGGCTTTTCGCGGCCTTGGGTGATTCGGGTCAGGCCCAGCAAATCCGGCCGTGCCCGGCCCGTCGCAAAATGACTACAGAGTTCTCTCTGGCCCTCGCGGGGATTACTTGATCAGCCTGATCGGGATATACTGTCCTCGTCTTGTCTAGGACAAAACCACCCTCTACCCCTCGAGGATTCTTGACAGAATTACTCGGATAAAGGTAGAGTCCACCCGTCACCCAGGCTGTCTCACAAGGGAATCGCCATGCGTCTGACCACCAAGGGCCGCTTTGCCGTCACTGCCATGATCGATCTGGCCATGCGCCAGCATCAGGGGCCCGTCACGTTGGCCGGCATCAGCCAGCGCCAGAAGATCTCGCTGTCGTATCTGGAGCAACTCTTCGGCAAGCTGCGTCGTCACGAACTGGTGGAAAGCACTCGCGGTCCCGGCGGCGGCTACACCCTGGCGCGCAGCGCCAAGGATGTCACCGTGGCCGACATCATCTTCGCGGTGGATGAACCCATCGACGCCACCCAGTGCGGCGGCAAGGAAAACTGCGTCGAGAACGGCCAGTGCATGACCCACGAGCTCTGGTCGAACCTCAACAAGAAGATCGTCGAGTTCCTCGACTCGGTCACCCTGGCCAACATGGTCGAGCAGCAGCGCTCGCGCGAGACGCGCCAGGCGCCGCGGCAGATCTCGGTGCTGCGCGAGCACCGGGCCGCGCTCGAGTTCCCCACGTCCACGCTGCAGCCCATCCGCGTCGACGGCACCCGCCTCACCAACACCTGAGCGGTTGCGCGCGCGTTCCCCGGAGAGTCCCGTGATCCATCTGCCGATCTACCTCGATTACTCGGCCACCACCCCGGTCGACCCCCGCGTGGTGGACAAGATGCTGCCCTATCTGCGCGAAGACTTCGGCAACCCCGCGTCGCGCAGTCATGCTTACGGCTGGGCGGCCGAGAAGGCGGTCGAGGAGGCCCGCGAGTCGGTCGCGGCCCTCGTCAACTGCGATCCGCGGGAAATCGTCTGGACCTCCGGCGCCACCGAGTCGATCAATCTGGCGCTCAAGGGCGCGGCCCAGTTCTACAAGGACCGTGGCCGTCACCTCATCACCGTCAAGACCGAGCACAAGGCCACGCTGGACACCATGCGTGAGCTCGAGCGCCAGGGCTTCGAGGTCACCTACCTCGATGTCCTCGAGAACGGCCTGATCGACATGGACGCCTTCCAGGCGGCGCTGCGTCCCGACACCATCGTGGTCTCGGTGATGTACGTGAACAACGAGATCGGCGTCATCCAGGACATCAGCGCCATCGGCGAGATCACCCGGGTGCGCGGGATCATCTTCCACGTGGACTCGGCCCAGGCCACCGGCAAGCTGCCGATCGATCTGGCCAGCCTCAAGGTCGATCTCATGTCCTTCTCGGCGCACAAGACCTACGGCCCCAAGGGCATGGGCGCGTTGTTCGTGCGGCGCAAGCCGCGGGTGCGCATCGAGGCGCAGATCCACGGTGGCGGCCATGAGCGCGGCTTTCGCTCGGGCACCCTGGCCACCCATCAGATCGTGGGCATGGGCGAGGCCTTCCGGATCGCCCGTCTCGAGATGCACACCGAGAACGAGCGCATCCGCATGCTGCGCGATCGCCTGCATGCCGGCCTGTCGGCCATGGACGAGGTCTTCATCAACGGCGACATGGAGCGCCGGGTGCCGCACAACCTCAACATGAGCTTCAACTATGTCGAGGGCGAGTCCATGATCATGGCGATCAAGGACCTGGCGGTGTCCAGCGGGTCGGCCTGCACCTCGGCCAGCCTCGAGCCCTCCTATGTGCTGCGGGCGCTCGGCCGCAGCGATGAACTCGCCCACAGTTCCATCCGATTCTCCATCGGTCGCTTCACCACCGAGCAGGAGATCGACCACGCCATCGCCCTCATCACCAGCAAGGTGGGCAAGCTGCGCGAGATGTCGCCGCTGTGGGAGATGGTCCAGGAAGGCATCGATCTGAACACCGTGAAGTGGGCGGCGCACTGATTTCCTCTTTCCCCGGCGGTGAGGCCACGAGCCGATCCGCCTCTGGCAGCACGGAGCACTGAACATGGCATACAGCGAGAAGGTCATCGATCACTACGAGAACCCGCGCAACGTGGGCGCGTTCGACAAGGGCGACGCCAGCGTGGGCACCGGCATGGTCGGCGCGCCGGCCTGCGGCGACGTGATGAAGCTGCAGATCAAGGTCAACGACGAGGGCGTCATCGAGGATGCCCGCTTCAAGACCTACGGCTGCGGGTCGGCGATCGCCTCCAGTTCGCTCGTCACCGAGTGGGTGAAGGGCAAGACCCTCGACCAGGCCATGGCCATCCGCAACACCGAGATCGCCGCCGAGCTCGCGCTGCCGCCGGTCAAGATCCACTGCTCCATCCTGGCCGAAGACGCCATCAAGGCCGCCATCCAGGATTACCGCAGCAAGCACGGCGAGGTCGCCGCCGAGCCTCGCCAGGCCGCCTGAACCCGGGAGCCCCGCACATGGCCATCACGCTCACTGAAAGCGCCGCGAAGCACGTGTCGCGCTTCATCGAGAAGCGCGGCAAGGGTCTGGGTCTTCGGCTGGGCGTTCGCACCACCGGCTGTTCGGGCATGGCCTACAAGCTCGAGTACGCCGATCAGCTCGCGCCCGAGGATCTCCAGTTCCAGAGCTATGGCGTGACGGTGATCGTCGATCCCAAGAGCCTGGCCTACATCGACGGCACCGAGCTCGACTTCGTTCGCGAAGGCCTGAACGAGGGCTTCAAGTTCAACAACCCGAACGTGAAGAGCGAGTGCGGCTGCGGCGAGTCCTTCAACGTCTGAGCGCCCCGCGCGGGCGTGCGTGTCGGAGGCGGCCGCGAGCCGCCTCTTCTTTTGCCGCTGATTGCCCTTCGTGACCGATTCCAACCACTTTGCGCTGCTCGGCCTGCCGCAAGCCTTCGCGATCGACGAGGCTCGCCTCGAATCGGCATGGCGTCGCCTGCAGGCCGCGGTCCACCCTGACCGCCACGCCCAGGGCAGCGACACCGATCGGCGACTGGCGCTGCAAAGCGCCACGCGCGTGAACGAAGCGGTGCGGGTGCTGCGCGATCCGCAGCGTCGCGCGGCCTATCTCTGCGAGTTGCGCGGGGTGTCGCTGCAGGCCGAGTCGAACACCGCCATGCCGCCTGCCTTCCTGATGCAGCAGATGGGCTGGCGCGAGGCGCTCGAAGAGGCCCGCGCCGCGCGCGAACTGCCCGCGCTGACACGCCTTCGCGAGGAGATCGGCGGTGAACGGCAGGACCTGATCGCGCGCATTGCCGATCTGCTCGATGTGCGCGCCGATGCGGTCACGGCGGCGGCCGCGGTCCGGCAGCTGATGTTCCTCGACCGGCTGCTGGAAGAGACCGACCACGCGGAAGAAGACCTGCTGGGGGCCTGAGCGGCCTTCCTCTCTCACGCCCCACCACGGATTGCCGATGTCCCTGCTGCAGATCTCCGAACCCGGCATGTCGCCCGAGCCGCACCAGCGCCGACTGGCGGTGGGCATCGACCTGGGCACCACGAACTCGCTGGTGGCCTCGGTGCGCCATTCGCTGCCCGAGGTGCTCGACGACGAGGCTGGCCGCTCGCTGCTGCCCTCGGTGGTGCGCTACCTGGAGGGCGGTGGCGTGGAGGTCGGCGAAGCTGCCGCGCACCAGGCGGCCGCCGATCCGCACAACACCATCGTCTCGGTCAAGCGCTTCATGGGCCGTGGTCTGGCCGATGCCACGCGGGTGCCCAGCCCCTATCGCTTCGTCGACGCGCCGGGCATGGTGCGCCTGCAGACCCGCGCGGGCGAGCTCAGCCCTGTGGAGGTCTCGGCCGAGATCCTGCGGGTGCTGCGCGAGCGGGCCGAGCAGACCCTGGGCGGCGAGCTCGTGGGCGCGGTGATCACCGTCCCGGCCTACTTCGACGACGCGCAGCGGCAGGCCACCCGCGATGCCGCGCGCCTGGCCGGGCTGAACGTGCTGCGCCTGCTCAACGAGCCCACGGCCGCGGCCGTGGCCTACGGTCTGGACAGCGCCGCCGAGGGCATCTACGCGGTCTACGACCTGGGCGGCGGCACCTTCGACATCTCGGTGCTGAGGCTCTCGCGCGGGGTGTTCGAGGTGATCGCCACCGGCGGCGACTCGGCGCTGGGCGGTGACGACTTCGACCGCCGCATCGTCGACTGGGCGCTGGCCGAGACCGGCCTGGGCCCCGACAGCCTCGATGCCCACGATCTGCGCGCGCTGCTCGACGCGGCCCGACGGGCCAAGGAATCGCTGACCGATGCGGACACGGTCACCTTCGCGGTGCAGCTCTCGAGCGCCAGCCGGGTCTCGCTGCCGCTGACCCGCGCGCGGTTCGAGTCGCTGACCCGCGATCTGCTGGAGCGCACCCTGCTGGCCACCCGCCGGGCACTGCGCGATGCGCGCCTGAAGCCCGAGGCGGTGGCCGGCGTGGTGCTGGTGGGCGGTTCCACCCGCATGCCGCAGGTGGCTCAGGCGGTGGCGGAGCTCTTTGGCCGTGCGCCGCTCACCGGGCTCGATCCCGACCGCGTGGTCGCGCTCGGCGCCGCCATGCAGGCCAACCTGCTCGCCGGCAACCGGGCCGCGGGTGATGACTGGCTGCTGCTCGACGTGATCCCGCTCTCGCTCGGGCTGGAGACCATGGGCGGGCTGGTCGAACGCATCATCCCGCGCAATAGCACCATTCCGGTGGCGCGCGCCCAGGAGTTCACCACCTTCCGCGATGGCCAGGGCGCGATGGCCATCCACGTGGTGCAGGGCGAGCGCGAGCTGGTGGCTGATTGCCGCTCGCTGGCCCGCTTCGAGCTGCGCGGCATTCCGCCCATGGCCGCGGGCGCGGCCCGCATCCGGGTCACCTTCCAGGTGGATGCCGACGGCCTGCTCTCGGTGAGCGCGCGCGAGACCACCAGCGGGGTGGAGGCCTCGGTGGCGGTCAAGCCCTCCTACGGGCTGGGCGATGACGAGATCGCCACCATGCTGCAGGCGGCCTTCGGCAATGCCCAGGCCGATGTGCAGGCGCGCGCGCTGCGCGAGCAGCAGGTCGATGCCGATCGCCTGCTCGAGTCGGTGGATGCCGCGCTGCAGGCCGACGCCGACCTGCTCGGCGCCGACGAGCGGGCCGCTCTCGATGCCCTGATCGCCCGTCTGCGAAGCGCCCGTGAGGGTGCCGAACTGTCCGCGCTGCGCGCCGCCACTGACTCGCTCGCCCGGGGCACCGAACTCTTCGCCGAGCGGCGCATGGATCGCTCCATCGCCCGGGCGCTCACCGGCCGCCGCATTGGCGAGCTGGGCAACTGAACTCCAACCGCTGCCGCCATGCCCGTCATCCAGGTTCTTCCCCATGAGTCGCTCTGCCCGCAGGGCAGCCGCTTCGAGGTGCCCGAGGGCACCGTGCTGTGCCGCGCGCTGCTGGCGCAGGGCATCGAGATCGAGCATGCCTGCGAGCTCTCCTGCGCCTGCACCACCTGCCATGTGATCGTCCGCGAGGGGGCGGGCTCGCTCGCGCCCTCCAGCGAAGAGGAGGACGACATGCTCGACAAGGCCTGGGGCCTGACCGCGCTCTCGCGCCTGTCCTGCCAGGTGGCGGTAGCTGCCACTGATCTGGTGGTGGAGATTCCGCGCTACACCATCAACCACGCCCGCGAGGATCACTGAGCATGCTCTGGACCGACGTCAACGACATCGCCATCGCCCTCGACGAGGCGCATCCCGAGGTCGATCCGCTGCAGCTGCGCTTCACCGACCTGCACCAGTGGGTGATGGCGCTGCCGGGTTTCGCCGATCAGCCCGGGCGCTCCAACGAGAAGATCCTCGAGGCCATCCAGCAGGCCTGGATCGACGAGCGCGACTGATGCGTCCGGCCGGCAGACGCTCCGTCCTCGGCTGAACCGGCCCGCGTCGCGGCATGCCGATCGACCCGGTCGTCCTGTTCTTCGTGCTCGGCCTGGTCGCGCGCCTGTCGCGCTCTGACCTGCGCCTGCCCGAGGCGCTCTACGAGACCCTCTCGGTCTATCTGCTGCTGGCGATCGGTCTGAAGGGCGGTGCCGAACTCGCCCGCCAGTCGCTGGACTCGGTGCTGCCGGTGGCGCTGACCGGCGTGGCGCTGTCGGCCACGCTGCCGCTGCTTGCCTACCCGGTGCTGCGTCGCCTGGGCGGTCTGGGGCAGGCCGATGCCGCGTCGATCGCCGCCCACTATGGCTCGGTCTCGGTGGTCACCTTCGCGGTGGCCCAGAGCCTGCTCGCGCGCGAGGGCGTGCCCGTGGAGGCGCAGATGCCGGTGCTGGTCGCCCTGATGGAGGCGCCGGGCATCATCGTGGGCATCCTGCTGGCGCGCCGCGGTGATCTGTCGAGCGTGGGCTGGGGTCGGCTGGCTCACGAGACCCTGTTCGGCAAGGCGGTCTACCTGCTGCTGGGCGGCCTGCTGATCGGCTGGCTGGTCGGCCCCGAGGGCCTGACGCCCATGAAGCCGCTGTTCGGTGACCTGTTCAAGGGCGTGCTGTGCCTGTTCCTGCTCGAGATGGGCCTGGTGGCCGGCAGCCGCCTGCCCGAATTGCGCCGTGCCGGGCCCTTCCTGATGCTGTTCGGGGTGCTCGCCCCGCTGGTCTTCGGCGCGATCGGCCTCGTCTGCGGTCGCGCGCTGGGCCTGTCGCCAGGGGGCTGCGCCATCCTGGCCACGCTGTGCGCCAGCGCCTCCTACATCGCCGCGCCCACCGCGATGCGAATCGCGGTGCCGCAGGCCAATCCGGCGCTGTCGATCGGCGTGGCGCTGGGCGTGACCTTCCCCTTCAACCTGACCCTGGGCATCCCGGCCTATCTGTGGGCCGCGCGCCAGATCGCCTGAGCGCCGCGCAGGAGCCTTCGCCATGCTGCAGACCCATCCCCGCAAGCTGCTGGTGATCATCGCCGAAGCGGTGCTCGAGCGAACCCTGGTGAGCGAGGCCCGCGCGCTGGGCGCCATGGGCTACACCGTGATCGACGTGCGCGGTGGTGGCCTGCATGGCGATCATGACGGCGAGTGGGATGCCGACCGGCAGATCGAGCTGCAGCTGATCTGCGCGCCCGAGGTGGCCGAGCGCATTGCCGCCCAGGTGCTCGAGCGCTACGCGCCCAACTACCGGGTCTCGGTCTATCTGGCTGACGTGGCGGTGTTTCGCAACGACCGCTTCTGAATGCTCGCCAGCCAGACCATGCCGGCGAAACCCAGCAGTGACACCCCCGTGAGCACCTCCAGCCCCACGGCGTTGCCGAAGCGCTCGATCAGCGCGGCGTAGGCCATCGGCGCCAGCGCGCCGGCGATCAGGCCCGGGGCGGCGATGCGCCCGAGCGTGGCGGCATAGCCGGCGTGGCCGAACATCTGCAGGCTGACCGTGCCACGCACGATGGTGATCAGGCCGTTGGAGGCGCCGTAGATCAGGCAGCCGGCGGTCACCACCATGAGCTGCGGCGCGCCGAAGTCCATCACCAGCAGGCCTAGCGGCAGCAGCCCGGTGGAGATCATGCCCACCGCGATCGGTCCGAGGTGGCGTTGCAGCGTGAGTTCGGCAAAGCGCGCGCCCACCTGCGCCACCCCCTTCATCGAGGCGAGCGTGACCGCCGCCGCGGCGGCCAGACCGAGCGACTGCAGCAGGGTGAGCATGTGCGCGGACAGCGCGCCGAACACGAAGCTGTGCGCGGCCAGCAGGCCCGAGAGCACCAACAGCGCCTGGTCGCGCAGCGGGCCTTGCAGGGTCGCGGGTTCAGGGGCGGGGGCGGGCGCAGCGGCGGGCGTGACGGGAGCAGCGGCCGCCGTGGCAGGCGTCCCGACCGGATGCGGCTGCAGGCAGCGCCGGTGCAGCGGCACGCACACCAGCAGGTTGAGCAGGGCATAGGCCACGAAGGAGCCGCGCCAGCCCCATTGCGCCACCATCCAGTGACCCAGCGGCCAGAAGACCGACGAGGCGAGCCCGCCGTACAGCGTGACCATGGAGATGGCGCGGCGCGCGCCCGCGCCGGCCAGCCGGGCCAGCGCCGAGAACGCGGTCTCGTAGAGACTCGCGCGCATGGCCACGCCAAGCAGCGTCCAGGCGGCCACCAGATGCGCCGGGTGCTGCGCGGCCGCCACCGCGAGCAGGCCCAGCGTGATGCCGATCGAGCCCAGCGTCATGACCAGGCGCTCGCCGTGGCGCTCGACCAGCGCGCCCATGCGGCGGGAGATCAGCCCCGAGACCAGCATGGCCCACGAGAACGCGCCGTAGGCGATGGTGATGCTCCAGCCAGTGTCTTCGGCCATGCCGGTGAACAGCACCGCCGAGCTGTAGTAGGTGGTGCCCCAGCCGACGATCTGGGTGATGCCCAGCGCCGTGATCGTGCGGCCGAGCACGCGGCTACTCGTGCTTGAGCGCGGGGAAGAGGATCACGTCGCGGATGTTCGGGCTGTCGGTGAGCAGCATCACCAGCCGGTCGATTCCGATGCCGCAGCCGCCGGTGGGCGGCATGCCGTACTCCAGGGCCCGCACGAAGTCGGCGTCGTAGAACATCGCCTCCTCGTCACCCGCCTCCTTGGCCTGCACCTGGGCCTGGAAGCGCGCGGCCTGATCCTCGGCATCATTGAGCTCGGAGAAGCCGTTGGCGATCTCGCGGCCGGTGATGAAGAGCTCGAATCGCTCGGTGATGCCGGGCCGGGTGTCGGACTCGCGCGCAAGCGGCGAGACCTCCACCGGATAGTCGATGATGAAGGTGGGCTCCCAGAGCTGGCTCTCGGCAACCTCCTCGAACAGGGCCAGCGCGAGCGCGCCGGCGCCAGCGTGCCGATGGCGGGGGTCGTCGATCCTGACGCCCAGCCGGCCGAGTTCGGCGCGCAGCCAGTCGGGATCGTGCAGCGGCGCCTCCTGGTAACGCGGCGCGTACTTCACGATGGCCTGCGCGATGGTCAGGCGCTGGAAGGGCTGGCCAAGATCGAGCTCGCGCCCCTGGTAGCTGAGCGCGGTGGTGCCGGCCGACGCCTGCGCGCAATCGCGGATCACCTGCTCGGTGAAGTCCATCAGCCACTGGTAATCGGTGTAGGCCGCGTAGAACTCCATCATGGTGAACTCGGGGTTGTGGCGCGGGCTGATCCCCTCGTTGCGGAAGTTGCGGTTCACCTCGAAGACCCGCTCGAAGCCGCCCACGATCAGGCGCTTGAGGTAGAGCTCGGGCGCGATGCGCAGGTACATGTCCTGCGCCAGCGCGTTGTGGTGGGTGATGAAGGGCCGGGCCGCCGCGCCGCCTGGGATGGGGTGCAGCATGGGCGTCTCGACCTCGAGGAAGTCGTGCCCGGTCATGAAGCTGCGGATTGCCGCCAGCGCGCGGCTACGGGTGACGAAGGTGCGGCGCGTGTCGGGATTGACGATCAGGTCGACGTAGCGCTGGCGATAGCGGGTCTCCTGGTCGTGCAGGCCGTGGAACTTGTCGGGCAGCGGCCGCAGCGACTTGGCCAGCAGCCGTACCGCGCTGCAGCGCACCGAGAGCTCGCCCTTCATGGTCTTGAAGAGCACGCCCTCGGCCGCGACGATGTCGCCGAGGTCCCAGTGCTTGAAGGCCTCGTGGGCCGCCGGGCCCACGCCCTCGTCGTTCATCCAGAGCTGCAGCCGGCCGGTGGCGTCCTGCACGGTGCCGAAGCTGGCCTTGCCCTGCACCCGCTTGAGCATCAGCCGCCCGGCGATCGACACCCGCACCGCAGCCTGTTCGAGCGCCTCGCGGCTGAGTGCCTCGTGCGCGGCCAGCAGCGGCCCGGCCCGGTCGGCGGGGCGCGCGTCGTTCGGGAAGGCCGGGCCGGCCTCGCGCAGGCGCGCGAGCTTGGCGCGCCGCTCGGCGATGATCTGGTTCTCGTCGGGGGCGGGGGCGGGCGCGGGGGAGGGTTCGGTCATGGTCCTAGACGCCCTGCTTCAGGCTGGCGAAGATGAAGGGATCGAGATCACCGTCGAGCACGCTGCGGGTGTTGCTGATCTCGACGTTGGTGCGCAGGTCCTTGATGCGGGACTGGTCGAGCACGTACGAGCGGATCTGATGACCCCAGCCGATGTCGGTCTTGCTCGCCTCGACCTTGTCCTGCTCGGCGCGGCGCTTGCGCAGCTCGAGCTCGAACAGGCGGGCGCGCAGCATCTTCATGGCCTCGTCCTTGTTGCGGTGCTGCGAGCGGTCGTTCTGGCACTGCACGACGATGTTGGTGGGCAGGTGGGTGATGCGCACCGCCGACTCGGTCTTGTTCACGTGCTGACCGCCCGCGCCCGAGGCCCGGTAGACGTCGATGCGCAGGTCAGCCGGGTTGATGTCGACCTGGATGGAGTCGTCGACCTCGGGGTAGACGAACACCGAGGCGAACGAGGTGTGCCGGCCGCCGCTGGAGTCGAAGGGCGACTTGCGCACCAGCCGGTGCACGCCGGTCTCGGTGCGCAGGAAGCCGTAGGCGTACTCGCCCTCGACCTTGAGCGAGGCGCCCTTGATGCCGGCGGTGTCGCCTTCGGTCTCCTCGAGCACCTCGGTGCGAAAGCCCTTGCGTTCGCAGTAGCGCAGGTACTGGCGCAGCAGCATCTGCGCCCAGTCTTGCGCCTCGGTGCCGCCGGCGCCGGCCTGGATCTCCATGAAGCAGGGATTGGGGTCGGCCGGGTTGGCGAACATGCGCCGGAACTCCAGCCCCTCGACCTGCTGCTGCAGGCCGGCGACATCGGCCTCTACCGCTTCGAGGGTGGAGTCATCGGCCTCCTCGCGGGCGATGCCGAAGAGCTCGTCGGCATCGGAGAGCCCGGCATCGAGCTCGGTGATGCGCAGCACCACCGACTCGAGCAGCTTCTTCTCGCGGCCGAGGTCCTGCGCGCGCTGCGCGTCGTTCCAGACATCGGGCGCCTCGAGGGCGCGGTCGACTTCGATCAGGCGGGTACGCTTGACGTCGAAGTCAAAGATACCCCCGGAGTTCGATCACCCGACGGCGAAGGTCGGCGATCAGGGCGGCGAGGGCATTGAGGCGTTCGGCTTCCATGGGATCCTGTCTGGCGCCCCAGAGGAGGGCGCATCGGTGCGAAACCGGCCATTATAGGGAGCCTGCCGATCGATCGGCCTGAAGTCCGATCGTGCGCGGGCCGCCGTGATGCGGCCTGCGCACCCGTCAGCGCAAGGCCTGCGAGTAGGGCGAGCCGCCCAGGCTGCTGCGCGGCTCGTACTTGGAGGCGCCCATCCAGCCGAAGTGCAGGGCCAGGGCCACTGCTGCCAGCGCGCTGGTGACGCCGGCCGCGAAGCCCGCGCCCAGCGGCAGCGAGAAAAGCCGCAGGCGCCGGCGCGGAACCGGGTGGCTGAGCCTGAGCTCGCGCGCCGCCACCTGCACGTCGCGCGTGTGCACCTCGAAGGCATGCGCGAGCGACGCCGCCATGAGGGCCTTGTCGGCGAGCAGGTTGATGCGCTCGGGCAGGCCGCGCGAGAGCACGGCCACGGCGCGCACCGCGCCCACCGAGAAGATGCGCGGCCCGTCGTAGCCGGCGTTGCGCAGCCGGCCGTGGAGGTACTCGTGGACCTCGTCACGCGACAGCCGGTTCAGGCGCAGGTCGTGCGCGATGCGGTCGTTGAGCGCCCCGAATGCCTCGTGCGTGAGGCGCTTCTCGAGCTCGGGCGGCCCGACCAGCACCAGGCGCAGCGCATTGCCGCCGCGGCCCACGCCCTGTCCGAGCAGGCGCAGATGCTCGAGGGTTTCCAGCGGCATGGACTGCGCCTCGTCGATCAGGACGATCAGCTTCTCGCCCGAGATGGCACTGTGGTTGAGGCGGTCGCGCAGGTCGGCGCGCATGCGGCGCGGATCGGTGCGGTGCACGGTCATGCCGAGCTTCTCGGCGAGCATGACGTCGATCAGGCGCGGGCTGAGCGAGGGGTCGGTGACATGGACCACCCGGTAGCGTTCCGGGGGCAGCTTGCGCAGCAGCCAGCGGCACAGGGTGGTCTTGCCGGTGCCTGGTTCGCCGATGATGCGGATGAAGCCGGTCTCGCGGGCGATCAGGTGCAGCAGCGAACGTGCGGTCTCGTGCCGCGCGCCCGGAAACACCAGCTGCTTCGGCTCGTTGGCGGAATCGAAAGGCAGGTGCTGCAGCCCGAAGTGCGCGAGATACATGCCGCCGATTATCGGGCGCAGCCTGCCGCTGGTGCGCGGAACTTGATCACGCTCAGAGCGGCGCGCCCACCTGCTCGATCAGCAGTTGCAGCGAGGCGCGCCCGCCCCAGTCGTTGCGGTTGAGCCGGTAGGCAACCAGCGCCCGACGCGGCAGCGGCTCGGTGCGCCCGAAGGCGATGGCCGCGAAGGTCTGTGTGCCGATGCGCAGGTCTACCCGCAGGTGCCGCTCCTTGAGCAGGCGCTGGCCGAGCACCTCGGCCTCGTCGGCGAAGAGCGGCGCCGGAAAGCCCTGGCCCCAGACCGCGCGGTCGATCGCCTCGACCAGCTCGAGGTCGACCGGCTCGCCCGCGAGCGTGCCGTCGGTGGCCAGCTCCGGCGAGAAGGCGCCGGGGTCGGCGAGCTCGGCCACGGCCTGCTCGAAGCAGGCGCCAAAGCGCGCCAGTGCGTCGGCCCGCAGCGTGAGGCCCGCAGCCATCGCATGTCCGCCGAAACGCAGCACCGCGCCCGGCGCGCGCTTGGCGGCGAGATCGATCGCGTCGCGCAGGTGCACGCCGGGGATCGAGCGGCCCGAGCCCTGCAGGCAGCCGGTCTCGCCGGCCGGCGCGAGCGCCAGGGTGGGGCGGTGGTGGCGGTCCTTCAGTCGGGTGGCCACCAGGCCGACCACGCCGGCGTGCCAGTCGGGCCGGTGCACCACCAGCGTGAGTGCGTCGGCCGCCGGTTCGCCCACCTCGGCCAGGGCCTCGTCGCGCATGCGCTCCTCGAGTTCGCGCCGCGAGCGGTTGATGCCGTCGAGCTCGGCGGCGAGCGCGTGGGCCTGGTCCTCGTCATCGGTGATCAGGCACTCGATGCCCAGGGAGATGTCCGATAACCGGCCGGCGGCGTTGATGCGCGGCCCCACGCCGAAGCCGATGTCCTGGCAGCCGGCGCTGCGCCACTCGCGACCGGCCACCGCGAAGAGCGCGCGCACGCCGGCCTGGGCCTGGCCGGCGCGGATGCGGCGCAGGCCCGCCGACACGAGCAGCCGGTTGTTACGATCGAGCCGCACCAGATCGGCCACCGTGCCCACCGCCACCAGATCGAGCAGGGCCTGCAGCGCCGGCTCGGGCCGGTCGCGGAAGGCGCCCCGCGCACGCAGCAGGGCCCGCAGCGCGAGCAGCAGGTAGAACATCACGCCCACGCCGGCCAGATGCTTGCTGGCGAAGCCGCAGCCGGGCTGGTTGGGATTGACGATGGCCGCGGCCTGCGGCAGCGACTCGCCGGGCAGGTGATGGTCGGTGACCACGACATCGATGCCCAGCGCGCGGGCCCGGTCCACGCCCTCGAGGCTGGCGATGCCGTTGTCCACGGTGATGATCAGCGCCGGTCGGCCCAGGCGCGGATGGGCCGCGGCCAGGTCGACGATGGGCGGGGTGAGGCCGTAGCCATGCTCCAGCCGGTTGGGCACGAGGAAGTCGACCACCGCGCCCAGCGCCCGCAGTCCGCGGATGCCCACGGCGCAGGCGGTTGCGCCGTCGCAGTCGTAGTCGGCCACGATGAGCATGGGCTCGCGGGCGGCGATCGCCTGCGCCAGGCGCTCGGCCGCGGGCGCGATGCCGAGCAGTCCGTCGGGCGGCAGCAGGTCGGCCAGCGAGGCGTTGAGCTCATCGGCCTGGCCGATGCCGCGCGCGGCATACACGCGCGCGAGCACCGGGTGCAGGCCGGCGGCGAGCAGTCGCTGGCGCGCGGGCGCCGGCGCGCTGCGGGTGACCAGTCGGGGCGGGGCGGCGCTCATGCCGGGGGCGGGGCGAGCGCGGCCAGCGCGTCGAAACGTCGCCACCAGCGCCAGCGTCGGCCCGGGTCGGCTGCCAGGGTGAGGATGCGACGCTCGCCGGTGAGCACCACCCGCAGTGCGCCCGGGGCGATGGCGCGCAGCGCGCGCCACTGCGGGCCGCCCAGCCAGCCCTCGGCCTGCGTCCAGGCCTGGGCCCAGGCATGGGCGTCACCCATGCGTCGCGGCATGCGCCAGACGTCGAGGTCGACCAGCACCGGGCCGGCATCGCGACCCCAGTCGGGCAGGGGCTGCGCATGGCCACGGGTCTGCCAGCCGGCGGCGCCGGCCAGGCCGGTGAGGGCGGGGCAGTCGCTGATGAGCAGGCCGCGGCCGCGGGCGGCGGGCGGCGCGGTGACGAAGCCGTCCAGCCAGAGGGCATTGACCGGCCGCCGACCCGCCTGCTCGCGGGCCAGGTTGACCGGATGGTCGTGCCAGCCCATCTGCACCTCGGTGAGCAGGCGGCGCCAGGCGCGGGCGGCCTGCCCGGCCGGCTGATAGGCGATCACGTGACGGCCGCTGGCCAGGGTCCAGGGCCAGGCCTGCAGCGCCCAGGGCGCGCCGAGGGCGAACCAGGCCTCGGGCCGTGGCGCCTGCAGCACGAGCCCCGCGGCCTCGAAGGCCGGCGCGGCGCTGCGGGCGAGCGCGGCGGACTCGGCCGGCTCGAGGGCGAGCTGCGAGGGGTCGGTGAGCAGGGCGTGGTCGATGCCCAGATGCAGGTGGCAGGGCCGCAGGCCCCACCATGGCGGCGCGAGCCCGAGGCCGGCGCCCGCGCAGGCCTGGATCGCGTCACCTGCCGGCACGCCGAACTCGCTGCGCAACCAGGCGTCTTCGGGCAGTTCGGGCAGCGGGTCGCCGGCGAGCTGGCGGTCGTGCGCGATGCGGCCGCCGACGAGCAGGCGCTGCAGCGCGCTGGCCGCGGGCAGGCGCAGCGCGCCGGCCGGGTCGGCGTCGGGCGCAGCGCCAGCGCACAGCAGGGTGATCGGGTTCATGGGCAGGCTCGGGAGGGTGGGCATTCTATGGCACACTCGCCCGCCGCCCTCCTGCTGTCATCTGCCTTGCCGTTTCCGTTCGAACTCCAGATCGGGCTTCGTTACACGCGGGCCGGCCGCCGGGCGGGCCGCCGGGACGGCTTCATCTCGTTCATCTCGGCCATGTCGGTGGCGGGCATCGCGCTCGGCGTGGCGGCGCTGATCACCGTGCTCTCGGTGATGAACGGCTTCCAGAAGGAAGTCACCGACCGCATGCTCTCGGTGCTCTCGCACATCGAGGTCTATGGTCCGCAGGCCGGGCTGGCCGATCCGCAGGCGCTGCTCGATCGCACCGCCGCGCACCCGCGGGTGGTGGCCGCCGCGCCCTTCGTGGTCGGGCAGGCCATCATCGCGCGCGGCGAGACCGTGCGCGGCGCGATCGTGCGCGGCATCGATCCGGCGCGCGAACCCGCCGTGGCCGACTTCCTGGCCGGGCCCTCGGGCAAGCTGCTCGCGGGGCTCGCGCCCGGCGAGTTCGGCGCGCTGGTGGGCGTGGAGATGGCCCGGCAGCTCATGCTGCAGGTGGGCGACCGCATCGCGCTGGTGGCCCCGCAGGGCACCACCACGCCGGCTGGGGTGGTGCCGCGACTGCGGCAGTTCACCGTCACCGGCATCTTCGACTCCGGTCACTACGAGTACGACAGCACCCTGGTGCTCACCCACCTGCAGGACGCCGCGCGGCTGTTCCGCGTGGAGGGCGCCAGCGGCGTGCGCCTGAAGACCTCGCAGATGATGGCTGCCCCGGCCATCGCGCGCGAGCTCTCGGCGGTGCTGGGGCCCGAGTTCCACGTGCGCGACTGGTCGCGCGAGAACCGCAACTGGTTTGCCGCGGTGGAGATCGAGAAGCGCATGATGTTCATCATCCTCACGATGATCATCGCGGTGGCGGCCTTCAACCTGATCTCCATGCTGGTGATGACCGTGACCGACAAGCAGTCGGACATCGCCATCCTGCGCACCCTGGGCGCGAGTCCGGCCAGCATCCTGGCCGTGTTCATCGTGCAGGGCGCGGTGGTCGGGCTGCTGGGCACCGGGCTGGGCGTGGCCGGTGGCGTGCTGCTCGCGCTGAACATCGACGGCGTGGTGGGCGCGGTGGAGCGTCTGTTCGGCTTCCAGGTGCTGCCCAAGGGCATCTACGTGATCAGCCATCTGCCCAGCGATCTGCGCTGGCCCGATGTCGGCCTGATCGCCGCGGTCTCGTGCGCGCTGGCGCTGCTGGCCACGCTCTATCCGAGCTGGCGCGCCTCGCGCGTGCGGCCGGCGCAGGCGCTGCGCTATGAGTGAGGCCGTGGTGGTTCCGCCGGCGGGCGAGGGCGTGCTTGCAGATGCGCCGGTGCTCGCCTGCACTGGCCTGTGCAAGCGCTATGACGACGGCGGGCTGGGGGTGGATGTGCTGCGCGGGGTCTCGCTCGCGGTGCAGCCCGGCGAGCGGGTGGCCATCGTCGGCGCGTCGGGCTCGGGCAAGAGCACGCTGCTGCATCTGCTCGGCGGGCTCGATGCGCCCAGTGCCGGCGAGGTGCGCTGGAACGGCAATGATGTGGCCACCCTGGGCGAGACAGAGCGCGGCGCCCGGCGCAACCGGCTGCTCGGCTTCGTCTACCAGTTCCACCACCTGCTGCCGGAATTCAGCGCGCTCGACAACGTCGCCATGCCGCTGCGCATCCGCAGGCTGCCCTCGGCGCAGGCGCGCCACGAGGCCGCCGCCATGCTCGAGCAGGTGGGCCTCGGTGCCCGGCTGGCCCACCTGCCGGGCGAGCTCTCGGGCGGCGAGCGCCAGCGTGTGGCGCTGGCCCGCGCGCTGGTCACCCGGCCGCGCTGCGTGCTCGCCGACGAGCCCACCGGCAATCTCGACCGCGCCACCGCGCGGCAGGTGTTCGCGCTGATCGAGTCGCTGGGTCGCGAGTCGGGCACCGCTTTCATCATCGTCACCCACGACGGCGAGCTCGCCGCGCGCGCCGATCGCGTGCTGGCGCTGCGCGACGGCGTGCTCGCGCCGGCCTGAGCCGCGCCGCGCCGGCCGCCGTGCTGGTCGACACCCACTGCCACCTCGATGCGCCGGAGTTCGCCGGCGAGGCGTCGGCGCTGCGTCGGCAGGCGCTGGCCGCGGGGGTGGGGTTGATCGTCGTGCCGGCGGTCGAGGCGGGCAATTTCGCGGCGGTGCGGGCCCTGGCCGCGGCCGACGAAGGCGCGCGCTGCGTGTACGCCCTGGGCATCCACCCGATGTATGTCGATCGGGCGCGCGACGAGGACCTCGCGCTGCTGCGCCAGGCGCTGGCTGCCGCGATTGATGATCCGGCCCTGGTGGCGGTGGGCGAGATCGGGCTCGACGGCTTCGTGCCCGGGCTCGATGCCGCTCGCCAGGAGCGCTTCCTCGACGCGCAGCTGCGCCTGGCCCGTGAGTTCGACCTGCCGGTGATCCTGCACGTGCGTCGCGCCCAGGACCGGGTGCTCAGGCATCTGCGCCGCCTGCGGCCCTCCGGGGGCATCGCCCATGCCTTCAATGGCAGCCATCAGCAGGCGCAGGCCTTCATCGACCTCGGGCTGGCACTGGGCTTCGGTGGCGCGATGACCTTCACGCGGGCCCTGCAGATCCGGCGCCTCGTGAGCGAGCTGCCGGCTCACGCCCATGTGCTGGAGACCGACTCGCCGGACATCGCGCCGGCATGGCGCCATCCGGGCCGCAACGATCCCGCGCAACTGGGCGGCATTGCCGAGGTGTTCGCGCAGCTGCGCGGCCTGAGCGCCGAGCGCGCGGCAGCTGAGTCCTCCGCCAACGCGGTGCGGGTGTTGCCGCGGCTCGCGGCCTGGGTCGGGCAAGCGGGGGCGTCGGCGCAAGACGACTCCTCGGCCTGAGGGCCGAGCCGCACCGGCCGCCTGGCCGATGGCGACGCTGCCCGCGTCGCGGAATCATCGGCCATGACCCGATCGGCTCGCTGGTGGCATGCCCTGGCCGTGCTGGCGGCCTGTCCGCCGGGCGCGCTGGTGGTCGGCACCTGCTGGGCCGTGCAGCAGCTCGCCACGCTGCCGGCACCGGCGCTGGCGCAGGCGCTGCTGGTCACAGGGCTCGGCCTGCTCGCGCTGGGCACCGGGGTGGGTGCTGGCCTGGGCCGGCGGCGTTGGCGCAAGGCGGGCCGGCCGCTGTCCATGCTTCTCGTGCTGCTTGGCGTGGTGTTCGCCAGTGGCGGCTGGGCGCTGCTGCGGGCCCATGCCGGGTTGGCCAGCCGGCTGCCGCCCGCGCTGGAAGGCGCGGAACTGGTGGTGCGCGGCACGGTGCTCGACATGCCGGTGCCCTCGGCCCAGGGCTGGCGCACGCGGCTGCGGATCGATGCCATCGAAAGCCCGGCAGGCCTGCCGGCCGCGCCCATCACGGCCCGGCTGCTGTGGCCCTCGGCCGACGCCGGCGGGCCCAGGGCGGTGGTGGTCTCGGGCCGCGAGGCGCCCTTCGGCGCGGGCGAGCACTGGCGGCTCGCGCTGCGGCTGCGCCGGCCGCTGGCCTTGCGCAATCCGGGGCAGTTCGATGCCGAGCTGCGCGCCCTCGAGGAGGGCGTGGACGCCCTGGGCACCGTGCGGGTCGGCCCGCGCGCGGCGGCGCGGCCGCAGCTGCTGCCTGGCCGATCGTTCGCGCTGCCGGTGCTGGTGGAGCGGGCACGCACTGGCCTGCGCGATGCGATCGAGTCGGCGCTGGCTGATCAGGCGGCGCCGGTGCGTGGGGTGGTGGTCGCCCTGGTGGTCGGCGACCAGTCGGCCATTCCCGGTGAGCACTGGGAGCGCTTCAACCGCACCGGCGTGGGCCACCTCATGAGCATCTCGGGCCTGCACATCACGATGCTCGCGGGCCTGGGCATCTGGGCTGTGCGGCGGCTCTGGCGCAGTGGCCTGCGCATCCCGGGGCGCGGCGGCCCGGCGCCCCCCGCGGCGTGGCTGGCCGAGCCGCACGCCGCCTGGGTGGGCGGGGTGGTCTGCGCCTTCGCCTATTCGGCCATCGCCGGCTGGGGGCTGCCCGCGCAGCGCACCTGCTGGATGCTGGCCGTGGCGGGGTGTGCCCTGCTGGTCGGCCGCGCTCGCGGCGCCCGTGATGTGCTGTGCACCGCGGCCGCGGTGGTGTGCGTGCTCGATCCCTGGGCGCCGATGGCCGCGGGCTTCTGGCTGTCGTTCGCGGCGGTGGCCGCGATCATCTGGCACGGCAGCCGCATGCGACTCGGCTCGGCGGGGGCGACCGCGCAGTCGCCGGGCTCGCCTGACACGCGCGGCGCCGTGCCGCCGGCTGCCCCGGGCTGGCTGCGCCGTCCGTGGCAGCTCAGGGCGCACGCGCGGGTCCGAGCGGTGCTGGGCGAGGCCTGGCGCTCCCAGGTGGCCGCCACGCTCGCGCTGCTGCCGCTGGGCGCGCTCTTCTTCGCCTCGGTCTCGCTGGTCGGGCCGCTGGCCAATGCCTTCGCCATCCCGCTGGTGTCGGGCCTGATCACACCGCTGGCGCTGGCCGGTGGCGGGCTGGCCCTGTTGCCCGGGCCGCTCGGTGGCTGGGTGCTGCAGGCCACGGCCAGGTTCACCGAGGCGCTGCTGTCCGCGCTCGCGGTCTGCGATGCCTGGGGCTGGGCCTCGGTGGTGGTGCCGGCGCCCGAGCCGCTCGCGCTGCTGCTCGCGGTGGTGGCTTGCGCGCTGCTGCTCGCGCCCTGGCCGATTCCCGGGCGAGTCTGGGCCGTCTGCGGACTGCTGCCGCTGCTCTTCACGCCGGCACGCGCGCCGGCCCCCGACGAACTCTGGTTGACCGCGTTCGATGTCGGCCAGGGCATGGCGGTGCTGGTCGAGACATCCGCCGGCCGGCTGCTCTATGACGCCGGCCCGGCCTGGTCGAGCGACAGCGACGCCGGGGCGCGGGTGCTCGGCCCGGCGCTGCGTGGTCGCGGCATCGACCGGCTGCAGAGGCTGGTGATCTCGCACCGCGACACCGACCATTCGGGAGGCGCGCTCTCGCTGCTGCGGCAAGTGGCCATCGAGGCCGTGGTCTCGTCGCTGCCCGATGCGCATCCGGTGGTGCGATCGGCGGCGCAGCACCGGCGCTGCCGTCGGGGCGATGCCTGGCAGTGGGGCGATACCCGGTTCGAGTGGCTGCACCCGGCCGATGACGATCCGCCGCTCGGCCCACGCGCCGGCGCCAACCCGCTCAGCTGCGTGCTGCGGGTGCGCTCGCCGGCCGGCAGCGTGCTGCTCACCGGCGACATCGAGGCGGCGCAGGAGGCCCGGCTGCTGGCGCAGCTTGGCGCGCCCGCGCTGCAGGCCGATCTGCTGATCGCCCCCCACCATGGCAGCCGCACCTCATCCACGCCGGCTTTCCTGCAGGCGGTGGCGCCGCGCTGGGCGATCTTCCAGGTGGGCTATCGCAACCGCTTCGGCCACCCGGCGCCCGTGGTGCTCAAGCGGTATCGTGATCAGGGCATCGGCGTGCTGCGCACTGACCGCGATGGCGCGATCAGCATCCAGCTGCGGGCAGGCGCCGAGCCGCGCATCGCGCTCGCGCGGCGCGAGCCCGCGCGCTACTGGCGAATGGGCGTGCCGGAGGCGGCGGAGCCTGAGGCCGAGCCCGCGTCGGAGCCTGAGCGCCCATGAGCCTCATGGGCGCAAGCCGCCGCCATTCCCGGCTGGTCTACTGCGCCGTCCAGCCCCCATCGATGGTCCAGGCCGCGCCGCGCACCTGGGCGGCGGCCTCCGAGCACAGGAAGGCCGCCATCTCGCCGATCTGGCCGGGCGTGACGAAATCCACCGAGGGCTGCTTCTCGGAGAGCAGGGCCACCCGGGCCTCGTCGGCGCTGATGCCGGCCTGGGCGGCGCGGGCATCGATCTGCTTCTGGACCAGCGGCGTGAGCACCCAGCCCGGGCAGATGGCATTGGCGGTGATGGCGCTGCGGGCGGTCTCGAGGGCCACCACCTTGGTCAGGCCGATGATGCCGTGCTTGGCCGCCACATAGGCCGCCTTCTCCACTGACGCCACCAGGCCGTGGGCCGACGCGATGTTGATGATCCGCCCCCAGCCGCGCTCGCGCATGCCGGGCAGGGCGCAGCGCGTGGTATGGAAGGCCGCCGAGAGGTTGAGCGCGATCACCGCGTCCCAGCGGTCGGTGGGAAAGCGCTCCACCGGCGCCACATGCTGGATGCCGGCATTGTTGACCAGCACGTCCACACCCACCCCGGCCGACTGCAGGCGGCTGAACAGCGCCTCGATCTCGGCCGGGCGGGAAAGATCAGCCGCTTCATAGCGCACGTTCACGCCGTGGCGCTCGGCCAGGGATGCGCTCAGCCGCGCGATCTCGTCGGCATCGCCGAAGCCGTTGAGCACGAGATGGGCGCCGCGTTCGGCCAGGGCCTGGGCGATGCCCAGACCGATGCCGCTGGTGGATCCGGTGACCAGTGCCGTCTTGCCTTTCACGCTGAAGCTCCCTGATAAGATGGCGCGATTCTACAGGGGGCTCGACGCCCCCTTTTTTCTGCGGAGGCCCGTCGCCTCCGTGCCCATCTGACGGAAATTGCCATGTCCATCCAGCGCCTGCATGTCGGTCCCCGGCTCTCTGAAGTTGCCATCCACCAGGGCGTGGTCTACCTCGCCGGGCAGGTGGCCGAGGATCCCTCCCAGGACATGGCCGGCCAGACCCGGCAGGTGCTGGCGGCTATCGATCGCCTGCTCGCCGAGTCCGGCAGTGACAAGTCGCGCCTGCTTCAGGTGACGATCTTCGTGACCTCCATGGCCGAGTTCCCCGCCATGAACGCGGTCTGGGACACCTGGGTGGTGCCGGGCCAGACCCCGCCGCGGGCCACCGTGCAGGCTGCGCTGGCGCGGCCCGAGTACAAGGTCGAGATCAAGGTGATCGCGGCCCAGGCCTGAGGCCCGCTCGCGCTCAGCGCCAGCCCGCGCGGTCGATGATGCGGGCCGCGTTCACCTGGGCGCGGCCGATCTGCGCCACCGGCAGGGTGTCTTGCCGGAACTTCCCCAGGCTCTCGAGCGCCGGGTTCTTCACCGACACCGTGGGCACGGCTGGCCATTCGTTGTTGCCGTCGGCCAGCATGCGCTGGGCTTCGTCGGATGCCAGGTACTCCAGGAAGCGCGCGGCCGCGTCGCGGTGCGGCGCGTGGCGCGCGATGCCGCCCCCCGAGACATTCATGTGCGTGCCCCAGCTTGCCTGATTGGGCATGATCACGCCGATGTTCGCCATCATCTCGCGGTCCTGCGGCTTGTCGGAGCGCATCAGCCGGGCCAGGTAATAGGTGTTGGTCAGGGCCACCCCGCACTCGCCGGTGGCCACGGCCTTGATCTGGTCGGTGTCGCCGCCGCGCGGGCTGCGCGCGAAGTTGGCCACCACGCCCCGGGCCCACTGCTCGGCGGCGGCTTCGCCGAGGTGCTCGGACATCGCGCCGATCAGCGACAGCATGTAGGGATGGGCACCCGAGCGGGTGCACAGCTTGCCCTTGAGTTGCGGGTTGGCCAGGTCCTCGTAGCGGCGCACCGAGTCGGCCGGCACGCTCGCCCGGTTGTGGATGATCACCCGGGCCCGGGTGGAGACCGCGAACCATTCGCTGCCCTGGCCGTCATCCTTGCCGCGCAGATGCGCCGGGATGCGGGCCTGCAGGTTGGCCGAGCGCAGGGGCTGGAACAGGCCCTCGATCTGCGCTTTCCAGAGGCGGGCGGCATCGACGAGCAGCACCACATCGGCGGGACTGTTGCGGCCCTCGGTGCGCAGCCGCTCGAGCAGCGCCTCGTCGCCCGACTCGATGCGGTTGATGCGGATGCCGGTCTGGCGCGTGAAGTTGGCGTAGAGGGCCTCGTCGGTCTGGTAGTGGCGCGCCGAGTAGAGGTTGAGCACCGGTTCCTGGGCCAGGGCCGGCGCCGCGGGCGCAATCAGGGCGATCAGTCCGGCCAGGACCTGGATCGAGCGAACGAGGGTGGCGCAGGCAATGCGCAGACGAGTTGGATTCATGGCGATCAGGCGGCTGGCGAGTGGGCGTCCGCGGGGGGAGGTGAACGGCAGTCTAGCCCGCTTGCGAGTCAGACGCAAATGAGAAGTGTTTGTATTAAGACGGGCCACCTACGCGTTCCTGCCGCGATGAGCAGGCCTACAATCGCCGGCATCCGGTGCGTCCGCGCGATGATCTCTGCCGCCAGCCCGCCCGATTTGCCTCACCTGCCCAGGCTGTCCGACCTGCGCGATCCGCCCGATCCATCGAGGCTGCCCGACCCTCCCGACCCACCCGACCCGCCCGACCCACCCGACCCGCCCGACCCACCCGACCCACCCGACCCGTGACCTCCGCCCACCGATCCGCCCGACGCCGGCTGCTCGCCGTCCTGCCGCTGGCCTGCGGTCTGCTGCCTTCCTGCGGGCTGATGCCCGGCCGGCCGACGCCCGCCGCGGGTTTGTCGCCCTCGGCCGGCGGCAATGTCGCGGGCACCGCCCCCGCCCCGGCGCCGCGCAAGCCGCGCCTGGGCCTGGCCCTGGGCGGGGGCGCCGCGCGCGGCTTCGCGCATGTCGGGGTCATCGAGGTGCTGGAGCAGGCCGGCCTGCGTCCGGACGTGGTGGTGGGCACCAGCGCCGGCAGTGTCGTGGGCGCGCTCTATGCCAGCGGCATGAGCCCGCGCGCGCTGCGTGAGGCGGCGCTGGGGCTCGAGGAGGGCGCGCTGGGTGACTGGACGCTGAGCAGCCGCGGCGTGCTGCGCGGCCGGGCGCTGCAGGACTCGATCAACCGCTGGGTGGGCGCGCGCCCGATCGAGCGCTTTGCCTTGCCCTATGCCGCGGTCATGACCGACCTGTACGACGGCTCGATGCGCCTTGCGCGCAGCGGCGATGCTGGTCTGGCGGTGCGCGCGTCGAGCGCGGTGCCGGGGGTGTTCGAGCCGGTGCGCATCGGCGATCGCGAGTACGTGGATGGCGGCCTGGTCAGCCCGGTGCCGGTGCGCGCCGCGCGCGCCCTGGGCGCCGAGGTGGTGATCGCGGTGGACATCTCGGCCAAGCCCCGCTTCCAGGACACCGACTCGCTGCCGCGGGTGCTGCTGCAGTCGGTCGCGATCATGTCGCAGCACCTGGCAGCGACCGAGTTGCGCGAGGCCGACAGCGTGGTCACACCTCTGGTGGGCGATCGCGGTTCGGCCGATTTCTCTGACCGCGCGGGCGCGATGGCACTGGGGGCGCAGGCCATGCGAGAGGCGCTGCCTGGCCTGCAGGCACGCATCGCCCGCTGGCGGGCCTGATCGGGCGAGGCCCGCGGCCGGCTCAGTGACCGGGCTGTTGCGCGTTCTGGGGCGCGCTGCCGGCACCGCCGGGCAGCAGCGTGCCGGTGAGCGGCAGCATCATGCCGGCACCGGCCAGCCCGCCTGCGGACACCGGCGCGCCGCGGGCCGCCGGGCTGGCGCCCGCCGCCGTGACCGCACCCGCGGGCACCGCGGCATTGTCGGGCCCGGCGACCCAGCCCAGCCCGAGACCATCGGCGAGCACGCGCCGCGCGCCGTTGAACCGCTTGCTCCAGTACGACTCGCTCATCTGCTCCACCCGCACGCCGCCGCCGCGCGAGGGCGCATGCACGAACTGGCCGTTGCCGATATAGATGCCGACATGCGAGAAGGTGCGGCGCAGCGTGTTGTAGAACACCAGATCGCCCGGCTGCAGCTGGGTGGTGTCGATGCTCTCGCCGGCGCGGCTGATCTCTTCTGCGCGCCGGGGCAGCACCATGCCGGCGGCCTCGCGAAACACGTGCCGCACCAGCCCGCTGCAATCGAGCCCGGTGTCGGGGGAATTGCCACCGAACTTGTAGTTGACCCCGAGCAGCGACAGCGCCCGCAACACCAGCTCGGTGCCGCGATGCGGTTCGGGCGCCGTCTGGGCGCGCGCGACCATGGCCGGCCACAGCGCGACGCAAGACAGCGTGAGGGCGACCGCGGCCGCGCGCAGCGCGGTTCGGAAACGGGACCCGAGCATGGCGGCAGGGTAAGGGCAAAGCCGGCGGGGTGTCAAAATCGCCAGAGCCGCGTCAGGGCGCAGTAAGCGCCGGGAATCACAATCCCGCCGCGAGGAGACGACATGAACCTGAAGTCATTCCACCAGCGTTCGCTCGACGAGCGCGAGGCATTCTGGGCCGAGCAGGCCGCCCTGATCGACTGGGAGACCCCCTTCGAGCGCGTGCTCGACGACAGCCGGCTGCCCTTCACCCGCTGGTTCGTGGGCGGGCGCACCAACCTGTGCCACAACGCCATCGACCGGCACCTGGCCACCCAGGCCGACAAGCCCGCGCTGATCTTCGTCTCGTCCGAAACCGGCGAGGAACGCATCTTCAGCTTCGCCGAACTGCACCGCGAGGTGCAGCGCATGGCCGCCATCATGGGCTCGCTCGGCGTGGGCCGCGGCGACCGGGTGCTCATCTACCTGCCGATGATTCCCGAGGCGGTGTTCGCCATGTACGCCTGCGCGCGCATCGGCGCCATCCACTCGGTGGTGTTCGGCGGCTTCGCCTCGCACAGCCTGGCCACCCGCATCGATGACGCCGAGCCACGGCTCATCGTGAGCGCCGACGCCGGCTCGCGGGGCGGCAAGGTGGTGCCCTACAAGCCGCTGCTCGACGAGGCCCTCGGCCTGAGCAGCCACCAGCCGGCCGCGGTGCTCATGGTCGATCGGGGTCTGGCCGCCTTCAGCCGCGTGGCCGGCCGCGACCATGACTACGCCGAGGAGCGCCAGCGCCACCTCGATGCCCAGGTGCCGGTCACCTGGCTCGAGTCCAACGAGATCAGCTACACCCTCTACACCTCGGGCACCACCGGCAAGCCCAAGGGCGTGCAGCGCGATGTCGGCGGCTACGCGGTGGCGCTGGCCGCGTCCATGAAGCACATCTTCTGCGGCCAGCCGGGCGAGACCTACTTCTCCTCCAGCGACATCGGCTGGGTGGTGGGCCACTCGTACATCGTCTATGGCCCGCTGCTCGCGGGCATGGCCACCATCCTCTACGAGGGCACGCCGCTGCGCCCCGACCCCGGCATCCTCTGGGAGCTGGTGGCGCGCTTCAAGGTGTCGGTGATGTTCTCGGCGCCCACCGCCATCCGGGTGCTCAAGAAGCAGGATCCGGCCTGGCTCACTCGCCATGACACCCGCAGCCTGCGCGCGCTCTTCCTGGCCGGCGAGCCGCTCGACGAGCCCACCGCCCGCTGGATCGCCGAGGGCCTGGGCCGGCCCATCATCGACAACTACTGGCAGACCGAGACCGGCTGGCCGATTCTCACCGTGGCCCACGGCGTCGCGCAGACGCCCACCCGCTTCGGCAGCCCCGGCATGCCCATGTACGGGTTCGATGTCCGCCTGCTGCACGAGCAGACCGGCGAGGAGGTGGGCAACAACGAGAAGGGCGTGGTCGCCATCGTGCCGCCGCTGCCGCCGGGCTGCCTGCAGACGGTCTGGCGCGACGACGAGCGCTTCGTGAAGACGTATTTCTCGAGCATCCCCGGCCGTCAGGTGTATTCCACCTTCGACTGGGGCATCCGCGACGACGACGGCTACTACTTCATCCTCGGGCGCACCGACGATGTCATCAACGTGGCCGGCCACCGCCTGGGCACCCGCGAGATCGAGGAGTCGCTCTCGAGCCACGCCGCCGTGGCCGAGTGCGCGGTGGTGGGCGTGGCCGACACCCTCAAGGGCCAGGTGGCCATGGCCTTCGTGGTGCTCAAGGACCCGGCTCAGGTGGCGCAGCCCGCCGACCGGCTGCGGCTCGAGGGCGAGCTCATGGCCACGGTCGACCGTCAGCTCGGCGCGGTGGCCCGGCCCTCGCGGGTGCACTTCGTGACGGTGCTGCCCAAGACCCGCTCCGGCAAGGTGCTGCGCCGTTCCATCCAGGCGCTGTGCGAAGGCCGTGATCCGGGGGATCTGACCACCATCGAGGACCCGTCCGCGCTGGAGCAGGTCCGCTCGGCGGTCAGTCCGGCGTGAGCGGCGGCTCGTCCATCGCGGCCACCTGCTCGCGCAGTTCGAGTATCCGGTCCTGCCAGTAACGGCCGGTGTCGAACCACGGGAAGGCCGCCGGGAAGGCCGGGTCGGCCCAGCGCCGCGCGATCCAGGCGCTGTAGTGCAGCAGCCGCAGGGTGCGCAGCGCCTCCAGCAGCAGCAGCTCGCGCCGGTCGAAGGGCTGGAAGGTCTCGTAGCCGGCCAGCACCTCGCGCAGCTGCGCGGCCATGGCGGTGGCGTCCCCGGAGAGCAGCATCCAGAGGTCCTGCACCGCGGGGCCGTTGCGCGCGTCATCCAGGTCGACGAAGTGCGGGCCCTCGTCGGTCCACAGGATGTTGCCGGCGTGGCAGTCACCATGCAGGCGCAGCAGCGCGGGGCTGCCGGCCCGCTCGAAGGCGGCGCGTGCGCCGTCGATCGCCCGATCGGCGATGCCGCGCCAGGCCGGCAGCAGTTCCGGCGCAATCCAGTGGCCCTCGAGCAGCGTGCGTCGCGAGGCCTCGCCCAGCAGTTCCACGCTCAGGGTCTCGCGGTGCGCGAAGCGGCGCACCGCCCCCACGCGGTGGATGCGGCCGAGCAGCCGGCCCAGCCAGCGCAGCACCGCCGGGTCGTCGAGCTCGGGCGCGCGTCCGCCGCGCCGAGGGTAGATCGCGAAGCGGAACCCGTCATGCCGCAGCAGGGTGCTGCCGCCCAGCGACACCGGCGCGACCACCGGCAACTCGTGCGCCGCGAGCTCGGCCGCGAAGGCGTGCTCCTCGACGATCTGGTCGTCGCTCCAGCGGCCGGGGCGATAGAATTTGGCCACCAGCGGCGGACCGTCGTCCATCCACAGCTGGTACACCCGGTTCTCGTAGCTGTTCATGGCCAGCAGCCGGCCGTCGGGGCGCAGGCCCGCGGCCTCCACGGCGTCGAGCAGCCGTTCCGGGGTGAGCTGGCCGTAGGGGGTTGCGTCGGAGTCGGCGTCGCGGCCAGGGTCGGTCATGGCGCCCATCATAGCCCTCGCCATCGGGCACCCCGCTGAGGCAGGAGATCCCCCGTCATGCAATCGTCCTCGTTCGGCTGGCTGCTCGACCTCATCCTGCTGCCGCTGGCCGGGCCGCTGCTGCTGGCGGTGCTCGGCCTGGTGCTGCTCGTGCGCAAGCGCCGCTCCGCCTCGGTGCTGCTGCTGGGCAGCGGCATCGGCCTGATCTGGCTGCTGTCGCTGCCCTGGGTGTCCAATCGCCTGTGCGGCGCCCTGGAGAGCGAGGCCATGCAGCCGCTTACCGAGGCTCGCCTGCAGTCGCTGATGACTGGCGGGCGGCCTCCCGGCGCGGTGGTGGTGGTGGGCGCCGGGGCGCGGGCCGCGCCCGCCGAGGGGGCCGCGGGGCTGCAGCCCGATTCGCTCACGCTCGAGCGTCTCGCCCAGGCCGCCTGGGTGACGCGGGTCTCGGGCCTGCGGCTGATGGTGGCGCCGGGGGCGCCAGCTGGCATCGCCACGGTCGATGCCCAGAGCCAGGCCATGTCGGCCAGCCTTGAGCGCGCCTTCGGCCTGCGCGCGGCGTGGCGCCAGAGCGCGCGGGGCGACACCACCCGCGGCGTGCGCGAGGCGGCCGCAGTGCTGCGTGCCGCCGGCATCACCCGCGTGGTGCTGGTCACCCACGCCTGGCAACTGCACCGGGTGGCCGGTGTCTGGCGCGCGGCCGGCGTGGAGGTGACCCCGGCCCCGCACGGGTTCTGCTCCGGCCGCAACGAGATCGGCGCCGAACTCGTGCCCTCGGTGATCGCGCTCGACACCTCGCGCCAGGCGCTGGCCGAGTGGGCGGCCTATGTCGGGCGCTTCTGGGCCGACCTCTTCGACGGCGGTGATCCCGACCCGCCCAAGGCGACCTCGGGCTAGAATCCGCCACGTTTTTCGCCCTGCCTGGAGCCCCTCATGATCAGCCGTCCTACGCTGGAATTCGCCGATGTCCGCCGCATTGCCGCCGCCGCCGAGGCCCATGCCGTGGCCAATGGCTGGGCGGTCGCGATCGCGATCTGCGACGCCGGCGGCCATCCGCTGTGGCTGCAGCGCCTCGACGGCACCGCGCCCATCTCCGCGCACATCGCGCCGGCCAAGGCGCGCACCGCGGCGCTCGGCCAGCGCGAGTCGCGCATCTACGAGGAGATGATCAACAACGGCCGCACCTCGTTCCTGTCCGCGCCGCAACTCGATGGCCTGCTCGAGGGCGGTGTGCCCATCGTGGTCGATGGCCACTGCATCGGCGCGGTCGGCGTCTCGGGCGTGAAGTCCGTCGAAGACGCCCAGATCGCCCGGGCGGGCATCGCCGCGCTCACCGCCTGAGCGCGCGCGGGCCGGCGCCGTGGCCTTCTTCGACCGGTCCTCGCTCAACGACGGGGTTCGTGCCCGCGAGGTCTTCGGTTGGGCGATGTACGACTTCGCCAACTCCGGCTACACCACCGTGGTGCTCACTGCGGTGTTCAGCGCCTATTTCGTGGGCGGGGTGGCCGGCGGCGCCCCCTGGGCCACATTCGCCTGGACCGCTGCGCTCTCGCTGTCCTGCCTGCTGGTGATGGTGGCGGCGCCGGCAGTGGGCGCCTGGGCCGATGCGCATGGCGCCAAGAAGCGGGTGCTGGCTGTCGCCACGCTGGGCTGCGTGACGGCAACCGCGGCGCTCGCCTGGGTGGGGCCGGGCGACATCGCTCTGGCAGTGGTCGCCATCATCGTCTCCAACTTCTTCTACAGCCTGGCCGAGGGCGTGGTGGCCGCCTTCCTGCCCGAGCTCGCCCGGCCCCACGCACTGGGCACCGTCTCGGGCTGGGGCTGGAGCTTCGGCTACTTCGGCGGCATGCTCACGCTCGGCCTGGGCCTGGCGGTGGTGCTGTCCGCGCAGGCCCGGGGGCAGGGCGCGGCGCAGTTCGTGCCGCTCACCATGGCCATCACCGCGGTGGTCTACGCGCTCGCCTGCCTGCCCACCTTCCTGCTGCTGCGCGAGCGCTCGGCTCACCGGAGCGCTGGTTCCACCATGCCGGCCGAAGACAGCCTGCAGCGGCTGCGTCGCACCTGGCGCGAGTCAGCCCGGTTCGCCGACTTCCGGCGCATGCTCTGGTGCGGTTGCCTGTACCAGGCCGGCATCGCGGTGGTGATCGCGCTGGCCGCGGTCTACGCCGAGCAGGCCATGCGCTTCACGCAATTGCAGACCATGCTCCTGATCTTCCTGGTCAACATCGCCGCGGCGCTGGGCGCCTTCGGCTTTGGCTACGCCCAGGACCGCCTCGGCCACCGTCGCGCGCTGGTGCTCACCCTGCTCGGCTGGATCCTGATGGTCGCCATGGCCGCGCTGGGCACCTCGGTGGCGCTGTTCTGGGTGGCGGCGGCCATTGCCGGGCTGTGCATGGGCTCGAGCCAGTCCTGCGGCCGGGCGATGGTGGCGGCCATGGCGCCGGCGCAGCGCACCGCCGAGTTCTTCGGCCTGTGGACCCTGGCCGTGCGCCTGGCCGCGATCATCGGGCCGCTCACCTACGGCGCGGTCACCTGGGCCACCGGCGGCAACCACCGGCTGGCCATTGGCGTGACCGGGCTGTTCTTCGTGGCCGCGCTGGGGGTGCTGCGCGGCATCGATCTCGACCGCGCCCGTCAGGCAGCCGCCTGAGGGGCGGCTCGGGTAGCGGGCCGAGCCCGGCGTCTGTGTCGCGCCGGCCTGCCGGCTCAGGTGCCGGCGAGCGGCGCGCGCCGGGCGATCCAGGGCTCGGCGGCCTCCATCTGCGCGGCGAGCGCCAGCAGCCGGGCATCCTCGCCGAAGCGGCCCACCAGTTGCACCCCGATCGGCAGCCCGGCGCCGCTGGTGCCCATCGGCATCGAGATTGCCGGCTGGCCGGTCATGTTGGCCAGCGGCGTGAAGGGCGAGTAGCCGATGATGCCCGCGGGCCCGAGGCGATAGTCGACGAAATCGGGGTTGCTCATCGCCCAGCGGCCGAGCACCGCGGGCGGCTCGGCCAGCACCGGGCAGAGCAGCACGTCGTGGCCTGCGCCCGGATCGCCCCCGGGCGTGAAGAACTCGGCCACCCGCCGGTTCAGCCCGTGCAGCGTGGCCAGCGCGCTCATGTACTGCGGGGCCGACAGGCCGCGGCCGTACGCCCAGGCCGAGCGGGTGGTCGGCTCGAGTTCGTTCTCCTGCAGCGGCCGGCCGCGACGCGCGAGATGGTTCTCGATCGACATCGCGGTGCCGCTGGCCACCACCTTCATCAACGGCTCGACGATCTCGCGGGTGCCCAGCGCCGGCCGCGCCTCGACCACCTCGTGGCCCAGGGACGCGAGCAGCCGACCCGTGGCCAGCACCGCCGCGCTGACATCGGGGTGCACGGGATCTCCCTCCAGGGTGGTGGCCATCACCGCCACCCGCAGGCGACCGATGCCTGCGCCGGCGGCCAGCACGGCGGGCATCGGATCGGTGAAGGCCGGCGCGCTGTAGGGCGCGCCCGGGTCGGCGCCGGCGGTGCAGGCCAGCGCCATCGCGCTGTCGCGAACCGACACCGAGACCACATGCTCGGTGGCCAGACCGCCCCAGCCTTCGCCCGACAGCGGCCCGCTCGGGATCAGGCCGCGGCTGGGCTTCAGGCCGACCAGACCGCAGCAGGCGGCCGGGATGCGGATCGAGCCCGCGCCGTCGGAGGCGTGGGCGATCGGCACGATGCCGGCGGCCACTGCTGCCGCGGCCCCGCCGCTGGAGCCACCGGCGCTGTGGGCGGGGTTCCAGGGGTTGCGGGTGGGGCCGCCATAGGCGACGGCCTCGGTGGAGGGGCTGATGCCCATCTCTGGGCTGGTGCTGCGCGCGAACAGCACGAAGCCGGCGCGTCGGTACCGCGCGACCAGCGCGCTGTCCACCGGCCATTCCAGCCGGCCGAAGAGCCGCGAGCCCATGGTGGAGGGCAGGCCGATCGCGGCGGTGGCGAGATCCTTCAGCGGCATGGGCACGCCCAGGAAGGGGCGCTCCCGGCGCAGCCGGGCGAGCCCCTCGGGCTGGCGGCGGGCCTGCGCGAGTTCGGCGTCGAGCGCGTCGGCGGCGGCGCGGGCCGGCTCATGGGCCGGGTTGCACAGCGCGTTGACCGCCGGGTCGATGCGCGCGGCGAGCGAGATCGCGTGCTCGAGGGCTTCGCGGGCGCTGAGTTCGCCGCTGACGATGCATTGGGCAAGGCCCAGGGCATCGGTGCCGGGCCAGTGGGATCGGGCGGACATGGCGACTCCGAGGTTCAGGAATGGGGCAGGGCGCTGACGGAGCCCATGGCCTGGCGATCACGCGGCCATGGGGTGAACGGGGCGGGCATCAGACCGGCTTGAACACCGGCCCGAGCGGGCGCATGCGGATGCCGGGGCGCAGCCGTCGCCAGGGGAAGTCCACCGGGTCGGCCAGGGCCGGGCCGGGTGAGCGAACCACCAGCACCTCGCGCGAGATCGGCTGGAAGTCGGCGCGGAAGTGCACCGAGCTCTTGAGCGCCAGCACGCGCTGGCGCGCCGGCTCCACGCCGAGGTGACGGAACATCTCCTGATCGGCCGCCTGGCACTTGCGCGAGGCCAGCGCCACCCGCACGCCTGGCGCCTGCTCCGAGCGCAGCAGCGCCATCGGGCCGAGCGCCATGCGAAAGCCGTTGAACATGGGGCCGGTGCAGCGGAACTGGCCATCGCCCAGCCGCTCGACCGTGAAGCGCCCGTGCAGCGGCTGGTGCCCGGGCACGCCCGAGACCGCGCCGAGCGCGAAATCCAGGGTGGCGCCCTGGCCGGCTTCATGGGCGCGCCGGGCGCTGGCCGCGTCGATCAGCAGGCCGAGCACCGCGCCCTCGGCGCGCTGGCCCACCAGCGCCTGCAGCAGGCCCACGGTGTCGCCGTTGCCGCCGGCGCCGGGGTTGTCCTGGGTGTCGGCCAGCACCACCGGCGAGCCCGGCTCGCCGCGCGCGGCCGCCCGCCGCACCGCCTCGTCGGGCTCGAGCAGCTCCAGCGCGAAGTCCTTCTCGGCAGCCTTGACCGCGTCGGCGAGCTGATCCACCGCCGACTGCACCGCCCGCTCGTCATGGCCGTAGCCGACCACCGACATCCCGCACTCCGGGAAGTCGGCCATGGGGAAACCGGGCGCGAAGGACAGCGACACGCCGGTCTGCTCCTCGAGGCGCCCGAGCAGCGCGTACAGGCCGCGGCATGGCTCGATGAAGGTGCTCTGCGAGGGGATGCCGGTGAGGTAGTCGAAGCCGCGCAGGGCCTTGGCAAAGCGCCGACCGCTGCTCAGCAGCCGCATCAGCAGGCCGGCGGCGCGGGCGCCGGTCTCGGCCATGTCGACATGCGGATAGGTGCGGTAGATGGACAGGGCGTCGGCGTGGCGCACCATGGCCTGCGTGACATTGGCGTGCAGGTCGAGGCTGGCCACCACCGGCACTTCTGGGCCGACCACCTCGCGCACCCGCCGCAGCAGCTCGCCCTCGCCATCATCGTGGTGCTCGGTGACCATCGCGCCGTGCAGGTCGAGGTAGACCCCGTCGACCCGGCCGGCCGCGCGCAGCCGCGCGATCAGGTCGCCGACGATGGTCTCGAAGGCATCGCGGGTGACGTGGGCCGAGGGCGAGGCCGCGGCCCAGGTGAGCGGCACCAGCCGGTGCCCTGCCGAGCGCAGGGCCACGATCGCGCCCTGCAGCGGCAGGTTGGCGCCGGCCACCGCCTCGAACATCGGCTCGCCGCGCTGGATGGAGGGCCAGCCGCCGCCCTGCACGAAGGCCTCGTAGTCGGCGCGCGTGGGCGCGAAGGTGTTGGTCTCGTGCTGCATGCCGCCGACTGCGATCAGGGCCATCGTCTGCTCCGCGCCTGGAAGGGTCGGCGGCGACGATAGCGACTTTTGCGGCCAGCCGCCAGCCACTGCCGGCGGGCCCTGGCCGGCCGGGGCCGGATTGGACTCGCCCGGCCCCGCCGTTGTAGTCTGCGCGACCTCGCGCCGCCGCGCCGTCGTCCGCACCATTGCGGCCGCCGTGCACCGCGCCGGCGCAGGCCTCGCCCGCCGGCGTGGCATTTCCCCTCGCGGCGTTCCGGTCTGCCCGCTCTGCGCAGCGCGGGTGGTATGGTTCCTGCATCACCTCCCATCACACAGGAGAAGGCTCGTGTCCCTTGCCCAACTGACCCGCCGTCATGCGATGGCCGTCCTGATCGCCGGCGCCGGCGCGCTTGCCGCCGCCGCTGCCTCGCCCGTGGCCGCCCAGTCGGTCCTGCGCGTGGTGCCGCACTCCAATCTCGCGGTGCTCGACCCGATCTGGACCACCGCCTACATGAGCCGCAACCACGGCTACATGATCTACGACACGCTGTTCGGCACCGACGAGAACGGCAAGGTCAAGCCGCAGATGGTGGACACCTACTCCATCAGCCCCGACAACCGGATGTACACCTTCAAGCTGCGCAAGGGCCTGGAGTTCCACGACGGCAAGCCGGTCACCGCCGAGGACGTCATCGCCTCGCTGCAGCGCTGGGGCAAGCGCGACGCCATGGGCTCGGCGCTGATGCAGTTCGTGGCGCGCATGGACGCGCCCGCGCCGGACACCTTCCGCATCTTCCTGGGCGAGGCCTGCGGCTTCGTGATCGAGGCGCTGGGCAAGCCCTCGTCGAACGTGCCCTTCATCATGCCCAAGCGCATCGCCGACACCGATCCGTTCAAGCAGATCGAGGAGCACATCGGCTCGGGCCCGTACATGTTCAAGCGTGACGAGTTCAAGCCGGGCGACAAGGCGGTCTACCTCAAGAACCCCAAGTACGTGCCGCGCGCCGAGCCGCCCTCGGGCACCACGGGCGGCAAGCGGGTGTTCGTCGACCGGGTGGAATGGAACCTCGCCCTGCGTGACGCGCAGGCCCAGGTCAATGCCCTGCAGAAGGGCGAGGTCGACATCATCGAGGCCCTGGGCTTCGACTTCTACGAGACCGTCAAGGCCGACACCAACATCCAGCTGCCCAAGTACGCCAACTACGGCCTGCAGTACATGGCGCGCTTCAACCACCTGCACAAGCCCTTCGACAACCCCAAGGTGCGCCAGGCAGTGATCGCGGCCTTCAACCAGGAGGCCTTCCTGCGGGCACAGGTGGGCGTGAAGGAGCTCTACAAGCCCTGCGGCTCGATGTTCATGTGCGGCACGCCCTACGGCTCGCTCGCCGGCAGTGACCTGCAGATGAAGTCCAACATGAAGAAGGCCCAGGAACTGGTCAAGGCCTCGGGCTACGACGGCACCCCGATCGTGGTCATGAAGCCCACCGACCTCGCCTCCATCCAGAAGCTGCCCGACGTGGCCGCCCAGCTGATGCGCCAGGCCGGCTTCAAGGTCGACCTGCAGGCCATGGACTGGCAGACCCTGGTGGGCCGCCGCGCCAAGAAGGACGCGCCCGAGAAGGGCGGCTGGCACATGTTCCTCACCGCCTGGCAGGCCTTCGACATGTGGAGCCCCATCGCCAACCCCACCATGGACACCCGCGGCGAAGCCTCCACCTGGTTCGGCTGGGCCAAGGACGAGAAGATGGTCGAGCTGCGCAACAAGTTCATGCGCGCCACTGATGAGGCCGAGAAGAAGAAGCTCGCCGACCAGCTGCACGCCCGCGCCTTCGAGGTCGGCACCCACGCCATCCTCGGCGAGTACCAGCAGCCCATGGCCGCGCGCAAGAACATCAGCGGCTTCTTCGTCACCAACGGCAACATCTACTGGAACCTGAAGAAGGACTGATCGCCGGCGCCTTGCCCGCCTGCCCGCGCCGGGCGGGCGGGTGGCCGCTGCCCGCGGGCGGCCCTGAACGCCACTCCCGATCCCTGCTCCGCGCTCTCATGGCTGCCTGATGTTCGCCTTTCTCGCCCGCAGACTCGCGTCCACGATCCCGGTGCTGCTGATCGTGTCGCTGCTGGTCTTTCTGATGCTGCGGCTCACGCCCGGCGATCCGGCGGCTGTGCTGGCCGGTGATGCCGCCTCGGCCGAACAGATCACCCAGATCCGCACCAGCCTGGGCCTGGACCGCTCCATCCCCGAGCAGTACGCGATCTGGTTCGGCCATCTGCTCGGCGGCGACCTCGGGCAGTCGTACTACTACCGCATGCCGGTCACCAGCCTGATCGCGCAGCGGCTAGAGCCCTCGGTCTCGCTCGCCCTCATCACCATCCTCATCGCCGTCTCGGTGGCCGTGCCGCTGGGCGTGATGGCCGCCTGGCGATTCGGCGGCTGGCTCGACCGTGCTCTCATGGGCTTCTCGGTGCTGGGCTTCTCGGTGCCGGTCTTCGTGCTTGCCTACGTGCTGATCTGGGCGGTGTCGCTCAAGCTCGGCTGGCTGCCGGTGCAGGGCTACAAGCGCATCGCCGATGGCGTGGGCCCCTGGCTCTATCATCTGGTGCTGCCGTCCATCACCCTGTCGGTGATCTACATCGCGCTCATTGCCCGGGTCACACGGGCCTCGGTCCTCGAGACCCTCGGCGAGGACTACATCCGCACGGCCCGCGCCAAGGGGCTGGCCGAGTCGCGGGTGCTGGTGCGCCACGCCCTGGCCAACGCGGCGGTGCCGATCGCCACCGTGATCGGCATCGGCATCGCGCTGCTGATCGGTGGCGTGGTGGTCACCGAGTCGGTGTATGCCATCCCGGGCCTGGGCCGCCTCACCGTCGACGCGGTGCTGGCGCGCGACTTCCCCACCATCCAGGGCGTGATTCTGTTCTTCTCCTTCGTCTATGTGGGCATCAACCTGCTGGTCGATCTCTCCTATGTGTTCTTCGATCCGCGCATCCGCTACTGATCGCGCCCGCCTGCCATGACCACCCCTGACGCCTCCCGCTTTGACGCGCTCTCCACCGAGGGCGCGGCGATCGTCCGGGTCGAGAGCGCCTGGAAGCGGGTCCGCCGCAACTGGTCGGTGCGCATCGGTGGCGCGGTGCTGCTGGTGCTGGTGCTGGTGGCGCTGCTGGCCCCCTGGCTCGGCACGGTCGACCCCACCCTGTTCGATGCGGCCAGCCGCGATCTGCGGCCGGGCAAGACCGGCGAGATCATGACCCTCGAGGGCGAGACCATCCAGCACACCTTCCTGATGGGCTCCGATTCCTTCGGACGCGACATCTACAGCCGGGTGATCTTCGGTACCCAGGTCTCGCTGATCGTGGGGGTGGCCACCGCCATCGTCTCGCTGGCGCTGGGCATTGTCCTGGGTCTGCTCTCGGGCTATCTGCGCTGGCTCGATGGCGCGCTCATGCGCGTGATGGACGGCGTGATGGCCATCCCGGCCATCCTGATCGCGATCGCGCTGGTGGCCATGTGGAAGGGCAGCCTGCTCACGGTGATCGTGGCCATCGCCGTGCCCGAGATCCCGCGGGTGACCCGGCTGGTGCGCTCGCTGGTGCTCACCATCCGCGAGGAGCCCTACGTGGAGGCGGCGGTGTCGCTGGGCACGCCCACCTGGAAGATCATGCTGCGGCACATCCTGCCCAACACCGTCGCGCCGCTGGTGGTGCAGGGCACCTTCATCTGCGCCTCGGGCATCCTGGTCGAGGCCATCCTGTCGTTCCTGGGCGTGGGTCTGCCGCCCGACATCCCCACCTGGGGCAACGTCATGGCCGAAGGCCGCGCGCAGTTCAACGAGTACCCGCACAACATCTTCTTCCCGGGGATCTTCCTCGCGGTGACGGTGCTGGCGGTGAACATCCTCGGCGACGGGCTGCGTGACACCCTCGACCCCAAGATGGCCAAGCGGGTATGAGCCAGAACGTTCCTGTTCTCCAGGTCGAGAACCTCAGCATCGCGCTGCCGCCCGGCGGCGACCGGGTCAGTGCCGTGGCCGATGTTTCCTTCACGGTCGGGCGCGGCGAGATCGTCTGCCTGGTGGGTGAGTCGGGCTCGGGCAAGTCGGTGATCGCCCAGGGCGTGATGGGGCTGCTGCCGCGGGCGCTGCCGGTCACCGGCGGGCGCATCGTGCTCGAGGGCGAGGACATCACCCGGGCCGATGCCGGCCGGCTGCGCGAGCTGCGCGCCACCCGCATGTCGATGATCTTCCAGGAGCCCATGACCGCGCTCAATCCGGTCATGACCTGCGGCGACCAGATCGACGAGGTGCTGCAGGAGCACACCACGCTCACCGCCGAGCAGCGCCGGGCTCGCATCCTCGAGATCCTCACCGAGGTGCGGCTGCCCGATCCGCCGCGCATCGTCGCGTCCTACCCGCACCAGCTCTCGGGCGGGCAGCGCCAGCGCATCGTGATCGCCATGGCGCTGGTGCTCGACCCGGTGCTGCTGATCGCCGACGAGCCAACCACCGCGCTCGACGTGACCACCCAGGCCCAGATCCTGAAGCTCATCCAGGACCTGCAGGGTCGCCACGGCGCCGGGGTGCTGTTCATCACCCATGATTTCGGCGTGGTGGCCGAGATCGCCCATCAGGTGGCGGTGCTTCGCCTGGGCACCCTGGTGGAGATCGGCGCCCGTGACGAGGTGCTGCAAAAGCCCCGCCACGACTACACCCGCATGCTGATCGGCTCGGTGCCCACCCACCGGCCGCGCGCGCGCCAGAGCAAGCCCGACGCGCCGGTGGTGCTCGAGACGCGCGCGCTCGAGAAGACCTATATCGATCGCAGCTGGTTCGGGCGGCACCGCGAGGTGAAGGCGGCCACCGGCGTGAGCCTGCAGGTGCGCCGGGGCCAGACCCTGGGCATCGTGGGCGAGTCGGGCTCGGGCAAGTCCACCGTGGCGCGCTGCATCGTGCGCCTGATCGACCCCACCGCCGGCAGCGTGCTGCTCGGCGACGAGGACATCGCGGCCATGCCGGCCCGGCAGCTGCGCCCGCTGCGCAAGCGGGTGCAGATCGTCTTCCAGGACCCGTACCGCTCGCTCAATCCGCGGCGCACCGTGGCCGAGGCCCTGATCGAGGGGCCGGTGAACTTCGGCCTGTCGCGCGCCGAGGCCCTGGCGCGCGCCCGGCAGCTGCTCGAGTTCGTGCGCATGGATGTCAGCGCGCTCGAGCGCTATCCGCACCAGTTCTCGGGCGGGCAGCGGCAGCGCATCTGCATCGCGCGCGCCCTGGCCATGGAACCCGAGCTGCTGATCGCCGACGAGGCGGTCTCGGCGCTCGACGTGTCGGTGCAGGCGCAGGTGCTGCAGCTGCTCGAGGAGATCCGCGAGCGGCTGAACCTGGCCATGCTGTTCATCACCCATGACCTGCGGGTGGCGGCCCAGGTCTGCGACCACCTCGCGGTGATGTCGCGCGGCGAGGTGGTGGAGTACGGGCCGGCGCACCAGGTGTTCTCGGCGCCAGCGCACGAGTACACCCGGGCGCTCTTCGAGGCCGCGCCCGGCCGCGACTACCCCTTCGCGGCGGTCTGAGCGCGCGGCGCGGCGGGCCGGCTTGCCGGCCGGCCCCTGCCACTGGCGCGGCCTTCAGGGGCCCGCGCCAGCGGCGTGGTCAGGCCTTCACCACCGGAATCTTGCCGATCTTGGCCTGCCACTCGCGCGGGCCGGTGTCATGCACCGACACGCCGTTGGCATCCACGGCCACGGTCACCGGCATGTCCTTGACCTCAAATTCGTAGATGGCCTCCATGCCGAGGTCGGCAAAGCCCACCACCTTCGAGCCCCGGATCGCCTTGGAGACCAGATAGGCCGCACCGCCCACCGCCATCAGGTAGGCGCTGCGGTGACGGCGGATGGCCTCGATGGCCACCGGGCCGCGCTCGGCCTTGCCGATCATGGCGATCAGCCCGGTCTGGGCGAGCATCATCTCGGTGAACTTGTCCATGCGGGTGGCGGTGGTGGGGCCGGCGGGGCCGACCACCTCCTCGCGCACCGGATCCACCGGGCCCACGTAGTAGATGACCCGGCCGGCGAAGTCCACCGGCAGGGTCTCGCCGCGGGCGAGCATGTCCTTGATGCGCTGGTGGGCCGCGTCGCGGCCGGTGAGCATGCGGCCCGACAGCAGCAGGGTCTGCCCCGGCGTCCAGGAGGCCACTTCCTCGGGCGTGAGCCGGTCAAGGTCGACGCGGCGGCTGCGCTCGTAGTCAGGGGCCCACTGCACCTTGGGCCACTCGTCGAGCGAGGGCGGCTCCACATAGGCCGGGCCCGAGCCATCGAGCACGAAGTGGGCGTGCCGGGTGGCCGCGCAGTTGGGGATCATGGCCAGCGGCTTGGACGCGGCATGGGTGGGGTACATGGCGATCTTCACGTCGAGCACCGTGCTCAGGCCGCCCAGACCCTGGGCGCCGATGCCCAGCGCGTTGACCTTCTCGTAGAGCTCGATGCGCAGCTCCTCGAGCTTGCTGGACGGGCCGCGGGCGAGGAGCTCGTGCATGTCGATCGGCTCCATCAGCACCTCCTTGGCCATCATCATCGCCTTCTCGGCCGTGCCGCCGATGCCGATGCCCAGCATGCCCGGCGGGCACCAGCCCGCGCCCATGGTGGGCACGGTCTTCATCACCCAGTCGACCACCGAGTCGGAGGGGTTGAGCATCACGAACTTGCTCTTGTTCTCGGAGCCGCCGCCCTTGGCCGCCACCGTCACCTCGACGGTGTTGCCCGGCACGATCTCCATGTGGATGACGGCCGGCGTGTTGTCGCGGGTGTTCTTGCGCTCGAACTGCGGATCGGCCACCACCGAGGCGCGCAGCACGTTGTCGGGATGCAGATAGCCACGGCTCACGCCGGCGTTGACGGCATCTGACAGCGAGCCGGTGAAGCCCTGCCAGCGCACGTCCATGCCCACCTTCAGGTAGACGTTGACGATGCCGGTGTCCTGGCACAGCGGCCGGTGGCCTTCGGCGCACATGCGCGAGTTGGTGAGGATCTGCGCGATCGCGTCACGCGCCGCCAGGCTCTGCTCGCGCTCGTAGGCGCGCGCCAGGTGGCGGATGTAGTCCACCGGGTGGTAGTAGCTGATGTACTGCAGGGCAGCGGCCACCGATTCGACGAGGTCGTCCTGCTTGATCACGGTCATGGCGTTCTCCGGGGCGAGGGAGGGGGCGAGAGGGCGAAGGGGCAGCGGTCAGTGCCGGGGCGTGCCCCGGTCTGCCTTGGGCGGCGCGTGGTACATCACCCGGTCGATCAGGGCGATGGCCAGCGCCGACACCAGGAACAGCGCGTGGATCACGCTCTGCCAGAGCATGGTCTTGTCCGACAGGGTTCCGGCCGAGATGAAGGTCTTGAGCAGGTGGATGGACGAGATGCCGATGATCGCCGTGCCCAGCTTCACCTTGAGCACGTTGGCGTTCACGTGCGAGAGCCACTCCGGCTGGTCGGGGTGGTCCTCGAGCCGCAGGCGAGACACGAAGGTCTCGTAACCGCCCACGATGACCATGATGAGGAGGTTGGAGATCATCACCACGTCGATCAGCGAGAGCACGATGATCATGATCACCGTCTCCTTGTTGCGCTCGGCGATGCCCAGACGGTTCACCGTGGCGTCCAGCGCGGCCGGATTCCAGAGCAGTTCCACCAGATGGATCAGTTCCTCGACGAACAGGAACACGTACACCACCTGGGCCACGATCAGCCCCAGGTAGAGCGGCACCTGCAGCCAGCGGCTGGCGAAGATAAGCCGGGGCAGGATCTTCAGGGGTTGGTTCTTGTCCATCATGGCGCCGGGTCCTGCCGTCGGAAAGCGCGCAGTTTATCGGATGCGCCGTGGGCGGTTGGTCGTCTCCCTTGCGTAAGGCGGCCGTAAGCGCCCCCGGATAATTTTGCAGTGATGAAGCCGCGAATCCACGCGGCTCGAACCGACTTCGGAGGAGAGTTCAGATGGCGGGCCAGATCGAGACTGTCATGCAGGAGACCCGGGTGTTCGCGCCCCCGGCGGAGTTCGCCCGGCGGGCCACCATCTCCGGCATGGAGCAGTACCGGGCATTGTGCGCCGAGGCCGAGCAGGACCATGCCGGTTTCTGGGCGCGCCTGGCCCGCGAGCAGGTGCTCTGGCACAAGCCCTTCACCCGCTCGCTCGATGACTCCTCGGCGCCGTTCTACAAGTGGTTCGAGGACGGCGAGCTCAACGTCTCCTACAACTGTCTCGATCGCCATCTCGGCACCCCCACCGAGCACAAGACCGCCATCATCTTCGAGGCCGACGACGGCGCGGTCACGCGGGTCACCTATGGCGAGCTCCACCAGCGGGTCTGCCGCTTCGCCAATGGCCTGAAGGCGCTGGGTTTCAGCAAGGGCGAGCGCGCCATCATCTACATGCCGATGTCCATCGAGGGCGTGGTGGCCATGCAGGCCTGCGCCCGCCTGGGCATCATCCATTCGGTGGTCTTCGGCGGGTTCTCGGCCAAGAGCCTCCAGGAGCGCATCCAGGATGCCGGCGCCAGCCTCGTCATCTGCGCCGATGGCCAGATGCGCGGCGGCAAGGCCATCCCCCTGAAGCCGGCGGTCGACGAGGCCTTCGGCCTGGGCGGCTGCGAGTCGATCCGCACCGTGGTGGTCTATCAGCGCACCGGCGCGGCGGTCACCATGCAGGCCGGGCGCGATCTCACCTGGGCGCAGGTCGAGGCCGGTCAGGCCGACACCTGCGAACCGCAGTGGGTGAGCGCGGAGCACCCGCTGTTCATCCTGTACACCTCGGGCTCCACCGGCAAGCCCAAGGGCGTGCAGCATTCCTCGGGCGGGTACATCCTGCACGCGATGCTCACCACCCGGTGGACCTTCGACATCAAGCCCGACGATGTCTTCTGGTGCACGGCCGACATCGGCTGGGTCACCGGCCATACCTACGTGGCCTACGGCCCGCTGGCCTGCGGCGCCACCCAGATCGTGTTCGAGGGCGTGCCCACCTGGCCGAACGCCTCGCGCTTCTGGACCATGATCGCGCGGCACAAGGCGAGCATCTTCTACACGGCGCCCACCGCGATCCGCTCGCTGATCAAGGCCTGCGACGCCGACCCGGCCACCCATCCGCGCCACTTCGATCTCTCCAGCCTGCGGCTGCTCGGCTCGGTGGGCGAGCCGATCAACCCCGAGGCCTGGATGTGGTACCACACCCAGGTGGGCGGCGGCCGCTGCCCGATCGTCGACACCTTCTGGCAGACCGAGACCGGCGGGCACATGATCACGCCGCTGCCGGGCGCCACGCCGCTGGTGCCGGGCTCGTGCACCCTGCCGCTGCCGGGCATTGCCGCGGCGATCGTCGACGAGACCGCCAACGACATGCCCAACGGGCAGGGCGGCCTGCTGGTGGTCAAGAAGCCCTGGCCCTCGATGATCCGCACCATCTGGGGTGACCCGGAGCGCTTCCGCAAGAGCTACTTCCCCGAGGAGCTCAAGGGCTGCTACCTCGCCGGCGACGGCGCGGTGCGCAACAAGGACACCGGCTACTTCACCATCACCGGCCGCATCGACGACGTGCTCAACGTGTCGGGCCACCGCATGGGCACCATGGAGATCGAGTCGGCGCTGGTGGCCAACCCGCTGGTGGCCGAGGCTGCGGTGGTGGGCCGGCCCGATGACCTCACCGGCGAGGCGATCGCCGCCTTCGTGGTGCTCAAGCAGGCGCGGCCCTCGGGCGCGGATGCCACGCGCATCGCCAACGAGCTTCGCAACTGGGTGGGCAAGGAGATCGGCCCGATCGCCAAGCCCAAGGACATCCGCTTCGGTGACAATCTGCCCAAGACCCGCTCGGGCAAGATCATGCGGCGGCTGCTGCGCGCCATCGCCAAGGGCGAGGCCATCACCCAGGATGTCTCCACCCTCGAGAACCCGGCCATCCTGGAGCAGCTCAAGCAGAGCCAGTAGGCAGCACCGCAGCCAGGGCGCACCGGCCGCCAAGAGCCGGGCGCCCGCAGGAGACCCGCATGCCGGACATCGCAGGCCTGGGCAAGGGCCTGGTCGAATTCGCCGCCTGCCTGCTGATCGCGCAGGGCGGCATCTTCCTGCTGAGCTTCGGCGGGCATGAGCGCAACCCGGTCTACCGGGCGGTGCGCTTTCTCACCTCGCCAGTCACCCGTCTCACCCGGGTGATCACGCCTGCCCGCATCGCCGACCGGCACCTGCCGCTGGTGGCCTTCCTGCTGCTCTTCTGGGTATGGGTGCTGGTGTTCGACGGCATCCGGCTGATGCCGCGCGCCGGGGGCTGAGCGCATGCTCGCCCCGCTCAAGGCCTGGTGCCATCGCCAGCTCGCCATCGGGGCGTCGCTGCTCGGGCGCCATGAGATCGCCCTGGACCACTGGCGCGCGGTGCGGCGCTCGCGTCCGGCCGATGCCCGACCGCTGGCGGCGATCGCCCACCTGCTCGCCGGCGCCGGCCGACGCGACGAGGCCATCGCGGCCCTGCAGGCCTCGCTCGCCCTTGATGCCGCGCAGGCCGCCGGCTGGTTCAACCTGGGCTTCCTGCAGCAGGCGCAGGGCGAGCACCACGCCGCCCTGGCCAGCTTCGACCGGGCGCTCGCCCTCGATCAGAGGCTCGATCGCGCCTGGTACGGCAAGGCCCTGTCGCTCATCAGGCTCGAGCGCGTGCCCGAGGCGATCCCCCTGCTGCGACGAAACACCGAACTGCAGCCGATGAGCCCCTTTGGCTGGTATCAGCTCGCCCACGCGTATGTGCGCAGCGGCGAGCCCGAGAAGGCGCGCGGGGTGATCCGCAGGCTGGCCGGGTTCGAGCCGCAGGTGGCGCGCCAGCTCGAGCGCGAGACCGGTCTCGGGCCGGTGAGATGATCGAGCCGATCGATCACGGACGTGACACGGAGAAGATCATGGCGCTCACCGCGCGACACCAGGAGTACTGGAGGAAGAACCTGAGCATCACCGGCATCCTGCTGGCGGTCTGGTTCGTGGTCACCTTCGTCATGGCTTACTACGCCCGCGACCTGAACTTCGACTTCTTCGGCTGGCCGTTCTCGTTCTACATGGCGGCGCAGGGGTCGCTGATCATCTATGTGCTGATCATCTGGTTCTACGCCCGCTACATGAACCGGCTCGACCGCGAGTACGGCGTCGACGAGGACGACGAGCAATGAGCGCCGCCCAGATCCAGAAGGCCTTCAACGCGCAGCTCAAGAAGGTCTACAGCTGGTACACCGGCGGCTTCGTCGTCTTCGTGGTGATGCTGGCGATCCTCGAGCAGATGGGGCTGCCCCGCGCCACCATCGGCTATGTGTTCCTCGCGGCCACGGTGCTGCTCTATGCCGGCATCGGCATCATGAGCCGCACCAACGACGCGGCCGAGTACTACGTGGCCGGGCGGCGGGTGCCCGCGATGTTCAACGGCATGGCCACCGGCGCCGACTGGATGAGCGCGGCCTCGTTCATCGGCATGGCGGGCGGCCTGTACCTGCAGGGCTTCAACGGCCTGGCCTTCATCATGGGCTGGACCGGCGGCTACGTCCTGGTGGCCCTGTTCCTCGCGCCCTACCTGCGCAAGTTCGGGCAGTTCACCATTCCGGACTTCCTTGGCGCGCGCTATGGCGGCCATGTGCCGCGGCTGATCGGCATCGCCATCGCGATCCTGTGCTCGTTCACCTATGTGGTTGCGCAGATCTACGGCGTGGGCCTGATCACCACCCGGCTCTCGGGCGTGGACTTCACCATCGGCATCTTCCTGGGCCTGGCCGGCATCCTGGTGTGCTCCTTCCTGGGCGGCATGAAGGCGGTCACCTGGACCCAGGTGGCGCAGTACATCATCCTGATCATCGCCTACCTGATCCCGGTGGTCTGGCTGTCGGTCAAGCAGACCGGGGTGCCCGTGCCGCAGCTGGTCTACGGCGCGCAGCTCGAGAAGGTCACCCAGATCGAGAAGAAGCTCGCCGACGATCCCAAGGAGAAGGAGGTCCGGGAGATCTTCAGGAAGCGCGCGGTCGACGCCGATGCCCGGCTGAAGGATCCGAGCGCCTACGGCGTGGGCAAGATCGGGCTGGAGAAGGCGGTGGCCGACGCGCGTGCCGCCAGTGATGCCGAGGCCCTGCGCAAGGCCGAGGAGGCGCTGGCGAAGTACCCGCGGTCCGAGGCCGAGGCAAGGACGGCCTGGACCCGCGACAAGGCGGCGGCGGCGCGGGCCAATCCGCCGCTGCGGCATGGCGAGGCCTTCCCGGGCAAGGACGAGAAGGCGCGCGACATCTCGCGGCGCAACTTCCTGGCGCTGGTGTTCTGCCTGATGGTGGGCACGGCGGCATTGCCGCACATCCTGATGCGCTACTACACCACCCCGTCGGTGAGGGAGGCGCGCACCTCGGTGACCTGGTCGCTGTTCTTCATCTTCCTGCTCTACTTCACGGCGCCGGCGCTGGCGGTGCTGGTGAAGCACGTGGTCTACAACGATGTGGTGGGCACGGCATTCGCCAGCCTGCCGGCGTGGATCCAGAGCTGGACCAAGGTGGACCCGTCGCTGCTCTCGGTGGTCGATGTCAACCGGGACGGCATCGTGCAGCTGGCCGAGATCAGCATCGGTGGCGACATCGTGGTGCTGGCCACGCCGGAGATCGCGGGGCTGCCCTACGTGATCTCGGGCCTGGTCGCGGCCGGCGGTCTGGCGGCGGCGCTGTCCACCGCCGACGGGCTGCTGCTCACCATCGCCAACGCCCTGTCGCACGATCTCTACTACAAGATGATCGATCCGAACGCGCCCACCTCGCGCCGCGTGCTGCTCTCCAAGGTGCTGCTGCTGGTGGTGGCGGTGCTGGCGGCGCTGGTGGCTGCGCAGAAGCCGGCGGACATCCTGTTCCTGGTGTCGGCGGCCTTCTCGCTGGCGGCCGCCGGGTTCTTCCCGGCGCTGGTGCTGGGCATCTTCTGGAAGCGCACCACCGGCATCGCCGCCTCCCTGGGCATGCTGGCCGGTGTGGCGATCACCTTCTACTACATGGCGCTCAACCAGCCCTGGCTGCGGGAGATGTTCCACGGCATTCCGAAGTCCGTGCCGGTGACCTCGCTGTGGTGGGACATCCAGCCGATCTCGGCGGGGGTGTTCGGCGTGCCGCTGGGCTTCGCGGTGATCGTGCTGGTGAGCCTGATCACGCCTGCCCCCTCGCGGGAAACCCAGGATCTGGTGGAACATGTGCGCTATCCCAACCTGAGGGCAGCATGAACGCGCCATTGCCTCGCATTGCCTCGGCATCGCACCAGCGCACGAACGACAAGGCATTCGAACTCGTGGCCGCGGCGCTGCGGCCCGGCATCCGGGTCCTCGATCTCGGTGCCGGCCGCGGGCACCTCGCTCGCCGGGTGGGCCAGGCGCTGGGTGAGCGTGGCCTGCCGGCGGCCGGCCATCTGCTGGCCACCGATCTCGCGGCCTCGTGGTTCCACGCCACCGAGGTGCCCTTCCAGGAGGCCGACTTCAACCGGCGGCTGCCCTTTGCCGATGGCTCGTTCGACCTGATCTACTCCATCGAGGTGATCGAGCACCTGCGCAACCCCTACGACTTCATCGACGAATGCTTCCGGCTGCTGGCGCCGGGCGGCACCCTGCTGCTGTCCACGCCGAACACCCTGCACCTCGCGTCGCGGCTGCGCTACCTCTTCACCGGCTTCTTCGAGATCTACGAGCCGCCCTCGATCCGCCCCGAGAATGCCGGCCGGATCTGCGGCCACATCATGCCGCTGCATGCGGCCTACTACGACTACGCGCTTCGCCGCAGCGGTTTCGCCCCGCCGGTCTACCACGTGGACAAGGAGAAGGGCCTGTCGCGCTGGCTCTATCACCTGGGGCGACCGCTGCTGGCGCTGATGCGCCGCGCCGGTGAGCGGCGGGTGCGGCGCTATGACGCCGCGGTCTACCAGGAGTGTGCCGCGGTGCTGGCGCAGATGGGCTCGCGCACCTTGCTCACCGCGCGCAGCCTGATGTTCACCGCCCGCAAGCCGGGCTGAGACCCGCGAGCACCCCGTCGCCTGCCGGCGCGCTGGCCACGCGGGTCAGTGGAAGTCGCGGCTGCGGGTGGCGAGCCGGCCGAGCAGCGCACTGTGGTCGGCCACCCGACGGGCCACCAGGTGGGTGACGCGGCCGCCGGTGGCGGCATCGGTCTGCCAGATGCCATACACCGTCATGAGACGCGCCCCGAGGATCTCCTGGCGATAGCGCTCGAGGATGTCGGGCCAGACGATCACGTTGACCGTGCCGGTCTCGTCCTCGAGGGTGATGAACATCGTGCCCTTGGCGGTGCCGGGCCGTTGCCGGTGGGTGACCAGGCCGCTGGCCCGGGCCAGGCGCCCGGCGGGATAGCCCCTGAGCACCCCGGCGGGCTGCACCTGATAGCGCCCGAGCTGGCCGCGCAGCAGCGCCAGCGGATGCCGGCCCATCGACAGCCCGATGGCGCGGTAGTCGGCCAGGATGTCGTGGGCCTCGGGGGGCTCGGGCAGCACGGGCGGGGCTTCGTCGAAGCCGGCGGGCGCGAGCAGCGCGGGCAGGGTCTGCACACCGGCCACCTCCCAGTGGGCCGCGCCACGGTGCCCGGCCAGCGGCGCCAGCGCGCCGGCATCGGCCAGGGCCTTGAGGTCGGCCGCGCCCAGCGCCGCGGCCCGGGCGAGGTCCTCGACGCTGTCGAAGGCGAAACCGTGCGCCGGGGCTGCCGCCAGGCGCCGGGCGCGCGCCTGCACCAGGCGCTCGGCGGCCTGGGCCGACAGGCCCCGGATCTGGTTCAGGCCCAGCCGCACCGCCGGCTGCGCGCCGGCCTCGTGGGGGTGGCCCGCGGCCCAGGCCGGCTCGCCGCTGTCGGGTTCGAGGCTGCAATGCGCCTCGCTCAGCAGGACATCCACCGCGCGCACCGCGACCCCGTGCTCGCGCGCGTCGCGCACCAGTTGCGCCGGCGCGTAGAAGCCCATGGGCTGGCTGTCGAGCAGCGCGGCCAGGAAGGCGGCGGGCTCGTGGCGCTTGATCCAGGCGCTGACATAGACCAGCAGCGCGAAGCTGGCCGCGTGCGACTCGGGGAAGCCGTATTCGCCAAAGCCCTGGATCTGGCGGAACAGGTTCTGGGCGAACTCGCGGCTGTAGCCGCGCGCGAGCATGCCCTCGGTGAGTCGGGCCTCGAAGGGCGCGAGCCCGCCCTTGCGCCGCCAGGCGGCCATGGAACGGCGCAGGGCGTCGGCCTCGCCGGCCGAGAAGCCGGCGGCCAGCATGGCGATCTGCATCACCTGCTCCTGGAAGATCGGCACGCCCAGGGTGCGCTCCAGCGCCGGCTTGATGGCCTCCTGGGGGTAGGTGACCGGCTCGAGCCCCTGGCGGCGACGCAGGTAGGGATGGACCATGCCGCCCTGGATGGGGCCGGGGCGCACGATGGCGACCTCGATGACCAGGTCGTAGAAGCAGCGCGGGCGCAGCCGCGGCAGCATGGTCATCTGGGCGCGGGACTCGACCTGGAACACCCCGACGCTGTCGGCGCGCGACAGCATCTCGTAGGTGGCCGGGTCTTCGGCGGGGATGTCCTGGATGCGGAAGGGCTGGCCGCGGCGCTCGCCGATCAGCGTGAGCGCGCGCCGGATCGCCGAGAGCATGCCCAGCGCGAGCACGTCGACCTTGAGCAGGCCGAGGGCGTCGAGGTCGTCCTTGTCCCACTGGATGACGCTGCGCCCGCTCATGGCGGCGTTCTCGACCGGCACCAGCCGGGTGAGGCGGTCTTGCGCGATCACGAAGCCGCCGCTGTGCTGCGAGAGATGCCGCGGGAAGCCGGCCAGCGTGCCGCTGAGCTCGGTCCAGTGCCGCACCAGCGGGGCCTCGGGGTGGAAGCCGTTGTCGGTGAGCCGCTGCGGGTTCAGGCCGTTGCCGTCCCACCACTGCTGCGAGCGAGTGAGCCGGTCGACGCGCTGCGCGTCGATGCCCAGGGCGCGGCCGACATCGCGCAGCGCCGAGCGGATGCGGTAGGTGACCACGGTGGCCGCCAGCGCGGCGCGGTCTCGGCCGTAGCGCTGGTACAGGTACTGGATGACCTCCTCGCGGCGCTGGTGCTCGAAGTCGATGTCGATGTCGGGCGGCTCGTTGCGCTCGCGGCTGATGAAGCGCTCGAAGAGCACGCTCATGCGGGCCGGATCTACCTCGGTGATGCCCAGGCAATAGCACACCGCCGAATTGGCGGCCGAGCCGCGGCCCTGACACAGGATGCCGCGCTCGCGCGCGAACCGGACGATGTCGGCGACGGTGAGGAAGTAGGGCTCGTAGCGCAGCTCGGCGATGAGCGCGAGTTCATGCTCGACCTGGGCCCGCACCGCGGCCGGCGCGCCCTCGGGATAGCGCAGGCCGATGCCCTCGAGGGTGAGGGCGCGCAGCCAGCTGCTGGGGGTGTGGCCCTCCGGGACGATCTCGCGCGGGTACTCGTAGCGCAGCTCGTCGAGGCTGAAGCCGCAGCCCGCGGCCACCTCGAGGGTTTCCTCGAGCAGGGCCGGCGGGTAGATCTGCGCCAGCCGCAGGCGGCTGCGCAGGTGCTGCTCGGCATTGGGCGCCAGGGCGGTGCCCAGCTCGGGCAGGGGCCGACCGAGGCGGATGGCGGTGAGGGTGTCCTGCAGCCGCTTGCGCGAGCGCACGTGGAAGTGGACATCGCCGGCGGCCACCAGCCGCAGCCCGGCGTGCTCGCCGGCCTGCCGCAGGCGCTCGAGCAGGGCGCCGTCATGACCGCGCAGCAGCAGCTCGGCCGCCAGCCAGGCATGGGCGCCGAAGCGCTCGCGCAGCCAGCGCGCCTGCTGCAGCAGGCTGGGCCCGCCCATGCCCGGCGCGGGCTGATCGGCGCTGACCAGCGCCACCCACGGCGAGGGCACCAGCAGGGCCGAGCAGCCCGGCACCCCGCCATCGAGGTCGGCGGCCAGCAGCTGGTAGTGGCCCTTGGGCGCGCGCATTCGTGCCCGGGTGATGAGCTCGGCGAGATGGCCGTAGCCCTCGCGCGTGCGCGCGAGCAGCACCAGCCGGGGAGGGCCGGTTTCGGGGCGGGCCTGGGGCGGTGGCGACGGCAGATGGAAGACGGTCTGCAGGCTGAACTCGGCGCCGATGATCAGCGGCAGCCCCTGCTCGCGGGCGGCCAGGTGAGCCCGCACCACGCCGGCCAGGGAGCATTCATCGGTGATGGCCAGCGCCGCATAGCCTTGCCGCAGCGCCCGCGCGACCAGCTCCTCGGCGTGCGAGGCGCCGCGCAGGAAGCTGAAGTTGCTGACGCAGTGCAGTTCGGCGTAGGGGTGCATGGCAGGAGAACAGGGCCACCCGGATACTGTATTTAAACACAGTATCCGGGTGGCCGGCCGTGCCTGTCGGCCCGCGAGGGGCAGGCCGCTGCCGGCCCGCGGCCTGCGCCTGCGCAGCCCGATGTCACGCCCGGGAGGCCGGGCTTGAGCAGGCTCAGCCGGTCGCCGGGCCCGGAAGACACACTGCGCTGGCCCGCCACCGCGGCGGCCGTTCGCGTCCTTCCTGGAGCACCGAGTGCCGAGAATCCTGGTCGTCCATCACTCCAAGACCGGCAACACCCGCCGCATCGCCGAGGAGATCGCCGAGGGCTGCGACGCCGAGATCGAGGAGATCGTCGCGCGCGACCCCCGAGCGGGCGCCTGGGGCGACCTGCTCGATGGGCTGGGGGCGATCGCCGGCGTGCGCCCGGCGATCGCCCCCAGCCTGCGACGGCCGGCCGACTACGATCTGGTGGTGATCGGCACGCCGGTGTGGAGTCGCAGCGTCTGCGGCCCGGTGCGCAGCTACCTGCACGCCCACACCGGCCAGCTCCCGGCCATCGCGCTCTTCTGCACCAGCCGCTGGCCGGGTGGCGCGTCGGTGCTGCGTGACATGGCCGCGCTGTGCGGCCGCACGCCGGTGGCCACGCTCGCCCTGCGCGAGCACGAGATCGTCTGGCGTCAGTACGGCGCCCGGCTCGACGAATTCCTGCGCCTGATCGGCGAGCGGCAGGCCGAGCCGCTGCTCGCGGCGCACGGGGTGCCGGCATGAGCGGCCGCAGCCGGCGCCGGCCCCTGGCGGAGCCCGTGCGATGAGCGGGCCGGCGCAGCCCTTGCCGGCCGATGCGCTCGCTCTGGTGCCGATGCGCAATGTCGTGCTGTTCCCGCAGGTGCTGCTGCCGATCACCGTGGGGCGGGTGCGCTCGATCGCGGCGGTGCGCCATGCGCTGGCCGGCGGCGCCTCGCTGGGCATCGTGCTGCAGCGCGAGGCACAGACCGACGAACCCGGCCAGGACGGGCTGTTCGAGGTCGGAACGGTGGCCCGGGTGGCGCAGGTGGGCGATCCGCAGAGCGAGCCGCTGCACCTGATCTGTCAGGGCGTGCAGCGCATGCGCATCGTGTCGCTGGTCGAGGGTCACCCGTTCCTGGCTGCGCGCATCGTGCCCATCGAGGAGCCGGCCGCGGTCTCCACCCGCGCCGAGGCGCTGGCGATCCAGCTGCGCGAGAAGGCCACCGAGATCCTCACCCTGCTGCCCGGCGTGCCGGCCGAGCTGGCCCACTCGCTGCAGACGCCGCGCGCCCCCGGGCATCTCGCCGACATCGTGGCCGGCCTGCTCGACGCCGACGTCGCCGAGAAGCAGACGCTGCTCGAGACCGTGGACGTGGACGAGCGCCTGCAGCGGGTGCTCGCGATCGTCATGCGGCGCATCGAGGTGCTGCGGCTGTCGCAGGAGATCCGCGACCGCACCCGCGAGCAGATCGACGATCGCGAGCGCCGCTTCCTGCTGCGCGAGCAGCTGCAGACCATCCAGAAGGAACTCGGCGAGGCCGGCGACGGCGACGAGGACACCCGCCAGCTCGAGGAGGCGATCGCCCGGGTGGGCATGCCCGCCGACGTGCAGGTTCACGCCCGCAAGGAGCTCGGCCGGCTGCGTCGCAGCAACGAGTCCTCCGGCGAGCACGCGATGCTGCGCACCTATCTCGAATGGCTCACCGAGCTGCCCTGGGCCGAGCCGGCCGAGGCGCCGATCGACCTGGTCAAGGCGCGGCAGATCCTCGATGCCGACCACCACGGCCTGGAGCGCATCAAGCAGCGCATCATCGAGTTCCTGGCGGTGCGCAAGCTCAATCCCACCGGACGCGCGCCCATCCTGTGCTTTGCCGGGCCGCCCGGGGTGGGCAAGACCTCGCTCGGGCAGAGCATCGCGCGCGCGCTGCAGCGGCCCTTCGTGCGGGTGTCGCTCGGTGGGGTCCACGACGAGGCCGAGATCCGGGGCCATCGTCGCACCTACATCGGGGCGCTGCCCGGCAACCTGGTGCAGGGCCTGCGCAAGGCCGGCTCGCGCGACTGCGTGATGATGCTCGACGAGGTCGACAAGCTGTCGGCCAGCGCCCACGGCGATCCCTCGGCCGCGCTGCTCGAGGTACTCGATCCGGAGCAGAACGGCAGCTTTCGTGACAACTACCTGGGCGTGCCCTTCGACCTCAGCCGGGTGGTGTTCATCGCCACCGCCAACGTCATGGACCAGGTGCCCGCCGCGGTGCGCGATCGCATGGAGGTGATCGAGCTGCCCGGCTACACGCAGGAGGAGAAGCTGCAGATCGCGCGGGTCCATCTCGTGCCGCGGCAGTTGCAGGCCGCCGGGCTGCTTGGCCCGCAGTGCCAGCTCACCGACGACGCGCTGGCGCTGCTGGTGTCGCACTACACTCGCGAGGCCGGGGTACGCCAGCTCGAGCGCGAGATCGGCCGGGTGATGCGCCACGCCGCCACCCGCGTGGCGCAGGGCGATGCCAGCGACTCGACGGTCGACGCCGCCGCGCTCGCCGACATCCTCGGGCCTGCCCGCTTCGAGCATGAGACCGCGCTGCGCAGCGGCCTGCCGGGCGTGGCCACCGGCCTGGCCTGGACCCCGGCGGGCGGCGACATCCTGTTCGTGGAGGCCACCCGCATGGCCGGGGAGGGGCGCCTGATCCTCACCGGCCAGCTCGGCAGCGTCATGAAGGAGAGCGCCCAGGCGGCGCTCACCCTGGTGAAGTCCAGCGCGCCCGCGCTCGGCTTGTCGGCGCTGGCCTTCGACGGGGTGGATGTGCACCTGCACGTGCCGGCGGGCGCCATTCCCAAGGACGGCCCGAGCGCCGGGGTGGCGATGTTCATCGCGCTGGCGTCGCTCTTCACCGGGCGGGCGGCCCGTCACGACGTGGCCATGACCGGCGAGATCAGCCTGCGCGGTCTGGTGCTGCCGGTGGGCGGCATCAAGGAGAAGGTGCTCGCGGCGCGGCGCGCCGGCATCGCCACGGTGCTGCTGCCGGCGCGCAACCGCAAGGATCTCGTTGACGTGCCGGTGGCAAGCCGCGCCGATCTGGCCCTGGTGTGGCTCGAGCATGTCGACGATGCGATCCGGGCCGCGCTGGTCGCGCCCGCGCCGCTCCCGTCGCCGCAGGTCCTGGCGGCCGGAGGCTGAGCATGCCGCTGCCCCGTCCCGACGAGCCCCTCGCTCCCGTGGTCGACCGCGCCGGCCGCCCGACCGGCGCGGTGGCGGTGGGCGATGTCTTCGCCCTGTGCAGCGCCGAGCTCGAGTCGCTGGCCCGGCTGATCCTCCAGAACCTGCCCGACGCGCCGGCGCGCCGGCCCGCCTGTGTTTCCACCGTGGAGTTGCGTCCCATGCGCTTGCCCCTGCAGATCCAGTTTCTCGGCATGGACCGTTCCGATGCCCTCGAGGCGGCGGTGCGCTCGCGCGCGGCGCGGCTCGAGCGTCTGGCGCCCGACATCACGGCCTGCCGGGTGGCGCTGGAGCTGGGCGCGCGGCACAGCCGGCAGGGCCGGCCGGTGAGCGTGCGCATCGACCTCACCCTGCCGGGGCGCGAGCTGGTGGTCGACCGGGTGGCCGACGAGGATGCCTACATCGCGCTGCGCGACGCCTTCGACGACATGCGGCACCGGCTCGACGAGACGGTGCGCCAGCAGCGCGGCGAACTGAAGTCGCATCCCGAGCGTCTGGACGGCGTGATCGACCGCCTGGACGCCGAGGGCGGCTTCGGATTCATCCGCACCGCCCAGGGCGGCGAGTACTACTTCGGGCGCGCCAGCCTGGCCAACGGCGACTTCGAGCGCGTGGCGCCAGGCATGGCGGTGCGCTTCATCGTCGAGTCGGCGGCCGAGGGTCTGCAGGCCCATCGGGTGAGCCTGGTGCGCACGCGGGCGCGCTGAACGCCCCGGCGGGCTGTCAGCGGCGCCGGCGCAAGGCGCTGCGCGACGCCCGGCCCGGCAGGCTCAGGCTCAGGCTCAGGCTCAGAAAAGCCGCCCGCGCCGCCACAGCGACAGCCCCGCCGAGGCGCTCGCCAGCAGCGCGGACAGCGCCGCGAAGGCGAAGCTGAGCTCGGTGTGGCGCCGCTCGAGCACCAGCCGCGAGCTCAGCCCCTGGTAGACCTTGCGAAGATCGTCGGCGGTGGCCGCATACCGGTACTCGCCCGCGGTCATGCCGGCGATGGTCTTGAGCGCCTCCTCGTCCAGTCGCATGTACATCGACATGCCGCCGAAGTCGACCTCGCCGCCCTGCACCGTGCCGATGCCCACGGTGTACACCCGCACGCCGCGCTCGGCGGCCAGGCGCGCCGCGGCGATCGGGTCGACCCCGGTGGTGCGCCGGCCGTCGCTGAGCAGGATGATCGCCGCCGAGGGATGCGACCCCGGCTCCACCGCCTTGAAGGGCTTGGCCGCGGGCGCGCGCTCGGCGCCGGGGCGCGCGCTGCCGTACTGCATGGCGGCGAGGTCGAGCCCGTGATCGGGGAACAGCGTGGCCAGCGCCACCACCAGCGCGTTGCCGGTGGCGGTGCCGCGCTGCATCTCCAGGCGGTCGATGGCAGCGAGCAGGTCTTCGCGCCGCGCGGTGGGCTGCTGCGCCAGCGTGGCGGTGCCGGCGAAGGCGACGATGCCGGCCCGCACGTCATCGGGCATGTCCTGGATGAAGGCCCGCGCCGCGCCGCGGGCCGCGGTGAAGCGGTCGGGCTCGACATCGCGGGCGCGCATGCTCAGCGACACATCGAGCGCCAGCATCACGGTCTGCTGCTGCGAGGGCAGCACGATGGGCGCCTGCGGCCGGGACAGCGCGAACAGCCCGCAGCCCAGCGCGGCCAGCAGCAGCAGGGCGGGCAGGTGGGCGTTCAGCCTGCCCAGCGGCCCGGCGGCGGGCTCGGCCGGCCCGATCAGGCCCGGCCAGGCGCGGGCGATGGCCTGCTGGCGCCGCAGAAACCAGACATGGCCGAGCACGCACAGTGGCAGCAGGGCGAGCAGCCACAGCAGCCTGGGCCATTCGAAGCTCATCGGACGGGCCTCCGCGATCGGACACGATGCCCGTGCACTCTAGCATCGGTGCGATCGCGCCCGGCACCGCTTCGGAACGGCGCCGCGCGGCGGCGATGGACAGCCCCGGCCCGGGCACTACACTGCCGGCGGGAGGATGCGATGACCGACGCCGACATCAACTGGGAAATCTACGCCGTGCGCTACGCCAGCCACGAGCGCAATCGCAGTGCCAACTTCATCGTGCGCGACGAGCACGACGGGCCCATGCCCATGGACTTCTATGTCTGGCTGCTGCGCGCGCCGGGCCGGATCATCCTGGTGGACACCGGCTTCGGCGCCGAGGCCGCGCAGCGGCGCGAGCGACGCCTGCGCCGCTGCCCGATCGCCGCGCTGGCCGCGCTCGGTGTCGCGCCCGAGGCGGTCACCGACGTGATCATCACCCACCTGCACTACGACCACGCCGGCAACATCGGCAAGCTGCCCAGGGCCCGCTTCCATGTGCAGGACGCCGAGGTGTCCTTCGCCACCGGGCGCTGCATGTGCCACGGCCCGCTGCGCCATGCCTACGATGTCCAGGATGTCACCGACCTGATCCGCCATGTGTATGCCGACCGCGTGCAGTTCCACGACGGCGATGCCGACATCGCCCCCGGGGTGTCGGTGATGCTGATCGGCGGCCATACCCGGGGCCTGCAGTCGGTGCGCGTGCGCACCGCCCGCGGCACGGTGGTGCTGGCCTCCGATGCCAGCCACTACTACGAGAACATGGAATCGGCGCGCCCCTTCCCGATCGTCTACAACGTGGCCGACATGCTCGACGGCCATCGCCGGCTGTTTCGCGAGGCCGATTCCGCCGACCATGTCATCCCCGGCCACGATCCGCTGGTGCTCCAGCGCTATCCGCAGGTGCCCGGTGACGCGCACGGCATCGCCTGCCTGCACCTGCCGCCGCTGGGCGGGGCGCGGTCATGAGGGCCGTGGTAGTGGGGCCCGGCGGGCCGGCGCTCGCCGATGACGTGCCCATGCCGGTACCGGGGGAGCACGAGGTGCTGGTCCGGGTGCGGGCCTGCGGCCTGAATCGCGCCGATCTCGGCATGGCGGCCGGGCTGCGCCATGGCGCGGCCGGCGGCGCGGGGGCGGTGCTCGGCCTGGAGTGGGCCGGCGAGGTCGTGCGCACCGGTGCCGCCGTGACAGGCCTGCGCGAGGGCGACCGCGTGATGGGCTCGGGCGGCAGCGCCTTCGCCGAGTACGCGGTGAGCGATCACGGCCGCGTCATGCCCATCCCCTCGGCGGCCATGGGCTTCGAGCAGGCGGCGGGCCTGCCGGTGGCCCTGCAGACCATGCACGATGCGGTGATCACCCATGGCCAGCTCGCGCCGGGCGGCACGGTGCTGATCCAGGGCGCGAGCTCGGGCGTGGGGCTGATGGCCCTGCAGATCGCCCGCTGGCGCGGCGCCGCGCTGGTGGCCGGCACCTCCACCGATCCCGGCCGCCGCGCCCGGCTGGCCGACTTCGGCGCGCAGCTCGCGCTCGATTCCACCGACCCGGGCTGGGTGGCGCAACTGCTCGAGGCCACCGGCGGTCGGGGCGTCGACCTCGTGATCGACCAGGTCTCCGGCGCGCTGGCCACGCCCAACCTGCATGCCACCCGCATCCTCGGGCGCATCGTGAACGTGGGCCGGCTCGGCGGCATGCGCGCCGAGTTCGACTTCGACCTGCACGCCCTGCGCCGCATCACCTATGTGGGCGTCACCTTCCGCACCCGCTCGGTGGCCGAGGTGCGCGAGATCAACCGGCGCATGATCGCCGACCTGGCCGAGCCGCTGGCCAGCGGCGCCATCGGCCTGCCGGTGGACAGCGTGTTCCCTCTGGAGCAGGCCCCGCAGGCGCTGGCCCATCTGCGCGCCAACCGGCACTTCGGCAAGGTCATCCTGCGTACCTGACCCTCACCCCCGCGCCCCGGCTGCGCGCCGGGGCGCGGGTGGCCCGACCCATCACCCTCAGACTGGCCCGAGCGCTCATGATTCCTTCCCCCATCGATGGCATCCGCCTGCAGACCGTTGTCGCCAACGGCATCACGCAACGCTATGCCGAGTGCGGCAGCGGCCCGCTGGTGCTCTTCTGCCACGGCTGGCCCGAGAGCTGGTACTCGTGGCGGCACCAGATGCTCGCGCTGGCGCAGGCCGGCTGGCGCTGCGTCGCGCCCGACATGCGCGGCTATGGCGGCACCGATGCGCCGGCCGAGATCGATCGCTACAGCATCCTCGACCTGGTCGGCGACATGGTCGCGCTGGTGCGCGAGCTCGGCGCCACGCAGGCGGTGGTGGTCGGCCATGACTGGGGCGCCCCGGTGGCCTGGCACTGCGCGCTGCTCCGACCGGACCTGTTCCGGGCGGTGGCCGGGCTGAGCGTGCCCTGGGCGCCGCGTGGCGGCATCGACCTGCTCTCGGCGCTGGGCAAGCTGGGCATCACGCGCTTCTACATGCAGTACTTTCAGGAGCCCGGTGTGGCCGAGGCCGAGCTCGACGCCGATCCGCGGGCCTCGCTGCGCCGCCTCTACTTCACCGCCAGCGGCGACCTCGACCAGCCCGACAAGGGATTCGCCCAGTTGCCGCCAAACGGCGGCGTGCTGACCAACACCGCCGATCCCGCGGTGCTGCCGGGCTGGCTGAGCGAGGCCGATCTCGACTGGTACACGGGCGAGTTCGCCCGGGCGGGCTTTCGCGGCGGGCTGAACTGGTATCGCAACCTCACCCGCAACTGGCGCCTGACCGCGCCCTGGCATGGCTGCGTCATCCATCAGCCGTCGCTGTTCATCGCGGGCAGCCGCGATGGCGTGCTGAAGTTCCCGGCGTCGCGCCAGCAGATCGAGAGTTTCCCCAAGACGCTGCCCGGCATCCGGGGCTGCCACATCGTGCCCGATGCGGGCCACTGGGTGCAGCAGGAAGCCGCCGACGAGGTCAATCGTCTGCTGCTGGCATTTCTGGGGGAATTGCCGGCCGGGTGACCCCGGGCGGTACCGGTGGCGCGGCGAGTGTGGCGCGCCCCGGTGCGGGTGGCCGGCCATGGCGGCCGACCACAGGCTTCAGCCTGATCAGGCCTTCTTGACCCAGGCGCTGCACCAGCCCTTGGCGGCCACCTGCTTGCCCGCGAAGATCGGGCAGCCGCCCATCGCGTCAGCGGCCTTGCCCTGGTAGAGCGAGCAGTTGGCGCAGTTCTGGCCGGCGGCGTACTTGGGGAACTTCGCCTTGTCCACCTTGGTGGCGTCGGCCTTGTAGCCGAGCGAGGCGGCCTGGGCATCGGTCTCCGAGACCGCGGCGCCCTGGGCGCTGGCGTGCGCGCTGGCCAGCGCGGTGGCGCCGAGGCTGATCTGCATGATGAAGGTGCGACGGGAGGTCATGGTGCGTGCTCCGGGAGGGAAAAGGTGTCGCAAGGTACCAAGAAGCGGCTTTCCCCCGCAGCGCGTTCGGGTATTGACGGCGGCTTTCAGCCGCCGGACAGGCTGCTGCCGTCCTCGAGCAGCTTGCCGTCCAGGTGGGTCACGCAGTCGAGCAGGCTCAGCGCATGGGGAGGGCTGGCGTCCAGCACGCTGATCGAGGTGTTGCCGATCCGGTCGGGCACCGTCACGCCCTCGGGCAGCCGGACGTGGCCACGCAGGATCGCCTTGATCACCAGGCCATGGGTGACCACCGCCAGCGGGCCGTCCAGCCGGGCGCGCAGCCGCACGGCGCTCTCGAAGGCCTGCGCCACGCGCGCCAGGAAGTCGGCAATCGACTCGCCCTCGGGCGGCGCCTCCTGCATCTCGAAGGGATTGAAGCCGAGGTGGTCGTAGGGCTGGCCACGCAGCCGCCCGAAATTGCGCTCGTGCAGCAGCGGGGTGGTCTGCACCGGCAGGCGGGTGCGCGCGGCCACCGCTTGCGCGGTGTCATGGGCGCGTCGCAGATCGCTGCTCAGGATGCCGGCAAGCGGCGCCTCGCCCAGGCGCTGCGCCAGGGCCAGGGCCTGGGCGATGCCGCGCTCGCTCAGCGGCGTGTCGGGCGGCTGCATCACCCGGGCGGCGTTCAGCGGCGTCTCGCCGTGGCGGATCAGCAGGATGGTCATGGGGCTCGCATGTCAGGGCGGGGGTGCCGCATCTTGTCGCGGCGCGCCTCGCCCCGCAACCCGGGTCGCGTCCTGCGCGCGATGCGGCGTCCGCTTCCGGCGTGGCCGCGTGCCGAACGCGACCGGATCGGCCCGCGCGGGAGCGGAACGCCCGCGGGCGGACGGCCTGCGGCCCTGTGCTATCGTCGACCGACTCAGTGCATCGGGCAGGCCTTCCACCATGTCGCAGGGCGAAATCGGTGTCACCCGGCAGGGCCCTGTCGCCATCCTCGAACTGCGGCGCCCGCCCAGCAACTTCCTCGACATCCCCCTGCTGCGCAGCCTGGCCGACGCCATGCACGCCCTCGATCACGATCCGGGTTGCCGGGCCATGGTGCTCGCCGCGCAGGGCAGCGCCTTCTGCGCCGGTGGCAACTTCAGCGCGCCAGGCGCGGTGCAGGGCCTGGCCGATCCCGGCGCCGACGGCGGCCTCTATGCCGAGGCGGTGCGCCTGTTCCGCGTGGCCAAGCCGATCGTGGCCGCGGTGCATGGCGCCGCAGTCGGTGGCGGACTGGGGCTCGCGCTGGTGGCCGACTTCCGGGTCACCTGCCCGCAGGCGCGCTTCTCGGCCAACTTCAACCGGCTGGGCATCCATCCCGGCTTCGGCCTGAGCGTCACGCTGCCGCGGCTGGTGGGCGCGCGCCAGGCCGCGCTGCTCTGCTTCACGGGTCGGCGGGTGGGGGGCGAACAGGCCGTGGCCATGGGCCTGGCCGATCAGCTGGTGCCCCAGCCGCAGGTGCGCGAGGCGGCCTGCGCGCTGGCGGCCGATCTCGCGGTGTCGGCTCCGCTGGCCGTGGTCTCCACCCGGCAGACCCTGCGTGCCGGGCTGGCCGATGCCGTGGCCGCCGCCACCCGCCACGAGGCGGCCGAGCAGCGCGTGATGTTCCGCTCGCAGGACTTCGCCGAGGGCGTGGCCGCCATGAACGAGCGCCGGCCTCCCGTCTTCCATGGCCGTTGACGGCCGCCGAACCGCCCCTTGCCATGACCCAGACCCCACAGCCCAGCGCCCCTGCCGGCACGGCCACCGGCCCGCTCGCCGGCGTGCGCATCCTCGATCTCACCGCGGTGGTGCTCGGTCCGCTCGCCACCCAGATCCTCGCCGACTATGGCGCCGAGGTGATCAAGGTCGAGGGCCTCGAGGGTGACCTGATGCGCGCCAACGGGGTCTCGAAGGTCAAGGGCATGAGCTCGATCTTTCTGGCCCTGAACCGCAACAAGCGCTCGCTCGCGGTCGACCTGAAGACCGCGCGCGGCCGCGAGATCATCGAGCGCCTGATCCCGGGCGTCGATGTGGTGGTGCACAACATGCGCATGGCCGCGATCGAGCGGCTGGGCTTCGGCTACCAGCGCGTGGCCGAACTCAACCCGCGCGCGGTCTACTGCGCGGCCACCGGCTTCGGCCAGGACGGCCCGCACCGCGACCGGCCGGCCTTCGACGACATCATCCAGGCCGCCTGCGGGCTGGTCGGCGCCAACCTCATCCAGCAGTCGCTGCCCGACTACGTGCCCAGCCTGATCGCCGACAAGACCACCGGCATGGCGGTGGTGAGCGCGGTGCTGGCGGCGCTCTTCCATCGCGAGCGCAGCGGTCGCGGGCAGCAGGTTGAGGTGCCCATGCTCGAGACCATGACCGCCTTCGTGCTGGCCGAGCACCTGGGCGGCCTGAGCTTCGAGCCGCCGACCGCGCCGGCCGGCTATGCCCGCCTGCTCACCGGCGGGCGCAAGCCGGCAGCCACCCGCGACGGCCACATCGCCATGCTGCCCTACACCGGCGAGCACTGGGAGGCGTTCTTCCGCATGGCCGGGCGCGCCGAGCTGATCGAGCGCTACCAGCTCGCTGACCGGCACAAGCGCAATCAGCACCTGCGCGAGCTCTACGCCCACCTCGCCGAGATCGCGCTCACCCGCACCACCGCGGAATGGATGGCGATCTGCGACGAGCTCGACGTGCCGGCCACGCCGATCTACCGGCTCGAAGACCTGCCCGCGCATCCTCACCTCGCGGCAGTGGACTTCTTCCAGCGCGCCGAGATGCCGGGCCAGGGCAGCATCCGCTACACCCGGCCGCCGGTGCGCTTCATGGACACCCCGGCCGGGGTGCGTTCCTTCGCGCCGCGACTAGGCGAGCACACGGCCGAGATCCTCGCGCAGGCCGGCTACAGCCCGGCGCAGATCGCCGCGATGGCGGCCGATCGCGTGGTCGGGCTCGATCCGGGCCTGCCGGCCTTCAACCCTGGAGACACCCCGTCATGAATTTCGAACTCCCGCATGAACACCGCATGCTCGCCGACCTCGTCACGCGTTTCGTCGACGAGGAGCTCATGCCGCTGGAAAAGACCGTGCTCGAACGCGAGGCCGCGGGGCAGGGCCACGAGCTCACCGCCGAGGAGCACCGGCGCATCGATGCCCGCTCGCGTGAGCTGGGCCTGTGGGGGCTCGACGCGCCCGAGGAACTCGGCGGCTCCAACCTGCCGGTGAGCGCGATGGTCGCGGTCAACGAGGCCATGGGCCGCACCATCGTGCCCTACTACCTGCCGCCTGACTCCCCCAATCTGCGCATGCTGCTGCTCACCGCCACCGCCGAGCAGCGCGCCCGCTACCTCGAGCCCTACACCCGCGGCGAGATGGTCTCGGCCATCGCCATCTCCGAGCCGGGCGCCGGTGGCGATCCGGCGGCCATGCGCTCGCGCGCGGTCCGCGAGGGCGACCACTGGGTGCTCAACGGCCGCAAGATCTGGATCAGCCGCGCGGCCAAGGCCGATTTCACCATCGTCATGGCCGCCACCGATCGCGAGAAGGGCGCCCGCGGCGGCATCTCGGCGTTCATCGTCGACAAGGGCACGCCCGGCTTCAACGTGCTGCGCCGCATCCCCATGCTGGGCGGCCACTTCACCTACGAGATCGCGCTCGAGGACCTGCGCCTGCCGCACACCGCCATGCTCGGCGAGGAGGGCAAGGGCTTCGCGCCGATGCAGGAGCGGCTGTCCAACCGGCGGGTGCAGATGGCGGCCTGGTGCACCGGCCGGGCCCAGCGCGCGCTCGACATGATGGTCGAGTACGCGCCCCAGCGCTCCACCTTCGGGGTGCCGCTCTCCGAGCGCCAGGCCATCCAGTGGTGGATCGCCGATGCCGCCACCCGCATCCACGCCTGCCGGCTCATGACCCATGAGGCGGCCTGGCGCATCGACACCGGCCGCGACGCGCGCAGCCAGGTCTCCATGATCAAGGCCTATGCCACCGAGATGGCCTGGGAGATCATCGACCGCGCCATGCAGACCTTCGGCGCCATGGGCATGACCAAGGAGCTGCCGCTGCAGCAGATGGCCAACGACGTGCGCCTCATGCGGGTGTACGAAGGGCCCACCGAGGTGCACCGCTGGGTGGTGGCGCGCAACACGCTGGCCGGCCGCGGCTGAGCCGATCAGGCGCTGTCGTATCCTTGTCGCCTTTCGCGGCCACACTCGCGTTTTTTTCCCGGAGAACCCCATGAAATCGTTTTCTGCCCGCGCCGGTGTCTTTGCCGCGCTGATGGCGGCGAGCCTGCCCGCCTTCGCCCAGACCGAGATCCAGTGGTGGCATTCCATGACCGGCGCGCTCGGCGACCGGCTCACCGGCCTGGCCGATCGCTTCAACAAGAGCCAGACCGACTACAAGGTGGTGCCGGTGTTCAAGGGCACCTACCCCGAGTCGATGGCCGCGTCCATCGCGGCCTATCGCGCCGGCAACGCGCCGCACATCGTGCAGGTCTTCGAGGTGGGCACCGCCACCATGATGTCGGCCAAGGGCGCGGTGGTGTCGGTCGAGAAGATCATGAAGGACGCCGGCGAGAAGTTCGACCGCAAGTCCTATGTGCCGGCGGTGGCGGGCTTCTACACCACGCGGCAGGGCGAGATGATGTCCTTCCCGTTCAACAGCTCCACCTCGGTCTTCTACTACAACAAGGACGCGCTGGCCGCCGCTGGCGTCACCAAGGCGCCCGAGACCTGGCCCGAGGTGGCCGCCGCCGCGGCCAAGGTCAAGGCCGCCGGCGCGGCCCGCTGCGGCTACACCACCAGCTGGCCGAGCTGGGTGCACATGGAGAACTTCTCGGCCTGGCACAACGTGCTCTTCGCCACCGAGAACAACGGTTTCGGCAGCCTGAAGGCGCGGCTCGCCATTGACACTCCGCTGCACGAGAAGCACCTGGCCAACCTCGCCGACTGGTCCAAGAAGGGCTACTTCACCTACGCCGGCCGCACCAGCGAGGGCGACTCCAAGTTCTTCAGCGGCGAGTGCGCCATGTTCACTGGCAGCTCGGCGGCCTACGCCAACATCAAGCGCAACGCGAAGTTCAACTTCGCGATCGCGCGCCTGCCGTACTACACCGATGTGCAGGGCGCGCCCCAGAACTCGGTGATCGGCGGCGCCAGCCTTTGGGTGATGGCCGGCAAGAAGCCTGCCGAGTACAAGGGCATCGCGAAGTTCTTCGCCTTCCTGTCGGCCACCGAGCTGCAGGCCGAGTGGCACCAGCAGACCGGCTACCTGCCGCTCACCATCGCGTCCTATGAGCTCACCCGCAAGTCCGGCTTCTACGAGAAGAACCCGGGCACCGATGTGTCGGTCGAGCAGATGATCGTCAAGACCACCGACAAGTCGCGCGGCGTGCGCCTGGGCAACTTCGTGCAGATCCGCGACGTGGTGCACGAGGAGATGGAGTCGCTGTTCGCCGGCAAGCAGGATGCCAAGCAGGCGCTGGCCAAGATGACCAGCCGCGGCAACGACCTGCTCGCGCGCTTCGAGCGCACCGCCAAGGAGTGAGGCTCCCGGCGCGGCAGGGCCAGCCGGTCCGCCGCGCCGCCGCTGATCGATGATCAAGCGCGTCGTCTTTCCCTCGGGCTGGCTGCCCTGGGCACTGCTGCTGCCGCAGCTCGCCGTGGTGGCGGTGTTCTTCTACTGGCCCGCGGTCCAGGCGCTCTACCAGTCGGTGTTCATCCAGGACGCCTTCGGCGGCAACCCGGAATTCGTCGGGCTGGAGAACTTCACCCGGCTGTTCGCCGACCCGCTCTACCTGAACGCCATGCGGGTGACCGCGGTGTTCTCGCTCTCGGCCACGGTGATCGGGCTGGTGTTCAGCCTCATGCTCGCCTACTTCGCCGACCGGGCGGTTCGCGCCCGGCTGCTGCTGCGCACGCTGCTGATCTGGCCCTATGCGGTCGCCTGGGCGATTGCCGGCGTGCTCTGGATGTTCCTGTTCAATCCCACGCTCGGGGTGGTCACCCACTGGCTGCGCGGGATTGGCGTCACCTGGAACCACGTCCTTGATGGCGACCAGGCGATGCTGCTCATCATCATGGCCACGGTCTGGAAGCAGATCAGCTACAACTTCATCTTCTTCCTGGCCGGGCTGCAATCGATCCCGCGCTCGCTGATCGAGGCGGCCGCGCTCGATGGGGCGGGCGCCTGGCGCAGCTTCCGCTACGTGGTGTTTCCGCTGCTCTCGCCCACCACCTTCTTCCTGTTCGTGGTGAACATCGTCTATGTGTTCTTCGACACCTTCGCGATCGTCGACGCGGTGACCGCCGGCGGGCCGGCCAACGCCACCGAGATCCTGGTGTTCAAGGTGTATCACGACGGCTTCAAGGCGCTGGACATCGGCGGGTCGGCCGCGCAGTCGGTGGTGCTGATGGTGATCGTGGTGGCGCTCACGGTCCTGCAGTTCAGGTACGTCGAGAAGAAGGTGCAGTACTGAGCATGGTCGAGCGCAACCGACTCCTCGATCTCATCACCTACCTCGTGCTCGCGCTCGGGGTCGTGGTGGTGATGCTGCCGCTCTATGTGGCCTTCGTGGCGTCCACCCAGACCCAGGAGCAGGTGATGGCCGCGCCGATGTCGCTGCTGCCGGGCGACCGTCTGCTGGCCAACTATGCCGAGGTGCTGGCCACCGGCGCCGGGGCCAGCCAGGCCGGCGTGCGCGCCATGCTCTTCAACAGTCTGGTCATGGCGCTGACCATCGCGCTGGGCAAGATCGTCATCTCGCTGCTGTCGGCCTTCGCGCTGGTGTACTTCCGCTTCCGCTTCCGTCAGGCCTGCTTCTGGATCGTCTTCGTCACGCTCATGCTGCCGGTGGAGGTGCGCATCATGCCCACCTATCAGGTGATGTCCGACCTCGGGCTGCTCGACACCTACACCGGGCTCACGCTGCCGCTGATCGCCTCGGCCACCGCCACCTTCCTGTTCCGGCAGTTCTTCCTCACCGTGCCCGAGGAACTCACCGAGGCCGCGCGCATCGACGGCGCGGGGCCGATGCGATTCTTCTTCAGCATCCTGCTGCCGCTGTCACGCACCAACATCGCGGCGCTGTTCGTGATCCTGTTCATCCTGGGCTGGAACCAGTACCTGTGGCCGCTGCTCATGACCACCCAGGAGTCCATGTACACCGTGGTGATCGGCATCAAGCGCATGATCGCCGGCGGCGATGCCGCCACCGAGTGGAACCTGGTCATGGCCACCGCCATGCTGGCGATGCTGCCGCCGGTGCTGGTGGTGGTGCTGATGCAGCGCTGGTTCGTGCGCGGCCTGGTCGACACGGAGAAGTGAGATGAGCGTTCCCGCCTGGCCCTATCCCGCGCGCTGCGCCCACCGGGGCGCGGGCAAGCTCGCGCCCGAGAACACGCTGGCCGCCATCCGGCACGGCGCGGCGCTGGGCTACCGGATGTTCGAGTTCGACGTGAAGCTCTCGGCCGATGGCGTGCTGGTGCTGATGCACGATCCCACCGTCGATCGCACCACCAGCGGCCACGGTCGGCTCGCCTCGTACACCCTCGGCCAGATCGCGCGCCTGGATGCGGGCAGCTGGCACTCGCCGGCCTTCGCCGGCGAGCCGGTGCCCACGCTGGCAAGCGTGGCCGCCTGGCTGCGCGCCAACCAGTGCCTGGCCAACATCGAGATCAAGCCCTGCCCGGGGCGCGAGGCCGAGACCGGCGCCGCGGTGGCGCTCGAGGCGCGCGCGCTGTGGGCGGGCGCGGCGGTGCCGCCGCTGCTGTCGTCGTTCTCGCCGCAGGCGCTCGCCGCGGCGGCGGCGGTCGCGCCCGAACTGCCCAGGGCGCTGCTCATGCACCGCCTGCCCGATGACTGGCTCGCGCAGGTGCGCGCGCTGGGCTGCGTGGGCATCGATCTCAATCACGAGTTGCTCGACGCCGCGCTCATCGCCGCGGCCCATGCCCAGCACCTGAAGGTGCTCGCCTACACCGTCAACGATCCCGCGCGCGCCGCCGCGCTCGCCGCGATCGGCCTCGACCTGCTGATCACCGACGCGGTCGACCGCATCGCCTTCGCCTGAAGCGCGGCAGCCCGCGCGGCAACCCTTCGTCTGAAGCGCGGCGACCCGCGCGGCAACCCTTCGTCTGACGCGCGGCAACCCTTCGCCCGGCGCGAAGCTCGTCCGCGGAAGATCGGGTTCGCCCGGGCGGCCAGGCTTGCGGCGCGCATTGCGATCGGTCAATGCCGCCGCGGCGGGCGCGCGCGATAGTGCCTGCCAGACCGGTCGCCGATCGGGCATCAGGAGGGGTCATGGCGTTCACACACGAGGAACAGGCGGCCTTGCTGGCCGGGCTGCGGGCACGCGCGCGACGGCTGCGCGGCGAGGTGGCCGGCAAGCTCGTCGATGCGGCCGAGGATGCCCAGGACGGACGAGGCGGGCACGACAGCGGCGAGCAGTCGTTCGCCCTGGCCGAGAGCGGACTCGACCTTGCCGAGGCCTCGCGGGATCTGCACGAGCTGCAGGCGATCGATCGGGCAGTGCTGGCGATCGACGCGGGCACCTACGGCAGCTGCGAGCGCTGCGGCGACCCGATCGAGCCGCAGCGGCTGCTGGCGCAGCCCCTGGCCTTGCGCTGCCTCGACTGCCAGGCCCGGCTGGAGCGCGAGCAGGGCGGCCACACGCACCGGCTCTGAGCGGGCCCGCCGGGCGCGCTGTGGTAGGGTCCACGCGCCGTCCGACGGTGGGCGGCACCACTGGGTCATTCATGAACGATCACACCCCCGACACCCGGAGCATGGCGCTCTTCTGCGACTTCGAGAACGTCGCGCTCGGCGTGCGCGAGTCCCGCTACAAGCAGTTCGACATCAGCAAGGTGCTCGAGCGCCTGCTGCTCAAGGGCAGCATCGTGGTCAAGAAGGCCTACTGCGACTGGGAGCGCTACCGCGAGTTCAAGGCCGCGATGCACCAGGCCTCCTTCGAGCTGATCGAGATCCCGCACGTGCGGATGTCGGGCAAGAACTCGGCCGACATCCGCATGGTGGTCGACGCGCTCGACCTCTGCTACACGAAGTCGCATGTCGACACCTTCGTGATCATCAGCGGCGACTCCGACTTCTCGCCCCTGGTGAGCAAGCTGCGCGAGAACGCCCGCACGGTGATCGGCGTCGGGGTGAAGAACTCGACCTCCGAGCTGCTGATCAACAACTGCGACGAGTTCATCTTCTACGACGATCTGGTCCGCGCCAGCGAGGCGCCGGCGCGGGCTGCGACGGCCGGTCGCGCGGCGGCGGCGGCGAGTGGGCGTGCCGCGGCCCCGCGCGCAGCCCGGGGCGCCAGCGCGGCGGGTGTCGCTGCCTCGTCTGCTGGCTCGGCAAGCGCGCCTGCACCCGCGTCCGCACCCGCGTCCGCACCCGCGTCCGCATCTGCACCTGCACCTGCACCTGCTCCCGCCGCCGCCGCCGCCGCCGTCTCGTCAGCCGAGCCGGCGCCGGCGCCCGAGCGGCCAGCACGCCGTCGCCGCGGCGCTCGCAAGAGCGACGAGGATGCGCTCGCCGGATCGCCGGCGCAGCCACCTGGCGCGGAGGCACCCGCCGGCCCGGTCGCGCTCGAGTCCGAGCCGGGTCTGCCGACGGGCGTGGTCCCCGCCGAGCCGGGCCCGTCAATCGGCGCGGAAGGCGCTGAACCATCCGACCTCGCGGCAGAGGCGCGGCGGCAACAGGCCCTGGACCTGGTGGTGGGTACCCTCGAGGCACTGGCCGCGGAGCGCGGCGAGGACGAGAAGATCTGGGGCTCGATGGTCAAGCAGACCCTGCGGCGCCGCAAGCCGGGCTTCAGCGAGGGCTACTACGGCTTTCGGTCCTTCAACCGGCTTCTCGAGGAGGCATGTGACCGCGGGCTGATCGAGCTCTCGCTCGACGACAAGTCGGGCGGCTACACGGTGCGCAGCCTCGGCTGAGGCCGCTCGGCACACGGGCCGGCCGGTGCGCCGGCTTGCGCGTCGGCCTGTGCGTCGGCCTGTGCGTCGGTTGGCGCGACCCGCTCAACCGAAGCGACCCTGCAGGAACCAGCCCGCGGCCATGCCATCACCCGGCAGGCGTTCCCGGTAGATCCAGAACAGCACCCCTTCCGTGTCGCCGGCGATGAAGTAGTCGCGCTGGATCAGCTCGCCGTCCCACCAGCCGGTCTCGATCCGCTCGGGCCCGGCCAGCAGGCTGAGCGGCCCCTGCAGCCAGGGGCGCTGCTGGCGCTCGCCCAGTGGTTGGGGGCGCTCCAGCAACCACAGTGGCCTGGGCAGGACGCCGATCTCGGCGATGGCCTCGGGGTGCTTCGTCTGGACATGCCTGTCGGAGGCGGTGGCCGAGCCTTGCGAACCCCCGCCATTGCCGGCCGGGAGGGGCGGGCGTCTGGAAGCCCTGCCGCTGCCCGCGGCCAGGGACGGGCGTCGGGGCTGCGCATCTGCCTCCACCAGCCCATCGATGCCGGTCTGGGCCAGCGCGCTGGCCTTCTCGGGGCGGTGATCGGACTGCAGGCGCAGCCGCAGCACATGGTCGTGGCCGAGCCGGGCCTGCAGCTGTTCGACCAGCCGTCCGAGGCTTTCGCGGGCTTGTGCCTGCGTAGGGAACAGGGTCTGGTTGCTGGCCGGCATCGGCGCGACCGAGTCGCAGTCGAGCTGCAGGGTATGCACCGGCGCGCGCAGGCGCAGCACCGAGAGCTTCTCGCGCAGCAGGCTGCCCAGGCGTTGCGGATCGGCGCTGGGGTCGGCCGGGCTGAGCACGATGGGGGTGACCGGGGCCTCGTCATGCAGGGCGCTGAGCAGGATGCGGCGGGCGCCAGCCTGGCGCGCGCTCAGCCACCCGCACAGGGGAATCAGCAGGCGGCTGGCGCCGGCCAGCAGGGCCTCGGCTGCCTCGGCCTGGGCGGGGAGCTCCAGCCGGGCTGCGAATCGTGCCGGCGCCACGAACCACTCCCGCGCCTCGGGCAGGCGCCCGAAGGCCCGGTCGAGTTCGGTGAGCAGCCCGGGGCCGAAGCGCCGGGCCACCCCGGCCCGGGGCAGCAGCGACAGTTGTTTCAGGGTATGCGCACCCAGGGACACGAGGGCATCGCTGTGCGTCGCGGCGCTGTCGAGCGCGCCCACGGGCAACCCGGCGAGTCGGGCATTGAGACTGGACTGGCTGTCGGCGATCAGGCCGTCCTGATGACGGGCAAGCAGCCAGGCGCCGGTGGCGGTGGGGGCGGCGGCGATCTGCGGCTCGAAGCCCTGGGCCTGCAGGCCGACGCGCAGCGCCTCGATGAGCGCGGTGAGCCCGCCGAACAGCCGCAGGCTGGGTTCGACCTCGAGCAACAGGCCAACGGGTTCCGCGGGCGCGGAACCAGACACAGACAGCCCGGCCGCCGGCGTGAACTGCAGGCTGACCGAGGGGGTGAACTGCAGCGCCCAGGTGGCTGCCGAGGCGATGGCCTCGGCCTGCAGCCGCGGGTTCTGCTCACGCAGCAGCAGATCGGGCGCGATGGCCAGCGCGGTGGCCTGTTTCATGCCGGGCTGGATGCCGCGTGCCCGGGCCTGTTCGCAGGCGTGCAGCACCCGCAGCTGGCGGCACACCGCCAGATCGGGCCGCGCCAGCGCCTCGTTTGGGGCCCCTGGCAGCGCGCGCAGGAAGACCTCGAGCGCCAGCCGGGGAAAATGGATGCCGAGCCAGAGCATGGCGGTGATGCGACCGAGGGTGGGCGCCCGAACCGCGCCCTGCGGGCGGGCTCAGGAACGCGGCTGCGTCAGTTGAGCGTGGCCGTGTGCCGAGGCCGGGCAGCCAGCCCCGCGCCGGTGTGCGCGGTGCCCAGGCCGGCCGCAAGCCCATCGGGCACCGGCAGGCTGGCCGGGTGGCGACGCAGACGGATGGTGGTCATGGGCTGCGGCAGGTTCAGCAGCATGGGCTGCGCCAGCACCGGGCCTCGACGCTTGAGCACCTGCACCGAGAGCTGCTGCTCGGGACGCGGCAGCAGCAGCAGCCGCAGCGGCGCGGGGGAGGCCTCGAACTGGGCCGCGAGAGGGCGGAACAGGAACACGGGCCCCTGCGCCGCCTGGGCTGCCAGCTGGAGGCGGCGCAGGTGTTCCGGGCGGGTGCGTTCCTGCGGCAACCAGGCCAGCAGGCAGCCGAAGCTGCCGCTCTTGAGCGCTTTCTCGACTGCCCAGAGCCGGTCGGCGGCGTTGGGGGCCTGGACGATCAGCAGGCGGTTGATGTCGATGCCATGACTCTGGAGCGCAGGGGCATGGGGAATGTGCGGCGGGGCCAGCAGGATGATGAGCCGCTGGGCCTGGCTGAGCTGCCGCAGCAGCGGCACGAGCAGCCGCAGTTCGCCGGCGCCGGGCTCCCGGCTGATGAGCTCGGTGAGCATGCCGGATGGCCAGCCGCCGCCCGGCAACTGCGCGTCCAGCGACGCAAAGCCGCTGGGATGGCCGGCCTGAGCGGTGCCGCCGAGTTCATGGGCGCGCCAGACACAGGCTGGCAGGGAGGAGGCGGGCAGCATGATGCCGGCGCGTTCAGAGCGCGTGCGAGCCCCGGATCAGCCCCACGCCCAGGCCCTCGATGGCGAATTCGTCATGCCGGGTGTCGAGCACGATGGGCTGGTAGTCGGGGTTCTCGGGCAGCAGCTCGACGACATGACCGCGCTGGCGCCAGCGCTTGACGGTGACGTCATCGCCCACCCGGGCGACGATGATCTGGCCATTGCGGGCCTCGGTGGTGCGGCGCACCGCGAGCAGGTCGCCATCAAGGATGCCGGCATCGCGCATGCTCATGCCGCGCACCTTGAGGAGATAATCAGGGCGCTGTTCGAAGAGCGCGGGATCGAGCGCGAAGCTGGCCTCCACATGCTCCTGCGCCAGAATGGGGCTGCCCGCCGCCACCCGGCCCACCAGCGGCAGCGACAGCGCGATCTGCACCGCGCTGTGGCTGTCCTGGCGGTGTTCATCGGGCAGCAGCTTGAGCCGGATGCCCCGCGATGCGCCAGCGGTGAGCTCGATGACCCCCTTGCGCGACAGGGCCTTCAGGTGTTCTTCTGCGGCATTGGGCGAGCGGAACCCGAGGCGCTGGGCGATCTCGGCCCGGGTGGGCGGGAAGCCCGTGCCGGCGATGTGTTCCTTGATGAGAGCCAGGATTTCCTGCTGGCGGGGCGTGAGTTCGCGCATGAGGGGCCGTGGCGGAGCCGGAAGGTTTCGACACCTGTATTTTCATACAGCTTCAGCCGAACTTCAAGCGCGAAATCCATTACCTCATGTAAAAAACATTGTCTTTCCCCAAGACGGGGTATGTGCGCTCCAGCAGCTTTGTGGCACATTGAGGAGGCGCATGGTTCCGGCTCGTGCAATTTCAGAATTTGCCGTCCGGTACCAGGCTTGCATTTCCCGGTTCCTTCATCTGGTTCGCCTCGAAATGCAATGTTCCGTCCAGTTTCGAGGATGACTTGATGCCCACCAAGATCTATGTCGGCAACCTGCCTTGGCGAGCCACCGACGCCCAGCTCACCCAGCTGTTCGGCGCTCACGGCGAGGTCACCGATGCCCGTATCGTCACCGATCGCGAATCCGGCCGCTCACGCGGCTTCGGCTTCGTGACCATGACCAGCCCTGACGAAGCCCAGAACGCCATTCGCGCCCTCAACGGCCACTCCCTGGAAGGCCGCAGCCTCGTCGTCAACGAGGCCCGCGAGCAGCAGGGCGGTGGTGGTGGCGGCTTCCGCCGCGGCGGTGGTGGCGGCGGCGGCTACGGTGGTGGTGGTGGTGGTGGTGGTGGTGGCGGCGGCGGCGGTGGCTACGGGGGCGGCGGCGGCGGCGGTTACGGCCGTGGCGATGGTGGTGGCGGTGGCTATGGCCGCGGTGGCGGTGGCGGCGATGGCGGCTACGGTCGGGGCGGTGGCGGCGGTGAAGGCGGCGGTGGCGGCTTCGGCGGTCCCCGGCGCCCGCGGCAGTTCGGCTGATTCCTGCCTGACTCCTTCCTGACGGATCGCCGCGCCCTGTGGGGCGCGCGCTTTTCGGCCCTCGGCGCTGCCCGGGGCCGGTGTGTCTGTCTGCGTTCATCGTGATCGATTCCTTTGGCGTCATCGGTGCCGGCCTGATGGGCATGGGCATGGCCGAAAGCGCCGCCCGAGCCGGTCTCCAGGTGGCCGTGCGCGACATCGACCCGGCGCGAGAGCGTCTGGCGCGTGAGCGCGGCCTCGCGGTGCTGCCCACGCCCGCGGCGCTCGCTGGCGCCTGCCAGGCCATCGCGCTGGTGGTGCTCGACGCGGCCCAGATCGAGACCGTGCTCCACGGCCCCGACGGCCTGCTCGGCGCCCTTCAACCCGCGCATCTGGTGCTGGTGTGCAGCACCATCTCGCCCGAGGACAGTTCCCGGTTCTGTGCCGCCATGGCCGGCACGGGCGCCGGCGTGCTCGATGCGCCCATCTCGGGCGGACCGGCGCGCGCGCAGGCGGGCACCATGAGCATGATGCTGGCCGGTTCCCCGGCCACGCTCGCCCGCGCCGAGCCCCTGCTGGCGGTGCTCGCGGCCCGACGCTTCCTGATCGGCGAGCGGCTGGGCGACGCCGCTCGCGCCAAGCTCGTCAACAACCTCATGGCAGGCATCCACCTGCTGGCCGGCGCCGAGGCGATGGCGCTGGGCGAGCGGCTGGGGCTCGACCCCGCCCGTCTGCTGGACCTGGTGTCAGCCAGTTCCGGGCAGAGCTGGATGTTCGACGACCGCATGCCGCGCGCGCTGGCCGGTGACCTCGCGCCGCGCGCGCAGTCGCACGTGCTCACCAAGGATGTCCGTCTGGCCAATGAGGCCGCTCGCGCCGTGGGGCTCGATCTGCCGCTGGGCGCGCCGGCGGCCGCCCTGATGCAGGCGGTGTGCGATGGCGGCTGGCGCGACCAGGACGACGCGGCCGCGCTCGCCTACTACCGGGAACGCTTCGCGCGCACCTCCCGGCGCTGACCTTGCCGGACGCGGCGCCGCGGCCCCGCCTCAGTGCGGCGCCAGCCAGCGGCGCAGGGTGTCGAACAGCGGCGCCGGTGCGATCGGCTTGCCGATGAAATCGACCATGCCGGCGGCGAGGCAGGCCTCGCGGTCGGCGGCCAGCACATTGGCGGTCATGGCGATGATCGGCACCGCGCCGGCTGCGCCGGGCAGCGCGCGGATCGCGCGCGTGGCCGCCAGCCCGTCCATCACCGGCATCTGCATGTCCATGAGGATCAGGTCCCAGACGCCCTCGCGCGCGCGCTCGAGGGCGAGCGCGCCGTCACCGGCGACCGCCACCTGCATGCCCGCCTGCTCCAGCAGATCGACGGCCACCATCTGGTTCAGGGGATGGTCTTCAGCCAGCAGCACCCGCCTGCCCTGGAGCGCGGCGAGTGACGCATCAGGCATGACCGGCGTCGGGGCTGATGTCGGCGATGCGCTCGAGAGGCCCGTGGCACTCGCCCCGGGGGCCGCTGCCGCGATGCCGGCCACGGCACGGCCCTGCAGCAGGCTGACAACCCGGTCATGGAGCATCGACGGGCTGACCGGCTTGGTCAGCACCTCGGCGAGCCCGATGCCGGCGGCAAGCTCCTGGACCCGTTCGCGGTCGTGGCCGGTGACCAGGGCCATGACCGGCGGCGCCGTCAGCCGGGCGGCCTGCACCCGGGCCGCGACATCCACCCCGGAGAGGTCGGGCATCTGCCAGTCGAGCAGCGCGAGCGCGTAGGGCTCGAGGGCCCGGTCGGCGCGTGCGATCTCGCTGACCGCGGCCTCGCCGCAGGCCACGACGTGCGCGTCGAATCCCATGCCGGTCAGCATCTCGCGCAGCACCTGCCGCGCGTGGGCATTGTCATCGGCCACCAGAACCCGGCTGCCCGCCAGCGGCGCCGGCGCGCCGTTCACCACGCCGGTGTCCGAGGCGATGCCCACGCACGCGGTGAACCAGAAGCTGGCACCCTGGCCGAGGGCGCTCTCCACGCCCACGGTGCCGCCCATCAGCGCCGCCAGATTGGCGGCGATCGACAGACCCAGCCCGGTGCCGCCGAAGCGCCGGGTGATCGACGCGTCGGCCTGCTCGAAGCTGCGGAACACGTGCGCAAGCTGCTCCTCGCTCAGCCCGATGCCGGTATCGCGCACCGTGAAGCGCAGGATCGCTTGCGAATCGCTGCGTTCCTGCATCCGCGCGCTGATCACCACCTCGCCCGCCTCGGTGAACTTGATTGCATTGCCGACATAATTGAGTAGCACCTGACCGAGCCGCAGCGGATCGCCGATGAGCCTGGCCGGGATGTCCGGGGCAATGTCGAACACCAGTTCGAGCCCCTTGATCGAGGCATGGCCACCCTGCAGCGTGGCGATCTGCTCGAGCAGCGACTCGAATCGGAACTCGGTCTGCTCCACCCGCACCATGCCCGCCTCGATCTTGGCCAGGTCGAGGATGTCGTTGATGATGCCCAGCAGGTGCTGGCCGGCCTGGAGGATGTTCTCGACGTAGGCGTGCTGCCGCGGCGCGAGAGGCTGGCGCAGCGCGAGATGGCTCATGCCGATGATCGCGTTCAGCGGCGTCCGGATCTCATGGCTCATGTTGGCGAGGAAGTGCGACTTGACCCGCGCCATCTCCTCGGCATGGTCGCGCGCGACCCGCAGCGCCTCGTTGAGCTCGGCCATCTCCTGCGAGGCAAGCTCCTGGGAGCGCTCCATCAGGTAGCGGTCGGCGTCGGCCTCGCCATAGGCGCGGCTCACGCTCGCGAGCAGCGCCAGCCAGCCTTCGCCGCCGGGAGGCTGCTGGGGATCGAGTCCGAGCCGGCGCATCTGCCGCTGCAGCAGCGGATGCGCCGAGGGGTCGTCGCTCACGCCCCGTCCTCGCTCAGGACCGTCACGGTCATGGTCTGGTTGTGCAGACGGCTGTCGCAGCCGCCGGCGGGGGAGATCTCACCGTAGGAGTAGAAGCCGACGTGACCGCTGCCCGGCGGCAGGGCCGCGCTGATCGACTCGAGTTCCTCGTCGGTGTGTTCGCCCAGCACCATGCGCCGGCCCACGCAGCTCACCGACAGCGCCAGCGCCGGGCTCGCGGGGGCGAGGTGCGCACCCGCGATGGCGGCCTCGCCGGCGGCGGCGGCGCTGTCGATCAGCCGCAGGTGGTTGGCGCGCATCAGCCGCGCGGTGCCACCCTCGGGGATGTCTCCGGCAAAGGTGAGCGAACTGGTGGCTTCATCAACCGCGAGGATGGTGCGCACCAGCGGCTCGTCGCTCGCGCCAGGGGCTCGCACCGACAGCGGGAAACGCAGCGCGGTGGCAGGCAGGCCGGCGGCGAATTCGCCGAGATAGGTGCGGTAGAGCTCCAGGGCCGGCTTGCCGTCGAGCTCGTAGAGCACCTGCCCGCTGGCGCGCGTGATGCGCCGCTCCGGGCCGAAGTCGGCCCAGCCGCCGCCGGTGCCCAGGCCCACCCGCAGGGCTTCACCGTACAGGCCCACCGCACAGACCTGACCGGACTGGCACTGCTCGCCGGCAAGCACCCAGGTGCTCTGGAAGCGGCCACCATCGCCGGCCAGCCCGCCGGACAGCGCCACTGTGGACGGCAGTCCGCGGGTGAGGCCGTCGACCAGCGCGGTGCCGTTGACCTGCAGCCCGTCTGAGAACACCAGCACCGCGCGCAGCCCCGGTGCGTCGAGCGCCCGGGCGAGCCGCGCGCCGGCGGCCAGGGAATCGGCGGCGTCGGCCAGCGGGGTCAGGGCGAGCGCGAGCCGGATGTGCCGGAAGCGCACCACCGCCACGCTGAGCGTGTCGTCCCGCACGGCGCCGCCGAAGATCTCGCCAGCGGTGGAGCAACCCGCGATGACCGAGTCCGGCAGGGCCGTCCGCAACTGCGCCAGGGCCGCGTCATGCGGGGCGTGTTCCGCGGCGCCGAAGACCACCACCAGAGTGCGCGGGCTGTTCAGATGCCGCGGCAGCGGGTGGCTCCAGCCGGCGCCCGCGCCATGCGTAAGGGTGTCAACCTCCATGGTCGCGGCTTCGGTGGCAGGCCAAGCGGGGGCGGTGGGCAGCAGTGACGCCGCCCTCACATGTTGGGGTAGTTGGGGCCGCCACCGCCTTCCGGCACCACCCACACGATGTTCTGCGAGGGATCCTTGATGTCGCAGGTCTTGCAGTGCACGCAGTTCTGGGCGTTGATCTGCAGACGGTCGGCGCCTTCCTCGGTCTTGACGTACTCGTAGACGCCAGCCGGGCAGTAGCGGCTTTCGGGCCCGGCGTAGCGCGCGAGGTTCAGCGCCACCGGCACCGAGGCGTCCTTGAGCGTGAGGTGGATGGGCTGGTTCTCCTCGTGGTTGGTGCTGGCGATGAACACCGAGGAGAGGCGGTCGAAGGTGAGCTTGCCGTCGGGCTTGGGGTACTCGATGGGCTGGCATTCGGCGGCCGGGCGCAGCATCTCGTGATCGGCATGGGTGTTGTGCAGCGTCCAGGGGGCCTTGCCCCGGAACAGCACCTGGTCGATGCCCACCAGCAGCGTGCCGGTCAGCAGGCCCTTGCTCATCATCGGCTTGAAGTTGCGGGCCCGGTGGAGCTCGTCGTGCAGCCAGGAGGCGCGGAATGCCGCGGGGTAGGCATCGAGAGTGTCACCGCTGCGACCCTCGCCCACGGCCGTGAACGCGGCCTCGGCGGCGAGCATGCCGGTCTTGATGGCGGCATGGCTGCCCTTGATGCGCGAGGCGTTCAGGAAACCGGCGTCGCAGCCGATCAGCGCGCCGCCCGGGAACACCAGATCGGGCAGGGCGTTCAGACCACCGGCGGTGATCGCGCGCGCGCCGTAGGCCAGCCGCTTGCCGCCCTCGAAGAAGCCGCGGATCTCGGGGTGGGTCTTGTAGCGCTGGAACTCCTCGAAGGGCGAGAGGTAGGGGTTGGTGTAGGCCAGCCCCACCACGAAGCCCACCGCCACCTGGTTGTTCTCGAGGTGATAGAGGAACGAGCCGCCGTAGGTGTCGCTGGCGAGCGGCCAGCCGGCGGTGTGCACCACCAGGCCGGGCTTGTGCCGGGCGGGGTCGATCTCCCAGAGCTCCTTCAGGCCGATGCCGTGGCTCTGCGGATCGCGGCCGCGGGCGAGGTCGAAGCGGGCGATGAGCTGCTTGCCGAGATGGCCGCGTGCACCCTCGGCGAACAGCGTGTAGCGCGCGTGCAGCTCCATGCCCGGCTGGAAGTTCTCGGTGGGCTCGCCGTCGCGGCCCACGCCCATGTTGCCGGTGGCCACGCCCTTGACCGAGCCGTCTTCGCGGTAGAGCACTTCGGCCGCCGCGAAGCCCGGGTAGATCTCGACGCCCAGCGACTCGGCCTGCTGACCCAGCCAGCGCACGACGTTGGCGAGGCTGATCACGTAGTTGCCGTGATTGCGGAAGCACTCGGGCAGCAGCCACTCGGGCACCGTGCGCGCGCCGCCCTGCGACAGGAACATGAACCGGTCTTCGGTGACCGGCGTGTTCAGCGGCGCGCCCATGGCCTGCCAGTCTGGGAAGAGCTCGGTGATGGCGCGCGGATCCATGACCGCGCCCGAGAGGATGTGGGCGCCGACCTCCGAACCCTTCTCGATCACGCACACGCCGATCTCGGACCCGGCGGCCGCGGCGAGCTGTTTCAGGCGGATGGCGGCCGACAGGCCGGCCGGCCCGCCGCCGACCACGACCACGTCGAATTCCATGGCATCGCGTTCAATTTCCATCGTTGTTCTTTCGCTGCGTTCCGTGAGTAGGCAGGATTTTGGGTGAATCGACAGCCCGGCGCAAACCCGGCCTGCCGGCGCGGTGTCGCCTGCGCCGGGGCTCGCCCGCGCTGTGCGATCATCGCGGCCTGCCTCGACTCCTCCCACCCTACTGCCCTGCCCGCCATGTCCACCACCTTCGATCTTTCCGGCAAGACGGCCCTGGTCACCGGCGCCTCCAGCGGTCTGGGCGCGCGCTTTGCCCGCGTGCTGGCGGCCAATGGCGCCCAGGTGATCCTCGCCTCACGGCGCGTCGAGCGCCTGAAGGAACTGCGCGCCGAGATCGAGTCGCAGGGCGGGGCCGCGCATGTGGTGGCCATGGACGTCACCGATCTGGCCAGCGTGCAGGCCGCGGTCGCGCAGGCCCAGGCCGAGGTCGGCCCGATCGACGTGCTGGTCAACAACTCCGGGGTGAGCAACACCCGCAAGCTGCTCGACGTGTCCGAGGAAGACTACGACTTCATCTTCGACACCAACACCCGCGGCGCGTTCTTCGTGGCCCAGACCGTCGCCCGCGGCATGGTCGAGCGCGCCCGCGCCACGCCGCCCGATCGCGATCCGCCGGCGGCGCGCATCATCAACATCGCCTCCATGGCCGGCCTGAAGGTGCTCTCGCAGATCGGCGTCTACTGCATGAGCAAGGCGGCGGTGGTGCAGATGACCAAGGCCATGGCCCTCGAGTGGGGCCGCTTCGGCATCAACGTGAACGCGATCTGCCCGGGCTACATCGTCACCGAGCTCAACGAGGCGCACTGGGAGACCGAGGGCGGGCGCAAGCTGGTGCAGATGCTGCCGCGCAAGCGGCTGGGCCAGCCCGAAGACCTCGACGGTCTGGTGCTGCTGCTGGCCTCGGAGCGTTCGGGCTTCGTGAACGGCGCGATCATCGCCGCCGACGACGGCTTCTCGCTCTGAGCGGCGGCTCAGGGCTCGAGCTCGTCGTCCTTGTCCTGGCGACGCATGATCGCCTGGCGCATGCGCCGCAGCGCAAGTGCCACCGCCACCCCGATCGGCAGCACCGCGATGCCGCTGGCGGTTTCGGGGTCAATGGCCAGGCCGGCACTTGCCGCGCCCTTGGCAACGTACCCGAACAGGCCCACCGCATAATAGGTGATCGCGGCCACCGACAGGCCCTCCACCGTCTCCTGCAGACGAAGCTGCAGGCGCGCCCGCCGGTTCATGGCGGCGAGCATGGCCTGGTTCTGGGCCTCGCGCTCGATCTCGACCCGGGTGCGCAGCAGGCTGCTGGCGCGTGACACCCGCTGCGCCGCCACCTCGATGCGGTTGCCCACGCTCTCGCACAGCGCCATGGCCGGCCCGAAGCGCCGATCGAGGAAGCCGGTGAGGGTCTGCACGCCGCTCAGGTGCCGCTCGCGCAGCTCGCTGCCGCGCTGGCGAACCAGCGCGTGGTAGGCGCGGCCGGCCGAGAATCGGAAGCTCGACTCGCCGGAGAGCCGCTCGATCATGGCCGCCAGATGGGTGACCTCGCCGAGCAGCTGCGGTTCGTCGGAGGGGCTGGCGGTCTCGAGGCGCTCGCCCAGGTCGGTGAGCTGGCGCTCGATGGCATCGAGCTCACCGGCCACCACGCGGGCGATCGGGAAGGCGAGCATGGCCATCATGCGGTACATCTCGATGTCGAGCAGGCGCTGCACCTCGCGGCCGGTGTGCGCCGGGCTGGTGTTGACATCGAGCATGAGGAAACGGGTGTAGCCCTGCGCATCGAGCTGCAGGTCGGTGAAGACCAGGGCGCTGGCATCGGCCACCATGGCGGCGATCAGGCTGTCGCCGTCGAAGGCGAGCGGCGGCGGCAGCCGCTGCGAATCATCGGTGGCCGGCCCGAGCACGGTGACATGCGCGGCCGCGATGCACTCGCCCGGCAGCGACGCCACCCAGCCCTCGGGCAGGGCGTCGAGCGCCGGCTGCGCGAACGGATTGGCGGGGTCGGCGCCGGTGCGGTAGACGGTGTAGTCGTCGAACTCGCCGTGACGCTCCCACTTGAGCCGGAAGGCGCCGAAGTCGCCGAAGAAATGGCCCTGGCCGGCCGAGGGCTCGGCCAGGCGATAGTCGCGGCACAGGGCGCGCAGCCGCTCGATCGGGTCGGGCCCGTCTGATCGCAGCAGCGCGAACATCGACACCCGGTGCGGGCCATGCAGCGGCGGCCGCGGCCGCGCATGCAGCTCGTTGTGCAGCAGCAGCCGCTGCGGGTGGGTGTTCATGGCGCGGGCCGTGCCGCTGCCGGTGCTCAGGCCGCCGCCCGGGCGGCCGAGGTGTCGAGGGGGCAGCCGGTGCGCGACACGACCTCGGCCACGCTCACCTCGGGCGCGAGTTCCAGCAGCTTGAGCCCGGCGGGGGTGACCTCGATCACGCCGAGGTCGGTGATGATCAGGTTGACCACGCCCAGGCCGGTGAGCGGCAGGTTGCACTCGGGGAGGATCTTGAGGTCTTCACCGCCATCCTTGCGTCGCGCGGTGTGCTCCATCAGCACGATCACCCGGCCCACGCCGGCCACGAGATCCATGGCCCCGCCCATGCCCTTGACCATCTTGCCCGGGATCATCCAGTTGGCGAGATCGCCCTTCTGGCTGACCTGCATGGCGCCGAGCACGGCGAGGTTGATCTTGCCGGCGCGGATCATGGCGAAGGAGTCGGCGCTGGAGAAGATCGACGAGCCGGGCAGGGTGGTGACGGTCTGCTTGCCGGCGTTGATCAGGTCGGGGTCGACCTCGGCCTCGGTGGGGAAGGGGCCGATGCCGAGCAGGCCGTTCTCGGACTGCAGCCACACCTCCATGCCGGCGGGCACATGGTTGGCCACCAGCGTGGGCAGGCCGATGCCCAGGTTCACGTAGTAGCCGTTGCGCAGTTCCTGGGCCGCACGCGCGGCCATCTGGTCTCGGGTCCAGGGCATGAGGGTCTCCTGCGGTCAGCCGGCGCGCACGGTGCGCTGCTCGATGCGCTTTTCGGGCGCGGGGTTGTGGACCAGCCGGTGCACGTAGATGCCCGGCAGGTGGATCTGATCTGGGTCGAGCTCGCCGGTGGGCACGATCACCTCGGCCTCGGCGATGGTGATGCGCCCGGCCATCGCCACGTTGGGATTGAAGTTGCGCGCGGTGCGGCGAAACACGAGATTGCCTGCGTGATCGGCCTTCCAGGCCTTGACCAGCGAGACATCGGGCACCAGCGCGCGTTCCATAACGTAGGTGTGGCCGTCGAACTCGCGCAGCTCCTTGCCCTGGGCCACCACGGTGCCCACGCCGGTGCGGGTGAAGAAGGCCGGGATGCCCGCGCCGCCGGCGCGCAGCTTCTCGGCCAGCGTGCCCTGCGGGGTGAACTCCAGCTCGAGCTCGCCGGCGAGGTACTGGCGCTCGAACTCCTTGTTCTCGCCCACGTACGAGGCGATCATCTTGCGCACCTGGCGGGTGGCCAGCAGCATGCCCAGGCCGAAGCCATCGACGCCGGCGTTGTTGGAGATGCAGGTGAGGTTGCGCACGCCGCTGTCGCGCAGCGCGGCGATCAGGGCCTCGGGAATGCCGCACAGGCCGAAACCACCAACCGCGATGGTCTGGCCATCGCGCACCACGTCGGCCAGGGCGGCGGCGGCGCCGGAATGGAGCTTGCTCATCGGGAAATCCTTGCGGGCCGGGCGGCTTGCGCCGGCGGGTTCTCGGGTAGGGCTTCTCGTGGAATTATAGCCGTCGATGTTGCGCTGCCGCGAAACCGCGGGCGCCGCGCCGCCCCTCCTCGGGACGCTATACTTCGCGTTTACCGGCTGCCCCTCATGACCAAATTCGTCTTCGTCACCGGCGGTGTCGTCTCTTCGCTCGGCAAGGGGATCGCCGCCGCGTCGATGGCCGCGCTGCTCGAGTCCCGCGGCGTGCGGGTCACGCTGCTCAAGCTCGACCCCTACATCAACGTCGATCCGGGCACCATGAGCCCGTTCCAGCATGGCGAGGTGTTCGTCACCGCCGACGGTGCCGAGACCGACCTCGATCTCGGCCACTACGAGCGTTTCGTCAACGCCACCATGCGCCGCTGGAACAACTTCACCACCGGCCAGATCTACGATTCGGTGATCCGCAAGGAGCGCCGCGGCGAGTACCTCGGCCGCACGGTGCAGGTCATCCCGCACATCACCAACGAGATCCAGGCCTTCATCGAGCGCGGTGCGGGCGTGGGCACCGCCGATGCCGCCGAGGTGGCCATCGTCGAGATCGGCGGCACGGTGGGCGACATCGAGTCGCTGCCCTTCCTCGAGGCGGTGCGCCAGATGAGCCTGAAGCTCGGTCGCGGCAACTACTGCTTCGCCCACCTCACGCTGGTGCCGTTCATCGCCTCGGCGGGCGAGCTCAAGACCAAGCCCACCCAGCACTCGGTGCAGAAGCTGCGCGAGATTGGCATCCAGGCCGACCTCCTCCTGTGCCGCGCCGATCGCCGCATCCCGGATGACGAGCGCGCCAAGATCTCGCTCTTCTCCAATGTGCAGCTCGACAGCGTGATCTCGGTCTGGGATGCCGACAGCATCTACAAGATCCCGCGCATGCTGCACGACCAGCGGGTCGATGACCTGCTCTGCGAGATCCTGCGTCTTGACCGGCCCGCCGCTGACCTCGCCATGTGGGATCGGCTGGTGCACGCGCTCGAGCACCCGCACGGCCAGGTGCGCATCGCCATGGTGGGCAAGTACGTCGACCTCACCGAGTCGTACAAGTCGCTCACCGAGGCGCTCATCCACGCTGGCATCCACACCGACAGCCGGGTGCTCATCGACTACATCGACAGCGAGCAGATCGAGCGTGACGGCCCGCAGGCGCTGGCCGCGTTCGACGCCATCCTGGTGCCGGGCGGCTTCGGGCCCCGCGGGGTCGAGGGCAAGATCCGCGCCATCCGCTTCGCACGCGAGAACCGTCTGCCCTACCTGGGCATCTGCCTGGGCATGCAGCTGGCGGCCATCGAGTTCGCTCGCCATGTCTGCGGCCTGGAAGGCGCCAACAGCACCGAGTTCGACCCCGACAGCCCGCACCCCGTGGTGGCGCTCATCACCGAGTGGCTCGATCGCGAGGGCCGCATCGAGCGCCGCGACAATGCCTCCGACATGGGCGGCACCATGCGGCTGGGGGCGCAGCGCTGCCCGGTCGACGCCGGCACCATCGCGCATGCGGTCTACGGCGATGCGGTCAACGAGCGTCATCGGCACCGCTACGAGGTCAACAACATCTACGTCCCGCAGCTGCTGCGCGCCGGGCTGCGGGTGTCGGCCCGCACGCCCACCGAGGGGCTCACCGAGATGATCGAGCTGCCGCTGCAGGGCGAGCTCGGTCATCCCTGGTTCGTGGGCGTGCAGTTCCACCCCGAGTTCACCTCCACGCCCCGCGCCGGGCATCCGCTGTTCAGCGCCTTCGTGCGCGCGGCGCTGCAGCGGGCGGCCAGCCGTCCGGCGGAGGCCTCTTGAAGCTGGCCGGCCTCGAGGTCGGGCTCGATCGGCCGCTGTTCCTCATCGCGGGCCCATGCGTGATCGAGTCGCGCGAGCTCGCCATGGAAACCGCCGGCCGGCTGCGCGAGATCACCGCCGCACTCGGCATCGGCTTCATCTACAAGTCGTCCTTCGACAAGGCCAACCGCAGCTCGGGCGCCTCGTTCCGGGGGCCGGGCATGGCGCAGGGCCTGAAGATCCTGTCCGACGTGCGCGCGGCCATCGGCGTGCCGGTGCTCACCGATGTCCACGACGAGGCGCAGATTCCCGAGGTGGCCGCCGCGGTCGATGTGCTTCAGACCCCGGCCTTCCTGTGCCGCCAGACCGATTTCATCCGCGCGGTGGCGGCCAGCGGCCGGCCGGTCAACATCAAGAAGGGCCAGTTCCTCGCGCCCGGCGACATGGCCCATGTGGTGAACAAGGCGCGCGAGGCGGCCCGCGAGGCCGTCGGCCCGCAGGGCAACGCCGACACCATCATGGTCTGCGAGCGCGGCGCCTCCTTCGGCTACAACAACCTGGTGTCCGACATGCGCTCGCTCGCCATCCTGCGCGAGACCGGCTGCCCGGTGGTGTTCGACGCCACGCACTCGGTGCAGCTGCCGGGCGGGCAGGGCGCGTCCTCGGGCGGTCAGCGCGAGTTCGTGCCGGTGCTGGCCCGCGCGGCCGTGGCCGCCGGCGTGGCCGGCCTGTTCATGGAAACCCATCCCGATCCGGCCCGGGCGCTCTCCGACGGGCCCAATGCCTGGCCTCTGCCCTGGCTGGCCGAACTGCTGTCCACCCTTGTCGAGCTCGACGCCGCGGTCAAGCGGGCGGGCTTTCCGGAGCATCGCCGATGGCCGCCTACCTGATCGCCGACGTCAAGGTCACCGATCCCGAGCAGTACAAGCAGTACCAGGCGCTGTCGCCCGGCGCCATCGCGGCCGCCGGTGGCGAGTTCCTGGTGCGCGGCGGCCGTCACGAGGTGCTCGAGGGCACCTGGACCCCGCACCGCATGGTGGTCGCCCGCTTCCCCACGCTCGAGCAGGCCCGTGCCTTCTACGACTCGGCGCTCTACCTCGAGGCGCGGGCCCGCCGGGCCGGCGCCACCGAATTCTTCAACATGGTCATCGTCGAGGGCGTCTGAGCGCCCCCAACCCCCTCCGTCTCCTGAAAGTCCCCAGCCATGAGTTCCATCGTCGACATCATCGGGCGCGAGGTGCTCGATTCCCGCGGCAATCCCACCGTCGAGTGCGATGTGCTGCTCGAGTCGGGCGTGATGGGCCGCGCCGCCGTGCCCTCGGGCGCGTCCACCGGTTCGCGCGAGGCGATCGAGCTGCGCGACGGTGACCGGTCCCGTTACCTCGGCAAGGGCGTGCTGCAGGCGGTCGAGAACATCAACACCGAGATCTCCGAGGCCCTGATGGGCCTGGACGCCACCGAGCAGGCCTACATCGACCGCACCCTCATCGAGCTCGACGGCACCGAGAACAAGTCGCGCCTGGGCGCCAACGCCACGCTGGCGGTGTCGATGGCGGTGGCCAAGGCCGCGGCCGAGGAGTCGGGCCTGCAGCTCTACCGCTACTTCGGCGGCTCGGGCGCCATGGCGCTGCCGGTGCCCATGATGAACGTCATCAACGGCGGCGCCCACGCCAACAACTCCCTCGACCTGCAGGAGTTCATGATCATCCCGGTCGGGGCGCCGAGCTTTCGCGAGGCGGTGCGTCAGGGCGCCGAGGTGTTCCACGCGCTCAAGAAGCTGCTCCATGACCGCGGCATGTCCACCGCGGTGGGCGACGAAGGCGGCTTCGCGCCCAGCGTCGAGAACCATGAGGCGGCCATCCAGATGATCCTGCAGGCGATCGAGGCGGCCGGCTACGAGCCGGGGCGCCAGATTGCGCTGGGCCTTGACTGCGCCGCCTCGGAGTTCTTCCGCGAGGGCCGTTACCACCTCGAGGGTGAGGGCCTGGTGCTGGCGCCGGCCGACTTCACCAACCTGCTCGCGTCCTGGTGCGACAAGTACCCCATCATCTCCATCGAAGACGGCATGGCCGAGAACGACTGGGATGGCTGGAAGCATCTCACCGACACCCTGGGCGAGAAGGTGCAGCTGGTGGGCGACGATCTCTTCGTCACCAACACCCGCATCCTGCAGCAGGGCATCGACGAGGGCATCGCCAACTCCATCCTGATCAAGATCAACCAGATCGGCACCCTCACCGAGACCTTCGCCGCCATCGAGCTGGCCAAGCGCTACAACTACACCGCCGTGGTCTCGCACCGCTCCGGCGAGACCGAGGATGTCACCATCGCCGACATCGCGGTGGCCACCAACGCGCTGCAGATCAAGACCGGTTCGCTCTCGCGCACCGACCGCATCGCGAAGTACAACCAGCTGCTGCGCATCGAGGAAGACCTCGGTGATGTCGCGAGCTACCCCGGCCGCACCGCGTTCTACAACCTGCGCTGACGCACGGCGCGCCGGCGCCTGTCCGCGTCGAATTCACGCGCGGCTGGGCGCGGCCCCCTGAGGGCGGCTACAATTTCGCCATGGCGTCAATCACCGCTGCGCTCGCCTCTCCGCACCCCCGGCGCGCGCTGGCGCTCGTGCTTGGCGTGCTGCTGCTGCTCATCCAGTACCCGCTGTGGCTGGGCAAGGGCGGCTGGCTGCGGGTCTGGGATCTCGATCGCCAGCATCAGGCGCAGCTGCAGGGCAATCAGCGCCTGGTCGATCGCAACACCGCCCTCGAGAGCGAGGTCCGCGATCTGCGCCAGGGCATGCAGGCGGTTGAAGAGCGGGCCCGCTATGAGCTGGGCATGGTTCGCCCCGACGAGGTCTTCGTGCAGTTCAACGAGGTGGGCGGGTCTTCCGCCACGCCGGCCTCGCCGGCTGCGCCCGGGCGGCGCGCCGACCCCGATCGCGTGAAGACCGCCGCCGCGGCCCGCTGAGGCCCGGCACCGGGCCGGCAGGCCCTCTCCCTGACGCTACTGCGGCTGCCCCGGCGCCGAGTGCGGCTCCTCGCCGGTGAACAGCGCCGCGCAATCCACTGCATCAAAGCCGTAGGCCTGATTGCAGAACTCGCAGCGCACTTCCACCGCGCCGCGCTCGGTGATGATCGAGACCACCTCGGCCTCGCCGAGCATGCGCAGCATCGAGGCCACCTTGTCGCGGTTGCAGCTGCATGCGAAGCGGCAGGCGCGCTGGTCGAAGCCATGCAGCGGCTCCTGCCAGAACAGCCGGTGCAGCACCTGGCTCGCGGGCAGGGCGAGCAGCTCGGGGGATTGCAGCGTGTCGGCCAGACGGCACAGGCGGTTCCAGCCGTCGGCATCGACGGGCGCGGCCCGGCCGCCTTCCTCGGGCAGCCGCTGCAGCAGCAGGCCGGTGGCGCGCGAGGCGTCGGCCGCCAGCCACAGCCGGGTGGGCACCTGCTCGGAGCGGCCCATGTAGTGCTCGAGCACCTGCGCCACCGAGTCGCCCTCGAAGGGCACGATGCCCTGATAGGGCTGACGCGAGGGGCTGCGGGTGCGGGGATCGAGCGTGACCACGAAGCGGCCGCGCCCCTGGGCGTTGACCAGGTCGGTCAGCCGCGCCCCCTCGGGCACCACGGCGCCCTCACGGATCTTGACCGTGGCCCGGAAGCTGCCGGCGGCGTCGCATTCGACCACCAGCAGAGCCACCGGCCCGTCGCCGTGGATCTGCAGCACCAGCATGCCGTCGAACTTCAGGCTGGCCGCCAGCAGCAGCGCCGCGGCCGAGAGTTCGCCCAGGCAGTCGCGCACGCAGGCGGGGAGGTCATGGCGCTCGACCACCGTGCGCCAGGCGGCGTCGAGCGAGACGATCTCGCCGCGCACCGGCGCGCCGCGCAACAGGAAGCGGCTGAGGCTGTCGGGCCCGGCATCCATGGCAGCGCGGCTCAGCCGATGCGCTTGAGGCGCTCGCGGAACAGCCGCGCGCGATCGATGTAGGACTGCACGCCGCGCTGGAAGGCCTCGACGTCGGCGTCTGAAAGCTGGCGCACGACCTTCGCGGGCGCGCCCATCAGCAGGCTGCGCTCGGGGAAGACCTTGCCTTCGGGCACCAGTGCGCCGGCACCGATCACCGACTCGCGACCGATCGTGGCGCCGTTGAGCACCACCGCGTGCAGACCGACGAGGGAGCGTTCGCCGATGGTGCAGCCATGCAGCATGGCCAGATGGCCGACGACCACCGAGGGACCGATGCTCAGCGGGCGGCCCGGGTCGGTGTGGAGCACGGCCCCGTCCTGCACATTGCTGCCTTCGCCGATGGAGATCAGGTCGTTGTCACCGCGCAGCACCGCGCCGAACCACACGCTGCTGCGCGCGGCGAGCCGGACCCGGCCGATGACGCTGGCGTTCTCGGCGACCCAGGCGTCGGGGTGGATGTCGGGGACGAGATCGTCGAGCTGGAAGATGGCCATGTCGCGCGGGGGGGCGGCGGATGCCGCATCGAGTGGGCAGGGCCCTCAGTGTACGGGATGCCCGTGGCGCGCCATGTGCCGGGCGGGCCCTGCCAATGACCCTGCGCCGGGTGCCTGCCGCGGCAATTCCTATAATCGGGGGATGCCCGAGACCCCGTCGCAGAACGCCGCGCGCACGCACGCGCCCCTCTTGTCCACCGTGTCACCCTACCAGGCGCGCCGCGCCAGCGAGTCGCGCTGGGTCAGCGCCCGTGGCTTGCGCCACCACCTGCGGGTCTGGGAGCCCGATCCCTCGCGGCCCTGCGCGGGCGATCTCTGGATGCTGCATGGGTGGATGGATGTCTCGGCCTCGTTCCAGTTCCTGGTCGATGCCCTGGCCGGCAACTGGCGCGTCTTCGCACCTGACTGGCGTGGCTTCGGCCTGAGCGAGCGGCCGGCGGCCGACTGTTACTGGTTCCCCGACTACTTCGCCGATCTCGAGGCGGTGCTCGACCAGGTGGCCGGCGACGCGCCGGTGGACCTGATCGCCCACAGCATGGGCGGCAATGTCGCCATGATCTACGCCGGCGTGCGCCCGCAGCGGGTACGCCGCCTGATCAATCTCGAGGGCATCGGCCTGCAGGGCGTGCCGGCCGAGCAGACGCCCGAGCGCTACGCGCAGTGGCTCGACGAACTGCGCGCGGGCGCCCGCATGCGTGACTATGAAAGCCTCGCCGCGGTGGCCGCGCGGCTGATGCAGACCAATCCTGGCCTGGGGGCCGACAAGGCCGGCTTTCTGGCCGGGCACTGGGCCCGCGCCACGCCGCAGGGGCGCTTCGAGATCCTGGGTGACCCCGCCCACAAGCACGTGAACCCGGTGATCTACCGGGTGGATGAGATCACTGCCTGCTGGCAGCGCATCGAGGCGCCGGTGCTGCTGATCCTGGCCGGCCTGGTCGAGCCGCGGCGCGCCTTCCTGCACACCGAGCCCTTCCAGCGTCGCCTGCGCGCGGTGCGCTCGCTCAGCCTGCATACCCTGGAGGGCGCCGGTCACATGGTGCACCATGACCGGCCCGAGGCGCTCGCGCCCCTGATCGAGGCCTTCCTCGCCCGTCCGCTTGCGCCTGCGGACGCCCCCAACGGAGTCACGGCATGAACCGTCGCGATCCCTGGCGGATCAACGCCGATCTGCATTGCCACTCCTCGGTGTCCGACGGCACGCTCGAGCCCGAGGCCCTGGCGGCGCGGGCTCACGCCCAGGGCGTCGAGATCTTCTCGCTCACCGACCATGACGAACTCGGCGGCCAGGCGCGCGCGGCGCGCGCGGCCCAGGCGCTGGGCATGGCCTATGTCCCGGGCGTGGAGATCTCCGTGACCTGGGCCGGCGAGACCATCCATGTGGTGGGTCTGGGCGTCGATCCCACCGACCGTTCGCTGCTCGATGGCATTGCCCGCACCCGCGATGGTCGCGAGTCGCGCGCGCGCGAGATGGCCGATAGCCTCGCCGCGGCCGGCATCCCCGGCGCCTTCGAGGGGGCGCTGCGCTATGTCGGCAACCCCGAACTCATCTCGCGCACCCATTTCGCGCGTCATCTGGTCGAGTCGGGTCAGTGCAGCGATGTCGGCGAGGTGTTCCAGCGCTACCTCACCGAAGGCAAGCCCGGCTTCGTGCCGCACCGCTGGGCAAAGCTGCCGCAGGCGGTGGGCTGGATCACCGCGGCCGGTGGCACGGCGGTGCTGGCCCATCCCGGGCGCTATCGCCTGTCCGAGACCGCGCTGTGGGCGCTGATCGAGGAGTTCCGCGAGTCGGGCGGCACCGCCATGGAGGTGGTCTGCGGCAGCCACACCCGCGACCAGTACGGGCGCTTTGCCACGCTCGCGCGCGAGTTCGGGTTGCGTGCCTCGCGGGGCTCCGACTTCCATGACCCGGTCGAGAGCCGGGTGGAGCTTGGCTCGCTGCCGCCGTTGCCCGACGCAGTGGTGCCGGTCTGGTACGACTGGCCGGCGGCGCGCTGAGGCAGTGCCCGCCCCATGACCCAGCGCTTCGTCGTGCACGCCCAGTCGCCGCAGCCGCGGCTGCTGCGCCAGGCCGCGCTGCTGCTGGGCGCGGGCGAGGTGATCGCGGTGCCCACCGACGCCTGCTACGTGCTTGCCTGCGGTCTCGAGCACAAGGCGGCGGTCGACCGGCTGCGCGCCCTGCGCGAGCTCGATGACCGTCACCTGCTCACCCTGATCTGCCGCGATCTGTCGGAGGTGGGCCTCTACGCGCAGGTGGACAACCGTCGTTACCGCTTCCTGCGGGAATGGACGCCGGGCCCCTACACCTTCGTGCTGCCGGCCACCCGCGAACTGCCGCGGCGGCTGTGGCATCCGTCGCGCCGAACCATCGGCCTACGGGTGCCCGACAGCCCGGTGATCGCCGGCCTGCTCGAGGCCCTCGGCGGCCCGGTGCTGGCCACCAGCCTGATCCTGCCCGGCGATGACGATCCGCTGCATGAGGCCGACGAGATCCTCGCGCGGCTGGGGCGGCGCATCGAGGCGGTGATCGATGCCGGCGGCCAGGGCCTGGTGCCCACCACCGTGGTCGACATGACCGGCGAGCAGCCGATGGTCACCCGGATCGGCTGCGGCGCCGTCGACGGGCGCATCGAGATGGCGCCTGCCGGCTGAACGGTGACGCCGGGCAGCCACGCCCGGCAGTCGCGGCGCCCGATCCGGCCGGCCGGCGCGCAGGCGGTCTCGCCCGCAACCCGCCTTGCTATCATCGATGGGTCTTCCCACCCGACGCGCCGGCCACACCGTCGCGGCCATCCCGCCATGTTTCCCGAACTGGTCGTCTCCGGCATGCGCCCCACCGGCGCGCTGCACTTGGGCCATTACCACGGCGCCCTGAAGAACTGGGTCCGCCTGCAGGCCGAGCATCCCTGCTACTTCTTCGTGGCCGACTGGCATGCCCTCACCACCCACTACGACTCGCCCGAGGTCATCGAGGCCAGCGTCTGGGACATGGTCATCGACTGGCTGGCCGCCGGGGTAGACCCGGCGAGCTCCACCCTGTTCATCCAGAGCCGCGTGCCCGAGCATGCCGAGCTGCACCTGCTGCTGTCGATGTGCACGCCGCTGGGCTGGCTGGAACGGGTGCCCACCTACAAGGACCAGCAGGAGAAGCTCGCCGACCGCGACCTGGCCACCTACGGCTTCCTGGGCTACCCGCTGCTGCAGTCGGCCGACATTCTCGTCTACCGCGCGGCCTGGGTGCCGGTGGGCGAAGACCAGGTGCCGCACGTGGAACTCACCCGCGAGGTGGCGCGCCGCTTCAATCATCTCTTCGGGCGCGAGCCCGGGCTCCAGGAGAAGGTCGAGGCCGCCATCCGCAAGCTCGGCGGCAAGGCCGGCAAGCAGTACCAGGCGCTGCGCACCCGCTACCAGGAGCAGGGCGATGGCGCCGCGCTCGACGAGGGACGGGCGCTGCTGCAGGCGGCGGCCAGCCTCGGCCAGGATGACCGCGAGCGGCTCTCCGGCTGGCTCGAGGGCAGCCGGCGCATGATCCTGTCCGAGCCGCAGGCCCTGCTCACCGAGGCCTCGCGCATGCCCGGCGTGGACGGCCAGAAGATGAGCAAGAGCTACGGCAACGCGATCGCCATGCGCGAGGATCCGGCCTCGGTCACGCGCAAGATCCGCACCATGCCCACCGACCCGGCGCGGGTGCGCCGCACCGATGCCGGCGAGCCCGAGCGCTGCCCGGTGTGGCAGCTGCACCAGGTCTACTCGCCCGAGCAGACCCGCGCCTGGGCCGCGGCCGGTTGCCGCAGCGCCGGCATCGGCTGCCTGGAGTGCAAGCAGCCGGTGATCGACGCGGTGCTGCACGAGCAGCAGGCCTTCCACGAGCGCGCCCAGCCCTATCTCGACAACCCCGCGCTGGTGCGCGACATCATGGCCGACGGCTGCGAGCGCGCCCGCACCGTGGCGGCCGAGACCATGCGCGATGTGCGTCAGGCCATGGGCCTTGCCTATCAGGGGAGCGCCAGGTGAGCGCGCCGCGGGTCTACACCGAGCGCTTCGGCCAGGCCATGGCCTGGGCCCATGCCGTGCATCTCGGGCATCTGCGCAAGGGCACCGACCTGCCGTATGTCTCGCACCTGATCTCGGTGGCCGCGCTGGTCATGGAGCATGGCGGCACCGAAGACGAGGCGATCGGCGCGCTGCTGCACGATGCCATCGAGGACCGCTCAGGCGATGACCCCGAGGGCATGAAGCGCGAGATCGCCGGGCGCTTTGGCGAGGCGGTGCTGGCGATCGTGCTGGGCTGCTCCGATGCCGAGTCCCAGACCGAGAAAGACCGCGAGAACGGCAACCGCGCGCTGTGGCAGTCGCGCAAGGATGCCTATGTGGCCCACCTGCGCGCGGCGCCTGCCCCGGTGCGCCTGGTGTCCATGTGCGACAAGCTGCACAACGCCCGCGCCATCCTGGCTGACTATCGCCGCATCGGCGAGCAGCTCTGGGCGCGCTTCAATGGCGGCCGCGAGGGCATGCTCTGGTACTACCGGGCGCTGATCGGCGCCTACCGCGAGGCCATGCTCGCCGAGCAGCGGCCGCCCGATGCGCTGATGTGGTCGGCGCTCGCCGAGATCGAGCGCACGGTGGCGCAGTTCGAGTCTCTGGCCGCGGCCGCCACGCCGGGCTGAGCAGCCACCCCTCGGCGGCGCCCGCCGGCTGACAAGGGTGGGGCCGCGGCCCGCTCAGGCCGGCGGCGTGCCGGCCTCTCTCACGAGGTGCATGCGCCTCACCTCGGGCAGCGTGGTGAGGAAGCCGCTCAGCCTGCCGAAGGGCATGGGCTCGGCGATCAGCGTGCCCTGCATGCGATCGCACTGGAACGCGCGCAGGGCATTGAGCTCGTCGGCGGTCTCCACCCCCTCGGCCATGATCTGCAGGCCCAGCCGGGCGCCCAGGGTGCTGATCGCCTGCACGATGGCCGAGTTGCCGCGATCCTGCGGCAGCCCGCGCAGGAAGCCCTGGTCGATCTTCAGGCCATCGACCGGCAGGTCCTTCAGGTAGGCGAGCGAGGCGTAGCCCGTGCCGAAGTTGTCGATGATCACCCGCACCCCGAGCCGGCGCAGCTCGGACATCACCGCCACGGTGCGCTCGGGCCGCTCGATGAACGCGCTCTCGGTGAGCTCGAGCTGCAGCAGCCGCGGCGGCAGGCCGCGCTCGTTCATCATCTTGTTGAGCGACCCGAGGAAGCCCTCCTCGGTGAACTGGCGCGCCGAGATGTTCACCGAGACCACGGCGTCAGGGTAGGCCTGCAGCCCGATCTCGAGGCGGTCGTCGATGGCGCGGCGCAGGGCCCACAGGCCGATCTCGCGGATGAGATTGCTCTGCTCGGCGGCCGGCAGGAAGCGCTCGGGGCGCAGCAGGCCGAGCGTGGGATGCTGCCAGCGCAGCAGGGCCTCGAAGCCCGCCACCCGCCGGTCGCTCACGTCGAGGATGGGCTGGTAGTGCAGGTCGACCTCGCCGCGCTGCATGGCCAGGGGCAGCTCGGCGGCGAGCTGCAGCTGCTCGCTGCGCTCATCGGACATCGCCCCGGTGAAGAAGCGGATGTCGTTGCGGCCCTCGGACTTCACGCGGTACATGGCGCTGTCGGCGCACTTGATCAGCAGCGCGGCGTCGGCGCCGTCGTCGGGATGGATGGCCACGCCGATGCTCGCCGACAGGAAGTAGGCGCGGTTGGAGAGCACGAAGGGCTTCTCGACCGCGGAGAGCACCCGCCGGGCGATGCGCTCGATCTCGGCGCGGTCGGACAGCCGCGACAGCAGGATGATGAACTCGTCACCGCCCATGCGGGCGGCCACGTCCTGACCCCGGATCGCGTCGCGCAGGCGCTGCGCCACCTCGATCAGCACCTGGTCGCCCACTGTGTGGCCGAGGGTGTCGTTGATGATCTTGTAGCGGTCGAGGTCGATGTAGAGCAGGGCGGTGGGCTCGCCCTGCGCGATGCGGGCCTGCAGCAGCTCGCCGATCGACACGCGGTTGGGCAGGCCGGTGAGCGCATCGTGCAGCGACTGATGGGTGAGCCGCCGCTCGGCCGCCTTGCGCTGCAGGTACAGCGACAGGTTGCTCGACACGATCGCGGCGGTCTGCTCGAGGAAGCGGCCCGCCTGCAGCGGCGCCGCCGACAGGCAGGCAAGCAGCGAGCCGACCCGTCCGCCCTCCTGCAGCACCGGCACCAGCAGCATGGCGCGCGCGCCCATGCGCTCGGCCTGGAAGAGCCGCGCCAGCAGCGGCTCCTGCGAGAGATCGCCCACCCAGCGCGCCTGCCCGCTGTCCCAGGGGCTGGCCTCTTCATGACCGCCGAGCAGCGGCGCGGGGTCTGGCAACTCCTGCACCACCTGCTCGAACCCATGGCTGCCCCAGCGCTCGGCAGGGGTTGCCGCCGGCGCCTCGTCGCCAGGCAGACGGCGCAGGCGCACCGCGCCGATCCAGCCCATCAGGGTGCACAGCCGCGCCAGCGTGTCGGTGACCGCGCGCTCGGGGTCGTCCTGCTCGCGCACCAGCGCCGAGACCTCGCTCTCGAGGCGCAGCAGCAGCCGCTGCTGCTTCTCGTGGGTGATGTCCCGGCCGATGCCGCGATAGCCGATGAACTGCCCCGCAGCCGAGACGATGGGGCGGCCGCTGATCGCCACGAACCGCACCTGGCCGCCCGGGTCGATCATGGGGTACTCGAAGTCCTCGATCGCGGCGTGCGACTCGAGGCGCTCACGCAGGCGCTGCCAGTCGGGCTGCTCGAAGGCCCGCGGCCCGGGGGCCGGCTCCCAGAGCGCGCGCCCGATCAGGGCCTGACGCCAGGGGCCCAGGGCCATGCCCGCGCCCTCGGCGAGATACGACCAGCGGAACTGGCTGTCGGACTCCCAGACCCAGTCGGAGCTGAGCAGCGTGAGTTCGCGGAACTTGGCCTCGCTGGAGGCCAGGCGGCGCTGGATGGCGCGGATCGCGGTGATGTCCTGCACCACGCCGCCCAGCCGGGTGATCTCGCCACCGGGCCCGCGCTCGGCCCGGGCGATCGAGCGGATCCAGACCGGATTGCCGGCGCGGCAGCGATCATGGCCGAGGAAGCGGTACTCGATGCGGGCTTCGCCGCCGTACCGCAGGGCGCGGCGGTGGATCTCCTGCCAGCGCTCGCGATCGTCACGGTGGATGAGGGCCACGAAGGCCGCCAGCGAGGGCTCGATGCTGCCCTCGGGCCATTGGCAGACGCCGAAGCAGCCGGGGCTCCAGGTGAGCGCGGCGCTGGTGTCCTCGGCGGTCAGGCGCTCGAGCGTCCAGGTGCCCGAGTGGGCCAGGCTCTCGGCCATCTGGTGGCGATCGATGGTGACGCGGGACTCCTGCAGCGCGCGGGCGAGCCGCCGCTGTTGCCGGCCATCGAAGACCAGCGCGAGCGCGGCCGCGACCGCCGCCAGCGCGAGCCCCGCGAGCGCCGCCCAGGGCAGCAGCACCGGTGACAAGGCACCCAGGGCGTGGGCCGCGGCGATCGCGCCGGCGCAGGCCCCGAGAACGCCCAGCGGCCAGAAGGCGAGCGCAAGCCTGGCCTGCCATGCAGAGGCCGGGCGAGGATCGGTTTCGCTAGACTGTGGCGAGGCCATGCCGGTGTGGCTCGGAGGCGTCCATGTCGTCAGTGATCGCAGTATCCCACCAGCACCCCTCGCAGGGCACGCCAAGTCCCTGGCTGGCCCGATGGATGGCGGTGCTGCCCGCCGGCGCGCGGGTGCTCGACCTCGCCTGCGGTCAGGGCCGCCACGTGTCGGCGGCGCTCGCCCTGGGCGCGCGGGTCACCGGCATCGACCGGGACGCCGAGGCGCTCGCGCGGCTGCCCGCCGGGGCCGACCGCGTGCAGGCCGATCTCGAAGGCGCGCCCTGGCCGGCCGCGCTCGCCCCGCAGGCGGCCTGGGACGCCATCCTGGTGGCCAACTACCTCTTCCGGCCCCGGCTCGACCTGCTGCCCGCCTGCCTCGCGCCCGGCGGCCTGCTGGTCTACGAGACCTTCGCGCAGGGCAACGAGCGCTACGGTCGTCCGCGGAACCCCGATTTCCTGCTGCGGCCCGCCGAACTCCTCGCGCTGTGCGAGCGCGCCGGTCTGGTCGTGCTCGCCTACGAGAACGGCTGGCTGCCGCGCGGCTCGGGCGCGCTGGTGCAGCGGGTGGCGGCGGTGCGGCCGCCCTTTGACCCGGAGCGCTTCCCGCTCGAACCGGGGGGGCGCGCCGGTTCCGGCGCCGGGCTCGGCTAGAATCGGGGTTTGGCCTGCCCGGCCTCTCCTCGCGGACCGACACCATGATCACTGGAAGCATCGTCGCCATCGTGACCCCGATGCACGAGGACGGCAGCCTCGACCTCGCCAGCTACCGCAAGCTCATCGACTGGCACATCGCCGAAGGCACCGCCGCCATCGTGGCGGTGGGCACCACTGGCGAATCCCCCACGGTCGATGTCGATGAGCACCACGAGCTCATCCGCGTGGCGGTGGAACAGTGCGCGGGCCGGGTGCCGGTGATCGCCGGTGCTGGCGGCAACTCCACGCGCGAGGCGGTCGAGCTCACGCGCTACTCGGCCAGCGTGGGCGCCGCGGCCACCCTTCAGGTGGTTCCCTACTACAACCGCCCAACCCAGGAAGGCATGTACCGGCACTTCCGCGCGGTGGCCGAGGCGGTCGATCTCCCGCAGATCCTCTACAACGTGCCCGGCCGCACCGTGGCCGATCTCTCCAATGACACCATCGTGCGCCTGGCGCAGGTGCCCGGCATCATCGGCCTCAAAGACGCCACCGGCGACATGCCCCGCGCGGCCGAGCTGCTCTCGCGCGTGCCGGCGCAGTTCGCGCTCTACAGCGGCAACGATGACTCGGCGCTTGCGCTCATGGCGGTGGGCGGCCACGGCGTCATCTCGGTCACGGCCAACGTCGCGCCTGGCGCCATGGCGCGGCTGTGCGCGGCGGCGCTCGCCGGCGACTTTGCCGCGGCCCGCGCAATCAACCGGCAGCTCATTCCGCTGCACATGAAGCTCTTCGTCGAGGCCAACCCCATTCCGGTGAAGTGGGCCCTGGCCGAGATGGGCCGCATGCCGGCGGGCATCCGCCTGCCGCTCACGCCACTGTCGGCGGGCTTGCAGCCGGTGGTGCGTCAGGCCCTCCAGGCCAGCGGGGTGATGCAGTGAAGCCGCTGTCGCGTCTCGCGCTGTCCCGCCTTGGGCTGACACTGGCGGCGCTGGCGCTTGCCGGCTGTTCGTCGCTCGATCAGGCCAGCCGCATCGATTACCGGTCGGCGGCCAAGCTGCCCAACCTCGAGGTGCCGCCCGATCTCGTCAGCCCGCGCTCAGATGACCGCTTCGCGCTCCCGTCGCGCGGCCAGCCCCAGACTCTCTCCGGATTCCAGAGCGCCCGTCCGGAGCGCACGGCCGAAGGCCCCCGCGTGCTGCCCGCCGCCGATGGCGTGCGGGTCGAGCGCGCCGGCAACCGGCGCTGGCTGAGCGTGAGCATGCCGCCGGAGCGGGTGTACCCGCTGGTGCGCGAGTTCTGGCAGGAAAGCGGTTTCGTCATCCAGAGCGAGATGCCGGAGGTGGGCATCCTCGAGACCGACTGGGCCGAGAACCGCGCCAAGCTCTCGCAGGACTTCATCCGCAACACCCTGGGCAAGGTCTTCGACAGCCTCTACTCCACGGGTGAGCGCGACAAGTTCCGCACCCGTCTTGAAGGCGCCGGCGCTGGCGTCACCGAGGTCTTCATCACCCACCGCGGCCTGGTCGAGATCTACAAGGACACCCAGCGCTCCTCCACCGTCTGGACGCCACGCCCCAGCGACCCCGAGCTCGAGGCCGAGTTCCTCACCCGCCTGATGGTCAAGCTCGGCGCCGACCAGCAGCGTGCCCGCCAGCAGGTGGCGGCCGCGCCCGTCGGGGCCACTGCGCCCGCGGCTGGCGCGGGCGCTGCGCCGGCGGCGGCGCCGCGCGCCGTGCTGACGGGCAGCGGCGACGAGCAGCGCCTGCAGGTGGCCGAGCCCTTCGATCGCGCCTGGCGGCAGGTCGGGCTCGCGCTCGATCGTGGCGCCTTCACGGTCGAAGACCGAGATCGCTCGCAGGGGGTCTACTTCGTGCGCTACATCGATCCCGAGGTCGAGGCGAAGAACTCCAGCGGCCAAGGCTGGTTCGCGCGCACCTTCAAGTTCGGCGACACCCGGCCCACCTCGGCGCAGCAGTACCGCATCCGCGTGCTGGCGCAGGGTGAGTCGTCCGTGGTCAGCGTGCAGCTGCGAGACGGGCAGCCGCCGCGCGCCGACAACGATCGGCAGACCGCCGGCAAGATCCTCGCTCTGCTGCGCGAACAGCTGCAGTAGCCCCAGGCCGGGTTCGGGCGCGCCCGCGGTGCGTTTCGCCAGCCTGGGCAGCGGCAGCGAGGGCAACGCGTTGCTGGTCGAGGCTGGCGGCGCGTCGCCTGCCCGGATCCTCATCGACTGCGGCTTTGGGGTGCGCGAGGCGCGTCGCCGTCTGGCCGGGCTGGGCCTGGCCCTCGAGCAGATCGACGCGGTCTTCGTCACCCACGAGCACAGCGACCACATCGGCGGCGCAGCCCGGGTGGCGGTGGCTGCCGGGGCACCCCTGCACATGACCACCGGCACGGCGCTGGCGGGGCTGCCACAGCCACCCGCGGGGCTTCGATTGCAGTGTCTCGATGCCCATCGGCTGCTCGAGGTGGCCGGGCTGCGCATCGAGCCGGTGCCGGTGCCGCATGATGCCCGCGAGCCGGTGCAGTTCGTCATCGATGACGGGCAGGCCCGGCTGGGGGTGCTCACCGATCTCGGTTGCGTGACCGCGCATGTGGTGCGCGCCATGAGCCGGCTCGATGCGCTGGTGCTCGAATGCAACCACGACGCCGAGCTGCTGGCGGCGAGCGACTATCCCTGGTCGCTGAAGCGGCGCATTGCCGGCCCCTATGGCCACCTCGAGAACGGCGCGGCCGCGGAATTGCTCGGTGCCCTCGACCAGAGCCGGTTGCGCACGGTGGTGGCGGCCCATCTCAGCCGCAGCAACAACCGGCCCGAACTCGCCCGCAAGGCCCTGGCCGCCGCCTGGGCGGGCGCTCAGCTCGACGATATCCGCGTAGCGGATCAGGACACCGGCATCGGCTGGACCGAGGTCTGAGCCCCGGCGTGGGGACGGCCCCGAGCGGGCCCTGGCGCCCTGGTCAGCCGCCCGCAGGCATGGCGCGCAGGCATGAAAAAAGCCGGCACTCGGCCGGCTTCTTTCAGGCGCGGAAGAATTACTTCTTCGCTTCGTCCTTGGCGGCGTCCTTGGCCGCATCCTTGGCGGCGTCAGCCGGCGCAGCGTCGGTCTTGGGCGCTTCAGCCGGGGCCGGAGCCGGGGCGGGGGCCGGGGCAGCAGCCGGGGCCGGGGCGGGAGCGGGGGCCGGCTCTTCCTTCTTGCCGCAGGCGGCGACGGCGACGGCGATCAGCGAGGCAATGAGAAGCTTGTTCATGACAGGATCCTTGTGCTGGGAAGGGAAATGGTTATTGGTGGAAACAGCTGCAGAAGGAACTCGGGGCGGTCTGCCTTGCCACGCCGCAGCCAGACGAAGATGTCTGTTGAAACGCGATGCCGGAACAGGCCGGGCCAAGTCAGCCTCTGATTCTATCAGCGGGTTGCCAGTTCGTGATGAAAATCACCTTGATCCGCACCATGAATGTGCGGATCAGGCCACACTTTGCGACTGAAATCGTCCTATAGCCCGAGCGTGGTAGCCGGCATCGCATCGCCGGATTCATCCCAGATGGCCCCGAGCCGCTTGCGCTGGCCGTCGGTGGCGCTGGGCATGGCGATCACCAGACGCCCCATCCGGCTGTCGTGATGCGGCTTGCGCACCAGATGCTGGTCGTCGGCCAGCAGCACCGACTCCTCGAGCAGAAGCGACTCCGGGAAGACCTTCACCTGGATGCGGGCGCTGTGCAGTCGCTGCAGGCGCAGGAACCGGTCGGCCTGCCGCTGCAGGAAGTCGGGATTGCCGACCAGCACCTTCAGCCGTGCGCCGCGCGCCAGCGCGCTCTGCAGGGCGCGGGCCCCGGTGGCGTCATGGATTGGCCAGTCTGCGAACCCGGGGTCGAGCAGCCAGATCTCGCGGCGTGCCAGCGCCAGCACCGCCAGCACCGCCTCCTGGAAGCCGCTGCGGCCTTCGAAGGCCCGGTCCTGGGGCTCCTTCACGGCGATCAGTCCAGGCGCGCACCGGAGGCCTTCACGGCGCGTTCCCAGCGCGGCAGTTCGGCGCGCAGGAACCGGCCGAAGGCCTCGGGGTTCAGGAACGCAGGTTCGGCGCCCTGTTGCAGCATGCGCGAGCGCACCTCGGGTGTGTCGAGGGTCTGCTGCACGGCCTGGGCCAGGCGCGCGAGGGCCTCGGGCGGGGTGCCGGCCGGCGCCATCAGGCCGTAGAAGCCCACCACCTCGAAGTCCTTCAGGCCGGATTCGATCAGCGTGGGCACCTCGGGCAGCGCCGCGCTGCGCTCGCGGCTGGTCACGCCGAGCGCCCGCACCTTGCCCTGACGCACATAGGCCGTCACCTGCGGCACCGACTCGGCCATGAACTGCGCGTGGCCGGCGAGCACGTCGGCGAAGGCCGGCGCGCTGCCGCGATAGGGCAGATGGACCATGAAGATGCCGGTGGCCTGCTTGAACATCTCGGGCACCAGGTGGGAGATGCCGCCATTGCCCGCCGAGGCGTAGTTGAGCCGCCCGGGCTGGGCGCGCGCCAGCGCGATGAACTCGGCGAGGTTGCTGGCGGGCACGCTCGGGTGCACCACCAGGGCGAGCGGCTGCTGGGCGGTGCGCGCCACCGGGATCAGGTCGCGCAGCACGGCGTAGGGCAGACGCGGATAGAGCGCCGGGTTGATCACCATCACGCCGGTGTTGGCCAGCAGCAGGGTGTGGCCATCAGGGGCCGCGCGCGCCACGAACTCGGCGCCGATCGCGCCGCCGGCGCCGGGCTTGTAGTCGATCACGATGGGCTGGCCCAGCGACTGCTGCAGCCGCTCGGCGAGCAGGCGCGCATGGCCGTCGAGCGGGCCGCCGGCCGGAAAGCCGATGATGATGCGCACCGGCCGCTCGGGGAAGGCCGCGCGGGCCGGTGCCGCCATGAGCGCGGCGGCCGGCAGCAGCACCGCCAGCGCCAGCAGCAGCACCAGGCGCGCCGCGGTGCGGCTCATGGCACCGCGCGCGCGCTGTGCCGGGCGAAGTAGAACCATTCGCGGCCGGGCAGCGCGTTGGGATTGGGGAACACCACATAGCCGTCGGCCGGCGCGGTGATCAGTTCGCCGTCGGCCCGGCGGCCGATCGGCTCGCCGGCGCCCACGCGGTCAAACGAGCGCCAGGTGCGGGCGAGGCTGTCTTCGGGCTGGCGCCGATCGTGCACCTGATGGAGCTCGATGACCTCCTTGGGCCCGGTGCTGGCCGGCGCCGGCTGGTTGGTGAGACCAAGGTGCGCGAGCGTGCGGTGGATGGCCTGGTAGGCCACCTCGGGCGCCTGCGGGTCGGCATGGTTGCCGCACTCGAGCGTGACCGCGCAGCCGCCGCGCGAGCGCATGTATTCGGTGGTGCCCACGCCGTAGGCCACGCTGTCGTTGATGGCCGAGCCGGTGGTGCCGCGGGCCTTGCGCGCAGCCACGCCGGCGGCGAAGGCCGACATCCAGCCGTGCACCACGCGGCGCGGGCCGAGCACCGCGGCCAGGGCTTCCTCGCGCGCGGCCTGGGCGAAGGGCTCGAGCTCATCGGTGTTGTCGGTGGGGCCGATGAACACGAAGGCTTCGCCCTGCGAGGCGAAGGAATGCAGGTCGAGCAGGACATCATGGGCTGCCAGCAGCGGCGCGAGCTGGTTGGCGATGCGGTCCTCGGCGGTCTCGGGCGACACCACCTCGCGGAAGTCGCGGTTGAGATTGCGCTCGCCCTCGCGGTGGGCGCGGGCGAAGGCCACCGGATTGGCCACCGGCACCAGCGTGAGCGCACCGCGCGCCACCGTGAGGCTGCCGCTGGCGATCTCGGCCAGCACCCGTCGGATGGCGGTGGTGCCGCAGGTTTCATTGCCGTGCACGGCGCCGAGGACGATCAGGCGCGGGCCACGGGCCAGCGAGCGGTACTGGTGAATTTCCAGGCAGGTCATGGTCGTCGATTGTAGTTCGCGCGGGCCACGGCGAGCGCGAGAAGCCCGGCCGCCAGCCCCCAGAAGGCCGAGCCGATGCCCGCCACGCTCAGTCCCGAGGCCGTCACGCCGAAGGCGATCAGCGCGGCGTCGCGGTCGCGCTCCTCGGCCAGCGCCTGGGAGAGGCTTGCGCCGATGGTGCCCAGCAGGGCGATGCCGGCGATGCCGGTGACCAGCTCGGCGGGGAAGGCCGCGAACAGGGCCGCCACCGTGGCGCCGCCCAGGCCCACCAGCAGGTAGAACAGCCCCGCGGCGATGGCCGCGGTGTAGCGCCGGGCCGGGTCTTCATGGGCCTCGCGGCCCATGCAGATCGCGGCGGTGATCGCGGCGAGGTTCAGTGCGAAGGCGCCGAAGGGCGCCAGCAGCAGGTTGACCACGCCGATCCAGCCCAGCACCGGCGAGATCGGCGTGGCATGGCCGCTGGCGCGGATGGCGGCCACGCCAGGCAGGTTCTGCGAGGCCATGGTCACGATGAACAGCGGCAGGGCCACCCCGATCAGCGAGGCCATCGACAGGCTGGGCGTGACCCACTGCGGGCTCGCCCAGGTCCAGCGCACCCCCTCCAGCCGCAGGCCGCCCTGCGCGCCGGCCAGCGCGATGCCGACGGCGAAGGCCAGCAGCACCGCATGCCGCGGCAGCCAGCGGCGTCCGGCCAGCCAGGCGACGAACATGGCCGCCACCAGCCCGGAGGAGGCACCCAGCGCCCCGAAGGCCTGCAGCGCGAAGCGCAGCAGCACCCCGGCCAGCATGCCGGCGGCGATCGCCATGGGAATTCGGTTGAGCGTGCGCTCGAACAGTCCCGAGAAGCCGGCCAGCGCGGTGAGCCCGGCCGCCACCAGGAAGGCGCCGGTGGCCTCGGCCATCGAGGTGCCGCCGCCCGACACCGCGAGCAGCGCCGCACCGGGGGTGGACCACGCGGTGACCACGGGCACCCGCCAGCGCATCGACAGCCCGATGCAGGTGACGCCCATGCCCACGCCGAGCGCGAGCATCCAGGAGGCGAGCTGCGCCGGCGTGGCGCCGAGCGCGGCGGCGGCCTGGAAGACGATCACCGCCGAGCTGGTGAACCCCACCAGCACGGTGATGAAGCCGGCCAGGACCGTGGAGGCCGAGAAGTCGGCCAGGCGCATGGGCGCCGACCGCGTCAGAAGGTGCCCGGCACCAGGATGTCCGGGCCGACCTCCGAGAGCGTGCGCCGACCGCAGAAGGCCATGGTGAGGTCGAGCTCGCGGGCGATGATCTCCAGCGCCCGGGTGACGCCGGCCTCGCCCATGGCGCCCAGGCCGTAGAGGAAGGAGCGGCCGATGTAGGTGCCGCGCGCGCCCAGCGCCACCGCCTTGAGCACGTCCTGCCCGCTGCGCACCCCGCCGTCCATGTGCACCTCGATGCGATCGCCCACCGCATCGACGATGGCCGGCAGCGAGGCGATCGAGGACAGTGCGCCGTCGAGCTGGCGCCCGCCATGGTTGGACACGATGATCGCGTCGGCGCCGGTCTGCACCGCCAGCCGCGCGTCTTCCACGTCCTGGATGCCCTTGAGGATCAGCTTGCCGCCCCAGCGCTTCTTGATCCACTCGACGTCGCCCCAGTTGAGCGTGGGATCGAACTGCTGCGCGGTCCAGGCCGAGAGCGAGGACATGTCGGCCACGCCCTTCACATGGCCGACGATGTTACCGAACTGGCGGCGCGAGGTGCCGAGCATGCCCAGGCACCAGCGCGGCCGGGTCATCATGTTGAGGATGTTGGCCAGGGTGAGCTTGGGCGGCGCCGAGAGCCCGTTCTTGAGGTCCTTGTGGCGCTGGCCCAGGATCTGCAGGTCAAGCGTGAGCACCAGCGCGCCGCAGCCCGCGGCCTTGGCCCGGTCGATCAGGCCCTCGATGAACGCGCGGTCGCGCATCACGTAGAGCTGGAACCAGAACGGCTTGCTGGTGTGCGCCTTCACGTCCTCGATCGAGCAGATGCTCATGGTGGACAGCGTGAAGGGCACGCCGAAGCGCTCGGCCGCGCGCGCCGCGAGGATCTCGCCGTCGGCATGCTGCATGCCGGTCAGGCCGGTGGGGGCGAGGGCCACCGGCATGGCCACATCCACGCCGATCATGCGCCCGGCGATCGAGCGGTTCTCGAGGTTGACCGCCACCCGCTGGCGCAGCTTGATGCGCTGGAAGTCGCTCTCGTTGGCGCGGTAGGTGCTCTCGGTCCAGGAGCCGGAATCGGCGTAGTCGTAGAACATCCGGGGCACGCGGGCCTGATGCAGGCGGCGCAGGTCTTCGATGCAGGTGATCACGGTCATGGTTCGGGTCTCTCCTTGGGGCCGATGTTACCCATGCGCGCTGGCGCCGGGGGCATGGCGCAGCGCCGCGCGGGGCGGCAGGTTCCGCAGGCGGGCCTGTGGGCCGGGCTCAGCCACCAATCAGGCGGGCGGCCAGCCACAGCATCAGCAGGCCCGCGACCGCGTGCAGGGCCGCGCCGCGGATGCGGCCCCGGCGGGAGTCCGCGCCGCGGCCATCGCCGCCGACCCGTCCGGCCAGATGGGCCGCCGACAGCGCGAGCACGAGGCTCCACAGCGTGCTGGTCGCGCAGAACACCAGGCCGAGCATCGCCATCGCGAGCGCGGGGCTCGCCGCGTCGGCGGCCACGAACTGCGGCAGCAGCGCCAGGAAGAACAGCGCCACCTTGGGGTTGAGAAGATTGCCCAGGCAGCCTTCGGCCAGCGCGCGCCACCAGCGGCCGGTCTCGCCGCGCAGGAAGGCCTGGCGGCCCGGTTCCGAGGGCACGAGACTGGCCGCGGGGCCTGGCGCGCCGCGCATCGCCCAGGCCTTGCCGAGCAGCCCGGCGCCGATCCAGGCGAGCCATGCCGCGCCGGCCAGGCGCATCAGGCCGAATAGCGCGGGCGAGGCCGCGATCAGCGCCGCCAGCCCGAGCGCGGCCGCGATCGCGTGACCCAGGCAGCCCAGGCTCACGCCGAGCGCCGCGGCGATGCCCTCGCGCGGGCCGCCGGCCGCGGCGCGCCCGAGCACGTAGAGCGTGTCCTGCCCCGGCGTGAGGTTGACCAGCACGGCGGTGGTCACGAACAGCGGCAGGTTCTCGATGCCGGTCATGGCGCGCGAGGATACCCCGGCGGGCGCAGCGCATTCCGGGGCGATGCCAGCGGCACGGCGCGGCCTCGCGGGCGGCGGTATGCTGGCCGCCATTGCCCCTGGGAGATGACATGAAGGACGCCTTCGACGACGAACTCGGCTTCGCTGCCTGGAACCAGCAGCCGATCCGCTACATCGACCGCACCCACGCCTGGTACGACGCCCTGGGCTACGGCAACCCCTACCGCTACGCGCAGTACGCGCAGGTGCCGTTCACGCCGCTGCGCAAGCCGCTGGCCGAGTCCCGGGTGGCGCTGCTCACCACCGCCGCCCCCTACCAGCCCGACAAGGGTGACCAGGGGCCGAACTCGCCCTACAACGCCGCGGCCAAGTTCTACGAGGTCTTCTCCGGCGACACCGCGATCGATCACGATCTGCGCATCTCCCATGTCGGGGTGCATCGCACCTTCATGTCCGATGACTCGGGCTGCTGGTTCCCCTTGCCGGCACTGCGGCGCGCGGCGGCCGCCGGGCGCATCGGCGCGGTGGCCGCCCGCTTTCACGGCGTTCCGACCAACCGCAGCCAGCGCCACACCCTGGACACCGACGCGCCCGAGGTGCTGGCCCGTTGCCGGGCCGATGGCGCCGACGTCGCGGTGCTGGTGCCCAATTGCCCGATCTGCCACCAGACCATGGCGCTGGTGGCGCGCTACCTCGAGGCGGCCGGCCTGCCCACGGTGGTCATGGGCGCGGCCCGCGACATCGTCGAGCTGTGCGGCGTGCCGCGATTCCTGTTCAGCGATGTCCCGCTGGGCAATGCCGCCGGCCTGCCTCACGACCGCGACTCGCAGGAGGCCACGCTCGAACTCGCCCTGCGCCTGCTCGAGACCGCGCCCGCGGCGCGCACCACCGTGCAGAACCCGCTGGTCTGGCCGGGCCCGGACGACTGGCGCGACGACTACCTCAACCTCGCCCGCCTCAGCGCCGAGGAGATCGCGCAGCGGCGCGCCGACAACGACCGGATCAAGCAGGTCGCCCAGGGCGTGCGCGATGCCACCCTGAGCACCGCGGGCGGCGGCGCGTGAGCGCGGCGCAGGGTTCATCCGTTGGCGCGGGCGCGGCAGCGCCCGGCCTCGGGCCGCAGGCGCTGGCCGGCGTGCGGGTGCTCGACTTCACCCACTACCTCGCCGGCCCCTACAGCACCTTCCAGCTCGCGATGCAGGGCGCCGAGGTGATCAAGATCGAGCCGATCGACGGCGACGACATGCGCCGCAATCCGCTCGATGCCACCTGGGCCGCGCGCAACATGGCGCCGTCCTGGATGGCGGTCAATGCCGGCAAGCGCAGCCTCACCCTCGACCTGGGCCGCCCGGAAGCTGTCGAGATCATCCACCGGCTGGCCGCCCGCTGCGATGTGGTGTGCGAGAACTTCCGGCCGGGCGTGCTCGAGCGCAAGGGCATGGGCTGGTCGCAGCTCTCGGCGCTCAACCCGCGGCTCATCTACTGCGGGCTCTCGGGCTTCGGCAGCACCGGGCCCGAGGGGCGCACCGCGAGCTTCGACGGCAAGATCCAGGCGATGTCGGGCCTGATGTCGATGACCGGCGATGCCGCCAGCGGCCCGATGCGCGCCGGCTTCGCGGCCGCCGATGTCACCGCCGGCATGATGGCCGCCTTCGCGGTGGTGACCGCGCTCTATCAGCGCACCCACACCGGTCGCGGCCAGTTCGTCGATGTCGCGATGCTCGACGCGATGCTCAATTTCCTCAACGGCCAGATGGCCGAGTGGCAGGTGGTGGGCCATCGCCACCCGCCGCTGGGCAACGGCTCGGTCAGCCGCAAGCCCACCGCCGATCGCTTCCGCTGCGGCAGCGGTCACATCGTGCTCGCGGTGCTCACCGACCGGCAGTTCGCCAACCTGATGCAGGCCATCGGCCGCGCCGACGCGCTGGAGGATCCGCGCTTTGCCGACTGGCCGGCACGCACCGCCAACATCGCCGCGCTGCGCGCGCTGATCGAGGACGGCATGGCGCAGGGTGACCCCAAGGACTGGGAGCGGCGCCTCACCGCGGCCGATGTGCCCTGTGCCACCGTGCACAGCCTGGCCGAGATCGCCGAGCATCCGCAGCTTGCCCACCGCGAACTGCTGCGCGAGGTCGCCACCCCGCATGGTCCGGTGCGTCTGGTCGGGCCGGGCTTCCGGCTCGCGCATGGCAATGGGGATGTCGGGCCGGTGGCCGGCATTGGCGCCGACACCGAGGCCATCCTCGGCGAGCTGGGTTACGACGCCGCGCAGATCGCCGCGCTGCGCGCCGCGAAGGTGGTGTGAGCGCGGCGGGCGCGCGGCTGCGGGCCCGCCGCGCGCGGGCCCGATCGAACCGGGCGCGGGTGCTCAGCCTGCCCGGCTTCAGCGCCCGGTAAAGGCGGCGGGCCGCTTCTCCACGAAGTGCGCCACGCCCTCCTTGAAGTCCTCGCTGCCGAAGCTGGCCAGCATCTCCTGGTTGCCCACCTCGATGGCCTGGCGCAGCGGCAGTTGCGCCACCCCCCAGACCTGGCGCTTGATCACCGCCATCGAGCGCGGCGAGACGTTCGCGGCCAGGTCAGCCGCGTACTCGCGCACCCCCGCCATGAGCTGCTCGCCGGGGTACACCCGGTCGACCACGCCCAGGCGCAGGGCCTCGTCGGCATCGAACTTGCGCGCCGACACCAGCAGGTCGAGGGCGGCGGAATGGCCGGCCACCCGCGGCAGCGTGAAGCTGATGCCGTGTTCGGCGATCAGGCCGCGGCGCGCGAAGGCGGTGGTGAAGCGCGCCTCGCGGGCGGCGAAGCGCTGGTCGCAGTAGAGGGCGTAGACCAGGCCCAGCCCGGCGCAGGCGCCGTTGATGGCCGCGATGATCGGCTTGGGCACCGCCGGGAAGTACGAGTGCTGGGTCTGGTAGTCGGGGCTGGAGGCCGGGTCGAAGGCCTGGCCGGCAGCGGCCTCGGCGCCATTGGCCTGGCTGCCGCCGCTGCGGCCGCGGCTGCTGATGGTGTTCAGGTTGTTCATGTCGGCGCCGGCGCAAAAGCCGCGGCCGGCGCCGGTGAGCACGATCACGCGCACGCCCGGGTCATCGGCCGCACGGCGCATGGCGGCGCGCATCTGCTCGCCCATGGTGCCGGTGTAGGCGTTGAGCCGATCGGGACGGTTCATGGTGATCGTGGCGATGCGCTCGGACACGTCGTACAGGATTTCGCTGTCGCTCATCTCGGGTCTCCTCGGGTGGATGGAAGAATGCGTCACCAGGTGTCGACCGGGCGCTTGCGCTGCGCGCGCGCGGCCGGCCTGGGGATCGAGCGCAGGGCGCGCAGGATCCAGTGACGGGTGTCGGCGGGGTCGATCACGTCGTCGATCTCGAGGTGCGCGGCCATGTTCAGCGCCTTGCCCTGGCGATAGGCCTCGTCGACCTTGGACTGGAAGAAGGCCTCGCGCTCGGCCGGATCGGCGATCGCCTCCATCTCCTTTCTGAAGCCCAGGCGCACCGAGCCCTCGATGCCCATGGCGCCGAACTCGCCGCTTGGCCAGGCCACGGTGAAGAAGGGCGCGGTGAAGCCGCCGCCGGCCATGGCCTGCGAGCCCAGGCCGTAGCCCTTGCGCAGCACCACGGTGAACAGCGGCACGGTCATGGTGGCCGCCGCCACGAACATGCGCGAGACCCGGCGCACCGCGGCCTCGCGCTCGGACTGCGGCCCCACCATGAAGCCCGGCGTGTCGCACAGCGAGATCACCGGCAGGTCGAAGGCGTCAGCCAGCTGCAGGAAGCGGCCGGCCTTCTCGGCGGCGGCCGCGTCGATCGCGCCGCCGAGATGGCGCGGGTCATTGGCGATCAGCGCGAAGGGCTCGCCCTCCAGGCGCACCAGCGCGGTGACGATGCCCACGCCGTAGGCCGCGCGCAGCTCGAGCACCGAGTCCTCGTCGCACAGCAGCGCGATCACGCGGCGGATGTCGTACACCCGCAGCCGGTTCTCGGGGATGGCATGGCGCAGTTCGCGCGGATCGGTGGCGCGCCAGTCGCTGCGCGGCCCCTGGAAGTACGACAGGTAGCGGCGCGCCGCGTCCACCGCCTCGGCTTCGTCGCGCACCGGGATGTCGACCACACCGTTGGGCACCTGCACCGACATCGGCCCGACATCCTGCGGACGATGGCGGCCCAGGCCACCGCCTTCGATCATGGCCGGCCCGCCCATGCCGATGGAGCTGCTCGCGGTGGCGATGATCACGTCGCAGCAGCCCAGCAGCGCGGCATTGCCGGCAAAGCAGTAGCCCGAGGTGATGCCCACCCGCGGCACCAGACCCGACATCCGCGCGAAGTGGTGGAAGGTGGTGAGGTCGAGCCAGGCCACGCCCGGCCAGTCGACATCACCGGGGCGTCCGCCACCGCCCTCGGCGAACAGCACGATCGGCAGCCGCCACTGCTCGGCGAGCTGCAGCATGCGATCGGTCTTCTTGTGGTTGTAGGCGCCCTGGGTGCCGGCCATCACCATGTAGTCATACGCAAGCACCAGGCAGCGGGCCTGCTCGGACGGGCAGTGCGCCGCGTTGACCGTGCCGATGCCGGTGACGATGCCATCGGCGGGGGCGTTGCGCTGCAGGTCGTCCATGGAGCGGCGGCTCCATTGCGCCGCGATGGCGAGCGCGCCGTACTCCACGAAGCTGCCGGTGTCGACCAGGTCGGCGATGTTCTCGCGCGCGGTGCGCGAGCCGGTGGCATGGCGCCGGGCCACCGCCGCCGGCCGGTTCTCGTCCAGGCCGAGCGCGTGCCGGGCAATGGATTCGGCGAGATCGGGGCGGATGCGGTCCGGATCGGCGCCGCCGCCCGCCGCCTGCGCGGCGGCGGCCACCTCGGCGGGTTCGATGAGCGCCAGCAGATCATCGGCGCCCACGGTGTCACCCGGCGCGGCGCACAGCCGGCGCAGCACGCCGCCCACCGGCGCCTCGATCACGTGCTGCATCTTCATGGCCTCGAGCACCACCACGGTGGCGCCGGCCGCGAGGCTGTCGCCCGCCGCCGCCTCGAAGGCCACCACCGTGCCGTGCAGCGGCGCGAGCAGGGGCACCAGGCCTTCGGCCGCAGCGGCGTCGGCGCCCGCGCGGGTGCCCGCGCCAGCGGGTGCGGCCGGGGCATCGAGCCCGGCCTCGGCGCGCAGCGCCGCCGCGTGGGCCTCGATGAAGCGGGTATGGATCTCGCCGCGCTCGAGCTCGGGGCGACGCAGCAGGGCGCGCAGCAGGGGCAGCGAGGTGGCCAGACCCTCCACCTGGAACTCGGCGGCGGCGCGACGCGCGCGGCGCAGCGCCGCCGCGAAACCGCCCTCGGGGGCGTGCACCACCAGCTTGGCGAGCAGCGAATCGTAGTGCGCGCCGATGGCCGCGCCGGCAAAGCCGCAGCCATCGACCCGCACCCCGGGGCCCACCGGCGGCTCCCAGCGGGTGAGGCTGCCCACCGCCGGGCGCGCGCTGCCATCGGGCAGGAGCTGCTCGGCATTGACCCGCAGCTGGATGGCATGGCCGCGCGGCGCCGGGATGTCGGCCTGCGTGAGGCCGAGCTCGGCCAGCGTGGCGCCCTGCGCGATGCGCAGCTGCGCGCAGACCAGGTCGATGCCGGTGACCGCCTCGGTGATGGTGTGCTCGACCTGCAGCCGCGGGTTGGCCTCGATGAAGAACCAGCCCCCCTGCGCGTCGAGCAGGAACTCGGCCGTGGTCAGACCGCGCAGCCGCGCCGCCGCGGCCATGCGGCAGGCCGCCTGCAGCAGGGGCTCGCGCCGGGCGGCATCGAGCCAGGGGCTGGGGGCGATCTCGATCAGCTTCTGGTGGCTGCGCTGCAGGCTGCAGTCGCGCTCCCAGAGGTGCGAGACCGCGCCGGTGCCGTCGCCGATGAGCTGCACCTCGAGGTGGCGGGCATGCTCGATCAGCGCCTCGAGGTAGAGCGAGCCGTCGCCGAAGGCGGCCTGGGCCTCGGCCGCGCAGCGCGCGAAGGCCGCCGGCAGCGCGGCCGGATCACGCACGATGCGCATGCCGCGGCCGCCGCCGCCGGCCACCGCCTTGATCATCACCGGTCGGCCCGCCAGCGTGGCCATGAAGGCCTGCGCCTGGTCGGCATCGAGGGCCCTTGCGCTGCCCGGCAGCACCGGCACGCCGAGCGCGGCGGCCATCTCGCGGGCCCGCAGCTTGTCGCCGAACAGGCCCAGGGTGTCGGGGTCGGGGCCGACGAAGACGAGGCCGGCCTCGGCGCAGGCGCGGGCGAAGGCCGGGTTCTCGGCCAGGAAGCCGTAGCCGGGATGCACCCAGCGGCACTCGGTGGCGCGGGCCGCGGCGAGCAGGGCCGGGATGTCGAGATACGCGGGCACGCCGCGCCCGGGCAGCGCGTGGCTGAGGCTTGCCCGGCGCACGTGCAGGGCATCGGCCTCGTCCTGGGCGTGGACGGCCACGCTTTCCAGGCCGAGGTCGTCGGCGGCGCGCGCGATGCGGATGGCGATCTCGCCGCGGTTGGCGATCAGGACTCGCATGAGAGGGGTCTCGGCAGGGTCGGTGGCACGGCGCGCCACCGGGCAAGCGGTGCGCGGTGGGGTCGCCGGAGCGGTTTTTCGAGTCGGGCCATTCTACGGTCGGCCCTACAATCGGCTCCGCAACCACGAGAGGAAACGGATGGACGAGGCCAGCAGCGACGACTTCCAGGCCCGCGTGCGCAGCGGCCGCGCGCTCATGGAGGCCATGGGCAACTTCCATGTGCTGTCCTGGGATCCGCAGGGCCGGCGGTTGCGCGCCGGCTTCACGGTGCGGCCCGAGTTCTGCCACACCAATGGCACCACCGCGCAGGGCGGCTTCGTCACCGCCTGGCTCGATGCCGGCATGGCGCATGCAGTCATGCACGACAGCGAACACAAGCTCAATGTCGCCAGCCTCGAGATCAAGGTGAGCTTCCTGCAGCGCATGGGGCCGGGGCCGGGCACCGTCGAGGCACGCGTGGTGCGTCGCGGCCGCCGGGTGGCCTTCATGGAGGCCGAGCTCTTCGATGCCAACGGGCAGATGACCGCCCGTGCCAGCTCCACCGGGCTGATGACCGAGCTGATCCGCTGAGGCGTGCAGTTTCCGATCCGCGCGGGCGTCTGATCCGCGCGGGCGCTGATCCGCGCGGGCGGTTCAGGGATCGATGCGCAGATCGAGCGCCGGGAAGCCGTCCAGCGCGAAGCGCCAGTGCTCGCCCGGCTTGGGGAAGCGGGTGGTGATCATGCTGCCCAGGATGGCGATGTCGCCCACGCGCATCGGGGTGCCCCGCGCGGCGGCATGGCTGGCCAGCCAGGCCAGTGCGTTCATGGGGTGGCCCATGAGATCACGCCCGAAGCCTTCACCCACCACCTCGCCATTGCACAGCACCTCGCCGCGCAGGGCGGCCAGATCAAGGGCGCGCCAGTCGGTGCGCCGTTCGCCGAGCACCGCGCCCTGCGTCCAGGCATTGTCGGCCACCATCTGCAGCGCATGGTGCGAGAGGCTGGCGTAGTCGGCATTGCGGTCGTCGGCGATCTCGAAGGCCGGGCGCACCGCGGCCACCGAGCGCGCCGCGAGTTCGGGCGTGCAGCGCCCGCCCGGCGGCGCGATGTCGGCGCCGATCTCCACGGCAATCTCGAACTCGATGATCAGCCGGCCATAGGCCGAGGCGCTGACCCGGGCCGGTCCGCCCACCAGTTGACGCTGATGCAGCCGCCCCGACACTGGCGAGGCCAGACCCACCATCTGCTGCATGGCCGGATTCGACAGGGCGATCTTCCAGCCGGCCACGCTGCCGCAGCTGCGGGCCTTGAGCGCCACGAAGGCATCCTGGGCGGCATAGGCCGCGCCGAGATCGGCGGGCGCGAGGCCAGGCGGAAAGGCCTGGAAGGGGCGGCGTTTCGCGTACTGCGCGGCCAGCCAGCGGGCCGTCTTGCGGGATTCGGGCGTCAAGAGCACTCTCCTGGCGAAAGACCGGTAGCCAGAAGGCTGACCTGAGTGGGGTTGCGGTCGGTTAGGATGTCCCGAGCCAACCTTGCCAGACTTGCGGGGCCGCCGTCAGCAGGCCGCCCTGCGCCGCAGGGATTTTCCGACACAGGGGTTAGCCATGGATGCCACTACCCGTCATCGCCTGCGTCAGCAGGCCATCGCCGACACGGTCGCGCAAGTGCGCGCCATCGAGGCCGCGCAGGGCGTCACGCGCGAGAGCCTCGCGGCCATTCGCGCGGCGCTGCAGTCGCTCGCCGCGCGCAGCGAGCTGTTTCCGATCGCCGACTTCCCCATGCCGCCGCCGGGCTCGGCGCGCAACAACGCGCTCTACCGGCTCTCCGAAGACCCGGACCATCGCTTCGCCCTCTACGGCCATGTCAGCCGCGGCGGCACCGACACGCCGGCCCACAATCACACCACCTGGGCGGTGATCGTCGGCCTGCAGGGCGATGAGCTCAACCGCCTCTACGATCATGATGGCCGCGGCGGCGTGGCGCTGCGCGAGACCTTCACGGTCGGGCCGGGCACCGGCATCGGCTTCCTGCCCGAAGACCTGCACTCCATCCACATGGCGCCCGAGCAGCCCGTGCTCAACTTCCACATGTACGGGCTCGCGCTCGAGCAGCTGCACGCGCGCCGCTACTACAAGCCCCACCTGCACGAGTGGGCGCATTTCCCGGCGAGCGAGGCCATCCGCGACCTGCCGGTGGCCGCCTGAGGGGTCACCTGAGGAACGGCCTGTGCGGGGGCTGAGGGGGGCCTGAGGAGGGGCCTGAGGAGGGGCCTGAGAGCGGCCTCAGCCGGCGCGGCGGCCCAGGAAGTCGCGCAGCAGCGCGCTCACGGCCTCGGGCTGCTCCTGCTGCACCCAGTGCCCGGCCCCGGGCACGAGGTGCACGCCCTCGAAGCGCGCGCATCCTGACTCGGCCATGCGCCGCAGCTCGCCCGGGCGCTGGTGGATGCCCCAGTCCTGCGCGCCAGCGATGAACATGGCGGGCACCTCGATGCGGCGACCGGCGAAGGTCTGCAACTCGGCCTGCTGGATGGTGGTGATGCCGCAGCGATACCACTGCAGACCGCCCTGGAAGCCGGTGCGGGTGTATTCGCCGCTGTAGACCCGCAACTCGTCATCGGGCAGCCAGCGGCAGGCCGCGATGGCCGCCGCCGAGGGCATGTGCGGGGCCACGGTGGCCGGCATGTCGAGATCGCGGTCCATCACGTAGTAGGTGGGCAGCTTCGCGAGCTCGCTGGCGCTCCAGGCGGCGAGCTCGAAGGGCTGGTTGCCGGGCCAGTCGGCGCTCTTGTGGTGGTAGTAGGCGCGCAGGAAGTCGTGCACGCCCTGCGGGCACAGCCGCATGTCGGCATCGGCGCGGCGGGTGGCGTAGTACCACTGGTAGTGCTTGCGCGGCGGCTTGAGCTCGCCCAGCGCCGTATCCATGCGGGTGGCGGCTTCCGAGGGTACGGGGCGGCTGGCGCCGGCCTGCGCCGCGGCCAAGGGCCGGGCGGCCGGCGCGGCGCCGGTGCTGGCGGCCAGCGGCGCGGGGCCACCGAAGGGTGCGCTCATCAGCACCAGCGAGCGGAACACGTCGGGGCGCACCAGCGCGCACCAGGCGGCCAGCGGCGAGCCGAAGTCATGACCCACCACATTGACGGCCTCGATGCCCAGGGCGTGCAGCAGCGCGAGACAGTCGCGCACCAGGTTCAGGAAGCGGAACGAGCCCAGATCGCCCTCGTAGCGACGATCCCAGCCGGTGGTGCGGCCATAGCCGCGCAGATCCGGGGCGAGCACATGGTGGCCGGCCGCTGCCAGCGCGGGCATCAGCTTGCGCCAGCTGTAGGCCAGTTCGGGGAAGCCGTGCAGCAGCAGCACCGGCAGCCGTCCGGGGACGGGCTCGCCGGCTTCCAGCAGATGCATGTCCAGGCCGTTGATGCCGGGCAGCATGCGGCTGCGGATGCCGGGCGGCAGGGGCAGGGGGGGCAGTGGGGTGCTCATCGGTGAGGCTCGGCGCCGGCGGCAAAGCCGCGAGTATCCTCGAAAACCCGGGGCCGGTCGCGTTGCCGCTACCAAAGAAAAAGGCCCGCTTTCGCGGGCCTTGCGCCTGGCGGGCCGGCGTGTCCCGAGAGACGCGCCGGCAGCCAGTCCGGGATTACATGTCCATGCCGCCCATGCCACCCATGCCGCCCATGCCACCCATGCCGCCGGGCATGCCGCCGGCCGCGGGCTTGTCTTCCGGGGCCTCGGCCACCATGGCGTCGGTGGTCAGCATCAGGCCGGCCACCGAAGCGGCGTTCTGCAGCGCGGTGCGGGTCACCTTGGTGGGGTCGACCACGCCCATGTCGACCAGATCGCCGTAGGTGGCGTTGGCCGCGTTGTAGCCGAAGTTGCCCTTGCCTTCGAGGACCTTGGCCACGACCACGCTCGGCTCGTCGCCGGCGTTGGACACGATGGCGCGCAGCGGCTCCTCGATCGCGCGCAGCACGATCTTGATGCCGGCGTCCTGGTCGGCGTTGTCGCCCGAGACCTTGACCGCAGCGCGGGCGCGCAGCAGGGCCACGCCGCCGCCGGCGACGATGCCTTCCTCGACGGCCGCACGGGTGGCGTGCAGGGCATCCTCGACGCGGGCCTTCTTCTCCTTCATCTCGACTTCGGTGGCGGCACCCACGCGGATGACGGCCACGCCGCCGGCGAGCTTGGCCACGCGCTCCTGGAGCTTCTCGCGGTCGTAGTCGCTGGTGGCTTCCTCGATCTGGATGCGGATCTGCTTGACGCGGGCCTCGATCGCGGCGGCTTCACCGGCGCCGTCGATGATGGTGGTGTTCTCCTTGGCGATCTCGACCCGCTTGGCGCGGCCCAGATCCTGCAGGGTGGCCTTCTCGAGGGTCATGCCGGTTTCCTCGGCGATGACGGTGCCGCCGGTCAGGATGGCCATGTCCTCGAGCATCGCCTTGCGACGGTCACCGAAGCCGGGGGCCTTGACGGCCACGGTCTTCAGGATGCCGCGGATGTTGTTGACCACCAGGGTGGCCAGGGCCTCGCCTTCGACTTCCTCGGCCACGATCAGCAGCGGACGGCCGGCCTTGGCAACCTGCTCGAGCACCGGCAGCAGGTCACGGATGTTGGAGATCTTCTTGTCGTGCAGCAGCACGAACGGATCGTCCAGCACGGCGATCTGCTTGTCGGGGTTGTTGATGAAGTACGGCGACAGGTAGCCGCGGTCGAACTGCATGCCCTCGACCACGTCGAGTTCGTTGTTCAGCGACTTGCCGTCCTCGACGGTGATGACGCCTTCCTTGCCGACCTGCTCCATGGCCTTGGAGATGATCTCGCCGATCTCCACGTCGGAGTTGGCCGAGATCGAGCCGACCTGGGCGATTTCCTTGGTGGTGGTGCAGGGCTTGGTGATGTTCTTCAGCTCGGCGGTGAGGGCGGTCACGGCCCGGTCGATGCCGCGCTTGAGGTCCATCGGGTTCATGCCGGCGGCAACGAACTTCATGCCTTCGCGCACGATGGCCTGGGCCAGCACGGTGGCGGTGGTGGTGCCGTCACCGGCGTTGTCGCTGGTCTTGGAAGCGACTTCCTTGACCATTTGCGCGCCCATGTTCTGGAACTTGTCCTTGAGCTCGATCTCCTTGGCCACCGACACGCCGTCCTTGGTGACGGTGGGGGCGCCGAAGCTGCGCTCGAGAACCACGTTGCGGCCCTTGGGGCCGAGGGTGACCTTGACCGCGTTGGCCAGGATGTTCACGCCCTCGACCATCTTGTGGCGGGCATCGTCGTGGAAGAGGACCTGTTTGGCTGCCATGTTTCAGACTCCTTGGGATTCGGGAATGACTTGGGTGTGGCTGTATGGGAGGCGATGCCGCCGGGTTACTCGACCACGGCCATGATGTCTTCCTCGCGCATCACGAGCAGCTCGTCGCCGTCGACCTTGACGGTCTGGCCGCTGTACTTGCCGAAGAGGACCTTGTCGCCGACCTTCACGCCCAGCGGGCGCACCTTGCCGTCGTCACCGACCTTGCCGTTGCCCACGGCGAGGATCTCGCCCTGGTCGGGTTTCTCGGCCGCGTTTTCGGGGATCACGATGCCCGACGCGGTCTTCCGCTCGGTGTCGAGGCGCTTGATGATCACGCGGTCGTGGAGGGGACGCAGTTTCATGCCTGAGCTCCTGAAGCTTGGTAGTGGATACGGTGGATTGGCCCGCCGGTGGCGTGGCCGCGCACAGGCGTTGACCCCGGAGGGATCCTGGTGCTGACCGCTGCCGGCCGGCGGCGAAACCGTCGGGCGGGCGGGTTGTTAGCACTCACGCGCTGTGAGTGCTGATTATAGGGTCTGTCGTCTCGGATTTCAAGTTGCCGGCAGGTACCGCACCGAGAGCACCCCCTGGATGGCGGCCAGCGAGTCGAGCACCGCGGCCTCGACCGCGGAGTCGACATCGACCAGCGTGTAGGCCATCTCGCCGCGCGAGCGGTTGAGCATGTTGCGGATGTTCAGGTTCGCCTGCGCCATGGTGGTGGAGATCTGGCCGAGCATGTTCGGCACGTTGGCGTTGGCGATCGCGATCCGCCAGGCCGACTCGCGGGTGGCCATCGCATCGGGGAAGTTGACCGCGTTGCGCACGTTGCCGTGCTCGAGGTAGTCGCGCAGCTGGTCGGCCACCATCAGGGCGCAGTTGTCCTCGGCCTCGCGGGTGCTCGCGCCCAGGTGGGGCAGGGCGATCGCGCGCGGATGCCGGTGGATGGCCGGACCCGGGAAGTCGCACACGTAGCAGCGCAGCCGCTCGGCGGCCAGCGCCGCCAGCAGCGCGTTGTCGTCGACCACGCCCTCGCGCGAGAAGTTGAGCAGCACCGCGCCGGCGCGCATGGTCTCCAGCGCCTGCACGCCGATCAGGTGGCGGGTGGCCGGCACCAGCGGCACGTGCAGGGTCACGAAGTGCGAGGCCTTGAGCAGCTCGGCCACGCTGCCGGCCCGGCGCACCTGCGAGGGCAGGCTCCAGGCCGCGTCCACGGTGATCTCGGGGTCATAGCCGATCACCTGCATGCCCAGCCGGATGGCGGCCTCGGCCACCAGGCAGCCGATCTTGCCCAGGCCGATCACGCCCAGGGTGTGGCCGGCGAGCTCGAAGCCGGCGAAGGCCTTCTTGCCGTCCTCGACCCGGCTGTCCATGTTCGGGTCGGTGGCGTCGAGCCCGGCGACGAACTGCAGTGCCGCCGGCAGGTTGCGCGCAGCCATCAGCATGCCGGCCAGCACCAGCTCCTTCACGGCATTGGCATTGGCGCCGGGGGCGTTGAACACCGGCACTCCGCGCGCGCTCATGGCGGCCACCGGGATGTTGTTGGTGCCAGCGCCGGCCCGGCCGATGGCACGCACCGAGGCCGGGATGCTCAGGCTGTGCATGTCGGCCGAGCGCACCAGGATCGCGTCGGGCTCGGCGACGTCCTTGCCCACCTCGTAGAGCTCGCCGGGCAGGCGCTTGAGCCCGTGGGAGGAGATCTGGTTGAGGACCTGCACGCGAAAGGGTCTGGCCATGGCGGTATCCGGGAGGGAGGAGGGCGCGGGGCGGGCCGGCGCGCGGTAGTAGTGGCGCGTCGGGCAGGCCGACGCGCGGGAGGAGGCGGGCGGCGCGATTCTAGCCGCGCCTGCCGCGAGGCTCGCTGACTCAGCGGCGCATGGACGCGATGAAGGCCTCGAGCGCGACGGTGTGCTCGCTGGTGTGGTGGGCCATGGCCTGGAACGCGGCCGACATCTCCAGGAGCGTGTCGAGGCGGGTGTGCTGGCCTTCGCGCAGCAGCCGCTTGGCCATGCGCAGCGCCGGGCCGGGGTTGGCGGCGATGCGCTCGGCGAGCGCCTGGGCGCTGGCCATCAACTGGTCGTTGGGCACCACCCGCGAGACCAGGCCGCAAGCCAGCGCCTGGGCCGAGTCGATCATCTCGCCGGTGAAGGTCATCTCGGCTGCGCGCGACATGCCGACCACCCGCGGCAGCAGCCACGCGCCGCCGTCACCCGGGATGATGCCCAGCTTCACGAAGCTCTCGGCAAAGCGCGCGCTCTCGGCGGCGATGCGGATGTCGCACATGCAGGCGAGGTCGCAGCCGGCACCCACCGCCGGGCCGTTCACCGCCGCGATGGTCGGCACGTCGAGCCGGTGGAAGGCGAGCGGGATGCGCTGGATGCCGTTGCGATAGCCCTCGCTGATGCGGTTGGGGTCGCCGGCGGCGATGCCGGTCTTGTTCTGCATGTCCTTGACGTTGCCGCCGGCGCAGAAGGCGCTGCCCGCGCCGGTGAGGATCACGCAGCGCACAGAGAGGTCGGCCTGCACGCGCTCGGCGGCATCGACCACCGCCGCCCACTGTTCCGGGGTGGACAGGGCGTTGCGGGAAGCGGGGTCGTTCAGCGTGAGCGTGACGACCGCGCCGGTCTGTTCATAGCGCAGGAAATCGGACATGGCGTGTCTCGGTGGGTTCGATGGGGCCGCAAGGATAGCCCGAGGCACCCGGGCTCGCAGCGGATAATCGCGTGGCATCGAAACCCCTGCGCCGCAGGCGCGATGCTCCCCATCACCGGCAAGCGGAGGCGCCATGACCCAGGGCAACACCCATCACTGGCAGGCCCAGCAGCGGGTCCACCACGGCCAGCCGGCGGCGGCCATGGTGCTGGCCGAGGCCGATCTGGCCGGCGCGCAGCGCGTGGTGCTCACCACCACCCGCTCGCTGCGTGAGGGTGAACTCGTGGCCGGCATCGCGGCGGCGCTGGGCCCGCGGCTGGTCGGCCGCTTCGATGCCATCGCGGCGCACAGCCCGCGCGATGCGGTGATCGCCGGCGCGCGATGCATCCGCGAGGCCCGCGCCGACCTGGTGGTGGCGGTGGGGGGCGGCTCGGTGATCGATGCCACCAAGGTGATGCTGCAGGCGGTCTGGTACGGCATCGAGACCGCGGAGGGCCTGTCGGCGATCGTGATGGGCCGGCATGCCGGCGGCGCGATCGCCAGCGGCTGGGACAACGATCCCCAGCGCCTGCGCATGGTGGCGGTGCCCACCACGCTGTCGGCGGCCGAGTTCAGCCACTCCGCGGGCGTGACCGACACGGCCCGCGGCCTGAAGCAGTCCTATCGCCATCCGCTCGCGGTGCCGGTGGCGGTGGTGCTCGATCCGGCGGCCACCCTCGCCACCCCCATGAACCTGCTGCTCTCCACCGGGTTGCGGGCGATGGATCACGCCGTGGAGCGCTGGTGCGCGGCCAGTCCGCAGCCCTTCTCTGACGCCATGTCGCGCCAGGCCATGGAGATGCTGGCCACCGGGCTGCCCGCGCTGCGGGCCGATCCGGCCAGCCTGAATGCGCGGGCGCGTTGCCAGGCGGCGATGTGGCTGTCGATCCTGCCGCAGGCCAGCGGCGTGCCCGTGGGCGCCAGCCACGGCATCGGCTACATCCTGGGCGCGGCCTGGCAGGTGCCGCACGGCGTCACCTCCTGCGTGATGCTGCCGGCGGTGCTCGAGTGGAACCACCCGGTCAATGGCGAGCGCCAGCGCGCGGTGGCGCAGGCCCTGGGGCGGCCCGAGGCGCCGGCCGGCAGCGCCATGCGTGCGTTCGTGCGCGGGCTGGGCTTGCCCTGGCGGCTGCGTGACCTGGGCATCGCGCGCAGCGAGCTCGCCGCGATCGCCGCCCGCCATGACGGCACCGGGCCCATCGCCACCAACCCCCGGCCCGTGACCGGCGCTGCCGATCTCGAGGGGATCCTCGCGCTCGCCTTCTGAGGCGGGTTGCCGCGCGCGGCCCGGCTGCGGGCCGGCGCATAGACGAAAGTCAATGACCGCCGGCATGCCCCCGGCGAAGATGGTCGCGCCGGCGGGTCTCCCGGGCGCTGCCGGCCCCGTCTTCCGCCCGGTACCAGGAGTGCCTCGCCATGTTCAGGAAGATCCTCGTCCCCACCGACGGCTCGGAGCTCTCCACCGCCGCCGCCATCGCCGCGATCAAGCTCGCCGAGGAGAATGGCGCGTCGGTGTTCGTGCTCAATGTGCAGCCCACCTATCAGCCACCGATGGTGGCCGAGGTGCCGGTGGCCGACTACTACTCCAAGGACGAGTACGACAAGAGCGCCATGGCCTACGGCACCCGCGAGGTCGAGGCGGTGCAGGCCAGGGCCAAGGCCGCCTCGGTGCCCAGCCATGCGCTGGTGCGTCTCGATCCGAGCCCCTGGGAGGCGATCATCCGCACCGCCCGCGAGGAAGGCTGTGACCTGATCTTCATGGCCTCGCACGGTCGCCGCGGCATGGCCGGCCTGCTCCTGGGCAGCGAGACGCAGAAGGTGCTCACCCACTGCAAGATCCCGGTGCTGGTGCATCGCTGAACCGGTCCGCGGGCCGGGCCTGGCCCGGCCCCTGAGCGCGCCACTCCGGCCAGCCGCGACCAGCGCGCCACTCCGGCCAGACGCGCGCAGCGCGGTGCTCAGGCCAGCCGCGAGTAGCGCGCCCCCGAGGGCGCCTGCTTCAGGAACCGGTCGAAGGCCATGGCGACCGCGCGCACCAGCAGGCGCCCGCGCGGCAGCACCTCGATGCCCGTCTCGTCGATCCGGATGGCGCCGGCCTCGCGCATCGGCTCGAGTTCGCGCAGGGCCTCGGCGAAGCGGCGCCGCGGATCCACCCCGTGGGCCTGTTCGATCGCTTGCCAGCTCACCCGGAACTGGCACATCAGCGCCTGGATGACATCGCGCCGGATGAAGTCGTCGCCACCAAGCGCGATGCCGCGGGCCACCGGCAGCTCGCCTCGGGCGAGCCGCTGGTAGTAGGCCTCCAGGGTCTTCTCGTTCTGGGCATAGACCCCGCCGATCGCCGAGATCGACGACACCCCCAGCGCGATCAGATCGCCGCTGTCGTGCGAGCAGTAGCCCTGGAAGTTGCGATGCAGCCGGCCCTCGCGCTGGGCCAGCGCCAGTTCGTCGTCGGGCCGCGCGAAGTGGTCCAGGCCCAGGTGGGTGTACCCGGCCTGCGCAAAGCGCGCCACGGCCATCTCGAAGAGCTCGGCGCGCAGCACCGGTCCGGGCAGCTCGGCCGGCTCGATGCGCCGCTGCGGCTTGAACACCTCGGGCAGGTGCGCGTACTGGTAGAGCGCCACCCGGTCGGGGGCGGCCTCGATGGTCTGGTCCAGGGTGCGGGCGAAGCCGGCAAGGCTCTGTTGCGGCAGGCCGTAGATCAGGTCGGCATTGATCGAGCGGAAACCCGCGGCCCGCGCCTCGTCGATGATCAGGCGGGTCTGTTCCCAGGGCTGGATACGGTTGACCGCGGCCTGCACCGCCGGGTCGATGTCCTGGATGCCCAGGCTGATGCGGTTGAGCCCGAGCGCGCGCAGGCTGCGCAGTCGGGCCGGCGAGACCGAGCGGGGATCCACCTCGATCGAGTATTCGCCGTCATCGGCGAGCGCGAAGTCGCGCCGGATGGTCGCGAAGAGTTGCGCGAACTCGTCATCGAGCAGGAAGGTGGGTGTGCCACCGCCAAAGTGCAGGTGGCTCAGGCGCTGGCCGCGACCGGTGAGCGAGACCGCGAGCGCGAGCTCCGCCTGCAGTGCCTCGACGTAGCGCGCGGAATGCTCCTGGCGCCGGGTGCCGATCTTGTTGCAGCCGCAGTAGTAGCAGATGGTGCGGCAGAAGGGCACGTGGAAGTACAGGCCCAGTGGCGCGTGCGGCCGGCCTGCCCGTTCGAGCAGTGCCTGGGTCAGCGCGGCCGGCGAGAAGTCCGGCGCGAATCGGTCGGCGGTGGGATAGGAGGTGTAGCGGGGGCCGCGACCGCCGAACCGGGCGAGCAGCCCGTGATCGATCTGGAGGCTGACCGGCTGGATGGCGGCGGCAGTGGCGCTGGCAGGCATGGCGCCAGTCTCGGCGCCACCGCTGCCCGCCGCATTGAAAATCCGCAATCCCGGGCGTTGGCGATCGGCTTCAGCGGCCGGCTTCGCTGACCGGCTTCACTTCAGTGACCGCATTCAATGACCGGCATCGCGCTCCGGCGTGGCCGAGATCCGGTGGATGCTCAGATCGGCGCCCTCGAACTCCGCCTCCTCGTCGAGCCGGATGCCGCCCAGTGCCCGCAGCGCGGCATAGATCAGGGTGGCGCCGACCACCGCCACTCCGAGGCCCAGTGCCGTGCCCGCGAGCTGCGCGCCCAGGCTCACCCCGCCGATGCCGCCCAGCCAGGTCTGTCCGAAGAGGCCGCAGGCGATGCCGCCCCAGGCGCCGCACAGGCCGTGCAGCGGCCACACGCCGAGCACGTCGTCGATGCGCAGCCGGTTCTGGGTGAGGGTGAACATGCGCACGAACAGCACCCCGGCGACCGCCCCGGTGGCGAGCGCGCCCAGCGGGTGCATCACGTCCGATCCGGCGCACACCGCGACCAGTCCGGCCAGCGGGCCGTTGTGCACGAAGCCGGGGTCGTTGCGGCCGGCCAGCGTGGCTGCGAGCGTGCCGCCGACCATGGCCATCAGGGAATTCACCGCCACCAGGCCGCTGAGCTTGCCCACCTCCTGCGCGCTCATGACGTTGAAGCCGAACCAGCCCACGGTGAGGATCCAGGCGCCCAGGGCCAGGAAGGGGATGCTCGAGGGCGGGTGGGCGCTCACGCGGCCGTCCTTCTGGTAGCGACCGCGGCGCGGGCCGAGGAAGAGCACTGCGACCAGCGCGATCCAGCCACCCACCGCATGTACCACCACCGATCCGGCGAAGTCGTGGAAGGCGACCCCGAAGGCGGCGGTGAGCGCGTCCTGCACCCCGAAGCGGTTGTTCCAGGCCATGCCCTCGAAGAGCGGGTAGACCAGGCCCACCATCAGGCCGGTGGCGATGAGCTGCGGGCCGAAGCGGGCGCGTTCGGCAATGCCACCCGAGACGATGGCCGGGATGGCGGCCGCGAAGGTGAGCAGGAAGAAGAACTTGACCAGGTCATAGCCGTTGCGCTGGGCGAGCGATTCGGCGCTGATGAAGAAGTGGGTGCCGTAGGCGATCAGGTAGCCCACCAGGAAATACGCCAGGGTGGAGACCGCGAAGTCGACCAGGATCTTCACCAGGGCATTGACCTGATTCTTGTAGCGGACGGTGCCCAGCTCCAGAAAGGCGAAGCCGCCGTGCATGGCCAGCACGAGGATCGCGCCCAGCAGGATGAACAGGGTGTCGGTGCCGCTTTTCAGTGCGTCCATGGGGGTTCCTTGGAAAAGACGCACTGTCGACGCACAAAATATGCCCGTAAACGGGCGGGCGGTCCGTTTTGGTTGCGTTTCCTATCCCCTCGGGTAAAGGACGGGGCCGCGCCGGGTGCTGGCGCGGACTCAGGCGGGCCGCGGGGAGACCTTGAGCGCTGTTTTCTGGTGCATGACGCCCCGAAAAAGGGCTTCATGCACCACGATGTTGCTTCAATCGGCGTCGGCCACCGGCACCGTGTAGTTCAGGGCCAGCCGGCCGCCGTCGGGGTACACGGTCTGGCCGGTCATGTACGACGCGTCCTCGCTGGCCAGGAAGACCGCCACCCGTGCCACCTCGTCGGGCTCGCCGAGCCGGCCCATCGGCGTGCGCGAGAGCAGACGCTGGCGGGCCTCCGGGGAGCCCATCACCGCCTTGCGGGCGAGATCGGTGGCGATGGTGCCGGGGCCGATCGCGTTCACCCGGATGCCGTGCTGCGCCAGCCCCATGGCCATCACCCGCGTGAGCTGGTTGACCGCGCCCTTGGACACCACGTAGGGCACCTGATCGGGCAGGGCCAGGATGGCATTGACGCTCGACATGTGGATGATCGCGCCGCCCGCGCCCCTGGCCACCATCGCGCGGGCCGCGGCCTGCCCGAACAGGAAGTAGGACTTCAGGTTCACCGACAGCACCCGGTCGAAGTCGGCCTCGGCCAGATCCAGGAAGCTCGCCGCGTGGGTGATGCCGGCGTTGTTCAGCAGGATGTCGAGCTGTCCGTGTCGATCGAGGGCGGCCTGCACGCAGGTCTGCGCGAACGCGGGTTGAGTGACATCGCCGGCGATGAAGCTCACTGCCGGCCCGAGTTCGGCCGCCAGCGCGGCGCCCGCGGCGGCATCGCGATCGGCGAAGAGCACCCGGGCGCCTTCCTGCGCGAAGCGGCGCACGCAGGCGGCGCCGATGCCGTTGGCGCCGCCGGTGATCAGGGCAACGCGGTCTTGCAGTCTCATGGTGGGACTCCTGTTGGATGGCGTGTCGAGCGCACGCGCAGGTCGCGCCGCCCGCTTGCGTCGCGGCGCAGAGCATAGCGGGTGGCGGCGATAGAATCGGCGGGATGACCCTGCGCGACACCGGCCCCCGGTCCCGTGCCCGCCTGCGCCGCCGGCTGGTGTCGGCCCTGGCGCTGGGCGCGTGCGGCGGCGCATCTGGCGCCTTCGGCACCCAGCAGGCTGCGAACGGCTCCCAGCCGGGCGCGCTCGGCACCCAGCCGGGCCCGGTGGCTGCGCCCGGCAGCCCGTCGGGCCCGATGGCCGCGCTGGCCGGCCCCCTGTCGGGCTGGCTGCGCGCCGCGGGCCTGAGCCCGGAGCAGCTCGGACTGGTGGTCTGGCCGCTCGAGGCCGCCAGCCCCGCCTTTCAGCACAACAGCGGGCGCGCGTTCAATCCCGCGTCCACCATGAAGTTGCTTACCAGCTATGCCGGACTGTCGGTGCTCGGCCCCGAGTACCGCTGGCGAACCAGCGCCTTCCTGCGCGGGCAGTTGCGCGGCGATGTGCTGCAGGGGGATCTGGTGCTGCGCGGTGGCGGCGATCCCAAGCTGGTGGCCGAGGATCTCGCCCAGTTCGTGAGCCGCATGCGCGGCGAGGGGCTGCGCGAGCTGCGCGGCGACCTGGTGATCGACGATGGTCTCTATGCCCCGATCGACGAGACCGCGGCGGCCTTCGATGGCGACCCCTCGCAGCCCTACAACGTGCTGCCGCATCCGTTGCTCATGAACTTCAAGTCGGCGCGCCTGCTCGTGCAGCCCGGCCGCGAGCGCGCCGAGATCGGCTTCGATCCGCCGCTGGCCGACCTGCGCATCGACAACCAGGTCCGGCTGCTGGCCGGGCCCTGCCGGCACGGGGTGGCCGGCCTGCAGGTGCGTGACACACCGCCTGTGCCGGGCGGCACGGCCGGCGTGAGCGTGAGCGGCAGCTACTCCGCCGCCTGCGGCGAGCAGGGGCTGTTCACGGCGCTGCTCAGCCATCGCCGCTTCATCCATGGCTTCTTCAAGGCGGCCTGGGAGTCGGCCGGCGGCGTGTTCCTGGGCGATACCCGCGCCGAGCGCGGCGCCGCCCGCGGTCAGCCCTGGCTGGAGTGGGTCTCGCCGCGCACGCTGGCCGACGTGGTGCGCGACATCAACAAGTTCAGCAACAACGTGATGAGCCGCAATCTGCTGCTGCAGCTGGCCGCCGAGCCGGGCCGCGGGCCCTCGGCCGAGCCGGCCAGCGTCGAGCGGGCCCGGCGGGTGCTCGAGCGCTGGCTCGAGTCCATCGGCCTGCGCTTCCCGGAACTGGTGATCGAGAACGGCGCCGGCCTGTCCCGCATCGAACGGCTGGCGCCGCTCAGCCTCGCGGCGCTGCTCAGGCACGCCGCGGCCAGTCCGGTGGCGGAGGTCTTTCGCCAGTCGCTCTCGGTGGTGGGGCGCGATGGCACCATGCGCAATCGCCTGGTGGGCGAGCCCATGGCCGGCCAGGCCTGGATCAAGACCGGCAGCCTGAACGAGGTCCGCAGCCTTGCGGGCTATGTCGATGCGGCCTCCGGGCGGCGGCAGGTGGTGGTGGCCTTCATCAACGGACCGCGAGCCGAGATGGCGCCTGCGCTGCTCGATCAACTCCTGCGATGGGTCCACGCTCACGGCTGAGCCTGCGCAGGAAAACCCCGAAAACCGACGAATGGACCGATGAATGGCCGGATTTCATGCACGATAGTGCATGAATGGGTCATCCGGCTGATTGACCCGTCGCGGGGGGCCTCCCTACAATCCGCCCCACGTCTCCCGCCCGGCCCACCCCAGGGGCCTTCGGGTTCGGAGTCCGCGAGCCACGCTCGCCAACCAGCCTGTCGCCGTCGGTCCGATCGCCGCGGTGGCTTCGCCGGGCCCCAGGCCCGGCTTCGTCGGCCTTCCAGTCTGCCGGCGGGCACATTCTGCGAGGGGTTGCTGCGCCACCGGCCTGCCCGGCGGTGTTCGCGTCCCCGCCGTCAGGAGGGTTCATGGATCGAGAGCAGCGAATTCAGTGGCTGTTCGGGGTGTTCGTGAGGGTGATCGGCGCGGTCCGTCTGGTGCGGATCAGTTCGCCGATGCTGGCCGGTCTGTCGCTGGCAGCGGCCGGGTTTGCCGTGTCGCATCTGCCGCCGCCCGCCACCGACTTCGATTTTCCCCTGGGCGCGGGCCATCCCGCCGCGTCGCTCCAGACGGTGTCGCTCATCGGCGCGCCCGCTGATCCGGCCGAGTCGGAGCGTCTGCCGGCGCTCAGCCGCGAGCAGCAGAACCTCGCCCGCTTCATTGCGGCCACCTATCGGGTGGCGGCCAGCCAGACCCACTGGTTCGTCGATCACGCCTACCGCACCGCCCGCGAACTCAAGCTCGATCCCATGCTGATCCTGGCGATCATCTCGGTGGAGTCGAGCTTTGACCCGCAGGCCCAGAGTCACCGGGGTGCCCAGGGGCTCATGCAGGTGCTCACCCGCGTCCATGCCGACAAGTTCTCGGCTTTCGGGGGCGTGGCCGCGGCCTTCGATCCCCTGGCCAACATCCGGGTGGGCGCGCAGATCCTGCATGAGTACCTCCGGCGTGACGGCTCGGTCGAGCGTGCGCTCAAGGCCTACGTGGGCGCAGCCTTGCTGCCAGATGACGGCGGCTACGGCGCCAAGGTGATCTTCGCGCGCGACCGCATGGCGGCCGCTGCAGCCGGCCGCCCGGTGCCGCAGGCGCCCACCACGCCGGCGCGCCGGGTCGATTCCCGCGAGGAGGCCGTCTTGCCCCGGGCCAGGGAGCCGGACTTGGCGCCGCGCGCCGAACTCGGCGTCATCGCCCGTTCCGGGGCGTGGCTGGTGCGCGAATCCGCTGTCGACATCCTCGACGCTCCGCCGCTGCCGGGCACTGGCCGGACGGGCTCCGAGCACTGACGCGGCGCGCGGGCTCTTGCCCGCACGGTGTCGGTTGCAGCCTTGACGCCTCCGGCGTTGGTCGCGGCCCGAGCGGGCTCAGCGGCCCAGCCAGCGGCCGATGCGCTGCGCGGCCTCGGCGAGTTCTT
>JBAWWD010000012.1:0-136119 GCA_037146935.1 Burkholderiales bacterium
AAGGCAAAGGGCCCGAAGGCAAAGGGCCCGAAGGCAAAGGGCCCGAAGGCAAAGGGCCCGAAGGCAAAGGCCCCGATGACAAGGGCGGCGCCGGCAAGGCCGCCGAGGGCAAGCCGGCGGACGCCAAGTCATGAACCTGCCTCAGCTGTGCATCCAGCGGCCGGTCATGACCGTGCTGCTCAGCGTGGCCTGCGTGCTGGCCGGCTGGCTCGCCTATCTCAAGCTGCCGGTGGCGGCGCTCCCCAGCTACAACACCCCGGTGATCAGCGTCACCGCGCAGTTCCCGGGCGCCAGCCCCGAGACCATGGCAGCCTCGGTGGCGCTGCCGCTGGAGAAGCAGTTCTCCACCATCGACGGCATCAGCGTCATCAGTTCCACCAGCATCCTGGGCGCCACCAGCATCACGCTGGAGTTCAACGCCAGCAAGAACATCGATCTGGTCGCGGTCGACGTGCAGGCCGCGCTGCTGCGCGCGCAGCGGTTGCTGCCGGTGGAGATGACCAACCCGCCGTCCTACCGCAAGGTGAACCCGGCCGACGCGCCGGTGCTCTTCGTGGCGCTGAACTCGCCCTCGCTCAGCCTGTCGGAGCTGAACGACTATGCCGAGAACCTGATCGCGCCCACCATCTCCACCATCAATGGCGTGGCGCTGGTGAACGTGAACGGGCAGAAGCGCTACGCGGTTCGGGTGCGCGCCAATCCCGATGCGCTGGCGGCCCACGGCCTGACGCTCGATGACGTCGTCACCGCCATCAACTCGGGCAATTCCAACACCCCGGTGGGCATTCTCGACGGCCCCAAGCAACTGCTCACCATCACCGCCAACCGCCAGCTCCAGCGCGCCTCGGAGTTCGCCGACCTGGTGGTCACCAGCCGCAACGGCGTGGCCATCAAGGTGCGCGACGTGGCCCAGGTCGAGGAGAGCTTCGAGTCGGTGCGCACCGCGGCCAGCTACAACGGCGAGCGCTCGATCATCCTGTCCATCCAGCGCCAGCCCAATGCCAACACGGTGGCGGTGATCGACGAGATCCAGCAGCTGATCCCGAAGTTTCGCGCCCAGCTGCCGGCCTCCATACAACTGCTCACCCTCAACGACCGCTCGCTGTCCATCCGCGAGGCCATCCACGACGTCAAGATCTCCCTGGGCCTGACCATCGTGCTGGTGGTGCTGGTCATCCTGGTGTTCATCCGCCGGGTGGTGGCCACGCTCATCCCCACGCTGAGCCTGCCGGTGTCGCTCATCGGGGCCATCGCGCTGCTCTACCCCATGGGCTACAGCCTGGACAACATCTCGCTGCTGGGCATCACGCTGGCCGTGGGTCTGGTGGTCGACGACGCGATCGTCATGCTCGAGAACATCATGCGCCATGTCGAGGAGGGCATGGCGCCGTTGCAGGCCGCGCTGGTCGGCTCGCGCGAGATGGCCTTCACCATTTTCTCGATCTCCATCTCGCTGGTGGCGGTGTTCATCCCGATCTTCTTCATGCCCGGGGTGATCGGCCTGCTCTTCCACGAGTTCGCGGTGGTGGTCGGCCTGTCGGTGCTGGTGTCGGCGGTGGTCTCGCTCACGCTGGTGCCCATGCTCGCCAGCCGCTTCCTGAAGCCCGTCGACCCGGCCAGTCATCGCGAGAACCTTTTCGGCCGCGTGTTCGAGCGCGCCTTCAAGGCGGTGCTCGATGCCTATGCCAGCAGCCTCGATGTGGCCCTGCGCCACCGGCGCTGGGTGCTGGCGGTGGCATTCCTCACCTTCGGGCTCACGGTCTGGCTGGTGCAGATCAGCCCCAAGGGCTTCTTCCCCGAGGAAGACATCGGTCAGATCCAGGCGATCACCGAGGCCAGCGAGGACATCTCCTTCGAGGAGATGTCGCGACTGCAGGCGCGCGCCGCCGAGATCGTGCGCAAGGATCCGGCCGTGGCCTACGTCTCGTCCTTCGTCGGCTCGCCGCCCACCAATCCGCAGCAGATGAACACCGGCCGCATGTTCATCGTGCTCAAGCCCCACGGGGAGCGCGAGAAGGTCCAGAAGGTGATCGAGGGGCTGCGCCAGAAGGTGCGCTACCCGGGGTTCCAGGTCTTCATGCGCCCGGTGCAGAACCTGCAGCTCGGTGGCAAGGTCTCCAAGAGCCGCTACCAGTACGTGATGCAGAGCGTGAGCGCCGATGCACTGGGCGAGTGGTCGGGCAAGCTGATGCAGCGCATGCGCGCCGACCCCACCTTCCGCGACGTGACCAGCGACACCCAGATGCGCGGCCTGCAGGCGCAGGTGGAGTTCGATCGCGACAAGGCCGGCGCGCTTGGTGTCTACGTTCAGGACATCCGCAACGCGCTCTACAGCGCCTTCGGCGATCGCCAGGTGTCCACGATCTTCACGCCGGTGAACAGCTACCTGGTCATCCTCGAGGCGCCCGCGGAGTACCGCAAGTTCGAGGACGCGATCGGCAAGATCTTCGTGCGCTCGCGGGTCACCCAGCAGGTGATCCCGCTGTCCACGCTCGTGAAGGTGTCGCGCACGGTGGGCCCCACCGCGGTCAATCACCAGGGGCAGCTGCAGGCGGTCACCATCTCGTTCAACCTCGCGCCCGGCGCGCCGCTGGGCGAGGCCACCCAGAAGATCGAGGCCTTCGGGCGCGACCTGCGCTTCCCGCCCTCGATCATTGCCAGCTACGGCGGCGACGCGGCGGTCTTCCAGGGCTCGCAGTCGAGCCAGCTGGTGCTGATCCTGGTGGCGCTGGCGGTCATCTACGTGCTGCTGGGCGTGCTCTACGAGAGCTACATCCACCCGATCACCATCCTGGCGGGGCTGCCCTCGGCGGCGGTGGGCGCGCTGGTGTTCCTGTGGTTCTTCAAGATCGAGCTCACGCTGATCGCCACCATCGGCATCCTGATGCTGATCGGCATCGTCAAGAAGAACGCGATCATGATGATCGACTTCGCCCTGGATGCGCAGCGCAATCAGGGAATGACGCCCGAGCAGGCGATCCGCCAGGCTTGCGTGCTGCGCTTTCGGCCCATCCTGATGACCACCTTCGCGGCGCTGATGGGCGCGCTGCCGATCGCGCTGGGCCTGGGCGCGGGCGCCGAGCTGCGCATGCCCCTGGGGGTGGCGGTGGTGGGCGGCCTGCTGTTCTCGCAGGTGATCACGCTCTACATCACCCCCGTCATCTACCTCTACCTCGATCGCTGGGCTGGCAAAGGACCTCTGCAACTGCCCGACGCGGCATGACGCCCGTCTGCCCGATCACGCTCCCAATCGGAATGCCATGAGTGCCTTCACCCCGCCGACCCGCGCGGTCGGTCTGCCGCGGCCGGCCCCTGGCCGATATGCCCGCCCCCTGGCCACGCTGCTGCTGGGGGCCCTGATGCTGACGGCCTGCGGCCAGAACCCGGCCCCGGCGCCCGCGCCCGCGGCTGCGCCTGCGCCAGCGCCAGCGCCAGCGCCAGCGCCAGCGCCTGCGGCGGGTGCGCCTGCGGGCGGTGCATCAACTGGCGGCGCGTCAGCGGGCGGCACGTCGACTGCCGGCGCGCCGGCTGCCACTCCCCCGTCCGGCAGTACGCCGCCTGCGCCGCCGCCCCCCGAGGTGGGGGTGATCACCGTGGCGCAGGCGCCGGTCAACCTGGTCACCGAACTCCCCGGGCGCACCGAGCCCTTCCGGGTGGCCCAGGTGCGCGCCCGGGTGGCCGGCATCGTGCAGCAGCGGCTCTTCACCGAGGGCAGCGACGTGCGCGCCGACCAGCTCCTCTTCAAGCTCGATGACGCGTCTCTGCGCGCCAGCCTGGCCAGCGCGCAGGCGGCGCTCGCCCGCGCCGAGGCCAATGCGGTGCAGGCCCAGGCCCAGGCCGAGCGGGCCAAGCCGCTCCACGAGGCGAAGGCGATCAGCGAGCAGGAACTGGTCAGCGCGGTGGCCGCCGCCCAGCAGGCGCAGGCCGACATCGCGGCGGCCAGAGCCGCCGTCCAGACCGCGCAGATCAACCTGGGCTATGCCTCGGTGAGCTCGCCGCTGCGCGGGCGCATCGGCCGCGCCCTGGTCACCGAGGGCGCGCTGGTCGGGCAGGGCGAAGCCACGCCCATGGCCCTGGTGCAGCAGATCGATCCCATGTACGTGAACTTCACCCAGCCGGCCGGCGATGTGCTGCGACTGCGCGCGGCCATCCAGTCGGGCGCGCTGCGCAGCGCGGGCGGCAAGGAGGCGGCGCTGGTGCGGGTGGTCCTGGAAGATGGCAGCACCTATCCGCTGCCGGGGCGGCTGCTGTTCTCCGACCTCAGCGTCGACCCCACCAGCGGCCAGATCACGCTGCGCGCCGAAGTGCCCAATCCGCGCGGCCAGCTGCTGCCCGGCCTGTATGTGCGGGTGCGGGTGGAGCAGGCCCAGGCGCCGGCGGCGGTGCTGCTGCCGCAGCAGGCGGTGAGCCGGGGCGGCCAGGGCGACAGCGTGCGGGTGGTGGGCGATGACGGCATGGTCAGCCCCCGGCCGGTCAAGGTGGGCTCGGCCCGCGACGGCCAGTGGGTGATCCTGGACGGCCTCAAGCCCGGCGAGCGGGTGATGGTCGACGGATTCCAGAAGCTGCGCGGCGGCAAGGGGCCGGTCAAGCCGGTGCCCTGGCAACCCGGTGGGCCGCCCGCGCCCGCCGCCCGCTGACGGAGGCGGCCCGTGGCGCAGTTCTTCATCGACCGCCCGGTGTTCGCGTGGGTGATCGCGCTGTTCATCATGGTTGCCGGGGGCGTGGCCGTCACCCAGCTGCCCATCGCCCAGTACCCGCCGGTGGCGCCGCCCGCCGTGCAGCTCTCGCTCACCTATCCGGGCGCCACCGCCCGCGTGCTCGAGGACAGCACCATCTCGCTGATCGAGCGCGAGATGAACGGCTCGCCCGGCCTGATCTACATGGAGTCGGTGGCCCAGGCCGATGGCACCGGCTCGATCACCCTCAACTTCGAACCCGGGACTGATCCCTCGCTCGCCGCGGTCGACGTGCAGAACCGGCTGAGCCGCGCCGCGCCGCGCCTGCCGGCCGCGGTGAACCAGCTCGGGGTGCGCATCGACAAGGCCAACCCCAACTTCCTGCTCTTCACCATCCTGTCGTCCAGCGATCCGGCCTGGAACCCGGTGGCGCTCGGTGACTACGCGGCGCGCAGCGTGCTGCCCGAGATCCAGCGGGTGCCGGGCGTGGGACAGGCGCAGCTCTTCGGCACCGAGCGGGCGATGCGGATCTGGGTCGAGCCCGAGAAGCTCGTGGCCTACCGGCTGTCGATGAGCGACGTCACCGCCGCCATCGCCGGCCAGAACGTGCAGGTGTCCTCGGGGTTCGTGGGCGAGCAGCCCGCCACCGCCGACCAGCGCATCTTCGCGGCGGTGGTGGTCAAGGGGCAGCTCGCCAGCCCGGCCGAGTTCGGCAACATCGTGCTGCGCGCCAGTGCTGACGGCTCGACGGTGCGGCTGCGGGATGTGGCGCGCGTGGAGCTCGGCGCGCAGGGCTATGGCCTGAGCACCCGGCTCGATGGCCAGCCTTCCACCGGCATCGGGGTGCAACTCGCCCCCAATGCCAACGCGCTCGAGACCGCCGGCCTCATCAAGGCGCGGCTGCAGGAGCTGTCGCGCTTCTTCCCGCCCGGGATGAAGGCGAGCATCCCCTACGACAGTTCCAAGTTCATCCGCATCTCCATCCTGCAGGTGGCGCAGACCCTGGTCGAGGCGGTGCTGCTGGTGTTCGTGGTGATGTACCTGTTCCTGCAGAACATCCGCTACACGCTGATCCCGACGCTGGTGGTGCCGGTGGCCCTGCTGGGCACCTTCGCGGTGCTGCTGGCCATGGGCTTCTCGATCAACGTGCTCACCATGTTCGGCATGGTGCTGGTGATCGGCATCGTGGTCGACGACGCCATCGTGGTGGTCGAGAACGTCGAGCGAATCATGAGCGAGGAGGGCCTGCCGCCACGCGAGGCCACCCGCAAGGCGCTGGGCCAGATCTCGGGCGCCATCGTGGGCGTCACCGTGGTGCTGGTCTCGGTGTTCGTGCCGCTGGCCTTCTTCAGCGGCTCGATCGGCAACATCTACCGGCAGTTCGCGGCGGTGATGGTGGTGGCCATCCTGTTCTCGGCCTTCCTCGCGCTGTCGTTCTCGCCGGCGCTGTGCGCCACGCTGCTCAAGCCGGTGGCGGCGGGCCATCATCATGCCCGCCGGGGCTTCTTCGGCTGGTTCAACCGCGGCTACACGCGCACCGCCTCGGCCTATCAGGGGCTGGTGGCCCGCATCCTGCGCCGCGCCTGGCGCTATCTGGTCATCTACATCGCGATCATCGGCGCGGTGGTGGTGATGTTCCAGCGTCTGCCCACTGCCTTCGTCCCCAACGAGGACCAGGGCAACATCCTGGTCAACGTGCTGCTGCCCCCGGGCGCCACCCAGCAGCGCACGCTGGGCGTCATGCAGCAGGTCGAGGGCTTCATGCTCAAGCAGGCCGATGTCCAGAGCGTGGTCACGGTGCTGGGCTTCAACTTCTCGGGCACCGGCCAGAACGCCGCTCTGGCCTTCGTCACGCTCAAGGACTGGAGCGAGCGTCCCGGCGAAGACCGCTCGGCGCAGGCCCTGGTCAAGCGGGCCTTCCCGGCGCTGTCGCGGGTCCGCGATGCCTTCATCTTCCCGCTGAGCCCGCCGCCGATCCGCGATCTCGGGCGCGCCAACGGCTTCGCGTTCCGGCTGCAGGATCGCACCGGCGTCGGCCGCGAGGCGCTGCTCGCGGCCCGCAATCAGATCCTCGCCGAGGCCTCCAAGAGCCCGCTGCTCGCGGCCATGCGCCCCGACGGCCTGGAGGATGCCGCGCAGCTCGAGCTGCGCATCGACCGTGATCGCGCCGCCGCGCTCGGGGTCAGCTTCGGCGCGATCAGCAGCACGCTCTCCAGCGCGCTCGGGTCGGCCTACGTGAACGACTTCCCCAACCAGGGCCGCGTGCAGCGGGTGGTGGTGCAGGCCGACGCCCGGGCCCGCATGCAGCCCGACGCGCTGCTGCGACTGCCGGTGATCAACGCCACCGGGCAGTCGGTGCCCCTGTCGGCCTTCGCCACCACCGAGTGGGTGAGCGGCGCGATGCAGGCTATCCGCTACAACGGCTATCCGGCCATGCGGATCGCCGGCGAGCCGGCGCCGGGCGTCAGCTCGGGCGCGGCGATCGCCGAGATGGAGCGCATCGCGGCTGCGCTGCCGCCGGGCCTGGGCTATGAGTGGACCGGTCTGGCGCGCGAGGAGAAGCTCTCGGGTTCCACCGCGCAGCTGCTGTTCGCGTTCTCGCTGCTGTCGGTGTTCCTGTGCCTGGCGGCGCTCTACGAGAGCTGGACGATCCCGCTGGCGGTGATCCTGGTGGTGCCCCTGGGCGTGCTCGGCGTGGTCGGCGCGGCCTCGTTTCGCGGGCTCGAGAACGATGTCTTCTTCAAGGTCGGTCTGATCACCATCATCGGCCTGTCGGCCAAGAACGCGGTGCTCATCATCGAGTTCGCGCGCGACCTCCAGTCCCGCGGCATGGGCGTGGTCGAGGCGGTGCTGCAGGCCGCGCACCTGCGGCTGCGGCCCATCCTCATGACCTCGCTCGCGTTCATCCTGGGCGTGCTGCCGCTGGTGCTGGCAACCGGGGCCGGCTCGGCCAGCCAGCGCTCCATCGGCACGGGGGTGCTCGGCGGCATGATCACCGCCACGGTGCTGGCGGTGTTCTTCGTGCCGGTGTTCTTCGTGGTGGTGCGCCGGCTGTTCGGCCGCAGCGCGCGGCCCCGGCCCGATGCCGACAACACGCAGGAGCGCTCATGACCCGGCGCGCCATGCTTGCCCTGACGGCGCTGGCCCTGCTGGCGGGCTGCTCGGGTCTGCCGCCCGCCTCGACGGCGCGGCGCCCCGCCGCCGACCTGCCGGCGGCCTTCCCGTCTGCCGCGGCGGCGCCTGCGGCCTCGGCCGCGAGCGCCGATGCCCTGCCCTGGAAGGCGTTCTTCCAGGATGAGGCCCTGCGGCGGCTGATCGAGACCGCGCTTGCCGGCAATCGCGATCTTCGCCTGGCCCCGCTGGCGATCGAGCAGGCCCGAACCCAGATGCAGCTGCGCGAAGCCGACCTCCTGCCCTCGGTGGGCTTCGGCCTGTCGGGCTCGCGCACGCCCAATGGCGCCGGGGGCTACAACCCCCTGTATCTCGGCGGCCTGCAGATGACCGCCTACGAGCTCGACTTCTTCGGCCGCCTGCGCGGGCTGAGCGCGGCCGCAGCGGCGCAGTTCCAGGCCACCGAGGCGCAGCTGCTGGCCGCGCGCATCAGCCTCGTGGCCGCGGTTGCCCAGGGCTGGCTCAACCTGCAGACCGACGAGGCGCTGCTCGAGGTCGCGCGCGAGACCCTGCGCTCGCGCGACGAAACCCTGCAGCTCACCAGCACGCGCCATCGGCTTGGCGCGGCCTCGCTGCTCGAGGTGCGGGCGGCCGAATCGTTGCGCGAATCCACGCGGGCCAGCCTCGCGCAGCTGCAGCGTCAGCGCGTGCAGGACGAGAACGCGCTCTCGCTGCTGCTGGGCGTGCCCTTCGCGTCCACCGGGGTGGTGGTCACGCCGCTGCGCGCGCTGGCCGCCTTCCCCGAGATCGCGCCCGGCCTGCCGGCCGAGGTGCTGGGGCGGCGCCCCGACCTGCGCGCCGCCGAGCTCGCGCTGGTGGCCGCCGAGGCGAACATCGAGTCGGCGCGCGCCAGCTTCTTCCCGCGCATCACCCTCACGGCCAGCGCCGGCAGCGCCACCCGCTCGCTCACCAGCCTGTTCAGCGGCGGCACGTTTGCCGCTGGCGTGGCCGGGCAACTGCTCCAGCCGCTGTTCGACGCCGGCCGCAATCAGGCCGCCCTGAAGTCTGCCGGCGTAACCCGTGATCAGGCGGTGGTGCAGTACGAGCGGGCAGTGCAGCAGGCCTTCCGCGAGGTGGCCGACGCGCTGGTGGCCCGCAGCACGCTCGCCGACCAGCAGCAGGCGCTGCAGGCGCAGGTGCAGGCCGAGACCGAGCGCCTGGCCCTGGCCGAGGTGCGTCATCGCCACGGCGCGGCCAGCTATCTCGAGCTGCTCGATGCCCAGCGCTCGCTCTACGCGGCCCGGCAGTCGCTGGTGCTGGTGCGCGGCCAGACCGGGCAGAGCCTGGTCACGCTCTACAAGACGCTGGGCGGCGGCTGGAACTGAGCGGCGGCGCCCAGGCCCGCGCCGCATGGCGGCGCGAGGACAGGGCGCCTCGGGTACCAGGCAGCGCGGGCGGCTAGCCCTGCGCGACCCAATCGCCGCTCTTGCCGCCGTGCTTCTCCAGCAGCTTCACGTCGGTGATCACCATGCCGCGGTCGGCGGCCTTGCACATGTCGTAGATGGTGAGCAGGCCGACCTGGACCGCGGTGAGCGCCTCCATCTCGACGCCGGTCTGGCCGGTGCACTCGACCCGCGCGCGGCAGTCGATGCGCGCGTCGGTGTCGCTGACATCAAAGTCGATGGTGACCCGGGTGAGCGCGATCGGGTGACAGAGCGGGATCAGGTCCGAGGTGCGCTTGGCCGCCTGGATGGCCGCGATGCGCGCCACCCCCAGCACATCGCCCTTGCGGGCGGTGCCGGCCCGGATGAGCGCCAGGGTTTCGGGCCGCATGCGGATGCTGCCGATGGCGAGCGCCACCCGGCGGGTGGCCGGCTTGTCGCCGACATCGACCATGTGGGCGCTGCCGGCGGCGTCGAAGTGCGTGAGCGGGGAGGGGGGCGGAGGCGAGGTCATGGTGCGGGGCTATGATAGCAATCCCGCCGGGCGGTCCTGCCGGCCCTCAGGCCTTGCCGATGGCGCTTTCCTTCTCCCTCGGGTCTGCCGCCCGCCGTGCCGGCGCCGCCCTGCTGGCGCTGTCCCTGGCCGCCTTGCCCCCGGCGGCACGAGCCCAGGCCGACAACCTGCCGCGCCTGGGTGATGCCGGCGGCGAGGAGCTCTCGGCCGGCGCCGAGCGCCGGCTGGGCGAGACCATCATGCGCGACCTGCGCCGTGACCCCGATCTGGCCGATGATGTCGACGCCACCGACTACCTGAACCGCATCGGCGCGCAGCTCGCCGCCACGCCCTCGGCCAGCGGGTTCAGTCTGGAGTTCTTCCTGGTGCGCGATGGCACCATGAACGCCTTCGCGCTGCCGGGCGGGTTCATCGGCGTGCACACCGGCCTGATCACCGCCGCGCAGACCGAATCCGAGCTCGCCTCGGTGCTGGCCCACGAGATCGGCCACGTCACCCAGCGCCATATCGCGCGCATGCTGGCGCAGCAGCGCCAGACCTCGATGATGACCCTGGCCGCGGCCATCCTCGGCGCGCTGGCCGCCCGCTCCAACCCGCAGGCGGCCGCTGGCGCGATCACCATGGCCAGCGGCGCCCAGCAGCAGCAGATGCTGGCCTTCTCGCGCGATGCCGAGCGCGAGGCCGACCGCGTGGGCATCGACACCCTGCGCGCGGCCGGGTTCGAGCCGGCAGGCATGGTGAGCTTCTTCGGGCGCCTGCAGCAGGCCACGCGGGTCTACGAGAGCAACGCGCCCGGCTACACCCGCAGCCACCCGCTCACCGCCGAGCGCATCGCCGACATGATGCTCAGGGTGCAGGACGAGCGCTATCGCCAGCGCCCCGACAGCCTCGAGTTCCGGCTGGTGCGCGCCCGCCTGCGGGCGCTCGCGCAGACCGGGCCCGATGCCCTGCGCGACACCCGGGCGCAGTTCGAGCGGCAGCTGCGCGAGCGCGCCACGAATGACGAGCTGGCCAGCTGGTTCGGGCTGGCCACCGCGCTGGTCGCGCAGCGTGATTTCCCCGCGGCCGACCGGGCCCTTGCGCAGGTGCGCGCGCGGCTGCCGCAGGGCCATGCCATGGTCGAGCGGCTGGCCGCCGAGGCTCGCTTGCGCGCGGGAGACCCCGCCGGCGCGCTCGCGCTGGCCGAGGCCGGCGTGGCCCGCTTCCCGGGGGCGCGGGGCCTGGTGCGGCTGCAGGCCGAGGCGCTGCTGGCCAGCGGCCAGGCCGTGCGGGCCGAGCGCCTGCTGCAGGAGCAGCTCGCCACCCTGCGCAGCGATCCGGTGCTGTGGCGCCTGCTGGCCCAGGCCCATCATGCCGCCGGCCATGCCGCGCTTGCGCACGTGGCCACCGCAGAGGAGTACGCCCTGGGCGGCAACTGGCGCGCGGCAGTGGAGCAGTTGCGGCTGTCGCGGCGGGCGGGCCCGCCGCTCGACTTCTACACCGGCTCGCTGGTCGATGCCCGCCTGAAGGAGTTCGAGCAGGAGTTCCAGCGCGAGCAGGCCGACCGCGTCAGGACTCGCTGATCCGCGGCGCGGGCGCCCGCGGCCGCGGGTCGTAGCCCAGCACCTCGGGCGCGCTGGCCAGCGGCCGCAGTTCGTGCCAGACCTGACCCAGGCGCAGCCGCAGGCCACCGCTGTCACTGCCCGCGGGGCCACCGTCGGCCATCTCGAGCGTGGCCAGGTCGAGGTCATGGATCACGCCCGGCCCGGCCTCGGTCTGGGCGAAGAGGTTGCCGTCCCGGTCGAGCCACAGGTTGTTCACCTCGCCCACCGGATAGCCGGTGTGGGTGACCAGCCGCGTGCGCTCGCCCTCGCCCAGCACGCGCAGCACGAGCGGCGCCAGATCGAGGTCGACGAACACGCGCTGGGGGCCGTTCTGCCAGAACCAGCGGCCCTGCGCATCGGCCAGGTAGTTGCGGCCGATGAAGTCGATGATCGGCGGACTGGTGATCTCGCTGCCGGCGCCGTCGCGCGCCTCGTCGAAACCGGGGCGGCCCCGGTCGACCAGCAGCCAGCGGCCGCGCCGGTCGAGGCGCAGCCAGCCATACATGGCCGGCACATCGGGCCAGCGCTGCATGGCCCGTTCGACGAGTTCATCGATGGGCATCGAACCATCCGGTGAGGTAGTCGGCCAGCCAGGCCGAGGGGCGGTCCGCCGAGCCGGCATGAAAGCCGACATGGCCGCCGCGGCGGGTGTAGTGCAGGCTCACCTGGGCCGAGACCTGCGCGGGGCTGGCCAGGGCCGAGGCCGGCAGGAACGGGTCGTTGAGCGCGTTGAGCACCCGCGTGGGCACCTGAATGCCGCCCAGGAACTGCCGGCACGAGGAACGCCGCCAGTAGTCATGGCAACCGGCAAAGCCGTGCAGCGGCGCGGTGACGGTCTCGTCGAAGTCGAAGAAGTTGCGGGAGGCGAGCATGCGCTGGCGGTCAAAGAGGCCGGGATGCTGGGCGAGCTTGGCCAGACTCTTGCGCTTGAGGGTGCCCAGGAAGTGCCGGGTGTAGACACGGCTGAAGCCGCGCGAGAGCGCGACCGCCCCGGCGTGCAGATCTTGCGGCGGGCACACCGCCGCGGCCGCGCGCACGAAGCCGGCCGCGCTGCCGCGCTCGCCCAGCCACTTCAGCAGCGCATTGCCGCCGAGCGACACGCCGGCGGCATAGAGCGGCTGCGACCGGCTGTCGGGCTCGGCGGCGAAGCGGCGCAGCACCCAGTCGATCTCGTCGGAGTCGCCCGAGTGGTAGGCCCGCGGCGCGCGGTTGAGCTCGCCGCTGCAGCCGCGGAAATGCGCCACCGCGCCGCGCCAGCCGCGTGCCGCCGCCGCAGCCATCAGTGCGCGCGAATACGGGCTGTCGGAGCCGCCCTCGAGCCCGTGGAAGAGCACCACCAGCGGGGCGCCGACGCCCGCCGGCGCATCCACGCGGTCGACGTCGATGAAGTCGCCATCGGGCGTGTCCCAGCGTTCGCGCCGCAGGCGCACCGCGGCGCGCGGCGCCAGCATGGCCGGCCAGAGGGTCTGCAGATGGCCGCCGGGCAGCCAGCGGGGCGGGTGGTACTCCAAGGGGTGGACTCCGGGCAGGGCGACGCGGTGCGCCGCCTCGGCGGCTAGTGAAGCACGGTGGGCGCCGAACCCGTCTGCGCGGGCGCAGCCTGCTCGCCCAGCGGGGAGGCATGGTGCAGCACCATCCGCCAGCCGGCGCCGGTCTTGACGAAGACATTGGTGGCCACGCACTCGACCAGCTGCGAGCCCTCGCGACCGGTGACCGCAAGCTGTTCGATGAGATGGTGCACCGAGAGCAGCCCGCCCTCGTGCGCCCGGCGGTCGACCGCCTGCACGGACACGCCGCCGCCGCTGAAGATCTGCTCGAAGGAGGCGCGGATGGCACGCAGCCCGACCAGGCGCGCGCCATTGGGATGGGTGCAGGCCACTTCCTCGTCGTCTGCCCACAGCGCCATCATGGCGTCGGTGTCGCCGCGGCGCATCGCGTCGTAGAAGGCCTCCTCGGCGGCGTCGGCCGAGGCGTGGACCGGGGCGCGTCGCATGCTGACCGGGCTCAGCGGAAGACCACCGTGCGGTGGCCGTTGAGCAGCACACGGTGCTCGACATGCCAGCGCACCGCGCGGGCGAGCACCACCGACTCGACATCACGGCCGATGGCCGCGAGCGTCTCGGGGCCCATGGCGTGGTCCACCCGCTCGACGTCCTGCTCGATGATCGGGCCCTCGTCGAGATCGGCGGTCACGTAGTGCGCCGTGGCGCCGATCAGCTTCACGCCGCGGTCATGGGCCTGCAGATAGGGCTTGGCGCCCTTGAAGCTGGGCAGGAAGCTGTGATGGATGTTGATCGCCCGGCCCTTGAGCAGGGCGCAGGTGGGCTGCGACAGGATCTGCATGTAGCGGGCGAGCACCACCAGGTCGATGCGCTCGCGCTCGACCAGTTCGAGCAGCCGCTCCTCCTGCTGCGCGCGGGTGGCGGCGGTGACCGGCATGTAGAAGAACGGGATGCGATAGCCGTGGGCCAGGGGCTGGAAATCGGCGTGGTTGGAGACGATGGCCGGGATCTCCATGGCGAGCTGGCCCGAGGACCACCGGAACAGCAGGTCATTGAGGCAGTGGCCGAACTTGGAGACCATCAGCAGCACGCGCGGGCGCACCGCCAGCGCATGCAGGCGCGCGTCCATGGCGAAGCGCGCGGCGATCGGGCGGAAGGCCTCTTCAAGGGCATCGCGATCGAGCGGTGCGGCCGCCGAGAAGTGCACCCGCATGAAGAACAGCCCGGTGCTGGCATCGCCGAACTGCGCCGAGTCGATGATGTTGCAGCCCCGCTCGAACAGGAAGCCGGTGACGTGGTAGACGATGCCGGTGGTGTCCGGGCAGGACAGGGTCAGCACGAATTCGGGGGCGGTGCTCATCGGGAGGGACGCTCGGCGTGGGGTTGCAGGGCCTGTCGCAGCGACGCGAAGACCGCAGCGGGGGTGAGATCGTTCAGGCAGCGGGTGTGGCCCAGCGGGCACTCCCGCTGGAAGCAGGGGCTGCAGGCCAGCTGCAGCCATTGCACCTGCGCCTGCGGCGAGCGCGGCGGCGTGTGGCGCGGATCGCTCGAGCCGAAGACCGCCACCTGCGGGCGGCGGCAGGCCGCGGCCACGTGCATGAGCCCGGAATCATTGGACACCACCGCGCTGGCGCTGGCGATGAGCGCGATCGCTTCATCGAGCGAGGTGTCGCCGCACAGGTTGCGCAGGTCTTGCCCCGAGAGCGCCGCGATCTCGGTGGCCATGGGGCGCTCGCGTGCCGAGCCCAGCAGCGCGATCGTGGCCTCGGGCCACTCGGCCGCGGCCAGGCTGGCCAGCGCGGCGAAGTGGCGGCTGGGCCAGCGCTTGGCGGGCCCGTATTCGGCGCCGGGGCACAGCAGGAGCAGCGGCTCGTCGGGGCGCAGGCCGAGCCGGCGTCGGGTCGCGTCGGCGAGGCCGGGCCGGGGGCTGAGCACCGGGTCGGGCACCGGCCCGGCGTGGTCGGCCAGCGCGGCGTAGAACTCGACCATGGGCCGGCGCTCCTCGCCGGTGAGCGGCGGCAGGCGCCGGTTCAGCAGCAGGTAGCGCGATTCACCATGGTGGCCGATGCGCAGCGGGATGCCCGCCAGCCAGGGCGCGAGCGCCGACTTGGCGGAATTGGGCAGCACATAGCAGCGCGCGTAGCCGCGGGCACGCAACTGGCGCGAGAGGCGCCAGCGCTCGCCCCACTGCGGCCGGCCATGGCGGTTGGCCGCCTCGATCACCTCGGTGACCTCGGACATGGCGCGAAACACCGGCGCCACCACTGGCGGCGCGAGCACGTCGATGCCGGCCTGCGGGAGCCGGGCCCGCAGCAGCGCCAGCAGCGGCTGGGCCATCACGGCATCACCGATCCAGTTGGGCGCGACCACCAGGATCCGCATGCCGCGGCCGCCCGGCGCAGTGCCGCCCGGATCGGGGTTCATGGCGGATCAGTGGTGGCCCTTGACCACCGCGCCCGCCTTCAGGCGGTACTGGGTGCCGCAATACGGGCACCGGGCCCCGCCCTCATGGGTGACATCGAGGTACACCCGCGGATGGTGGTTCCAGATCGGCATGCGCGGGTTCGGGCAGAACGCCGGGAGGTCGGCGCCGTCGAGTTCGACGGCGGCGGGCGCTTCGGGCTTGGCTGGGCTCATGGCGATGCGCGAGGCTGTGGGCTCAGACCAGCGTGAGCCAGTGGCGGTACTGGTCGTTGCGGCCGGCGACCACATCGAAGAACAGCGACTGCAGCCGCTCGGTGACCGGGCCGCGGCGGCCCTCGCCGATGATGCGGTCGTCGAGTTCGCGGATCGGGGTGACCTCGGCGGCGGTGCCGGTGAAGAAGGCTTCGTCGGCGCAGTACATCTCGTCTCGGGTGATGCGCTTCTCGATCACCGGGATGCCGAGATCGCGGGCCATGGTGATGACCGCGTCACGGGTGATGCCGTCCAGGCACGAGGCGAGATCGGGCGTGTAGAGGCGGCCGTCGCGCACGATGAAGACGTTCTCGCCCGAGCCCTCGGACACGTAGCCCTCGGTGTCGAGCAGCAGCGCCTCGTCGTAGCCGTGGGCGGTGACCTCCTGGTTGGCCAGGATGGAGTTGATGTAGTAGCCGCTCGCCTTGGCCCGCACCAGCGAGACGTTGACGTGGTGACGGGTGAACGAGGAGGTCTTGACGCGGATGCCGCGCGAGATGCCGTCCTCGCCGAGATAGGCGCCCCAGGGCCAGACCGCGATCGAGCAGTGGATGCTGTTGCCCTTGGCCGACACGCCCATCTTCTCGGAGCCGATCCAGGCCAGCGGCCGGATGTAGCAGGAGTCGAGCTTGTTCAGGCGCACGCAGTCCTTCTGGGCCTGCATGAGTTCCTCGGGGGTGTAGGGGATCTTCATCTGGAAGATCTTGGCCGAGTTGAAGAAGCGGCGGGTGTGCTCGCTCAGCCGGAAGATGGCGGTGCCGGCGGGGGTCTGATAGGCGCGAACGCCCTCGAAGACCGCCATGCCGTAGTGCAGGGAGTGGGTGAGCACGTGCAGCTTCGCATCGCGCCACTCGACCATCTTGCCGTCGAACCAGATCAGTCCGTCGCGGTCGGCCATCGACATGGGGCAGCTCCTGGGAGGGGTGGTTTTTCGTCGGAACCTGACATTTTATCGGAATGAGGGCCGTCGCCCCACAAGCCGGTTCCAGGCGGTGGGGGTTCGCGACCGGGCTACACTGCGCCGATGCTCCAATCCCTGCGCGCGCAGGTGGGCCTTCTGGCGACCATGCAGGCGCTGGTGCTCACCAACAACGTCACCCTGGTGGCGATCACCGGCCTGGCCGGCTTCCAGCTCGCCGACAACAAGCTCATGGCCACGCTCCCGGTCACGGGCTACGTGCTGGGTGGCGCCATCTGGGCCATGCCCGCGGCCGCGTTCATGCGGCGCTTCGGGCGGCGGCTGGGCTACACCGTGGGCTCTGTGGCCGGCATGACCGGCGCGCTGGCGGCGTGGTGGGCCATGACCCAGGCGAGCCTGGTCATGCTGTGCGCGGCCACCTTCGTCACCGGCCTGTACAGCGCCTTCTCGGCCAGCCTGCGCTTTGCCGCCGCCGATGTCGCCGATGCCTACCGCCCGGGCTTCAAGGCCCGCGCCATCTCGCTGGTGCTCACCGGCGGCATCGTCGGTGGCGTGGTCGGGCCCGAGGTCTCCAAGTGGTCGCGCACCTGGCTGAGCACGCAGTTCGCGGGCTCCTATCTCACGCTGGCCGGGTTCGCGCTGCTCTCGCTGCTGCTGGCCCAGCTGCTGCGGGTGCCCAGCGCGGCGCAGGCGGCGCAGACCGCCCAGGACACGCGCCCGCCGCGGGCGCTGGCCGAGATCGTGCGCCAGCCGGCCTGCTGGACGGCCGTGCTCATCTCCGCGCTCGGCTACGGCATCATGAACCTGCTGATGGTGGCCACGCCGCTGGCCATGGAGGTCTGCCGCCATCCCTACGCCTCGGCGGCGCTGGTCCTCGAGTGGCATGTCATCGGCATGTTCGCCCCGGGCCTGTTCACCGGCTCGCTCATCCAGCGCTTCGGCGTGCTGCCGGTGGTGGTCACCGGCTGCGTGCTGATGGCCACCTGCGTGGCCATCGCGCTCAGCGGGGTCGATCTCATGCAGTTCCTGCTCGCCCTCACGCTGCTGGGGGTGGGCTGGAACTTCATGTACACCGGCGCCACCACCCTGCTCACCAGCGCCTACCGGCCCTCCGAGAAGAACAAGGTCCAGGGCTTCATGGACCTGTGCGTCTTCACCACCATGGTCACCACCTCGGCCTCGTCCGGCGCCATGCTCATGGTCAACGGCTGGTCGGTGCTCAACCTGCTGTCGCTGCCGGTGGTGATGGTGGCTCTGGCCAGCGCCCTGTGGCTTGCCATGCGCAGCGGCTGGGCCCTGGGTCGGGTGCCCGCCGCGGGCGGGCGCTGAGCCGAAGCCGGGGCAGGGGCGTGGGCGCGCGCGCGGCCCTGCTGGCCCGGCCGGCGCGACGGCAGCGGTTCCGCCAGGGGCTCGCCGCGGTGGCGCCGGCGCTGCCCGGCGTGTTCGCCTGGGGGCTGGTCACCGGCATCGCGCTGGTCAAGGGCGGGCTGAGCGTGCCCCAGGCCCTGGGCATCAGCTTCCTGGTGCTCTCGGGCACCACCGCGCTGGTGGCGGTGCCGCTGCTGGCCGCGGGCGTGTCGCTGCCCTTCATCGCGCTCACCGCGGTGCTCACCGGCCTGCGCTTTCCGGTGTACTCGGCCGCGCTCTCTCCTGACCTCAAGCACCTGCCGGCGCGCTGGCGCTGGCTGGCCGGCTTTCTCATGACCGACCCGGGCACCGCGGTCTACCTCGACCGGCGCGGCCGCGAGCGCCCCTTCGTCAATCGCCTGGCCTTCTACGCCGGCGTCACCGGGCTGGTCTGGCCGGTGTGGCTGGCGGGCTCGGTGGTGGGCATCGGGCTGGGCGCGGTGCTGCCGGGCGCCGGTCGGCTGGGCTATCTGGGCATCCTCGCCATGCTCGCCCTGGTGGCGCCCATGCTCCGGGGCGCGCCGGCCTGGGCCGCGGCGCTGGCCGCCGCCGCGGTGGCGCTGCTCGGCGCGGGCTGGCCCTGGAAGCTCGGCCTGCTCGCGGCGGTGCTCGCCGGGCTGCTGGCGGCGCTGCTGGCCGAGATGGCGGCGGCGCGCCAGTCGCCCGGCACTTCCGATCGGGGCCGGGCATGAAGACCGACGCCGCCGGCATCTGGCTGGCCATCGCCATGCTGGCCGGCATCATCGTGCTGCTGCGCTCGCTCTACCTCTATGCGCCGCGCCGCTGGCATCCGCGCGGGCTCGCCTCGCGCGCCCTGCGCTACTCGCCGATGGCCGCGCTGGTGGCGGTGGTGGTGCCCGAGGTGGCCGCGCCCTGGCGTGAGGCCGCGGCGCCCGGCTGGGAACTGCTGCTCGATGCCCGCCTGCTCTCGGCGCTGGCGCTGCTGGTGGTGGCCCGCCTGAGCGGCAACCTGCTGGCGGCGCTGGGCGTGGGCGCGGTGGTGCTGCTGCTGGCCTGAGTCACCCCAGCACGGCGGCCCACAGGGCGCGCACCGCGGCGCGTTCGGCCGCGAGCTGCTGCGGCGCCACCCGCGCGTACGAGGCGTCGTTGAGCCGCAGCTGGTGCTGCAGCTGGCGCATCCGCCGGTAGGCATCGGCCACCGCGGCGGCCAGACCGGCGTCGATCAGGCCGGCCCGGGCCGCCCGGCCCAGCAGCGCGATGTTGCCGACGTTGTCGAGCAGCTCCGGGTGATCGGCCGCATGCGCGAGCACCAGGTACTGCACGATGAACTCGATGTCGACCATGCCGCCCTGGTCGTGCTTCAGGTCGAAGCGCTCGCTGCGGTTGGGGTGACCCTCGTGCATGCGCTCGCGCATGCCGATCACCTCGGCGCGCAGCGGCGCGGCCTCGCGCGGGCGCGCCAGCACGGCGCGGCGGTTGGCCTCGAAGGCGGCGCCGATCGCCGCGTCGCCGGCGGCGTGGCGGGCGCGGGTGAGCGCCTGGTGTTCCCACACCCAGGCCTCGCCATCCTGGTAGCGGGTGAAGCCTTCTAGGGTGGTGACCAGCAGGCCGGCGTTGCCGTTGGGCCGCAGCCGCAGGTCGATCTCGAAGACCTGGCCGGCGCGGGTGCGCGCCGACAGCCAGTTGCCCAGCCGCTGCGAGAGCACGGCGTAGGCCTGCGGCGCGCGCTCGTCGTCGTCATCGAACAGGAAGACGAGGTCCAGGTCGGATGCGTAGCCGAGCTCCTTGCCGCCGAGCTTGCCGTAGGCGATGACCGCGAAGCGCGGCTGCTCGCAGTGCCGCCCGGGCACGGTGCGCCAGACGCAGTCGAGCCCGATGGCGAGCATGCGGTCGGCCAGCTCGGAGAGCAGGTCGGCCAGGCGCTCGACGCTGTGCAGCCCTTCAAGGTCCTGGACCAGCAGGCGGAAGACCTGCGCGTGGTGGGCCTCGCGGGCCAGGTCCATCTGGCGCTCGACATCGGGCGCGCCGTCGGGCGTGACGGCGGCGGCCAGCGCCGCCCGCAGTGCCTGCTCCCAGCCGGCGTAGTCGACCGGTTCGAGCAGCTGGCCGTCGAGCAGCTCGTCGAGCACGATCGGGTGATGGGTGAGGTACTCCGCCGCCCAGCGCGACAGCCCGAGCAGGCGCATGACGCGGCTCATCGCCTGCGGGTACTGCGAGAGCAGGGCGAGATAGGCGGGGCGGCCGGTGACCGCCTCAATCAGGTCGATCAGCCGCCCGAAGGCGGCCGCATCCACCCGCTCGGCCAGCGCCCTGGAAAGCAGCCGTTCCACCGCTTGCCGGGTGTCCTCGCGGGCCGCGCGGTAGCGCGAGCTGGCCCGAAGCTGGGCGAGCCGGTTGGCCATGTCCTCGCCGAGCCCTTCCTCGGCAGCCGCCGCGGCGCCGCCACCCCCGCCGGTGTCGTCGGCCTCGCTCAGCAGGCCGTCGAATACCCGCTGCACATCGGCGCGCGCCTGCTCCAGGTTCGCCTCGAAGGCCTCGGGCGACAGGCGCAGCATGGCCGCCACCTGGGCGCGGCCGGTCGGGTCGGCGGGCAGGCGGTGGGTCTGCGCGTCCTCGCGATACTGCAGCGCATGCTCGGTGCGGCGCAGCAGGTCGTAGGCGCGGGCCAGCGCTGCGGCGTCGGCCACCGGCAGCACGCCGCGACGCGCCAGCGTCTCGAGCGTGACCAGGGTGCGGCGGTCGCGCAGCAGCGGATCGCGACCGGCGCGCACCACCTGGAAGAGCTGCGCAGCGAACTCGATCTCGCGGATGCCGCCGCGGCCCAGCTTGACGTCGATGCTGCCGGCGTCGCGCGCATCGCGGCGGGCGACCTCGCTGCGGATCATCGCGTGCAGGCTGCGCAGCGCGCCGAACACCCGGAAGTCGAGATAGCGCCGGAACACGAAGGGCGTGACGATCGCCGCGAGCGATTGCGCGTCGCGGCCCCGGGCCTGCGCGCCGGCGAGCCCGCTGTCGGCCACCACGGTGCCCTTGAGCCAGGCGAAGCGTTCCCATTCGCGGCCCTGGGCGTAGAAGTACTCCTCGAGCATCGCGAACGACACCACCAGCGGCCCGGCATCGCCATTGGGCCGCAGCCGGGTGTCCACCCGGAACACGAAGCCGTCGGCGGTGGTCTCGGCCAGCAGGCCGATCGCGCGACGGGCGACCCGGTGCATGAACTCGCTGGCGGCCATCGGGCCGCCGCGGCCCGCGGGGGTGTCGGCGGGCGGCTGGCACTGGCCTTCATCGCGAAAGACGAAGACCAGGTCCAGGTCCGAGGAGACATTGAGCTCCTCGGCGCCGCCCTTGCCCATGGCCACCGCGAGCAGGTCCTGGGGCTGGCCCAGGGCGTCGTGCGGCACGCCGAACTGCGCGGCCAGCTCGCGCGCCGCGCCGGCCAGCGCCGCCTGCGTGCTGGCGGCCGCGAAGGCCGACATCGCGCGGCAGACCTCGGCGAGCGGCGCCTCGCCGCGCAGGTCGCGCTCCATCAGGGCCAGGATCAGCAGCAGGCGTGCCCGCCGCAGTTCGCGCCCGAGATTGGCCGCCGGCAGCGATGGGTCCACGCTCAGCGCCGAGGCGCTCGCTGCCCGGGCCAGGCCCTCGTCGACCAGCGCCTGCACCCGCGCCGGGTCGATGGGCGCGGCGATCAGCGCCTGCAGCCGCGCCACCCCCTGCTCGGGCGGGCGTGACTGCAGCGCGCCCAGCGAGCGGCGGAAGAATCCGGAATGGCGTTCGGCGTCGAAGGACATCGGCTGAGCGCGCGCCGGGCGCGCGGGAGGGAAAGGGTTATCCTACCGGCACGACGGCATGCCGCCGGCGAGCCTGCTGATTCCACCGCACCGTTCCGTGACCGCGGCCCCGCCCGTCCGCCCCACCTCGCGTCGGCGCCCGTCACGCCTCCCGGCCCTGCTGGGCTGGTGTCTGCTCGGCGCCTGGCTGTGCCTGCTCGCGGGCTATCTGGTGCTGCGCCATCAGGTCTGGCCGGGCCTCGACACCTGGCGAGAGCCCATCGCGCAGCGCCTGTCGCTCATGCTGGGGCAGCCCGTGCGCATCGGGCGGCTCGATCCCGGCTTCGAGGGCCTGCTGCCGCGGCTGTCGGTGGAGCGCCTCGAGCTCGGAGCGCCCGACCAGCCCGAGCTCAGCCTGCCCAGGCTCACCCTGGTGATCTCGCCGCGCAGCCTGTGGGCGCTGGCGCCGCGCTTCTCCCTCATCGAGCTGCAGTCGCCGCGGGTGCGCGTGGCGCATCTCGGCGGCAGCCGCTGGCGGATCGCCGGGGCCGCGCTCGACCTGTCGGCCGGTGGTGACGCCACGCTGCCCGACCTGCTCGCCCAGCAGCGCCGCGTGCTGGTGCGCGATGCCCGGATCGCCTGGTCTGACGCGCAGGGCCGGAACGCGGGCGAGCTGGCCGGCATCGACCTGCAGCTGGGCAGCGTGGGCCGTCGCCATCGGGTGTCGCTTGCCGTGCCCGCCCTGCCAGGCTGGTGGGAGAGCTGGCAGGTGGCCGGCGAGATCTTCCGCGCGCCGCACTCGGCGGTGGCCGACTGGCGCGGCTGGACTGGCGAGCTCTATGCCGGCGCCGACGCGGTCGAGCTCGGCGCGCTCGCCCGGCTGCCGGTGGCGGTGCTGCCCATGGCCGACCGGCTGGCGCCCCTGCGGGAGGGGCGCGCCGACCTGCGCGCCTGGCTGCGCCTGCAGGCCGGTGGCCAGCGCGAGGCCACGGTCAAGCTGCAGCTTGCGCAGCCCTCATGGCAGCCGGCCGGCGCTGCGCCCCTGCGCCTGGCCGCGCTGAGCCTGGAGGGACAGGCGGTGCTTGCCGCCGATCGCACCCGGATCGTGCTCGATGCCTGGCAGCTGCGCGATGCCGGCGGGCACGCCCTCGGCGGCGACGGTCCGCTCAGCCTGACGCTCGACGAGCGCCAGCGGCCGGTGCAGCTGCAGGCGGCGCTGCACGCCTTCGAGGCCGGGCCGGCACTGGCGCTCCTGCGGCGCGCCCCCTGGCCGTCCGCGTGGGCCACGCGCCTTGCGGCCCTGCGGCTCGATGGCCGCATCACGGCGCTGGCCCTGCGATGGCAGCGCCCGCCCGATGACACCGCGCCCGAGGGAGGGCTGGAGATCACCGCTGGCTTCGAGCGGCTCTCGGGCCGGGTCTCCGAGGCCGGCCCCTGGGCCGACAATCTCGCCGGCGAGGGCCGGCTCACCCGCGAGGGCCTCGACCTTCGGCTTGACGCGCGGGCCGCCGTGCTCGGCCTGCCCGGCATCTTCGCCGAGCCGGCCATCGGTTTCGACACGCTGCAGGCGCGCCTGCGGGTGGCTCCGGTGGGCGAGGGCGCCGGCCGGGGCGTCGAGCTGTCGCTGAGCGACGCGCGATTCGCCAATGCCGATGCCGCCGGCAGTCTCGCCGGCCGCTACCGCAGCGGCGGTCGTGGCCTGGGCGTGGTCGACTTCACCGGCCAGGTCGAGCGCGCTGACGCGCAGCGCGTGTGGCGCTACCTCCCCCTGGGCATTGCCGAGCCGGTGCGTGACTGGGTGCGCCACGCCGTGCTCGCCGGCCGGCTCGATGACGCGCGATTCCGCGTGCGTGGTGACCTCGCCGACTTCCCCTTCGCGCAGCCCGGTCAGGGCGAATTCCTGGTCGACGCCCGGCTCAACGAGGGTGTGCTGCGCTATGCCCAGGGCTGGCCGCGCATCGATGCCGTCCAGGGCCGCCTGCGTTTCGAGCGCAACGCCTTCCAGGTGAGCGCCCGCTCGGGTCGGGTGCTCGATCTGCCCCTCGGCCCCAGCCAGGCCGGCGTGCGCGACTTCGACGAGGGCGTGCTGCGCGTGGAGGGCGGCGGCGAGGGCGAGGCCCAGCAGATGATCCGCTTCCTCAACGAGACGCCGCTGGCCACCCGCCTGGACGACTTCACCCGCGACACCCGGGTCGAGGGCGATGCCCGGCTGCAGCTGCGTCTCGAGGTGCCGCTGCGCGATCCCGAGGCCTCGCGGGTGGCCGGCACGCTGCAGTTTCGGGGCAACCGGGTCCGGCTCGACGACACCATCCCGCCCTTCGAGGCGGTTACCGGCGTGCTCGATTTCACCGAGCGCACGCTGGCCCTGCGCGACATCAGCGCGCGCTTCCTCGGCGGGCCGCTGCGGGTCTCGGGCGAGACGCCGGAACCCGGCCGCCTGCTCCTGCGCGCCCAGGGCCGGGTCGGCGCCGAGGCCATGCGCGCCGTGGTCGATAACCCGCTCACCCGGCGCCTGGCCGGAGAGGCGGACTTCAGCGGCGAGCTCGACATCGCCCGGCGCGCGGTCTCCATGCAGCTGTCCTCCGAGCTGGTGGGCCTGGGCCTGGCCATGCCGGCGCCCTTCGACAAGCCCAGCGGCGCCGCCTGGCCGCTGCGGGTCAGCGTGAGCGCGAAGCCCGGCGCCGACGCGCAGGGCCGCTCGCCCGCGGACGCCATCCGCGTTGAGCTCGGCGAGGCCATGCGCCTGGTGCTCGAGCGCGAGCGCGACCCGGCCAGCGGCCGGCTGCGCATCCTGCGCGGCGGCTTCGCCACCCGCGGCGAGCCCGATCTGCCCGACACCGGTCTGGCCCTGCGGGTGGAGGCCGAGCGCCTCGATCTCGACGCCTGGATGCCGCTGCTCACCGGCACCGAGCTGCGCGACGCCGAGCGGCGCGCCGATGACGGCTTCGCGCCGGGCTTCTCCTTGCTGCCCTCGGCGATCGCGGCGATCACCGGCGAGCTGCAGATCGGTGGCAAGCACTTCCACCAGGTGGTGATCGGCGCCACTCGCGAGGCCGGCGTCTGGCAGGCCAATGTGGTGTCGCGCGAGGTCGACGGCCACTTCAGCTGGCGCGACGCGCTGCCCGGGCAGCGGGTGGGGGCGCTCACCGCCCGCTTCAACCGCCTGGAGATCCCGAAGTCGCGCGCCGGCGAATTCGAGGCGCTGCTCGATTCCCCGCCCGAGGCGCTGCCGGCCCTCGATGTGGCCGCCACCGAGTTCATCCTCGGTGAGCGCCGGCTCGGGCAGCTCACCCTGAAGGCCACCAATACCGCCGGCGCCGGCGCGCCGGTCTGGCGCCTCGACGAGCTGCGGGTCACCCACCCCGCGGCCCACCTGCTGGCCAGCGGGCGCTGGGCGCCGGCGCGGGCCGGCGGCGGTCGGGCCACCGACCTCGACTTCCAGCTCGAGGTGCTCGACGCGGGCGAGCTGCTCGCGGTCTACGGCATCCCCGACAGCGTGCGCGGCGGCAGGGGGCGCCTGTCGGGGCGCCTGGCCTGGCGGGGCTCGCCGCTGGCGATCCACTATCCCAGCCTCGATGGCGCGATGCGCCTGCAGATCGGCAAGGGCCAGTTCCTCAAGACCGAGCCCGGCCTGGCCAAGCTGATCGGCGTGCTCAACCTGCAGTCGCTGCCGCGCCGGCTTTCGCTCGATTTCCGCGATGTCTTCTCGGAGGGCTTCGGCTTCGACGCCATCGAGGGCGATGTCGAGATCCATGCCGGCATCGCCCGCACCAGCGGCCTGCAGATGCGCGGGCTGCAGGCCCAGGTCGACATCCGCGGCGAGGCCGATCTCGAGCTCGAGACCCAGTCGCTCGTGGCCACCATCCGGCCGGAGCTCAACGTGGGCCTGGCCTCGCTCGCCTATGGCGCCATGGCCAACCCGGCGATCGGCCTGGGCTCGTTCATCTTCCAGTTCGCGCTGCGCCGGCCGCTGCAGGACATCTTCACCTACCAGACCCGCATCACCGGCTCCTGGGCCGACCCGCACGTCACCGAAGTGCCTCGTCAGCCCGGTGAGCCGGCTGCCAGTCCCTGAACCGGCTTGGGCTACGATGTCCGGCCTGCCACCCGGAGAGACCGATGCCCGATCAGCCCGCCGCCGCCACGCCCGCCGCCACGCCCACCCTGGCCGTGGCCGGCGTCCAGATGGTGTCGGCCACCGACCCGGCGGCCAACCGCGCGGCCGCCGCCGGCCTGATCGCCCGTGCGGCCCAGGGCGGAGCGCGGCTGGTGGTGCTGCCCGAGTACTTCTGCCTGCTCGGTCGGCGTGACACCGACAAGGTCGAACTGCGCGAGGCCGCCGGCGCCGGCCCGCTGCAGGATTTCCTGGCCGAGCAGGCGGCGCGCCATGGCATCTGGCTGATCGGCGGCACGGTGCCCCTTGCCACCACCCGGCCCACGCGGGTGCGCAACACCTGCCTCGTGCACGGGCCCGACGGCCGGCAGATTGCCCGCTACGACAAGATCCACCTGTTCGGCTTCCAGCGCGGCGCCGAGCGCTTCGACGAGTCGGCCACCATCGAGGCCGGCCGCACGCCGGTGGTGATCGACATCGAGGGCTGGCGGGTGGGCCTGTCGGTCTGCTATGACCTGCGCTTTCCCGAGCTCTACCGCGTGCTCGCGCCCTGCGATCTCATCGTCGTGCCCTCGGCCTTCACCTACACCACCGGCCAGGCGCACTGGGAGGTGCTGCTGCGCGCCCGGGCGATCGAGAATCAGTGCTATGTTCTCGCGCCGGCCCAGGGCGGGCTGCACGAGAACGGCCGTCGCACCTGGGGCCACAGCCTGCTGGCCGATCCCTGGGGCGAGGTGCTGCAGGTGCTGCCCGAGGGCGAAGGCGTGGTGGCCGGTGTGCTGCAGCGCCAGCGCATCCTCGAGGTCCGCCAGAGCCTGCCCGCGCTTGCCCACCGAATCCTCTGACCCCGCTGCCAGGAGTCCCCGCATGAATCCCGTCGACCAGGGCATCGATCGCCTCGCGATCGCCCGCGAACGCCTGCTCGAACCCACCGGCCTCGATGAGCGCGACCTCGCCCGTGCGCTGGCCGAGGTCTTCCAGCACAAGGTCGACTACGCCGACCTCTACTTCCAGTACACCCGCAGCGAGGGCTGGAGCCTCGAGGAGGGCATCGTCAAGTCGGGCAGCTTCTCCATCGAGCAGGGCGTGGGCGTGCGCGCGGTCTCGGGCGAGAAGACCGCCTTCGCCTACTCCGACGAGATCAACGCCAGCGCGCTGCTGTCGGCGGCGCGTGCCACCCGAAGCATCGCGCGTGCCGGCGCCGGTCGGGTGAAGGTGGCGGGCAGCCTGCAGCCCCATGTCGGCCGCAACCTCTTCTCGGCCACCGACCCCATCGCCGGGCTCGATGCCACCGCCAAGGTGGCGCTGCTCGAGCGGGTCGAGCGTCTGGCCCGGGCCCGTGATCCGCGGGTGGTGCAGGTGATGGCCGGGCTCGCCGCCGAGCACGACCTGGTGCTGGTGGCCCGCTCCGACGGTGTGATCGCCGCCGATGTGCGCCCGCTCATCCGCCTGTCGGTGACCGTCATCGCCGAGAGCCATGGCCGACGCGAGCAGGGCAGCAGCGGCGGCGGCGGCCGCTTCGGGCTGGCCTACTTCGACGAGGCCATCGTCGAGCGCTATGTGCGCGAGGCGGTCGACACCGCGCTGGTCAATCTCGAGTCGCGTCCGGCGCCTGGTGGCGTGATGCCGGTGGTGCTCGGGCCGGGCTGGCCGGGCGTGCTGCTGCACGAGGCGATCGGCCACGGCCTGGAGGGCGACTTCAACCGCAAGGGTTCCTCGGCCTTCGCCGGCCGGCTCGGCCAGCGGGTGGCCGCCCCCGGTGTCACCGTGATCGACGACGGCACCATCCGCGACCGTCGCGGCTCGCTGAACATCGACGATGAAGGCAACACCACCCAGCGCAACGTGCTGATCGAGGACGGCATCCTGCGCGGCTACCTGCAGGACACCCTCAATGCCCGGCTGATGAAGGTGCCGGTCACCGGCAACGGCCGGCGCGAGTCCTTCGCGCATCTGCCCATGCCGCGCATGACCAACACCTGCATGCTCGCCGGCGATCGCGATCCGGCCGAGATCATCGCCTCCATCGACCGCGGCATCTACGCCGCCAACTTCGGCGGCGGCCAGGTCGACATCACCAACGGCAAGTTCGTGTTCTCGGCCTCCGAGGCCTACTGGGTCGAGAAGGGCCGCATCCAGTACCCGGTGAAGGGCGCCACCCTCATCGGCAACGGGCCCGACGCGCTCACCCGCGTCACGCTCATCGGCAACGACATGCGGCTCGATTCCGGGGTTGGCGTCTGCGGCAAGGACGGGCAAAGCGTGCCGGTGGGTGTGGGCCAGCCCACGCTGCGCATCGAAGGGCTCACCGTCGGCGGAACCGCCTGAGCCGGGCGCGGCTTGCGGGCCGCGCGCGTGCCGCTTAAGATTGCACGATGCGCCTGATCGTCTATGCGTTTGCGTTCTATTTCGGTCTCCCCGCCGGCGGTGGGAGAGTTCCGGAGCCCGCGCGCCAGTAGCCAGGCCCCCGAACCCAACCCAGCAACCGCCGGCCCTCGCGCCGGCGGTTCTGTTTTGGGCGCCCTGTTCGCCGCCACTCCAGACACTTCGTTTCGTTGCCAGACTCAGCGCCAGGATCTTCCGATGCCCACCACCGACGATGTCCGAATCCGCGAGATCAAGGAACTCGCCCCGCCCTCCCATCTGCTGCGCGAACTGCCCTGCACCGAGCGCGCCGCCGAGGTCACCTACCAGGCCCGTCAGGCGATCCATCGCATCCTGCATGGCATGGACGACCGGCTGCTGGTGGTGGTCGGGCCCTGCTCCATCCATGACGTGGACGCCGCCATGGAGTACGCCCGGCGGCTGGCGCCGCATCGCGAGCGACTGCGCGATGACCTCGAGATCGTCATGCGGGTGTACTTCGAGAAGCCCCGCACCACCGTCGGCTGGAAGGGCCTGATCAACGACCCCGACCTGGACAACAGCTTCCAGATCAACCGCGGCCTGCGCCTGGCCCGAGAGCTGCTGCTCTCGGTCAACGAGCTCGGCCTGCCGGCGGGCTCCGAGTTCCTGGACATGATCACCCCGCAGTACCTTGCCGATCTCATCGCCTGGGGCGCGATCGGCGCGCGCACCACCGAGTCGCAGGTGCATCGCGAGCTCGCCAGCGGCCTGAGCTGCCCGGTGGGCTTCAAGAACGGCACCGACGGCAGCCTGCGGATCGCCTTCGACGCCATCAAGGCCGCCTCGCAGCCGCACCACTTCCTGTCGGTGACCAAGGGCGGACACTCCGCGATCGTGTCCACCAATGGCAACGAGGACTGTCACGTCATCCTGCGTGGCGGCAAGACGCCCAACTACGACAGCGCTGCGGTCGATGCCGCCTGCCATGAGGCCGCGGCCGCGGCCATGGCCTGCCGGCTGATGATCGATGCCAGCCACGGCAACAGCCAGAAGAAGCCCGAGAACCAGATCCCGGTGCTGCGCAACATCGGCGAGCAACTCGCCGCCGGTGACAGCCGGATCTTCGGCGTGATGGTCGAGAGCCACCTGGTGGCCGGGCGCCAGGACCTGGTTGCCGGCCGTCCCCTCACCCACGGCCAGAGCATCACCGACGGCTGCATCGGGTGGGAAGACACCCTGGGTTGCCTGGAGCACCTCGCCCAGTCGGTGCGCGACCGTCGGCTGTCACTGGCCGACTGACCCGCCCGGCGGGGCGATGCCGGGTCGCCGGACGGGGGCGTGGTATATAGCCGAGGTCTTCCCGGAACCCGCCCATGTCTGAGCGTTCGCCGGCGTCCCAGCCCTCCGAGGGCGCCGGCGCCCCTGCCCGCCGCACCCCGCACGAGCGCCTGCTCGCGGCCGGCCTCACGCCGATCGGGCCGGCGGCGGAGTTTGCCGACGACATCCACCGCCTGATGGCCGACACCCCCCTGTTCGCGGGGCTGGACATCGACCAGAGCCGCCGCCTGGCCGGGCTGATGTTCGTCTACGAGGCAAGCCCCGGCACCGAGATGATCGGCGAAGGCGATGCCGGCGACTTCCTCATGCTGCTGATGAGCGGGCTGGCCGATGTGCTTCGGCGCAATCGTCACGACTACCCGGCGCGCATCGCGGTGGCCAGCCCTGGCCACTGTCTGGGCGAGATGTCGCTGTTCGATGGCGAGCCGCGCTTTGCCTCCTGCGTGGCGCTCGAGCGTTCGCGCATTGCGGTGCTCACCCGCGATGCCGTCCAGCGGGTGCTCGCCGACGATCCCGTGCTCGGCAACAAGATCCTGCTGCGCACCGTGCAACTGCTCTCCGAGCGGCTGCGCCTGACCAGCGCCAAGCTGGTCACCTTCCTCGACGCCGCTCGCGACACCTGAGGCTCGGGCCCGCCCGAGCGTTCCCCGGCCGGCAATGGCCACATCGCGGTGCACGACGCACCGCCACGGGGAACATCCCCGATGAACCGTCTGTCCCGCTGACTGGCGCTGGCGCGTCTGCCCGGCGAGTCGCTTGGCACAGCTCTTGCGTGAAGGCTCGCGGTCAACCGGGCCACCGTCGTGGTCGTCCCGGTCATCCGTCTTCGGGAGCTTTCGATGTCCGACCTCTACGGTCCCTACGATGCCTATCGCCGGCTGGGTCCGGCCTGTGCCCGCTGCGGGGTGTTCCACGCCGGTGATGCCCATCCCGAGGCCGGTCCTGCGGCCACGTCGGCGTCGGTCGCGATGACGGCACCGGGCGACGCGGGTCCGCCGCCCTCGCCCGATGCGCTCTCGGCGCAGTTCGTCGAGGCGGTGCTGGTCAAGGCCCTGCTGCCCGACGAGGGGCTGCGTCGGCGCTTCCTGCAGGCGGTGGGCGCGAACACCGCGCGCGCGGCGATCGCCAGCGTGCTGCCGCTGGGCGCGATGCAGGCCATGGCCCAGGAGAAGGCGCCCCTCGAGAAGAAGGAGCTCAAGCTCGGCTTCATCGCCATCACCTGCGCCACGCCGCTGATCATGGCCGACCCGCTCGGCTTCTACCGTCGCCAGGGCCTGTCGGTGCAGCTCAACAAGACCGCGGGCTGGGCGCTGATCCGCGACAAGATGATCAACAAGGAGCACGACGCATCGCACTTCCTGTCGCCGATGCCGATCGCGATCTCGATGGGCCTGGGGTCGGTGGCGCAGCCGATGAACGTGGCCACCATCCAGAACATCAACGGCCAGGCGATCACGCTGCATGTGAAGCACAAGGACAAGCGCGATCCGAAGTCCTGGAAGGGATTCCGCTTCGCGGTGCCCTTCGAGTACTCGATGCACAACTTCCTGCTGCGCTACTACGTGGCCGAGCACGGGCTCGACCCCGACCGCGACATCCAGATCCGGGTGACCCCGCCGCCCGAGATGGTGGCCAACCTGCGCGCCGGCAACATCGACGGCTTCCTGGGGCCCGATCCCTTCAACCAGCGCGCGGTCTACGACGAGGTGGGCTTCATCCACCTGCTCTCCAAGGAGATCTGGGATGGTCATCCGTGCTGCGCCTTCGGCGTCTCGGAGGCCTTCATCCAGCAGAACCCGAACACCTTCGCCGCCCTCTATCGCGCGGTGCTCGAGGCGGCGGCGATGGCCCGCGACCCGAAGCACCGGCCGCTGATCGCCAAGGTGATCTCGCCGGCGGCCTACCTGAACCAGCCCGAGACCGTGGTCGAGCAGGTGCTCACCGGCAAGTTCGCCGATGGCCTCGGCGCGGTGCGCTCGGTGCCCGATCGCGCCGACTTCGACCCGGTGCCCTGGTACTCGATGGCGGTGTGGATGCTCACCCAGATGAAGCGCTGGGGGTACATCAAGGGTGACGTCGCCTACAAGGACATCGCCGAGAAGGTCTTCCTGCTGACCGACGCCAAGAAGCGCATGGCCGAGCTCGGCCAGAAGACACCCGAGGGCGGCTACCGGAAGTTCAAGGTGATGGGCCGGGAGTTCGATCCGGCCAGGGCTGCCGAGTACGCGGCCAGCTTCGCGATCCGTCGCGGCTGAGCGGGCCGGCGCCGACATGTCCGCCAGCCTCTCCCTGAAAGCGGCGCTGCTCTCGCTGCTGCTGCTCGCCTGCCTGCTCGGCGCCTGGCACCTGGGCACCGCGCCGGCCGAGCGCTCGCCCGCCAGCGCCGCCCAGGACGAGTACGCGAAGCTGATGGGCCGAGCCGGCGGCGCGGCCAAGAGCGGCGGCCTGCCCACGCTGGCGCAGATGGGCGAGACCATCGCCCGTCACGTCGCCGACCCCTTCTACGACAACGGGCCCAACGACAAGGGCATCGGCATCCAGGTGGGGCACTCGCTGGCGCGCGTGGCGGCCGGCTTCGGGCTGGCCGCGCTGCTCGCCATACCGCTGGGCTTCCTGATCGGCATGTCGCCGCTCGTGCATCGGGCGCTCGACCCCTTCATCCAGGTGCTCAAGCCGATCTCGCCGCTGGCCTGGATGCCGCTTGCGCTCTACACCATCAAGGATGCCGCGGTCTCGGGCGTGTTCGTGATCTTCATCTGCTCGATCTGGCCGATGCTGATCAACACCGCATTCGGCGTGGCCGGCGTGCGCCGCGAATGGCTCAACGTCGCCCGCACGCTCGAGGTGACGCCGCTGCGCCGCGCGCTGCGGGTGATCCTGCCGGCGGCTGCGCCCACCATCCTCACCGGCATGCGGATCTCGATGGGCATCGCCTGGCTGGTGATCGTGGCTGCCGAGATGCTGGTGGGCGGCACGGGCATCGGCTACTTCGTGTGGAACGAGTGGAACAACCTCTCGCTCACCAACGTGATCTTCGCGATCCTGCTGATCGGGGTGGTGGGCATGCTGCTCGATGCGGTCTTCGCGCGCCTGCAGCGCGCGGTCACCTGGCGGGAGTAGCGCATGGACCCCTTCCTGTCGGTGCAGGGCCTGGGCAAGACCTACACCGTGGCCGGCCGCGCCGCGCCTGCGCCGGTGTTCGAGTCGGTGAGCTTCGGCGTCGAGCGCGGCGAGTTCGTCTGCATCATCGGCCATTCCGGCTGCGGCAAGACCACCATCCTGAACATCCTCGCCGGCCTGGAGCAGGCGAGCGAGGGCTACGTGTTCATGGACGGGCGCGAGGTGCGTGGGCCCAGCCTCGATCGCGGTGTCGTGTTCCAGGGCCATGCCCTGATGCCCTGGCTGTCGGCCCTGCAGAACATCGCCTTCGCGGTGCAGTCGCGCTGGCCCGACTGGTCGCGCGTCCGTGTCGAGGACCATGCCCGGCGCTTCGTGGCGCTGGTGGGGCTGGAGGGCGCCGAGCACCGCAAGCCGGCCGAACTCTCGGGCGGCATGAAGCAGCGCGTGGGCATCGCCCGCGCCTTCGCGATCCAGCCGCGCATGCTGCTGCTCGACGAGCCCTTCGGCGCGCTCGACGCGCTCACCCGCGGCGTGATCCAGGACGAGCTGCTGCGCATCTGCGCCGAGACCCGCCAGACGGTGTTCATGATCACGCACGATGTCGACGAGGCGATCCTGCTTGCCGACCGCATCCTGCTGATGAGCAACGGCCCGCGGGCGCGGGTGGCCGAGGTGGTGCGCAACACCATGCCGCGCGAACGCACCCGGCTGAGCATCCATCACGACCCGCAGTACTACCGCATCCGCAACCACCTGGTCGACTTCCTGGTGCACCGCTCGCGGCTGATCCAGCAGGGCGCTGCCGACGTCGCCAGCGCCGGTGGCCAGGCGGCACCGCGCGAGGTCAGCCCCGGACTCGAACCCGAACCCTCGCCAACCTCCCAGGAGATATCCGCATGAACCGCAACGACATCACCGAGAAGATCTACGAGACCAAGGTCCGCAAGGGCATCAAGTGGGCCGACGTGGCCGCCAAGGTGGGCCAGAGCAAGGAGTGGGTGACCGCGGCCTGCCTCGGCCAGATGACCATGACCGCCGCCCAGGCGGCGGTGGTGGCCAAGATCTTCGGCCTCACCAAGGAGGAAGCCGCCTGGCTGCAGGTGGTGCCCTACAAGGGCTCGTTGCCCACCGCGGTGCCCACTGATCCGCTGATCTACCGCTGGTACGAGATCGTGAATGTCTACGGCACGACGATCAAGGAGCTCATCCACGAGGAGTTCGGCGACGGCATCATGAGCGCGATCGACTTCTCGATGGACATCGTGCGCGAGCCCGATCCCAAGGGGGATCGCGTGAACGTGGTGCTCAGCGGCAAGTTCCTGCCGTACAAGACCTACTGAGCCGCACCGGCTGAGCCGGGCGCGCGCTGCCGCGCCCGCTCACGGCGCCGGGTATTCAGCCCGGCTTGTTGCGGCCCTGCTGCCAGAGCACGTCGCTGCCGCCGGCGTGCCGGTTGAGCACCCGCGAGAGCACGAAGAGCAGGTCGGACAGCCGGTTCAGGTACTGCCGGCAGGCCGGCCTCACCGTCTCTGCGGCGCCCAGCGCCACCACCGAGCGCTCGGCGCGCCGGCACACCGTGCGCGCCATGTGCGCGATGGCCGCGGGCCGCGAGCCGCCGGGCAGGATGAACTCCTGCAGCCGCGGCAGCGTGGCATTGTGGGTGGCGAGCAGGGTGTCCAGGCGCGCCACCTGCGCGTCGCTGACATTCTCGTAGCCGGGAATGCACAGTTCGCCACCGAGGTCGAACAGGTCGTGCTGGATGTCGGTGAGCGCCTCGCGCACCGCCTCGGGCAGCGGCTCGGTGATCAGCAGCCCGAGGGTGGAGTTGAGTTCATCGACATCGCCGAGCGCGGCCACGCGCAGGCTGTCCTTGGGCACGCGGCTGCCGTCGCCCAGGCCGGTGGTGCCGTCATCGCCGGTGCGGGTGGCGATCTGCGTGAGTCTGTTTCCCATGGCGACGGTGTGTCCGGAAGGGTGGAGGCGGATCAGCGCGACCGTTCAGGCGGCCAGCAGGTCGGTGAGCCGCAGCCGCGCGATCTGGCCGATCTGGGCCAGGGCGTTGTGCAGTTCCTGCTCGCGCTGGTTGTGCAGGCGGGCGCGCAGCGTGCCGAAGATCGCCTCACGGCTGTTCAGCCGCGCGGCGATGATGAAGGGGAAGCCGAAGCGCTCGGCATAGCGCCGGTTGAGCTCGACGAGCTCGGCGCGCTGCTCGGGGTTCAGCAGGCCGAGCCCGGCTGCCTCCTGCTCCTGCGTGGACGCGGCGGTGAGCGTGCCGGCCTGCGCTTCACGACCGGCCAGCTCCGGGTGCGAGGCGATCAGCGCGAGCTGCTCCTCGGGGCTCGCGGACTGCACCACGCCCCAGAGGGCGAGCAGCAGGTCGGTGGCGCTGGCGAAGGGCCGGCGCTCGAAGGCGCGCTGCGCGATCCAGGGCGAGTGCTCATAGACCGCGCCGAAGGCTGACGAGAACGCGTCGGGCGTCATCGCGTTGATCTGCGCGAGGGTGGTCATGGCGGGCCCTGTGGGGTCGACGGTGGGTCTGCGGTGGATCGGGTATCGGGCAGGGGTCGGATGCTACCATCCGGGCCCCATGCTTCCGGGGGTGTAGCCATGTTGACCGATGACGATCGGGCCCTGGGCGCCCGCCTGCTCGCTCAGGCCGACGCGCTGGCCGCCTTCACCGAGGATGCCCCGGCGCTCACCCGCACCTATCTGGGCCCGCAGCACCGGGCCGCCGGCGACTATCTCGCCGGGCTGATGCGCGAGGCCGGCATGCAGGCCGGCTATGACGCGCTGGGCAATCTGGTGGGCCGCTACCCGGGCGCGCAGCCCGATGCCCCGGTGCTGATGATCGGCTCGCACATGGACTCGGTGCGCAACGCCGGCCGGTATGACGGCCTGTTCGGCATCCTGTCGGCGATTGCCTGCGTGGCCGGGCTCCATGCCCGCGGCGCGCGGCTGCCGGTGGCCCTGGAGGTGGTCGCGTTCGGCGACGAGGAGGGAGTGCGCTTCGGCATCACCCTGATCGGCAGCAAGGCCATGGCCGGCAGCTTCGACCCCGCCTGGCTCGCGGTGCGTGATCGCGACGGCATCAGCCTGCGCGAGGCGCTCCTCGCCTTCGGCGCCGATCCCGATGCCTGGCCGAGCGTCGATCGGCGCGCCCGTCCGCCGATCGCCTTCCTGGAGTCGCACATCGAGCAGGGCCCGGTGCTGCTGCAGGAGGGGCTGCCGGTGGGCGTGGTCACCGCCATCGCCGGCGCCGAACGCGCGCTCGTGCATCTCACCGGCCTGGCCGGCCACGCCGGCACCGTGCCCATGGGCTCGCGCCAGGACGCGCTGGCCGCCGCCGCCGAGATGGTGCTGGCGGTCGAGCGCATCGCCCTGGCCCGCGGCGACGTGGTGGCCACGGTCGGCCGCCTGGAGGCGCGGCCCGGCGCGGTCAATGTCATCCCCCAGGACGTGAGCTTCAGTCTCGACGTGCGCAGCGGCCGCGACGACACCCGGCGCGCGGCCATGGACGAGATCGACGCGGCCTGCGCGGCCATCGCCGCCCGGCGCCGCATCGCGCTGCGCCGCGAGCCGCTCTACCAGGCCGATGCCGCGCCCTGCGACCCGCGGCTGCAGGCCTGCCTGGGCGAGGCGATCGCGGCACGCGGGCTGCCGGTGCGTCATCTGCCCAGCGGGGCCGGGCACGACGCCATGGCCTTCCCGGCGATCGCCCCGATGGCGATGCTGTTCGTGCGATGCGGCAATGGCGGCATCAGCCACCATCCGGATGAGACCCTCAGCGCCGACGACGCGGCGATCGCCACCCGGGTGCTGGCCGATGCGCTGGCCAGCGTGCCGGCGGCGCTTCAGCTGCCGCGGTAGGTGGTGTAGCCCCAGGGCGAGGCCAGCAGCGGCACGTGGTAGTGCGCGTTGGGGTCGGCAATGCCGAAGGCGATCGGCACCTGCTCCAGGAAGGCCGGGTTTGCCAGGGGCAGGCCCTGGGCGCGGAAGTACTCGCCGATGTGGAACACCAGGCGATAACGGCCCGGCACCACCGCCTCGCCGGTGAGCAGCGGCTGCTCGCAGCGCCCGTCGGCGTTGGTGACGCGATCGGCCAGGCGCTCGCCCGCGCCCTCGTCCCGGAAGAGTTCCACGCGCACGCCCGCGGCCGGCTTGCCCTGGGCGGTGTCGAGGATGTGGGTGCTCAGTCTGCCCATGGCGTATTCCTTCAGCGCTGGCCGCGGTGGGCCCAGGCGGTGGTGTGGCGCTCGACCCACGAGAAGAGCTCGTACATCGCCATGGCCATCACGGCGATCACCACCAGGCCGGCGAACGCGAGCGGCATCTTCATGGCCGAGCCGGCCGAGATCAGCAGGTAGCCGATGCCCTCGTTGGAGGCGTTCATCTCGGACACCGTGGTGCCCACGAAGGCCAGGGTGATGGCCACCTTCAGCGAGGCGAAGAAGTAGGGCATGGAGCGCGGCAGGCCGACCTTGATGAGCACGTCGAGGCGCCGCGCCCCGAGCACCCGCAGCACGTCCTCGAGCTCGGGCTCGAGCGTGGCCAGGCCGGTGGCGATGTTGACCATGATCGGGAAGAACGAGATCAGGAAGGCGGTGAGGATGGCCGGGCCCACGCCGATGCCGAACCAGACCACCAGGATGGGCACGAAGGCCGCCTTGGGCAGCGCATTGAATGCGGTCATGAGCGGGTACATCGCGGCGTAGGCGAGCCGCGAGGAGCCGATGACGAAGCCGAGCAGCACGCCCACCGTGATCGAGATCGCGAAGCCCACCATGGTGGTCCAGAAGGTGCGCCAGGCGTGCAGGCCGATCGGGCCGGCGAACTCGATCAGCGAGCGCACGATCTGCACCGGGCTGGGGAACACGAACTCCGAGACCTCGAACAGGCTGCACGCCGCCTGCCACAGCGCGATGGCTGCCACCAGCAGCACCCAGGGGGCGATCTTCTCGAGTTGCTTGCCGCGGTTCATGGGCGCCTCAGGATTTGCGGATCTCGCCGATGCGCGAGCGCAGCTCGTGCACGAGCGCGGTGAAGGGCTCGGTGTAGGTGATGTCGAGGTCGCGCGGCCGCGGCAGGTCGATCTCGCGGCGGGCCAGGATGCGCCCGGGCCGCTTGCTCATGACGTACACGGTATCGGCGAGGTAGGCCGCCTCGCGCAGGTCGTGGGTGACCAGGATCACGTTGAATCGCTGCGCGGTCCAGAGGTCGCGCAGCACGTTCCAGAGCTCCTCGCGGGTGAACGCGTCGAGCGCGCCGAAGGGCTCGTCGAGCAGCAGCATGCGGGGTTCATGGATGAGCGCGCGGCATATCGAGGCGCGCTGCTGCATGCCGCCGGAGAGCTGCCAGGGGAACTTGTCCTCGTAGCCCTGCAGGCCCACGGTGGCCAGCAACCGGCGGGCGCGCTCGATGAACTCGGCGCGGCGCGCCTTGAACTGCGAGCGGTAGGGCTCGACGATCTCGAGCGGCAGCAGCACGTTGTCGATGGTGGTGCGCCAGGGCAGCAGCGTGGGCGCCTGGAAGGCCATGCCCACGATCTTCAGCGGCCCGGTGACCGGCTGGCCGTCGATGTGCACCGTGCCGCGGCTGGGCATCTTCAGGCCGGTGGCCAGCTTCATGAAGGTGGACTTGCCGCAGCCCGAGGGACCGACGATGGCGATGAACTCGCCGGCCTTCGTGCTCACGGTGATGTCCTCGATCGCGAAGTCGTTGCTGGCCAGCAGCTCGTCGTTGTAGGCGAGCCAGACCTGGCGGAAATCGACGAAGGCCTCGGACATGATGACGCTTTCGGGGAGGCGCCCGCGGCGTGCTGCCGGCGGGCGCAGCGGCAGGCCGCGGGTTACTTGCCCAGGATGTTGCGGGCCTCTTTGGACGGCAGGTAGTTGCCGTCCCAGATGCGGTCGGGATTGATGCGCTCCTTGGTGGCGAACGAATCAGCCACCTGCGAGGCCATCAGCGCCATGCGCGGCAGGCGCACGTCGCCGAAGCCCTCGGCGCGGGCATCGGCCGTGGCGATGGAGCCGGCGATAGCCAGGCGCAGACGGCGCTTCTCGAGCGCCTCGTCGATGATCGCGTCACGCTCCTTCACGAAGCGGATCGCACCGTCGGGATCGGCCAGGACATCCTTGGCGCCCTTCGTGAAGGCCCGCAGGAAGGCCTTCACCGCCTCGGGGTTCTTCTTCAGGAAGGCGTCCGACACGATGATCGCGTTGCCGTAGAGCTTCACCCCGTACTGCGGGTAGGGCAGGATGCTGATGTCCTCGTCCTTCACGCCGCGCGCGTTCAGGTTGAGCAGCGAGGTGAAGTAGAAGCCGGTGATGGCATCGACGTCGCCGCGGGCCAGCATGGTCTCGCGCAGCGGCGGGTCCATCGACACCCAGTTCACCTTGGCGAGGTCGATGCCGTTGGCCTTCGCGAAGATCGGGAAGGCCTTGCGCCCGGCGTCGAACACCGGCGCGCCCAGGCGCTTGCCCACCAGGTCGGCCGGGCTCTTGATGTTGCTCTTCTTGAGCGCGAACACCGCCGCGGGCGTGTTGTTGTAGACCATCATCACCGCCACCGGCTTGTTCGGGGCGGTGGGGTTGTTGCCGTGGAACTCCATCAGCGCCGACAGGTCGGCGAAGCCCATCTCGTAGGTGCCCGAGGCCACGCGGTTGACCGCATTGCCGGAGCCATTGCCGGCGTCGATGGTGACGTCGAGCTTCTCCTGGGCGAAGTAGCCCTTGGCCTTGCCCGCGAGGAACAGCGCCGCCGGGCCCTCGAAGCGCCAGTCGAGCTGGAACTTGATCTTGGTGTCCTGGGCGTGCGCCGCGCCGGCGCCGAGCGCAAGGCTCAGGCCGAGGCCGACGGCGGCGAGGAAGGGTCTGCGGGATGGCATGGAAGGCTCCTGAGGCGATTGGGCGGCGGGCGCGACACCGTGAGCCGGGGCGCGGGCGGGACGATGCCTGGCGCACCTCGGTCGGGCGATCGAGGGGTTGTCGCCGAATCGTAGCAAATGCCGTGCGCGGCACGGCCCGGCGGGCCGGCCGCCCGGGCGCCTGCCGCCCGGCCTACAATGCGCGGGCCGGGCCGCCCCCGGACTCCAGGAGAAGCCGATGAACCATCCCAGTCCCATCCTGTCCGAACTGCGCCGGCCGCTGCCGCCCGCGCTGGCGCAGGCCCTGGCCGCGCGCTTCGGCGAGCGGTTCTCGGTGGCCAGCGCCGTGCGCGAGCACCACGGCCGCGACGAATCCCCGTTCCCGCCCACGCCGCCCGAGGGCGTGGTCTTCGCCCACACCACCGAGGAGGTGGCCGATCTGGTGGCGCTGTGCCGCGCGCACCGCTATCCGCTGATCGCCTTCGGCGCCGGTTCCTCGCTGGAAGGCCACCTGCTCGCGGTGCAGGGCGGCATCAGCGTCGATCTCTCCCAGATGAACCGCATCCTGTCGATCGACGCCGATGACCTCACCGTCACCGTGCAGGCCGGCGTGCTGCGCAAGCAGCTCAACGAGGAGCTCAAGTCCACCGGCCTGTTCTTCCCCATCGACCCCGGCGCCGACGCCAGCATCGGCGGCATGTGCGCCACGCGCGCCTCGGGCACCAACGCGGTGCGCTACGGCACCATGCGCGAGAACGTGCTCTCGCTCACCGTGGTCACCGCCGACGGCAAGGTGATTCGCACCGCCGGGCGGGCCAAGAAGTCGTCGGCCGGCTACGACCTCACCCGCCTGTTCATCGGCTCGGAGGGCACGCTGGGCATCATCACCGAGATCACGCTCAAGCTCTATCCGCTGCCCGAGGCCATGAGCGCCGCGGTGGTCAACTTCCCCACCATGGCGGCGGCGGTGGCCACGGTCATCCAGACCATCCAGCTCGGCGTGCCGATCGCCCGCAGCGAGTTCCTGTGCGAGCGCACCATCCGCGCGATCAACGCCCACAGCCACACCACGCTGCGCGAGGCGCCCACGCTGTTCTTCGAGTTCCATGGCACCGAGGCCTCGGCCCGCGAGCAGGCCGAACTCGTGCAGCAGATCGCCCGCGATCACGGCGGTCAGGACTTCGAGTGGGCCAGCCGGCCCGAGGACCGCACCCGGCTCTGGAACGCGCGCCACAATGCCTACTTCGCCTGCCTGCAGGTGCGCGCGGGCTGTCGCGCCATCTCCACCGACACCTGCGTGCCGATCTCGCGCCTGGCCGACTCGATCACCGGCGCGCGCGCCATCCTCGACAAGGGCAACTTCCCGACCATGCTGCTCGGCCATGTCGGCGACGGCAACTTCCATGCGGTGCTGCTCATCAACCCCGATGACCCGGTCGAGGTCGAGCAGGCCGAGCGCCTGAACGACGAGATCGTGCGGCTGGCGCTGTCCATGGACGGCACCTGCACCGGCGAGCACGGCATCGGCCTGCACAAGATCGGCTTCCTGGTCGAGGAGGTGGGCGACGACGCGATCGAGCTGATGCGCCGGATCAAGCTCGCCTTCGACCCCGACAACATCCTCAACCCGGGCAAGATCTTCCGGCTCGAGGCCTGAGGCGGGGGCCGGGCGGCGCGGGCCGCCGCGCCAGGGCCGCCGCAGGCCCCGGGCGCAGCAGGCTCGGGCCTGGGCGCGCTCAGCGCCGGTAGCGCTTGGGCACGAAGGGCAGGGCGATCGGGCTCACCGGCAGGCGCCGCTCGCGCACCAGCGCCTGCAGCGCCCCGCCGGCCTGCAGCGCCTCACGGGCCACCAGCGCCAGCATCACCGGCCGGCCCAGGCTGGGCGAGACCGTGCCGCTGGTGACCTCGCCCACGGCATGGCCCTGGGCATCCAGGATGGGCGCATGGGCGCGGATCGGCGCAGGCTGGTCCGACACCAGCCCGACCAGTCGGCGCGGCGCGCCCTCGGCGAGCTGCGCCAGGATCACTGCCGCCCCCGGGAAACCGCCGGCCTTGGCCGCGCCACGCCGACGCGAGCGGGCGATCGCGAAGGCGAGCCCCGCCTCTGCCGGCGTGACGCCGGGGCCGATGTCGTTGCCGTGCAGCGGCAGACCGGCCTCCAGCCGCAGGGTGTCGCGCGCGCCCAGGCCCACCGGCGCCACCGCCGGGTCCTGCAGCAGGCGCTCGACCACCGCCTCGGCCTGCGCCAGCGGAAGCGCGATCTCGTAGCCGTCCTCGCCGGTGTAGCCCGAGCGGGTGGTGAAGCAGGCCGCGCCAAGCAGCGTGAGCGTGGCCGAGTCCATGAAGCGCAGCCCGGCCGCGGCCGGGTCGAGCCGGGCCAGCACCGCCTCGGCCTGCGGCCCCTGCAGCGCCACCAGCGCCTCGTCGATCCAGTCGATGGCCAGGCTCGGGCACAGGGCGCGCAGCAGGGCGAGATCGGCCTCGCGATTGCCGGCATTGACCACCATGCGGACCTGGTCGCCGAGGTTGACCATCATCAGGTCGTCCTCGATGCCGCCCTGCGGGTTGAGCAGCAGCGAGTAGCGCTGCTGGCCCAGCGGCCAGTCGTCGAAGTCGACCGGCAGCGCAGCCTCCAGCGCGGTGCGCAGGGTGGCCGCCTGGCCGTCGCGCGGCGCGATGCGCAACTGGCCCATGTGCGAGACATCGAAGAGCCCGGCCTGACTGCGGGTGTGCAGGTGCTCGGCCTTCAGGCCGGCCGGATACTGGATCGGCATGTCCCAGCCGGCGAAGGCGCCCATGCGCGCGCCCAGGCGGCGGTGCAGGGCGTCGAGCGGAACATGCGCCGGGGCGGCGGCGGTGGAATCGGTCATGGTGTCTCCAGCGGGAGCAGGCCCGCCCGCCGCATCGGGCGGGCGGCGGGAGCGACTCAGGCGTAGTCGCTGATCGGCGGGCAGGTGCAGACCAGCTGGCGATCGCCAGCGGCGTTGTCCACCCGCTTCACGCTCGGCCAGAACTTGGCCTCGCGCAGCCAGGGCAGCGGATACGCCGCCAACTCGCGGGAGTAGCCGTGGCGCCATTCCCCGGCGATCTCGGCCGCGGTGTGCGGCGCGCACTTCAGCGGGTTGTCCGTCCGGTCGAGCTCGCCGCGGCCGATCGCCTGCAGTTCGCCATGGATGGCGATCATCGCGTCGCAGAAGCGGTCGAGCTCGGCCTTGGACTCCGACTCGGTGGGCTCGATCATCAGGGTGTCGGCCACCGGGAACGACAGCGTGGGCGCGTGGAAGCCGTAGTCCATGAGTCGCTTGGCGACGTCCTCGGCGGTCACGCCGTACTGCGCCTTCAGGTGGCGCATGTCGAGGATGCATTCGTGCGCCACGCGGCCGTTTTCGCCGGCATAGAGCACCGGGAAGCAGGGCCGCAGCCGGTGCGCGATGTAGTTGGCGTTCAGGATGGCCATCTCGGTGGCCTTGCGGATGCCGGTGCCGCCCATCATGCGGATGTACATCCACGAGATGGCGGTGATCAGCGCGCTGCCGCTGGCCGCGGCCGACACCGAACCGTGCGTCAGCGGGCCGCCCTGCGCCAGTTCGCGGCCCTGCGCCAGCGGATCGGCCGGCAGATGCGGCGCGAGGTGCCGGGCCACCGCGATCGGACCCATGCCGGGGCCGCCACCGCCGTGCGGGATGCAGAAGGTCTTGTGCAGGTTCATGTGGCAGACATCGGCGCCGATGAACCCGGGCGAGGTCAGGCCGGCCTGCGCGTTGAGGTTGGCCCCGTCCATGTAGACCTGGCCGCCGGCGGCGTGCACCAGGGCGCAGGCCTCGCGGATGCCGGCCTCGAAGACACCGTGGGTGGACGGGTAGGTGACCATCAGCGCCGCGAGCTGCGCGCGGTGGGCCTCGATGCGCGCGGCGAGATCGGCCATGTCGATGTTGCCCTGCGTGTCGCAGGCCACCACCACGATGCGCAGGCCCATCATCTGCGCGGTGGCCGGATTGGTGCCGTGGGCCGAGGCCGGGATCAGGCACACATCGCGGTGGCCCTGGCCCTGCGCCGCGAGATAGCCGCGGATCGCCAGCAGGCCGGCGTATTCGCCCTGGGCGCCCGAGTTGGGCTGGAACGACACCGCGTGCATGCCGGTGATCTGCGCCAGCCAGTGGCCGAGCTGCTCGAGCATCTCGGCATAGCCGCGGGCCTGCGCGGCCGGCGCGAACGGGTGCAGCGCGGCCAGTTGCGGCCAGCTGAGCGGGGCCATCTCGGCGGCGGCATTGAGCTTCATCGTGCACGAGCCCAGCGGGATCATGGAGTGCACGAGCGAGATGTCCCGGTTCTCCAGGCGCTTGAGGTAGCGCATGAACTCGGTCTCGCTGTGATAGCGGCTGAACACCGGGTGGGTGAGCGCCGGGGTGGCGCGACGCAGCGCCGGCGACAGGCTGGCCGGCTCGGCGCTCAGGCCGGCGGCTGCCGCGGCCACCACCGCGGCCTCGGGCCGGGTGCCGGTGAACACGAACACCAGGTCGGCGAGGTCGGCCAGGGTGACGGTCTCGTCCAGGCTCACGCCGAGCCGGCCGCCGCCGTGGTCGCGCAGGTTGATGCGGCTTTGCGCCGCCCGCGCCAGGATCTCGGGCGCGCGCTCGCCGGCGTCGGCGCACACCGTGTCGAAGAACTCGGCGTGCCGGGGCGCGAGCGTGGGGCCGGCGAGCGCCAGCAGCAGCCGCGCCAGACCATTGACGCGCAGCGCGATCCGCAGCAGCCCCTGCGGGCCGTGGTAGATCGCGTAGAACGCGGCCATGTTCGCGAGCAGCGCCTGCGCGGTGCAGATGTTGCTCGTGGCCTTGTCGCGGCGGATGTGCTGCTCGCGGGTCTGCAGCGCCATGCGCAGTGCCGGGTTGCCGGCGGCATCGCGCGACACCCCGATCAGGCGGCCCGGCATCATGCGCACCAGTTCCTCGCGCACCGCCATGAAGGCCGCGTGCGGGCCGCCGAAGCCCAGCGGCACGCCGAAGCGCTGGGCCGAGCCGATCGCCACGTCGGCGCCCATCTCGCCCGGGGTGCGGATCAGCATCAGCGCCAGCGGGTCGGTGCCCACGCAGACCCGGCCGCCGGCGGCGCGCACGCGCGCGATCAGCGCGCCGTGGTCGCGCACCCGGCCCTCGGTGTCGGGGGTCTGCAGGTGGGCGCCGAACACCGCCGCCGGATCAAGGTCGCGATCGGGGTCGCCGATCACCGGCTGCAGGCCCATCCAGCGCGCGCGCGTGACCATCACCGAGATCACCTGGGGGTGGGCGCCGGCATCGATGAAGAAGGCCTGGCTCGGGCTGCGCGAGGCGCGCCGGCACAGCGCCATGGCCTCGGCCGCGGCGGTGGCCTCGTCGAGCAGCGAGGCATTGGCCACCGGCAGGCCGGTGAGCTCGACCACCATCTGCTGGAAGTTGAGCAGCGACTCGAGGCGGCCCTGGGCCACCTCGGCCTGGTAGGGCGTGTAGGCGGTGTACCAGCCGGGGTTCTCGAACAGATTGCGGCGGATCGGCTCCGGGGTGAGCGTGCCGTGGTAGCCCGCGCCGATGTAGGAGCGCCAGACCTGGTTGCGCCCGGCGATGGCCTGCAGCTCGGCCAGGGCGGCGGCCTCGGTGGCGGGGGCCGGCAGGTCGGGCTCCTGCGCGAGGCGGATGGCCGCCGGTACGGTGGCGGCGATCAGGTCCTGGCGGGCGGCATAGCCCAGGGCCGCGAGCATCGCGGTCTCCTCGGCGACCGAGGGCCCGAGGTGGCGGGCATGGAACTCGTCGTCGGCGAACAGCGAACGCACGCCGCCGATGGCATCGGCTGAACTCATGGCGACGCTCCTCAGGCCGCGCCGGGGCCGGCGCTGTAGTCGGCGGCGCTGAGCAGGCCGGCGGCCTGGTCGGTGCGGCTGGGCCGCAGGCGGAAGAGCCAGCCCTCGGCGAAAGGGGCCTCGTTCACGGTCTGCGGCGCGTCGGCCAGGGCGGGATTGACCTCGAGCACCTCGCCATCCACCGGCGCGTAGACATCGGAGGCCGCCTTGGTGGACTCGACCACCACGCAGGCCTCGCCGGCGCTCACCTGGCGTCCGGGCTGGGGCAGGTCGACATAGACCAGCTCGCCCAGCGCATCCTGCGCATGGAAGGTGATGCCGACGGTGACGGTGCCGTCGCCGTTGTCGCGCAGCCACTCATGGCTGGCGGTGTAGCGGAGGTCTGCGGGGTTTTCCATGGGGGGCTCCTGGGCGGCCGTGGGCGCATGGCGACGGCTGGCTGGCCGCCGGTGCGGGAACCCCCTCTGTCCGTTTGCCTGAGACATTCAGCGAGCGCGGCCCGGTGGGGCGCGATCAGCCTGTTTCCTTCGGCGAGGCCGCCGCGACCGCCGGGGCGGGCACGCGCCTTCTCTCCAGAGAGTCGAAACTGCGGCAGTCCTTTTGCCTGAGAGTTTTCGGGGCGATACACCTTCGGCGCCACCCGCGATGCCGCGGGTGATCTCTCCCGCCGCAGTCAATCGACTGGCGCGAAGGGTGCCCACCGGGTGGCCCGATGTCAAGCCGAAGGGGCGTTGCGGCCAGGGGATTGCCGGCCCTCGCGGGCGATCAGCAGGATGCCCGCCACCGCCATCACCAGGGCCACGGCATGAGCCCAGCCCACCGACTCGCCCAGCGCGGCCACACCCACCGCGGTGGCCGCCAGCGGCATGGCGATGGTGAACACCCCGGCATGCCCGGCCGGCACCCGCTGCAGGCCCGAGAGCCACAGCCAGACCGAGACGATGCTCGCCGACACCGAGTAGAAGGCGAGCAGCAGCCAGTGCCCGATGCCCACGGCGCCGAAGTCGAAGTGCAGCGCCTGCCACAGGCCCGGCGGGGTCATCAGCGCCAGGCCGATCGCGTTGATCCAGGCCGAGATGCGCATCGGCGGGAAGCGGGCGGTGAGCCGGCGGCCCAGCAGCGCGTAGATCGCCTCGCAGACCACGCAGCCCAGCACCAGCAGATTGCCGGCGAGCGATCCGGCCGCGCCGCCGGCATCGCCCCGCGCCATCGAGAGCACCGCCACGCCGCCCACCGCCAGCGCCACCGCGGTCCAGCCCCGGGCACCGAGCCGCTCGCGCAGCCAGAGATGACCGCCGAGCGCCACCACCGCCGGCAGCGTGGCCAGAATGACGCCGGCCGCGCTCGCCGAGGTGAGCGACAGGCCCGCGAGCATGCAGATGGAGAAGAGGAAGTTGCCGAAGAAGGACTGGGCGAAGAGCAGCCCCGCCTGCGGCCGCGCCTGCGCGAGGCCGCCGCTCCAGGGCAGCATCAGCAGCGCCGCCAGCGCAAAGCGCAGCCAGGCGAGCAGGAACACCGGGAAGACCTCGGTGAGCGGCTTGCTGAGCGCGGTGTAGCTGCCCACCAGCGCCATGCCGCTGAAGAGCAGCAGGTAGCCGCCGAGGGCGGAGGCAGCGGGCGCGGGCTTGGCGTCGGGCATGGTCAGGCCGGGCATTGTGGGTGATCCGCCGCTGCCGCGGCGCGTCTGTGTCTCGATCGAAAAGATCTTTCGCGTTTTCCCGACTATCCCGATGCCGCCCCAGCCGCTAGTCTGCTTGGGTGAACGATATCGCCGCCCCGCTTGCCGCCTCGCTTGCCGAGCCCCGGTTCTCCGACGTCACCCTGGCTGCCACGCCGCAACGGCAGGCGCAGGTGGCCGCGCGCCTGCGCGAATGCCTGCCGGCGCACTGCGTGCTCTTTCGCGAGGAAGACACCCGGCCCTATGAGTGCGACGCGCTCTCGGCCTTCCGCCAGTTGCCCATGGTGGTCGCCCTGCCCGAGACCGAGGCGCAGGTGGTCGAGGTGCTGCGCGCCTGCCATGCGCTGCAGGTGCCGGTGGTGGCGCGCGGCGCCGGCACCAGCCTGTCGGGCGGCTCCATGCCGCATGCCAGCGGCGTGGTGCTCGGCCTGGCCAAGCTCAACCGCATCCTGTCGCTCGATCCGCTCGCGCGGGTGGCCAGGGTGCAACCGGGGGTGCGCAATCTGGCCATCTCCGAGGCCGCCGCGCCCCATGGCCTGTACTACGCCCCCGACCCGTCCTCGCAGATCGCCTGCACCATCGGCGGCAACGTGGCCGAGAACTCCGGCGGCGTGCACTGCCTGAAGTACGGCCTCACCGTGCACAACGTGCTGCGCGTGCGTGGCTACACCATCGAGGGCGAGGCGGTGGAGTTCGGCGCCGAGGCGCTCGATGCCCCGGGCCTCGACCTTCTCGCGCTGCTGATCGGCTCCGAGGGCATGCTTGCCGTGGTCACCGAGGTGAGCGTGAAGCTCGTGCCGCGGCCGCAGGTGGCCCGGGTGGTGATGGCCTCGTTCGACGATGTCATCCGGGCGGGCGACGCCGTGGCCAGCATCATCGCCGCCGGCATCATCCCGGCCGGCCTCGAGATGATGGACCAGAAGACCGCGCAGGCGGTCGAGCCCTTCGTGAAGGCCGGCTATGACCTCGACGCCCAGGCCATCCTGCTGGCCGAGTCCGACGGCACGCCCGAGGAGGTCGAGGAGGAGATCGCCCGCATCGACGAGGTGCTGCGCGGCTCCGGCGCCACCGCCATCCGGGTCTCGCAGACCGAGGCCGAGCGGCTGCGCTTCTGGTCCGGGCGCAAGAACGCCTTTCCGGCGGCCGGGCGCATCTCGCCCGACTACTACTGCATGGACGGCACCATTCCGCGCAAGAACCTCGGGCGCATGCTCGCGGCCATCGCCGACATGGAGCATCGCCACGGGCTGCGCTGCATGAACGTGTTCCATGCCGGCGACGGCAACCTGCACCCGCTCATCCTCTTCGATGCCAATGACCGCGCCCAGTGGGAGCGCGCCGAGCTCTTCGGGGCCGAGATCCTGGAGCTGTGCGTCGAGCTGGGCGGCACCGTCACCGGCGAGCACGGCGTGGGCATCGAGAAGATCAACTCGATGTGCGTGCAGTTCTCGCCCGAGGAGCGGGCGGCCTTCTTCGCGGTCAAGCGGGCCTTCGACGAGCCGGGCCTGCTCAATCCCGGCAAGGCCATCCCCACGCTGGCGCGCTGCGCCGAGTACGGAAAGATGCACATCCACGGCGGCCGCCTGCCCTTCGCCGAACTGCCCCGGTTCTGAACCGGCCGGCAGATTCGTCGCGTCCGGCCTGTCCCTGATCCCGCCTTCCATCCCGAGCCCTCGCGCCATGACCTCCCCAAGCACCCCGCCGCCGTCGGGCCCTGCCGATCCGGTGCTGCTGCGCTGGCGCGATCGCATCCGCGCGGCCGATGCCGCCGGCGCGCCGCTGCAACTGCATGGCGGCGCCACCAAGGCCTTCCATGGCGAAGCGGCCGTCGGCGAGCGCTTCGACACCCGTGAATACCGCGGCATCGTCGCCTACGAGCCCACCGAGCTGGTGGTCACCGCGCGCTGCGGCACGCCGCTGGCCGAGCTGCAGGCCGCGCTCGACCAGGCCGGCCAGATGCTCGCCTTCGAGCCGCCGGCCTTCGGCGCGGCGGCCACCGTCGGCGGGATGGTGGCCGCGGGCCTGTCCGGGCCGCGGCGGGCCAGCGCCGGCGCGGTCCGCGACTTCGTGCTCGGCGCCTGCCTGCTCGATGCCCGCGGCCAGTGGCTGCGCTTCGGCGGTCAGGTCATGAAGAACGTGGCCGGCTACGACGTCTCGCGGCTGCTCTGCGGCTCGCTGGGCGTGCTCGGCCTGATCACCGAGGTCTCCCTCAAGGTGCTGCCGGTGCCGGCGCGCGAGCTCACGCTGGTCATGCCCTGCGATCAGGCCCAGGCCCTGGCCTGGTTCAACCAGTGGGCGGGCAAGCCCTTGCCGGTGTCGGCCACCGCGTGGTCGGCCGGTGAACTGCACCTGCGGCTGTCCGGCGCGGCGGCAGCGGTCTCGGCCGCCGTGGCGCAGCTCGGCCCGCGCCACGGCGCGCGCGAACTCGACGCGACGGCCGCGCAGGCCTTCTGGGCCGATCTGCGCGAGCAGCGTCATCCCGCCTTCTCGGACGAGCTGCCGCTGTGGCGGCTGTCGGTGCCCTCGGTGGCCCCGGTGCTCGCGCTCGCCGGCGAGCCGGTGCTCGAGTGGGGCGGAGCGCTGCGCTGGTATCGCAGCGCCGCGCCGGCCGCCGAGCTGCGCGCGGCCGCGGCCGCGGTGGGCGGCAGCGCCAGCCTGTTCCGGCGGGGCCGCGCAGACCCGCAGGCCCGCGACGTGTTCCATCCGCTGACGCCGGCGCTGGCCGGCCTGCACGCCCGGCTCAAGCGCGAATTCGACCCGAACCGGATCTTCAACCCCGGTCGCCTGTATCCGGATCTCTGAACCGATGGAAACCCACCTCGCCGACTGGCTCAAGGATCGCCCCGAGGGACGCGAGGCGCAGTCCATCCTGCGCAGCTGCGTGCACTGCGGCTTCTGCACCGCCACCTGTCCCACCTACCAGATCCTCGGCGACGAGCTCGACGGTCCGCGCGGCCGCATCTACCTCATCAAGCAGGTGGTCGAGGGCAAGCGCGCCACCGACGCCACCCGCGAGCACCTAGACCGCTGCCTCACCTGCCGCAACTGCGAGAGCACCTGTCCCTCGGGCGTGCGCTACGGTCACCTGGTGGACATCGGGCGCGGCCTGGTCGAGGCCCAGGCACCTCGCCCGCTCGGCCAGCGGCTGCTGCGCGGGGCGCTGCGCGAGGGCATGACCCGTCGCTGGCTCTTCGACCCGGCCATGCGGGCCGGGCAGGCGCTGCGCCCGCTGCTGCCGGCGTCGCTGCGCGCCAAGGTGCCGGCCCGCCGTGAGCCGGGGCCCCTGCCCACCCGCGGGCATGCCCGCCAGGTGCTGCTGCTCGATGGGTGCGTGCAGCCGGCCATGATGCCGCGCATCGACGCGGCCACCATCCGGGTGCTCGACGCGATCGGCGTGCAGGCCCGCTATGCCCCGGGCTCGGGCTGCTGCGGCGCCATTCGTCACCACCTCAATGACCACGAGGGCGCGCTCGCCGATGCCCGGCGCAACATCGATGCCTGGTTCCCGCTCATCGATGGCGGCGAGGTCGAGGCGCTGCTGATCAACGCCTCGGGCTGCGGCGCCATGGTGCGCGACTATCCGCACCTGCTGCGTGACGATCCGGTCTATGCCCCGCGCGCGCACCGGGTGGCGCAGGCCTGTCTCGATCTCGCCCAATGGCTGCCGCGCGAGTTCACTGCCGCTGCCGACCGGCTGGGCGCGCTGGTGCGCCGCAAGCCGGCGCAGCGGGTGGTCTTTCATCCGCCGTGCACGCTGCAGCATGGCCAGCAGGTGCGCGGCGAGGTCGAGCGCTTCCTGGCCGCGCTGGGCGTGGAGGTGCAAGCGGTGGCCGATGCGCACCTGTGCTGCGGCTCGGCCGGCACCTACTCGGTGCTGCAGCCGGTGCTCGCCACCCAGCTGCGCGAGCGCAAGCTGGCCGCGTTGCAGGCCGGTGCGCCCGAGATGGTGCTGTCGGCCAACATCGGCTGCATCGGGCACCTGCAGTCGGGCACCGACACGCCGGTGCGGCACTGGATCGAGTGGCTCGACGACGCGATCGCCTGAGCGCGCGCCAGCGCGCGTTGAAGATTTTGCGCGCCAGCGTGTCCTGAAGATTTGCGCGCGAGCGCGCTCAGGACACCGCGCGCTGCTCGGTCAGCCGCAGCAGACCCTTGATCATGCGGTAGAGAAACCACAGGCCGGGCAGCAGGAACACCCAGGCCAGCAGCCCGAAGCTGAAGATCGTCACCACCATCATGGGGATGAACAGCAGCACCACCCACAGCACCGTCCACCAGAAGGTGGCGATCATCCAGTCCATGTGGCTGCGGTAGATGGTGCCGTTGGCCTCGTCGCGCTTGAGGTAATTGATGATCAGCGCGATCACCGAGAGCAGGCCCGCCGAGAGCAGCAGGCCGACGATGTGCAGCAGGTAGTCGAACAGGCAGATGCGACGCAGGCGATCCTCGGCCGAGCCCGGCTCGGGCCGCGGCGGCAGGGGCTGCGGCTGCGGTGGGTCTGCGGGAATGAGCTCGCTCATGGAATCTCCTCTCAGACCTCGATCAGCCTTCCGGGATCGTGGCCATCGGCCTCGCCGCGCTCGACATGGCCGCGGGCATTGGACACCACCCGGGTGCCCGCCAGCTGGTAATCATGGCGGCAGTGGAGGTGGCCGTGCAACCACAGCGCCGCGCGGCCCATGAGGTCGTCGCAGGCGCTGCAGAAGCTCGCGCTGGCCGGCTGCAGGCCGTAGCGCGGATCGGCGCTGCGCGCCGAGGGCCCGAAGTGGGTGATGACCACGGTCTCGTCCCAGTGCGGGCCGCGCCGCCCCAGCGCCAGCTGGCTTGAGAGCCACTCGCGGCAGCGCCCGAATTCCTCGCGCACCGCGGCGGCATCGAAGGGCCGGCCCTGGCGCGTGGAGCACTGCACCCGGTCGAGGAAGAACGCGCCGGCGCGCATGCAGCGCTCGCGCTCGGCCGGGCCGAGCAGGTCGAAGTCGCACCACAGGGTGGTGCCCAGCAGGCGGATGCGGCGAGCGCCGTGGGCGATGACCGTCGCGTCGCGCTCGAGCATGGTGAAGCCCAGCCGCGCGCAGCGCTCGCGCAGCGCCTGCTGCGCGGCATCGACGTCGCGGTGGTCGTATTCGTGGTTGCCGGCGACGTACACCACCGGCACCGGCCAGCCGGCAAAGCGGGCCAGCCCCTCGTGGCCGGCGTCGATGTCGCCGGCAAGCACCAGCAGGTCGGCCCCGGGGGCCGGCTGCGGGTCGAAGGGCTCGCTCTCGAGGTGCAGGTCCGAGAGCAGCTGCAGACGCATGCCGCGCCTGCCTGGCCTTACTCGACCGCCTTGACCATGTCCTCGACCACCTTCTTGGCGTCGCCGAAGACCATGAGGGTGCGGTCCATGTAGAAGAGCTCGTTGTCGAGCCCGGCATAGCCCGAGGCCATGCTTCGCTTGTTCACGATCACCTGGCGGGCCTTGTAGGCCTCGAGGATGGGCATGCCGGCGATCGGCGACTTGGGATCCTTGGCCGCGGGGTTGACCACGTCGTTGGCGCCCAGCACAAGCACCACGTCGGTGTCGCCGAACTCGGAGTTGATGTCCTCCATCTCGAAGACCTGGTCGTAGGGCACCTCGGCCTCGGCGAGCAGCACGTTCATGTGGCCGGGCATGCGGCCGGCCACCGGGTGGATGGCGTACTTGACGGTGATGCCCTTGTCGGTGAGCTTCTGCGCCAGCTCCTTCAGGGGATGCTGGGCACGGGCCACTGCCAGGCCGTAGCCGGGCACGATGATCACGGTCTCGGCGTTGCTGAGCAGGAAGGCCGCGTCATCGGACGAACCCGAGCGGACCGGGCGCTGCGCCTGCGCCGCGCCACCGGTGGCCGCGGCCGCCTCGCCGCCGAAGCCGCCCAGGATCACGTTGAAGAACGAGCGGTTCATCGCCTTGCACATGATGTACGAGAGGATGGCGCCCGAGGAGCCGACCAGCGAGCCGGCGATGATCAGCATGCTGTTGTTCAGCGAGAAGCCGATGCCCGCCGCCGCCCAGCCCGAGTAGCTGTTGAGCATGGACACCACCACCGGCATGTCGGCGCCGCCGATCGGGATGATGATCAGCACGCCCAGCACGAAGGACAGCGCCAGCATCACGAAGAAGGCGGTCCAGTTCTCGGTGGCCATGAAGGCCAGGCCCAGGCCCACCGTGGCGATGCCCAGGATCAGGTTGATCATGTGCTGGCCGGGGAACACCACCGGCGCGCCCTGGAACAGGCGGAACTTGTACTTGCCCGAGAGCTTGCCGAAGGCGATCACCGAGCCGCTGAAGGTGATCGCGCCGATGGCCGCGCCCAGGAAGAGCTCGAGCCGGTTGCCGGCCGGGATGGCGGCGCGGGCCACGATATCGGCCACCAGGGTGCCCGAGGGGGTCTGCGCGCCGACGATCAGTTCCTTGGGCATGGGGGTGATGCCGAAGGCCCAGGGCTCGACCACCGCGGCGATCGCGATGAACACCGCCGCCAGGCCGATCATGCTGTGCATGAAGGCGACCAGCTCCGGCATCTTGGTCATCTCGACCCGATTGGCCATGAGGGTGCCGGCGCCGCCGCCCACCACCAGGCCGAGCAGCACCCAGCCCAGGCCGGCGCCCAGCGACGGGCCGCCGGCCACGCCGGTGGTCATCATGGCGATCAGGCCCACGGTGGTGACCACCGCGATGGTCATGCCCGCCATGCCGAAGACATTGCCGCGGATGGAGGTGGTGGGGTGCGACAGGCCCTTGAGCGCCTGGATGAAGCACACCGAGGCGACGAGGTACAGCAGGACCACCAGATTCAGGTTCGGGCTCATCGGGAATCTCCGCTCGTCTGGCGGGTGACGGGGGAGGCGGGCTCCCCCTGGGAAGACTCGGCGGCAGGCTGGGCGCGACGTGTCGGCCCGGCCTGCCAGAAGCCGTGGATCCAGCCGCGGCGCTCGGCGAAGCGGCCGGCCGGGAACAGGATGATGGCCAGGCCGACCGCGAACCAGAAGGTGCGCTCCCAGCCCGGGGCGGTGAAGCGCTCTACCAGCAGGCCCACGCCCACCGAGGCGGCGACCGCGAACAGCAGCAGGATGACGAAGCCGCGTGCGTTCACCGCGCCGCTCCGCCGGCCTTGGGCGCTTTCTTCTTGAACATCTCGAGCATGCGGCGGGTGACCAGGAAGCCGCCGAAGACGTTGACCGAGGCCAGCGCCACCGCGAGCACGCCCATGGTCTTGCCCAGCACGGTGCCGGTGAGCGCCGCCGCGAGCATGGCGCCCACGATGATGATGGCCGAGACCGCGTTGGTCACCGCCATCAGCGGGGTGTGCAGGGCCGGCGTGACGTTCCAGACCACGTGGTAGCCGACGTAGATGGCGAGCACGAAGATGATCAGGTTGACGACGGTGGGGCTGATCGCTTCCATGGGGATTCCTGGCGAGGATTGACGCGGGCGCGGCCCACGGCTCGGTTGCGGCGGATGCTCGGTTGCGGCGGATCAGTTGCGGCGGATGATCTCGCCGTTGGCGCACATCAGGCAGGCCGCGACGATGTCGTCTTCCCGGTTGACGCTCAGCCCGCCTTCCTTGGTGAGCAGCAGCTTGAGGAAGTCGAGCAGGTTACGGGCGTACAGGGACGAGGCGTCGGCCGGCACGGTGGCCGGCAGATTGGGCTGGCCGATGATGGTCACGCCGTGGCGGATGACGGTCTGGCCGGCTTCGGAGACCGCGCAGTTGCCGCCCTGCTCGACTGCCATGTCGAGGATGACCGAGCCGGGCTTCATGGCGCGCACCATGTCCTCGGTGATCAGCACCGGCGCCTTGCGGCCGGGGATCAGCGCGGTGGTGATGACGATGTCGGCGAGCTTCATCTTCTCGGCCACCGCCTGCGACTGGCGCTGCATCCAGGAGGCCGGCATGGGTCGGGCATAGCCGCCCACGCCCTTGGCGATCTCGCGCTCCTCGTCGGTCTCGAAGGGCACGTCGACGAACTTGGCGCCGAGCGACTCGATCTGCTCCTTCACCGCGGGGCGCACGTCGGAGGCCTCGATCACCGCGCCCAGACGCTTGGCGGTGGCGATGGCCTGCAACCCCGCCACGCCAGCGCCCAGGATGAGCACCCGCGCCGCCTTGATGGTGCCGGCGGCGGTCATGAGCATGGGCATCATGCGGCCGTAGGTGGCCGCCGACAGCAGCACCGCCTTGTAGCCGGCGATGTTCGCCTGCGAGGAGAGCACGTCCATGCTCTGCGCACGGGTGGTGCGTGGCGCGGCCTCGAGCGCGAAGGCGGTGAGGCCGGCCGCGTTCATGGCCGCGATGCCCTCGTTGTTGAAGGGCTCGAGCATGCCCACCAGCGTGGCGCCGTGCTTCATGCGGGCGAGTTCGTCGGCCTGCGGCAGACGCACCTTGAGCACGATGTCCGCGCCGAGCGCGGTGTCGGCGTCGACGATCTCGGCGCCGGCGGCGCGACAGGCGTCGTCGGTCTGGGCGGCGCTCACGCCGGCACCCGACTGCACGACCACGCGGTGCCCGGCGGCGACGAGTTTCTTGATGGTTTCGGCGGTGGCCGCAACCCGGGTTTCTCCGGGGCGGGACTCGGCCGGAACTCCGATCAGCATAGGAAAGGTCCTCCCGCGGCAAGGGCCGCGTTGGCGTTCGGCGAGCATTAGATCATGCCCATCCGCTAAACTTGGGAATGGTCGACTGGAAGCCCAATGTCACTGTCGCGGCCGTCGTCGAGCGCGATGGCCGCTTCCTGATGGTCGAGGAGCACACGCCCGACGGCCTGCGCCTGAACCAGCCTGCCGGGCACCTCGACCCCGCCGAGTCGCTCGAGCAGGCGGTGGTGCGCGAGACCCTCGAGGAAACCGGGCAGCGGGTGCAGGCCGAGGCCTGCACGGGCGTGTACCTGTCGCGCTACCGCCATGCCGCGCAGGGCATCGATGTCACCTACCTGCGCTTCGCGTTCGCCTGCCGCTGGCTGGCCCATGAAGACCGCACGCTCGATCACGGCATCGTGCGGGCCCTGTGGCTCACGCCCGACGAGATCCGGGCCCGCGCCGCCGAGCATCGCAGCCCGCAGGTGCAGCGCTGCATCGATGACCACCTCGCCGGCCGGCGCTATCCGCTCGATCTCATCCACACCCATCCCGACTGCCTGCTGCCCCGTGACTGAGCCGCGTCGTCGCCGGGTGGTGGTGGGCATGTCGGGCGGGGTCGACTCCTCCGTCACGGCCTGGCTGCTGCGCGAGCAGGGCTACGAGGTCATCGGCCTGTTCATGAAGAACTGGGAGGACGATGACGACGACGAGCACTGCTCCACCCGCCAGGACTGGATCGACGCGGCGAGCGCCGCTGACGTGGTGGGCGTGGACATCGAGGCCGTGAACTTCTCGGCCGAGTACCGCGACCGGGTTTTCGCCGAGTTCCTGCGCGAGTACGCCGCTGGCCGCACGCCCAATCCCGACGTGCTGTGCAATGCCGAGATCAAGTTCCGCGCGTTCCTCGACCACGCCATGCGCATGGGGGCCGAGTGCATCGCCACCGGGCACTACGCGCGGGTGCGCGCGCTGCCCGATCCGGTCGCGCCGCAGGGCCTGCGCCATGAGCTGCTGCGCGGGGTCGATGCGGGCAAGGACCAGAGCTACTTCCTGCACCGGCTCTCGCAGGCGCAACTCGCGCGCGCGCTGTTCCCGCTGGGCGGCATGCTCAAGCGCGAGGTGCGCGAGATCGCCGCGCGCATCGGCCTGCCCAATGCCGCCAAGAAAGACTCCACCGGCATCTGCTTCATCGGCGAGCGGCCCTTCCGCGAGTTCCTCAACCGCTATCTGCCCACGCGGCCGGGGCCAGTGCTCACCGACACCGGCGAGCGCATCGGCGAGCATCAGGGCCTTGCCTTTCTCACCCTCGGGCAGCGCAAGGGCATCGGCATCGGCGGCCTGCGCGGCGGCAGCGGCGAGCCCTGGTTCGTCGCGCGCAAGGACCTCGAGCGCAATGCCCTCACCGTGGTCCAGGGCCATGACCATCCCTGGCTGATGAGCGCCTCGCTGCAGGCCGACAGCGCGCACTGGATCGCCGGCCACCCGCCCCCGGCCGGGGCGCGGCTCGGGGCCAAGACCCGCTACCGCCAGGCCGATGCCGCGTGCGAGTTCTCGCCGCTGCCGGACGATCGCTTCAGCTTGCAGTTCGCCGAGCCGCAGTGGGCGGTCACGCCCGGGCAATCCGCGGTGCTCTACCATGGCGAGATCTGCCTGGGCGGCGGCCTGATCGCCTCGTCGTCGCCGGGCTGAGCGCCAGCGCCTCGCGGGGCTGCGCCGGTTCACCAGCCCCTTGCGGGGCTGTCCTTTCGCCTGCCAGGGGCCGCGTCGTGACTCGCCATCTTCGCTATCTCGCGTTCGCCGTCGTGCTGCTGGGCGCACTTGCGCTCGCCTGGGCGTGGTCTGCCGGGCTGCTGGGCTGGGGCTGGGCCGCCGCCGCGGGGGCGTTGGCCGCGCTCGGCGTGCGCGACCTGACCCAGACCCGCCACGCCATCCTGCGCAACTACCCGCTGCTCGGCCATCTGCGCTTCCTGCTGGAACTGGTGCGGCCCGAGATCCGGCAGTACTTCATCGAGTCCGACACCGAGGCGATCCCGTTCTCGCGCGAGCAGCGCGCGATGGTCTACCAGCGGGCCAAGCAGGAGCTCGACAAGCGGCCCTTCGGCACCCAGCTCGATGTCTACGCGCCGGGCTTCGAGTGGATCAACCATGCCATCGTGCCGGGCAGACCCGCGGGCGAGGACTTCCGCGTGCGCATCGGCGGGCCGGCCTGCGAGCAGGCCTACTCGGCCTCGGTCTTCAACATCTCGGCCATGAGCTTCGGCTCGCTGTCGGCCAACGCCATCCTGGCGCTCAATCGCGGCGCGCGCCTCGGCGGCTTCGCCCATGACACCGGCGAGGGCTCCATCAGCGTGCATCACCGGGTGCACGGCGGCGACCTGATCTGGGAGATCGGCAGCGGCTACTTCGGCTGCCGCGATGCGCAGGGCCGCTTCGACGAGGCCGCCTTCACGCGCAACGCCCTCGAGCCGCAGGTGAAGATGATCGAGATCAAGCTCTCGCAGGGCGCCAAGCCCGGCCACGGCGGGGTGCTGCCCGGCCCGAAGGTCACGCCCGAGATCGCGCAGGCGCGCGGTGTGCCGGTCTGGACCGACTGCATCTCGCCAGCCTCGCACAGCGCTTTCGACACCCCGATCGGGCTGCTGGAATTCGTCGCCCGCCTGCGCGCGCTGAGCGGTGGCAAGCCCACCGGCTTCAAGCTCGCCATCGGTCATCCCTGGGAGTGGTTCGCGATCGCCAGGGCGATGCTCGACACCGGCATCACCCCCGACTTCATCGTCATCGACGGCAAGGAGGGCGGCACGGGCGCGGCGCCCGCCGAGTTCCTGGATCGCGTGGGCATGCCGATGCGCGACGGGCTGCTGCTGGTGCACGACACCCTGGTGGGCACCGGCCTGCGCGATCGCATCCGCCTGGGCGCGGCCGGACGCATCGTGTCGGCCTTCGACATCGCCCGCACCCTGGCGCTCGGCGCCGACTGGTGCAACAGCGCCCGCGGCTTCATGTTCGCGCTGGGCTGCATCCAGGCGCAGAGCTGTCACACCGGCACCTGCCCCACCGGGGTCACCAGCCAGGATGCGCTGCGCCAGCGCGCCCTGGTGGTGCCCGACAAGGCGCAGCGGGTGCACGCCTTCCATGGCAACACCCTGCGCGCGCTGGCCGAGCTCGTGGCCGCCGCCGGCCTGGACCATCCGGCGCAGATCACGCCGCGTCACATCCTGCGCCGGGTCTCGGCCACCGATGTGCGCTCGCTGGCTGAACTGCACGAGTTTCTGGCGCCCGGCGAGTTGCTGGGCGGCGAGCCGCGTCAGGCGGTGTTCCGGCAGTACTGGGCCGCTGCCCGGCCCGATCGCTTCGGGCTGCAGGCGGCCTGATCGCGCGGTTCAGGCCGGCGCGATCGGCGCCGTGTCGGCGAAGGCCGGGCGGGTCATGAGCCGCTCGAGCAGGCGCCCGAGATTGGGATGGCGCTCGCGCCAGACGGTCTCGGGGAAGCGCAGGTCGAGGTAGGCCAGGGCGCAGCCGGTGGCGATGTCGGCTAGCGAGTAGCGGCCGTCACAGCACCAGGGCTGATCGCCCAGCGACTGCGACATGGCGGCCAGGGCATCATCGATCTTGGCCTGCTGGCGCGCGATCCACACGGGGCTGCGCTGATGCGCCTCGCGGCGGGTGTGCTCCAGGCGGATGAGCACCGCGGCGTCCAGAAGGCCGTCGGCCAGCGCCTCCCAGCAGCGCACGTCGATGCGCTCCCGGCCGCCGGGTGGAATCAGCCGGTGCACCGGCGTGAGGGCGTCGAGATATTCGACGATGACGCGAGAATCGAAGATGGCCGAGCCGTCGTCGATGACGAGGCAGGGCACCTTGGCGAGCGGGTTCAGCCGGCGGATGCCGCTGTCGGGAGACCAGACATCATCGGGCTGGTATCGGTACTCGATCTTCTTCTCGGCCATCACGATGCGCACCTTGCGCACGAACGGGCTGGTGTCTGAACCGATGAGCTTCATGGAACCCTGCGAGTCGAGCCGATCGAGTATAGCAAAGGGGGTGCGGGTGCTAGCATCGCGGCCATGGACACCTTCTCCCTCACCGCCCTGTCCCCGCTCGACGGCCGCTATGCCGCGCGCCTCGGTCCGCTGCGCGACCTGCTCTCGGAGGCGGCATTCATGCGCTTTCGGGTCGAGGTCGAGGTGGCCTGGCTGGTCGCGCTGTCGGATGCCGGTCTGCCCGAGCTGCCGCCCTTCGACGCGGCCTCGCGCGAGTTCCTCGCCGGGCTGGTGGCGGGCTTCGGCACCGAGCAGGCCGCGCGCATCAAGGCGATCGAGGCCGTCACCAATCATGACGTCAAGGCGGTGGAGTATTTCCTGAAGGAATCGGTGGCGGGTCAGCCGCAGCTTGCCGCGGCCACCGAGTTCATCCACTTCGCCTGCACCTCCGAGGACATCAACAACACCTCGCATGCGCTGATGCTCGGGCGCGCGCGCGCCGAGGTGCTGCTGCCCGCGGGGCGGCGCCTGATCGATCGGCTGCGCGCCATGGCCCACGCGCTGGCCGATGCGCCCATGCTCTCGCGCACCCACGGCCAGCCGGCCACGCCCACCACGCTCGGCAAGGAGCTGGCCAATGTGGTGGCGCGGCTCGAGCGCGCGCTGCAGCGCCTGGCCGAGGTGCCCATCTTCGCCAAGATGAACGGCGCGGTGGGCAACTACAACGCGCACCTCGCGGCCTGCCCGCAGATCGACTGGCCGGCCTTCTCGCGCCGGGTGGTCGAATCGCTGGGCCTGAACTTCAATCCCTACACCATCCAGATCGAGCCGCACGACTGGATGGCCGAGTTCTTCGACGCGCTGGCCCGCTTCAACACCATCGTGCTCGACCTCGATCGCGACGTCTGGGGCTACATCTCGCTGGGCTACTTCCGCCAGAAGACCGTGGCCGGCGAGGTGGGTTCCTCGACCATGCCGCACAAGGTCAATCCCATCGACTTCGAGAACTCCGAGGGCAACCTCGGCCTGTCCAACGCGCTGCTGCGCCACCTCGCCGAGAAGCTGCCGGTCTCGCGCTGGCAGCGCGACCTCACCGACTCCACGGTGCTGCGCAACGTCGGGGTGGCGCTCGGCTACGCGGCGCTGGCCTGGGATGCCTGCCTGCGCGGCCTGGGCAAGCTCGAGGTCGATCGCGCGCGGCTGGCCGCCGACCTGGACGAGAACTGGGAGGTGCTCGCCGAGCCCATCCAGACCGTGATGCGCCGCTACGGCGTGCCCAATCCCTACGAGCAGCTCAAGGAGCTCACCCGCGGCCGGCGCATCGGCCCGGCCGAGCTGGCCGCGTTCGTCGACAAGCTGCCCATTCCGGCGGCCGAGCGTGAGCGCCTGCGGGCGCTCACGCCCGCCACCTACCTGGGCGCCGCGGTGGCGCTGGCGCGCGCGGTCTGAGCGGCGGCTGCCGGCACGCCGCGGCCGCCGCGCTTCACCTGCCGGTTCATTGATCGGGAATAATCCGGCGGCGGTTCCCGTTTGCTCCACTGGAGATCGCGTTCAGCGCTCCTGCCTGGCCCGGCTGCGGCCCGCGCCCACCGTCACCCTGAAAGGTTCCTGCCATGAAGAAGCTTTCCCTCAGCCTTGCCGGCGCCGCGTTCGCCGCGGGCGCCCTGTTCGCGGTGCCCGCCGCCGCCCAGTTCGCCAAGGTGGAAGACGCCATCAAGTACCGCAAGGCTGCCTTCACCATCATGGGGGCGCACATGGGTCGGCTCTCGGGCATGGCCCGTGGCGATCGCCCGTTCGATGCCGCGGTGGCGCAGGCCTCGGCCCGCACCGTGGACATGGCGGGACACCTGCCCTGGGAGGCCTTCGTGCCCAATTCCGCCGCGGGCGACACCCGTCTGAAGCCCGAGGCCCTGGCCAACGCGGCCGATTTCAAGGCGGCGGCCGACAAGATGCAGGCCGAGACCGCCAAGCTGGTCACCGCCTCGGCCAGCCTCGACACGCTGCGCACGCAGCTCGGCGCGGTGGGCGCCTCGTGCAAGGCCTGCCACGACAAGTTCCGCAAGGACTGATCAGGCGGCGCCTTGCGGCGCGGCACTGAGGCGGTGGCGCCGGGCCGCATCGAGCGTGCGGCGTCACGGCGCGCTGCGCGGCGGTCAGCCGCCCAGCGCGAGCAGGCCGGCCACGGCAGCGGCGCAGACCACCGCCACCACCAGCCCCAGCGCGCGAACACGCGCATCATCGCGCGCGGCCGGCGGCGCGCCAGACGCATCGGGGTAAGGCCGATCGCCGCCCAGCATGGGCGGCAGCAGCGGTTCACGGCGTGCGATCGAGTACCAGCCGATCGCGGCCAGATGCAGCGCGATCAGCGCGAGCAGCACCACCCGGTTGACGCGGTGAATGGTGGTGAGCAGATCGCTGGTGGCCGAGGACACCAGCGCTTTGAGCGGCCCGTCCCACATGATGCTGTCGTTGGCGAACAGGCCGGTGGCCACCTGCACCGCCAGCGCGAGCAGCAGCGCATACACCGAGAATGCGCCCAGGGGGTTGTGACCGGCACTGCCGGGATGCTGGCCGCGCAGATAGGCCAGCGCCGCGCCCGGGCTGGGCGGAAAGCTCGCGAAGCGCGCGTAGCGCGGACCGACCAGACCCCAGACCAGTCGGAACAGCACCAGCGCCAGGATGGCGTAGCCGAAGCGGAAGTGCCAGGCGATGGCGTTGCCGCCGAGCTTCACCGACACCAGCGAACCGATGATGCAGCCGGCCAGCAGCCAGTGGAAAAGACGCGTGGGCAGATCCCAGATGCGAACGGGGGTGCCGGTCATGGGATGCCTCGCTGAGGGGGTTTGGCGCCCGGCGCGGCCAGCGCTCAGGGCAGCTCGGGCTGGCCGTCGTCCTTCTTGCGGACCGGCTTGATCAGGTCTTCGCGCTTGACGCCCAGCCACATGGCGATGGCCGCGGCGACGAACACCGAGGAGTAGATGCCGAACAGGATGCCGATGGTCAGCGCCAGCGCGAAGTAGTGCAGGGTGGGCCCGCCGAAGATCAGCATCGACAGCACCATCAGCTGGGTGGACCCGTGGGTGATGATGGTGCGCGAGATGGTGCTGGTGATGGCGTGGTCGAGCACTGCCGGGGCGCTCAGGCCGCGCGCGGTGCGCTCGCGGAACTTCTCGCGCACCCGGTCGAAGATGACCACCGACTCGTTGACCGAGTAGCCCAGCACCGCCAGCACCGCCGCCAGCACCGAGAGCGAGAACTCCCACTGGAACGCGGCGAAGAAGCCCAGGATGATGATCACGTCGTGCAGGTTGGCCACAATGGCTGCCACCGCGAACTTCCACTCGAAGCGCATGGCGAGGTAGATCATGATGCCGACCACCACGAAGAGCAGCGCCAGCGCGCCGTCGGTGGCCAGCTCCTCGCCCACCTGCGGCCCCACGAATTCAACCCGGCGCAGCTCGGCCTTCGCGTCCTGGGTTTTCAGCGCCTGCATCACCTGCTCGCTCTGCCTGGCCGAGGTCTCGCCCTTGCGCAGCGGCAGCCGGATCATGACGTCGCGCGCGGTGCCGAAGTTCTGCACCTGCGCATCGGTGAAGCCCAGGTTCTCGACGGTCTTGCGGATGGCGCCGAGCTCGGCGGCCTGCGGGTAGCTCACCTCGAGCACCGTGCCGCCGGTGAACTCGATGGAGAAGTGCAGCCCGCGCACCGCCAGGAACGCGACCGCCGCCACGAAGGTGAGCAGCGACACGATGTTGAACGCCAGCGCATGCCGCATGAACGGGATGTCTCGGCGGATGCGGAAGAATTCCATGGCGCGGTCTCGGAGTTGGGCGGGCGGGCGATGGGGCGGGCGGGATCAGGAGGGCTTCCAGACCTGACCGATGGACACCTTGCCGAGCTTCTTCTGGCGGCCGTACCAGAGGTTGACGACGCCGCGCGAGAAGAACACCGCCGAGAAGATGGATGTGAGGATGCCCAGGCAGTGCACCACCGCGAAGCCGCGCACCGCGCCCGAGCCGAACACCAGCAGCGCCAGGCCGGCGATGAGGGTGGTGACGTTGGAGTCGAGGATGGTGGCCCAGGCGCGCTCGTAGCCGGTGGCGATCGCGGTCTGCGGCGGCATGCCGTTGCGCAGCTCCTCGCGGATGCGCTCGTTGATCAGCACGTTGGCGTCGATCGCCATGCCCAGGGTGAGCGCCACCGCCGCGATGCCGGGCAGGGTGAGGGTGGCCTGCAGCAGCGACAGCAGCGCCACCAGCAGCAGCAGGTTGACCGCCAGCGCCAGGGTGGAGAACAGCCCGAAGAGCAGGTAGTACGACAGCATGAACACCGCGATGGCCAGGAAGCCGTAGAGCGTGCTGTTGAAGCCCTTGCTGATGTTGTCGGCGCCCAGGCTGGGGCCGATGGTGCGCTCCTCGATGATCTCCATGGGCGCGGCCAGCGCGCCGGCGCGCAGCAGCAGCGCGAGGTCGTTGGCGGCCTGCGGGCTGTCCATGCCGGTGATCTGGAAGCGCGAGCCGAGCTCGGCCTGGATGGTGGCCACGGTGAGCACCTCGCCCTTGCCGCGCTCGAACAGCACCACCGCCATGGGCTTGCGGATGTTCTCGCGCGAGACCTCGCGCAGCACCCGGCCGGCGCCGTCGTTGAGCTGGATGCCCACCGCGGCGCGCTGGTTCTCGTCGAAGGTGGCCTGCGCCCCGGTGAGCTGCTCGCCCGAGAAGATCACCTGCTTGCGCAGCACCACCGGCGCGCCGCGCCCCACCTTGAAGAGCTCGCTGCCGAAGGGCACCGGGCCCGCGCCGGTGAGCGCGGCCTGGGCCTCGGTGGAGCCGTCGACCAGCCGGGCCTCCAGCGTGGCGGTGCGGCCCAGGATGTCCTTGGCCTTGGCGGTGTCCTGCACGCCGGGCAGCTGCACCACGATGCGGTCGATGCCCTGCTGCTGGATGACCGGCTCGGCCACGCCCAATTCGTTCACCCGCTTGTGCAGGGTGGTGATGTTCTGCTTGAGGGCGTTGTCGAGCACCTCTCTGGCGGCCGGCGGGCGCATGCTCACCACCAGCCGCGGTTCGGTGGCGTCGCCGGCGTCAGTGGACTGCAGCGAGGGCTGGTTGTCGGCGATCAGGTTGCGGGCCCGGGTACGGGTGTCCTCGTCGCGGAAGCGCACCTCGATGGTTTCGCCCGCGCGGGTGATGCCGGCATGACGCAGGTTCTTCTCGCGCATGAGCGAGCGCAGCTCGCCAGCGGTGGCATCCAGGCGCTTGCTCATGGCCTGCTTCATGTCGACCTGCAGCAGGAAGTGCACGCCGCCGCGCAGGTCGAGCCCGAGATACATGGGCAGGGCGTGCAGCCGGGTGAGCCAGTCGGGCGAGGCCGACAGCAGATTGAGCGCCACCACGTAGACCGGATCGGCCGGATCGGGGTTGAACTCGCGCTGCAGCGCGTCCTTGGCCTTGAGCTGCGAGTCGGTGTCGCGAAAGCGCGCCTTGATGGAGTTGCCATCGAAGAGCAGCCCGGCCGCCGGCACGCCCGCCTTGGCGAGCGCCGCCTCGACCCGCGACATCATGGCCGCATCGACCTTCTGCGTGGCCTTGGCGCTGGAGACCTGGACGGCGGGTGACTCGCCGAAGAAGTTGGGCAGCGTGTACACCAGACCGAACGCCAGGGTGATGGCGATGATGATGTACTTCCAGACCGGGTAGCGGTTCATGGGCGGACTCGCGCGGCGCCGGCCGAGAGGGCCGGCCGGTGGATGGGACAGCCCAGGCTCAGATCGCCTTGATGGTGCCGTTGGGCAGCAGGGTCTGCACCGCCGCCTTCTGCACATGCAGCTCGACGGGGCTGTCGCCGGCGCGGGCGACCTCGACCGTGATGTACGACTCGCCCACCTTCGCGATCTTGCCGACCACGCCGCCCGAGGTGACCACCTCGTCGCCCTTCTTGAGGGCCTCGAGCATGCCGCGGTGTTCCTTGGCGCGCTTCATCTGGGGGCGGATCATCAGGAAGTACAGCACGACGAACATCAGGATGATCGGCAGAAAGCCCATCAGCTGCTGCTCGGTGGAGCCACCCGCGCTCTGGGCGTAGGCCGTTGAAATCAGCATGTCTTTTCTCCGGAAGCTAACCGCGCAGTATAACCGCGCGGCGTGACCGGCCGCTTATCCCACGCCGCGGGCGCGGTCCTGCGCGAAGCGCTGCCGGAAGGCCTCGAAGCGGCCCTGCGCGATGGCCTCGCGCACCTCGCCCATCAGGGACAGGTAGTAGTGCAGGTTGTGGATGGTGGCCAGGCGCGCGCCCAGGATCTCGTCGACCCGCTGCAGGTGGTGCACGTAGGCGCGCGAGAAGTTGCGGCAGGCGTGGCAGCCGCAGGTCTCGTCGATCGGGCGGGTGTCCTCGCGAAAGCGGGCATTGCGCAGCCGCAGGTCGCCGAATCGGGTGAAGAGCCAGCCGTTGCGCGCGTTGCGGGTGGGCATGACGCAGTCGAACATGTCCACGCCGCAGGCCACGCCGGCCACCAGGTCCTCGGGGGTGCCCACGCCCATCAGGTAGCGCGGCGCGGCGGCGGGCAGGCGCGGCGCGGTGTGCGCGAGCACCCGCATCATGTCGGCCTTGGGCTCGCCCACCGACAGGCCGCCGATCGCGTAGCCATGAAAGCCGATGTCCACCAGCCCGGCGAGCGACTCGTCGCGCAGCGACTCGAACATGCCGCCCTGCACGATGCCGAAGAGCGCGTTCGGGTTGCCCAGCGCGTCGAACGCATCGCGCGAGCGCCGCGCCCAGCGCAGCGACAGGCGCATCGACTCGGCCGCCTGCGCCTCGGTGGCCGGCACGCCATCGATCTCGTAGGGCGTGCACTCGTCGAAGATCATGGCGATGTCGGAGTTCAGCGAGCGCTGGATGCGCATCGACTCCTCGGGCGTGAGCAGCAGCCGGTCGCCATTCACCGGCGAGGCGAAGCGCACGCCCTCCTCGCTGATGCGGCGCATGCTGCCCAGGCTGAACACCTGGAAGCCGCCGGAATCGGTGAGGATGGGATGGCGCCAGCCGTTGAAGCGGTGCAGGCCGCCGAAGGTGTCGATCACCTTCAGCCCGGGCCGCAGCCAGAGGTGGAAGGTGTTGCCCAGGATGATCTGCGCGCCCACGGTCTCGAGTTCGGCCGGGCTCATCGCCTTGACCGCGCCATAGGTGCCCACCGGCATGAACACCGGGGTCTCGACCGTGCCGTGGTTCAGGGTGAGCCGGCCGCGCCGGGCGAGGCCGTCGGTGGCCAGGGTGTCGAATCGGAGCATGGTGGCGGGCGGTCTCAGTGGGCCAGCGCGTCGTCGTCGCGCGTGAGCAGCATCGCGTCGCCGTAGCTGAAGAAGCGGTAGCGCTGCGCGATCGCGTGGGCATAGGCGGCACGGATGCGGCGCACCCCGGCGAAGGCCGACACCAGCATCAGCAGCGTTGAGCGCGGCAGGTGGAAGTTGGTGAAGAGCAGGTCGGCCACCCGCAGCCGGCATCCGGGCGTGATGAAGAGCGCGGTCTCGCCCTGGCAGGCGGGCACGCGCCCCTGCGCGTCGGCCACGCTCTCGAGCGTGCGCAGCGAGGTGGTGCCTACCGCGACGATGCGTCCGCCGGCGGCGCGGGTGCGGGCGATCGCCTCGGCGGTGGCCGCGGGCACGGTGTAGCGCTCGCTGTGCATGCGGTGGGCCGAGACATCGTCCACCCGCACCGGCTGGAAGGTGCCGGCGCCCACGTGCAGGGTGACGAAGGCGGTGCCCACGCCGGCCTGGGCCAGGGCGCGCAGCAGGGCGTCGTCGAAGTGCAGGCCTGCGGTGGGGGCGGCCACCGCGCCGGCCTCGCGGGCATAGACCGTCTGGTAGCGCTCGTCGTCGTCGTGGCCGGCGGGGCGGTCGATGTAGGGGGGCAGCGGCAGGCTGCCCTCGCGCTGCATCACGGCATCCACCGGCTCGCTGAAGCGCAGGCTGTGGAATTCGCCGACGCGCTCGCCGACCGTGGCGCGGGCCGCGCCCAGTTCGAGCACCGTGCCCGGTCGCGGGGTCTTGCTCGCGCGCACCTGCGCGATCGCGGTGTCGCTGTCGGTGACCCGCTCGATCAGCACCTCGACCCGTCCGCCGCTGCCTGCCTTCGTGCCGTGCAGGCGCGCGCGGATCACGCGGGTGTCGTTCATCACCAGCAGGTCGCCGGCGCGCAGCAGCCCGGGCAGGTCGCTGACCCGGCGGTCGGCGGGTTCGCCCTCGGGCGGCACCACCAGCAGGCGGCTCGCGCTGCGCTCGCGCGGCGGGTGCAGCGCGATCAGCGACTCGGGCAGTTCATAGTCGAAATCGGACAGTTTCATGGCGGCTGGGTCGGGCGGGCGCTAGGGTACACTGGCCCGAAGACCGCATCGCTCGTGGCCGCAGTCGTGGCCACTTTCTCCCCATGCCGGACACCCTGCTCATCCCGCGCCGTTTCAACGGCCCGCCGGCCTCCGGCAACGGCGGCTACGTGGCCGGCCTGCTGGCCATCGCCCTGCGCGCGCAGCGCGGGCCGGCGTCGGCGGTCGAGGTCACCCTGCGCGCCCCGCCGCCGCTCGACACCGCGCTCGCCTTGCGCGGCGACGCCACCGAGCCGCTGGGCCTGTGGCATGACGAGCGCCTGCTCGCCGAGGCCCGCGCGGTGGCGCTTTCGCTCGCGGTGCCCGAGCCGCCCGATGCGCAGGCCGCGGCAGCGGCCGGCGCGCTGGGCCGCCTGCGGGCCGCCGGGCGCATCGGCAACAGCTACCTCTCCTGCTTCGGCTGCGGCGTCAGCCGCGAGCCGCATGACGGCCTGCGTATCGTGCCCTCGCCGGTGGGCGACGCGGGCGTGGTGGCCAGCGACTGGACCCCGCATGCCGCGCTTGCCGACGATCGGGGCTGCGTGCCCGAGCCGGTCGTCTGGGCAGCGCTGGACTGCCCGGCGGGCATCGCCTGGAACTACCGGCTGGTCGATGCGCCACCGCTGGTCACCGGCCGCATGACCGTGGCCGTGGAGGCGCCGGTGCCGGTGGGCGAGCCGCTGCGGGTGATCGGCTGGCCCATCGAGGCCGAGGGCCGCAAGCTGCACGCCGGCTCGGCGCTCTTTGACGCCACCGGCCGGGTGCTGGCGCGGTCGCGCCAGGTCTGGATGCTGCCGCGCGCCTGACGGCGCGGCGCGGTGCCCGCGGGCGTCAGCGCGCGGTGTAGCCGCCGTCGATGGTGTAGTACGAGCCCGTGATGAACGAGGCCTGGTCCGAGCACAGGAACGCGATCAGGTCGGCGATTTCCTGCGGCTGGCCCAGCCGCCCGATGGGGTGCTGCGAGATCAGCTGCTCGGTGAGCGCCGGGCTGGCAACGGCGCGGGCGATCATGGGGGTCTCGATGAAGCCCGGGCCGATGGCGTTCACCCGGATGCGGTCGGCGGCGTGATCGAGCGCTGCCACCCGGGTGAGGCCCACCACGCCGTGCTTGGACGCGGTGTAGGCGGCGGTGCCGGCCAGGCCCACCGAGCCCAGGATGGAGGCCAGGTTCACGATGGCGCCGCCGTGGCCGGCCGCGACCATGGCGCCGATCTCGGCCTGCAGGCACAGGAACACCCCGGTGAGGTTGATGCCGATGATCCGCTGCCAGTCGGCCACGCCGTGCGCGGCAACCGGCTGGCGAACCCCGCCCACGCCCGCGTTGTTGACCGCGATGTCCAGGCGGCCGAAGGCCTTCACCGCGGCATCGACCATCGCCTGCACCGAGTCCGGATCGGCCACGTCCACCGGCACGAACAGCGCGTCGCCGCCCGCCTGGCGGATCTGCGCCACGGCCGCCTCGCCGGGCTCGGCGTGGCGGTCGGCGAGCACCACGCGGGCGCCGCCGCTGGCGAAGGTGTGGGCGCAGGCCAGGCCGATGCCCGATGCGGCGCCGGTGACCAGCACCACGCGGCCCGAGAAATCATGGGGTGTCTTCATGCGGCGACTCTACCCGTGGCGCCCCCGATCCTGCCAGCGCCGGTTTGGCGCCGGACATCCGAATCCGCATAATCCGGGGGCGACGCCGTGCCGGAGTGGTGGAACTGGTAGACGCGCCGGACTCAAAATCCGGTTTCCGAAAGGAAGTGCGGGTTCGATTCCCGCCTCCGGCACCAGGGCCCGTCGCGCCGCGCTACAGCGCGATCAGGTGCCGGGGCGTCTGGCCGTCAGCCTCGCGGCGCAGGTTTCCGGTCACGGTGCGGGCCAGGCGCGCCAGCCCCTCCGGGCCGCTGGAGCCCGAGACATGCGGCGTGACGATGAGGTTGGGCGCGTCCCACAGCGGGTCTTCTGGGGTGAGCGGCTCGGGATCGGTCACGTCCAGCGCCGCCGCGGCCAGGTGCCCGGCGCGCAGGGCCTGCGCGAGCGCCGCCGAATCGACCACATTGCCGCGCGCCACGTTGACCAGCATCGCCCCCGGTCGGCAGGCGGCGAGCCGCGCCGCGTCGATCAGGCCGCGCGTGGCCGGACTGGAGGGCACCGCCACCAGCACCACGTCGGCGCGGCCAAGCGCGGCATCGAGCTGATCGGCGGCGAGCACCTCATCCACATCGGGCATGGGCCGCGCGCTGCGCGCGACGCCGATCACCCGCATGCCCAGGCCGCGCGCCCGCCGGGCAGCCTCGCGCCCGATGCTGCCGCAACCCACGATCACCAGCGTGCGGTCCTGCAGCGTGCTCATGCGCGGGCCGATGCGCCCGGCGTCCCAGCTGCGGCGGGCCTGCGCCGCGAACGCCAGCGGCAGGCACTTGACCATGGCCAGCATCAGTGCCACGGCGTGCTCGGCCACGGCCGGCGACCAGCTGTCGCCAGCGTTGGCCACCCGAACCCCCGGCGGCACGCCGTGCTCGAGCAGGCCCTCGTAGCCCGCGGTGAGCAGCTGGATGAAGCGCAGCGTGCCGGCCTGCTCGCGCAGCACCCTGGCCACCGTCGCGTCATACGAGCTGCCCGGCATGACCAGGGCCTGGGCCCCGTTCAGCGCCGCGCGCAGGCTGTCGGCGTCGTCGACCAGCTGGCAGTGGAAATCCGCTTCGCGACCGAGGTGGTCGAGCAGCGGGGCGCGGGCAAAGCGGGGCCAGAGGGCGATCTTCATGGTGGGCGGACCTTAGCCGCGGGGCGCGGCCAGCGTCAACCCGGGCCAGAGGCGGCGCTGGCGGGCGGATCGAACCCGCGCGCGCGCCGGGGTGGCGGCGCTCGGACTATGATGGCCGCCGGCCACGCGGGCGCACTGCCGCCCGGCCACCGCGCGCCGCAGACCTGGCGCGCCCGACAACCCAGGAGTTCATCGCGATGCAGACCCCGCCCCGATCCCGATTCTCACGCCGCCGTTCCCTGGTGATGGCGGCGGCCACCGCGCCGGCCCTGCTCGGCGCGCCGGCGCGCGCCCAGGCCTGGCCGGCGCGGCCGATCCGCCTGGTGGTGCCCTACGCGCCCGGCGGTGCTACCGACATCATCGGCCGTGCCATGGCTGCCGAGCTGTCCCGCCTGCTCGGGCAGCCCGTCAACGTGGACAACCGGCCCGGCGCGGGCGGCAACATCGGCTCAGAGTTCGTGGCCCGCTCGGCGCCCGACGGCTACACGCTGGTGGTCTCGCCCAGCAGCCTGCACGGCATCACGCCGTTCCTGTACTCGAAGCTGACCTACGACCCCAACAAGGACCTCGCCCCGGTCATCGTGATGGGCGCCTTCGCCAACGTGCTGGTGGTCAACCCCGGGGTCAAGGCCAATTCCGTGGCCGAGCTGGTGGCGCTGATCCGCGCCAATCCCGGCAAGTTCAGCTATGCCTCCAGCGGCAGCGGCTCGACCATCCACCTGTCGGGCGAGATGTTCCGGCAGATGCTCAACCTGGACATCGCGCACATCCCCTACAAGGGCAGCAGCCCGGCGCTCACCGACCTCATCGGCGGGCAGGTGCAGCTGATGTTCGACAACATCCCGTCGGCGATCTCGCAGATCCGGGCCGGCAAGCTCAAGGCGCTGGCCACCACCGGCCCGAAGCGCGCCGTCGCGCTGCCCGAGCTGCCCACCATGATCGAGGCGGGATTCCCCAGCTACCAGTCCACCGCCTGGTTCGGCCTGTCGGCGCCGGCCGGCACGCCGCGCGAGATCATCGAGCGCCTGAATGCCGAAGGCCAGAAGGCGGTGCGCGCGCCCGAGTTCGTGCGCCGCATGAACGAGCTCGGCTACGAGATCGTCGGCGGCACGGCCGAGCAGATGGCCGCCATGATCCAGGACGAGCTGCGTCGCTGGGGGCCGGTGGTCAAGGCCTCTGGCGCCAAGGTCGACTGAGCCCCCTTTCCCTGCCAACCCCGCGAAAGCCCCGTCATGAAAACCCGAATCACCGAACTCTTCGGCATCGAGCACCCGATCATCCAGGGTGGCATGCACTACGTCGGCTTTGCCGAGCTCGCCGCGGCGGTCTCCAATGCCGGCGGCCTGGGCCTGATCACCGGGCTCACCCAGAAGTCGCCCGAGGCGCTGGCCAACGAGATCCGCCGCTGCCGCGAGATGACCGACAAGCCCTTCGGCGTGAACCTCACCTTCCTGCCCACGGTGTCCTCGCCCGATTACCCGGGCTACATCCGCGCCATCATCGAGGGCGGCGTGAAGGTGGTCGAGACCGCGGGCAACAACCCGCAGAAGTGGCTGCCCGGCCTGCACGAGGCCGGCGTGAAGGTGATCCACAAGTGCACCTCGGTGCGCCATTCGCTGAAGGCCGAGGCGATCGGCTGCGACGCGGTCAGCGTCGACGGCTTCGAGTGCGGCGGCCATCCCGGCGAGGATGACATCCCCAACTTCATCCTGCTGCCCCGCGCTGCCGACGAGCTGAAGATCCCCTTCGTGGCCTCCGGCGGCATGGCCGACGGACGCTCGCTGGCCGCGGCGCTGTCGCTCGGCGCCGACGGCATCAACATGGGCACGCGCTTCATCGCTACGCGCGAGGCGCCGGTGCACGAGAACGTCAAGAAGGCGATCGTCGCCGCCAGCGAACTCGATACCCGGCTGGTGATGCGCCCGCTGCGCAACACCGAGCGGGTGCTGCGCAACGAGGCGGTCGATCGGCTCCTCGCCAAGGAGAAGGCGCTGGGCGCGAACCTCAAGTTCGAGGACATCATCGACGAGGTGGCCGGCGTGTATCCCAAGATCATGCTCGACGGCACCATGGATGCCGGCGCCTGGTCCTGCGGCATGGTGGCCGGCCTCATCCACGACATCCCCACCGTCAAGGAACTGGTCGACCGCATCATGGCGCAGGCCGAGTCGATCATCCGCGGGCGCCTCGCCGGCTTCGTGGCCTGACCCTGCCGGCGCGCGCGGCGGCGGAGGCCGCGGCTGCGCGCGCTCAAGGCGGCGGGGGGCGCGGGCGCGTCCAATGGGCGCACGCCCTCGTGCCCCGCCCGCCATGATCTTCCAGGACCGACTCGACGCCGCCGACCAGCTCGCCACCGCGCTGGCGCGCTACCGTGACCGCCAGGCGCTGGTGCTGGCGATTCCGCGCGGTGCCGTGGCGATGGGCCAGCGGATCGCGCAGCGACTGGCCGCCGATTTCGACCTGGTGCTGGTGCGCAAGCTGCGCGCCCCCTTTTCCCCCGAGTTCGCGGTCGGCGCGGTCGACGAGACCGGCTGGTGCTGGCTCTCGCCCCACGCCCGCGAGGTGGGCGCCGATGCCGACTACCTGGCGGGCGAACGGGCCCGGCAGCTCGACGAGCTGCGCCGGCGGCGGCGGGCCTACTTCGGCGGCCGGCCGCCGGTGGATGCCGCGGGCCGGGTCGTGATCGTGGTCGATGACGGCCTGGCCACCGGCGCGACCATGATCGCGGCCCTGCATGCGGTGCGGGCGCAACAGCCCGCGCGGCTGGTCTGCGCGGTGCCGGTCGGCGCGCGCGAGAGCCTCGAGACCGTGGCCGAGTTTGCCGACGAGGTGGTCTGCCTGCACCGGCCGGCGCTGTTCGGCGCGGTGGGCGCCTTCTACCGCGACTTCCGGCAGGTGGACGATGCCGAGGTGATCGCGCTGCTCGGCCTGCGGGAGCCGTCGTGAACGGGCCGCGGCGCGTCGCGCTGAATGCGCTGGTGCGCATCGCCGGCCCGGCCGGGTTCCTGGAAGGCGAGCTCGCGCTGCCGCTGCAGCCGGCCGGCGTGGTGCTGTTCGCCCACGGCAGTGGCTCCTCGCGGCACTCGCCGCGCAACCTGGCGGTGGCCGCGCAGTTGCGCGAGGCCGGCCTGGGCACGCTGCTGGTGGACCTGCTCAGCGCGCAGGAGGATCAGCGCGACGAGGCCCGCTTCGACATCGAGCTGCTCACCCGCCGCCTGACCGAGGCGGCGACCTGGCTGGCGGCCGATCCGCGCACGGCCGGCCTGCCGCTGGGCCTGTTCGGCGCGAGCACCGGCGCGGCCGCGGCGCTGCGCGTGGCGGCCGCCGCGCCCGGGGCGGTGACCGCGGTGGTGTCGCGTGGCGGCCGGCCAGACCTGGCCGATCGCGCCGCGCTGCGGGCGGTGCGCGCCCCGGTGCTGCTGGTGGTGGGCGGCAATGACGACATCGTGCTGGCCATCAATCGCGAGGCGCTGGCCGAGCTGCGCTGCCCCAAGCGATTGTCCATCGTGCCGAAGGCCACCCATCTCTTCCCCGAACCGGGCGCGCTCGCGCAGGTGGGACGGCTGGCGGCCGACTGGTTCGGCCGCTGGTTCGAGGCGGCGCTGGCTGACGCCCCGAGCCGGGGCGCCAGGCTTCAGGCGCCGTAGCGCTCGCGCGCCAGACGCGCGCCTTCGCCCAGCGCGGCGAGCTTGCGGCGGGCGATGTCGGGATCCATGGGCGCCATGCCGCAGTTGGTGCACGGAAAGAGCCGCTCGCGGGGCACGTGCTGCAGGGCGCGGCCGATGGTCTGGGCGACGTCCTCGGGGGTCTCGACCACGTCGCTTGCCACGTCGATCACGCCGACCAGGACATCCTTGCCCTTGAGCAGGGCCATCAGCTCGATCGGCACCTTCGAGCCCGCGCACTCGAGCGAGATCTGGTCGATGCGGCTGGCGGCCAGCGCCGGGAAGATCTTCTCGTACTGCCGCCATTCCTGGCCGAGCGACTCCTTCCAGTCGATGTTGGCCTGGATGCCGTAGCCGTAGCAGATGTGGACCGCGGTGGTGCAGGTCAGGCCCTCGGTGGCGCGATGCAGCGCCTCGATGCCCCAGTCGGTGACCTCATTCATGAACACGTTGAAGGCCGGTTCGTCGAACTGGATCACGTCGACCCCGTCGTCCTGCAGGCCGCGGGCCTCCTGGTTGAGCAGGTCGGCGAAGGCCATGGCCATGCGCACCTTGTCGCCGTAGAAGCGGTCGGCCACGGTGTCGACGATGGTCATCGGCCCGGGCAGGGTGAACTTCAGGCGACGCGTGGTGTGGGCCCGCGCCAGGCGGGCCTCGGCCTGGTGCACCCGGCCCTTCAGACGCAGCGCGCCGGTGACCTGCGGCACCATCGCGTCGTAGCGGTTGTTGCGGATGCCCATCTTCACCTTGTTGGTGAAGTCGATGCCCTCGACCGCCTCCAGGAAACCATGCACGAAGTGCTGGCGTGACTGCTCGCCGTCGCCCACCGTGCTCAGGCCCGCGTCTTCCTGCAGCTTGAGCCACAGCAGCGTGGCGTCGGCCTTGGCCGCGGCGAGCTCGGCGCCCTGGCTGCGCCATTGCGGCCAGAGCTTGTGGGTCTCGGCCAGCCAGGCGGGTTTGGGCAGGCTGCCTGCCAGGGTGGGTTCGAACATCGTGCTCTCCGGTCGGGTCCGCGCCCTCGCGCGGGATCGGCGGCAAGGGTACTCTCGGGGCCCGGTCGAGGCCACCGCGGGGCCATTGCACCCGCTGTCTCGAATCCGGCCGCGTCCCGTGGCCTGCCGATCGGGCCGCATCGACAATGACGGGCTGGGCCTTCGCCCAGCCCCCTTCCTTCCGACGAGAATCAGGCTGCCATGGATTTCGCCCTCACCCAGGAACAGGAAAGCATCCGCGAATCGGTCGCGCGCATCTGCGAGCGCTTCGACGACAACTACTGGTCGCGCAAGGACCAGGAGGGCGGCTTCCCGCATGAGCTCTATCACGCGCTGGCCGAGGCCGGCTGGCTGGGCGTGTGCACGCCGGAGGAATACGGCGGTTCGGGTCTGGGCGTGGTCGAGGCCTGCCTGGTGGCGCGCGCCATCAGCGAGTCGGGCGCCGGCATGTCGGGCGCCTCGGCGGTGCACATCAACATCTTCGGGCTGAACCCGGTGGTGGTCTTCGGCACTCATGAGCAGAAGCTGCGCATGCTGCCGCCCATGGTTCAGGGCCGTCAGAAGGCCTGCTTCGCGGTCACCGAGCCCAACACCGGCCTGAACACCACGCAGCTCAAGACCCGCGCCGAGCGCAAGGGCGACCGCTACGTGGTCAATGGTCACAAGGTGTGGATCTCCACCGCGCAGGTGGCCGACAAGATGCTGCTGCTGGCCCGCACCACGCCGCTCGAGGAGGTCAAGCGGCCCACCGAGGGGCTGAGCCTCTTCTACACCGACTTCGACCGCACCCGCATCACCGCGCGCGAGATCGACAAGATGGGCCGCAAGCCCATCGACTCCAACGAGCTCTTCATCGAGAACTTCGAGGTGCCGGTGGAAGACCGCATCGGCGAGGAGGGGCGCGGCTTCGAGTACATCCTGCACGGCATGAATCCCGAGCGGGTGATGATCGCCGCCGAGGCGATCGGCCTGGGCCACGCGGCCCTGCGCCGCGCCACCCGCTATGCCAAGGAGCGGGTGGTGTTCAACCGCCCCATCGGCCAGAACCAGGCCATCCAGCACCCGCTGGCGGTCAACTGGATGGAGCTCGAGGCCGCCTGGCTCATGACCCTGTCGGCCGCCTGGCAGTACGACAACAACCTGCCCTGCGGCGCCGCGGCCAATGCCGCCAAGTACCTTGCCGGCGAGGCTGGCTTCAACGCCTGCCAGCAGGCGGTGATGACCCACGGCGGTTTCGGCTACGCCCGCGAGTACCACGTCGAGCGCTACCTGCGCGAGGTGATGATCCCGCGCATCGCGCCGGTCAGCCCGCAACTGGTGATGTGCTTCATCGCCGAGCGGGTGCTCGGACTGCCCAAGTCCTACTGAGGCCGGCTTGGCTGCCGCGCTGCCCGCCCCCATCGAGCCCGGGGCGCTCGAGCTGGGCGCCTGGCTGCGTCCCGGAGACCGGGTGGTCTGCGCGCAGGCGGGCGCCGAGCCCCTGACCCTCACCCGCGCGCTGGTCGCGCAGCGCGCCGCGCTGGGCGGCGTGTCGGTGTTCCTGGGCGCCACCTTCTCGGACAGCTTCGCGCCGGCGCATGCCGATCACCTGCGCTTCGAGTCCTACGGCGCCATGGGCGCCACCGTGCCGCTCGCGCAGGCCGGCTGCCTGGACGTGCTGCCCGTCCACTACAGCGAGCTCGACGACGCGTTCCAGAGCGGTCGCTGGCGGGCCGATGTGGTGCTGCTGCAGCTCGCCCCGGGCGAGGGCGGCGAGCCGCCCAGCCTGGGCCTGGGCAACGACTACGCGGCGGCGGCCGCGATGCGCGCCCGCGTGGTCATCGCCGAGCTCAACCCGCAGGCGCCCTGGACCCACGGCGCGAGCCTGCCCGAGGGCCTGCGCATCGACGCCGTGGTGCGCGCACAGGCCGCGCCGCTGTCCATCCCGGCGGCGCGCTTCGGGCAGACCGAGCAGCGCATCGCCACCTGGGTGGCGGCGCTGATTCCCGAGCGGGCCACGGTTCAGACCGGCATCGGCGCGCTGCCCGATGCGGTGCTCGCCGGCCTGCGCGGCCATCGTGACCTCGGCATCCACACCGGCCTGCTCGGCGAGTGCGCGCTCGACCTCATCGAGGCGGGCGCGGTCACCAATGCCTTCAAGTCGATCGACGCCGGGCTCACTGTCAGCAACATCGTCTGCGGCACGCCACGCCTGCATCGCTGGGCGCATCGCAATCCCGCGCTGCGGCTGGCGCGTGGCGCCTACACCCATGGGCCGCGGGTGCTGGCCGGCATCGATCGTTTCTTTGCCATCAACTCGGCCCTCGAGGTCGATCTCAGCGGCCAGGTCAATGCCGAGTCACTCGACGGCCTGCCGCGCGGCGGCGTGGGCGGCGCCAACGACTTCGCCCGCGCCGCGCGCCGCAGCCCGGGCGGCCGCTCGGTGATCGTGCTGCCTGCCGACGCGCAGGGCGGGCGGCGCAGCCGCATCGTGCCCGTGCTGGCCGGCGGCACGGTCACCGTCACCCGCAGCGATGTCGATCTGGTGGTCACCGAGCACGGCGTGGCCGACCTGCGCCACTGCACGCTGGCCGAGCGCGCGCGGCGCCTGATCGCGATTGCGGCGCCGGCCTGGCGCGAGCCGCTGGCCAGGGCCATGGTCGAGCCGGCGAGCTGGAATCGCGCACAATGACGGGCTGGCGCCGACAGTGCCGCGCCGCCCAGGAGACACCCGCATGAGATCCCGCCTTCTTTCCGCCCTTGCCGCCTGCGTGCTGGCGCTGTCTGCCGGCAGTGCCGCCGCGCAGGCCTACCCCTCGCGGCCCATCCGCGTGATCGTGCCCTTCGCCGTGGGCAGCGGCACCGACATCCTCACCCGACTGATCACCGAGGAGCTGCAGAAGAGCCTGGGCGTGCCCTTCGTCATCGACAACAAGCCCGGCGCCTCCAGCCAGATCGCGGCCGAGGCCGCGGCCAAGGCCGAGCCCGATGGCTACACGCTGATGATGACCACCAACACGGCGCACTCGGCCAACCCGCACCTGTTCAAGAAGCTGCGCTACGACCCGCTGAAGGACTTCACGCCGATCGCCCGGGTCAACTACTTCCTGTTCGCGCTGGCCATCAAGGCCGATTCCCCCATCCGCACGCCGCAGGAGCTGGTGGCCCATGTGCGGGCCAATCCCGGCAAGTTCTCGTACGGCTTCGGCAACTCCACGGGTCAGGTGGCCGGCGCGCACTTCGTGAAGTACGGCCGCATGGACGCCCAGCCGGTGCCCTACAAGAGCACCCCGCCGGCCATGACCGACATCGCGGTGGGGCAGGTTGAATTCATGTTCGTCGACTGGGCTGCCGCGCAGAGCTTCATCAAGGCCGGCAAGCTCAAGCTGATCGGCGTGCAGTCCGACACCCGTTCGGCGATGCTGCCCGATCTGCCCCCGGTGGGCGAGACCGTGCCCGGCTTCACCTTCACGGTGTGGGGCGGCATGATCGGGCCGGCCGGCATGCCGCCGGCCATCGTCCAGACCCTCAACGCGGCCATCAACAAGGTGCTGGCAAGCCCCACCGTGCGCGAGCGCATGATGGGCCTGGGTCTGGAGCCGGCGCCGATGTCGCTGGAGGACTTCCGCCGCTTCACCGTCGAGCAGCACGCGGCCTGGGGCAAGAGCATTCGCGACGCCGGCATCCAGCCGGAATGAGCGCGGAGCGGCGCGCCATCGCGGGGCCGGCATGAGTCTGTCCCCGCGGTTTCGCCCGGCCGCGGCCATCGCCGCGGCCACGGCGATGAACCTGCCCTTCGGCACCATCTATGCCTTCAGCGTGTTCCTGAAGCCGATGGAGGCCCTGCTCGGCATCAGCCGGGCGCAGATGACCTTCATCTTCGGGCTGGCGGCCTGCAGCCTCACCCTGGGCATGAACCTGGGGCCCTGGCTGTACCGGCGGGTGCGGCCGGTGCCGCTGACCGTGGTCGGCGGCATTCTCAGCAGCCTGGGCCTGGCGCTCACCGCCGGCGCCACCGGCTTCCTCGAACTGGTGCTCGGCTACGGACTGCTCTTCGGCATTGGCGGCGGTGTGGGCTTCATCCTGGTCCAGCAGGGCGTGAACCAGACGGTCCGCTCCCACACCGGCCTGGTCAACGGCTATGTGATCGGGCTCTATCCGCTGGGCGCCATGATCGGCGCGCCGCTGTTCGGCTGGGCCATCCAGACCTGGGGCCTGCGCCCCACCCTCTACGGACTGGCCCTGGCGGTGCTGCTGTGCTGCCTGCTCACCGCGCTGCTGCTGGGCGTGGCCGACATCCGCATGCAGGACGACACGCCGCAGGCGGCCGGATCGGTCGATCCGCGCTGGCCGCTGTTCTTCCGCCTGTTCGCGGTGTTCTTCCTGGCGGCGGCGGCCGGGCTCACGGTGATGAGTCAGGCCGCGGGCATCATCCAGGCCTACGGTGGTCAGACCGCGATGGCGCTGGGCGCCACCTCGGTGATCACCGGCTTCATCGCCTGCGCGCGCATCGGGGGCGGCTGGCTGATCGACCGCTTCGCGGTGCCCCACGTGGCCACCTTCGCCCATCTGTTCTCGCTGACGGGCGCGGTGATGCTCAGCCTGTGGCCGGGGCCGCTGGTGGCGGTGCCCTGCCTGGTCATGATCGGCATGGGCTACGGCTTCATCTCGGGCATGACCGCGGGGGCGATCGCCCGCTACTGGAGCCGCAATGCCTTCGGCCGGGTGGCCGGGCAGCTCTACATTGCCTGGTGCATTGCCGCGATCAGCCTGCCGGTGCTGGCCGGCTGGATCTACGACCGCACCCAGGGCTACGGCGCGGCGGTGATGATCGCCGCGCTGGGCAACATCCTGGGTGCCTGGCTGGCCTTCGGGCTGCCGCGGGTGACGGCCGCGCCGCCGCGCTGATCGCGCGGCCGCGCGGCGCGCCCGAGATCACTTCTTCTCGTACTTCGCGGCCCAGACCTTCTTGCCCTCCATGAGGGCGTCATAGACGGTCTGCGCCTTGCCGCCAATGGCCTGCACCAGCTCGGCCTGGCCGGGGCGGATCACCTTGGCCCAGGCCTCGCGCTGCTCGGCGGTGAGTTCATGCACGAAGCCGCCCTTGGCCACGAACTCCTTCATCTTGGGCTTCTCGGTGTCGGCCACCTGCTTGCGCGCCCAGTTCGCATCGGGCAAGGCCTTGAGCATCTTCTCGCGCAGGGCCGGCTTCATGCCGTCGAGCAGGGCCTTGTTGACGATGAAGGTGGAGGGGTGGTGATAGTGCCGGGTCATCACGTAGTGCGGCGCGCTCTGGGCGGCCGGCGTGGTGACATAGAACAGGAAGGGCAGGTCGGCGCCCACCACCAGGCCGCTCTGCAGCCCCGGCCAGGCCTCGGTGAGCGGCATCTGCACGCCATTGGCGCCGAGCTGCTTGAAGACGATGCGCGAGGCCGGCGAGGGCGACACGCGCATCTTCAGGCCCTTGATGCTGTCCGGGGTCAGGCAGGCGGTCTTGCAGACCATGTCGTTCCAGCCCACGTCGGCCACCAGGATGAGCTCCAGGCCCTTTTCGGCATAGAGCTTCTTCATGACCGGCAGGCCGTGGTTGTCGGTGACCCAGGCGCGCTCCTCGTCGTTCTTCCAGATGTACGGGGCGTTGAACACCGCGCCCTCGGGCACGGTGATGGCGCCGCCGGCAAACGACGAGGCGCCGGCCTGCAGCCGGCCGCGCACCACCTGCTGGTGCATCTCCTGCTCATTGCCCACATGCTGGTATTCGAGCTTGAGCTCGCCGCCGGCGGCCGCGTTGAAGTCGTTGATGAACTTCATGACGATGTCGTAGAGCACGGTGCCGGGCTGGGCGGCGGTGCCGAGCTTCCAGACATCGGAGGCGGTGGCCGGGGTGCTGATGCCGGCGGCCAGCAGCGAGAAGCCTGCAGCCGCCAGGAACTTCCTGAGCGATCGGTTCATGTGTGTCTCCATGGGTTGCCGACGACCTCTGACGGATCGTCTGGAAACCAGCATAGAGCCCGCCTGCGCCAGGGGCGGGGCATTGCCCCGCGCCAAGAAGGGGGAAACCCGGGCGCTCAGGCCGCGCTCAGCGCCCGCCAGCGTTCACCCTCGAGCGCGGCGCGGCCGTCGCGACGCAGCTTGATCAGGTGCGCGGTGAGCGAGCGCAGCGCCACCGGGTGCAGGGCAGGGCGCACGTCGTCGTACACCTTCGCGAGCAGGGTGCCGGCATCGGCCGGGCCGAGTTCGGCGAGCGCCTGCAGCACCTTGGCTTCGCGGCCGAGACGGTGCCGGATCACCCCCTCGATCACCCGACGCGGTTCGGCCATGAGAAAGCCGTGGCCCGGGGCCAGCCAGTCGAGCGCGAGCGGCACCAGGGCCCGCAGCGACTCGAGGTAGGCGCTCATGTCGCCATCGGGCGGGCCGATCACCACGGTGGATGCGCCCATCAGGTGATCGCCGGTGAACAGCGTGGCCTCCTCCTCGAGCAGGAAGCACAGGTGATTGGAGGCGTGCCCCGGGGTGTGGAGCACCCGCAGGCTGACCCCGGTGTCGACGAGCAGGCGTTCGCCATGCACCGGCTGGCGGCTGGGCGCGAAGCTGGGGTCCTGGTTGGCGGCGTGGTCGGCGATGCGGCCCAGCACCGGCGCGCCGGTGCGGGCGGCGAGCGCGACCGCCCCCGGGGAGTGGTCCGGATGGGTGTGGGTGACCAGGATCAGGTCGATCGGGCCGGGAGCAGCCGCCAGGACGGCATCGAGATGCACGTCCAGCGACGGGCCGGGATCGATCACCGCCCAGCGGTTGGCCGGACCGCCGCCCACGAGATAGGTGTTGGTGCCGGGGCCGGTCATCATGCCGGGGTTGGGCGCGGTGACGCGGATGATCCGCGGCGAGAGGCGAACCGCCAGGCCGGGTTCGATCGCATAGCGCGCGCTGCCGTGGCCGGGCGGGTCGAGTCGGCCGACCTCGGCCCAGGCGGGGTGATCTGCCGCCACCGGCATCATGCCCTGCGGACCGTCGGCCACCCGCGGCGCGGGCAGGGCCACGGTGCGCGGCGCGCGCGCGTGGTCCATCACGTCCTGCACCCGGCTGAAGCGGGCGAGGGTCTCGAGCGTGACGCGCGTGGGCCCGAGCAGCTTGAGCGAGTCGCTGCGCGCCACCGCCTCGGCGGGCGGCAGCCAGAGCTGCTCCACGAGTTCCACGGCATCGTGCGCCGACTCCTGCGCCTGGGGCGCGATCGCGAAGAAGAAGCGGGTGTCCCAGCGCTTGACGCGGATCGATGGCGTGACCCAGCGCGCGTAGTAGGCGAGGTGCTGCGTGGCCAGCCGCAGCCCGAAGTGCTCGCACAGCCCGGCCAGGGTGGTCTCGCCGCGATGCAGCCGCTGCCGCCACGACAGGATGGCCTCGCCGCGCTCGCCCTCCAGGCGCACCAGCGCACCGTCGGGCTCGCAGGCGAGCAGCAGCCCGGACTCCTCGAAGCACTCCCGGATGGCCGCCACGTAGTAGTCGAGGCCGCCCTCGATCAGGCCCATGCCGGTGCTGGCGGCGGCATCGTCCAGCGCATGGCAGTGGGCATGTCCGCCGCGGTCGGCGGCATCGAGCACGCCGCCGGGAAAGACCCAGGCGCCGCTGCTGTGGTCGCCGCGCTCGGCGCGACGCAGCAGCAGCACCTCCAGGCCCTGGGGCGCGTCGCGCATCACCACCAGGGTGGCGGCGTTGCGCAGCGGCGCGATGGTGGCGGGGGCGGCGTCGGCGGTGGGCGGCTGGGTGGCGATGGTCATGGGCGGCTCGACAGGGCTGGGGTGCGGGGAGGCAAAGGCGGGCGCGACGGGTTCAGCGGCCGGTGAACACTGGCGGACGCTTCTCGATGAAGGCGCGCACCGCCTCGCGGTGGTCTTCGGTGGCCGAGCAGGCGACCAGACGGCGCGCCTCCTGGCGCAGCGCGGCATCGAAGTCGATGTGCAGCGCCTCGTCGAGGTTGTCCTTGATGCTGGCCAGCGCCTGCCGGGGACCCTGGGCCATCGCGCGGGCCATGGCGAAGGCCTCTTGCGCGAGCTGCGCGTCGGGCACCACCCGGTTGAACAGGCCGATGCGCTCGGCGCGCTCGGCGTCGACCCGTTCGGAGGTGAACATCAGCTGGCGGGCCATCGGCGAGCCCACCGCGCGGGTGAGCAGCCAGGCCACGCCGTAGTCACCCGACAGCCCGATGCGCGAGTAGCCGGCGCTCACGAAGGCCGAGGCCGCCGCGAGGCGGATGTCGCAGGCCAGCGCGATGGCCAGGCCCGCGCCGGCAGCCGCACCGGGCAGCGCGGCCAGCGTGGGCTTGCGCACCGCCATCAGCGCGCCGGTGAGCAGCCGCTGGCGCTCGACCAGATCGCTGATGCGGGCCTGTGGCGACCATTCCTTGCGGCTGCTGTTGTCGCCCATGCCCTTGACGTCGCCGCCGGCGCAGAACGCCGTGCCTGCGCCGGTGATCAGCAGCGCGCCGACATCGGGGTCGTCGCCGCAGTCGCGGATCATGCGCCGCAGCGCCGGGGTCAGCTGGTCGGACAGGGCGTTGCGGGCCTGCGGCCGGTTCAGGGTGATCAGGGCGACCGAGTCGCGGATCTCGCACAGCAGCTGGTCGGTGCCGGTGTCGATGACGCGGGCCTGGGAAGTCGGGTTCATGGGCGCTCCTGCGGTGGTGAGCATGGGGGATCGGGGCGGGTCGGTCAGGCGGCCTGCCGCGCGCCCAGGCTGGGCCGCTGGATGCCGAAGCGGGCCAGCTCCGGCACGTCCTGACCGCAGAGCGCATCGGCCAGCCACTGCCCGGTGACGGCCGACATGGTCAGGCCGAGATGGCCATGGCCGAATGCGGTCCAGACTGCGGGCAGGCCGGGCAGCGGGCCCAGCACCGGCAGCGTGTCGGGCAGGCAGGGGCGATGGCCCATCCAGCGGGTCTGGCCAGCCGCGCCGGCCTCGCCCGCCTGGGGGAAGGCGCGCGCGAAGCTTGACTGCAGCAGCGCGAAGCGGCGCTCGCCGGGATCGGCGCGCAGGCCGGCGAACTCCACCGTGCCGCCGATGCGCACGCCGGCGCGCATCGGCACGATGAAGACCTTGGTGTCGCCGGTGACCACCGGCCCGCGCAAGGCCTCGCCGGGCGCGACCTCGGGGCTGCTGCGCTGCAGGTGGTAGCCGCGCTGGCTTTCCAGGGGCACGCGCAGGCCCAGCGGCCGCAGCAGGTCCATCGACCAGGCGCCTGCCGCCAGCACGCAGGTCTGCGCCGCAAAGGTGCGGCCGGCGGCCTGCAGGCCGCCATCGGCGCGCAGCGCATCCACCGGTGCCTGGATGAACTCGACACCGCGCTCGCGCAGGGCCTGCGCCAGCCGCAGGCACAGGCCGTGCGGGTCGGTGATCGCCGCGGCCTCGGGCAGGAACATGCCGGCGGTGTAGGCCGGGCCCAGGCCGGGCTGGCGGGCCAGCAGACCGTCGCGATCGAGCGCCTCGGCGCGCACGCCGAGCTCGGCCCGCAGCCGCCAGGCAAAGCCGTCGGCGGCCAGGGCCTGGCGCGAGGCATAGACGTGCAACTGGCCGGTGTGCTCGAGCAGGTCGCGCGCGCCGATGGCCGCGAGCACCGACTCCCACGCGGGCAGCGTGGGCGAGAGGATGGTGAGCAGCGCCTCGGCCACCTGCCGCACCGTGGCCTCGTCGGAGACCCGCACGAACTGGCGCAGCCAGGGCAGCGCGCGCAGCAGGTAGCGGCGGCGCACCACCAGCGGCGCATCGGCGCTGGCGAGCATCTTCATGCCGGCGCGGGCTGCACCAGGCACCGCCAGCGGCACCACCGATGCGCTGGAGAGCGAGCCCGAGTTGCCGAAGGAGGCGCCCGCGCCTGGCGGCTGGGCGTCGAAGACGCGCACCGCGCGGCCCCGGCAGGCCAGCGCCCAGGCCACCGACAGGCCGACGATGCCGGCGCCGACGATGTTGACCGGGCCGGCGGCCGGCGACCGCGCGTTCATGGTGGGGCTCAGCGGTACACGCCGTCCCAGGGGCCCGGCACCACCGACGCGGTGCGCCCGTCGGCAGCCACGCTGGGCCGGTTCAGCGAGAACACGGTCTCGGGCGAGAGCACCGAGTAGTCCATGTAGCCCAGCCGCGCGAGCGGCTTCATGGCCGGGGTGTCGACGATGCCGTCGCGGATGAAGGCATCGTCGATGTAGATGCCGGTGACCAGACCGAAGACCACGGTGTAGGTGACGCCCTTGCCGTCGGGCGGCGCGGGCATGTCGAGGGTCTTCCAGAGCCGGCACTCGAAGGCCGCGGGGCTCTCGCCCACGCGCGGGGCGCGCACGGTGACGCCGGGCGTGGCGGTGAGGCCGGCCAGGGCGAACTCGTCGACGCCGGGCGCCACCGTGGCCGAGCTCATGTTCATCTGGTCGCGCAGATCGAGCGTGGACAGCGAGCAGGTGAACTCGCCGGAGGCCAGGATGTTGCGCAGGCTGTCCTTGTGGCCGCCCGAGGAGAACACCACCATCGGCGGGCGATCGCTCACGGCATTGAAGAAGCTGTAGGGCGCGAGGTTGGGCTGGCCATCGGGGCCGAGCGTGCCGATCCAGCCGATCGGGCGCGGCACGGCCAGCGCCTTGAATGGGTCGAACTTCAGGCCGTGTCGGCCGGTGGCGGTGTCGTAGTGCATGAGGGCCTCGTGGGTGCCGGGTCGGGACAGCCGGACACTACCGCAGGATGCGTCGCAGGGCCCGGATGGGGCCGTCATTATCGGGATCGGACAGGGCGAATAGAATGGCGCCCGGAACCGTCCTGGCACCGGCCGGTTCCGGCTGGCGATGCCGGCAGGCCGGGGCCGACTCACCGGAGAACCGTCTTGCGCGAACTCGATCGCTTCCTTGCCTGCCGGGATCACCTGCTGGCCAATCGCACCGACCTGGCCGCCGCGGTGGCCGGCTTCGAATGGCCGCAGCTCGACCGCTTCAACTGGGCGATCGACTACTTCGATGCCATGGCCCGCGACAATCCGGCGCCGGCGCTGCACATCGTCGAGGAGTCGGGCGCGCAGTCGCGCCTGAGCTACGCCGAGCTGTCGGCCCGCTCCAACCAGGTGGCCAATTTTCTGATCGGCCTGGGTGCGCTGCGCGGCGATCGCATCCTGCTGATGATCGGCAACGAGGTCCCGCTCTGGGAGACCATGCTTGCCGCGATCAAGTTCGGCGCCGTGCTCATCCCGGCCACCACGCTGCTCTCGGGCGAAGACCTCGCCGACCGGCTGCGCCGCGGCAATGTCCGGCACGTGATCACCAACGCCGCCGGCGTGGCCAAGTTCCAGGAGCTGCCGGCGGCCGACACCATCGGGCGCACCCTGATCAGCGTGTCGGCGGGCAGCGCGGGCCTGCCCCCGGGCTGGATCGACTACTGGGGCTCGCGCGCCTCGCCTGTCGCCTTCGAGGCGCCCGATTCCACCGTGGCCGGCGACCCGCTGCTCGAGTACTTCACCTCGGGCACCACGGCGCGGCCCAAACTGGTCCAGCACACCCAGGTGAGCTACCCGGTGGGGCACCTGTCCACCATGTACTGGCTGGGCCTGAAGAAGGGCGATGTCCACTGGACCATCAGCTCGCCGGGCTGGGCCAAGCACGCCTGGAGCTGCTTCTTCGCGCCCTTCAACGCCCAGGCCTGCGTGTTCATCTACAACTACAGCCGCTTCAACGGCCCGGCCATCCTGGGCACGCTGGTCGAGCATGGCGTGAACACCCTGTGCGCGCCGCCCACGGTCTGGCGCATGCTCATCCAGGAAGACCTCAAGGCCTGGCCGGTGAAGCTGCGCGAGCTGATCTCCGCGGGCGAGCCGCTCAACCCCGAGGTGATCGAGCAGGTGCGGGCGGCCTGGAACATCGTCATCCGCGACGGCTTCGGCCAGACCGAGAGCACCGCGCAGATCGGCAACCCGCCGGGCGCGCCCCTGAAGCCGGGGTCGATGGGCCGGCCGCTGCCGGGCTATCCGATCGTGCTGCTCGACCCCGATGGCGTGCCGGGTGACGAGGGCGAGATCTGCATCGACCTGTCGCAGCGCCCGCTCGCGCTCATGACCGGCTACGCCGACGATCCCGAGAAGACCGCCGAGTGCATGCGCGACGGGTACTACCACACCGGCGATGTCGGCACCCGCGATGCCGAGGGCTACATCACCTACGTGGGCCGGGCCGACGACGTGTTCAAGGCCTCGGGCTACCGGATCAGCCCCTTCGAGCTCGAGAGCGCGCTGATCGAGCACCCGGCGGTGGCCGAGGCGGCAGTGGTGCCCTCGCCCGATTCGCTGCGCGGCTTCGTGCCCAAGGCCTACGTGATCCTCGCGCCCGGTCACGCGCCCGGCGCCGCCACCGCGGCCGACATCTTCCGCTTCATGCGCGGCCGGGTGTCGGGCTACAAGCTGGTGCGTCGCATCGAGTTCAGCGACCTGCCCAAGACCATCTCGGGCAAGATCCGCCGCGTGGAACTGCGCGGCCAGGAGAAGGCCCGGCCGGCGCAGGGCCCGCGCAACGCCGCCGAGTTCCTCGAGGAGTCGGTCCGCTGAGTGCCTTGCCGCTGCCGCGGGCTTTTCCCCGCCCGCGGCGCGCCCACCTATAATCGCCGCTTCTTTGAGGAGTCCTTCCATGAAAACCGTATCGCTGATCGCGGGCATCGCCGCGCTGTTCGTCTCGGCCTCGGTCTCGGCCCAGGATCTTGCCGGCACGCTCAAGAAGATCAAGGAGACCGGCACCATCACCATCGGTCACCGCGAGTCGTCCATCCCCTTCTCGTACCTCGACGACAAGCAGCAGCCCATCGGCTATGCCATGGACTTGTGCATGAAGGTGGTCGACGCGGTCAAGGCCGAGCTCAAGCTGCCCAACCTCAAGATCGCGCTGCAGCCGGTCACCTCCAGCAACCGCATCCCGCTGCTGCAGAACGGCACCATCGATCTCGAGTGCGGCTCCACCACCAATTCGGTGCAGCGCCAGCAGCAGGTGGCCTTCGGTCCCACCTACTTCGTGATCAACGTGACCGCCGCGGTGAAGAAGACCTCGGGCCTGAACAACCTCACCGACCTCAACGGCAAGAACATCTCCACCACCTCGGGCACCACCGCGGTGCCGCTGCTCAAGGCCTACGAGAAGACCAAGAGCATCGACGTGAAGGAGATCTACGGCAAGGACCACGCCGAGTCCTTCCTGCTGCTGGTCGAGGACCGGGTCTCGGCCTTCGTGATGGACGACATCCTGCTGGCTGGCCAGATCGCCAACGCCAAGTCGCCCGCCGACTTCAAGATCCTGGGCGAGTCGCTGCGTCAGGAGCCCTACAGCATGATGCTGCGCAAGGACGATCCCCAGTTCAAGGCGCTCATCGACAAGACCATCTCGGGCGTCATGAAGTCGGGCGAGATCGAGAAGATCTACGCCAAGTGGTTCACCAGCCCCGTGCCCCCCAAGGGCGTGAACCTGAACTTCCAGCAGACCCCGCCGCTGAAGGACGCCTTCCGCAACCCCAACGACAAGGGCGTCTGAGCCCGCGTCGCGCGCGCCGCGCCGGGCGGGCGCGGCGAGCGTCTCCCGGCCCGGCCTGTGAGCCGGGCCCTCCCCCAGGGGGCCTCGCATGAACCTCGGCATCTTCCTCGAGACCAACGCCGATGGCGACAGCCTCTGGTGGGAGTCCCTCGCCGGCGGGCTCTCGTTCACGCTGTCCACCGCGCTCTTCGCGGCGCTCATCGCGTTCTTCCTGGGCTCGGTGCTCGGCGTGCTGCGCACCACCGGCCGGCCCTGGCTGGTGCGGCTGGGCAATGCCTATGTCGAGCTGTTCCGCAACATCCCGCTGATCGTCCAGTTCTTCATCTGGTACTTCGTGCTGCCGGGGCTGGTGCCGGCGGTCAAGCGCTGGGTCACCAGCCTCGATCCCACCGAGCACCAGTTCGTCACCGCGGTGATCTGCCTGGGGCTGTTCACCGCGGCGCGCATCAGCGAGCAGGTGCGCTCGGGCATCCAGTCCCTGCCGCGCGGCCAGCGCGCCGCCGGCTACGCCATCGGCCTGACCGAAGCGCAGACCTATCGCTTCGTGCTGCTGCCCATGGCCTACCGGATCATCATCCCGCCGCTCACCTCCGAGACGATGAACCTCATCAAGAACACCGCGGTGGCCTACTCCATCGGCCTCACCGAGCTGTTCTTCCGCACCCGTGAAATGGGTGAGCTCACCTTCCGCTACTTCGAGGCCTTCGCCGCGGCCACGCTGGTCTACGTGGTGATCGCCATGACCGCCAACCGGGTGATGGCCTGGGTGGAGCGACGGGTGGCGGTGCCCGGCTACATCGGCACGGGGCGCTGATGCAAGGACTCGAGTTCGACATCCTGGCGCGCAGCTGGCCCTACCTGCTCAAGGGCCTGCAGTACACGGTGCAGCTCACCGTGGTGGCGGCCCTGGGCGGCGTGCTCTTCGGCACCCTGCTGGCCATGGCCCGGCTGTCGTCGTTCCGGCCGCTGTCGCTGCTTGCGGCGGGCTACGTGAACCTGATGCGCTCGGTGCCCCTGCTGCTCGTGATCTTCTGGTTCTACTTCCTGGTGCCGGTGCTGCTGCAGACCCTCACCGGCGCAGACCGCCCGCCGAGCATCGGCGCCGAGCGCTCGGCCTACTTCACCTTCATCATGTTCGAGGCCGCGTACTTCTGCGAGATCATGCGCGCCGGCATCCAGAGCATCCCCAAGGGGCAGGTCGGCGCGGCCTATGCCATCGGCCTCGACTACTGGCAGTCCATGCGCCTGATCGTGCTGCCGCAGGCCTTCCGCAACATGCTGCCGGTGCTGCTCACCCAGACCATCATCCTGTTCCAGGACGTCTCGCTGGTCTCGCTGCTCAATGTCACCGACTTCGTGGGCGCGGCCAGCAAGGTCGCGCAGCGTGACAGCCGGGTGGTCGAGATGTACCTGTTCGTGGCGGTGGTGTACTTCGTGCTGTGCTCGGCGCTGTCGGCGGCGGTGCGCCGCCTGCAGGCGCGCATCGCGATCGTGCGCTGAGCAACCGCCTCCTGCCCAAGGAAATCCCATGTCCATGATCGAGTTCAGCCAGGTGAGCAAGTGGTACGGGGACTTCCAGGTGCTCACCGACTGCACCACCCGGGTGGCCAAGGGCGAGGTGGTGGTGGTCTGCGGGCCCTCGGGCTCGGGCAAGTCCACGCTCATCAAGTGCGCCAATGCGCTCGAGCCCTTCCAGAAGGGCGAGATCCGGGTCGACGGCGTGTCGGTGGGCGCGCCGGGCACCAACCTGCCACGGCTGCGCTCGCGCATCGGCATGGTGTTCCAGCACTTCGAGCTCTTCCCGCACCTGTCCATCACCGAGAACCTCACCCTGGGCCAGACCCGGGTGCTCGGGCGCAGCGCCGATCAGGCCCGCGAGAAGGGTCGGCAACTGCTCGAGCGCGTGGGCCTGTCGGCCCATGCCGCCAAGTTTCCGGGCCAGCTCTCCGGCGGTCAGCAGCAGCGGGTGGCCATCGCCCGCGCGCTGGCCATGGACCCGATCGCCATGCTGTTCGACGAACCCACCTCGGCGCTCGATCCCGAGATGGTCAACGAGGTGCTCGATGTCATGGTCGAACTTGCCCGCGAGGGCATGACCATGATGGTGGTCACCCACGAGATGGGCTTTGCTCGCAAGGTGGCCGATCGGGTGGTGTTCATGGACCAGGGCCGCATCGTCGAGGACTGCACCAAGACTGAGTTCTTCGAGACGCCGCGCGGGCCGCGGGCCCAGGAATTCCTCTCCAAGATCCTTAGTCACTGATCCGCCGCGCGCCGGCCCGACCGGCCCGGGCGCGGCCTGGGCGGTCACCGGCGCGGCCCGCCTTCACCAGGAGCTGCCGTGTCCGATTTCCCCCAAGCTGCCGGTCTGCCGGCCGATGCCCATGGCCACTGCCGCCTCGAGCCCTTCGAGGGCGGCGTGGTGCTGCGCCTGACCCGTGCGGCCAAGCTCAATGCCATCACCAAGCCCATCCTGCTCGCCCTGGATGCCTGCCTGCGCGACATGACGGCGGCCGGCCAGCGGCTGCTGATCATCACCGGCGAGGGCGAGAAGGCCTTCTGCGCCGGCACCGACCTGGCCGAGACGCAGGCCATGCCGCCCGATGCCCGGCTCGAGAAGAGCGCCATGGCCCGCGACCTGCTGGTGCGGCTGTCGCGCTCGCCGGTGGTCAGCGTGGCGGCGATCAACGGCCTGGCCTATGGCGGCGGCCTCGAACTGGCCATGGCCTGCACGCTGCGCGTGGCCGCGGCCCATGTCCGGGTGTCCTTGCCCGAGATCAAGCTCGGGCTGCTGCCGGCCTATGCCGGCACGCAGTTCCTGCCGGCGCTGGTCGGGCCCTCGCGCGCCCTCGATCTCATGCTCACCGGGCGCCCGGTGCCGGCCGACGAGGCGCTGGCCATGGGACTGGTGAACCGGGTGGTGCCCGCCGGCGAGTCGGTGCTCGATCATGCGATCGCCCTGGGCCGCGAGGTGACGCAGTTCAGCCCCGATGCGATCGCCGGCATCCGGCGCTGCGTGGCCGCGGCCGGGCCGGAGGTGACCGATGCCGGCCTGGCGGTGGAAGACGCGGTGGTGCGGGCGGTGTTCCTCACCGAGAACGCCCGCGAGGGCGTGGCTGCTTTCCTGGAGAAGCGCCCGGCGGTGTTTCGCTGAGCCTGCCCGGCGCGGGCCTCAGGGCCGCGGATCGATCGGCCCGGCGCCGGGAAAGCGCGCCTCCAGCACCTCGGCCGCGTCGAGCAGCAGATCCTCGCGAAACCGCGAGGCCATGAGCTGCACGCCCACCGGCAGGCCCTCGGCCATGCCCACCGGCGCCGAGAGCGCGGGCAGGCCCAGCGTGGCGGCCGGAAAGAGCGGCGCCTGCGCCCGGAACACGCGGTCGAAGTCACCGCGGCTGCGGGTGTCCAGGCCCTGTTCGAAGGGCAGCTCGGCGCTCACCGGGCACAGCACCAGCGGATGCTCGGCCAGAAAGCGCAGCATGTCGCGCAGCAGCGTGGTCCGGCTGGCGCTGGCCTGCATGAGCTCGAGCGCGCTCAGGTCCGGCGCCTGGTCGAGCATCCAGGCGAAGGCCTGGCGGATGCCGGCATCGCCATGGGCGAAGACCGCCGGCGCCATCAGCGCGCGGGCCTCGCCGTGCACCAGCCGGTTCCAGAGATCGGCCGCCTGCGCCATGCCGGGGGGCTCGGTCTCGCTCACCGCGTAGCCGGCATCGGCCAGGGCGTCGGCGGCGCGGCGCAGGGCGTCGCGCACCGGCGCGCTGGCTGCGGTGCCGGCGGCGTCGAGGGTGAGCGCCACGCGGATCGGCCTGGGCGCCGGGTCGCCGGCCAGCGGCGCCGGCACCCACCAGGGGTCGCGCAGGTCGGCGGCGGCCATCGCCGCGAGCGCCACTCGCAGGTCGCGCACCGAGCGGGTGAGCGGGCCCTGCACCGACATCAGTTGCGCGCTGAGCGGACGCTCGGCGCTGGCGGTGGGATTGAAGGCCGGCACCCGCCCGAAGGAGGGCCGCAGCCCGAAGGTGCCGGTGCAGTAGGCCGGGTAACGGATGGAGCCGCCGATGTCGTTGCCGTGGGCGATCGCGCCGATGCCGGCGGCCAGCGCCGCCGAGGCGCCGCCCGAGGATCCGCCGGGCGTGTGGCCGCGCGACCAGGGGTTGAGCGTGCGGCCGTGCAGGTCGTTCTCGGTGAACCAGCGGAACGAGAAGCCGGGGGTGTTGGTGCGGCCCACCACGATGGCGCCGGCGCGGCGCAGGTTGGCCACCACCGGGCTGTCGGCCGGCGCGATCAGCTCGCGCCACGCGACCACGCCATTGCTGGTGGCCGAGCCGGCGAGATCGACGTTGATCTTGACGGTGACCGGCACGCCGTGCAGCGGCCCGAGGGCCTGGCCCTCGGCCACCGCGCGGTCGGCGGCGTCGGCCTGCGCGAGCGCCGCGTCGGCCATCACCTCGACCACGGCATTGAGGGCCGGATTGACCGCGGCGATCCGGTCGAGGCAGGCCTGCACCGCCTCGCGGCTGCTGATCAGCCCGGTGCGGATGCCGTGGGCGAGGGCGACCGCATCCCAGGCATGCAGGGGCGCGGCGGTTGAGGCGGGCTGGGGCATGGCGGATCTCCTGACGGGGTGCCCGCCAGTGTGCCCGATGCCGCGCCGGCCGGGCGCGCGGTGCCCTCGGCTATGATCGCCGGCTGTCCTGCAGGAGCACTCGCATGAACCGTTTCCGACGACTGATCTCGCTGGGCGCCGCCGGGCTGGCTGCCGGGCGCCACGGCGCCGCGAGCGCGCAGGCCGCGCGCACCCTGCGGGTGATCGTGCCCTTTGCCGCCGGCGGGCCGATCGACCTCACCGTGCGCATGCTGGTGGAGAAGGCGCGCGAGTCGCTGGGCACCGTCATCGTCGAGAACCGGCCCGGCGCGGGGGGCGGCATCGGCGTGGCGGCGGTGGCCCGCGCCGCCCCGGATGGCCAGACCATCGGCGTGGCGGCGGTGGCCATGCACGCGATCAATCCCTGGCTGTTCGCGAAGCTTCCCTATGACCCGATCCGTGATTTCTCGCCGATCGTGCAGATGGTGCGCATCCCGAACGTGCTGGTGATCAACACCGAGACCGCCGAGCGGCTGCGCATCGGCAGTCTGCGCGATTTCATCGCCTATGCCCGCGCCAATCCTGCGCGGCTGAACTACGCCAGCGGCGGCAACGGCAGCGCCGGCCACCTGGCCGGCGAGCTCTTCAAGCAGCGCGCGGGCTTCTTCGCGGTGCACATCCCCTATGCCGGCGGCGGGCCCGCGCAACTCGCGCTGCTGTCGGGGCAGGTGGACTTCTCGCTCGACAACCTCGCCACGGTCGCGCCCAACCTGCGGGGCGGCCGCATCCGGGCGCTCGCGGTGACCACCGCGCGGCGCACGCCGCTGCTGCCCGAGGTGCCGGCGATCGCCGAGAGCTATCCGGGCTTCGAGATCGACACCTGGTGGGGCCTCACCGCGCCGGCCGGCACGCCGCCCGAGGTGGTGGCGCGCCTGAACGCGGTGTTCGGCGAGGCGCTGCGCGCGCCCGATGTCCAGGCGCGGTTTGCCCAGATGATGGCCGAGCCGGTGCCGGGCACGCCGGCGCAGTTCGCGGCGCTGATCGAGCGCGAGCTGCGGCGCTACGAGCCGGTGGTGAAGGCGAGCGGCGCGAAGGTGGACTGAGCGCAGCGCGGCCGCCAGCGGCTCGGCGCGATCGGCTCAGCTTATTGGCTCAGCCCCTCGGCTTGGCGCGATCGGCTCAGCCCGTCTGGCCGAGCAGTCGGCCCCGGCGCGCGAGCATGGGCACCCAGGCCGACTCGTTCACCAGGTGCCGTGGGCGCTGCCCGCCGAGCAGCACCGCCTCCAGGGCCTCGATGACGCTGCGACCGTTGCGCTCGGCGGCGTCGGCGGTGTGGCCGGCAAGATGCGGCGTGACCACCAGGTTGGGCAGATCGGGCAGGCCGGTGCCCTGGCGACCCTGGCGATCGGTGATGACATCGAGTGCCGCGCCGCCGAGGTGGCCGCTGCGCAGCGCGGCGATCAGCGCGGCTTCGTCGACCACCTCGCCACGCGAGGCATTCACGAACAGCGCGCCCGGCTTCATGGTGGCGATGGCCTCGGCGCTGATCAGCCCGCGGGTCTGGTCGGTGAGCGGCACGCAGGGCACCAGCACGTCGGCCTGCGCCACGCACTGCGCGAAGTCCTGAGCGACGACGAAGGCCGGCAGCCGCGCCGGGCTGCGGGTATGCGCGCTCACCCGCGCGCCCAGGCCGGCGTGCAGCATGGTGGCCAGCGCGCTGCCGATGGCACCGCAGCCGATCAGCCCCACCTGCCGGCCGGCCAGATCGTGGGCGCGACCCGAGAAGGCCGCGCGGGTGGCGGCCCAGCCCTGGCTGCGCATCGAGGCGCCGATCTGCGGCAGGCTGTGCAGCAGCGCCAGGATCTGCGCCACGCACCACTCGGCCACGCTGGTGGCATTGCCCCCGGGCACGTTGCTCACCGTGACGCCGTGCTGCGCGCAGGCGTCCATGGGGATGACATCGAGCCCCACGCCGTGCCGCGCCAGGTGCAGCAGGCTGGGGGCGAGCACGCAGGTCTCGGCCGGCAGATCGTCGCGGACGATGACCGCGTGCGGATCGAACCCGGCCAGCGCCCGGGCGATCACCTCGGCATGCGGCGCGGGCGACACCCGCAGCTCGAAGCGCTCGGCCAGCGTCGCGGCGATCGCGGGGCCGAGCGGGCGGGTGCTCAGCACCCGCGGGCGCGATGCAGGCGCGCTCACTCCGGCTGGATCCCGGTCTCGCGGATCACCGCGCGCCACTTGTCGATCTCGGCCCGCACATGCGCGGCAAAGCGCTCCGGGGTGCCGCCCACCGGGTCAGCGCCATTGGCGACCATGCGGGCCTGCACCGCCGGATCGCGCAGGGCCTCGTTCACCAGGCTGTTCACCGACTCGATCGCCACGGCCGGCGTGCCGCGCGGGCCGAAGAACCCGAACCAGGAGCCGGAGTCGAAGCTGGCGAGCTTCTTCTCCTGCAGGGTGGGCACCTCGGGCAGGGCGCGCGAGCGGGCGTCGCCGGTGACCGCCAGCGCCCGCACGGTGCCGGCCTTGATCAGGCCGATCACCGAGGGGCCGGTGGCGAACATGAACTGGATGCGGCCGCCGACCAGATCGCGCAGGGCCTCGGCGCCGCGGTAGGGCACATGCTGCGGACGGGTGCCGGTGCGCAGGCCGAAGAGCGCCCCGGTGAGGTGGGCAGCGGTGCCGATGCCGGTGGAGCCGTAGTTCATGGCGTCGGGCTGGCGGCGCATGAGGGCGATGAATTCCTCGACCGTCTGCGCCGGCACGCCGGGATGCACCACCAGCACGTTGCAGACATCGGCGATCAGCACGATGGGGACCAGATCGGTGAGCGGGTTGTAGGGCAGTCTGGGCACCAGCGAAGGGCTGACCGCGATCGGCCCCACCGAGGCGCACAGCAGGGTGTGGCCGTCGGGCACGGCCTGCGCGGCCTGGGCTGTGCCGAGATTGCCGCCGGCGCCGGCCTTGTTCTCGGGCACCACCGGCACCTTCCAGCGATCGGCGAAGCGCGCGGCCATCTCGCGCGCCAGGATGTCGGTGGTGCCGCCGGCGCTGAAGGGGATGATGATGCGCACCGCGCGCGAGGGATAGCCGCCGGCCACGCCGGTCTGCGCGCGTGACGCGCCGGGCAGGGCCGTGATGCCGCCGAGCGCGGCCAGGGCGCCCAGCGCGTGGCGGCGGGCGTGGTCGGGTGGCGCGATGCGACCGACCGGATCGGCGCGGGTGATGCGGTGGTCGCGGTTGGCAGGCGAGCGGGGCATGTGCGTGTCGGTGGGCGGCATGGCTCAGACCGGAAAGCGCGAGCCGGCCTGGTCCAGTGCCCAGAGGGCGGCCAGCCAGTCGCGGGCGCGAGCCGTCCCGAGCACCGGCGCGGCGAGCTCCAGGAACTTGTCGTCCAGATCGCGGTCGGAGAGCGGCGCGTCGGGATCGCCGATGCGGGTGGGCTGGAAGAAGCTCGCCTGCCGGCCGTCGCGGGTGACGAAGCCGATTCGCGCCGCGCGCTGGCCGGGGAAGGCGTGGTCGCACTCGGGATCGACCTCGGTGCGGATGCGGGCCATGAGCGCGCGGATCGCCGGGCTCGCCAGGCGATCGGGGCTCATGGCATCGAGGCGCACGCTGCCATGCAGCAGCGCGCTGGCGACCACGAAGCGCAGGCTGAAGCGCGCCTCGGCCTCGGTGCGCGGATCGGCGATGTCGGCCACCGCCAGCGCCTCGCCGTAGGTGGCCACGGAGATCGTGGCGATGTCATCGGGTGCGATGTCGAGCTGCCGTTGCAGCGCCAGCGCGCCGTCGATGGCGGCGAAGGCATGCCCGCAGCAGCCGTGGTTCTTGAAGGTCATGGCGGTGATGTTCCAGCGCTCGCCGAGATCGCGGGTGGCCTCGGCCCAGGAGGGCGCATTGCTCATGGCCACGCCCAGGCCGGCCTCGCCGTCGAGCACGTCGGGCGAGCCGAGCACGCCGGCGCCGGCGAGCTGGGCGGCCTGCACGCCCGCCTGCGCGGCGCGGCCGGCGTGCAGCGGCTTGGCATGCGAGTCGCTGCGAAAGGCCTGCTGCAGGCCGGCGGCGAAGGTGGCGGTCGTGGCCAGGGCGTGCGCGTGCTGCTCGCCGCTCAGGCCCAGCAGCACGCCAGCGGCCGGCGTGGCGCCGAAGCAGCCCACCGTGCCGGTGTTGTGCCAGTAGCGGTAATGCGCGCGGCCCATCACCGCGCCGATCCGGGTGGAGATCTCGTAGCCGGCGATCACGGCCCGCAGCAGGGCAGGGCCGTCGGCGTGGCGCGATGGCGCCACGGCGAGCGCGGCTGCGATGGTCGGCGCGCCGGGGTGGTAGATGGCCTCCTTGTAGATGTCGTCGAACTCGACGGTGTGGGCAGCGGTGCCATTGATCAGGGCGGCGGTGGCCATGGTGGCGCGGCGCCCGAGCAGCAGCCGCGAGGTGCCGGTGTCGAGCTCCTCGGCGAGCGCCTGCGACATCAGGGTGACCGGCGGACACACCGAGCCGGCCACCGCGCAGGCAGTCCAGTCGATGACCGCGCGGCGGGCGTGGTGCCACACCGCCTCGGGCAGCGGACGGTGGGCGGTGTCGGCCGCGAAGGCCCCGAAGTCGGTCAGCAGGCGGCTCATGGCGGGGAGGGCGGCCGGCGCCGCTCAGGTCCGGTAGGAGGGATCGATGCGGTCGGCCAGCCGGCGCATGGCCGGCCACTCGAGCACGCCGTAGGGCCGACGGGTGCCGGGCCGGTAGGCGTGGTGGGTCTTCTCGATGACCTCGGGCGGGGGCATGACCAGGCCCTGGCCGGCGGCCTGGGCCATGAGCTGCGCGCGGCACGCCCGCTCGACCCGGTAGGTGTTGTTGAAGGCCTCGGCGATGCTGCGGCCCACGGTGAGCACGCCGTGGTTGCGCAGGAACATGAGGTCGGCGTCGCCGAGATCGCGCACCAGACGCTCGCGCTCGCCGGGGTCAACCGCCACGCCCTCGTAGTCGTGATAGGCGACCTTGTCGAAGCGCATGGCGGTCTGGGTGATGGGCAGCAGACCGCCGGGCAGGGCCGACACCGCCATGGTGGCCAGCGAATGGGTGTGCACCACGCCATGCACCTCGGGCAGCGCGGCGTGGATGGCGGCGTGGATCACCCAGCCTGCCGGGTTGAAGCGGTAACCCAGGCCGGGCGGAAACTCGGGCGCCCAGAGCACCTCGCCGGCGAGGTTGATGCGCACCAGCGACGAGGCGGTGATCTCGTCGTAGGTGAGCCCGAAGGCATTGAGCAGGAACTCCTCGGTGCCGGGAATCTTCACCGAGATGTGGTTGTAGATGAGGTCGTCCATCCCGAAGTGCTTCACCAGCCGGTAGGCGCAGGCGCAGTCCACGCGCGCGGCCCATTCCTGCGGACTGACCTGATCGCGGATCGAGGCGAGCCGCAGCGGCGGGTAGTCGGGATCGGGCTGCAGCACCGGATAGGCGCTGCGCAGATCGGCCAGCGCGGCATGGGCCTCAGTCATGGTCGTTCGCGTCTCCGGGAGCGGGGGCGAGCGGCGCCAGCGGGCTGGCCAGCACCTTGTCGATTCGCTTGTTGTCCATGTCGACCACCTCGAAGCGCCAGTCCTGCCAGTCGATGCGGTCGCCGGTGTTGGGCACCCGGCCCAGCACCAGCATCACCATGCCGCTCAGGGTGTGGTAGCGGCCCTTGTCCTCCTCGGGCAGCTCGGGCATGCCGAGCCTGTCTTTCAGCTCGGGCAGCGGGATCAGGCCATCGAGCAGCCAGGAGCCGTCATCGCGCTGCATGGCCCAGGCGTCCTCGGCGCGGTGCGGCTTGAACTCGCCGGTGATCGCCTCGAGCACGTCCTGCAGCGTGACCAGCCCCTGGATCTCGCCGTACTCGTCGATGACCAGCGCGAGCTGGACGTTGTTGGAGCGGAAGTTCTCGAGCAGTTCCATGCCGGTCTGGGTCTCGGGCACGAACACCGCAGGCAGCAGGTCGCGGGCGAGGTCGGCGCGCTCGCCGCGCAGGGTCTGCGCGAGCACCTGGCGCGCGGTGGCGATGCCCAGCACCGTGCCCGGTCCGCCCTGGCACACCGGGAAGCGGCTGTGTTCGGCACGCTCGATCTTCTGCAGGTTGTCCTCCAGAGGGTCGTCGATGTCGAGCCAGACGATGTCGGCGCGCGGGATCATCAGCGAGGTGATCTGGCGGTCATCGAGCCGGAACACGTTGCGCACCATCTGGTGCTCCTGGCGCTCGATCACGCCGGCGTCGGAGCCTTCGGCGAGCATGGCCTGGATGTCCTCCTCGGTGACCGCGCTCTGCGAGCCGGCGCGCACGCCGAACAGGCGCAGCGTGAGATCGGTGGACAGGCTGAGCAGGCGCACGAAGGGCTTGGTCAGGATGGCCAGGGCCTGCAGCGGCCGGGCCACCACCCGGGCGATCGGCTCGGGGTTGATCTGGCCCAGGCGCTTGGGAAGCAGCTCGCCGATCACGATGGAGAAGTAGGTGATGCTCACCACCACCAGCGCGGTGGCGCCGATCTCGCTGGGGCCGCGCTCGAGGCCGAAGCTCTGCAGCCAGAGCGCGAAGGGCGCGGCCAGGGCGGCCTCGCCGACGATGCCGTTGAGCACGCCGATCGAGGTGATGCCGATCTGGATGGTGGACAGGAAGCGGGTGGGGTCCTGGCCGAGGGTGAGGGCGGTGGCGGCGCCGGCATCGCCGGCATCGGCCATCTTCTGCAGACGGGTGCGGCGCGCGGTGACCAGCGCGATCTCGGCCATGGCGAGCATCCCGTTGAGCAGGATGAGTCCGAGCAGGACGACGATTTCCATGGGGTGGGCGCCTGCGGGGCGCCCCGGCGGTTTCGGAATCGGCATTGTCGCAGGCCACGGGCCCCTCGCGCAAAGCCGCCCGGCGCCGGTGGCGGGCCTACACTGCCCGCACCACGCTGGCGAGGAGGCCGACATGATCGAGCATCACCTGGACATCCCGACCCCCGACGGGGCCATGAACACCTTCTACGTGTACCCCGACGAGGGAGGGCCGCACCCGGTGGTGCTGTTCTACATGGACGCGCCGGGCAAGCGCGAGGAGCTGCACGACATGGCGCGGCGCATCGCCTCGGTGGGCTACGCGGTGATCCTGCCCAACCTCTACTACCGGCGCACCCGCGAGTTCGTGATGGTGCGCGACGAGGCCGGCTTCAAGCGCATGTTCGAGATGATGGATCACCTCAGCAATGCGGCCATCGCGAGCGACACCGGGGCGCTGCTGCGCTTCATCGACTCGCGGCCCGAGCTGCGCCATGACCGGGTGGGCGTGGTCGGCTACTGCATGAGCGGGCCGTTCTCGGTGACCGCCGCGGCCAACCATGCCGATCGCATCTCGTGCATCGCGTCGATCTATGGTGCGCGCATGGTCACCGACAAGCCCGATTCCCCGCACCGGGTGCTCGATCGGGTGCGCTGCGAGTCTTACTTCGCGTGCGCCGAGATCGACCAGTACGCGCCGCGCGAGATGATCGACACGCTCGAGACGGCGCTCAAGGCCGCGGGCACGCCCTACCGGCTGGAGTGGTACCCGGGCGCGCAGCACGGTTTCGCCTTCCCGCTGCGCGCCGGCATCTACGACAAGCCCAGCGCCGAGCGTCACTGGCAGCGGCTGTTCTCGCTCTTCGAGCGCAACCTGAAGCGCTGACCTCAGTCGCGAAAGAAGAACTCGCCGATCGACTGGTCGTAGAGCGCGGGCACCTGTTCGTGGCCCACGGCGCGCGCCTTGGCCACCACCTCGGCGCGCACCGCGCGCATCAGCCGGTCGACGCTCACGCCGGGCTGCTCGATCTGCCGCAGCAGCACCCGGGTGAACAGGCCGTTGGGGTCGCGGTCACTGGGGTTCAGGCGATCGAGCGCCTGCTGCCCGGCGCCGGCGGAGAACAGCACCATCTGGCCGGTGGCCGGGGTGGTGGTCGCCATGCCGCGGGCGCCGATGGCCCGCCCGGTGCCCTTGAACGGGTTGTCGCGGCAGGCGTCGATGATGGCGAGCGTGAAGCGCGCCTTGCGGTCCTGGATGTCGTCGAGCACCTTCTGCAGGGGCAGAGCGTCGTCGCGCACCTGCTCGGCGGATTCGCCGCGGATGTCGGCCGGCAGCAGGTAGTTGGTGCCGCCGATCTGCACGCCATGGCCCGCAAAGAAGAAGAGCACCTCGTCGCCGCCCTGGATGCGGCTGTTGAACTGGCGCAGTTCGTCCTTCATGGCCCGCTCGGTGAGGTCGGTGCGCAGCGTGACCGAGTAGCCCATCCGGCCGAGTTGCGCGGCCATCGCGCGGGCATCGGCGCGGGCGTTCTGCAGCGGCGAGACCGTGCTGTAGGAATCGTTGCCGATCACCAGCGCCAACCGGCGCGCGCTGGGGGCCGATGGTGCCTTCGCGGCGGCGACGTTGGCGGGCGCCTGGGCCACCGGCTGGGCTGACGGCTGGGCTGATGGCTGGCTGCTGGCCGCCTGCTGGCGGCGGAGCTCTTCGCGCAGCTTGGCCAGTTCGGCGGCAAGCTCCTCGATGGGGCCGAGCTTGCCGGGGGTGGCGGGCGCCGGCGCAGGCGGTGTGGCGCCGGCCACCGTGGGCGGGCTGCCGGGCGGACGCACCGTGGGCGCCGGCCCTGCCGGGCTCACCACGGGCGCCGGGCTGACCGCTGACGCGGGTCCGACCGGGATCACCGGTGCGGCCGTCACGGGCTTGATGGCCTGCGCGGTCACCGGCGCGATCGGCTGCGCGGTCACGGGCGATACCGACTGCGCCGTCGCGGGCGACACCGGCTGGCCGGGGCGCGACTGGTCGAGCATGGCGTGGATGCGATCGCGGGCGGCCTGCTCCGACAGCACCGCGTCGGTCCGGCCCGCGACCGGCGGCGGGGTAGTCCCCGTGCCGCTGCGCACCGCGGCGGTGGCGCTGGCCTGGAGCGCGCCGCCGAGCGCGGGCATGCGCACGGTCCGGACCCCGTCGATGAAGGCGGCGCCGCTGGCGCTGACCATGCCGCGCGACCAGGCGCGCAGCACCGAGTGCGCGGGCTCTTCACGGCCTTCCCTGGCGAGGTCACGCAGCTTGAACGGGTCGATGCCCATGGGGGCGGTGCGCACGAAGGCGTTCACGAAGATGCCCTGGCCCTGCCAGCGGCGAACGCTGAATTCCAGGAAGGCGGTGCTCTCCGCGGCCCAGGGCGGGCTGCTGCCCAGCGCGGCCAGGATCGGCGTCCAGGCGGCGTTGGTCTCGACGCTTTTCGTCCAGTCGGAGAACCGGGCCAGCGTGAACCAGCGCGAGCACTTCGTGACCAGCTGGCTGTGGAGGGTGTCGTGGCGGTCGACCAGCCATGCGGTGGCGGAGTTTTCCTCGCAAACCGAGCGTTCCCAGTTCATGCGGTCAGAGACCGCGCGGACCACCAGCAGCGGCACGGCGGCGGCCGCATCCTCGGACTGCACGGCCACGGTCCGGGCCTGGGTGTCCTGCCCGGCGACCTTGCGCGGCTGGTTGAAGACCGAGATCACCCGCCAGCGGCCATCGGGCAGGCCCACGAGGCTGCCGCCTCCGAGGTCGAGCATGCCCTGGACGACCGAGCCGACCACGGGTTGCGCCTGGGCGCTGCCCGCCAGCAGCAGGGCCGCCGGCAGCAGCAGCAGCGCGGCCAGACGGGCAAGCAGGGTGAAGGGCGAGCGCGGGCGCGCGGGGCTGGCTGACCGCGCAGCCGCGCTCGGGGCTCTGGTCGGGATCGGCTGGGTCGCGGCCGGCAGCAGGTGCTCGGGCATGAATCTCCTCGTCGGGAACCGCCGCCGGCCACGGCGCCGTCGGCTTTTCATCCTAGCGTGGCGGCGCAATGCCCGCCGCCGCGTGGGCCCCGGCCGGTCGGATCCCGGGCGTGAACGGCCGCCGCTTTGCTATCCTCGACCCATCCGCCGTCCGCAGCGCAGCCCTGCCCTGGCCCGTCGACCGGCGACAAGGATGTCCTGATGAGCGATGTGTCGGTGGACCGCACCCGCCGCGTGCGGCCGGTGCTCGAGTACCCCTGTGGCGAACCGCCGGCGGCCGGCCAGGCCACCGAGGTGGCGCCCGGCGTGCTCTGGATCCGAATGCCGTTGCCCTTCTCGCTCGCCAACATCAACCTCTGGGCGATCCGCGATGGCGCGGGCTGGACCGTGGTCGACACCGGCATCCAGACGCCCGAGACCGCCACTGCCTGGCGCGAGGTGCTGGCCGGCCCGATGGCCGGTCTGCCGGTCACGCGGGTCATCGTCACCCACATGCACCCCGACCATGTCGGCATGGCGGGCTGGCTGATCCGCAAGTTCCCGGGCGCCGCGCTGTGGATGACCAAGCTCGAGTACCTCAACTGCCGGGTGCTGGTGGCCGACACCGGCCGCGAGGCGCCCGAGGACGGCGTGCTGTTCTATCGCCGCGCCGGCTGGAACGAGGAAGCCATCGAGCACTACCGCACCCGCTTCGGCGGCTTCGGCAAGAGCACCTACAAGATCCCCGACAGCTTCCGGCGCCTGAAGGATGGCGACGAACTGCGCATCGGCGCGCATGCCTGGCGGGTGGTGGTGGGCAACGGCCACTCGCCCGAGCACGCCTGCCTGCACTGCCCCGAACTGGGCCTGCTGATCTCCGGCGACCAGGTCCTGCCGCGCATCTCCTCCAATGTCTCGGTGTTCCCCACCGAGCCGCAGGCCGATCCGCTGGGCGACTGGCTGGATTCGCTGGCACGCATCCGCCGCGAGGTGCCCGATGCCGTGCTGGTGCTGCCGGCCCACAACGAGCCCTTCCGTGGCCTGCATGCGCGCCTGGACGACCTCATCCGCGGTCACGAGGTCGGCCTCGAGCGGCTGCGCCGCTCGCTGCGTGACCGGCGCTGTCGGGCGATCGACGTGTTCGGCGCGCTCTTCGCGCGCAAGATCGACGGCGACAAGCACCTGCTGGGCATGGCCACCGGCGAGAGCCTTGCCCACCTCAATTACCTCATCGCCCGCGGCGAGGCGGTCCTCGAGGCCGACGAGCAGGGCGTGAACTGGTACCGCGCTGCCTGACCGCATGACGCTCGCGCTGCTCCCCGGTGCCGATACCGGCAGCCTGCTGGCGGCCATGACCGCCACCGCGCTGCTCGGGCTGAAGCACGGCTTCGATGCCGATCATCTCGCGGCGATCGATGCGGTGGGGCGGGTGCACCGGCAGGCCGGACGCCTGGGCGCGGCGGCCGCCAGCGGGGCGCTGTTCTCGGGCGGCCATGCGCTGGTGATGCTGGCGGCGGCGCTGCTCGCCTTCCGGGCGGGGGGCACGCTGCTGCCCGACTGGCTGGACGCGGCCGGCGCCTGGCTCTCCATCGGCTGCCTGAGCCTGATCGGGGTGCTGAGCATCCGCTCGGCCGACCATCACCAGCCGGGCCCGCTCGCCTGGCGCCGGGCGCTGCTCGGGCGGCTTCTGCCGGCCGACATGCCGGCCTGGTCGGCCGCGCTGATGGGCGGGCTGTTCGCGGTCTCGCTCGACACCCTGGCCACCGCCGCCATGTTCGCCGGTTCGGGCGCGCGTCTGGGCGGCTGGCAGGCGGTCGCGCTGCTGGCCCTGGCCTTCGCGGCGGGCATGCTGCTGGCCGACGGCCTCTCGGGCTGGTGGGTCAATCGGCTGAGCGGGGCCGGCGCGCTGCAGCAGCGCCGGGGGCGTCGCCTGGCCGGCTGGCTGGTGGGTCTGGCCGCGCTGGGCACGGCCGCGCTGGGCGCGGCCCGCCAGCTGGCGCCGGCGCTCGATGACTGGGCCGACGCCCACGCCCTGGGCGTGGGCCTGACCCTGCTGCTGGCCACCTCGCTGAGCCTGGTGGTGGCCGCGGCCTACGCGCGGCTGCGGCCCGGCTGAGCAGGAAGGCCTGGCTGCGCGCCAGCCCGCCCGGCCGGGCGGGACATCAAGCGCGGGCGCGCAGCGCCTCCCACACGCGGGGCGGCGTGAACGGCATGTCCATCGGCGGCACCCCGCGCCGGCGCAGCGCGTCGCTCATGGCATTGACCAGCGCCGGCAGCGAGCCCGAGCAGCCCGATTCGCCCACGCCCTTGGCACCAAGCGCGTTCAGGCGGGTGGGCACCGGGTGGTAGTCAGTGCGGATCTGGCGCAGCCAGTCGGCCCGCGGCATGACGTAGTCCATGAAGCTGCCGGTGAGCAGTTGCGCCGTGTCGGGGTCGTAGACCAGTTGCTCGCCGAACACCTGACCCGCGCCCTGCACCACCCCGCCGTGCACCTGGCCCTGCGTGAGCTGCGGCGACACCACGTTGCCGAGGTCGTCCACCGAGGAGTAGGCCACGATCTCGGTGATGCCGGTGGCCGGGTCGATCTCCACCTCGGCCACATGACAGCCGTTGGGGAAGGTGGTGCCCGAACTGGACTCGCCCTCGCAGTCAAGGGGATGCGGGCTGGCGCCGCGCAGCGAGTCGGCCAGGTCGAACAGGCTGATGCGGTGCTCGCCGCCGTGGAAGGCGCCGTCGCGGTACTCGAGCGTGGCCGCGGGCAATGACAGGGCGCGCGCGGCGTGCGGCCGGGCGTGCTCGATCAGGTTGCCGCACAGCACCTTCAGCGCGCTGCCCGCGCCGTAGAGCGAGCGCGAGCCGCCGGTGCCGTTGCCCACGAGCTCCTCGGCGGGGTCGCTGGCGTGGTAGCGCAGCCGCTCGCGCGGCACGCCGAGCAGGCCGGCCACGAGCTGGGTGAACGAGGTCTCGTGACCCTGGCCCGACGGGCCGGTGACCCCGTGCAGGTGGAGCAGGCCGTCGTCGCGGAAGCGCGCCGAGACCTGGTCCTTGGGGGCCACGCCGCCGCCCGAGGCCTCGAGGTAGCAGCCGAAGCCGATGCCGCGCAGCCGGCCGCGGGCCTCGCTCGCCTGACGGCGGGCGTCGAAGTCGGCGTAGCCGGCCAGGGTGAGCGCCTTGTCCATCACGGCGGCGAACTCGCCGCTGTCGTACTCGGTGCCGTTGGCGGTGGTGTACGGGAAGGCCGAGGGCGGGATGAAATTGCGCCGGCGCAGCGCCACGCGGTCGAAGCCGTGCTCGGCCGCGGCCTGGTCGATCAGGCGCTCGATCGCGTAGGCGATGTCGGGCCGCCCCGCGCCGCGGTAGGCCGACACCGGCACGGTGTGGGTGTAGACCAGGGTGGAGCGGGCATGCAGCGCCGGCACCCGATAGGCCCCGCCCATGGTGACGGTGAGGTTGCGGGTGCCGATCATCGACTGGAAGTAGCAGGTGTAGGCGCCGAGATCGGCCTGGTTCTCGTAGCGCAGCGCGAGGATGTTGCCCTCGGCGTCGAGCGCGATGCTCGCCTGCAGCACCAGCGCCCGGCCGTGCCAATCGCTGAGGAAGACCTCGCTGCGCGAGCCCACCCACTTCACCGGGCGGCCGAGCTTGCGGGCGGCCAGCATCACCAGCGCCTGCTCCGGATACGGGCCGCCGCGCAGACCGAAGGAGCCGCCCACGTCGTGGGCGATGACCTCGATGCGGCTGGCGTCATAGCCGGTGATGGCCGTGAGCGACTGCCGCATGCCGAGCATGCCCTGGGTGGGGGTGTGGATGGTGAAGCGGTCGGTCTCGGGGTGGTGCACCGCCAGGCAGGCCCGCGGCTCGAGGGGCGCGCCGGCCAGGCGCTGGCTGTGCATGCGCAGGGTGGTGGTGTGGGCGGCGCGCGCGAAGGCGGCGTCGGCCGCGGCGGCGTCGCCCGCCTCGTAGACCACGCTGACGTTGCCGGGCATGGACTCGTGCACCCGCGGCGCGTCGGGGGCGAGCGCGGCGTCCATCGAGGCCACCGCGGGCAGGTCCTCGTAGTCGATGCTGACCAGTTCGGCCGCGTCCTGCGCGGCGCGGGCGGTGTCGGCGATGACCATGGCGATCGGTTGCCCCACGAAGCGCACCCGGTCGGTGGCCAGGATGGGCAGCTGGCACTTCACCTGCGGCTTGCCGTCGGCCCCGGCGACAGGCGGGCCGCCCGGGATCGGCTGGAAGCCGGCCTCGGCGACATCGAAGGCGGTGAGCACGGCCACCACGCCGGCCGCCTCGCTGGCGGCCGAGCTGTCCACGCGCAGCAGGCGGGCGTGGGCGCGGTCGGATCGCACCATGGCGGCGTGCAGCTGGCCGGGCAGGTTCCAGTCGGCGGTGTAGCGGCCCTGGCCGGTGACCAGACGCCGGTCTTCGTCGCGGGCCGGGGCGAGGCCGCCGGTGCGCGGGTCGATGTTCACGCTCATTTCGCGCCTCCCTCGACGGCGGCCAGCCGGCCGGCGGCGGTGCGCACCGCCTCGACGATGTTCACGTAGCCGGTGCAGCGGCACAGGTTGCCGGCCAGGCCCTCGAGGATCTGTTCGTCGGAGGGCGAGGGATGGCGGCGCAGCAGATCGACGCTGGCCATGATCATGCCCGGGGTGCAGAAGCCGCACTGCAGGCCGTGGCAGGCCGAGAAGGCCTCCTGCACCGGGTGCAGGCGCTCGCCCTGCGCCAGCCCCTCGATGGTGACCACCGAGCAGCCGTCGGCCTGCGCGGCGAGCATGGTGCACGACTTCACGGCCTGACCGTCGACATGCACGGTGCAGCAGCCGCACTGGCTGGTGTCGCAGCCCACATGGGTGCCGGTGAGCCCGAAGCTGTCACGCAGCAGGTCGGCCAGCAGGGTGCGCTCCTCGCAGTCCGCGCTGCGCGGCTGCCCATTGACGACGAGTTCGATCTTCATGCGGGTCTCCGGATCAGGCCGAGGCGCTGGTGAGCGCGGCCACGGCGCGCTGGGTCATGAGCGTGACGAGGTGGGCGCGGTACTGGGCCGGGGCGTGCAGGTCGGCGTTCAGGCCCTCCGGGGAGAGGCTGAGCGAGCCGACGGCCGCGGCCGAGAGGTCTCGGGCAAGGGCGGTCTCGGCGGCCTGCCAGCGGAACACGCCCGGCCCGGCGCCGGTGACGGCCACCCGGATCTCGTCGTCGAACTCGGCCACGAACACCCCGGTCATGGCATAGCCCGAGGCGGGGTGGGGGAACTTGGCGTAGGCCGCCCGGCGCGGGCAGCCGAAGCGCACCGCGGTGATGATCTCGTCGGGCTCCAGCGCGGTGCTGAACATGCCCTGGAAGAATTCGTCGGCCGGGATGCCGCGCCGGTCGGTGACCACCACCGCGCGGCAGCCCAGCACGGCCGCCGGGTAGTCGGCGGCCGGGTCGTTGTTGGCTATCGACCCGCCCAGGGTGCCGCGGGCACGCACCTGGGGGTCGCCGATGCGGCCGGCAAGATCGGCGAGCGCCGGCAGGCTGGCGCGCACGGTGGCGTCGGCCGCGATCTCGCCGTGACGGGTGCCGGCGCCCACCGACAGCGCGTCGCGGTCACGGGCGATGCCGCGCAGTTCGGCGAGCCGGCCGATGTCGATCAGGGTGGAGGGCGCCGCCAGGCGGTGCTTCATGGAGGGCAGCAGCGTCATGCCGCCGGCCAGCAGCCGAGCCTGCGGATCGGCCTTCAGGCCGGCCAGCGCCTGCGTCAGGCCGCTGGCCCGCTGGTAGGAGAAGGAATACATGGAGCGCCTTTCGGGGCAGACCCGTTGCCGGGGATGGCGGGACATTAACACCGCATGCCGGGCGCGACCGGGGAGTCCGTTTCGCGCCTTGCCGGCAGGATGCCGCGGCGCCCGCCCCCCGGCATTGATCCTGGATGTGGGCGACGGACGGAATCTGCCGCTGGACGGTATCCAGTTCCTGCGCCGGGGGCCGAAAACCGTCGTATGGCTCTTCGCGCGTCCAGTCAGGATTCGGCAGCGGCACCGCTGGTGCGGGTGCGTGCCGCGTTCGCGCGCCGTCGGCTGCCGCTGCTTTTTGCCGGCGGCCTGATGGTGGCGGTGGCCTGCGCGATCGCCCAGACCCAGACGCAGGGAGCGCGTCAGCCGCCGGTGGGCATCGCGCGGGAATCGGTCGCCGTGGTCACTGGCGCGAGCGGCGACACGGTCCTGCTGCGGGCCGGTTCGCTGACCTCGCCGGTGCGATCGGGCACGCAACTCACGGCGGGCGACCGGCTCTTCACCCGCGATGGCGGGCGCATCGCGCTGCGCTTTTCCGATGGCGCCGTGATGGCGCTGCATCCGAACACCGAGTTCCGGATCGACGACTACCAGTACGACACCGCCGATCAGCGCAGCTTCCTCAGCCTGATGCGGGGCGCGCTGCGCACCGTGACCGGCGTGATCGGCCGCCGACAGCGGGACGACTATCGGCTCAACACCCCCAGCGCCACGATCGGCATCCGCGGCACCGAGTACGAGGCCCGCGAGACGGTGTGCCCGCCCTCGGGCTGCGCGCCGGGCGAACAGCCCGGGCTTGCCCTGCGGGTGCTCCAGGGGCGGGTTGCGGTGAGCAACGAGGCGGGCAGCCTCGAGATCGGCGCCGGCGCGACCGGCCTGGTGCCGGACCGGCGATCGCCGCCGGTGCTCGCCGCGCAGATCGCGCCGTCGCCGGCCGTGCTGCTGCCGGCCGTGCCGCCACCGGCTGCGCCATCGTCGGCCGCCCCTTCGCCGGCCGCCCCTTCGCCGCCCCTGGGCCCGCCGGCCCCCGGCAGCGAGCCCCCGGCCCCGCGCTGAGCCGGCGCTGCGCGGGGCCGATCGGCCCTACACTGCCGCGATGTTCGGCACGGCGTTCACCTGGTGGGGTTCCGCGGTCACGTGGCTCGAGGTGCTCGCGTTCCTGCTCGCCTTCGCCTGCGTGGTCTGCAACATCCTCGAGAACCCGTGGGGGTGGCCCCTGGCCGTCGTGAGCAGCGCGCTGTACGCGTGGCTGTTCGCGGTCAATCGCATCTACGGCGACGCGGGCCTGCAGGTGTTCTTCGCGCTCACCTCGCTCTGGGGCTGGTGGCAATGGCTGTTCGGCCGGCGGGCCGGCGCCGGCCCCGGTGAGCGCCTGCGGGTGGTGCGGCTCGCGCCGCGGCAGATGCTGGCGCTCGCCCTGGCCTGGCTCGTCCTGTGGCTGGGCCTGGGCCTGGGGCTTGCGCGGCTCACCGACTCCGACGTGCCCTGGCTGGATGCCTTCCCCACCGCAGGCAGCCTGCTCGGTCAGGTGCTGCTCGGGCGCAAGGTGCTCGAGAACTGGCCGGTCTGGATGCTGGTCAACCTCTCGAGCATCGCGCTCTTCACCTACAAGCAGCTCTGGCTCACCGCGCTGCTCTATGCGCTGTTCATCGGCACGGCGCTGGCCGGCTGGCTGCGCTGGCGGGCGGTCTGGCGCGCCGGGCGCGGGCCGGCCTGATCAGGGCGCTGGTGTATTCTCGACCGGCTCGTTTTCCTTCATGGCCCCCCCCGCAAACCCGCCCGATGTGCCGGCCCTCGCCGGCCTGACCGCCGCCGACGCCCAGTCGCTGCCGGGGTCGGTGCTCGACGGGCTTGGCGCCCATGTCTGCCTGCTCGATGCCCGCGGCGTCATCCTGGTGGTGAACCGGGCCTGGCGCGAGTTCGCGCTGGCCAACGGCGCGGCCCCCGATACCCGCCATGAAGGCACCAACTACCTGTCGGTGTGCGAGGCCGGCGAAGCCGTCGGCTGCGGCGTGGGCGAGCAGCCGTCGTTTGCGGCCGGCCTGCGCGATGTCCTCGCCGGCCGTCGCGACGCTTTCGAGTTCGAGTACCCCTGTCATTCCGACAGCCAGCAGCGCTGGTTCCTGGCGCGGGTCGCGCGCGTGCGCGACAGCGATCCGCCGCTGGTGGTGGTCGCCCACGACGACATCTCCGCGCTCAAGCGCTCCGAGTTCACGCTGGCCCGACGCGAGGCGGTGCTCGCCGACCTCGCCGCCTCGATCCCCGGGGCGCTGTTCCGGCTGGCGGTGGCCGCCGATGGCGGGCTCAGCTATCGCTACCTGAGCCCGGGCGCGGCCGCGCTGTTCGGCCTGGAGGCGGGCGTGCTCGCCGCCGACGCGCGTCGCATCGACGCGCTGGTGCTGCCCGAGGACCGCGCCGCGCGCGAGCGCAGCCTGCGTGACGCGGCGGCGGCCGGCACCCGCTGGGAGAGCGAGCACCGCATCCGGCTGCCCGACGGCAGCGTGCGCTGGGTGCAGGCGCAGGCCCTGCCGCGGCCCGATGGCACGGGCGGCACGCTGTTCACCGGCCTGTTCAGCGACGTGACCGATCGGCGTCGCGCCGAGGAAGGCCTGCGGATCAGCGAAGAGACCTACCGGATGCTGTTCCAGACCATTCCGCTCGGGGTGGTCTATCACGACCGGCAGGGCCGCATCACCTCGGCCAACCCGGCGGCCCAGCGCATCCTGGGGCTGAGCCTCGACCAGATGCAGGGACGCTCGCCCATCGATGCCCGCTGGCGTGCGATCCGCGAGGATGGCTCCGACTTTCCGCCGGGCGCGCATCCCGCCATGCAGGCCATGCGCACCCGCCAGCCCGTGCGCGACGTGGTCATGGGGCTGTCGCTGCCCGAGCGCGGCTATGTCTGGATCATGGTCAACGCCGTGCCGGTCATCAAGGACGGCGAGCTGGTCGAGGTCTATGCCAGCCTCGAGGACATCACCCAGCGCGTGCACCTGAGCCAGGAGCTTCGCCAGCAGGCCACCACCGACTTCCTCACCGGCCTGGTCAACCGTCGCTACTTCATGGAGCGGCTGGAGGCCGAGTTCTCGCGGGTGCGCCGGCACTCCCGTCACCAGACCTGCCTGCTGGCCCTTGATCTCGACCACTTCAAGCGGGTCAACGACACCCACGGGCATGTCGCCGGCGATCAGGTGCTGCGTCATGTCGCCGACCTGATGCGACAGAGCGTGCGCCGCCCCGATGTGCTCTCGCGCAGCGGCGGCGAGGAGTTCCTGCTGCTGCTGCCCGACACCGGCCGCGACGCGGCGGTGGCGCTGGCCGAGCGCATCCGCCGGCGCATCGCTGCCTCGCCCACGCTGGTCGAGGGCCAGCCGATCCCGGTCACCATCAGCATCGGCGTGAGCGCGCTCAATCCTGCCGACACCACCCGCGACGCCGTGCTGGCACGCGCCGATGCCGCGCTCTACGAGGCCAAGCGCGGCGGCCGAGACGCGGTGCGGGTCGCCGGCTGAGGGCCCGCGCCCGCCGCGTCACCTTTACCGCAAAGCCCCTGGAGGCCGACCATGCCGATCCATCTGCAGCCCGACGAACTCGCCCGCCTGGCGCATGCCGATGAACTGCGGCTGCGTCTGCCGATCCCCTCGCGCCCCGTGTCGAGCGACGAGTTCATGCCCGCCCCGCAGAGTCGGCGGCAGCAGCGCTTCGAGGCCCGCACGCTCGCCTACGGAAGCGAGTTCGCGCGCCATCAGGGCCTGAGCCGTCGACGCTTCTTCCAGAGCGCGGCCGGCATGGCTGCCGCCTTCCTGGCCATGAACGACACCTGGGGGCCGCTGTTCGCCGTGTCGCGCGCCGAGGCTGCCACGCCCGAGATGGCGAGCGCTCGCGCCGCGGCGCTGTCGGGCCAGTTCATCATGGACATGCACACCCACTTCCTGCACGACCAGACCCGGCTCGCGGGCTTCACCCGCTCGCGCGAGGCGGTGGGCCGCGCCGGCTGGAACCCGGCGCTCACGGGCAAGCCGCAGACACTGGAGGACCTGAAGTACGCGAACTACTTCAAGGAGGTCTTCCTGGACTCCGACACCAAGGTCGCGCTGATCAGCGGCTCGGCCTCGCACGATCCGATCGACTGGTTCCTGAGCAACGACCAGAAGCGCGATGCCCGGGCCCGCATCAACGCCACCGCGGGCGGCACGCGCCGCGCGTTCTCGCACCTGATCTTCACGCCGGGAGTGCCCGGCGCGCTCGAGCGCTTCGAGCGTGAACTGGTCGAGCTCGCGCCCGACTCCATCAAGGGCTACACCATCGGCGACAACACCAACAAGCCGATGGCGCGGTGGCCTTGGCGCATGGATGACGAGAAGCTCGCCTATCCCTACTACGAGCGTGCGCTGCGCGCCGGCATCCGCAATGTCTGCGTGCACAAGGGGCTGTTCCCGCCGCACACCGAGCAGCAGTTCCCGCATCTGCTGCCGTACTGCCGGGTCGACGATGTTGCCCGCGCCGCGCGCGACTGGCCGCAGCTGAACTTCATCATCTATCACTCGGCCTACCGCTATGCGGCCGGCGGGCGCACCGAGGATGCCTGGGCGCAGGTGCAGGCAAGCGGCCGCGTCGACTGGGTGACCGATCTGGCCGAGATCCCCGCGCGCCATGGCGTGAGCAATGTCTACGGCGACCTCGGCCAGATCTTCGCCCAGAGCACCATGGCCGATCCGAACCTGGCCGCCTTCATGATGGGCACGCTCATCCGCGGTCTGGGTGTGGAGCGGGTGGTATGGGGCACCGACGCGATCTGGACCGGTTCGCCGCAGTGGCAGATCGAGGCGCTGCGCCGCCTGGAGATTCCCGAGGACATGCAGCGCCGCCACGGCTTCACGCCGCTCGGGCCGGCCGACGGCCCGGTCAAGAACGCGATCTTCGGCGGCAACAATGCCCGCCTGTACGGCTACACCGAGGCGCAGCGTCAGGCGCTGACCGGCGACCGCCTGAGCGCGGCGCGGCTTGCCTACCAGAAGGCCGGCACCTCGCGCTCGAACCTCGCCTACGGGTTCATGGCCCGCGAGCGCCCGGCCTGAAGCCCCGGTGCCATCGCGGCCACCCGGGCCGCGGCGGTGGCGCGACATAGAATCGCGCCGCTGCGCTCCCTTCATCCCGCTCCCCAGGCTTTTCCAGGAGAACCCCGTGTCGCGCCTGCCCGATTTCCGTACCACCCCCGACGCCGGTTCGCCGGTCGCGCTCTCGCCCGCCCAGCCGCGCCGCAAGGCCCTGCAGGCCGCGAGCGCCCTGGCGCTGGGGGCCGCCTTGCCCGGCATGGCCCGCGCGCAGGCCGACTGGCCGCGTCAGTCGGTGCGGCTGGTGGTGCCTTTCCCGGCGGGCGGCGGCGCCGATCTCGGCGCGCGCGCGGTGGCCGTGCACCTGGGCAATGCCTTCGGCAAGCCGGTGGTGGTGGAGAACCGCGCCGGCGCCGACGGCGCGGTGGCGGCGCTGGAGGTGAAGCGCTCGGCGCCCGATGGCCACACCCTGTTCTTCGGCACCGCCACCTCCATGTCGTACGTGCCCTCGCTCAAGCGCGAGCCGCCCTACGACCCGGTGGCCGATTTCACGCCGATCTCCACCTTCTGCATCTTCACGTTCTACCTGATGGTCACGCCGAACCTGCCGGTGCGCACCCTGGCCGAGCTGGTGGCGCACGTGAAGGCCAATCCCGGCAAGTTCGCCTACGCCACCGGCAACAGCACGGGCATCCTGAGCATGGGTCAGCTCGCGCGCCAGAACGGCCTGGACATGACCCACGTGCCCTACAAGGGCGAGGCGCAGGCGGCCATCGACCTGATCGGCGGGCGGGTGCACATGATGTTCGCTACCCCCGCGGTCATGCCCCAGCTGCTCAAGGAGAAGTTCCGTCCGGTGGCGGTGTTGCTGCCGCGGCGCACCACCACCATGCCCGAGGTGCCCACCATGGCCGAGGCCGGCCAGCCGCTGGTCAACATCTCGCCCTGGGGCGGGCTGTTCGGCCCGGCGCGCCTGCCGGCCGACCTGGTCGAGCGCATCTCCCGCGACTTCAATGTCGTGATGCGGCGCGCCGACGTGGCCGAGCAGTACGAGAAGCTTGGCCTCTTCCCCACGCCGTCCACGCCACCGGTGATGGCCGACGTGCTGCGCCAGCAGCTCGCGGTCTGGGACCGCACCATGCGCGATCTGGGCATCGCGCGGGAGTGAGCGCCGCTCAGGCGCGCAGGCTGACCAGCAGCGCCACGGCCAGGCCCGTGGCCAGCGGCGGCAGCGCCAGCGGCCAGGCCCGGCGATAGAGCGCGGCCTCGGCCGCGCCCAGGCCGAGCACCGCGGTGCCCATCGACACCCGCATCGGCGAGAGCATCGACAGGTTGGCCGACACGCTGGTCTGCACCGCGGCGATCCAGCCGGGGTCGGCCCCCAGCCCGCGCGCCAGCGCGATGTCCAGGGGCATGAGCATGGCCGCGGCCGCGGCCGCGCTGCCGGTGAGAAAGCCGCCCATGGCCGCGAGCAGCGGCACGCCCAGCAGCGCCCAGCGCTGCGCCAGCTCGCCCAGCGAGTCGGCCAGCGCCTGCGCCATGCCCGAGCCGAGATAGCACTGCGCCATCAGCATGAAGCTCGCGGTCACGGCGCAGGCCCGCCAGGCGCCGCGCGCGGCACCGATCGCCAGCGCTCCTGGCGCGGCCCGCGCAGCCAGCGCCACGCCCAGGGCCACGGCGATCACCCACAGCCCCGGCGCGTAGAAGGGCGCGAAGCCTGGCTTGCCGGGCAGGGGCGAAATCACCGCCAGCGTGGCCAGCAGCTCGCGCAGCGGCGCGATCAGGCGGGTGGCGCACAGCACGAGCACCAGCGCGACCGAGGGCGCGCTCGCGCGCAGCGCCGCGATCAGCGCGGCACGATCCGGCCGGCGGTCGCGCCAGAAGCGCAGGGCGAGCAGCGAGGCGCAGGGCGCGGCGGCCGCGATCTCCGGATCGCTGTGGTGGTTGGTGAGCGCCACCAGCGCGATCAGCAGCGCGGTCCAGGCGATGTCGTCGCGCTTCTGGGCCGCCGCGATCGGCACGCCGGCCTGCCGCGCGAAGCGCCAGTAGAGCGGCAGGTAGAGCGCGTGGATGCCGGCCTGCAGCAGCGCGGTGCGCAGGCCGAGATCGCTGGCCTGCATGCCCGCGATTGCCGCGCCAGCCGAGGTGCCCACCGCCAGCGCGCCCCAGGGAACCAGCGACTGGCTGAACAGCCCGAGCACCAGCGCGGGCAGGCCCTGCAGGCCGAGCGCGCGCAGCGCCGCCAGCGCGATCAGGTAGCCCACGCCGAAGCCGGTGACCGCCTCGGCAAACGGCGCGAGCAGGAAGCACAGCGCCCACAGGCGGCGCGGATCGATGGGGGCGGCCAGCGCGATGCCATCGGCCTCGCCGCGCGCGGGCTGGCCGGCGGGCGAATCCCCGGGCGACGTGTCGCGCGCCGGGGCAGTCGTCGACGGGACAGTCGCCGATGACGATGGTCCCGGAGCCAGCCGGGCCTGGTAGGCCTGCGCCGCGTGATGGAAGAACACCCCCGGCACGATGATCGCCAGCACGGGCCAGGCCAACCACAGGCCGGCCGGCAGCTCGCGCACGAGCAGGGCAGCGGCCGCAGGCAAGCCCCCGGCCTGCAGCGCCAGCCAGAGCGCGGCGGCGAGCGCGGCGACCAGCCCCGCCAGACCGGCGCCCAGCGCCTGCAGCCGGCCACTGCCGAGCAGGGCCAGCACCAGCAGCAGCGGAAATGGGGCGAGCAGGGCGGCGTCGGTCATGCGCCGGTAGCATAATCCCGGCTCCTCGAACCACCCATGACGCCGGCCCCGCGCGGGCATGCGGCGCACCGCTTCCCATGCAGATCCTCACTGGCCGTCCGGTCACCATGGCCCCCTCGGGCATGGTCGCCTGTCCTCACTCCCTGGCCTCGCAGGCCGGGGTCGATGTGCTGCGTGCCGGCGGGTCGGCGGTGGACGCGGCGGTGGCGGCCAGCAGCACGCTGGCCGTCATCTATCCCCACATGACCGGCGTGGGCGGTGACGCCTTCTGGCTGATCCACGACGCCGCCACCGGCTCGGTGAGCTATCTCGACGGCGGCGGCCGTGCCGCGGCCAGCGGCACGATCGAGCGTTTCACCGCGCAGGGGCTGCGCGAGGTTCCGCTGCGCGGCATCCTGCCGGCCACGCTCACCACGCCCGGCGCGGTGTCCAGCTGGGTGGCCGCGCAGGCGCGATTCGGCCGGGTGCCGCTTGGCCGTTGCCTGGAAAGCGCGATCGGCTATGCCCGCGACGGCTTTCCGGTGACTGGCCGGCTGGCTGGCTGGATCGCCGACACCACCGCCGACCTGGCCGCGCAGCCCGATGCGGCGGCGCTGTTCCTGCCGCAGGGGCAGGCGCCGCGCGCCGGCAGTCTGCTGCGCAACCCCGGTCTGGCCCGCACGCTGAGCGCGCTGGCCGAGGGCGGCCACGAGGGCTTCTACGGGGGCCCCGTGGGTGAGGCGCTGGCCCGCTACTCGCGCGAGCATGGCGGATTCTTCGACGCGGCCGACCTGCGCGCCCAGCAGGCCCGCTGGGGCGAGCCGATCCGTGGCCGCTACCGCGACCTCACCCTGTACGAGACGCCAGCGCCCACCCAGGGCTTCACGGTGCTCGAGATGCTCAACCTGCTCGAGCCCTTCGAACTGCACCGCCGTCCCTACCTGGGGCCCGATCACGCCCACCTCATGGTGCAGGCCAAGCAGCTCGCCTACCATGATCGCGACCGCTACCTCGCGGACCCGCGCTTTGCCGAGGTGCCCATCGAGCGGCTCATCTCGCGCGCCCACGCCGACAGCCGCCGCGGCCTGATGGACCCGGCGCGCGCGCTGCCCTGGGACCGCATCCCCTCCGAGGGCAGCCTCTCCGGCGACACGGTGTTCATCGCCGCGGTCGATGCGCATGGCAATGCCGCGGCGCTCATCAACAGCCTCTACGGCGTGTTCGGCTCCTGCGTGGTGGCCGGCGACACCGGCGTGGTGCTGCAGAACCGCAGCGCCTACTTCTCGCTCGACCCCGCGCACCCCAACTGCCTGGCGCCGGGCAAGACGCCGCTGCACACCCTGATCGCCTCCATGGGGTTCCGCAACGACCGGCTGTGGGGCGTGGTCGGCTGCATGGGCGCCGACGGTCAGCCGCAGATCCATGCCCAGACCTGGGTGTCGATGATCGATCACGGCCGCGACATCCAGGAGGCGGTGGAGGCGCCGCGCTGGCTGTCGGGCCGCTTCGGCATGGGCGAGGCGCGCGACACCCTGCACATCGAGTCGCGCTTCCCGGCGGAGACCATCACCGAGCTCGAGCGGCGCGGCCATCTGCTCGATCGCTGGGGCCCGTTCAACGAGAAGGCCGGCCACGCGCACGGCATCGTGATCGACCCGGTGAGCGGCATGCGCCTGGGCGGCTCCGATCCGCGCAGCGATGGCGCGGCCATCGGCTACTGAGGCAGGGCCATGACCCGGCCGGTGGTGCTGCTCACCAATCCGATCGACCCGCCGGCGCGCGAGCGTCTGGCGCAGCAGGCGCAGGTGGTGCTCGCGCCGGCCGATGACCCCGCCACGCTGCGCGAGGCCCTGATCGCGCACAGCCCGCATGCGCTGATCGTGCGGGCCATTCTGCCCGCCGATCTGTGCGCGCTGGCACCGCGACTGCTTGCGGCCGTTCGCCACGGTGCCGGCGTCGATCTCATCCCGGTGAGCGCGGCCACCGAGGCCGGCGTGATCGTGGCCAACGTGCCGGGCGCCAATGCCGCCACGGTGGCCGAGTACGCGGTCGCGCAGATGCTGCGGCTGGCCCGCGGCCTCGAACGCATCGAGGACGGGCTGCGCGCGCCGGGCTGGGCCGCGGTGCGCGGCCTGGCCGATGCCGGGCGCGAGCTTGCCGGCGCCACCCTGGGCATCGTCGGCATGGGCGCGATCGGCGCGCACCTCGCGCGCATCGCCGGCCAGGGCTTCGGCATGCGGGTGCTGGGGCACCGGCGCAGCGCTGCGCCCATGCCCGAGGGCGTGGCGCCGGTCGGGCTCGACGCGCTCCTCGCCGCCAGTGACTGGGTAGTGCTGGCCTGCCCGCTCACCGAGCAGACCCGCGGCCTGATCGATGCCCGGCGGCTTGCGCTCATGCCGCCCGGGGCGGTGCTGGTCAATGTGTCGCGCGGGGCGGTCATCGACGAACCGGCGCTGATCGAATCGCTGCGCGCCGGCCACCTGGGCGGCGCGGTGCTCGATGTGTTCGCCACGCAGCCGCTGCCGGCCGATTCGCCCTTGCGCGCGCTGCCGGGCGTGCTGCTCTCGCCGCATGTCGCCGGCATCAGCGCCGACAGCATGCGCCGCATGTCGGCCGCCGCGGTCGATCAGGTGATCGCGGTGCTGCGGGGCAGCCCGCCGGCGCACTTCATCAACCCCGAGGTCTGGCCTGCACGCCGGGCCAACCCCTTTGCGGAGGCAGCGCGTCCATGAAGATCCGATCGGTCAGGGCGACCTGGGTACATGTGCCCATCCCGCCCGAGCAGCAGCATGTCAGCGACTTCGGTCGCATCGCCTCCTTCGACGCCACGCTGGTGCGCATCGAGACCGAGTGCGGCCTGGTGGGCTGGGGCGAGGCCAAGGAGGAAGTGGGCAGCGCCGGCAACAACCACGGCCTGACCGCGCTGATCAACCACAAGTTCGGTCCGGCCCTGATCGGCGAGGATCCGCGCGACATCAACCGCATCTGGGAGCGGCTCTACAACGGCGTGCGCGACCATTACGCGCTGGCCGAGGGCCACGTGTTTCCCATCCTTGGGCGCCGCGGCATCAGCGTGTCGGCGATCGGCGGCATCGACATGGCGCTCTGGGACATCCTGGGCAAGTCGCTGGGCGCGCCGGTGTGGCGGCTGCTCGGCGGGCGGCGCGCGCCGGCCATGCCCGCGTATGCCTCGGGCGGCTGGGCCGACGCCGCCGGCATCGGGGAGCAGCTGCTCTCCTACGTACGTCGCGGCGGCTTCCGGGCGGTGAAGATGCGGGTCGGCGTGATCGACGGCCCGGTGCGCAACTCGGTGGCCCGGGTGCGCGCGGCGCGCGCCGCGCTCGGACCCGACATCGGCCTGATGTGCGATGCCCACGGCACCTACACCGTCTCGCAGGCCCGCCAGTTCTGCCGCGAGGTGGAAGACTGCGACCTCACCTGGTTCGAGGAGCCGGTCACCGCCGACGACCATCGCGGCCTGGCGCAGGTGCGCGCCGGCACCTCGGTGCCGATCGCCATCGGCGAGAGCGAGTTCACCCGCCATGACTTCCTCGATGTCGCGGCGCTCGGCGGCGCCGACGTGTTCCAGCCCGACCTCGCCATCTGCGGCGGCATCAGCGAGGCGATGCGCATCGGCGCGATCGCCAGCGCCTACAACCTGCGGCTGGCCCCGCACCTGTGGACCGGCGCGCTCGCCTTCGCGGCCGGCCTGCACGTGACTGCGGCCTGTCCGGCGGGCTGGATCCTCGAGTATTCCCTGGGCGCCAACCCGCTGCTGCACGAGCTCGCGCGCGAGCGCTTCACGGTGGTCGACGGCATGATCGAGATCCCCGACCGCCCGGGCCTGGGCGTGACCATCGATGAGGCCTTCGTGGCGCGCTGGGCCGTGCCCGCGCCCTGAGCGCGGTTCGGGTGCCCGTCTTCCCGCCCGAGCGGCTTCATCCCTCAGCCTCTCGCGTCAACCCTCAGGAGTTCCCATGACCCGCATTCGCCGCCGTCTCAGTGCCTCGCTCGCCCTGCTTGCCGGAGCGGGCCTTGCGCCGCGCGCGTTCGCGCAGGCCGCCGAGTACCCCGCCCGCCCGATCCGCATCATCGTGCCCTTCGCGCCCGGCGGCGCCACCGATGTGCTCGCCCGGCTGGTCGGCGGCAAGCTCGCCGAGGCCTGGGGGCAGCAGGTGGTGGTCGAGAACAAGCCCGGCGCCGGGGGCAACATCGGCGCCGAGGCCGGCGCCCGCGCCCCGGCCGATGGCCACACGCTCACGTTGTGCGCCGCCGGCTTCATGGCGGTGAACCCCTCGCTCTATGCCAAGCTGCCCTACGACCCGGTGCGCGACTTCGCGCCGGTGGCGCTGCTGGTGAAGGCGCCCTTGCTGCTGGTGGTCAACCCCTCGGTGCCGGCGCGCAGCACCCGCGAGCTGGTCGACTGGGCGCGGGCCAATCCGGGCCGCCTGACCATCGGCAATGGCGGCCAGGGCACGGCGCAGCACCTGGGCGGCGAGCTGTTCACGGCGGCCGCCGGCATCCGCGCGGTGCACCTGCCCTACAAGGGCAGCGCCCCGGCCACCACCGACCTGCTCGCCGGCGTGTTCGACGCGCAGTTCGACAACATGGTCACGCTGCTGCCGCATGTGAAGTCGGGCAAGCTGCGCGCGCTGGGGGTTTCGTCCAGCGCCCGGGTGCCGGTGCTTCCCGAGGTGCCCACCATCGCGGAGTCGGCGCTGCCGGGCTTCGAGACCGGCACCTGGTACGGCATCGTGGCCCCGGCGGCCACGCCGGTGCCGGTGCTCGAGAAGCTCAACCGCGAGATCGCCCGGATCGTGGCCTTGCCCGATGTCGCCGAACGGCTGCAGGCGATGGGGCTGCTGCCCGCGGTGGGGCCGCGGGCGGTCTTCGGCGAGTTCATCCGCAGCGAGATCGCGCAGTACGGCAAGCTGATCCGCAGCGCCGGCATCCGGCTCGACTGAGCCCGTAGCGCCGGCATTCAGCGCAACTGACCCCGCCGCGCCAGCATCCGGCCCGTGAGGGCACGGGGCACCGCGATCAGGCCGCGCCCGTGCCGGTCGCGCGGGCCGCCTCGCGCTCGCGCAGCCGGAAGCGCTGGATCTTGCCGGTGGCGGTCTTGGGTAGTTCCTCGAGGAACTCGATCTGCCGCGGGTACTTGTAGGGCGCGAGCCGTTCCTTCACGAAGGTCTTGAGCGTGTCGTCATCGACGCGGGCGCCGGGCTTGAGGACCACGAAGGCCTTGGCGCGGGTCAGGCCGTCGGCATCGGACACGCCGATCACGGCCGACTCCAGTACCGCGGGGTGCTGCACCAGCGTGGCTTCCACCTCGAAGGGCGAGACATAGATGCCGCTCACCTTGAGCATGTCGTCGCTGCGCCCGGCATAGGTGTAGCTGCCGTCGGCATTGCGCTGGTACTTGTCGCCGCTGCGGGTCCAGGCACCCTGGAAGGTCTCGCGCGACTTCTCGCGGTTGCCCCAGTACATCAGCGCCGCGCTGGGGCCCTGGATGTAGAGGTCGCCGGTCTCCCCGTCGGGCACGGCGCGGCCGTCCTCGTCGCGCAGTTCGATGGTGTAGCCCGGCACCGGCCAGCCGGTGCTGCCGTAGCGGACCTGGCCCGGGCGGTTCGACAGGTAGATGTGCAGCATCTCGGTGGAGCCGATGCCGTCGATCACGTCCACGCCGAAGTGCGCGCTGAAGCGCTCGCCGAGTTCGGCGGGCAGCGCCTCGCCGGCCGATGACACCAGCCGCAGCGCCACCTCGTCGCGGCGCGGCAGGGCCGGCGAGGCGAGCATGCCGGCAAAGCCGGTGGGCGCGCCGAAGAAGACCGTGGCGCGGTGCGTCTTCCAGCGGCGGAACACCGCCTCCGGGGTGGGCCGCTCGGCCATCAGCACCACGGTGGCGCCCACGCTCAGCGGGAAGCTGAGCGCGTTGCCCAGCCCGTAGGCGAAGTAGAGTTTGGCGGCCGAGAAGCAGACATCGCTCTCGCGCAGGCCGAGCACGCCGATGCCGTAGAGGCGCGTGGTCCACCAGACATTGCCGTGGCTGTGGACCGTGCCCTTGGGCCGGCCGGTGGACCCCGAGGAGTAGAGCCAGAAGCCCGGGGCATCCGGCCCCACCGGCGCGGCCACGGACTGCGGCGCGTGCCGCGCGAGCAGTTCGGCCATCGGTTCATGGCCGGAGGCGGGCGTGACGGGGCTGCCCGAGACCACCACGGCGCGGATCTCGTGCGGCCCGGCAGCCATTGCCTGCTGCAGCACCGGCAGCAGCGCGGCCGACACGATCGCCGCCTGCGCCCGGCTGTGGGCGAGCATGTAGGCGTAGTCATCGGCGGTGAGCAGGGTGTTGACCGCCACCGGCACGATGCCGGCGTGCAGCGCGCCCAGGAAGGCCACCGGCCAGTCGCAGCAATCGTGCATCAGCAGCAGTACCCGTTCCTCGCGGCGCAGGCCGAGCCCGAGCAGGGCGCTGGCCATCCGACGGGTCTCGTCGGCCAGGCCGGCGTAGCTGAGGCTGCGCTGGTCATCGATGAAGGCCGGGCGGTCGGCGCGCGCGGTGTGCCCCGAGAGCAGGTGCGCGGCGATGTTGAAGTCGGCGGCGGGCGGGGTGTCGCGGACGGCGTCGGTCATCGGGGTCTCCTGGGGCCGCCGGCATGAACGCCAGGCGGATGCGGGCCGGGGTGGGCCCCGGCGCCGGATTTGCATCCCGACAGAGGATGCAGTATTTTGCATTGATGCAATGTAGATCGGATTTTTGATGCGGTCAAGCAATATAGTGCAATCTGAGATGCAAGCGCCGGCCGAGGGCAACGCGTCCGTCGAGGGCAAAGCGCTCACCGGGAGCAACGCATTCGCCGATGGCCGCGCATCCGCCGAGGGCAAGGCCCCCGCCGAGGGCAAGCATCCGTTCCTGGTGGCCCTGGGCGAGCGGGTGCGCGCGGCGCGGGCGCGGCGCGGCCTGCCGCGCAAGGCCCTGGCCCAGAGCGCCGGCGTGTCCGAGCGCCACCTCGCCAACCTCGAGTACGGCGTGGGCAATGCCTCGATCCTGGTGTTGCTGCAGGTCGCCCGCGCGCTCGACTGCTCGCTGGCCGAACTGCTCGGCGACCTGACCACGCGCTCGCCCGAGTGGCTGATGATCCGCGAGCTGCTGGCGGCCTGCGACGAGACCGCGCTGCGCCGCGCCCGTCTGGCGGTGAGCGAGGCGCTGGGCGCGGGCGCGCGCGATTCGGTCCGCGGCCTGCGCGTCGCGCTGATCGGCCTGCGGGGCGCGGGCAAGTCCACGCTGGGCGCGCTGCTGGCCGAGGATCTCGGCTTTCCGTTCGTGGAACTCAGCCGCGAGATCGAGCGGATCGCCGGCTGCACGGTGGGCGAGATCCAGGCGCTCTACGGCGCCACGGCCTACCGCCGCTATGAGCGCCGCGCGCTCGAGGAGACCATTCGCAACCGGCCCGAGGCGGTCATCGCCACGCCCGGCGGGCTGGTCTCCGACCCGGGCAGCTTCTCGCTGCTGCTCGATCACTGCACCACGGTCTGGCTGCAGGCGCTTCCCGAGGACCACCTGCGGCGGGTGGCGGCGCAGGGCGACCTGCGCCCCATGGCCGCCAGCCACGAGGCGCTGGAAGACCTCAAGACCATTCTCGCCGGCCGGGCCGCCTTCTACGCCAAGGCCGACCGCAGCCTGGACACCAGCGCCCGCCCGCTGGAGACGACCTTCCTGAGCCTGCGCCGGCTGGTGCGCGAAGCTCTGGGGCTGCCGCTGCAAACCTGATATGCAAGAAAGTGCTTGTCAGATCAAGAAACAGGCAATATCATGCATTCATGGCGTGCCGGATCTGGCCTGCCGTTCTGCCCCTGAAGGAGACCGTCCGTGACCCAGCCTGACCGAGTCGATTACCAGACCAGCCCCGACCGCTATCGCCACTGGAAGCTCGCCTTCGACGGCCCGGTCGCCACGCTCGCGGCCGATTTCGACGAGAACGCCGGCCTGCGCCCGGGCTACAAGCTCAAGCTCAACAGCTATGACCTGGGCGTGGACATCGAGCTGAACGACGCGCTCAACCGCATCCGCTTCGAGCACCCCGAAGTGCGCACGGTGGTGCTCACCAGCCTGCGCGACAAGGTCTTCTGCTCGGGCGCCAACATCTTCATGCTCGGGGTGAGCAGCCACGCCTGGAAGGTGAACTTCTGCAAGTTCACCAACGAGACCCGCAACGGCATGGAAGACTCCTCGGCCCACAGCGGCCTGAAGTTCCTGGCCGCGGTCAACGGCGCCTGCGCCGGTGGCGGCTACGAGCTGGCGCTCGCCTGCGACGAGATCCTGCTGATCGACGACCGCTCCTCCGCGGTCAGCCTGCCCGAGGTGCCCCTGCTCGGGGTGCTGCCGGGCACCGGCGGCCTCACCCGCGTCACCGACAAGCGCCATGTCCGCCATGATCTGGCCGACATCTTCTGCACCACCACCGAAGGCGTGCGCGGCCAGAAGGCCAAGGACTGGCGCCTGGTCGACGACATCGCCCGGCCCGCGGTGTTCGCCCAGAAGGTCACCGAGCGCGCGCTGGCGCTGGCCGCCAGCAGCGACCGCCCGGTGGGCGCGCGCGGGGTTGCGCTCAGCCCGCTGCCCCGGCGCATCGATGCCGATGGCCTGAGCTATCGCCACGTCTCCGTCGCGATCGATCGCGCCCGGCGCACCGCCACCTTCACGGTGAGCGCGCCCGAGGGCACGCTGCCCACCGACATCGCCGGCATCGAGGCCGCCGGTGATGCCTGGTACCCGCTCGCGCTGGCCCGCGAGCTCGACGACGCCATCCTCGAGATGCGCACCAACGAGCTCGACATCGGCACCTGGCTGATCCGCACCCGCGGTGACGCGTCGGCGGTGCTGGCCATGGACGCCACCCTGGTCGCGCACCGCGGGCACTGGCTGGTGCGCGAGACCATCGGGATGCTGCGGCGCGCGTTCTCGCGTCTGGATGTCTCCTCGCGCAGCCTGTTCGCGCTCATCGACCAGGGCAGCTGCTTTGCCGGCACCTTCCTCGAGCTGGCGCTGGCCTGCGACCGCAGCTATCAGCTCGCCCTCCCTGACGACCCGGCTGCCGCACCGGCCATCACTGTGTCCGATACCAATTTCGGTCTCTATCCCATGGTCACCAGCCAGAGCCGGCTGCAGCGCCGCTTCTACGACGAGCAGCCCGCGCTCGACGCGGTGCGCGCCGCCGCCGGCCGGCCGCTGGACGCCGAGGCGGCCTTCGCGCTTGGCCTGATCACCAGCAATCCCGATGACCTCGACTGGGCCGACGAGATCCGGATCGCGGTGGAGGAGCGGGTGGCGATGTCGCCCGACGCCCTCACCGGCATGGAGGCGAACCTGCGCTTCAACGGCCCCGAGAACCTGTTCACGCGGGTCTTCGGTAGGCTCACCGCGTGGCAGAACTGGATCTTCCAGCGCCCGAACGCGGTCGGCGAGAAGGGCGCGCTCAAGGTCTACGGCAAGGGCGACAAGGCCGCCTTCGACTGGAACCGCGTCTGAGCGGCGCGCCACGCTACTCGCCCACGCCACCTACGCCACGCACGTAGCCTACGCCACACACGCAGCCCACGCCGCCAACCCCATCCACGGCCCGGGCCCGCAGGCCCGCCCACTCTCCACCGGGAAACACCATGTCCGCCATCAACTACAGCGAGAAGATCCCCAACAACGTCAACCTCGGCGAAGACCGCGCGCTGCAGCGCGCGCTCGAGAGCTGGCAGCCCGACTTCATCAACTGGTGGGACGACATGGGGCCCGAGGGAACCACCGACGCCAGCGTCTACCTGCGCACCGCCGTCAGCGTCGATCCGCAGGGCTGGGCCCAGTTCGGTCACGTCAAGATGCGCGATTACCGCTGGGGCATCTTCCTCAATCCTGGCGAGGCCGACCGCCGGATCCATTTCGGCGATCACCTGGGCGAGAAGGCCTGGAACGAGGTTCCCGGCGAGTACCGGGCCAACCTGCGCCGCATCATCGTCACCCAGGGGGACACCGAGCCGGCCTCGGTGGAGCAGCAGCGCCATCTCGGCCTGACCGCGCCCAGCCAGTACGACCTGCGCAACCTGTTCCAGATCAACGTCGAGGAGGGCCGGCACCTGTGGGCCATGGTCTACCTGCTGCACAAGCATTTCGGCCGTGACGGTCGCGAGGAGGCTGACGCGCTGCTCCAGCGTCGCAGCGGCCAGCAGGACAACCCGCGCATCCTGCAGGCGTTCAACGAGCAGACGCCCGACTGGCTGAGCTTCTTCATGTTCACCTACTTCACCGACCGTGACGGCAAGTTCCAGCTGTGCGCGCTTGCCGAGAGCGCCTTCGATCCGCTGGCGCGCACCACGAAGTTCATGCTCACCGAGGAGGCCCACCACATGTTCGTGGGCGAGTCGGGCATCTCGCGCGTCATCCAGCGCACCTGCCAGGTCATGAACGAGCTCAAGACCGACGACCCGAAGACGCTGCGCGAGGCCGGCGTGATCGACCTGCCCACCGTCCAGCGCTACCTCAACTTCCACTTCAGCGTGACCATCGATCTGTTCGGCGCCGACGAGTCGAGCAACGCCGCCACGTTCTACAGCACCGGTCTGAAGGGCCGCTATGAGGAGGGCAAGCGCACCGATGACCACGTGCTCAAGTCCGACCACTACCGGGTGCTGCAGGTGGCCGGCGATCAGCTGGTCGAGAAGGAGGTGCCGATGCTCAACGCCCTGAACGAGGTGCTGCGCGACGACTACATCCGCGACAGCATCGGCGGCGTGGAGCGCTGGAACCGGGTGATCGACAAGGCGGGCATCCCGTTCCGGCTCAAGACCCCGCACAAGGCCTTCCACCGCAATATCGGCTCGCTGTCGGGCGTGAAGGTGTCGCCGGAGGGCCGGGTGGTGAGCGAGGCCGAGTGGGGCGCGCGGGTGGCCGACTGGCTGCCCACCGAGAACGACCGCGCCTTCGTGGCCAGCCTGATGGGCCGCGTGGTCGAGCCCGGGCGCTTCGCCAACTGGATCGCGCCGCCGGCCATCGGCATCAACCGCCAGCCCGTCAACTTCGAATACATCCGCTTCGCCTGACCCGCGAACCCGTCCGGAGCCTGCCATGTCCGCCGTCGACAGCGTCCTGATCAGGCAGCACCTGATCGACCCGGAGATCTGCATCCGGTGCAACACCTGCGAGTCGATCTGCCCGCGCGGCGCGATCACCCATGATTCGCGCAACTACGTGGTCGACGCCGACAAGTGCGACCTGTGCATGGACTGCATCTCGCCCTGTCCCACGGGCTCGATCGACAACTGGCGCGAGGTGCCGCGGGCCCGTGCCTATCCCATCGTCGAGCAACTGGGCTGGGATGAGCTGCCGCCGGCGCTCAGCGCCGATGCGCTGGCGCAGGCCGGGGCGGTAGCGCCGGCTGCGGCCCCCGTCGAATCGGCCGCCACCGTGGCGGAGGCGGTGGTCGATGCGCGCCCGGCCTTCACCGCGGCCCGCTATGGCGCGGTGATCCCGCCCTGGTCGGCAGCGCACCCCTTCACCAATCTCTACGGGCCGAAGGCGGCGCGCCGCTCGGTCAGCGCCACCGTCACCGGCAATGTGCGCGTCACCGAGGTCGGGCGCGAGTCGGACACCCACCACATCGTGCTCGATTTCGGCGCCATGCCCTTCCCGGTGCTCGAGGGGCAGTCGGTCGGCATCCTGCCGCCCGGGGTCGATGCCGATGGCCGCCCGCACCACGCGCGGCAGTACTCGGTGGCCAGCCCGCGCAATGGCGAGCGGCCCGGCTACAACAATCTCTCGCTCACGGTGAAGCGGGTGCTGCAGGACCACCAGGGCCGGCCGGTGCGCGGCGTGGCCAGCAACTACCTCTGCGACCTGCAGGTGGGCGACACGGTCGAGGTGATCGGCCCGTTCGGCACCAGCTTCCTGATGCCCAACCATCCGCGCTCGAACATCGTGATGATCTGCACCGGCACCGGCAGCGCGCCGATGCGCGCCATGACCGAGTGGCGTCGTCGGCTGCGGGCCTCGGGCCGCTTCGAGGGGGGCCGGCTGATGCTGTTCTTCGGCGCGCGCAGCGCCGCCGAACTGCCGTACTTCGGCCCGCTGCAGAAACTGCCGCGCGACTTCATCGACGTGGAATTCGCCTTCTCGCGCGAGCCCGGCAGCCCGCGCCGCTACGTGCAGGACGCCATGCGCGAGCGCGCCGCTGACCTCGCGCCCCTGCTGGCCAGCCCCGACACCGCGCTCTACGTGTGCGGCCTGAAGGCGATGGAGGAAGGGGTGCTGCTCGCGCTGCGCGATGTCGTCACCCAGGCCGGCATGTCCTGGGACACCGTGGCCGGCGAACTGCGCGAGCAGGGCCGGCTGCACCTGGAAACCTACTGACCCGGGCGGGCCCGGCGCCGCGCTTCAGTCGCCGGCGCCGGTGAGACCGAAGGCGGCCCAGAAGAAGGGGTCGGGGAACTCCCGGCGCAGGGCGATCTGCGCGTCGCGCAGGGCCTGCTTGCGGCTGGCGCCGGCGAGCAGGCGCTGATAGAACGACTTCATGAGTTGGGCGGTGGCGTCATCATCCACCTCCCAGAGGCTGGCCACGATGTTGCGGCTGCCGGCATACAGGAAGCCGCGCGCCAGGCCGAGCACGTCATCGCCACGCAGCACGCTGCCCAGGCCGGTCTCGCAGGCCGAGAGCGTGACCAGATCGGCCGAGAGCCGCAGGCCGTAGATCTCGCGCACGGTGAGCGAGCCGTCGTTGCCGCCATCGGGCGCGAGCAGCAGCCGCGAATCGAGCGCGCTCTCGGCCTTGTACTGGCCGTGCGAGGCCACGTGCAGCAGCGTGAAGTCGCCGGCGATGCGCTTGAAGGCGGACTCGGTGGCCTTCTCGCGCGTGAGCAGCACGCTGCCCGGCACGGCGGCGGCAATGGCGCGGGCCTCGTCCTCGGCGCTGGGCAGGTCGAGCGCGCTGTTGCCGACATCGGGGTTGCCCAGGATGAGCAGGCTGGGCGGGCGGCGCTCGGCGCGCGGGGCGAGGTACTTGAGCACGCTGCTGGCCGGCAGCATGCGCAGGCTGCGCCGCGCGATCAGCGGCTCCTCGGCCGTGCCCAGCGCGGCGAAGGGCAGGTAGTGCAGCGCGCCGTGCGGCACGATCAGCAGGTCAGACTGCCCGATCACCGCGGCAAAGGGCTCGATGAGGGCCGCGTGCAGACGGGCTGCCAGCTCGCGGACCTGCGGCTTGCGTTCCTGGATGAGGATGCGGAATTCGCGCACCTCCTGATCCAGGCGGGGTGAGGCGATCGGCAGCAGCAGGGCCTGGGTGCGGCTGACCGCCAGCCCGTAGTAGCTGCCGCCAATGGCATAGAACTCGATCAGGGCCTCGTTGGGCGCGAGGCGGGCGCGCAGCTCGTCCACCGACAGGGTGTCGACCGTGACCAGCGAGGCGAGGTCTGCATGGGCGCTGCGCAGGGCCCCGGCCGCCGCGCTCAGTTCGCCGCGGGTGCGGCTCGCGCCGCGCGCCGTCATGTCGACCGGCACCTGGGCCGCGGCGTCGGCCTGGCGCTGCTGATAGCGCTCCAGCAGCGCCTGCGCCTCGCGACTGCGGGCCACCAGCACCGGCCGGCCATCGCGCGCGGCGAGCAGATCGACCAGCGCCCGCGACTTGCCGCGCTCCATGAACTCGAAGGCGGTCTCGGCCTGACCCAGGCGGTGCGCCACCCGCACCGCGGCGGCGTAGAGGGTCTGCTTGTCGCCCACGAAACCGATCTTGGTGGCTTCGGTGTCGATCGACGCCCGCTGGCTCTCGACCGCATCGATCGCCTGGCGCAGATAGCCCAGCGCCTGTGCGAGTTCACCGGCCTGCTCGGCGATTCGCGCGCGGTCGCTGAGCAGCAGCCAGTGGATGCCGCCGTTCTCGGCCACCTGCGGGATGGCCAGCAGGCGGTCGAAGCCCTGGCGGGCCTGCTCGATCTGGCCGGTCTCGAGCAGCGCCTTGTTGAGCATGTAGGCCCGCGGCAGCTGTGCCCAGACCCAGTTGTTGGTGCCGGTGAGGAAGCTGCCGCTCACCAGCCGGTCGAGGAAGACCGAGACCGTGAAGGCGCGATTGCCCTGGATGGCCTCGATCACGCCGGGGTAGTCCTTGAGCGCCATGCGCACCCGCGCCAGGCAGATCGCGCGGGCGTTGGCGTAGTCGCTGAGTGGCCCGATCTTCAGCGCGCGGATGTCGGCCTCGGCCTTGCGGGCCTGGGCGCTGTTGCCGCCGAACGCGTGGGCGATGCCCAGCGCGGTGAGCGCGTTGCAGACCATGTCGAGGTCGTCGCTGTCGTCGTCCTTCAGCCAGCGGCTGGCGGCATCGGCGTGGCGAACGGCCTCCGCGTACTGGGCGAGGTCGATGGCCGCCTCGGCGCGCATCAGGTGCAGCGAGGGCGTGGCGTCGTTCAGGCCGAACAAGCGGGTGCGACGGTCACCTGCGCGGATCTTCTGCTCGAGCTGATCGAGGCAGGTCTGCAGCCGTCCGTAGCGCTTGGTCTGCGAGTACGCGAAGCACAGCGCATGCTGGTCGGCGGTCTTCAGCGCGGCGCGCGCCGCCTGCTCCTCGATCAGGGTCTCGAGGAGATCAAAGCGACCGCTGGCCGCATAGCGGACCTGATCGGTGCCGAAGTCGGCCCGCGCCGCGCCGGCCAGTCCGATGAGGGCGAAGAGCAGGGCGGCGAGCCGGCGCGTCGCGGCCCGCGCGCGCGCCGGCCATGGGCGCCGGCGGCTCATGCGATCGGGCTGCATGCGCGGGCCCGCGCCCGGGGCGCTCAGAACCAGAAGCCGACGTTGGCGGTGGCGCCGCGCAGGTTGGGCCCGCGCGTGAGCGTGAGGCCGCCGCGGAAGGCGCTGCGGGCATCGAGCGCGCTCTTGTTGGTCCCCAGGGTGATGCCGAGCTCCTGGAAGTTGTCGATCAGGGGCTTCTGGGAGCCGATGTAGCGGGTGTCGATCAGCGAGTACTCGGCGGTGAGCTTGCGGCCGAGCGTGACCGGCTGCGAGATCATGATGCCGTTGCGGGTGGCGGTGTAGCGCAGGTCGGGGCTGGCGGAGTAGTCACCCACCGAGACCTTGCCGGTGGTGTAGTAGCCGACCATGTTGCCGATGACCAGATCGAAGCCCTTCATGGGGATGACATAGTTGCTCGACAGCGATCCCGAGTAGAGCAGTGAGGCGGTGGCACGATCCACCGAGGCCACCACCGACACCCGGCCGGCCGGCGTGATGGTCCAGCGGTCGTTCATGGGCAGGCGGTAGGCCAGCCCGAGCCCGGTGTGCACGGTCTTGGTGTCGCCGAGCTGCAGCAGCGTGATCGGCATGCTGAAGGTGAGCTGGCGGCGCGGATCGATGTCGTTGCGGATGGTGTAGGACAGCGGCAGCGTGGTGGTCTTGATGCCGTCGCTCACGCCGCTCAGCCGGAACTGCCCGTACTGCAGCGCGGCGCTGAGCAGGTTGTTGCCGGCGGCGCCCGCGGTGGCCGGGCCCGACACCGCGGTGGGCGAGTTGTTGAAGCTGGTGCCGAAGTCGGCCGAGATGGCCAGCGGCACCATGCCGCCCACCCCGGCGATCGGGCTGGTGGCCGAGTTCCTGGCCTGGTAGTTCATGATCTTGCCGATCACGCCCTCTTTCTTGAGGTAGTTCTCGAGCAGATCTTCGCTTTCGTCGCGGGTGGCGCCGGTGAAGCTGCCGGAGATGCCGAGCTGCGGGAAGCTGTACGACAGGGTCCTGGAGTTGGCCGGGTACGAGAGCGTCATGGCCACGTCATTGAAGCGGGCGGTGGCGGTGGCTGCCGAGCTGCTGGTGTAGTTGATGTTGCTCAGGTTGATGTTGGAGAGCGTGTCCAGGAACGACTTGGAGTTCCAGTCGCAGATGAGCGACCCGGCCGAGCCGTTCACCGTGGTCTGGAAGGCGTAGGACTTGTCGCAGGTCTGCGCTGCTGCCGGCAGGGCAGCAAGCAGGGTCAGGGCGAGACTGATCGGACGGACGAGGGCCATGGGTGGATCTCCTTGAGCGGCGGCAATCGTGAGGGACTCAGGAAGCGGCGTGGGGTTGACCCGATATCGTGAAGGGCAACGCGGGAACGGTCATCATCAGGATTGGGCAGACGGGCGATCAGTTGATGACCACCACGCTCACGCGGCGGTTCTGCTCCGACAGAGGGTTGGCCGGGTCTGAGAGCTCGCGGAAACCCTTGCCCTCGGCCGCCAGCCGAGCGACGTCGATACCCCTCGAGCCGAGATAGCGCACGACCGTTTCGGCGCGCCGACGCGACAGGATCTCGTTGGCCAGTGCCGACCCCTTGGCGTCGGTATGGCCTTCGATGCGGAAGCGCAGGTCGCGGACGCGCTCGTGCTGCATGACCATCGCCAGGCGATCGAGCAGGGGCCGGCTGCGATCCTGGATGCGGTCCGAGCCGAGGTCGAAATAGATGGTGAGGTCGATCTTCAGCGGTGGGTCGGCGGCCGCGTTCGCCTGGCCTGCGGGCGGCGAGGGCGCCGCCAGCGGGGGCCGTGGTGCCGGGCTGGCGATGGGGGCCGGGGTGGACGGTGGCGCCGCGACCGGCGTCACCACATGCGCCGGCACCGCGGCGGGGCCGGCAGCGGGCGCAGCGATGGTCGCCGGGGCGGGGGCGGCCACGGGCGCCGCGACGGGCGCGGTGACCGGAGCGGCCGCAGGCTGGGCAACGGGCGGCGCGGCGGGTGCAGTGGCCGGTGCCGTTACCGGTGCGGCAGCGGGCGCCGTGGCCGGCGCAGCCGCCGGTGCGGCAGCCGGCGGCGGCTGAACCTGAACCGGCACGAGATTGCGCATGCCACGGGTACGGCCGGCGGGCGCGAGCTGCTCGAGCATCTGATCGACCGACAGCGACTCGCGGTTGGGCGCAGGGGCTGCGGGCGCCGAGGCGGCCGTCTGGGCGAGGGCGCTGGTGGCGACCAGCGGCCCGGCGAGTGCGATCAGGCAGGCGAGGGCAAGGCTTGGGCGGGCGGGCATGGACTTACTCGATGACGAACTGGACGAGGCGCTCGCCGACGCGACCGAGCGAGTCCTCGATCTCGATCTGCAGGCGGTGGGTGCCCTTGGGCAGTCTGGCCTCCGAGACATCGATGCCCTCGGCGGTGACCTTGGAGGCGGCCGTGATGCGGCTGGTGATGTCGAGCTTGAGCGAGCCGTACTTCACCCGGAACGAGTCGGGGTTGATGGTGGCCGGCTGGGTGGGCTCGAAGCGCACCAGGATGCGGGTTGGCGAACTGACGGTGGCATTGCCGGTGAGCGCCGGCGCGACCAGGTTGATGCGCGGCGCGTTCGGCGCCGGCAGCGACTTCATGCCCAGGGGCTCGGGCGCGGCGCGGTCGGCGGCGGCTTCCTGGTCGCTGACCAGCCATTGCGCCTGAGCGGTGGCGCTCAGGCCGGCCAGGACGATGCTCAGGCACAGGGTTCGCAGGACAGGCAGGGTGGCAGGCATGGCAGACCGATGAGTGGGATGACTAGCGGACTTCTTCGATGCGCAGCAGGCGGGCGGCAAAGGCCTCCGAGCCGCCGGTGAGACCCTGGCCCGTGAACAGGTCGATCAGGGCGCCGCGGCCGTTGAGGGTGTTCAGCGCCGAGCTGAAGGTGGGCAGCGCGCCGGCCTGCCCACGCATGAGGGCGCTCAGGTCTCTTGGGGAATCGGAGACCAGCACCAGCAGATTGTTGACCCCGGGCGGCCCCTTGGCGGTGATCGCCCATTCCGGCCGCGGCAGGCTCAGCGGCTTGTCGGCCTGGATGCGGTTGTTGCGGTCCAGGCCATTGGGGAACAGCACGTAGAAGCTCTCGCGATCGCTGCCGACCAGCACGATGTACACGTGACCGTCATGGCTGGAGCGCACCCGCATCTCGAGGGCGTCCTTGCCGATGCGCAGCGCGCTGCGGCTCAGGGTGACCTCGAGCTTGCGGCGGGGATTCTGCTGGGCCTCGATCTCGCGCAGGGTGGCCAGCGCAGCCTGACCGGGGTCGACTGGTGCGGGGGGCGGGGCGGCGACGACCGGGGCCGGCGCAGGGGCAGGGGCAGGGGCAGGGGCCGGCGCTGGAGCCGGCGCGGGCGCGATGACGACCGGGGCCGGCGCCGGTGCGGGAATGGCCGGCGGACTGATCACCACCGGCGCTGCGGCCGCCAGCGCCGGTGGCGGGCGGCTGGGCGCCGGCACCAGATTGCGGTTGCCGGTGACGGTGATGTGGTGCGGCTGCAGCGCCGGGAAGGGCGCGAGCCGCTGCTCGACGAACGACTGCGCGCACAGCTCGATCTCGCGGATGGACACCGCACCCGAGGCGTCGAGGTCACGGGCCGCGCCGAGCAGGCAGTCGCGCACGCCCTGGGTAGCGAGCCCGCCCCGGTTCGGGTCATCGAAGCTGACCTCGTCGGCCCGGGCCGAGGTGATCTGCACGAAGTTCTCGCTCAGGGCGCCGAGGCGCGAGGCCTCGGCCAGCAGGCTGCGGGTGCGCACGTTGGCCGGGCGGCTGCAGACATCGCTGTCGTTGGCGCCCTTGATGAAGAACTTCGGGGTGAGCTCCAGGGTGACCGGATCGGCGTTGCCCAGGGAGCGGGTGCGATTGCGGTTCACCGAGACGCCATCGGAGTGGCAGGCGTCGAAGAACATCATCACCTTGTCGGCGGTCTCGCTCACCCGGCGGGTGCGCTGCGCGATCTCCTCGTTGGTGATGGTGCCCTGGTCATAGGCGAGCAGCCCCTCCTTGCAGCCATTGACCTGGGCGTCGAACCAGCGGGTGCCGTGGCCCGAGAAGTACACGAAGACCCGCCCGCCTTCGCCGACGGTGGTGGCGAGCCGGTCTAGTGCCGACAGGATGTTGGCCTTGGTGGCCTCGGCGTCGCGCAGCACGGTGATGCGGGACTCGGGGATGCCCATGGCCACCGCGATCTGCCGGGCGCTGCCGACGTCGAAGCCCACGCCGCGAAGCGTTGGCACCTCTGGCGACGCGTAGGTGGACACGCCCACGATCAGGGCGCTGCGGTTGGGCTGGGGCGGGGTTTGCGCCGAGGCGGACAGGCACGCGCCTGCCAAGGCGACCGTCGCCGCGAGGCGTCGCAGGAGGGGCATCGCTGGCTCGAATTCCGGGGGTTCGGATTGAGCCTGATCATCCCCCGAGTCGCGCCGTCGAGCAACTGTTGCGGCGCAACAGCGCGACCGCGCGGAGGGCGCTCGCGCCCTTCCGGCGGGTCGCCATTCCGGGCAGCGCGGCGCGGCCCCGGGGCCAGACCGGCCGCTGTGGCATTCTTGGTCGCATCGTGATCGTCTTCCCGAGCGGGCGTCCTGGCGGATCCGTTGCCTGCCCACCGAGCGTGCTTCGCCGGGGCGGGCGGCCGGCGCGTCGCTGGCGCAGGCCTGCCGCGGTCGGGTTGGCGCTGGCCGCACTCTTCGTCGCCATGTCGCCGGCGATGGCCGGCCTGCCCGCGCAGGAGCTCGCCCCGGGCGGCGCCGCGCCCTGGTGGCTGTGGTCGCTCGGCGTGTTCCTCGTCAGCGTGCTGATCGGCCTGGTG
>JBAWWD010000013.1:0-133707 GCA_037146935.1 Burkholderiales bacterium
TGATCGTCACCGGCAACATGTTCGGCGACATCCTGTCCGACGAGGCCTCGATGCTCACCGGCTCGATCGGCATGCTGCCCTCGGCCTCGCTCAATGCGAAGGGCTTCGGCATGTACGAACCCATTCACGGGTCGGCGCCGGACATCGCCGGGCGCGACGTGGCCAATCCCCTGGCCACCATCCTGTCGGCGGCCATGCTGCTGCGCTACTCGCTCAACCAGCCGGCGGCTGCCGACCGGGTGGAAGCGGCGGTGCGTCGGGTGCTGGCGCAGGGTCTGCGCACCGCTGATATCGCCGACCCGGGCGCCGCCACGATCGGCACCCGCGCGATGGGCGACGCGGTGCTGGCTGCGCTGGGCTGAGCTGTCAGGCATTCAGGAGGAGTCATCATGGCAATGAAGGTTGGTCTGGTCGGCTGGCGCGGCATGGTCGGCTCGGTGCTCATGCAGCGCATGCGCGAGGAGGGCGATTTCGCCCTGATCGATCCGGTGTTCTTCAGCACCTCCAATGTCGGCGGTCCGGCCCCGATGGGCAGCGTGCCGCTCCAGGACGCGCGATCGATCCCGGCCCTGGCCGCCATGGACACCATCATCACCTGCCAGGGGGGTGACTACACCACCGAGGTCTTCGCGCCGCTGCGCGCGGCCGGCTGGCAGGGGCACTGGATCGACGCCGCCTCCACGCTGCGCATGAAGGACGACGCGCTGATCATCCTCGACCCGCTGAACGAGCAGGTGATCCGCGACGGCCTGCGCCGCGGCATCCGCAATCACATCGGCGGCAACTGCACCGTCAGCCTGATGATGATGGCGCTCAACGGGCTGTTCCGCGCCGGCGTCATCGAGTGGATCACCGCCATGACCTACCAGGCGGCCTCGGGCGCCGGGGCGCAGAACATGCGCGAGCTGCTCGCGCAGATGGGCTCGGCCCACGCCGCCGCTGCCGACCTGCTTGCCGACGAAGGTTCGGCCATCCTCGACATCGACCGCCTGGTGTCGGCGCGGATTCGCTCGGCGGAGTTTCCCATCGCCCAGTTCGGGGCGCCCCTGGCGGGCAGCCTCATCCCCTGGATCGACAAGGATCTGGGCAACGGCATGTCCCGCGAGGAGTGGAAGGGCGATGCCGAGTGCAACAAGATCCTCGGCCTGGGCGCGGCCGACCCCGGGCGTGTCCCGGTCGAGAGCCTGTGCGTGCGCATCGGCGCCATGCGTTGCCACAGCCAGGCGCTCACCATCAAGCTGCGTCGGGACCTGCCGCTTTCCGAGGTCGAGTCGCTGATCGCCGGGGGCAATCCCTGGGTGCGTTTCGTGCCCAACACCCGCGAAGAAAGCATGCGCGACCTCAGCCCGGCCGCGGTCAATGGCAAGCTCGAGATTGCGGTCGGCCGTGTTCGCCGGCTGGCCATCGGGGAGGGCTTCTACAGCGCCTTCACGGTTGGTGATCAACTGCTCTGGGGGGCGGCCGAACCGCTGCGCCGCATGCTGCGCATCCTGCTGGGCTGAGCGCCTGGCGGGTTGCATCCCCGTCGCGCCGGGCGGGCGGGCGCTGCTTCGTCGCGATGGGGTTCACCGCTCGAAAAGTCCTCCCGGCGGTCGGGTTCCGCCACCTGTCCTCCTCGGGGTGGCGGTGCGCAAGGCGCTGCGGTAAACCTGCTGAAGTGAGTTAACTTGCTGGCATAAGTGTCTGATGCTAGTCTCAAAATCTTGAAAAGTGCCCCGGGGAGTGCAGTGGCTGCCGACCTTCATCCAGGCCGCCGCGGGCGGTTTCATCTGGCCCGCCGGCCCCTTTCCGTGGCCATCGCCGCGTCGCTGCTGTCTCTGGCCGGCGCGGCCTGGTCGGCCGGGCTCGGGCGTCTCACCATCCAGTCGGCCCTCGGCCAGCCGCTCGCCGCCGAGGTCGAGATCACGGCGCTGAACCGCGAAGAGTCCGCCAGCCTCAACGCCCGCCTGGCGTCGCCCGAAGCCTTCAAGCTCGCCGGGCTCGATTACAACCCCGCGCTGGCCAATCTCCGGTTCGCGATCGATCGACGCCCGGATGGCAGAGCCGTGATCCGGGTGAGTTCCACGCAGCCGGTCAACGAGCCCTTCATCGACATGCTGGTCGAACTCACCTGGGCATCGGGTCGCTTCGTCCGCGAATACACCTTCCTGCTCGATCCGCCGGAATTGCGCGCCAACCGCCAGACGGTCGAGGGCGGTGCCGTCCAGGTGAACGTGGGTGTGGCGGGTGCTGCGGCCACGCCGGCACCGGCTGCTGCTGCGCCAGCGCCAGCGCCTGCGCCGGCGGCCGCTGCCCCTGCGCCGGCGGCGCAATCGGCTGAACCGACCGAGCCCAGCGCCCGCGCGGCGCGCCCGGCTGCGCCAGCGCCCGGGCCGGCCAACCGGGCTGCCGCGGGCGCTCCGGCACCCGCGCCTGCAAGCGCAGCAGCCGAGGCTGCCGGTGGCGACAAGATCCAGGTCAAGCGCGGCGACACCCTGGGCAGCATCGCCGGCCGTGTGCGTCCGGCCGCTGCCAGCATCGAGCAGACGCTCGCGGCGCTCTACGAGGCCAATCCGCAAGCCTTCGCCGGCAGCGTCAATCGCCTGAAGGCCGACTCCACTCTCACCGTGCCGCCGTCCGCCGATATCGTCGGCTATGACGCGGCCAAGGCGCGTGAACTGCTCCTGGCTCAGTCGGCCGATTTCTCGTCGTATCGCTCGCGCGTCGCGGCGGCCGCACCCGAGGTCGGTGGCGAGAAGGCCGGCCAGTCGGGCGCGGGCAAGGTCGGCGCCAAGGTCGAAGACCGTTCGGCGGCCACCAGCCAGGACCAGCTCCGGATCTCCAAGTCGGGCACGCCAGCCGCCAAGGCCGGCGCGGCCGGGGGAGTCGGTCAGGCGAATGCCGAGCAGGCCGCTGCCCGCGAAGCCGCGCTCAAGGAGTCGCAGGCACGGGTGGTCGAGCTCGAGAAGAACGTGGCCGATCTCCAGAAGCTGATCGACCTGCGCAGCCGCCAGCTCGCCGAGTTGCAGAAGCAGGCCGAATCGGCCCGTCCGCCGGCCGACAAGCCGCCTGCGGATGCCGCCAAGGCCGCGACACCGCCCGCCGAGGCCACCAAGCCGGCACCCGACGCCGCCGCGAAGGCGGAAGAGGCGGCCCCGGCGCCGGCCCCCGCACCGGCTCCCGCGCCGGTGGCCGCCAAGGCGCCACCGCCCCCGCCCCCGCCGCGTGAAGAGCCCAGCCTGGTCGATGAACTGCTCGACAACCCCTTCGCGCTGCCCGCGCTGGGTGGGGTGCTCGCGCTCGGCGCCGGTTACGGCTGGTTTGCCATGCGCCGTCGACGCCAGGCCGCCCAGGCCGAAGAGAACCTCATCGGCGGGGAGGCGCTGTCGCCCAATTCGCTGTTCGGCTCCACCGGTGGCCAGAGCGTCGACACCAGCACCGCCTTCGGCACGGCCGGTCCCGACACCGGGGTCGATGTCCAGGCCACTGAGGTCGACCCGATCGCGGAGGCCGAGGTCTACATCGCCTACGGCCGCGAGGCGCAGGCCGAGGAAATCCTGCGCGAGGCGCTGCGCAAGCAGCCCCGGCGTCAGGCCATCCGGGCGAAGCTGCTCGAGATCTACGCCGGCCGCAAGGACGTGGCCTCCTTCGGCGAGCTCGCCGCCGAGATGCACGAGATGACCGGCGGCCAGAACGAGGAGTGGCCGAAGGTCGCCGCCATGGGTCTGGCGCTCGATCCCGAGAACCCGCTGTACTCCGGGCAGGCGGGCGCGCCCGCCGAGGGCGAGCCGGCCGAGGGGCTCTTCGCGCAGGAATCGCTCGATGAGCGCCTCGATGCGAGCCCCACGCTCTCGGCTCCGCCGCCCGAGCCCGAGCCCGAGCCGGAGCCCGCCCTGGACTTCGATCTCGAACTCGAAGACACCAAGATCAACCCGCCCACCGACCTGCAGAAGGCGGTCGAGGGCAAGTTTGATCTTCCTGACCTCGACCTCGAGCCGCCCACGGTGGTCGCCCCCGCGGAGCCTCCTGCGCTCGATCTCGATCTCGGCCCGCTGGAGGGCGACGAGCCTCGCCCCGACGCCGAGGTCGCGGTGCAGGAGCCCGAAGACGAGGTCCTCTGGCAGGAGATGGGCACCAAGCTCGATCTCGCCTCGGCCTATGAGGAGATCGGCGACAAGGAAGGCGCCCGGGAGCTTCTCGACGAGGTGCTCAAGGCGGGTGATGCCGATCAGAAGCGGCGTGCCCGGGAGATGCTGGACCGGCTCTCCTGAGCCTGCCGGCGCCAATGTCGGCCACGCGGATCGCGCTGCGGCTGGCCTACGACGGCGCCGCGTTCCAGGGCTGGCAGACGCAGCCCGGCGGGCTTGCGGCGCAGGACGTGCTGGAGCGGGCCCTGGCGCAGGTGGCCGGTCATCCCGTGGCCACGATCTGCGCCGGCCGCACCGATGCCGGCGTGCATGCCCTCGCGCAGGTGGTTCACTTCGACACCACCGCCCCCCGCCCGATGGGCGCCTGGATCCGTGGTGTGAATGCGCATCTGCCCGAGGGCATCTCGGTGCAGCACGCCCTGGCGGTGGCGCCCGACTTTCATGCCCGCTTCCATGCGCTTCGTCGGCAATACCGTTACCTGATCCGACGCGCGCCCACCCGGCACCCCTTGTGGTCCGGGCGTGCCGCCTGGGTGCATCGACCGCTCGTGGTGGCGGCAATGCGCGAGGCGGCCGCCACCCTGGTCGGCGAGCATGACTTCAGCGCCTTCCGTTCCTCGCAGTGCCAGGCGCGTTCACCGGTGCGTCGGCTCGAGACGATAGACCTCGTCGAGCACGGCGACCTGCTGATCATCGACCTGCGCGCCAACGCCTTCCTGCACCACATGGTGCGCAATCTGGTGGGCTCGCTGGTCTGGGTGGGCATGGGGCGGCGGCCGCCCGAGTGGGTCGAGTCGGTGCTCGCCAGCAAGGACCGCAGGCTGGCCGCGCCCACCATGGCTGCCCAGGGGCTTTACCTTTCCGGGGTAGAGTACCCGTCGCCGACAGACCTTGGTGCCTGGCCGCCGCTGGCGCCCTTCTGAGCATCCCGTGATCGGGTCTGGCTGCTGCCCCCGACCGCTCCTTCGCCTCTCGCCCACCGTGCCCCGAACCCGCGTCAAATTCTGTGGCCTGGTCCGCCCCGCCGATGTCGACGAGGCGGTGCGCCTCGGGGTCGATGCGATTGGCTTCGTCTTCTATCCGCGCAGCCCGCGAGCGCTCGATGTCGAGGCCGCGCGCGCGCTGCGCGAGCGCCTGCCGTCCTGGGTGGCGGCGGTTGGCCTGTTCGTGAACGAGCAGCCCGAACGGGTTGCCAGCACCGCGGCCGCGGTCGGTCTCGATGTCGTGCAGTACCACGGCGACGAGAGCCCCGCGCAATGCGCGCTGGGCCTGCCCACGGGGCTGCCGTTCTGGCGCGCCGTGCGCATGCGGGGGCCGGGCGATTTGCTAGAATCGGTGGGTTCTTTCGGGGCCGCGGAGGCATTTCTGGTCGATGCATACACCGAGGGCTTCGGCGGCAGCGGCCAGGGTTTCAACTGGTCCTGGCTGCCGGCATCCCGGGCCTTCCGTCTGGTGCTTTCCGGCGGCCTGAACCCGCAATCGGTGGGTGATGCCATCACGCAGGTCAGACCCGACATGGTCGATGTCTCCAGCGGCATCCAGGGGGCCGATCCCCGCACCAAAGACCCGGCCCTGATGGCCGCATTCATGGCGGCGGTCATGCAGGCCGACGCCCGTCTCTCAACTCCTGTCGCCATCGGCGCTCGCCCATGAAACCCTACGATCTTCCCGATGCGCGCGGCCATTTCGGCCCCTACGGCGGCATCTTCGTCGCCGAAACCCTCATGCACGCGCTGGAAGAACTGCGGCTGTGCTATGACCGCTACCGCGACGACCCCGAGTTCGTGGCCGAGTTCCGCGATGAACTCGCCCATTTCGTGGGCCGGCCCAGCCCCATCTACCACGCGCGCCGCTGGTCGGCCATGCTGGGCGGCGCCCAGATCTACTTCAAGCGCGAAGACCTCAACCACACCGGCGCGCACAAGATCAACAACACCATCGGCCAGGCGCTGCTCGCCCGCCGCATGGGCAAGCCTCGCGTCATCGCCGAGACCGGCGCCGGCCAGCACGGCGTGGCCACCGCCACCGTGGCCGCGCGCTACGGCATGAAGTGCGTGGTCTACATGGGCAGCGAGGATGTGGTCCGGCAGGCCCAGAACGTCTATCGCATGAAGCTGCTGGGCGCCGAGGTGGTGCCGGTGGAATCGGGCAGCCGCACCCTCAAGGACGCGCTGAACGAGGCCATGCGCGACTGGGTCACCAACGTCGAGGACACCTTCTACATCATCGGCACGGTGGCCGGACCGCATCCCTATCCCATGATGGTGCGCGACTTCCAGTCGATCATCGGCATCGAGTGCCGCAACCAGATGCCCGAGCGGGCAGGGCGCCAGCCCGACTACGTGGTGGCCTGCGTGGGCGGCGGCTCCAATGCCATCGGCATCTTCCATCCGTATCTCGATGTGCCCGGTGTGCGCCTGGTGGGCGTCGAGGCCGGCGGTGAAGGGCTGCACACCGGCCGCCACTCCGCCTCGCTCACGGCCGGCATCCCCGGCGTGCTGCACGGCAACCGCACCTATCTGCTGCAGGACGAGAACGGTCAGATCTCCGACACCCACTCGGTGTCGGCCGGCCTCGATTACCCGGGCGTGGGGCCCGAGCATGCCTGGCTGAAGGACAGCGGGCGCGCCACCTACGTGCCGATCGACGACGAGGAAACCCTCAAGGCCTTCCACGACTGCTGCCGCATCGAGGGCATCATCCCGGCCCTGGAATCGAGCCATGCGCTGGCCTACGCCGCCAAGCTCGCGCCCACGCTGCCCAAGGACCAGATCATCCTGGTCAACCTGTCCGGCCGCGGCGACAAGGACATGCACACCGTGGCGCTGCGCGCCGGCCAGAGCGCCTGAGGACTGCCCATGACCCGCATCCAGGCAGCCTTCGAACGGCTGGGCGCGAAGGGCCGCAAGGCGCTGGTGCCCTACATCACCGCCGGTTTTCCCGAGCGTGGTCTTACCGTCCAGATCATGCATGCCCTGGTGGCGGGTGGCGCCGACATCATCGAGCTCGGGGTTCCCTTCTCCGACCCGATGGCCGATGGCCCCACCATCCAGCGCTCCAACGAGCGCGCGCTGGCGCTGGGTGTGGGCTTGGGTGATGTGCTTGGCCAGGTGCGGGATTTCCGGCTCACCGACGCCGCCACGCCGATCGTGCTCATGGGCTATGCCAATCCCATCGAGCGCATGGGCGCCGAGCGCTTTGCCGATGCAGCGCGCGAGGCCGGCGTCGATGGCGTGATCGTGGTCGACTACCCGCCGGAGGAGTCCAGCGCGTTCGCGCAGGTGGTATCGGCCCGTGGCATCGATCCCATCTTTCTGCTTGCGCCCACCTCCACCGAGCAGCGCATTGCTGATGTGCTCGCGCTGGCGAGCGGCTATGTGTACTACGTGTCGCTCAAGGGCATCACCGGGGGCACGCTCGATATCGCTGATGTCCGCCAACGCGTGGGCATGATCAAGTCGCGCACCGCGCTGCCGGTGGGCGTGGGCTTCGGCATCCGCGATGGCGCCACGGCCAGCGCGGTGGGCGAGGTGGCCGACGCGGTGATCATCGGCACCCGCATGATCCAGATCCTCGACGAGGGTGAGCCCGCCGGCGCGCCGCAGCGTGCCCGCGAATTCACCGCCGGCATCCGCGCGGCGCTCGATGCCGCGGCTGCACCCGCTTCCCAGGAGGTTCGCGCATGACCTGGCTCGACAAGCTGCTGCCCCCGCGCATCAAGCGCGCCAGCCTCGGCGCCAAGCGCGTGCCCGAGGGCCTCTGGGTGAAGTGCCCGGCCTGCGATGCCGTGCTCTATGGCGCCGATCTCGACGGCAGCCTGGGCGTGTGCCCCAAGTGCAGCCACCACCTGCGCATCCGCGCCCGCAAGCGTATCGACAGCCTCCTTGACCCCGAGGGTCGCTACGAGATCGGCCAGGAGGTGCTGCCGGTCGATGCCCTGAAGTTCAAGGACAGCCGCAAGTACGCCGAACGTCTCCAGGAGGCGCTCGAGTCCACCGACGAGACCGACGCCATCGTGGTCATGGGCGGCGCGATCCGCACGCTGCCGGTGGTGGCCGCGGTCTTCGAGTTCGAGTTCATGGCCGGTTCCATGGGCTCGGTGGTCGGTGAACGCTTCGTGCGCGGTGTGCAGGCGGCCATCGACCAGAAGGTGCCCTTCATCTCGGTGGCGGCCTCGGGCGGGGCGCGCATGCAGGAAGGCGTGCTCTCCCTCATGCAGATGGCCAAGACCAGCGCCATGCTGGCCGAGCTCGCCGAACGCCGCTTGCCCTACATCTCGGTGCTCACCGATCCCACCATGGGTGGGGTGTCGGCCAGCTTCTGCTTCCTGGGCGATGTGGTCATCGCCGAGCCCAAGGCCCTGATCGGCTTTGCCGGCCCGCGGGTCATCGAGCAGACCGTGCGCGAGAAGCTGCCCGAGGGCTTCCAGCGCGCCGAGTTCCTGCTCGAGAAGGGCGCCATCGATCTCATCATCGATCGCCGCGAGATGCGCGACGAGATCGCGCACCTGCTCGCGCTCATGCTGCGCCAGCCCAGCGAGTCGCTGGCCTGAACGCCTGGCCGGGCCGCTGCCGCGGTCCGGCGGCAGCCCTCCAGGTTCCCCATGCAGACCCTCGCTGACTGGCTGGCCCACGCCGAGCGCCTTCATCCGAAGGGCATCGCCATGGGCCTGGACCGCATCCGTGAGGTAGCGGCCCGGCTCGACATCCGCTTCGACTGCCCGGTGATCACGGTGGGCGGCACCAATGGCAAGGGATCCACCTGCGCCATGCTCGAGTCCATCCTGCTGTCGGCGGGCTATCGGGTCGCGCTGCACACCTCCCCGCACCTGATCGACTTCAACGAGCGCGCGCGCTTCCTGGGCGCGCCGGCCGATGACGCATCCCTCGCGCACCACATGGCCGAGGTCGAGGCCGCGCGCGGGCCCACGCTGCTCACCTACTTCGAGTTCACGCTGCTGGCCATCCTGCGCTGGTTCCAGGCTTCCCAGCCCGACGTGGTGATTCTCGAAGTCGGGCTGGGTGGCCGGCTTGATGGCGTCAACCTCATCGATGCCGACTGCGCGATCGTCACCTGCATCGACATCGATCACGCCGATTACCTCGGCGATACCCGTGAGCTCATCGCCCACGAGAAGGCGCATATCTTCCGCCCCGGTCGGCCCGCAATCTGCGCCGACCCCATGCCGCCGGCCTCGCTCGTGCGCCATGCCGAGGCCATCGGCGCCGATCTGCGCCTCTTCGGACGCGACTTCAACTATTCCGGCGACCGCCAGCAGTGGGCCTGGGGCGGGCGCAGCCAGCGCCGCGCAGGCCTGGCCTACCCGGCGCTGCGCGGCTCCAACCAGCTGCTCAATGCCTCCGGCGTGCTGGCCGCGCTCGAGGCGCTGCGCGATCGGCTGCCGGTCAGCCAGCAGGCGGTTCGGCAGGGGCTGGCCACGGTCGAGTTGCCGGGGCGATTCCAGGTGCTGGCGGGCCTGCCCGCGGTGGTGCTCGATGTGGCGCACAACCCGCACGCCGCGGCGCACCTGGCGCAGAACCTCGACAACATGGGGTTCTTCCCGGTCACCTGGGCGGTGTTCGGCGTGATGCGCGACAAGGACCTCGCCGGCATCGTCGGTCATCTGCGTGATCGGGTGGATCACTGGCTGCTCACCAGCCTGCCCGGGCCGCGCGCGGCCACGGCCGCCGAGCTGGTGGCCGGGCTGGCGGCGCTGGGCATCCAGCCCGGGCCGCAACGCCAGGTGCACGCCTTCGACACCCCGCGCGCGGCGCTCGCGCACGCCCGGGCCGGGGCCGAGGAGGGTGATAGAATCATCGTCTTCGGTTCGTTCCTCACGGTGGCCGACATCCTCGCCAGCCGCCGAGCGCCAGGCGGCGCCACCTGAAGCCCCGGATTCCACGCCTTGGTCTCGCGAGCCCAGTCCGATTCGCCCCCCTCCAATCCTGATCCCGCACAGGGTCAGAAGCAGCAGGCCCGGCGTCGCCTGATCGGCGCCATCGCCCTGTCGCTCACCGCGGTGGTGGTCCTGTCGGTGTTCTTCGATGCCGAGCCCAGGCGAGCCGGTCGCGATGACGTCCAGGTGCGCATCCCCGCGCGTGACGTGCGCCTGCCCGAACGGGCGGCCGCCGAGTCCGCCCCGGCGCCGGAAGCGGCGCGCGCTGCCGCCGATGACCGCGCCGCAGCGGCCTCTGCCAACCCGGGGCCCGATTCCACCACTCCCCCGGCTGACGCGCCCCCTGACCGCGCTGAGGCATCATCGCCGCGCCCCGAGCCCGCTCCCGCCGGCAAGGCAGACACGCCCGCGGCCAAGGCCGAGTCAAGCGACGCGCGGGTTGAAACCCCGGCCCTGCGGCCCGAGCCCGCTCCCCGCAAGATCGAGCCGCCGGTTACCAAGGCAGACGCGGGCGGCAGCAAGCCTACGGGTTCCGCCAAGGGCGAAACCCCGGCGCCCAAGACCGAGCCGGCGCCGGCCAAGTCCCAGAAGCCTGACGCGCCCGCCGCGGCCCGTGGGCCGGGGCACTACCTGCAGGTGGGGGCATTCGCCAGCGAGAAGGCCGCGTCCGATCAGGTCGAGCGCATCCGCAAGCTGGGGCACACCGCCTTCACCGAGCGCATCAAGACTCCCCAGGGTGAACGCATCCGCGTGCGCCTTGGGCCGTATCCCTCGCGCGATGCTGCCGATCCGGTCCGCGGCAAGCTGCGCGCGGCCGGGATCGATGTGACGCTGATCGCCCCCTGAGGCAGACGGCGGCGTCGTCGTGATGCCTGCACTCTCGGTCTGGGACTGGTTCCTGCTGCTCGCCTTCTCCCTGTCAGTGGCAGCGGGCATGGTCATGGGCCTGTCGCGCACGCTGGCGGGTCTCACTGCCTGGATGATCGCGCTGGCCGGCACGCCGCTGCTGGCACCGGGTCTCGCCGCCGCCACGGGCATGCTGGCCCGCGAGGTGCTGGTCTGGCTGATCGTGTTCGTTGCGCTGTTGCTGATCTCCCGCTTGTCAGGGCTGGCGCTTGCCCGGAGAGGCAAGGGCAAGGGGCCCGACTCCATCGACCGCATGGCTGGCGCGCTCTGGGGAATGGCTCGTGCGGTGATCCTGGTGCTCGCCGCGGTCGGCATCGCGGGTATGCTTGGCATGCACCAGGCGCCCGGCTGGCGCCAGGCCTTGTCCAGGCCTGTACTCGACGCCCTGCTGCAGGCTGTCGAACCCCATCTTCCCGAGCCGCTGCTTGGCTCGCGTCGGAACTGAAAGCGAACGCGCATGTGCGGCATTCTCGGCGTGGTCTCCCGCGGCCCGGTCAACCAGTTGCTCTATGACGGCCTGCTGCTGCTGCAGCACCGCGGGCAGGATGCGGCGGGCATCGCCACCGCGTCGGGCAAGAAGTTCAGCATGCACAAGGGCAACGGCCAGGTGCGCGATGTCTTTCGCACGCGCAACATGCGCTCGCTGCCCGGCAACTCGGGCATCGGGCATGTGCGCTATCCCACCGCCGGCTCGGCCAATGACTCCGAGGAGGCCCAGCCCTTCTACGTGAACGCGCCCTTCGGCATCACGCTGGCGCACAACGGAAATCTCACCAACTCGGAGCAGCTCAAGGACGAGATGTTCCGGCGCGACCGGCGCCACATCAACACCGAGTCAGACTCCGAGGTGCTGCTCAATGTGCTCGCCAACGAGCTGCAGGCGGTGGCGGTGGGCTCGCGGCTGGAGCCCGAGGACATCTTCCGCGCGGTGGCCGAGGTGCAGCGCCGGGTGCGTGGCGCCTACGCGTGTGTGGCCGAGATCGCCGGGTATGGCGTGCTGGCCTTTCGTGACCCCTATGGCATCCGGCCGCTGTGCTACGGCGTGGCCGAGACCGACAACGGCACCGAGTACCTCGTGGCCTCGGAGTCGGTGGCTCTCGAGGGCCTGGGGTTTCGCATGGTGCGCGACATCGCGCCCGGCGAGGCGGTATTCATTCACCTCGATGGCAGCTTCCATGCCCGCCAGTGCGCCGAGAAGCCGCTGCTCTCGCCCTGCATCTTCGAGTACGTGTACTTCGCCCGACCTGACTCCGTCATCGACGGTGCCTCCATCTACGCCACGCGCCTGAAGATGGGCGAATACCTCGCCGAGCGCATCGCGCGCGAACTGCGCCTGGGCGACATCGATGTGGTCATGCCCATCCCCGACACCTCGCGCCCCTCGGCCATGCAGCTGGCGCGTCGGCTCAACCTCGACTACCGCGAGGGCTTCCTCAAGAACCGGTATGTCGGCCGCACCTTCATCATGCCCGGGCAGGCGGTGCGCCGGAAATCGGTGCGGCAGAAGCTCAACGCGATGAGCGTGGAGTTCAAGGGCCGCAATGTGCTGCTGGTCGATGACTCGATCGTGCGCGGCACCACCTCCCACGAGATCGTGCAGATGGCGCGCGACTCCGGCGCGAACAAGGTCTACTTCGCGTCAGCCTCGCCGCCGGTGCGCTACCCCAATGTCTACGGCATCGACATGCCCACCCGCGGCGAGCTCATCGCCAGCGGACGCAGCGATGACGAGATCCGCCAGGCCATCGGCGCCGACGCGCTGGTCTACCAGGACATCGAGGCGCTCAAGCGCTCCATCTCTGACGTCAACCCGGCGCTGTCCCGCTTCGAGGCCTCGTGCTTCGATGCCCGCTATGTCACTGGCGACATCACCCCGGAGTACCTCGACCGCATCGAGGCGGCCCGCGACGCCGCGCCCCGCGGCCAGGAGGAGGAGGGCGGCAAGGCGCAGATGAACCTGCACTTCTCCGTCGCCGGCGACTGAGCGGGCTTTGGTATACTCCGCGACCCCGGAGGGATGGATGAGTGGTTTAAGTCGCACGCCTGGAAAGCGTGTTCAGGTTAACGCCTGACGGGGGTTCGAATCCCCCTCCCTCCGCCAAGTACCTGTCCAGCGGGGTCCAGCGAGATCCCGCAAGGACACTTAAAGCCCTGAGAAATCAGGGCTTTTTGTTTTTCTGCGTCGAGTTCTCGACCTTCAGGCCTTTCACGGGACCGAAGTCCTTCACATTGTTGGTGACGACCGTCGCGCCAACGGTCCGCGCGTGCGCCGCAACCATCAGGTCAGCGGCACCGATCTGAGCCCCTCGGCGCTTCAGGTCTACCCGGATTCCGCGTAATGCCGGGCGGCGGCTTGTGGCCAATCCAGGACGGCCAGGTGCAGCGCGAGGCCCTCCAGGACGGCCTGGCTTTGCCTGCGCCTGATGCTCGCCGAGCTCAGCCATGAAGTCGGCCGAGGCCCTCAGGCCTGACGCGAAGAAGCCGGACCAGTCAGTCGGACGGGGCCTGCCCTGGCAACTCCATCGCCGTGAGCCACAGCCGGCAGTCGAATTCGAGCGTGTGGTAGGCAGGCTCCATGTGGCTGCACAGGGCGTAGAAGGCCTTGTCGTGCGCGGGCTCCTTCAAGTGCGCGAGTTCGTGCACGACGATCATGCGCAGGAAGTCTGCCGCCGCGTCCTTGAAGAGCGTCGCGATCCGGATCTCGCGCTTGGCCTTGAGTTGCCCACCCTGTACCCTCGAGATGGCGGTGTGCGTGCCCAGCGCGTTCTTCACGATCTGCAGCCTGGGATCCCACGCCACCTTGGCGATCGGCGGCGCGCTCTTCATGTGGCGCGCCTTCAAGGCGCACACATACTCGTAGAGTGCCTGTTCGCTGCGCACGGCGTGCCGCTCCGGGTGGCGCTCCTCGACATAGGCAGCCAGGCGGCCGGCGTCGATGAGGCCCTGGACACGGGCCAGCAGTTCTTGCGGGTAGCCCTGGAGGTACTTCAAGGTCATGCACGCGTGCTGCGGTTCCAGACCAGCAGCAGGTTGTTCGCAGGCATGGCCACGCGCTCTCGCAGCGTCAGGCCGACATCAGCGGCGACCTGCTCGATATCTTCCCTGCGGCGCAGGCCCCAGGCGATGTTGCGGGAACGCAGGTCGGCATCGAATGCGAGGTTGCCGGGTGAGGTTGGAACGTCTTCCTCGAGGTGCGGCCCGTAGGTGATGAGCAGGCCCTGCGGCGCCAGATGCCGCGCCGCGCCTTCGAACAGGCCCGTGCAACACGCCCACGGGGCGATGTGGATCATGTTGGCGCAGAAGATCGCATCCAGTGGCGCAGGCACGCCTGGCCACTGGGGCTGCAGCACATCCAGTTGCAGGGGCGGCGCCACGCGCGGCAGGCCTGCGCACCAGGCGCGGATGGACGGCAACGCCGCGGCATCGGCGTCGCTTGGCAACCAAGTCCAGCCGGACAGGCCCGCGCTGCACTGCGCGGCATGCTGGCCGGTGCCGCTGGCCACCTCCAGCAACAGACCGCTGGGGGGCAGCAGCGTCTGCAGCCTGGCCAGGATGGGGGCGGCATTGCGTTCAGCCGAGGGGCTGTGACGTCGAGCATCGTCCATGTCAGGGCAGTCCTGGTGCTGCGCGCGCGCTGCAGATCAGTTGGCGGCCGGTATCGTGTTGCCGCGACCTCAGGCGCTGCGGTGCGATGTCGCAGGGTTTCAGGGGGAGTTGGGCGTCCGACGGGCAAGCGCCCGATCCGGATGGGCTTGCCGGGGAGAGGCTAGCGTATGGGCGTGATCGACGCCCAGCGCTCAGGTACCGGTAATCGATTGCCCGATCAGTCCCGCTCGGGCCCAGCCTCCCAGCAGCCAGACCGCCGTCAGCGCGCTGCTCGCCGCCGCGAGCCACAATACCGGCATCCCCAGGGGATAGGTGGCCGGACTCAGGCTCATCCAGCCCACTGTCGCCGCAAGGCCGATCGCCGCCGCGCAATGCAGGCGCCGTGATGTCCACCAGGTTCGCCAGTGCCGAGTGAGGAAGGCGCCGCTCAGGCCCGCTATCCAGCCGCCGACGGCCCCTGCCAGCAGGTCGGCAGGCCAGTGCGCGCCGACCGCAATGCGGGAGAACGAAACCGCGATCGCTAGCGTGAGCGCGACCGCGATGAGCACGCGATGCCGCCAGTGCCAGATCGGTGGCACTGCCGCGGCGAGGATGGCCGCCGCGGCCGCAAACGCGGTGATGCTGTGCCCCGAGGGGAAGCTGTGGTGGTGCAGGGCCGGGCCGATCAGATGGAACTGAGCCGGGTCGAGCACGGCGGCGGGGCGCGGCACTGCGGCGAGGTGCTTGGTCACCGCGGAATACAGGCCACCCAGCGGCACCGCGGCGAGCGCCGCCATCCAGAGGCGAGGGTGTCGGATGAGCAGCGGCGCGAGCAGGGCAAGCAGCACCGTGGTGTCACCGAGCATGCTGCACGCAGACCAGAACTCGGCAGGCCAGTGTGCGGCAGACCGGTTGAGCCTGATGAAGATCTCGTGTTGCTGACGGTCGATCGCATACAGGATCAGCAGCAGCACCAGGGTCAGCATCGAGGGGATCCCGACCCAGGCCCGCCAGCGAGATGGGTTCCACGCCGGTATCTGCGGTGCTCGAGAGACCTGCCTCATGGGCCCTCCGGACTGCGTGCAGCGCGTGTGCCCGGGCGGGGTCGTGGCGAACCCTGCCAGTCTTCGCAGCGCTGGAAGTTGAAGTGCGCGAGTTGCCGACCGGCATGCATCACCGGCCACTGCTCGAGAAGCGTGCAAGTTCTGAACGCCTGCGCGCCCACCGGCGGCGCGAAGCCCATGGCCGACCAGTCGACCAGCAGGACCTGCGCACCCGGCTGCAATCCGCCAAACCAGAGATCGAACTGATCGTCCCGGCGCTGCACGACGTGGACGGGCAGGGGGCGTGCGTACCAGGCGAGGCGGCTCGCCAGCGACCAGTTCATCACCGCGAGCGCGGGCAGCCCTTCGCGCTCGGCCAGTGTCCGCGCGCGCGCGGAGGCGGCCGCCCACCCGTGCAGATCCGCCATCGGATTGCGCTCAGCCTTGTCCAGATGTTCGCCCGGCGCAGCGCTGGCGAGAGGTTCGCGCTCGGTGGCCCACCCGCCGGTCAACAGCAGCACCAACGCGGCAGCACAGACCAGCGCCTGCCATCCGGCAAGCACCGTCAGCGCGCGACCTTTCAACCACCAGGACTGCTGCAGGCCCCGCGCCGCCAGTGGCAGCAGCGCGAGCCAGGCGGGGGCTGACCAGTGGGGCAGGGGCATGCCCCTGCCCGACAGATAGACGAGCAGTGCCAGCAGGGGCAGCCCGAATGACAGGCACAGGCCGCGCGGTGTGAGCCGCCCCGGCTCGCCGCGGGCGACCGCGACGCCCAGCGCGGGCAGCACGCCGAAGGCCAGGAGTTGCACCGCCACGAAACCCGCAAGGCGTGTGGGGCGCCAGCCGTCCTCGCCTGAGATGCGGCCGAACTGATAGGCGAACGAGATCCAGTCGTGGGTGGCGTTCCAGACCAGGACCGGGGTGATCAGCAGCAGCGCAACCAGCGCCGCGATCCACAGACCGGGCATGCGCAGCAGGCGTGTGCCGTGGGCGAGCGTCAGCGCGATGAGCACCGAGAGGGCCAGCAGCGCGGCGGTGTACTTGGCCAGTCCGGCGAGCCCCAGGCACAGGCCCATCGCGACCCACAGCGACAGGCGTTGAGCAGACTGCGCCGAGGCCAGCCGCCAGGTGATGATCATCAGCAGGCAGACCAGCGGCAGCAGCAGGGTGTCGGGAACCAGGGCCACCCCGAGCAGATGCGGCAGCGGGCTGAGCAACCACAGCAACAGCACCTGCCTGATCGGCGGGGGCCCGCCGTACGGGCGTGACAACAGCGGCGCGTCATCAGCCCAGAGCGCCCGCGTCAGTCTGACCAGCCCGACGCTCGCGATCAGCCAGCACCCCAGTGGCACCACGCGCATGAGCAGATCGTCGCCCCCGAGCTGCAGCCAGGGCCATTGCACCCAACCGACGAGCGGGGGATGGTCGAAATAGCTCCAGTCGAGGTGTCGTGCGTAGAGCGCGTAGTGGGCTTCGTCCGGCGAGAGGCCGAGCGCCGCAGCCAGCAGCAGGTGAAGCAGCAGTGCTACGGCGACCCAGCGCATGTCACCGACGCCGGCCTGCAGACCAGACCAGATGCGATGTCACGCCGTAGTTCCACACCGTGCCGACCAGGATGCCGGCGAGCGCGGAGAGCAGCCACCCGGTGCCATCCCGGTTGAGATAGGCGGCCACGCCGACATTGGCCAGCGCGCCAACGCCACAGGTGGCCATGAACTTCAGCAGACCGCTGAGCTGCCGCCATCCGGTCAGGCGCTGATCGCGATAGGTGAGCGCATTGTTGAGCGCGAAGTTGCTGATCATGGCGAGCAGCACCGCGCTTGCCTGGGCCGCCACGAACGCCATGCCGGGCAGGCTCAGGAGCGTTGACAGAACCAGCAGATGCACGCCCACGCCCAGCGTGCCAACCAGTCCGAACGACAGCAGACGCACCGGCAACCAGCGTCCGACGAGCTTGTCGGCGAGCAGCATCAGGAATTCCCAGGCGACCCGACTGTCGAGCTTGCTGCTGCCGGCATGACGTTCCGCGAAGCGAAACGGCAGTTCGCGGATGCGCAGGGGGCGCGGCGAGGAGGCCACCAGGTCGACCAGGATCTTGAAGCCGATCCCCGAGAGCCGATACACCGAGGCTTCGAATGCCTCGCGGCGAATCATGAAGAAGCCGCTCATCGGGTCGCTGAGGCTCGTCCCAAGCAGGCCGCGCGCGAGACGGGTCGCCAGCTGGCTCATCCGCAGACGCGAGGCCTGCCACTCGCCCACGCTGCCCCCGTGGGCGTAACGGGTGCCAATCACCAGGTCTATCGGCTCGGCGCGCATGACCTGGAGCATTCTCGGCAGCAGCGTCTCGTCATGCTGGAGGTCGGCATCGATCACCGCCATGACCGGCGCGCCGGTGGCCAGCATGCCTTCGACGCAAGCGCCTGAAAGCCCTCGGCGACCGATCCGGCGCAGGCATCGAACCCGGGGATGCCTGGCCGACAGCGTGTGCAGCAGGCGAGCGGTCTCGTCCGGCGAGTCATCGTCGACGAAGATCACCTCCCAGCGAACGTCGGCAAGCGCCTGATCGAGGCGTGCCAGCAGCACTTCGACGTTGTCGCGCTCGTTGAAGGTGGGCACCACTACGGCGAGTTCGACCGACTCGTGCGTGTCGAGCATGAGGAGCCTTGCGAGGAAAGCCTGAAGGCAGCCGCAGCGAGCGCAAGCGGCCGAGGTGCCAAGCTAACCAGCCGTGTTGACAGACGCATTGCATCCGCATGACGAGGCCATGACGGTGCTGCCAGCGCGATCGACTCGACAGGCGTGGGCCCGCCGTGTGCCGAGCCAGGCTTCCCGCTCGCGCGCGAATGTGCGCGCAGGGGGCCGGCTGGCATCATCCGGGGATGCGCGATGCCGTGCTCTGGAGCGGCGCCCCTCCGGGGACGTGTCCGCCGACGCGCGCGCGACCCCGATTATTCCGATCCACGCCTTCCGATGGATGCCGCCATGTCAGTCGATGCCACCCACGACCCCGCCATCACGAGCTGGGTCGAGTCGGCCAATGCCGAGGACACCGATTTCCCGATCCAGAACCTGCCCTTCGGACGGTTCCGCGAACCGGGCGAGCATCGCTGGCGCATTGGCGTGGCCATTGGCGATCAGGTGCTCGATCTGCGTCGCGCGGGATTGATCCGTCATGCCGACATCCGGCGCCTGCTGAGCCTGCGGCCGGCCGCGCGGCGGGCCTTGCGCCGGCAGATCCACGACGGCCTGCGTCATGACAGCGCGCAGCGCCCGCGCTGGCATGAGGCGCTGCTGCCGCAGGCCCGCGTGCAGCTCGGCCTGCCGTGCCCGATCGGCGACTACACCGACTTCTATGTCGGCATCCATCACGCCACCGCGGTCGGCAAGCTGTTCCGCCCCGACAACCCCTTGCTGCCCAACTATCGCTGGGTGCCCATCGGCTATCACGGCCGGGCCTCGACGATCCTGCCCAGTGGTCAGGACTTTCGCCGGCCGCGCGGTCAGATCCGCACGGCCCAGTCGGATGAGCCGGTGCTCGCGCCCAGCCAGCGCCTGGACTGCGAACTCGAACTGGGGATCGTGATCGGGCGGGGCAATGCGCTGGGGGAGCCGATTGCGATCGATGCCGCCGAGGAGCATGTCTTCGGCATCACGCTCTTCAACGACTGGAGCGCCCGCGACATCCAGTCCTGGGAGTATCAGCCGCTTGGGCCCTTCCTGGGCAAGAGCTTTGCCAGCACCATCTCGCCGTGGCTGGTCACCCTGGACGCGCTGGCACCCTTCCGGCTGCCGTTCACGCGAGCACCCGGCGAGCCCGCGCCGCTGCCGTACCTCGATGGCAGTGCCAATCGGGAGCGCGGCGCGATCGACATCCGGCTGGAACTGCGGCTGCAGACCGCGGCCATGCGCGCCGCGGGGCAGTCGCCGGAATGCATCGGCCGCTCGGGCTTCGCGCAGGCCGCCTACTGGAGCGTGGCGCAGCTGGTGGCCCACCACACCGTCAATGGCTGCGCGCTGGCGGCGGGTGACCTGCTGGGCACCGGCACCTTGTCGGGTCGGGAGCCCGACGAGGCCGGGTCTCTGCTCGAACTCACGCAAGGCGGCACTCGACCGATCCGGCTCGCCAATGGCGAGCAGCGCGCTTTCCTGGAAGACGGCGATGCCGTGGCCCTGCGCGGGCACTGTGCGCATCCGGGCTTTCGCCGCATCGGCTTCGGCGAGTGCATCGCCACCGTGCTGCCGGCGGTGGGTGCGGGCCCGGAGGCGGCAGCCTAGTCGAGCCGCGTGCCTGACTCGCGAACCACGCGTGCCCACTTGGTGTGCTCGGCGCGCATGAAGCTCGCGAACTCCTCGGGCGTGCTCTTCAGGATCTCGCTGCCGGCGTCGGTCATGCGGCGGCGGGTGTCGGGCTCCTCGAGGATCTGATTGAGTTCGCGATTGAGCCGGTCGATGATGGGCCGGGGCGTGGCGGCCGCGGCCACGAAGCCCAGCCAGGCGCCGCCCTCGAACCCGGGCGCGCCTTGTTCTGCCACGGTGGGCACATCGGGCGCGAATGGCGTGCGGTTCAGGCTGCTGGTGGCCAGCGCCCGCAGCCGGCCGGCGCGGATGTGCGGCATCAGCGCGGTGATGGTGTCGAAATTGACATCGACCTGACCGCCGATGAGGTCGGTGTGCGCCTGGGCGCTGCCCTTGTAGGGCACATGGGTGAACTGCGTGTCGGTGCGCTGCGACAGGAGCACCATCAGCAGGTGGCTGATGGTGCCGTTGCCCGAGGACGAGTAGGTGAGCTTGCCGGGCGCAGACCGGGCGCGCGCGAGCAACTCGGCCAGCGAGGCGATGCCCGAATCGGCGCGAACCACCAGCACGTAGGGCAGCCAGCTGCACAGGCCGATGGCCGCGAAGTCGCGCTGCGCGTCATAGGGCACTCGCGCGTACAGGTTGGGGTTGATCGCCATGGCCGCCGGCGCGGTGAGCAGCAGGGTGTGACCGTCTGGCGCCGATCGGGCCACGGCGCCGGCAGCCAGGCTCGAGCCCTGGCCGGGACGGTTCTCGATGATGAAGGGCTTGCGCAGCCGCGCGGCGAAGCGCTCGGCGATCATCCGCGCGATGGTGTCGGTGGCGTTGCCGGGCGGGTAACCGACCATGACGGTGACCGCGCGCGCGGGATAGTCGGCAGCATCGCCCTGGCCGCGGGCCTGCGGCAGGACGGCCGAGAGGCCAAGGCCGAGTGCCGCGCGGCTCAGGGTGCGTCGCGGGTGCGAGTCGATGCCGGGCTTGGTCATGCGCCGTCTCCGAAGGGCTGGGGCAGGAGGGCACGGGCGGTGTCCCCCGGATTGGGTCCATGGTGCCGGCTCAGTGCCGATCCTCACGCGAGGAATCAGTCACGGCGTCTCGAAATCGCTGCCCCCTTGCGGCCCCCCGGGATGGGTCAGCGCGCGCGCAGAAAGGTCAGCAACCTTTCCGCACACTCGCGCCCGTGCGAGAACGGCAGGCCATGACGCACGCCCTGCCAGATCGACAGCTCCGCGCCCGGGCACAGGCGCTCCAGGCCGTCGTAGACCGAGAGCGGCACGAAGGGGCTGGCGTCGGGGTGCATCACGAGCAGGGGCGGGATGAGCGCCGGCAATTGCGCGCCAAGCTCCAGGGTGCTGAGCAGATCGGCGATCGCCAGCGCCGAGGCCGGCACGGTGCGCCCCTGCTGCGCGGCGTACCAGTCCCAGGCCTGCGCGCTGATCGCGCCCGGCGCGAAGCGGCATTCCATCATGTGCGCATTCCAGGCGCGGATGCCCTGCGCCAGGAGCGGTCGCCAGCGGTCTATCTGGCCGATGCGCCGGCCGGTGATCGCGGCATTGCTCAGCGTGACGCTGCGCACCCGATCGGGATGGCGCAGCGCGGTGGCGAGCATGATCGCGCCGCCGGCTGATTCGCCCACCAGGTGAACGCGCTGGCCCTCGGGCATGAGCGCCAGCACGTCCTCGACCAGCACCTCGAGCAGGTCAGCGCCGGTTGGCAGCGGCGCGGACTCGCCAAAGCCGCGCAGGTCACTGCGGATGACCGGGTGGTGCGGGCTCAGCACGCCAACCCAGTCGGTCCAGCACTGCCGGTTCGCGCCGATGCCGTGCAACAGGATGACCGGCGCGGCGGGCTCGCGCCATGGCGCGGTGAGGTCGATCCGGTCGAACGCGATTCCTCGGGCATTCACGGGCATGCGGTTTCCGATCAGGCGATGGCGGGGCGTGTTCGCATTGTCGCCCCGCGTGCTTGACGCATGAACTGCCCCCGCATACAAGCGAGACAAGCGGCCCCGTGAGCCGCGGTTCGCGCCCGCCCGGGTGCTTCAGGGGAGAGTTCAAGATGACATCGAAGTCCGTCCGGCTGGCCGTCGCGCTGGCGCTGGCCGCCATCGCGCCGCTGGCCTCGGCCCAGGCACCGATCGTGCTCAAGCTGGCCACCATCGTCGGCGCAGACAATCCGTTCTCCACCTCGGCGCTCAAGTTCAAGGAGATGGCCGAGTCGCGCAGCCGCGGGCGTCTGAAGATCGAGGTCTACCCCGCTGGCCAGCTCGCCAAGAACGAGACCGTCATGCTCGAGGGCATGCAGCTGGGCACCGTCGACATCGGGGCGATCGTCACCTCGTCGATCGGCGGCAAGTTCGATCCCAAGTTCCTGGTGCCCGACATCCCCTTCCTGTGGCAAGGCCGCGAGCACATCTGGAAGGTGCTTGACGGTCCGCTTGGCACCGATCTCATGAAGCGCCTCGAGCCGCTCGGCGCCAAGGGCTTCTGTTATGGCGGCGGGTTCGGCTTTCGCAACGTGCTCTCCAACAAGCGGCCGGTGTTCACCCCCGAAGACCTCAAGGGCCAGACCATCCGCGTCCCGCCCATCCCGACCATCGCCGAGACCATGAAGCTGTTCGGCGCCAACCCGGTGCCCATGCAGTGGGGCGAGGTCTATCTGGCCATGAAACAGGGCACGATCGACGGGCTGGAACTGCCGCCCACCACCATGGTGTCGGACAAGTTCCCCGAGGTGACGAAGTACTACTCCAAGACCCTGCACTCCTACCCGCCCGGCATCTGGATGATGGCCAGCGCCAAGTACAAGTCCTTGCCGCCTGACCTGCGCAAGGTGATCGACGAGACCATGCTCGAGACCTGCGCGCAGCACCGGCTCGACGAGGTGCGCGCCGACGCCGAGTCCATGGTGGCGATGCGGGTGAAGGGCGTGCAGATCAACGAGGTCAAGGACCTCAAGGTCTTCCAGCAGCGCGCCGAGCCGGTCTACAAGTTCGTCGAGGGCAAGGTGGGCAAGGACCTCTACGACAAGTGGGTGGCTGCCGCCAAGGCGGCTGCGCGGCCCTGACATGCTGATCGAGCGGGTCTGCCTGCTGCTGATGCTCGCCCTGGTCGGCGACGTGTTCCTGGGCGTGTTCAGCCGCTACGTGATGCAGGCCACCTTCGCCTGGTACGACGAGGTGGCCCGGCTGTGTTTCATCTGGATCGTGTTCCTGGGCTCGGCGGTGGCGGTCAAGCGCGGGCAGCACTTCCGCATGAAGCTGCTGGTCGACCGCCTTGCGCCCGGCGCCGCGCGTGTTGCCGAGCATGTGGTCACCCTGGCCACCGTCGCGTTCGGGGCGGTGCTGGTGGCGGGCGGCTATGGCATCTATCCCATCGCCAGCCGGCAGGTGACCGATGCGCTGGAGCTCTCGATGCTCTGGTTCTATGCCGCGCTGCCGGTGGGCGGGGTGCTGATCATCGGGTACGCCCTGCGCCAGGCATTCGGGCGGGAGCAGCCGGCATGATCCTGGTGGTGCTGATCTTCCTGGGGCTGCTGCTGGTGGGTGCGCCGGTGGCCATCACGGTGGGCGGCTCGGGCTTCGTGGGCGCGCTGCTCGCCTCGCCGGCGCCGCTGGCCACCGCCGTGCAGCAGATGATGCATCAGATCGATTCCTTCGTTCTGCTGTCCTTCCCCCTGTTCATCCTGGCGGGGGCGCTCATGGAGACTGGCGGCATCGCCCGCCGGCTGGTCGATCTCGCGATCGCGCTGGTGGGCTGGGTGCGCGGCGGTCTGGGGATGGCCGTGGTGGTGGCCGAGTATGTGTTCTCGGGCATCTCGGGCTCTACCGTGGCCGATGTCTCGGCCGTGGCTTCCACCACCATTCCCTCGATGGTGCGCGCGGGCTACAGCCGGGAGCAGTCGGTGGCCATCGTGTCCTCGGCGTCGGCCATGGGCATCCTGGTGCCGCCCTGCATCCTGATGATCGTGATCGGCTCCATCGCGGGCCTGTCGGTGGCCGCGCTCTTTGCGGCCGGGTTCATTCCGGCGGTGGTGATCTCGGCGGTGCTGATGGTCCACATCTGGCTGATGGCGGGGCGCGCCGGCATTGCCGTGGCCCCCAGGCCGAGCTGGCGGGAGATTGGCGCGGCATTTGCCCGGGCACTGATTCCGCTGGGCATGCCGGCGATCATCTTTGGCGGCATCCTCGGGGGCATCACCACCCCCACCGAAGCCTCGGTGATCGCCGTGCTCTATGCGGCCATCGTGGGCCTGTTCGTCTACCGCGAGATCGCCTGGCGCGACCTGCCCGAGATCCTCGTGCAGTCCTGCGTGGTCACCGGCGCGGTCGGGTTGCTGCTGGCCGCCGCCGGCCTGATCTCCTGGTTCCTCACGGTGCAGCAGTTGCCGGCCATGCTGCTGCAGGTGATGACGCTCGTGCCAGGCAGCGCGCTGGTGTTCCTGCTGGCCACTGCGATCGTGTTCATCATCTTTGGCGCGGTGGTGGAAGGGCTGCCGGCGGTGGTGATCCTGCTGCCCAGTCTGCTGCCGGTGGCCACCCAGCTGGGCATCGACCCCATCCACTACGCCATCGTGATCGTGGCGGCAGTGGGCATCGGGCTGTTCCTGCCGCCAGTGGGTGTGGGCCTGTTCATCGCCAGCGGCATCGCCGACATCTCGATCGACCGCGCCTCGCGCGCGATGCTGCCTTTCATCGCGGTGATGTGCGCCGGGCTGCTCGCGGTGATCGCCGTGCCCTGGTTCACGCTGGTGCTGCCCAGGCTCTTCAAGCTGCTATAGCGCCACGTCGTTCATGCGGTAGACCCGGGCGGCCGTGCCGGCAAACAGCGCGGCCTTCTCGGCAGCCGAACAGCCGGCCGCGATGCGCTTGAAGGCGTTCCACAGCACCGCGTAGCTGCAGGTGCCCTTGTCCACCGGGAAGTTGCTCTCGAACATGGCCCGCTGCGCGCCGAAGGCCTCGATGCAGGTCTCGATGTAGGGGCGCCAGGCCTGCGCCAGCGCCTCGGAGCGGGGCGGCTCAGGCTGCCGGTGGAAGTCGAAGCCGGGCGTGTGCATGCCTAGCCCGCCGAGCTTCACATGCACGTTCGGGCATTGCGCCACCGCCTGGATCCGCTGGCGCCAGTCGGCGAACACCGCCTCGCGCTGGCCGACATAAGGGCCGATGCCCAGCGGGCCGCCGACGTGATCGAGCACCAGCGTGGTGTCGGGGAAGGCTCGCGCCAGGTCGAGGAAATCATCGAGCTGGGTGTGCACCAGCCAGGCGTCGAAGCTCAGGCCGAGCCGCGCGAGCGCCGCAAAGCCGCGCCGGAAGCCGGCATCGCGCAGCAAGCCGGGCGGAGGATTGGCGCTGGTGGCGCGCAGACCCGAGGCGTGCCAGGCCGAGACGTTGCGGATGCCCTTGAATCGGCCGCCGGCGGCCGCGACATGCGCTTCCAGCGCCGGCTGGGCCCGATCGCCCAGTGTCAGGTCCACATTGCCGACGATGGCGGCGCACGCGCGCGTGGCGCCGAACAGGCCGCTGGCGCTCATGGCTGCCACGCCATTGACGAACTCGGTCTCGCCGAGCGAGCGGGACTCGAGCGGCGCGCCCGCGCGATACATGGCCCGGCACTCCACGTAGACCGTGGCCACGATGCGATGGCCAGTGGTGGTGTCAGCGAGCAGTTCGGGCAGCAGGTAGCTGTCGTTGCCGTGGACCCAGAGATGGTGGTGGGGATCGATGATCGGCAGCTCAGGTTCGAGAGCCGCTTCGGTGTGCCGGGCGAGCCACTCGGGGCGCACGGTGAGGAAGTCGCCGGGGAGTTGGGAACTCGGGTTCTGGGATGCGGACATGGTTGTGCTCGAGAAAGTGGCGTGAGCCATCGGCAAGGATCACGGAGGCATCAATTGGAGTGCGCGGCCCGCGCAACGAGGGCCCAGTTCTGCGCCACGCCGGCGAAAGGGTGTTCAAGCAGCCAATCACAGCGGTTCACCAGCGAGGCCAGCCACCGTGAATGACGAAGACCTTCAGGCAGGCTCGTGAACGGCTGACGGGGCAAAGCGCCATAGGCGTGGAGGTCGATCAGCGACAGCCCCGCACCTTTGCATAGCGCCTCGATCTGTGCGCGATCGAATCGATAGCGGTGATAGCCCGGCCAGTCGGGCGGCTCTGGCGGCTCTTTGCCGCGTTGCAGCGCTCTGGCGATCGCTTCGATCCAGCTGTAACGATTGGGCAGGTGATAGCAGATGAACAGACCGTCGGGGCGCAGAACGCGCCTGATTTCGGACAGGCTTTGCTGCTCCGAGCCGCCGTGTTCGCGAACATGCTCGAGTACTCCCACGCTGAACACCTGATCGAAGCTGTGGTCAGGGAAAGGAAGTCTCACGGCCTCATCCGGCGCGCCTTGCACATGCGTGACCCTGAGGGACTGATCCGGGGTGAGGCGGGTCAGGATGTCGGAGGGCGGGCCGAAGGAGAACGCAGTGACCTGAAGCGGAAGTTGCGCCAGGTAGAAGGTGAAGTGGCCGTTGCCGGCACCCCAGTCCAGAACGCGGGCGCCGGGCGCGGTGTGGCGCTTCACCAGCCCGTACAGACCTCCGTACTGATGCGCGGTGGTGAGGCTCTCGAACTGGGCCAGGCCGCAGGGGCCGTCGCGTCGCAACAGACTGACGAAGGACTCGACTTCATCATCGCCGCGAACGCGGCTCATTGCGTGGCTCCACGGTCCGGGACCGCCACGGCGACCGCACCGGGCGCGATCCGCACGCGCGCACCGAAGGTCGCGCTCGGCGCGATCTCGATCGTGCCGGCCATGTCTGCGCAGGGCGTGGCCGGCAGTCCGGCCGCCTGCAGTCCGGGCAGCAGCGACATCGGGTCAGGCGCATGCAGCACCAGGGCATGCAGACCGATGGGGTGGGTGGCGAGCTGCCTGGCCAGCGCCGCGCCGCCGGGCTGGGTCGGGTCGATGACCGAGACCAGCTCGATCATCCCGCCGGCCGGCGGCCGCACCAGGGCGCTCGCGATGCCGCGTTGCGCATCGCGCACCGGCGGCTGCGCGGCCAGCCCGAGCTTGCGCCCATAGGTGTCGATCGCCGCGTCGATGTCCTTGACCGCGATCACCGCGCGCTGCACGCCGGAGATGCCCCGACCCGTCCAGCCTGCGGGTGCCTGCCCGGTGAACGAGCGGTCGGGATAGACCCGGATCAGCACCCCGTGCGTGGAACCGGGGTGGATGTCCCGGCCGCCCGCGCCGGCCATCAGCGGCAGCACCGCCAGGCCCCGCTGCGCGAGCGCGACGGCGGCCTGGTCAGGATCGGGGGCCTCCAGCATGAGGGCGAAGAGGCCCGGTCCGCGGCGATCGAGAAACCGTTGGAGGCTCTGGCTGAGGGGCGCCTCGGGCACGGCCGGGCTCATCAGCTCGATGTTGCTGCCGCCCTCGGGCACGCACATCGCGATGCGGGCGCCGAGCTGCGGCACGGTACGCTCGGAGAGGTCGATGACCGGCAGACCGAGGCCATGCCGGAAGACGCGGACGATGCCGTCGAAGTCGGCGGTGGCGATCGCCAGACGGGGCATGGCGGTGATCATGACGGATGCTCCTGGCGGACGAATCGAGCGGCCCTGGACGAGGCGGTGCGCCTGCGGGCTGGCTACTGCTGTTCCCACTTGATGCCGAACTCGTCGGACATCTTCTTCCAGCGGTCGAGCTCGCCACGGGTGAAGTCGCGGAACTGTTCCGGGGTGGGCGTGACCACCTCGCTGCCGGTGTCGGCGAGCCAGGCGGCGAACTCGGGCTCGCGCACCACGCGCGTGATCTCGGCGTTCAGGCGGGTGACCGCGGCGCGCGGTGTGCCCGCGGGCACGAACAACCCGGTCCAGGACATCATGTCGAAACCCGCGTGCCCCTGTTCCTGCATCGTGGGCAGATCCGGGAAGCGCGCAATCCGCCGCGGCGCAAGCACCCCCAGGGGGATCACCTTGCCGGGCACGATGTACTGCTTGTCGACCTCGGCCAGAAAGCCGATGGAGATGTGGACCTGGCCCGCCGCGGTGTCCATGAGCATGGGGCCGGTGCCCTTGTAGGGCACGGTGCGCAGCTGGATCTTCGCGCTGCGCGCGAGCAGCTCGCACACGAAGTGCTGTCCGCTGCCGTGGCCCGAGGTGCCGCACAGCAGCTGGCCCGGGCGTGCGCGTGCCCATTCGATGAGCGCAGGCAGGGTGCGGATGCCCATGCCGCCATGCACCACCAGCACCGGATATCCCAGGGTGAACTGGGCGACCGGGATGAAGTCCTTCACCGGGTCGTAGCGGATGGGCATGCCGAGCGCCGGCACGGTGACCACCTCGGTGTTGCCGCCGAACAGGGCCGTGTAGCCATCGGGCGCCGCGCGCGCCACGAACTCGGCGCCGATGGTGGTGGACGCGCCGGGTCGGTTCTCGACGACGATCGGCTGCTTCAGCAGTTCGGCCAGACGCGCCCCGAATCGGCGGGCGCGGATGTCCACCACGCCACCGGCCGCCGAGGCCACCACGAAGCGGATCGGCTTGCTGGGGTAGTCCTGGGCCTGGACGTGCGGGGCGATCGCAGCCGACGCGGCCATCGCGAGCAAGGTCATGCCAATGCGCAGCGCGCGGGCAGTCAGGAATGGGACTCGGGACATCTGCGGTCTCCTGGTCGTGACGAAAGCATCAGGGGAAGAGGAGGGCGGTACCGGGGCCGCCGCCGGGTCAATCCACCGGCAGGTTGAGCGCCTGCACCTCGCGGATCCACACCGGCCCGTCCTCCCGCCACATGCGCAAGGCCTCGTTGCGACCGATGATCAGGTCGGTGATGCCCATGGCCTCGCGCATGGCCTTGGCCCGGGCCGTGTCATTGCTTTCGACGGCGGCCTTGCCGATCAGTTCGAGGATGGGCGCCGGCACCGACGCATGGGCCACGAGAATGATGGTGGCCTCCAGCCGCGCGATCGGGCCGCTGAAGCCCTGCTCGACCATGGTCGGCACCTCGGGTTCGCGCGGCGAGCGCAGCTTGCCCGTCACGCCGATCAGCCGCAGGCCCTTGTCGCGCAGCTTGGCGAACGCCTGGTAGCTGCCGATGGCCACGTCGAGCTGGCCGCCGGCCATGTCCACCCACATCGGCACCTCGCCCTTGTAGTGGATGAGCTCGAACTTGCAGCCGTGCTCGCGGTTCCAGTTCTCCGCCAGGATCTGCTGGTACGAGCCCTTCACGTAATTGCCCATGGTGGTGCGATTGCGCTTCGCGTACTCGATCATGCTGCGGAAGTCGCGAATGCCGCTGCGCTCGGTGGCCGCCAGCGCCAGCGGGCCGGTGGGGAAGATGGCGATCGGCGTGATCTCCTTGTCGACGTCATAGGGCAGCCGCTTGTAGAGCACCCTGGCCTGGAAGAACATGCCGGTCGACCCGAAGGCGATGGTGTAGCCATCGGTCGGTGACTTCACCATCGCCTCCAGGCCGACGATGCCGCTGGCGCCGGGGCGGTTTTCCACCACCGCGGGCTGGCCATAACGGGCGGTGAGGTGCTCGGCGAACATCCGCGCATAGTTGTCGGTGAGGCCACCCGCCGGCGAGGCCACGATCAGCTTGATCGGCCGGTTGGGGTAGCTGCCCGACTGGGCGCGGGCAGCGCCCTGAGGCAGCGCGGCGGCGGCGGCGGTGCCTGCGACAGCCCGCAGCAGGCTGCGGCGATCGGTGCGAGTCATGGCGATTCCTTCGGTCGGGTTCAAGGGCAGGGTGCGTGATTCGCCCGGGTGCGCTGCGGGTCAGCGCGAGGCATCGTACGGCCCATGCGGGCTGCGCGGTGCGCGCGAGCGCCGGAAACCGGACGCCTCCGGCTTCCGTGCCAAACTCGCGGCTTCACGCGTGTCCGGCATCACCATGGGCCTTGCCCCGGCGAAATCGGCGCGCATCGTCATCGGAAGGATTCCCATGCTGCCCATTCGCCATCACCTGCTCCTGCTGCTCGCCGCGCTGGCGACCAGCGCGCCCGCCTTTGGCCAGGGCTATCCGGCCAAGCCCATCCGCGCCATCGTGCCATTCGCGGCCGGCAGCGCCACCGACCAGATCGCCCGCGCCCTGGCCGAGAAGATGACGCAGGGCCTGGGGCAGCCGGTCATCGTCGAGAACCGTCCGGGCGTCAACGGCATGCTCGGCGCCGACGCCGTGGCCAAGGCCGCGCCTGACGGCTACACCATTCTGGTGGGCACCAACAGCACCAACGCGGCGCTGAAGTACCTCATGAAGAAGCTGCCCTACGACCAGGACACCGCATTCGCGCCGGTGGCCTACATCGGGTCGGTGCCGCTCATGATCGGCGTCAACAACGAGGTGCCTGCCAGAACCCTCCGGGAATTCGTCGAGCTTGCCCGCGCGCGTCCCGGGCAGGTCAGCTTCGCCTATGCCAGCACCTCGCAGCAGGTGTCCTCCGAGATGCTGGCCAGCGTGGCAGGCATCCGCATGAATCCGGTGCCCTACAAGAGCGGGCCGGCAGCCATGACCGATCTCATCGGCGGCCAGGTGATGATGTTCACCGCCGACTTCGCGGTGACCGTGCCGCAGTACAAGGCCGGCAAGATCCGCGGCCTCGCGGTCACCTCCACCCGCCGCTCGGCGGCGGTGCCTGAACTCCCCACGGTGAACGAGGCGCTTGGCCTGAAGGACTTCGAGCTCACGGCCTACTTCGCGGTGTTCGCGCCCGCCGGCACGCCTCGCGAACTGATCACCCGTCTCAACCAGGCGGTCAACGCCGCGGTGACTAGCCGCGAGGTGCTCGAGAAGTTCGAGCCCAATGGCTTCAGCGTCGAACCGGGCAGCCCGGAGGCGCTGGCCAGCCGCAACCGGCAGGAGATGGCCAAGTGGGAGAAGGCCATCCGCGAGGCGAAGATCGAGACCCAGTAGCCCGGGACCCAGTAGCTCGACACACAGTAGCTCGACACACAGTAGCTCGACGCGCCGCAGTGGCGAGCCCGCTCCTCAGCGGCTGAAGCGGCGGATGACGTTGTCCAGGATCCGCGAGATGTCGTTGTCGAATCCGTTCACGGGCAGCGAGCCGCAGAAGGTGATCGACCCCACCGAGAACACCTCCCCGCCGCCGGGGCAGTCGAAGTAGGTCATGTCGGCGCGGATCAGCTCGCGGTGGCTGCGCCCAGGGATGGTCGTGATGTGCGTGAGCTGCTCCTCGGGCACCAGCACCCAGGGCGCCTCCGGGGGGTGATCCTCCGAGGAGGCGATGACCACCGCGCTGGCCGGCGAACCCAGGCGCGAGTCCGCGCGGTCGAGCTCGAAGCCTGCCGCGCCATGGCCCGAGAAGCCTTCGCCGCCCACGGTTGGCGCGTTCACCCCCTCGAGGATCCAGTTCACGCGCGCGTCCTGGCGGGCTTCGGGGCGGATCCGGTAGTGCGAGCCCACGAAGTTGCCCTGGGCCGTGAAGCCCACGCCCACGAGCTTCTGCGGCGGTCGGCCGTTGCGGCGCCACAGCCCGCCGTACTGTCCGTCGAACTGGTTGTGGTACTCGCCCGGCTCGGCCGCCCAGGCGCGAATGCCGCCTTCGCCACGGCGGATCTCGATCACGCCCTCGCGGGCGGGATCGAGCGCGATCTTCCAGTAGAAGCCGTTGCCGCCGAGATAGACCAGGCGCCCGCCCTGGTCGCGGTACGCCTGCAGCGCATCGAGCATGGCCGCGGTGTGGTATTCCGGGTGGCTGCCGGTGACGACCACCCGGTAGTTCGCCAGCAGCGCCGCACCCTCCTGCTGCAGTTCGGCATCGGTGATCAGGTCAACGGCATGGCCCTGGTGGGCCATCCACATGAGCAGGTGGCTGTCGGCCGGATAGTGGCGCAGCCCCGAGGCGCGGATCTCCGGGTAGGGGTAGGTGAAGTAACCCACCCGCAGGTTGAGCATCGGCCGGCGCCAGGTCACCAGCCCGATCCCGGATCCGTCGGTGTGGTAGTTGTAGGTGGAGAGCCCGTAGTCACGATGCTCGCCCGGGTTGTAGGGGTAGGCGCCCCAGTCGCGGGCCTGAGCCACATGCGCGGCGCGCCAGGCCGGATCGTTCATCCACTCCGGGCGGGCATGGTTGCCATACACCGTGTAGGTGTAGGTGGAGACCAGCACCGCGATCCGGGCGTTCGCCTGCCCGCGGGGCGGCACCACGAAGAACGGGATGTTCTCGGCCACGCCGCCCGCGCTGAGCATCAGGGCGTAGGCATCGGAGCGGCAGTCCTCGGGGATGCGCAGCTCGTGCGTGGCCGGCCAGCGGCAGTCGTCGAGATCGTCATCGTGGAAGTGGATGGCCGCGTACTGCGCGGGCGCATGCCGGAAGCAGTGCTCCTCGCCGTTCCAGCGCGAGCCGCGCACGGCCCGGGTGGGGGTGTTGATCAGCTCGCCATGATGGCCGTGCGGCCCGGCATCGACCACCTGCTGGCTGTGCATCGCCTGGCTGAAGTCCCACGCGGCCAGGCAGTCGGGGTGAACAGCCGGGTTGACGCTGCGCAGCGCATCCTGGCTCAGGGCGCGGGCGATCAGCCAGGGGTTCTCCAGGCGGCCATTGAAGCAGTCTTGCGGCGCATCGGCGCGGGCGCTCGCCAGGCTCAGGCGGGTGCGGTCGTCGGCGGGCATGAAGTCGCCAGGCAGGGCGGCCACCGCGGTGTCAGCGGCAGCGGCGGCCGATGCCAGCGGACTGACGCACAGGCGGGCCTCACGAGACGCGGCATCCACGACAAGCGTCACCTCAGCCCATTCATGCAGATCGACCGGCCGTTGCGTGTGCAGCAGCACCTCCCCCGCGGTGGTGGCGATCCGGGCGAGCAGGGCGCGCGTCGGGGTGAGCTCCAGGCTCAGGCCTCGCCCCTGCGAATCCCGGGCGGACAGGACGACCTGTCGGCGTTCGAGCGCGAGCGTGGGCATCAGGCGCAGGCCGAGGCTGAGGCTGCCGGCCGCACGCAGCAGTCCGCCGCGGCCCAGGGCCGCGCAAGAGCCGAGCGGGACGGTCTGCGGCCCAGGCGCGGCGAGGCAGCGCACATCGATGGCGACCGGTTCGGTGCTCACGCCGCCAATGGCCGGGTTCGGGTCGGCGCAGATCACCCGAACCACCGACGCGCTCACCGCTGCACCGGTGGCGTTGGCCACATGAAAGCGCAGGGTCTCGCCGGGGCGGACAGAGAGGCGTTCGGCATAGCCGGTCAGCGGCAGCATGGCGGGGGCTCCAGCAGGGTTCGATCAGGCCGCGATGGTGGGTGGCCAGGGCCGTCCGGTCAAGGCGCAGACCCGGGGCGCGCCCGCCCGGGCTGACGCGGCGTGCGTCCGGAAATTGCGCCGCGCCCGACCGCTCCGCGGACAAACCGGTGCACATTGCCGGCATCCGGCAGGTCGCTTTCGCCCAGGAGCCCGCTCGCCATGACGCCGCCCGATTCCTCCCTGCCGCTTGCCGGCATCCTCATCGTCGACCTCACCCGGGTGCTGGCAGGGCCGTACTGCACCCGGCTGCTCTCCGACATGGGCGCCCGCGTGATCAAGATCGAGCGGCCCGTCACGGGCGACGACACCCGCTTCGTCACCCACCAGATCGAACCGGGTCGTACCGATCAGAGCACCTACTTCAACCGCGTGAACGCCGGCAAGCAGAGCGTGGCCATCGACCTGTCGAGCACGCAGGGCATCGCGGTGCTGCTCGATCTGGCCCGGCGCGCCGATGTGTTCATCGAGAACTTCGCGCCTGGCGTGGTCGATCGCCTGGGCTGCGGCTACGAGGCGGTGAAGGCGGTCAAGCCCGACATCGTCTACTGCTCGATCTCCGGCTACGGGCAGACCGGGCCCTGGCGCAACCGGCCCGCCTTCGCGCACACCACCAACGCGATCTCGGGGCTGATGCACCTGGAGCAGGGCGACGAGGCCAGCCCGCGTGCGTCCAACCTGCAGGCTGCCGATGTGCTGGCCGCCACGCAGGCCGCCGCGGCGATCGGCGGCGCGCTCCTGCGACGCTTTCGCACCGGGCAGGGCGCCCGCATCGATGTCTCCATGCTCGAGACCCTGGTGGGCGCCGACAGCGTCACCTATCCCTCCGTGCTCAATGGCGGCAAGGAGCATGGCAACCCTCGCCCGGGCATGGTGGTGCACGGTATCGGCGGGCGCTACCTGGCCATGCAGATCGTCGGCGGCACCGATCTCTGGCAGCGCATGCTCGGCCTGCTCCAGCGCCCTGAGCTGGCGAGCGATCCGCGCTTTGCCAGCACCGAGGCCCGCTCCCGTCACTGGCCCGAACTGCGGGCCATCATCACCGGTTGGCTCGACGGCTTTGCCAGCGTCGAGGCCGCGCTGCAGGCCCTCGAGGCCGCGCGCGTGCCCTGCGCGCCGGTGCTGCGCCCGGCCGAGGTGATCGCCTCCGAGCATCTCGCGCAGCGCGCCTTCTTTCCCACGCTGCAGCATGCGGTGGTCGGCCCGGTTCGCGTCACGGCGAGCCCTTACCACCTGGACGGGCACCCGGTGCATCCCCGCGGGCCTGCGCCGCACCTGCCGGGCGATGACACGCGCGCGGTGCTTGGCGAACTGCTGGGCTACGAAGACGAGCGGATCGCCGCGCTGCTGCGCAGCGGCGCCGTGGCCGAGTCCTGATTCCCACCCGAGACGGGCTCATGAACAGCCTGGTGTTCCATCTGCTCGCAAGCGCTGACCCGCCCGGCGCCGCGTGAGCTCCGAGACGTCCGCTCCCCAGACCCGTCGCCGGGTGCTTCTGCTGGGCGCCAGCGGCACCATCGGGCAGGCCTGCGCGCGCGCCCTGATCGACCGTGGACACGATACGGTGTGCTTTCTGCGGCCGGCTGCGAACGGCGGGCCCGGCACCCATGACGACACCCTGGCTCAGGTGCTCGCGGGCGCCGAACTGCGCTTCGGTCAGGTCACCGACGCTGAGTCACTGCGCCGCGATGGCCTGCGCGGCGAGCGCTTCGACGCGATCATCTCGTGCCTGGCCTCCCGCAGCGGCGTGCCGGCGCAGGCCTGGGCGGTCGACCATCTCGCCAATCGTCATGCGGTGCAGGCGGCGCTCGCGCTGGGCGTGCCACGGTTCGTGCTGCTCTCGGCGATCTGCGTGCAGAAACCCAGGCTCGCTTTCCAGCACGCCAAGCTCGCGGCGGAACAGGCCCTGGTCGAGTCGGGGCTGGCCTATTCGATCGTGCGCCCCACGGCGTTCTTAAAGTCGCTGTCCGGCCAGGTGGCGCGGGTGCTGGCGGGCAAGCCGTTCCTGCTCTTTGGCGATGGCGCGCTGACCGCCTGCAAGCCGATCAGCGATCGCGATCTGGCCGCTTTCATCGTCGACTGCCTCGATCGCCCCGACCGGCACAACCGGGTGCTGCCCATCGGTGGGCCTGGCGCGGCGATCACGCCGCGCGAGCAGGGCGACCTGCTGTTCGCGCTGACGGGACGCGCGCCGCGCTTTCGATCGGTGCCGCCCGCGATGCTGCGCGGGATCGGCGCTGCGCTCGGGCTGGGCGGCCGCCTCTCGTCAACGCTGGCCGCCAAGGCCGAGCTCGCGCGCATCGGGCACTACTACGCCACCGAATCGATGCTGGTCCTCGACCCGCGCAGCGGCCGGTACGATGCCGCCGCCACGCCGTCCACCGGCACCGACACGCTTGCGGATCACTACCGGGCGCTCATCGCCGGCGAGATCCGCCATCACGCCGGGGAGCATGCCGTCTTCTGACGACGCGCCCGCCACGCAGGAAATGCATGCCATGTCCGACAAGATTCTCGTCACGCGCGAGGGCGCGGTGACCACCCTGGTGATCAACCGACCGTCAGCGCGAAACGCGCTGGATCGCGAGGCGAGCCTGCAGCTGGCGCAGGCCATCCGCGACTTCGAGGCCGACCCGCAGGCGAGCGTGGCCGTGCTCACCGGCGCGGGTGGGCACTTCTGCGCCGGCGCCGACCTCAAGGAACTGGCCGCCGGGGTCGACTACATTCCCTGGGCCGGCAGCCCCCAAGGCCCGCTGCACCGCGCGCCGGCCAAGCCGGTGATCGCGGCGGTGGCCGGCCATGCCTGCGCCGGCGGCCTGGGTCTGGCGCTGTGGTGCGATCTGCGAGTGGCCGAGCGCAGCGCGAGCTTTGCCGTGCTGTCGCGTCGCTGGGGTGTGCCGATGAGTGATGGCACCACGGTGCGCCTGCCGCGCCTGATCGGCATGAGCCGCGCGCTCGACATGCTGCTCACCGCGCGTGCCGTCAGCGGCGAGGAGGCCGAGCGCATCGGACTGGTCAACCGGGTGGTCGACGACGGCACCGCGTACGCGCAGGCGCAAGCGCTGGCGCGGCAGATCGCGGCCTTCCCGCCGATCGCCATGCTCAGCGATCGGGCCTCGACGCTGGGGCAGGCCGACCTTGATCTTGCCGCGGCCATCGAACGCGAACTGGCCCTGGCCACCGACGCCCGGCGACTCGAGGCGCGCGCTGGCGCCGCCCGTTTCGCGGCCGGCGCAGGGCGCCACGGAGCCGCTGCAGGAGCGCCCTCGGGCGCGTCTGCGGATGTCGGACCGCCCACGCAGGCCTGAGCCATCCGCCGCGCCCCGCGAGGGCTATAGTCGAACCAACCCCAAGGAGAAGCGCCGTGACCCGTCCGATCATCTCAGCCGACTCGCACATCACCGAAGCGCCCGACACCTACACCGCGCATATCGACCGGGCCTGGCGCGACCGGGCGCCGCGCATCGTGGCCACTGAAGCCCACGGTGACGTGTTCCAGATCGACGGCATGGACAAGCCCATTCATCTCGGTCTGGTAGCCGCCGCCGGCAAGCCGCCCGAGGCCATCACCGCCACGGGCGTGCGCTTCAGTGAACTGCACCGGGGCGGCTGGGATCCCGACGCCCGTCTGGCCGACCAGGACCGCGATGGGGTTGCCGCAGAGGTCATCTATCCCACGGTGGGGATGCTCCTGTGCAACCACCCCGACTACGACTACAAGAAGGCCTGCTTCGACGCGTACAACCGCTGGATCGCCGAGTACTGCGGCCGCCATCCCAGCCGCCTGCTGGGCTGCGGGCAGACCGCCGGTCGGTCTCCGGCCGAGATGATCGAGGACTTCCGGGCCATCAAGGCGCTGGGCCTGCGCGGGGTCATGATGCCCGGCAACCCGGCCCAGGAAGACTACGACTCCCCCATCTACGACCCGGTCTGGGAGGCCTCGGTGAGCCTGGGGCTGCCGCTGTCCTTCCATATCCTCACCACGCGCGAGACCGCGCCGGTTCGGGGGCCGCGCATCAACAGCTTCCTGTCGATCATCCGCGGCAACCAGGACATCATGGGCACGCTGATCTTCGGCGGCGTGTTCCAGCGCCACCCTGACCTTCGCGTGGTCTGCGTCGAGGCCGATGCCGGCTGGGTGCCGCATTACCTGTATCGCATGGATCACGCCTACAAGCGCCATCGCAACTGGCTCGCCCGCGGTGTCACGCTCGATCGGCTGCCCAGCGAGTACTTCTCCGAGCACATCTACACCACCTTCCAGGACGACTGGGTGGCCTTCCGCAGTGTCGACCAGATGAACTGGAAGCGGCTGATGTGGGCCAATGACTTCCCGCACTCGGACTCCACCTGGCCCTGGTCGCAGGAGATGCTGGCCAAGCAGGCCGCCGGGCTCAGCCCCGCGCAACGGGACGCGATCCTGTGCGACAACGTGGCCGACCTCTACCGGATCGACGTGTCGGAACTGGCCGCGGCCTGATTCCCGGCGCCCGCGTTACATCCGCTCACCATTGTCCCGGCGGCAAACCCGCCGGGCGGTGCACGGCGCTCGTGTGGGGCGCGTTGTCCAGGAACGGGGCTGTTCCCCGATCGGAGACAACAAACATGCGCAAGCTGATGAAGCCCGTGATGGCGGTCGTGACCCTGGGCGCGGTGGCGGCGTCGCCGGCGGCCCATGCCTGGGGCGACCGTGAGCAGGGCGCCCTGGCGGGCGCCGTGGTGGGTGCGCTGATCGCCGCGCAGGCGGCCCGGGCGCCCGCGGTGATCGCGGCGCCGCTGCCCCCGCCCGTGGTGGCTACCCCGCTGCCTGCCCCGGCCGCTCCTGGCTACGGCGCCTACCCCGTGGCGCCAGGCTACGGTCACTATCCGGTGGCGGTGCCCGCGCCGTATCCCGTCGCGCCTTATCCGGTTGCGCCATACCCGGTGGCCGGCGGGCCGGTGGTGGTGGGTTATGGCTGGCGCCCGATACCGCCGCGCTGGGCCTACCGTCAGGGCTGGGTAGAACCCGGTTGGCACCACCCCCATCATCACCATCATCGGGGCTGGTGACGCCAGCCTGCGCGCGCGGGCAGGCACACACCCTGCCTGACGCGCACCCGCCCGTGGTCCTTCTGGCTCAGCGCGCCGGCCGCGGCGATGCCCGCAGGTCGCCCTGGCGGTAGGCGCGGGCGGCCACCTGGTAGAGGCTGATCGCCTCTGCGGTCATTTCGGTCGCCGCGGTGTCGTCCACCGGTTCTCCGGTGCGGGCGTCGATCACCCGCTGGCGACGGTTCGGGCGCAACTCCACCATGCGTTCGTCGCGGTAGTAGCCCAGGGTCTGCTGATTGGCCATGAAGGCGCGCGGCTTGTCGCGCCCCTCGCGCAGGATGTCCTGGCCGAAGAAGCGCGATCGGTAGCCGACACCGAGCATGCCCAGCAGGGTGGGCCCGACATCGATCTGCGAGGCGAGGGTCTCGATGCGTCCGGGGGCGATGTGGCCGGGCGCCAGGAAGATCAGTGGGATGTGATAAGCCTCCAGCGGCAGGTCCTGCTTGCCGCGGCCCTGATGGGTGTGATCGGCCACCAGCACGAACAGGGTGTTGCCGAACCAGGGGCGGGTGCGGGCCTGCGCGATGAAGCGGCCGATGGCGTAGTCGGTGTACTTCACGCCACCCTCGCGTCCGCTGTGGCTGGGGATGTCGATCCGGCCTTCGGGATAGGTGAAGGGCCGGTGGTTGGAGGTGGTCATGACATGCGCGAAGAAGCGCCGCCCGGCCGTGTGGCGGGCATCGAGTTCGCGCAGGGTCAGATCGAAGAGGTCTTCATCGGCCACGCCCCAGATGTTCTCGAAGTGGATCTGCTCGGGACGCAGCGCCGTGCGGTCGACCACGGTGTAGCCGTTGCCGCCGAAGAACGCATTCATGTTGTCGAAGTAGCCGTAGCCGCCGTAGAGATAGATCGGCTCGTAGCCCTGTTCGGCCAGCACGCCCCCGAGGCTGACCAGGCCGGCGTTGTCGGGGCGCTTCACGATCGAATGACCCGGCGTGGGGGGCACCGACAGGGTCAGCGCCTCGAGGCCGCGCACGGTGCGGGTGCCGGTGGCGTATACGCGGGTGAAGAGCAGCCCCTCGCGGGCGATCCGGTCAAGGTTGGGCGTGAGCCCTTGTGCATTGCCGAAGGTGCCCATGAACGAAGCGCTGAAACTCTCGATCGAGACCATCACCACGTTGAGCGGCAGCGGCGAGGCGGCGCCCGCAACCACACGCGAGAAGGGCAGCCGATCCCCGCCGGCACCGGTCTGGGCCGGGCTCGTCGGGGCGGCTTCCTGCGCACGCTTGGCGGCAGCGGCCTGATCCTGATAGCGCGCCGCCACCCGACGCTCGGCCTCGGCCACGGGCAGGGTGCGGTAGAAGCGCTCGTAGTCGAGCTGGTTGTGGCGGAAGGCATGCCAGAAGTCGAAGTAGCCATTGCCGGCCAGCTCGTTGAGCTGGCTGTCGCCCGAGAATTCCTTCAGGCGCGCGTCGCAGGACGCCAGGAGCAGGGCCGGGGCCGCGAGGCCCAGCAGGAGGCCGGGGCGCCAATGGCGCCTGGCAGGGGCCGCCGGGCGCGCGTGGGCGAGAGGCGCAAGCGCCCATCGCCAGGCCAGCAGCCACAGCCCCATGGCGGTCAGGGCGACGCCGCCCAGCAGCACCGGCATGTTGTACGACTCGCGGATGTTGCCGATCACCTCCTTGGTGTAGATCAGATACTCCACGGCGATGAAGTTGAAGCGCGAGGCGAATTCCTGCCAGAACGTGAACTCGGACAGCGCCACGAAGGTGGCGAGCAGGCATAGCGGGGCGAGGAGCACGCCACAGGCCAGGCGCAGGCCGCGATCGCCGCGCAGCCGCTGGCGAGGCCAGATCGCCATCAGCCAGACCAGCGGCACGAGCGCGGCCAGCCCGACGCACAGGTCGAAACCCGCCCCGATCAGCATGGCAGGCAGCAGGCGCCAGGGGGCGAGCAGCGTGAGGTCCTGGTTGAAGACCGTGAGGCCCAGCCGGACCAGCGCGTTCATGCCAAGGAAGAGCAGCAGCAGACGCCCGTGAGCCTGGAAGCGACCCTGGAACGGGTTGCGGACGCGCCAGTGGTGGGCGAGGGCGGGCGGCAGGGACAAGCGCATGAAGGGATCCGGTCGGGAGTCTAGCAAGCAGCCCTCCGATCACCGGGCCGGTTTTGGCATGCACCGAATGCTGGCTGTCCGCACCGTCGTGGCGCATTGCCTCTGTCTGGTGCGAAACAGCGCCCGGATTGGCGCGGCCGCACCGTGTCGGCACCGCTCATCCCGGCTAATTGCCCGTTGGCATGAGGGTTGCTTTGGAAGACGCGTCGCTCCTTGAGCGGGCGATCTCCTCCACAACATCCTTCTCGATCCAGGGAGTTTCAATGACGCGTCGCACATTCCTCAAGTCGGCAGCCGCCACCGCGGCGGTCTCCGCTGCCGGCCTGCCGCCGGCTTTCGCGCAGGGCGCCACGATCAAGGTCGGCGTGCTGCACTCGCTGTCGGGCACCATGGCGATCTCCGAGACCGCGCTGAAGGACACCGTCCTGATGACGATCGACGAGATCAACGCCAAGGGCGGCGTGCTGGGCAAGAAGCTCGAGGCGGTGGTGGTCGACCCGGCCTCCAACTGGCCCCTGTTCGCCGAGAAGGCCCGCCAGCTGCTGACCCAGGACAAGGTTGCCGCGGTGTTCGGCTGCTGGACCTCGGTGTCGCGCAAGTCGGTGCTGCCGGTGTTCAAGGAGCTCAATGGCCTGCTCTTCTACCCGGTGCAGTACGAGGGTGAAGAGCTCGAGAAGAACGTGTTCTACACCGGTGCCGCGCCCAACCAGCAGGCGATCCCGGCCACCGAGTACCTGATGAGCAAGGAAGGCGGCGGCGCCAAGCGCTTCGTGCTGCTGGGCACCGACTATGTGTACCCCCGCACCACCAACAAGATCCTGCGCGCCTTCCTGAAGAGCAAGGGCGTGAAGGAGTCGGACATCGACGAGAAGTACACGCCCTTCGGCCATAGCGACTACCAGACCATCGTGGCCGACATCAAGAAGTTTGCCGCCGGCGGCAAGACCTGCGTGATCTCCACGATCAACGGCGATTCGAACGTGCCCTTCTACAAGGAACTCGGCAACCAGGGCCTGAAGGCCAAGGACGTCCCGGTGGTGGCCTTCTCGGTGGGCGAGGAGGAACTGCGTGGCGTGGACACCAAGCCGCTGGTGGGTCACCTGGCCGCCTGGAACTACTTCATGTCGGTGAAGAACGGCGAGAACGACGCCTTCATCAAGAAGTTCCGCGACTACGCCAAGGCCAAGAACCTCCCGAACGCCGACAAGGTTGTCACCAACGACCCGATGGAAGCCACCTACGTGGGCATCCACATGTGGAAGCAGGCGGTCGAGAAGGCCAAGACCGTCGAGGTGGACAAGGTGATCGATGCCATGGGCGGCCAGAAGTTCAAGGCGCCCTGCGGCTTCGAGCTCACCATGGACAAGACCAACCATCACCTGCACAAGCCGGTGATGATCGGCGAGGTGCGCGCCGATGGCCAGTTCAACGTGGTCTGGAAGACCAAGGGCCCGGTTCGCGCCCAGCCCTGGAGCCCGTTCATTCCGGGCAACGAAGGCAAGCAGAACGTCTGATCGGCAGTTGATGCCTCGGCAGGATCCTCGGTAGCTGGATTCGGGGCCGGGAACGAAAACCCGGCCCCTTTTTTTCCGGAACTGAATCCCCATGGACCTGATGACCGACCGGCCGAGTCTGGCGCGTGGCGAGGCTGGTGAGGAGCAAGCCCGCCGGCTGCGCTCGCCGCGCTGGCGGGCGGGTCTGGCCGCCCTCGTAGGCGGCCTTTTCCTGTGGTGCTGGGCGCCGCTTGCCGCGGCGCTGCCCTCCAAGATGATCGAACCGCTCGCCGGCGATGACGCCGACGCGCGCTCCGCGGCGCTGGCCGCGATCGTGGCTACCGGCGATCCGCTGGTGGCGCGCGTGCTCGAGGCGCTCGGCGACGGGCGCCTGCACTTCGATGCCGGTGTGGCCGTGATGGTCCAGGACGGCAAGGCGATGCGCCTGGACGATGGCTCGGCGGTGGCCGTGCCGAAGTCCGAGGCGATCATGGCGAACAACCGGTTGCGCGCCGAGATCGAGACCATGATGGCCGGGCTGCAGCTCGAATCGAGCGACGCCAAGGTGCGGCTCGAGGCGGCCAAGGCGCTTGCCGAGTCGGCCGAGGCCGGGCAGCGCGATGCCATTGCCCGCGCGATCGAGAAGCAGGCCGATCCCGCGATGCTCCCCTTTCTTCGGCAGGCGCTCGCGCGCATCGACCTCGCCGACCCGGACCCCGCGCGGCGGGTGCAGGCGATCCGATCGTTCGCAAGCAGCGACGACCCGCAGGTGCGCAGCCTGCTTTCCGAGCGACGCCGCGACGAGACCGATCCCAAGGTGCAGCAGGCGATCGACGAGACCCTGGCCCAGATCGCCTCGCGGCTGGCGCGCTCGGAGTGGGTCGGGCGGGTGCTCACTGGCATCTCGCTGGGCAGCGTGCTGCTGCTCGCAGCCCTGGGGCTGGCGATCACCTACGGCGTGATGGGCGTGATCAACATGGCGCACGGCGAACTGCTGATGGTCGGCGCCTATGCCACCTATCTCACGCAGTCGGCGTTCCGAGCCTGGCTGCCGCAATGGGTCGACTGGTACGTGGTGGCGGCGGTGCCGGTGGCATTCCTGCTGGCAGGGGCGGTGGGCATGGTCATCGAACGCACCGTCATCCGCTTCCTGTATGGCCGGGCGCTCGAGACGCTGCTGGCCACCTTCGGCGTGTCGCTGCTCCTGGCGCAGGGCGCGCGCTCGCTCTTCGGCGCACAGAACGTGGAGCTCGCCAATCCGTCGTGGATGTCGGGCGGCCTGGAGTTGTCCGCGAACCTGGTGCTGCCCTGGAACCGCATCGTGATCGTGGGCTTTGCCCTGTGCGTGCTGGCCGCGGTGGCCTTGCTGCTGGTGCGCACCAGCCTGGGTCTGTACGTGCGCGCGGTGACGCAGAACCGGCGCATGGCCTCGTGCCTGGGTGTGCCCACCGGGCGCACTGATGCGCTCGCCTTCGGGCTGGGCTCGGGCATCGCCGGGCTGGGCGGCGTGGCGCTCTCGCAGTTCAGCAATGTCGGCCCCGACATGGGCCAGGCCTACATCGTGGACAGCTTCATGGTGGTGGTGCTGGGCGGCGTCGGTCAGCTTGCCGGGACGGTGATCGCGAGCTTCGGGCTGGGCGTGGTCAGCAAGTTCCTGGAAGGCTGGGCGGGCGCGGTGATCGCCAAGATCCTGGTGCTGGTGTTCATCATCATCTTCATCCAGCGCCGGCCGCAGGGGCTGTTCGCGCTGAAGGGAAGGCAGGTGGACGCATGACGCCCTGGTCTCGTCCGATGCTCTCGCGGCCCGAGTGGGCGGCCGCGCTAGGCGTGTTCTGCCTGATCGGCGTGCTGGCGCCGCTCGCCCATGTGCTCCTGCCCGAGGGCAATGCCCTGCGGCCCAGCACCTACGCGGTCACGCTGGTGGGCAAGATCCTGTGCTACGCCACGGTGGCGGTGGCCATGGACCTGGTGTGGGGCTTCGCGGGCATTCTGTCCCTGGGGCACGGCCTGTTCTTCGCGCTGGGAGGGTATGCCTTCGGCATGTACCTGATGCGCCAGATCGGGCGTGACGGCAGCTACGGCGCCGATCTGCCCGACTTCATGGTGTTCCTCGACTGGAAGCAGCTTCCCTGGTTCTGGCAGGGCTCCGACCAGTGGTGGTGGGCGATGCTGATGGTGCTGCTGGTGCCGGGGCTGCTGGCGCTGGTCTTCGGCTGGTTCGCGTTCCGCTCCCGCATTAAGGGCGTGTACCTGTCGATCGTCACGCAGGCGCTCACCTATGCGGCCATGCTGCTGTTCTTCCGCAACGAGACCGGATTCGGCGGCAACAACGGCTTCACCGACTTCAAGCGCATCTTCGGCCAGCCGATCACCGCGCCCGGCACGCGCGCCGCGCTGCTCGCCGCCTCGGCGCTGTGCCTGCTGCTGGCCTTCCTGCTGTGCCGCTGGCTGGTGCGCTCCAAGTTCGGCCGCGTGCTCGAGGCGATCCGCGATGCCGAGGCCCGCGTGATGTTCCTGGGCTACAACCCGGTGCCCTACAAGCTCGCGGCCTGGGTCATCTCCGCGCTGCTCTGCGCGATCGCGGGCGCGCTCTATGTGCCGCAGGTGGGCATCATCAACCCCAGCGAGATGAGCCCCGCGAACTCGATCGAGATCGCGGTCTGGGTGGCGGTGGGCGGTCGCGGCACACTGGTGGGGCCCATCGTGGGCGCCTTCCTGGTGAACCTGTCCAAGAGCTGGTTCACCCAGGCCTTCCCGCAGCTCTGGCTGTTCTTCCTGGGGCTGCTGTTCATCGTGGTCACGCTCGCGCTGCCGCGGGGTGTGGTCGGCCTGGCGGCGCAGTGGCGCGAGCGTCGTCGCGCAGGCAAGGGGCAGGCATGAGCGATCCGATCGGAAAGCCCGGCACCCAGGCCCAGATCAGGGCGATGCGGGAGTCGATGGAGCCTGGCGCCGGCGAGGGCGGCTTTGCCTCCGGCGGCCACCGGGTGGTGCCCGGCGAGATCGACCTCTCTCACAAGGTCATCCTGTACCTCGAAGACATCACGGTCGCCTTCGACGGCTTCAAGGCACTGAACAAGCTGACGCTGTCGATCGATGATGGCGAGCTGCGGGCGATCATCGGCCCGAACGGCGCCGGCAAGACGACCATGATGGATGTCATCACCGGCAAGACCCGGCCCGACAGCGGCAAGGCCTTCCTGGGGCAGACCCTTGATCTCACCCGCATGAGCGAGCCGCAGATCGCGCGGGCCGGCATCGGGCGCAAGTTCCAGAAGCCCTCGGTGTTCGAGCAGGCCACGCCGCAGGAAAACCTGTGGCTCGCGTGCTCGGGGCGCAAGGGCTGGCTCGACTCCCTGCGCCAGCGGATCGCCCCCGGTCAGTCCGATCGCATCGATGAGGTTCTCGAGACCGTGGGCCTGGCCGCGGAGCGCGACCGGCCGGCCGGCTCGCTCTCGCACGGGCAGAAGCAATGGCTCGAGATCGGCATGCTGCTCATCCAGGACCCCAGGCTGCTGCTGCTCGACGAGCCGGTGGCCGGCCTGAGCGACGAGGAGACGGAACGCACGGCGGAGCTGCTCAAGCGGCTGGCGGGCAGTCGCTCGGTGGTGGTGGTGGAGCACGACATGCACTTCGTCGATCAGCTCGATTGCCCGGTGACGGTGCTGCACCAGGGGCAGGTGATCGCCGAAGGCGACCTGGCCACCGTGCAGGCCGATCAGCGGGTGATCGAGGTCTACCTGGGACGATGAGATGAGCCTGCTCGAAGTCAACGGCCTGTCGCAGGCTTACGGTGGCAGCCGCATCCTGCGCGAGGTCTCCTTCACCGCCGAGCGTGGCGAGGTGGTGGTGCTGCTCGGACGCAACGGCGTGGGCAAGAGCACGCTGCTGCGCACCCTGATGGGCCTGCACCCCGTGCTCGGCGGCACGGTGAGTCTTGGTGGCCAGCCGCTCGACGGCCTGAGTCCGAACCGGCGCGCCATGGCCGGCATCGGCTATGTGCCGCAGGGCCGCGAGATCTTTCCGCGACTGACCGTCGAGGAGAACCTGCGGGTGGGCTTTGCCACCGGCCGTCTGAGCCAGATCGAGGCCGAGATCTACGAACTCTTCCCGGTCCTGGCCGAGATGCGGCGGCGCCGCGGCGGCGATCTCTCGGGCGGCCAGCAGCAGCAGCTCGCGATCGCGCGCGCCTTGTGCACGCAGCCCTCGGTGCTGCTGCTCGATGAGCCTACCGAAGGCATCCAGCCCTCGGTGATCAAGGACATCGGTCGGGTGATCCGGCGCCTGGCCCGCGAGCGGCAACTGTGCGTGCTGCTGGTCGAGCAGTACTACGATTTCGCCGCTGAGCTGGCCGATGCCTATCTGGTGATGGAGCGCGGCGAGATCGTCGCGCGTGGTGCCGGCAGCGCGATGCAGGCCGACGGCGTGCGGGCGATGGTCGCGGTGTGATGCAGGCGCCTGCCGCGGCGGGGCCGCCGGCACGCGGTGTCATAATCGGGCTCCTCGCGGCCGGTCTGGCCGGGACCGCAACGCCGGATCACCCAGCGCGCAATCACCCCGCCGTGCCCTCCCTCTCCACGCTTGCCGATGCGACGCTGGCCGATGGTCATGTGCTCGCGCCCTACGGGGGCGGGTGGCATGCCCGGCTGAACCTTGAAATCGCCTTGCGTGACGGCCGCAGCGTGGCCGCGCGACTTGCCCACGCCGGGCCGCTGCGCGTGCAGAAGCTGCTCTGGCCCGAGGGCCCGCGGCTGGCCCATGTGATCCTGCTGCACCCGCCCTCGGGGCTGGCTGCCGGCGACAGCCTGGTGTTCGATCTGGCAATCGGCCCGCAGGCCGAACTGCTGCTCACCACGCCCGGCGCAGGGCGCTGGTATCGCGCTGACGCGCCGGCCACTCAGACAGTGACCGTGGCCGTGGAGGAGGGCGCGCATCTCGAATGGCTGCCTCAGGAGACGATCCTGCACGACGGCGTGTCCGGTGATCAGGCCATGCGGGTCGACGTCGCCGGGTCGGCGAGCGCCGTGGGCATGGAGGTGCTGGTGCTGGGCCGGCGTGCCAGTGGCGAGCGCCTCACGCAGGCCCGCTTCCACAGCCGGCTGAGCCTGTGGCGCGCCGGCCGGCTGCTCTATGACGAACTCTCCCGGATCGACGGCGCCCAGACCGGCGCCGCGGCGCTAGGCTCCAGCCATGTCAGCGGCCTGCTGTGGGCGGTGTCTCCCGAGCCCTTTCCCGACGGACTGGCCGATGCGATCGAGGCCGATCTCGATGTCGCGCTGGCTGCCGCGGCCGGCACGGCCGACGCGCCGGCGATCGGTGGCGCATCGCGGGTGGAGCCCCACCTGCTGCTGGTGCGGGTGGTGGGCAGCTCGCCCCAGACGGTTCGCGGAGCGCTCGTGGCCGCGTGGACGCGGCTGCGCCCGCTGCTGCGCCAGCGCGAGGCCGTGCCACCGCGCATCTGGATGACCTGATCGAAGGCACAATCGACCCGTGGGCGCGTGTCGCCGCGCCCGACCCCACAAGCCTGGAGGACCCGCCCGATGGACCTGACACCCAGAGAGAAGGACAAGCTGCTGATCTTCACCGCCTCGCTGCTCGCCGAACGTCGGCTCGCCCGCGGCCTGAAGCTCAACCACCCCGAGTCGGTGGCGCTGATCACCGCCGCCATCCTCGAGGGCGCGCGCGATGGCCGGACCGTGGCCGAGCTCATGGCCATGGGCAAGACCGTGCTGGCCCGCTCGCAGGTGATGGATGGCGTGGCCGAACTCATCCCGGAAATCCAGGTGGAAGCCACCTTTCCCGACGGCACCAAGCTGGTCACCGTGCACCAGCCGATCGCCTGACCCGCGCCGCGGCGCACCCACTGCAGGGAGGACACCCATGATTCCAGGCGAGATCATCGCCGCCCCCGGCGAGATCGAACTCAACGCGGGCCGCCGAGTGCTGCGCGTCGAGGTCACCAACCGCGGCGACCGGCCGATCCAGGTCGGATCGCACTACCACTTCGCCGAGACCAACGCGGCGCTCGACTTCGATCGGGGCGCGGCGCGCGGCATGCGGCTGAACATCGCCGCCGGCACCGCGGTGCGCTTCGAGCCCGGGCAGTCGCGCTCGGTAGAACTCGTCGACTACGCCGGCTCGCGTGCCGTGTACGGCTTCAATGGCGCCGTGATGGGCGCGCTCGACACCGCCCCGGGAGGCCGCTCATGAAGATCTCGCGCCAGGCCTATGCCGAGATGTTCGGCCCCACCGTCGGTGACCGGGTGCGGCTCGCCGACACCGACCTCTTCGTGGAGGTCGAGCGCGATCTCACGATCTACGGCGAGGAGGTCAAGTTCGGCGGTGGCAAGGTGATCCGCGACGGCATGGGTCAGTCGCAGGCCGGCAGCGGGGTGGCGGTGGACACCATCATCACCAATGCGCTGATCATCGACCACTGGGGCATCGTCAAGGCCGACATCGGCCTGAAGGCCGGGCGCATCGCGGCCATCGGCAAGGGCGGCAACCCCGACGTCCAGCCGGGCGTGGACATCGTGATCGGCCCGGGCACCGAGGTGATCGCGGGCGAGGGCATGCTGGTGACCGCCGGCGGCATCGACACCCACATCCACTTCATCTGCCCGCAGCAGATCGACGAAGCGCTGATGTCGGGCATCACCACGATGTTCGGCGGCGGCACCGGTCCGGCCACCGGCACCAATGCCACCACCTGCACGCCGGGCCCCTGGCACATCGCCCGCATGCTCGAGGCCGCCGAAGGCCTGCCGATGAACCTGGGCTTCATGGGCAAGGGCAACGCCAGCCTGCCGCAGGCGCTGGTCGAGCAGGTGCAGGCGGGGGCGATCGGCCTGAAGCTGCACGAAGACTGGGGCACCACCCCGGCGGCGATCGATTGCTGCCTGAGCGTGGCCGACGAGCACGACATCCAGGTCGCGATCCACACCGACACCCTGAACGAATCGGGCTTCGTCGAGACCACCATCGCGGCCTTCAAGGGCCGCACCATCCACAGCTTCCACACCGAGGGCGCGGGCGGCGGTCATGCGCCGGACATCCTGAAGGTGGTGGGCGAGGCCAACGTGCTGCCCTCGTCGACCAACCCCACCCGGCCCTACACGGTGAACACCGTGGACGAGCACCTCGACATGCTGATGGTGTGCCACCACCTCGATCCGGCCATTGCCGAGGACGTGGCCTTCGCCGAGAGCCGCATCCGGCGCGAGACCATCGCCGCCGAGGACATCCTGCATGACCTCGGCGCGATCTCCATGATGTCCTCCGACAGCCAGGCCATGGGACGGGTGGGCGAGGTGATCATGCGCACCTGGCAGACCGCGCACAAGATGAAGCAGCAGCGCGGCGCGCTGCCTGGCGAGGGCCGGGCCGACAATGCGCGGGTCAAGCGCTACGTGGCCAAGTACACCATCAACCCGGCGCTGGCCCATGGCATCGCGCATGAGGTCGGTTCGGTCGAGCCCGGCAAGCTCGCCGATCTGGTGCTGTGGCGGCCGGCCTTCTTCGGCGTGAAGCCGGCGCTCATCGTGAAGGGCGGCGCGATCATCGCCGCCGCCATGGGTGACCCGAACGCCTCGATCCCCACGCCCCAGCCGGTGCACTTCCGGCCGATGTTCGGGGCCTTCGGTCGGGCGCTGTCGAGCACCTGCGTGAGCTTCGTGTCGCAGGCGGCGCATGCCGCGGGCGTGGGTGAGCGCCTGGGCCTGCAGCGCCGGGTGGTGCCGGTGAAGGGCACGCGCACGGTTCGCAAGGCCGACATGATCCACAACGGCTACACGCCGCACATCACGGTCGACGCGCAGAACTACCGGGTGCATGCCGATGGCGTGCTGCTTGCCTGCGAGCCGGCCAAGGTGCTGCCGATGGCGCAGCGCTACTTCCTCTTCTGATCGGGCACGGGCGGCGGCATGGGCATGCGCATCGTCGACCCCGATCGGGAGCGCCCGCCCGAGATCGCAGGCCTGCCGCTGCTCGATCGGGTCGATGCCACGCCGGGGGAGTGCGCGGCGGCGCTGCGCCTGCCCTTCGATGCCCGTTCGCGCAGTCGCCTGCGCGCCCGCCTTGATGACGGTCGCGAGGTGGCGGTGGTGCTGCCGCGCGGCACCGTGCTGCGGCATGGCACGGTGATCGCGGGCGGCGAGCTGCGCGTGCGGGTGGAGGCGGCCGACGAGGATGTGCTCGAGGTGCGCGCCGGTTCCGGGCTGGGCCTGCTGCGGGCCGCCTATCACCTGGGCAACCGGCATGTCCCGGTGCAGGTGCTGGCCGACCGGCTGGTGCTCGGCTATGACCCGGTGCTCGCCGACATGCTGGTTGGCCTGGGCGCCACCCTGCGCCGCGCCTGGGCGCCCTTCGAGCCGGAGGGCGGCGCCTATGGTCATGGCCACTGAGCTCACGCCCCAGGCGCAGGCGGGGCAGTCCCTGCCCGACTGGCTGCCGGCCATGCTGCAGCTCGCCTCGCCGGCGCTGCCGATCGGCAGCTTCAGCTATTCGCAGGGCCTCGAGGCGGCGGCCTGGGCTGGCAGGGTGACCGATGAGGCCAGCGCGCTCGCCTGGATCGAATCGCATTGGCGCAGCGCATTCGCGGCGCGCGAGCTGCCGGCGGTGCTGGCGGCGGCGCGCGCGCTCGAGCAGACCGGCGCTGACTGCCTGCCCGGTCATCCCGAGTGGGAAGGTCTGCTCGCCACGCTGCAAGGCCTCGATGAGGGTTTCCTGGCCAGTCGTGACAGTGCCGAGGCCCGCGCCGAAGCACGGCAGACCGGCGCAGCCTTGCTGCGCTGGCTGGTCGGGCTGCACCCTGGCGGGCGCGAGGCGACACTCGCCCGCGCGCTCTCGGCTGGCCGTGCCGGCCCCACCGCGCCGATCTGTTTCGCGCTCTGCGGCAGCGCCCAGGGGCTGCCCGCCGTGGCCACCCGCGCGGCCTGGGGCTTTGCCTGGCTCGAGAACCAGGTGCAGGCCGCGGTGAAGATCGTGCCGCTGGGCCAGAGCGCCGGACAGCGCCTGATCCTGCAGCTGCGCGGGCGCATCGCCGACCCGTCGCCCGCCGAGCCCTGGAGCTTCTCGCCACTGGCTGGCGTGATGGCCATGCGCCATGAACGGCAGTACACCCGCTTGTTCCGATCCTGATCGCAGGATCCTTTTCACGAGGTACGGATGCGCACCAAGACTCTGCCCCCGCTGCGCGTGGGCATCGGCGGCCCGGTCGGGTCGGGCAAGACCACCCTGGTCGAGATGCTGTGCAAGACCATGCGCGACAGCCACGACCTGGTGGTGGTCACCAACGACATCTACACCAAGGAAGACCAGCGGCTGCTCACGGTGGCCGGCGCCCTCGAGCCCGAGCGCATCATGGGCGTGGAGACCGGCGGCTGCCCGCACACCGCCATCCGCGAGGATGCGTCGATCAACCTCGAGGCGGTCGATCGCATGCTCGAGCGCTTCCCGCAGGCCGATGTGGTGTTCATCGAGTCGGGCGGAGACAACCTTGCCGCCACCTTCAGTCCCGAGCTCTCCGATCTCACCATCTACGTGATCGACGTGGCCGGCGGCGAGAAGATTCCGCGCAAGGGCGGCCCCGGCATCACCCGCTCCGATCTGCTGGTCATCAACAAGACCGACCTCGCCCCGCATGTGGGCGCGTCTCTGGAGATCATGGGCAGCGATGCCCGCCAGCAGCGTGGCGAGCGGCCCTTCGTGTTCACCAACCTCAAGACCCGCGAGGGCCTGCAGTCGGTGATCGATTTCATCCGGGTGAAGGGCCTGTTCCAGCCGGCCAGCGCCTGAGGCCGGCAGGCAGGCTGGTGCGCCCAGCCGGACTCGAACCGGCACGACCGAGGTCAGGGGATTTTAAGTCCCCGGCGTCTACCGATTCCGCCATGGGCGCGCGGCCCGATTGTGGCATGACGCCGAGGCTGGCCGGCGTCTGCGGCCCCCGTCAGCCGCGACCCAGCAGCGCAGACAGGGCCGGCCAGACATTGGCCAGGATGAGCGGCTGGGCGGCCTCGGTGGGGTGGATGCGGTCTGCCTGGAAGAGGTCGAGCCGCTCGCCGATGCCTTCCAGCAGGAAGGGCACCAGCGCGCACTGGCGGCGCGCGGCAATCTCGCGGTACATCTGCTCGAACTGCTCGCCGTAGCGTCGGCCGTAATTGGGCGGCATGCGCATGCCGGTGAGCAGCACGCGCGCGCCGGCGGCCTGCCCGGCCACCACCATGGCATCGAGGTTGCGCGCGGTGGCGGCGAGATCGAGGCCGCGCAGCGCGTCATTGCCGCCGAGCTCGATCACCAGCAGACGGGGGCGGTGCTCGGCGAGCAGCCCGGCGAGGCGGGTATGACCGCCCGCGGTGGTCTCGCCGCTGATGCTGGCATTGAACACCGACCAGGCCGGCTTGCGCGCGCCCAGCCGCTCGGCAAGCAGCGCCACCCAGCCGCTGCCGCGGCGCAGTCCGTACTCCGCCGACAGGCTGTCACCCAGCACGAGCGCCAGCGGTGCGGCCGGGCCCGCGGCCACGGGGGCGGTAAGGCAGAGCAGGGCGCCAGCACCCAGCAAGGGTAGACTCGCGAGCTGGCCGAGCAGGCGACGGCGCAGTGGCGTCGAGCGGGCGGCGCGAGACCGCGCGGCATGGGTTGCGGTCGGATCAAACGGTGAATGCATGGACGCGATTATCGTCGAGGGGCTGGGGCGTCGGGTGCGCGATGCCGATGGCTGGTTGTCGATCCTGGAGGATGTCTCTTTCAGGGTGGCCAGCGGTGACACCGCGGCCATCGTCGGCGCATCGGGCTCGGGCAAGTCCACGCTGCTCGGGCTGCTGGCCGGGCTCGATCTGCCCAGTGCCGGGCGGGTGGTGGTGGGCGGCCAGAGCCTGTTCGACCTCGACGAGGACGGTCGGGCCGCGTGGCGCGCCCGGCATGTCGGCTTCGTCTTCCAGAACTTCCAGTTGCTGCCGCAGATGACCGCGCTCGAGAACGTGATGCTGCCGCTGGAACTGGCCGGCGAGCCGGCGGCCGCCGAGCGGGCGCGCGAACTGCTCGAGCGCGTGGGGCTTGCCGAGCGGGCAGGCCATTACCCGCGCACGCTCTCCGGCGGCGAGCAGCAGCGGGTGGCCATCGCCCGCGCCTTTGCCGGCTCGCCGCCCTTGCTGCTGGCTGACGAGCCCACCGGCAGCCTGGATGCGGCCACCGGCGAGCGCATCATCGATCTGCTGTTCACGCTGAACCGTGAGGCCGGGGCCACCCTGGTGCTGGTCACCCACGACGAGGGCCTGGCCGCGCGCTGCCGGCAGCGCCTGACGCTGAAGGCCGGGCGTCTGGTCGACGCCTGAACGGCGAAGGGCAGGCGCGCTTCGGGCCCGTCGCTCAGTCGCCCGCGCGCGGCGCGGCGGCGCTGCGAATCAGGTCGTCGGCTTGCAGCGCGGCGCCCAGCCGCGCCACCCAGGCGCGCGCGGCGGGATCGGTGATCGTGTCGGCGGTGCCGGCATTGCCCTCGCGCATGCCGCGCAGCGCGGTCTCGATCGGGCCGGCCATCTGCTTGCCGAGTTCGACGCCCCATTGATCAAACGGGTTGATGCCCCAGAGCCAGGCCAGCACGGCGGTCTTGTGCTCGTAGAGGGCGATCAGCGCGCCCAGGGCCTGCGGGGTGAGCCGGCCGATCAGCAGCGTGGTGGAGGGCCGGTCGCCGGCGTGCACGCGATGGCTGGCCGCCTGGGCCACCTGGGCGTCGGTCATGCCGGCCGCGCGCAGAGACTGCTCGACCGCCTCGCGGCTGCGCCCGAGCATCAGGGCCTGGGCCTGCGCGATCGCGTTGGCCAGCAGCGCCTCGTCGCGGCGTTGCGGGTCGGGCTGATCGGGCAGGGCCAGCACGAATTCCACCGGGTGTGCCGCGGTGCCCTGGTGCAGGGCCTGGAAGAACGAATGCTGGGCATCGGTGCCCGCGGCACCCCAGGTGACCGCGGCGGTGTGCCAGTCAAGCGGGTGGCCGGTCTCGTCGACCGACTTGCCGTTGCTCTCCATCTGCAACTGCTGCAGGTAGCTGGGCAGTCGGCGCAGGGGCTCGCAGTAGGGGGCGACCACCTCGGTGGCTGCCGGGTCGAGCAGGCGGTTCCAGAAGGCGACCAGGGCCAGCGCCACCGGCGCGTTCTCGACCAGCGGCGCCTGCGCGAAATGGCGGTCCATCGCGTGCGCGCCGGCCAGCAGCGACTGGAAGCCCGCCGGCCCGATGGCCAGCATCAGCGGCAGGCCGATGGCCGACCACAGCGAATAGCGTCCGCCGACCCAGTCCCAGAAGGGAAAGAGCGATTCGGCGGCGATACCGCTGGCAGTGGCCAGGGCCGGGGCCGCGGTGACGCCGGCGAGGTGGCGCGCCAGCCCCGCGCGGGAGATGCCGGCAGCCTCGAACCAGGCCACCACGCCGTCCATGTTGCGGGCGGTCTCGAGCGTGCGCCAGGACTTGGAGGCGATGATCGCGAGGCTGCGATGGGGGTCGAGCTGCCCCCGCAGGGCCTGCCAGGCGGCCGGGTCGACATTGGAGAGAAAGTGCAGGCGCGGGCCGCCGGTGGCATGGGCCGCGAGCGCCTCGCTGGCGAGCTGCGGGCCGAGATGCGAGCCGCCGATGCCCACGCAGATCACGTCGCTCAGCGTCTGGCCGCGCTCGCCGCGCCATTCGCCGCTGCGCACCGCGGTGGCGAAGCGGGTCATGCGTTGCAGGCACTCGGCCACCTCGGGCGCTTGCCCGGCGCTGGCGGGGGCGCGCAGCGCGGTGTGCCAGGCCGGGCGGTGCTCGGTGGGGTTCACCACCGCGCCGGCCAGCAGCGCGTCGCGCCGGGCGGGCACACCGGCGGCGGCGGCATAGTCGAGCAGTGCCAGGCGCTGGTCGGCCGAGAGCCGCTGACGGCTCAGGTCCAGGCACAGGCCGGCTGCCTCGAGGGTGAACGCGGCCACCCGGTGGGGTTCGCGCTCGAACAGGCTGCTCAGGCGAAGATGGCGGGCGGCGCTGGCCTGGGCCTGCAGCATGCCGATGCGTTGGTGGCGTTCAATGGGGGTCATGCATGTCCTCGGGAGCGGGCCAGGCGCCCGGCAGCAGGGCGGGCAGAAGGGCGGGGTTCAGGCCGGCGCCATGGGGGTGACTGACCCGCCAGAGATCGGCGGCGCGGCCGTGCAGCCAGGCGCCCAGGCAGGCTGCCTCCCAGGCGGGGTAGCCCTGGGCGAGCAGGCCCCCGATCAGCCCGGCGAGCACGTCGCCGGTGCCGCCAGTGGCCAGGGCTGCGGAGCCGGTGGTGTTGATCGCCCATCGTCCGCAAGGACTAGCAATGATCGTTCCCGCGCCCTTGAGCAGCACCACCGAGTGACGCTGGTCGGCCAGGCGCAGGGCGGCGCTGAGGCGGTCTGACTGCACCGTGGCGGTCGTGGCGCCAAGCAGGCGCGCTGCCTCCAGCGGGTGGGGAGTGAGCACATTGGGGCCGGCGCGCGCGGCCAGCGCGCGCCCCAGGGCGAGGTCTGCGGCGATCAGGTTCAGCGCATCGGCATCGACGACGCAGGCCCGGGATCGGGCAAGCGCGATGCCCAGCCGCGCCGACGCCTCAGGGCTCGTGCCGAGCCCGCAGCCGATGACCGTGGCCTCGACATCGTCGGCGGGCGCGTCAAAGGCGCGGCTCATGAGTTGCGGGGCGCTCGCGGCCAGCGACAGCCCCTCGGGGCAGGCGAGCCAGACCTTGCCGGCGCCGCTCGCCTGGGCTGCGCTGCCCGCGAGCACGGCCGCGCCCTGCAGGCCCGGGGCGCCGCCGATGACCAGCACGCCACCGAAGGAGCCCTTGTGGGAGACCGCCGGGCGAGGGCGCACGAGCGATCGGGCCAGGTCGGCATCGAGCAGCAGGCCGTCGGGCGGCAGGGGCCCTTGCACCCCGAGCGGATCGACGCGCACCTCTCCGACCAGCTCGGGCCCCTGCCCGGTGCGCAGGCCCGGCTTGTCGGCGAGCAGGCTGAGCGTGAGATCGGCGCGCAGCACGCCGAGCGGGTCGTGGCCCACCACCTCGCCGGTGTCGGCATCCAGGCCGGAGGGCAGGTCGATGGCGAGCACGAAGACGCCCGCCGCGCGGATCGCCGCGATCGCCGCGCGCGCGGTGGCGTCCAGCGCCCGGGTCAGGCCGATGCCGAAGAGGCCGTCGATCACCAGCGCCGGCGCAGGCGCGGCGTTGAGCGCCGTGGGGAATTCGGCGAGGCGATGCACGGGCAGGCCTGCGGCCAGCCAGTGCTGACGGGCCCGTCGCGCGTCCGAGGCCTCGGGCAGGGCGGTGGCGAGCAGCCAGGCCTGCACTGGGAAGCCCCAGTGGTGCAGGCGCAGCCCCGCGATGAGCGCGTCGCCGCCGTTGTTGCCGGGGCCCACCAGCAGGTGGATGGGCGCGCCGCGCGCGCACTCGCGGGCGAGACGCGCGGCAGCGGCGGCCACCGCGGCCCCAGCGCGATCCATGAGGGTGCCGGGCGGGTGCGCGGCGATTGCCTGCGCCTCGAAGTGACGCAGCGTGGCGGTGCGCAGCAGCGGACGGCTCACCGGCTTGCCCCTGCCGTGCCGGGCGCCGGCAGGCCGCTGGCGCGCAGCCGCAGCGTCATGGGTCGGCTCAGCGGTCCTTGCCCATGACCGCGTCGGGCAGCCAGGTGACGATCTCCGGGAAGACCGTGATCAGGCCGATGCACAACAGCAGGCACAGGAAGAAAGGGATGGCGGCGCGCGCGATCACCGTGCTGTCCTTGCCGGTCATGTTCTGCAGCACGAAGAGATTGAAGCCCACCGGCGGCGTGACCTCGGCGATCTCCACCAGCAGCACGATGAAGATGCCGAACCAGATCAGGTCGAAGCCCGCCTTCTGGATCATGGGCAGGACCACGGCGCTGGTGAGCACGATCATGGAGATGCCGTCGAGCGCGGTGCCCAGCACCAGATAGAGCAGCGAGAGCACCGCGATGAGGGCGAGTGGCGACAGCCCCAGCCCATGCACCCACTCGGCCAGTTCGCGCGGGATGCCGGTGAAGGCCATGGTCTTGGTGAGGAAGGCGGCGCCCGCCAGGATGAACATGATCATGCACGACACCCGGGTGGCGCTCATCAGGCTGTCGCGAAAGCTCGCCCAGGTGAGGGAGCGGCTGGCCGCCGCGATCACCAGGGAGCCCAGCACGCCATAGGCCGCGCACTCGGTGGCGGTGGCCCAGCCGGCGACCAGCACCCAGACGATGAACACGATGAGCAGCGCGCACGGGATGAGGCTGCCCGAACGGCGCAATTTCTCGATGAGGCTGCTCGGCGCTTCGGGGGGCGGCACCTTGTCGGGGTTGCGCAGCGACCAGGCGGCGATGTACCCCGAGAACAGGATCATCAGGATCAGGCCCGGGATGAAGCCGGCCAGGAAGATGCGGATGATCGAGGCATCGGCCGCCACCGCGTACACCACCATGGTGATCGAGGGCGGGATCAGGATGCCCAGGGTGCCTGCGGTGGCCAGCGAACCGAGCGCGATGCGTTCGTCATAGCCGCGCCGCGCGAGTTCGGGCAGCGCCACCTTGGCAATGGTGGCGCAGGTGGCCGCCGACGAACCGGACACCGAGCCGAAGATGCCGCAGCCCAGGATGGTGGTGTGCATCAGCCGGCCCGGCACCCGGTTGAGCCAGGGCGAGAGGCCCTCGAACATCTGCTCCGAGAGCCGGGTGCGAAAGAGGATCTCGCCCATCCAGATGAACAGCGGCAGCGCCGCCAGTTCCCACGAGGCGTTGGATTCCCAGAGGGCGGAGAACAGGTTCTTGCCCCAGACCACCGAGGGCAGGTTGGCAAACAGCGCCATGCCGATCCAGCCGACCAGCGCCAGGGTGACCGCGATCCAGATGCCGCCGCCCAGCAGCAGCAGCATCACCAGCAGCAGGAACGAACCGATCTCGACGACGTTCATACATCCTCGCTGAAGTCGCCGCGCGCGTGCCGTTCCTCGACCGCCACCACGTAGTCGGGGCGGTTGCCCCGGAGCACATGCACGAACTGGTCGGCCATGGCGATGAAGAGCAGGGTGCTGCCGATGGCGATGCTGGATTGCGGGATCCAGATCGGGATGACCACCAGGCCGCCGGCCATGTCACCGAAGCGCCAGCTGTCGAGCACATAGCGGGTGACCGACAGCGCGAGGTAGCCGGTGAAGGTGGTGCCGACGGCGAGCGCGGCCAGCTCCACCCAGTGGCGGGCCCGGGGCCCGAGCTTGTCGAGCACCAGCACCACCCGGACGAAGTCGCCGTGGCGGAAGGTGTGCGCGAGTCCGAAGAAGGCGGCTGCCGCGGTCATCCAGGACACGATGTCGTCGGTGCCGCCGGTGCGCATGCCGAGGGTGCGCATGACGGTGGACACGATCATCACGAGGAAGATCAGCAGCACGAAGAGGCCGGCGAGCGCGCCGGCGCCATCGATCAGACGCCTGAGGAATTCGCGCACGCCGGGCTCACTTGCGGTAAGCGTCGACCAGCGCCTGGCCCTCGGGGCCGGCCTTCTTCAGCCAGTCGGCGAGCATGACGTCACCGAGCTTCTTGAGTTCGGCGGCGAATTGCGGCGTGGGCTTGAGCACCTGCATGCCCTTGGCCTTGAGCTGGTCCAGGTACCAGGTGTTCTTCTCCTGGGACACCCGCCAGCCACGGGCCTCGGCCTCGGCCGCGGCCTTCATCAGGCCGTCCTGCGTGGCCTTGTCCAGCGCATTGAACGCGGCACGGTTCACGATCACCAGGTTCTTGGGCAGCCATGCCTGGGTGTCGTAGAAGTACTTCACGTGCTCGTAGGTCTTGGAGTCGTAGCCGGTGGCGCCCGAGGAGATGTAGGAGTCGACCACGCCGGTGGCCAGGGCCTGGCTGAGTTCGGCGGCCTGGATGGTGACGGGCTGGGCGCCGACCAGATCGGCGATCTTGGCGGTGGCCGGGCTGTAGGCGCGCCACTTCAGGCCCTTCATGTCGGCGGTGCTGTTCAGCGGCCGCTTGCTGTAGACGCCCTGCGGGGGCCAGGCGACGCCATAGAGCGAGAGCATGCCCTGCTCGCCCAGCTTGCGGTCGAGCGCGGCCTTGGTGACCTTGGCGAGCTTGGCGGCTTCGTCGTAGCTGTCGGCCAGGAAGGGCAGGCCGTCGATGCCGAAGATCGGCCACTCGTTCTCGAAGTTCACGAGCAGGATCTCGCCGGCCTGCGCCTGGCCGCCCTGCACGGCGCGCTTGATCTCGGGCGCCTTGAACAGCGAGGCGTTGGCATGGACCACGATCTTGAGCTTGCCGCCCGTGGCCTTCTCGACGTCGGCGGCGAACTGGACCAGGTTCTCGGTGTGGAAGTTGACGGCCGGGTAGGCCGCAGCCAGGTTCCAGGTGGTCTGGGCCAGCGCGGGACCGGCCAGCGCCAGCGCGGCGCTCGCCAGCAGGGTCTTCAGGATCTTCATGGGGCCTCCGGATGGGATGGCCGGCTGCGACTCAGCCGGCTGGAGGCACCAGTGTAGTGGAAGCCTGTCAGGATCCGGGCTCAGACCACGACGCCGCGTGCGGCGAGGGCCAGCGCGGTCTGGTTGCGCAGCGCACGCATCAGCGCGGTGGTGGCCTCGTCGAACTCGAACCCGGCCGCGGTGGGCTTGTCGGCGTAGATGATGGCCTCGGTTCGTCCATCCAGCACCACGGACAGCATCAGGAAGCTGCCGGGCGCGTAGTGCTTGCGGTGCCAGGCGCTCAGGCCGGCGCTGACCCGCGCCGAGCCGGCGTCGGCGATGTGCAGATCCACGGCTCGGGCGGCGGCCATGCTCAGCAGATGGCCCTCGTCGCCGGCCGGGATGCGGAACAGGCGCAGGCGGCCTGCATCGATGTCGCCGGCGCCGAAGCGGCCGACGAGGTGCTGGCGTCTTCCGTCCCAGCTGGCGAACACCACCCGACGGCAGGCCAGCACGCTCAGCAGGCGATCAACCACGATGCGCACGGCCGCCGCGCCCTGATCGCCGCGGCAGAGCATCGCCGAGAGTTCGGCCAGGGTGTCGGCCAGCGCGCCGATGCGGCGGGCGATGTCCAGCGGGTCTTCGGCGGGCGGCGGTGCGGGCGCGGGAGCAGACGAGGAGGCGGGCTCGAGCTCGGGCTCGGGCTCGGCCGGCATTGGTGCCGGGCTCGCATCGGCGGGCTCGGGTGACGAGGCGGCAGAGGCGTCTGCGGCATCACTGCCCGCCGGGATGGCGAGGTCGTCGTCTGCGGCATCGTCCTGCCCGGCGGCCCCCGCGGGCGACGGTGCATCGTCCGTCGCGTCACCGCTATCTGGCGGGTCCGCGCCGTCGCCACCTGGCAGGCCGCCGCGCCGCGCCCGCCCCGGGTCGAGCGCGAGCAGGCGGCGGCCGAAGGGCGTGCGGGTCATGTCCACGCCCATGGCCAGCCCGATCTCACGGGTGTTCGCGGTGGCCTGGGCCAGAGCGGTCTGCATGGCCGCCCCGGTGAGCCCGAGCGCGCCGTGGTAGCGGTCGGCGAGCGCCTGGTGGGCCTGGGCGTCGGCGGGCCCGTGCTCGTCGACCATTTCGCAGATCTCGACGCCGAGGTTGGCAGCCACCCGCACGGTGAGTTCGAAGCTGTGGCAAGGCGGCACCGGGCCGCGGACCGCCGACCGCAGCAAGCCGCTGAGCAGCACCGGCGGGAATCCCCAGGCCTCGCCCAGGGCATGACCGAGGTCTTCGCAGGTGACGCCGAGCACCGCCAGCGCAATCTCGCGCGCGGCCTGCGGCCGCGGTTCGTCGGGGGCGCGTTCGATCAGCCGCGCCGATTCGGTGGGCAGGTGGCACAGCACGAGCACCTGGCCCAGCCGGTGGAACATCGCGGCCAGGCCCGCCTCCTCCCAGAGCCGGCTGCCCGGCGTGAGCACCGAGCGTGCCATCAGGCTGGCCAGGGTGGAGCGGATGAATTCATCGCTGAGCCGGGCTGCGGTTCGGCTCTGCCCCAGCCGCTCGAACATCACCAGCGAGAGCGCCAGCGAACGCAGCGCATCCATGCCGAGCATCTGCAGCGCTCGCGACACCGTGCTCACCGGCTCGGCCGAAGGGGCCCGGTACAGCGCGGAGTTCACCAGTCGCATGAGGCGCTGCGACAGCGCCGTGTCCTTCATGACGGCCCGCGCCACCGCGGCGAGGTTCTGGCGGTCGCCGGCCACGAGCTGGCTGACCTCACGCACCGCCTTGCCCATGGCCGGAAGGTCGCCGCCGGCGCGGATCCGATCCACCAAAGTCTGCAGCGGTTCGGTCGGGCGGGCCGCGCCGGGCATGGGCGCGCTGGCGCTCACCCGATCGGGCACGGCGGTGGAGGCGCTGGGAGGTGGCGGCATGGGAGACAGGGCAGGCTGCCGACGCTAGGCGAGCAGCCCCGCTAGGCTCGCAGGGATTCGGCCGACTGGCTGTCAACTAGTTCCGCTCGCGGCGCACGGGGGGCCCGGAAACCATCGGTCAGCGCGGGCGCCGACCCTATAATCGCGGCTTCGCGCGCCCGCTGGCGCCGCTCTCCGGCCCCATGCCCCGATGTCCGAGCACTTTCTCCTGCCGGGTCCGCCCGCGCTCAGCGGTCTGCGCCGTGACCGCCTCCTGCAGCGCCTGAAGGCGATCGATTCCCGGGTGGACGCGGTCGAGGCCAGTCATGTCTTCCTGGTGTGGGCCGAGCGGCCGCTGAGCGAGGCCGAGCACACCCGCCTGCGCGCGCTGCTCGACTCGCCCCCGCAGCCGGCCCGCTCTGCGGCCACGCTGGTCTGGGTCGTGCCCCGTCTGGGCACCGTGTCGCCCTGGGCCAGCAAGGCCACCGACATCGCGCGCAACTGCGGCATGCCGTTCATCCGGCGCATCGAGCGCGGCGTGCGCTACGGCCTGAGCCTGGGCACCGGCCTGCTGGGAGGCCTGCTCGGGGGCGCCCGGGCGCCCGATGAGGCGCGTCTGCGGGCGCTGGGCGCGCTGCTGCACGATCGCATGACCGAGACCCTGCTGCTGGCCGAGCCCGCGCCGGCCGACATCTTCCAGCCTGTGCCCGGTCGGCCGATGCAGCGCATCGCGGTTGGCGCGCAGGGCCGCGCGGCGCTGGTGCAGGCCAATGCCGATCTCGGTCTGGCCTTGTCGGAGGACGAGATCGACTACCTGCTGGCCGCGTTCGGCGAGGCCGGGCGTGACCCGAGCGATGTCGAGCTGATGATGTTCGCGCAGGCCAATTCCGAGCACTGCCGGCACAAGATCTTCAACGCCTCCTGGACGCTCGACGGGGCGTCGCGCGAGCAGACGCTCTTCGGGATGATCCGCAGCACCCACGCGGTCAACCCGGAGGGCACCGAGGTGGCCTACGCTGACAATGCCGCGGTGCTCACCGGCGCGCCCTCGCTGCGCTGGCACCCCGGGCCGCCGGACGAGGGCGGCCGCTATCGCGCCGAGCCGGTGCTGCTGCACAGCCTGCTGAAGGTCGAGACCCACAACCATCCCACCGCGATCTCGCCGTTTCCGGGGGCCGCCACCGGGGCCGGCGGCGAGATCCGCGACGAGGGCGCCACCGGTCGCGGCTCTCGGCCGCGCTACGGGCTCACCGGGTTCAGCGTGTCGAACCTGCGCATTCCAGGCTTCGAGCAGCCCTGGGAAGGTGGTGCTGATCTCGCCGGTGCGCCCGGCGAGTCGGGTGTGGTGGGCCGGCCTGACCGGATCGCCAGCCCGCTGTCGATCATGCTGGAAGGCCCGATCGGCGCGGCCGCCTTCAACAACGAATTCGGCCGGCCGAGCCTGCTGGGCTACTTCCGCAGCTTTGAAGCGCGGGTGGGTCAGCGGGTGTGGGGCTACCACAAGCCGATCATGCTCGCCGGCGGCGTGGGCGACATCGACGCCCGCCATGTCGGCAAGCATGGCCTGCCGGTGGGCACGCTGCTCGTCCAGCTCGGCGGGCCGGGCATGCGCATCGGTCTGGGCGGCGGCGCCGCCTCCAGCCTGGGCGCGGGCGCGAACACCGCCGAGCTCGACTTCGATTCCGTGCAGCGCGGCAATCCCGAGATCCAGCGTCGCGCGCAGGAGGTGCTCGATCGCTGCTGGGCCATGGGCGAGGGCAATCCCATCCTGTCGCTGCACGATGTTGGCGCGGGGGGCCTGTCCAATGCCTTCCCCGAGCTGGTGCATGGCGCGGAGCGGGCGGCGGTCTTCGAGCTCTCGCGGGTGCCGGTGGAAGAGAGCGGCCTGTCGCCCGCCGAGATCTGGTGCAATGAGTCGCAGGAGCGCTATGTGCTCGCCATCGCGCCGGCCAGCCGCGACCTGTTCGCGCGGCTGTGCGAGCGCGAACGCTGTCCGTGGGCGGTGGTCGGCACGGTCACCGACGACGGCCAGCTGGTGGTGCGCGCCGAGGATGGCAGCCGGCCGGTGGACATGCCCATCGAGGTGCTGCTGGGCAAGCCGCCGCGCATGCATCGCACCGGCGAGCGTCGGGCGCGCAGCCTGCCGCCGGTCGATTGCGTGGGGCTCGATCTGCCCACCGTGGCGCGTCAGGTGCTCGGCGTGCCCGCCGTGGGCAGCAAGGCCTTCCTCATCACCATCGGCGATCGCAGCGTGGGCGGCCTGTGCTCGCGCGACCCCATGGTGGGGCCCTGGCAGGTGCCGGTGGCCGATTGCGCGGTGGGCCTGAAGGACTTCACCGGCGTGCACGGCGATGCGCTGGCCCTGGGCGAGCGCACCCCGCTGGCGGTGATCGATCCGGCGGCTGCCTCGCGCATGGCGATCGGCGAGGCGATCACCAATCTCGTCGCCGCCGGCATCGATGACGTCAGCCGGGTGAAGCTCTCGGCCAACTGGATGGCCGCCTGCGGCGAAGCCGACCAGGATGCCGATCTGTTCCTGGCGGTGGAGGCCGCCGCGGCCCTGTGCCGCGAGCTGCGCGTGGCGATTCCGGTGGGCAAGGATTCGCTCTCCATGCGCACCGCGTGGCGTGACAACGAGGCCGAGAAGCGCGTCAGCTCGCCCACCTCGCTGGTGGTCACCGCCTTCGCGCCGCTCGCCGATGTGCGGCGCGCGCTCACCCCGCAGTTGCTGGCCGATCCGGCCACGGCGCTCATCCTGGTCGATCTCGGCGAGGGGCGGCAGCGGCTGGGCGGCAGCGCCCTCGCGCTGGTGAGCGGGCAGTTTGGCGATCGCGCGCCAGACCTCGACCGCCCCGAGCTGCTCGCCCGGCTGGTGGCCGCGGTGGGCGAGCTCGCGTCGCGCGGCCTGCTGCTGGCGTACCACGACCGCTCTGACGGTGGCCTCTTCGCCACGCTGTGCGAGATGGCCTTCGCCGGTCGCTGCGGCCTGGCGGTGAACATCGATCTGCTTACCATCGACCCGCACAGCGCCGACTGGGGCGACTTCAAGATCCGGCCCGAGCAGGTGGCGGTGCAGCGCAACGAGCTCACGCTGAAGGCGCTCTTCAACGAGGAGCTCGGCGCGGTGCTGCAGGTGCGCGCGGCCGAGCGCGACACGGTGCTGGGCGTGCTGCGCGCGCATGGCCTCTCGCCCTGCAGCCAGGTGATCGGCAAGCCGCAGACCCGTGATGCCATCGAGATCTACCGCGACGGCCGCTGCATCTACAGCGAGCCCCGCGCCGAGCTGCAGGCTTGCTGGGCGCAGACCAGCCGCCGCATCGCCGAGCTGCGCGATGACCCCACCTGCGTGGCCGAGGAGTTCGAGCGGATCGGCGCCGCTGATGACCGCGGCCTGCACCTGCAGCTGAGCTACGACCCGGCCGAGGACGTGGCCGCGCCGGTGATGATCGGCAAGGCGCGGCCGCGCGTGGCGATCCTGCGCGAGCAGGGCGTCAACAGCCACCTCGAGATGGCTGCCGCCTTCGATCGCGCCGGTTTCGACGCTCATGATGTCCACATGACCGATCTGTTCGAGGGCCGGCATCGCCTGACGGACTTTCGCGGTCTGGTGGCCTGCGGCGGCTTCTCCTATGGCGATGTGCTGGGTGCCGGCGCCGGCTGGGCGCGGTCGATCCTGTTCAATGCTCAGCTCGCGGACGCCTTCGCAGCCTTCTTCGCGCGCCCCGACACCTTCAGCCTCGGGGTCTGCAACGGCTGCCAGATGATGTCCCTGCTGAAGGACATCATCCCCGGCGCGCAGGACTGGCCGCGCTTCCTGCGCAACCGCTCCGAGCAGTACGAGGCCCGGCTGGTGCAGGTGGCCGTGCTCGACTCGCCCTCGGTGCTGCTGGCCGGCATGGCCGGCTCGCGCATGCCCATCGTGGTGGCCCACGGCGAGGGCAGGGCGGTCTTCACCGATGATCAACAGCGCGCCCGGGCCCGCGGCGCGCTCGCCTACATCGAGCACGATGGCGAGCGCGCCTCGCGCTATCCCGCCAACCCCAACGGGTCGCCGCAGGGTCTCACCGGTTTCACCTCGGATGATGGCCGCGCCACCATCCTGATGCCGCATCCGGAGCGGGTGTTCCGCAGCGTGCAGATGAGCTGGCGAGACCCTTCCCTGGGTGAAGACTCGCCCTGGATGCGGCTCTTTCGCAACGCCCGGGTGTGGGTGTCATGAGCGCGCCTGCGGTGGTCATGCGCGCGGTGCCCGCGGGCGCGCCGGTGGGCATCGGCGTGATCGGCCTGGGCGTGATCGGCCGGCGCATGCTCGAGCAGGCGGCCCTGCGATCCGACCTGCGGGTGGTGGGGGCCTGGGACATCGACCCCGCCGTCTGCGCCCGCGCCCGAGCCGACTTTCCGGCAGTGCCGATCGCGAACGACGCTGCCAGCCTGCTGGCCGATCCGGCCGTGCATCTGGCCTACGTGGGCACGCCGCCCGCCCATCACCGCGAATACGCGCTGATGGCAGCGCGCCAGGGGCTGCGGCTCTTCTGCGAAAAGCCGCTCACCGCCCGCCTCGATGAAGCGCACCAGCTGGTCGAAGAACTGCGGCTGCTGGGCACACCCAATGCCGTGAACTTCGTCTTTGCCAGCGCGCCGGCAGCAGAGTTGCTTGCAAGACGCCTCGCCGACGGGTCGATCGGCGCACCTTCGGCGGTGGACATCCGACTGTTCTTTTCTCGCTGGCCCCGCGACTGGCAGGCGGGCGCCGGCTGGCTGCGCCATCGCGAGCAGGGCGGCTTCGTGCGCGAGGTGCTGTCGCACTTCGTGTACCTGTGCCTGAAGCTGTTCGGCGACTGCCGGCTCACCGGCGGCTCGGTGAGCTGGCCGGCCGATCCCGCGGCCTGCGAGCGCGCCGCGGTGGCCACGCTCGCGTGTGGCGGAGTGCCGGTCACGGTGAGCGCGGCAGCCGGCGGTTGCGGGCCCGACGAGGTGGTGTTCACCGTGCGCGGCGAGCGTGGCGCATTGCGGCTCACCGACTGGTACCGGGCAAGCGAGAGCGACGGCTCGGCCTGGCGAGATCTGCCGGTGCCCTCCGGCGCGCAGCCGGATTCCCGCACCGCGGCCTACCAGGCGCAACTGGCGTCGCTGGGCGCGTTCGCCCGCGGGGCCGCGCATGGCCTGCCTGATGCCGCGGCGGCCCTGCGGGTGCAGTCGGTCATCGAGGGCCTGCTGGCCCTGCCGGATCGCGCACCACCGCAGTGAGGCCGCCCCCGCGCGGTGCGGGAAAGTCTCGTCAACGGTGCGTTCGGGGTGCCTGACACCGGCAGGTGTTGTTGCGTTGCCGCATCCGCTCACCCTGCGCTTCAGTCGACTCGATCATTACCGTAAGGTTAAGGCTCGCCTGCTCGTCAGGAACCTCCACAAGGAAAATCCTCCCATGAAAAAAATCGCTCTCGCGGCTGCCGTCGCGGCCCTGTCGGTCGGATCGGCCGCGCATGCCCAGTCCAATGCCTCCCTGTATGGCCTGACCGACATGTTCGTCGGCCAGCTCAAGACCGGCGGCGCGTCGGCCACCGTGGCTGACTCCGGCGGCATGTCCACCTCCTACTTCGGCTTCGGCGGCTCCGAGGACCTCGGCGGCGGTCTGAAGACCGTGTTCGCGGTCGAGAGTTTCATGCGGATGGACGTCGGCGCGGGCGGCCGCTTCGGCGCGGGCGCCTCGGGCGATCCGCTGTTCACCCGCAACGCCTACGTCGGTCTCGAGAACGCCATGGGCCGTGTGGCCTTCGGCCGTCAGACCACGCCGTACTTCCTGTCCACCATCATCTACAACCCGTTCGGCGACTCCTTCGTGTTCTCGCCGGCCGTGCAGCAGAGCTTCCGCGGCTACATCCTGGGTGATTCGGGCTGGAACAACTCGCTGTCCTACGGCGGCAGCTTCGGTCCGGTTCGCGCCTACCTGCTGTATTCGCTGGGCCTCGAGCGTTTCGACAACGCCACCAACAAGAGCGCCAACAAGGCCTTCGGCGGCAACCTCGACTACAGCGCCGGCCCGCTCAGCCTGAACCTGGCCTACCAGACCTTCGACAGCCCCGGCGGCACGCCCGAGGTGATCACCAAGCAGGACGCCACCCTGCTGTCGGCTGCCTACAACCTGAGCATGGCCCGCCTCACCGGCCAGTATCAGATGATCAAGGGCACCACCTCGTCCACCACCAAGAAGGACAACGGCTACCAGCTCGGCGCGTCCATCAAGGCCGGCCCGGGCAACGTGCTGGTGTCGCTGGGCAACGTGAAGACCACGCTGACCGGCGCTGCTGATGTCAAGCGCGACACCTTCGCCATCGGCTACGACTACTTCCTGTCGAAGCGCACCGACCTGTACGCGAACTACTTCCAGACCAAGCTGAACACCGCCGGTGCCACCACCGACACCGCCGTCGGTCTGGGCATTCGTCACCGCTTCTGATGCATCGAGACTGCCCGGCGCTTGCCGGGCGGTTTCCGAAGCCCGGCTCGCGCCGGGCTTTTTTTTGGCCTGACCCGCCTGTTTCCGGGTCAGGGCGTGCGCGGATCCCGAGGGCCCGGCACCGGCCGGACACGGCTGGCGGCGGTGGCCGCGATCTGGCGCGCGGTATCCGGATCATCGGCGCGGGCCAGCGCCACGCCCATGCGGCGCTTGCTGAACGACTCGGGCTTGCCGAACAGGCGGATGTCGGTGCCGGGCAGCGCGAGCGCGTCGGCCACCCCCTCGAACGCGATGCCCCGCGCCTGCAGGCCGCCGTAGATCACGGCGCTGGCGCCGGGGGAGCGCAGGGAGACATCCACCGGCAGGCCCAGGATGGCGCGGGCATGGAGTTCGAACTCCGACTGGTGCTGCGTGCACATCGTGACCATGCCGGTGTCGTGCGGGCGGGGGCTCACCTCCGAGAACCAGACTTCGTCGCCGGCCACGAAGAGCTCCACCCCGAACAGGCCGCAGCCGCCCAGCCGCTCGGTGACGCGGGCGGCGATCTCGCGGGCGCGATCGAGTGCGATGGGCGGCATGGCCTGCGGCTGCCAGCTCTCGACATAGTCGCCAGCCACCTGCCGATGGCCGATCGGCTCGCAGAAGTGGGTGCGGATGCTGCCGTCGGCCTCCCGGGCCCGCACGGTGAGCAGGGTGATCTCGTACTCGAAGCGGATGAAGCCTTCGACGATCACGCGGCCGGTATCCACCCGCCCGCCGCTGGCGGCGTAGGCCCAGGCGGGCTCGATGCCGGCGGGATCGTCCACGCGCGACTGTCCCTTGCCCGAGGAGGACATCACCGGCTTGACGATGCAGGGATAGCCCACGCCGGGCGCGCCGGGCGCGCCGTCGATGGCGGCGCGCAGTTCAGCGAGGCTGCTGGCGAAGCGGTAGGGAGAGGTGGGCAGGCCGAGGTCTTCTGCCGCGAGCCGGCGGATGCCTTCGCGGTTCATGGTGAGCCAGGCGGCGCGGGCGGTGGGAATCACCGTCAGGCCGGCCTCGCGCTCGAGCGTCATCAGCATGGGCGTGGCGATCGCCTCGATCTCCGGGACCACCAGATCGGGCTGCTCCTGCTCGATCAGTGCGCGCAACGCGGCCGGATCGGTCATGTCGATGACGTGATGGCGATGGGCCACCTGATGGCCGGGCGCGTCGGGGTAGCGGTCGACGCCGATCACCTCCACGCCCAGGCGCTGCAGGGCGATGATCACTTCCTTGCCGAGTTCGCCGCAGCCCAGCAGCATGACCTTCAGGGCCGAGCCCGAGAGCGGCGTGCCGATCACCGGCGGGTGCGCGAGAGGCATTGAAGGGGCTCCGGGTCAGGCCGAGGGAATGAAGTCGGGGTCATCCTGGTGCTTGCGCTCGAACTGGATGAAGTCGTAGTAGCCGCAGCGCGAGCCATTGGGGTATTGACGGCACACGGCCGGGCGGGCGGCGTAGATGGTGCAGCGGCGCTCGGTGGTGTCGAAGAAGCGGCAGATCGATCCGTAGACCGTGTCCTTGCGGTGACGCAGGATGCGCTCGGGCGTGCCCTCGTCATCGTAGAAGCGGGTGAACTTGCGGCCGGCCTCCTCGACGGTGAGCGAGAAGTGCTTGGCCAGGCGCTTGAGGTCGGCGTCCTTGACCTCGATGCGGGGGTAGCTGCAGCAGTAGCCGGGGCAGCGGCTGCAGTCGTAGCGGATGGGCTTGGTGGTCATGGACGATGCCTGTGGGGGATGCCGGTCGCGGCAGTTTAGCGAAGCCGCGCACGGCGCAGCGCCTGGCGCAGGAATCGCTCAGGCGCGAGCGCGCGGATGAGGTCGGACTCGATCGGCGGCGCGCAGCCCTCGGCGAGATCGGCCAGCAGCTCTGCGCCGAGCATCGACCAGACCAGGCCTCGGGCGCCGAGCGCCGCGTGCATGTAGAGACCGGGCAGGGTGGGCAGCGCGAGTCGGTCGTTTCGCGCGAAGGCGCGGGAGTCGCGCCGGATGTCGGCCTCGTCGGGCAGGGCGCCGATCAGCGGGAGGCGGTCGGGCGTGGCATGGCGCCAGCCTTCGTACACGCGCAGGGTTCGCGGCGCGACGCGGCCTGAGCCAAGCTCGGGCAGCATGCCGGCCAGTCGGGCGAGGTCGGGCGTTTCTGCCGTCGGGCTGGCCAGACCGACCAGCGCGGTGGCCTCGCCCATCGGGCAGGCGTAGGCGCTGCCGCCGAGCACGCTGCGCAGCCCCCGCAGCGCGGGAGCGCTCACCGCCACCGCTCGGCCGTGGCGCGGCTGCAGGCTGACGCTTGCCAGACCAGCCAGGCGCGGCGCGTCGGCCGCGTTGGCCAGGATGACCACCGGCGCACGGGTGATCTCCCGGGCGGCGTCGTCGTGCAGCACCCACATCTCATCCTCGCGGCGCAGGCTCGTGACGGGTGTGTCGTCGAGGTGTTCGATCGCCGGGTTGCCGGCGGTCCATGACGCGCAGAGCGCGATGGGCGCGCTCATGCCGCAGGCCGGCAGCCAGAGCCCCCCGCGCGCCACGCGCACGCCGGTCAGGTCGATTGCCTCCGCCCGGGTGACTGGCACGGCCAGCGCGCCAGCCCCGTGGCCGAGACCGGCCACCGCGCGCTTCTGTTCGGCTATCTCCTCGTCGCTGTCAGCCATCTGGAATCGACCGATCGGCGCTGCTTCACGCCAGGGCTGAGACAGCCAGAGGGCCTGGCGGCTGAGCCTGGCGGTGGGGTTGTCATCGGGCGAGAGGTGCAGATGGTCGGCGAGCAGCGGCTGGCCGGAGCCGGGTTGCGGCACCGGCGCGGCATCGATGAGCGTGACCTGCCAGCCACGCGCGGCGAAGACCGCGGCGCAGGCGCTGCCGGCCAGACCGGCGCCCACGATCGCGACCCGGCGTGCGCCGCCCGCGGGTACAGGTACGGGTGCAGGGAGATTGCCCGGCCCCGCGCGGGCGAGGGCGCGACCGGGTTGCCATGCGCGCCAGGCGTCAGCCGATTCAGCGTGCCAGCCCCCGCTTGCCAGCATCTCGGCGCCCAGCGCGTCGCCCGCGCGCGTGAGCAGCCGGCCGCCGGGGGCGAGCAGGCGCGCCAATGCCGCCGGCGCGCTTGCGAAGTCCGACCACGGAGGCGTGCCGGGGCTGACCTGCTGCGCGTCCAGCACGATCAGATCGGCAGCCAGCGCAAGCCGGGGCAGCAGGCGCGCTGCGGGCCCGACCGCGAGGGTGAGGCGCAGCGGGCCCGCCTGATGGCGGCCCTGGGCGCCGAGCGCAATCCGGTGCAGGCCGGGCAGCGCGCAAGGCCAGCGGCGCCACGGCGTCGCGTCGCGCAGCAGCCGGCTCGCCTGGAAGGGGCGCTCCCAGGCGGCCTGCAGCGCGGCGGCGTCAGGCGGCATCTGGTCGACCACGACGACATCGATGCGCGTCGCTTGCTCGGCGCCGGGCAGGATCTGATGCGCTTCCAGGAGTTCGATCAGCAGACCGACCTGTGCCACGAGCGCGCCGATGCCGAGCAGGAGCAGCACGGCGGGCCGGCTCGGATCGGGTCTTGCCTTCGCGTGGTCGAGAAAGCGGCGGGCGAGATCCTGGGCAGCCGCGGGACTCATCGGCTGGGGCGCTCCGTGTTCGGAAGCGGGCCTGGCGAGAATGGGCTGAGGATTCGCAAGCACATAATTTAAGTAATACTACGGATTACATTCGATTTTTTACTACAGGGGCGCGCCATGGAAGACAGCCCAGGCCTGCAACAGGAGATCGCCGCGCTCAAGGAGCGCCTGCGCGACACCCGGGAACTGTATCGCGAGGTCTGCGTGCTGCTGTTCTTCCGGCATGGGATCACCCCCACCGCGAACCGCCTGTACCAGCTCGTGCGGCGCGGCAGCATGAGCACACCGGCCGAGGTGCTGCGCCAGTTCTGGCAGGACCTGCGCGAGCGCTCCAAGGTTCGGCTCGAGCAGCCCGGCCTGCCGGACGAGTTTCGCGAGTTGGGTGGTGAACTGCTCTCGACCCTCTGGACGCGGGCCCTCGCGCTGGCGCAGGCGGATTTGTCCGCCCTGAAGGACGAGGCGCGGCAGGCCACCGACACGGCCTTGCAGGTAAAGGCCGCAACCCACGCCGAACTGACCGCGCTGCGTGAACGGGTGGCGGTGCTCGAGACGCAGCTCCAGGCCGCACTGGCCCGCGAGATGGAGGCAGCGCGAGACCTGGCGACCAACCAGGGACGGTTCGCCTCCATGACCGAGATGCTGCGCGACAGCGGACAGGAGATGCTGCTGCTGCGGCAGGAACTCGCGGCCTCGCAGCGCGACGTGGCCCGGGCGGTGGGCGAGGCCAATGCGTTGCGGGTGCAACTGGGGCTGCTCGCCACCCGTGGCCGTCGTCCGGTGCCGGGGCTGCCCGGCGCCGCGGATCCGGGTCAGGAACCGCTCGAGCTCGAAATCGTGCCCCCGGTATCATCGCCCGAGCCCGAGCCCCGGCGCGCGCCCGAGCCCGAGCCCGAGCCCGGTCCGGAGCCCGAGACGACTGCCGCCAAGCCGGCGCCGAGCGCTGACCCTCAAAGTCCATGACCGAACCCCAGCCCGCCACCACCACCCCGCCGGCCGCCATGACCCAGCCCGCTACCGTGCGCCCCCTGGCGCGAGTGATTCCCTCGCAGCCCACTTCCGATGGCGCCGGGGTGCGCCTGCGTCGCAGCATCGGCGCCCATCCCGGTGCCCGGTTGGATCCGTTCCTGATGCTCGACGAGTTCTCGTCCGAGGATGCCGCCGACTACATCGCCGGCTTTCCCGCGCATCCGCATCGCGGCTTCGAGACCGTCACCTACATGCTCGATGGCCACATGCGCCATGAAGATCACCTTGGCAACCGCGGCCACCTCACGCCCGGCTCGGTGCAGTGGATGACTGCCGGCCGCGGCATCATCCATTCGGAAATGCCGGAACAGGAAAGCGGCCGCATGCGCGGCTTCCAGCTCTGGGTGAATCTGCCTGCCCGGCTCAAGATGCAGCCGCCCTGGTACCGCGACATCGCGCCGGGCGACCTGCCGGTGGTGGCGCTGCCCGGTGGCGGCAGTGTGAAGGTCATCGCCGGGGAGGTGGTGATTGACGGCATGCGGCACATCGGCCCGATTGCCGGCCCGCGATTTGCCGACAGCACCGACCCGCAATACTGGGACATCGTCCTGCCGCCCGGTGGCGTGTTCAGCCATCGCCTCCCGGCCGGTTATCACGCCTTCGTCTACGTGTACGAGGGCGAGTGCCGCATCGGCCAGGAGTCGGCCCCGCGGGTGCTGCCCGCCCATGCAGCGGGTGTGCTCGGCGAGGGCGACTGCGCGCGTCTCGCGGCCGGACCCCAGGGGCAGCGGGCACTGCTGATCGCCGGCAGGCCGCTGCGCGAGCCGGTGGCCCAGTACGGCCCCTTCGTGATGAACACCCAGGACGAGCTGCGCCAGGCGGTGGCCGATCTGCACGCGGGGCGGCTGGCCTTGCCGGCGGATTGATCCTGCTCAATGCGGCCCGGGCTGCCCGGGCCGAGCATGGGCGCATGGCCCGATCCGGGCGCCTCGGGTTTCTGTCCGCCACGCCGTGTCCGTCAGTCTGTCCGCCTCCGCCCCGAGCCGCGCGCACTCGCGCGCACGGGGGCTCCTTCGCCAGCACCCCGGGGTCGCGGTCTGCCTGAACGGTCTTGGCGCGATGGCCGTCATCCTGGGCCTCGCGCTGCTCGGGCAATGGGGGGCGATGCGGCATGCGCCGGTGCCCGGGATTGCGCTGCTGCTGCTGAGCGCGCCGTTCTCGCTGGCCCTGGCCATGCGCCTGCCCGCGGGCCGGGCGCTGCTGGTGATCACCGCGTCGGCCTTGCTGCTGGGTCTGGCCGCGAGGCTTGCCGGGGCTGCGGATGGGCTGTCGGCTGCCATGGCCGGTGCCATGGGCGCAGAGCAGTGGCTCGCCTGGCGGCTGTTGCGTCGCGGGCGCTTGGCGCAGCGGCGGCTCGCCGGCCCGGTCGCCTTCGTGCGCTTCATGGCGGTGGCTTCCATGGTGCCGCCGCTGCTTGGCGCGAGCCTGCTGGCGTTATGGCTGGCACCGCCCCTGGCCATCGATCCCCGCGTGATCTTCCTGACCTGGTTTGCCGCCTCGGTGGTCGGCACCGTGACCGGTCTGCCGGGATGGCTCATGGTGCTGGAACATGGTGTTCGCGGTCGCTGGCGTGCCTGGGCGGACCCGGCGATCCTGCTGCGTGCCGTGATGGTGGCCGGCGCGGTCTGGCTCGCGCTGTTGCGCTTGCCGCAGCCCCACGTCCATGTGGCCGGGGTCATGGCCTTTGTGGCGGTGCGTGCCGGTCTGGCCGCGGTGGCCGGGCTTGCCTGCGCCGTGGCCGCGTTGTCAGTGGCGCTCGACGCGATGGGGTGGTTGCCGCCTGCCCTGGCCGGGGCCTGGCCCGGTCTGCCCATGGGCGAGGGCCCGCTCGCGGAGGCGCTCGGGGGGATTCTCGGCCTGCACCTGCCGCTGATGGTGGCGGTGGTGCCGCCGATGCTGCTGGCGGTGCTGATTGCCCGAGCCGGCCGCCGCTCGGCGCTGTCACAGGCGCGGGATCGGGCGCGCTATCGTCGCCTGTGGCTGCGGGCGCCGGTGATGATGGTCTGGCTGGATCTGGCCGGCAGGGTGATGGCGGTCAGCGAGCGCTGGCTGGTCGACACCGGCCGACTGCGCAGCGACGTGCTCGGCCGGCCCTTCGGCGAGTTCGTCGCGCCGCCCGACGCCATCCGCCTCGCCCAGCGCTGGCGTGCGCTCCAGGCGGGCAGGGGCGTGCTCGCCAGTTCCGCCCCCGCGCTATCCGAGCCTGCCCCACCCGGATCCGGCGAGGAGGAGTTCGATCTGCGACACGCGGACGGTCGCTGTCTGCGGGTGAGCGCCCGGGCGCGGGTCGAGCACGACGAGGCCGGCCGCGTGAGCGGGGTGCTGCTGGCGCTGACCGATGTCACCGAGCAGCGCCGCCTGGAGGCGCTGCTCGATGCCCAGGCCCGTGAGCGGATCGACGCCGCCGAGAAGGCCGCGGCGCGCATGGCGCACCTTGCTCAGCACGATCCGCTCACAGGGCTGCCCAACCGGCTGCTCTTCCTCGATCGTCTGCGCCAGGGACTTCGCGGCGCGCGCGGCCAGCCCCGCGGGCTGGGCCTGATCTTCATCGACCTCGACCACTTCAAGCGGATCAACGACGAGCATGGCCACGCGGTCGGGGATGCGCTGCTCTGCGCGGTGGCCGAGCGCCTGAGTGGCGAGCTGCGCGACAGTGACACCTTGTGCCGGCTGGGCGGCGACGAGTTCGTGGTGCTGCTGCCGGGCGTGACGCATCGGGCCGCGGTGGCCGAGGTGGCCGACAAGCTGATGCAGACCGCCGCGGCGCCCTATCGCCTGAGCGGCGGCACGCTCGCGGTCACCTTCAGCAGCGGCATCGCGCTGGCCCCCGAAGACGGGGAAGACCCGCAGGCGCTCATGGATTGCGCCGATGCCGCGATGTACCGCGCCAAGCGGGCAGGGCGCAATCGGGTGGGCGGGCGCGATCCTGCGGCTGGCAGCCCAGGCACGGCCTGCGCGGTCGGTATTGCAGGCGCGGTCGGCGCGATCGGCACTGCAGGCGCGGCAGCCAGGCTGGGCGCACCCGGCACGGCCGCCACCGCCGTGCCCGCCCTCATCGACCCATGAACTGCGGCGGGCGCTTCTCCATGAAGGCGCGAGCCCCTTCCCGATAGTCCTGGCTGCGGCCGCAGGCCTGCACCGCCTCGCGCGCGGCGGCGTACTTCTGCGCCACCGCCTCGGGGCTGACCGGCGCGCCGCGGGCGTAGAGCAGGGCGTCCATCGATCGCTTGGCCGCGGTCTGCGTGAGCGGTGCATTGGCCGCGATGCTCTCGGCGAGCGCCGCGACGGTGGCATCGAGTTCGGCGGCAGGGGTCACCTGCAGCACGAAGCCCATCGCGAGCGCGTCGGCGGCGCCGAAGATGCGCGCGGTGTAGAAGAGCTCCAGGGTGCGCTGCGGGCCCACCAGGGCCAGAAAGCGCGCCGTGCCCGCCGTGCTGTAGCCCAGACCCAGCCGGGCGGCGGGCATGCGGAACCGGGTGTCGTCGGCGCAGATGCGCAGGTCGCAGGAGGCGGCCAGCCCCAGGCCGCCGCCCATGCAGATGCCGCGGATCTTGGCGATGGTGGGCTTGCGGTTCTCGATCGGCGCGCGGTAGCCGGCGTCGACCGCGGTCTCATAGAGGGCCCGCGCCGACTGCTCGGTGCGGTTGCTCTCGAACTGCGAGATGTCGGCACCCGAGACGAAGGCCCGATCACCGTCGCCCTCGAGCACGATCACGCGGATCGCGGGATCGTCGTCGAGTTCGGCGATCGCCGGTGGCAGTGCCTGCCACATCGACAGGCTCATGGCATTGAACTTCGCCGGATTGGACAGGACGACGGTGCCGACCGCCCCCTGGCGGCGGACGATGACTTCGGGCATGGGCACTCCGGAGCGGATGGGATCAGGGCATTCTGGCACGGCGCTGGTGCAAGGCCGTTCCGGTGCGCGGCGCGCGCCGCCTTCTGGTGCGTGGCCGACCTCCTGCTTGGCGAGCGCCGCGCGCTGGCCGACAATGGCCGCACCATGAAGCGCAGCACGCTCTACAGCGCGCGTGGGGGGCCCCGTCGGCCGCCCGCCGCGGCCCTGCCCGGCGCCTCCCGTGCGACGGCGAGCAGTCCGCCTGAAGCCCCGCCGATCGCTGCATCACCCACGGCCTCTGCCCCGGCCGCCCCCTCGCGCCTGCGGCGCCTGTGGCAGCGCCTGCGCACGCCCGGCGCCGCGGCAACCGGTGCGCTGCTGATCGCGTTGTGCGCGCTGGGCCTGAGCCTGCACGCCCGGCTCACCCCCGCGCCTGACCCGCTCGCCGGTGAGGCCTTCCAGGAAGCGATGGCCCGCGGCCTCGACAAGCTCACCCTGCCATCGCAGGCGGCGCGCGCCCACGAGGTGATCCGCCCCTCGGTGGTGCTGGTGGAGGCCACCCGTGAACCCCGCGCGGCGAAAGCGGCCGGCCGCAAGCCGGGCGCGACCGCGCCTCAGGCGCGCGGTGACGAGGGCGAGGGGCCGGGCACCCAGGTGGGCACGGGCGTGGTCATCGTCGACAAGGGCATCATCCTCACCAACCTGCATGTGGTCGAGGGCGCCAGCGCGATCCGGGTCACCTTCTTCGACGGCACCCAGGGCGAGGCCCGGGTGATCGGCACCCAGCCCGAGAACGACCTCGCGGTGCTGCAGGCGCTCACCATTCCCGATGACCTGGTCGCGGCCTCGCTGCGCTCCAGCGCCGACCTTGCCGTCGGTGACCTGGTGGTCGCGGTGGGTTTTCCCTTCGGCATCGGGCCCTCCACCTCGGCCGGCGTGGTCTCGGGCCTGAAGCGCGAGCACGCCGGCAACGAGGGCGGCCAGCCGATCCGCAACCTCATCCAGTTCGACGCCGCGGCCAACCCGGGCAATTCCGGCGGTCCGCTGGTCAATGCCGAGGGCGAGGTGGTGGGCGTGGTCACCGGCATCCTCAGCCCCGGGCGTCAGCGCACCTTCATCGGCATCGCCTTCGCGGTGCCGATCGAGTCCGCGGCCAGCGCGGCGGGGGTACCTCCCTTCTGATCCTCAACCGCGCGCGGCGCGCGCGCACCCTGTGAAGGCCTGGCATGAGCGACCCATCCGCATCGGCGGCAGACAGCGCAGCGCTTCTGGAGCGCATCCTCTATGAGGTGAAGAAGGTGGTGGTCGGCCAGGACCACTTCCTCGAGCGCATGATGGTCGCGCTGCTCGCGCAGGGGCACCTGCTGGTGGAAGGCGTGCCCGGCCTGGCCAAGACGCTCACGGTGCGCACGCTGGCCAGCGCGATCCAGGGCGGGTTCGGTCGCATCCAGTTCACGCCCGACCTGGTCCCGGCCGATCTGGTGGGCACCCGCATCTACAACCAGCGCACCGGCGAGTTCAGCACCGCGCTCGGCCCGGTGTTCACCAATCTGTTGCTGGCCGACGAGATCAACCGCGCGCCGGCCAAGGTGCAGAGCGCGCTGCTCGAGGTGATGCAGGAGCGACAGGTGACCATCGCCGGCCAGACCCACCCGGTGGGCGAACCCTTCCTGGTGATGGCCACCCAGAACCCCATCGAGACCGAAGGCACCTATCCGCTGCCCGAGGCGCAGGTCGACCGGTTCATGATGAAGGTGCTGGTCGGCTACCCCCGCGAGGAGGAGGAGTTCGTCATCGTCGAGCGGGTCACCAGCGCGCCGGTGGCGGTGCAGCCGGTGGCCACCACCGCGCAGCTCGCCGCCCTGCAGGCGCGCTGCCGACGTGGTTTCGTCGACCCGATGATCATGCAGTACGCGGTGCGGCTGGTGGGGGGCACCCGCGATCCGGCGCGCTGCGGGCTCGAGGAGCTCTCGCGCTTCATCACCTTCGGCGCGAGCCCGCGCGCGTCCATCGGTCTGGTGGAGGCGGCCCGCGCGCTGGCCTTCCTGCGCGGGCGTGACTACGTGTTCCCGCAGGATCTGGTCGATGTCGCCCCCGATGTGCTGCGCCACCGACTGGCGCTGTCCTACGAGGCCCTGGCCGAGGGCGTCACCGCCGACCACCTCATCTCGCGCCTGCTCGAGAAGCTGCCGCCGCCGCCCAGACCGCTCCAGCCGGTGACCCATGCCGCCCCTGCCGGCTGAGCGCCTGCTGCGCCGCCTCGAGTGGACCTCGCTGCGCCGGCTCGACGGCCTGCTGCAGGGGGACTACCGCACGCTGATGCGCGGCACCGGGCTCGACCTCGCCGACCTGCGTGAATACCAGTACCGCGACGATGTCCGTCGCATCGACTGGAATGCCACGGCGCGGCTGGCGCACCCCCATGTGCGGGATGACCTCGAAGACCGCGAGCTGGGTGCCTGGTTCGTGCTCGATCTCAGCCCGTCGGTCGACTTCGGTTCGGGCGAGGTCACCAAGCGCCAGTCGGCCGCGGCGCTGTGCGGCCTGTTCGGCCTGCTGCTGCTGCGCCACGGCAACCGCTTCGGCGCGATCCGCGCGGACGGTCCGCGTCGTGAGGTGCTGCCGGCCCGCAGCGGCCGCACGCACCTCATGCGCCTGCTGGACTGGATCGACCAGCGTCCCGTGGCCGTTGCCCCGGCGCCCGTCCAGACCGGGCCGAGCGGCCTCACCGACCTGGGCGCGCTGCTTGGCGCGGCCGGCGGCATCGCCCGGCGACGCTCGCTGGTGGTCGTGCTCTCGGATTTCATCAGCACGCCCGGCTGGCAGCCGGCGCTGGCCCGACTGTCCCTGCGCCACGATGTGCTGGCGGTGCGGCTGGTCGACCCCGTGGAGCGGGCCTTGCCGGACCTCGGCCTGGTCCCCATGCGCGACGCCGAGACCGGCGACTGGATGATGGTCGACACCCATGACCCTGACTGGCGGGTCCGTCACGACCAGCTTGCCCAGGCGCGCGAGGAAGGCCTGCGCGCCGATCTCGCCGCGGCCGGGGTCGACGCCATGGAGCTCGGCACCGACGAGGACCCCGGCGAGGCGCTCGCCGCACTGCTGCAGTTGCGCCGGCTGCAGGCGCGCTTGCGGGCGGGCGCCGCCTCGGCGGTGGCCGCGGCGGGCCGAGGCTGAGCGCGCCCATGCGATTCCTCTGGCCGCAGCTGCTGCCCCTGCTGGTGCTGGTGCCGCTGGCGCTGCTGGCCTACCGGTGGCTGCTGCGCCGCCGCGCCCGCCTGGCGATCCGCGTGGCCAGCCTGAGCCTGATCCGCGAGGCCGGTCGGCACCTGCCGCGCTGGCGTCGGCATCTGCCCGTTGCGCTGTGGCTCGCGGGCCTGACGGCGGCGCTGCTCGCCTGCGCCCGACCACAGGCCGTGCTCTCGGTGCCGGCGCTCGATCGCACGGTGATCCTGGCCTTCGATGTCTCGGGCAGCATGCGGGCCAAGGACATCGCGCCCTCGCGCATCGCCGCGGCCCAGGCGGCCGCCCGCGAGTTCATCAGCGGCCTGCCGAGCACCACCCGGGTGGGCATCGTGAGCTTCGCGGCCTCGGCCTCGGTGGCGCAAGCCCCCACCACCGATCGCGATGACCTGCTCGCGGCGATCGAGCGCTTCCAGCTCCAGAAGGGGACCGCGGCCGGCACCGCCATCCTGGTCTCGCTGCAGCTCATCCTGCCCGACTTCGAGTACGACCTGCAAAGCGCTGACCTGCGCAAGCGGCCGCGACCGGCGGGTCAGGAACCGGCCACGGGCGCCCCCGCGAAGCCGGCGCCCGCGCCGGTGGAGCCGGGCTCGCACAAGGGGGCGGCGATCATCCTGCTCACCGACGGCCAGTCGAACATCGGCGCCGACCCGGTTGCCGCCGCCCGTCTTGCCGCCGAGCGCGGCGTGCGGGTACACACCGTGGGCGTGGGCACGCCGGCGGGCGAGCTCCTGAACGCCGAAGGCTGGTCGATGCGGGTGCGGCTCGACGAGGCGCCGCTGCGTCAGCTCGCCGACCTCACCCGCGGCAGCTACTTTCCGGCGGCCGGCGCGCCCGAGCTGCGCGAGGCGTACCGCGGCCTGGCCTCGCGGCTGGCCTTCGAGCGCCGTGAAACCGAGGTGTCGGCGATTTTCGCCGGCGTGGCCGCAGCCTGCTTCCTGCTGGGCGCGGCGCTATCGGCCTGGTGGCTGGGGCGCTGGCGCTGAACGCGCCGGGCTTCCGGTGCGGAACGCACGGGGCGTCCGATTCCGCGGTTTCGGAGCTTTGACCGCCTGCGGGATTTTTGGGACGATGCGCGCGCCGCGCGAGCGCGGCCGGCTGGCCGGGTCCGCGTTCGCGCACCGGTCAGTGACCGTTTCCCATCGTCCTTCCAGGAGTCCCCCCATGAACATGACGCGCTTGCGTCCCACGCTCAAGGCCCTCGCGCTGGCCATCGGCCTCATCGGCGCGGTCGCGCCCATGCCGCAGGCCACCGCCCAGAACGCCGCCAAGGGCGCACCGGCTCCCCAGGTCCGCATCTCCGACGGCGTCGTCAAGATCGGCCTGCTCAACGACATGAACAGCCTCTACGCCGACATCACCGGCCAGGGAACGGTGGAAGCTGTCAAGCTGGCGGTCGAGGACTTCGGCGGCAAGGTTCACGGCATGCCGATCGAGATCGTGGTCGCTGACCACCAGAACAAGGCAGACCTCGCCGCGGCCAAGGCCCGCGAGTGGTTCGACTCCCAGAAGGTCGACATCCTGGGTGATGTCGGCGCCTCGGCCACCGCGCTGGCCGCGTCCGAAGTCGCCAAGCAGCGCAACAAGCTCGCGCTGCTCTCGGGCCCAGGCGCCAGCCGCCTCACCAACGAGGCCTGCAACGCGGTCACCATCCACTACGCCTGGGACACCTACGCGCTGGCGCAGGTGGTGGGCCGTGGCGTGGTCAAGAATGGCGGCGACACCTGGTTCTTCCTCACCGCCGACTACGCGTTCGGTCACGCGCTCGAGAAGGACACCAGCGATGTGGTCAAGGCGGAGGGCGGCAAGGTGGTGGGCGGCGTGCGCCACCCGCTGAACACCAATGACTTCTCCTCGTTCATGCTGCAGGCGCAGTCGTCCAAGGCCAAGATCATCGGCCTGGCCAACGCGGGCGGCGACACGGTCAATGCCATCAAGGCGGCCAACGAGTTCGGCCTGACCAAGAACCAGAAGCTCGCCGGTCTGCTGCTGTTCGACAACGACATCCACTCCCTCGGGCTGCAGGTCACCCAGGGCATGCTGCTGGCCTCGGCCTTCTACTGGGACATGAACGACGAGACCCGCAAGTGGTCGCGCCGCTACTTCGAGCGCATGAAGAAGATGCCCAACATGCTGCAGGCGGGCGTGTACTCCTCGACCTCCCACTACCTGAAGGCGGTCAAGGCCACCGGCACCGACGACACCGACACGGTGAACAAGTGGATGCGGGCCAACCCGATCAACGACATGTTCGTAAAGAACGGTCGCATCCGCGAGGACGGTCGCATGTTGCGCGAGATGTACCTGTTCGAGGTGAAGGCGCCGTCCGAGTCCAAGTACCCCTGGGACTACTTCAAGCTCAAGGCCACCGTGCCGGCCGACAAGGCCTTCAGGCCGGCGAGCGAGAGCGTCTGCCCGCTGCTCAAGAAGTAAGCAGACCTCAACAGGCAGGCAGACCCGCCGGCGGCCACGCCGGCGCGGGCATCCGGGCCGGGCGGCGCAGGCCTCAGGCCGGCCCGGGCCCCAGGGTAGAGGCGCGCAGGCTCGGCATCGACTGCGCGCGCTTGCCCAGCCACCAGCCGTACGGATCCGGCACCATCGCGAAGCCCGGATCCACCCCCATCTTCTGCGCGGCGTCCATCGCCCAGTTCGGGTTGTAGAGCATCTCGCGCGCAAGCGCGATCAGGTCGGCATCGCCGGACTGCAGGATCGCCTCGGCCTGGTCATGGTGCACGATCAGGCCCACGGCCATGCTGCTCATGCCGGCCTCGCGCCGGATCGCCCGGGCAAAGGGCACCTGATAGCCATAGCCGATCGGCGCGCTGCTCACCGGCCGGGCCAGGATGCCGCCGGCGCTGCAGTCCACCATGTCGACGCCGCAGTCCTTGAGTTCACGGGCGAGGGCCACGCTCTCGGCGGGGCCCCAGCCGGCGTCGTCATCGACCGACAGCCGCATGAACAGCGGCTTTTCCTCGGGCCAGGCGGCGCGCACCCGCCGGGCCACGGCCAGCGCGAAGCGCATGCGATTGGCCAGGCTGCCGCCGTACTCGTCGGTGCGCTGGTTGGCCACCGGCGAGAGAAATTGGTGGATCAGGAAGCCGTGGGCGCCGTGGATCTCGACCATGTCGAAGCCCGCGGCATTCGCCCGTTCCGCAGCGCGGCCGAAGGCCTCGATCACCTCGTCGATCTCGCCGCGACTCAGCGCGCGTGGCACGGGGCTGCGCTCATCGGCGGGCAGGGCGCTGGGCGCCACCAGTTCCCAGGCATCCCAGTCGTCGATGCCGGGGTTGGCGGCCAGCGCCTTGCCGCCTTCCCAGGGCCTGCCCACGCGGGACTTGCGCCCGGAGTGGCCGATCTGGATGCCGCAGGCCGAGCCGCACTGATGCACCAGATCGACGATGCGGGCCAGCGGGGCGATGAAGGCGTCGTCCCACAGGCCGAGGTCACCGACCGTGCCGCAGCCGCGGCGCTCGGCCTTGGTCGACTCGATGATCACCAGGCCCGCGCCGCCGGCGGCATAGCGGCCGGCATTCATGAGGTGCCAGTCGGTGGGGAAGCCCTTGACCGCGGAATACTGGTGCATGGGCGCCACCACCACCCGGTTCTTGAGGGTGAGCTGGCGCAGGGTGATCGGGGTGAAGAGCAGAGGCAGGCTCATCGGGAGCTCCTTGGGGGCGGGTGGGCGAACGCGGCCCGGCGATTCTAGGCGCTGCCGCGCGCCCGAGGGCGGCGTCGGTCGGTCCAGGGCCCGGGCGCCGCCGGGGAACGGAACCGCGCGGCGCCTGGCTCGACATTCCGGACCGGGGTTCACGACGCAGGCCGGGCGCAGCGAGGACACTGGCGGCGCGCCGGGCGCGTGCCCCTGTTCCCTCGGAGAATGCCCATGAACGACCTCATCGACCAGGCCGCCGCCATCGCGGCCATCCTGAAAGCCCGCGGCCAGACGCTGTCGGTGTCCGAATCCTCCACCGGTGGCCTCATCTCGGCCAGCCTCCTCGCGGTGCCGGGAGCCTCTGCCTACTATCTGGGCGGCGCGGTGGTGTACACCCGACGCGCCCGCGCGCTGCTCAGCGGCATTCCCGCCGAGGCGATGGCGGGCATTCGCTCGGCGAGCGAACCCTACGCCGCGTTGCTGGCCCGCACCTCGCGCGAGCGCTTCCAGGGCACCTGGGCGCTGGCCGAGACCGGTGCCACCGGGCCGAGCGGCAATGCCTACGGCGATGCGCCGGGCCACAGCTGCATCGCCATCAGCGGCCCGATCGAACGGGTGATCACGCTGGAAACCGGCAGCGCCGACCGGGTCGGCAACATGCGGGCCTTCGCGGCCGCTGCGCTCGACCTGCTGGCCGATGCGCTGGCGAAGAGCGCGCCCTGAGGCGCCGCGGTCGCCCTCAGGAGGCGTCGGGCTCGTTCCACCAGGGATAGTTCGACGGCATGTCGGTGGAGACCTTGCCGGGAAAGTTCGGCTTGCGCTTTTCCAGGAAGGCCTTCACGCCCTCGGTGACATCGGCGCCACGGCCCAGTTCGCGCGACATGGGGACATCCACCTCGCGCACGCGCAGAGGATCGGGCTCGGAGCTGAAGCGCCAGAGCAACTGACGGGTGAGGGCGATCGACACCGGCGCGGTCTCTTCCACGATCTCGCGCGCGATCTCGCGGGCGCGCGGCAGCAGTTCCTCGGGGGGAACCACCTCGCTCACCAGGCCACCACGCAACACTTCGTCGGCATTGAGCAGCCGGCCTGAGTAGCACCAGCGCAGCGCCTGCTGCAGGCCGACCAGCCTGGGCAGGAACCACGCGCTGCCGGCCTCGGGCACGAGCCCGCGACGGGCGAACACGAAGCCCACCCGCGCGTTGCTCGCGGCGATCCGGATATCCATGGGCAGCGTGACGGTGATGCCCACGCCCACGGCCGCGCCGTTCAGCGCGGCGATCGAGGGCTTGCGGCAACGGTAGATGCTGTCGATGAAGCTCGGTTCGGGGGTCTTGCGAGCAGCTGGCTGGGCATCGGGGCCGCCACCGAACATCACCGAGGCGCCCTCGCCGAAACTGGTGGCCCCCCCGGAGATGTCGGCGCCGGCGCAAAAGGCCTTGCCCGCGCCCGTGACGATCACCACCCGCACCGCGTCATCCTGGTCTGCCCGGTCGAAGGCCTCGGCGATCTCGCGCCCCATCTGCGCGGTGTAGGCATTGAGCTTGTCAGGGCGGTTCAGGGTGATGGTGAGGATCGAATCCTCGAGGTCGCAGCGGATGTGCTCTGGCATCGGTGTCTCCGGGAAAAGGCGGCATCCCACCGGCATCGGGCGGGTGTGCGGGTTCATGGCCTCACGATGCGCCGCGCGGGGCAGGCTGTCGATGTGCCCCGTTCCGCTCGATCGGGATCGGCGTGTCCGGCAATGCCAATCCTGGAAGGAGGGGAAACCGGGTGACCCGCGACGAGCCCGCATAGTCTGTATCGTTGACAGCGGCGCGTGCAGTCCAGACCCGGAGTCACCGGGCGGCGCCGACCTGTGAAGACCAGGAGACACGACATGATCCGATCGCGTTCGGCGCCCGACGGCGTCCGCGCTCTCGCGCCCTTGCACCCCACGCAAGGCCGTTCCGCTTCCCAGTGCTCACGCCCTCCGGCGCCCGTCGGCCTGTCTGGCCGTCCGGGTTGTCCACGCCTGGCTGCGCGCTCAGCGCTGCGCTGAGCCTCCCCCTTTCCAACCCGCTCCTACTTTCCGACAGGGAGTCCCGATGCAGGCCGCCAGGCAGTTCCTCAAGTGGTTGTGGCGCATAGAAGCCACGGTGTGTGTTCTCACGTTCTCTCTCACCGCGCTCGCCCTGATGGCCGATGTGCTCGCCCGCGAGCTCCTCGGCAACGGCATCTTTGGCGCGCAGCGCTTCGCGGTCTGGACCACGGCCATCGCCGGCCTGCTGGGCTTCGCGCTGGTCACTGCCGAGAACGGCCACCTGCGCCCGCAGTTCGCCGACAAGTGGCTGCCGCGGGCCCTCGACCCGCACATGGACCGCATCGGCGACATCATCTCGATGCTGATCTGCGCGGCCCTGGGCTGGTACGCGGTGGGCTTCGTGCAGAGCTCGGCTGATCTGGGTGAGCGCGGCATGGCCATCCCGATCAAGGTGTGGCCGATCCAGCTCGTGCTGCCCTGGATGTTCTTCTCGTCGGCGATCCGCCATGCGGCGTTCGCCATCTGGCCCGCCCTGCGGCCTGAACCCAAAGGGGAGTCGCACTGATGGCCTGGATCATCCTTCTTCTGCTGGTGATGGCGCTGCTGCTGCTGCGCCAGAGCCTGGTGCTGGTGCTGGCCGTGGCCACCGCCTACGTGCACCTGTTCATCGCCAAAAGCCAGGTTGAGTTCCTGATCCAGGACTTCTGGTTCACGGTGGATCGCGAGGTGCTGCTGTCGATCCCGCTCTTCATGCTCGCCGGCAACATCATGTCGCGCGGCTCGATCGCGCGGCGCCTCATCGACTTCATGCAGGTGTTCACCTCGCCGCTGCCCGGCGGCATGGGCATCGCCTGCGTGCTGTCGTGCGCGGCGTTCGCGGCCATCAATGGCTCGTCGATCGTGACCATGCTGGCCATCGGCTCGATCATGTACCCGGCCCTGCTGGCGCGCGGCTATGACAAGAACTACGCGCTCGGTTCGGTGGCCTCGGCGGGCACGCTGGGCATCATCATCCCGCCCTCGATCCCGCTGATCCTGTACGGCATCATGACCGAGCGCAACATCGCCGAGCTCTTCGTGGCCGGCGTGGGCCCCGGGCTGCTGCTCACGCTGATGTTCATCGTCTATGCGGTGATCATCAACTTCAACAAGGAGCGCGCTCAGTTCAGCCTGAAGGAGGCCATCGCTTCCTTCTTCGGCGGGGCCTTCGCGCTGCTGCTGCCGCTCATCATGATCGGCGGCATCTACATCGGCTGGTTCAGCCCCACCGAATCAGCGGCGGTGGCGCTGGTGTACGCGCTCTTCATCGAGTTCTTCGTGCATCGCGAAGAGAACGCGAAGGATGCGCCGGCGGGCGCCAGCGTTGGCGGCAAGGTGCTGCACTACTTCAGCACCCGGCAGATGAAGCCGAAGCATCTGGTGGAGGTCATTCTTGAGACCACCAAGCTGCTGGCCACGCTGCTGCCGCTGCTGTGCGTGGCCGGCAGCCTGAACACCATCCTGGACCACTCCGGTGCGCCCAAGCAGATGGTGGAGGCGCTCACCGGGCAGATCCAGGACCGCTGGATGCTGATGTTCCTGATCAACGTGCTGCTGCTGATCGTGGGCTGCCTGATGGACGTGGGCTCGGCCATCCTGATCCTGGCGCCGCTGCTCGAGCCGTTGGCGGTGGCCAAGGGTTTCGACCCCATCCACTTCGGCATCATCATGATCGCCAACCTGGAGATCGGCTACCTCACGCCGCCGGTGGGCCTGAACCTGATCGTGGCCATGGCCGCCTTCAAGGAACCCTTCGGGCGCATCTGCCGAGCGTGCATCCCGTTCGTGCTCATCATGCTGGTCTGGCTGCTGATCGTGTGCGTGTACCCGCCGCTGTCGCTGTACCTGGTGGGGAAGTAGGTGGGGGGCCAGGCGCGCTGGTTCAGCGCGCCTGGCTGCGCCGGGCAGCCTCGATGGCCTGGCGCGCGCGTGACTCGGCTGCCAGCGCATGGTCCAGGTCGTGTCTGCACAGGCCGGCATGGGCGTACTGCAGGTTCTCCCAGAGTTCGGCCGCTGCCGGCAGGCGGCCGAGCACTGTCTCCAGCGCAGCCGGGTCAGGCTCGGCGAGCATGGCCAAAGACAAGCGGGCGACCACATCCCGGTACTGCTGGGGGTCGATCGGCGTGGCCGAGCGCTCGAGCCGTTCCAGCAGATGCGCGAGCACGGCCAGGGCGGTGGGTTGCGCGGCAGGGCGCGCGGTCTTGGAATCCTTCATCACAGCCTCCGATGGATGTCCACGGTAGAGTTGCCGAGATGAGGGCGGCGTGGCGGCGCTTCAAGCCTGCGCCGCAGGGTTGTGCCGCTCGTGGGCGCGCATAGCCCGTCCCCAACCCCTGTCCGCGGGCCCTCGGGCCTGCCCATCCCCGCCGAGAGAACCCGATGAATTTCCAGCTCACCGACGAACAGACCCTGCTGCGTGACAGCGCCAACCGCTGGGTCAGCGATCAGATCGCGGCAGCGGCCGGCGCCGGCTGGCGCGAGCGCTGGCAGGCCATGGCCGGGTTCGGCTGGCTGGCCATGACACTGCCCGTGGAGCACGATGGTCTGGGTCAGGGGCTGGCCGATGCCTGCGTGCTGTGCGAGGCGCTGGGCGCGGGGCCGATCGCCACGCCCTATCTGCCCGTCATGATGATTGCGGCCGAGGTGCTGTCGGCGGCCGGCAGCCAGGCGCAACGGGCGCGTTGGCTGCCCGCGATGGGTGACGGGTCGGGCCTGCTGGTGCCGGCCATGTCCGGGCCGCAGGGCGATGCACCCGCGGTGCGGGCCACGCGGGCGGGGCAGGGCTGGCAGATCTCGGGCGAGCACCGGGTGGTGCCGGCCGGTGATGCGGCCGACGGCTGGCTGGTGAGCGCGCGGGATGCCGAGGGCCAGCTGCAGGTTTTCCTCGTGGCGCGCGGCAGCGCGGGCGTGACCGCCACGGCCATGGCCAGCGTGGACGGCCTGGGCGCCTGTGCGCTGCGCTTCGAGGCGGCCGCCCTGGATGACGACTCGCGCCTGCCGGGTGATGTGGCCGGCGCGCTGGCGCGCGCCCGCGATCTCGCCGCCCTGGCCGCGTGCGCCGAGGCGGTCGGCGCCATGCAGGCCATGCTTCAGGCCACGGTGACTTACACCCGCACCCGCGAGCAGTTCGGCAAGCCGCTGTCGGCCAATCAGGTGCTGCGTCATCGCATGGCCGACATGGCGGTGGCCTGCGAGGAGTCGCGGTCGCTCACCCTGGGCACCCTCGACCGGCTTTCGCGCGCCGAGCGCGAGGGCGACGACTCGGGCCGGGCGCTGGCCGTGGCCATCGCGCGTGCCAAGGTGGCGGCTGCCGCCCGCAAGGTGGCCGAGGACGCCATCCAGCTGCACGGTGGCATGGGGGTCACCGAGGAACTCAACATGGGCCGCTATCTGCGGCGCCTGCTGGCGCTCGACGCGGTGCATGGTGGCGCCGAGAGCCAGTTGCGCCGCCACGCGGTCCTGCGCGCGCAGGTGCGGGCCGAGCTCGCCGCGGGTCGGGCGCAGCCCGGCGAGGTGGAGCCGCTGCCCTTTGACGAGCCGGGTCTGGACGCCTTCCGCGACGAGGTGCGCACCTTCCTGCTGCAGGAACTCGACCCCGATCTGGTGCGGGCGGCACGGCTGAACACCTCGGTGTTCTCCGACAAGGACATCGGCCTGCGCTGGCATCGCAAGCTGCACCAGCGCGGCTGGGTGGCGCCGGCCTGGCCGATGGAGCATGGCGGCACCGGCTGGACGCTGGCGCGTCGCTGGGTGTTCGAGACCGAGTGCGCGGTGGCCGGCGCGCCGGGCCTCTCGCCGCTGGGCCTGCGCATGGCCGGGCCGGTGATCATGCACTTCGGCACCCCCGAGCAGAAGGCGCACTACCTGCCGCGCATTCTGTCCGGTGACGACTACTGGTGCCAGGGCTATTCCGAGCCGGGTTCGGGCTCCGACCTCGCCTCGCTCAAGACCCGCGCGGTGCGCGACGGCGACCATTACGTGGTCAACGGCAGCAAGATCTGGACGACCCACGCGCACCTGGCCAATCGAATGTTCGCGCTGGTTCGCACCGGCGACACCGGCGCGCGCCGCCAGGAGGGCATCAGTTTCCTGCTGATCGACATGGACACCCCCGGCATCACGGTGCGTCCGATCCGCAGCGCCAGCGGCGACCATGAGGTCAACCAGGTGTTCTTCGACGATGTCCGCGTGCCGGTCTCGTGCCGGGTGGGCGAGGAAGGGCAGGGCTGGACCATCGCCAAGTACCTGCTCGAGTTCGAGCGGGGCGGGGCCATTTCCGCCGGCCGCCTGCGCGCTGCCCTGGAGCGGCTCGAGCGGGTGATCCCGGAGGGCGCGCTCGATGACCCCGACCTGTCGATCGCGCTGTCCGGCATCGAGGTGGACATCCGGGCGCTGGAGATGACCGAACTGCGGGTCATGTCCAGCCTGCGCCTGGGGCAGAACCCCGGCAGCGTGTCCTCGCTGCTCAAGCTGCGCTGGAGCGAGATCCACCAGTCGATCACGCGGCTCGGGGTGCGCCTGCTCGGGCCCGAGGCCCTGGTCTGGGAAGAAGTCCGGCCGCTGCATCTCGCCGAGGACGGGCCGCTGGCCGATGACGCGCGGCCGGTGCTCGCCGGCTACCTGAACGCGCGCGCCTACACCATCTTCGGGGGCACCTCGGAGATCCAGCGCGAGATCATCGCCCGCGAGACCGTCGGCTGACAGCCCTGGTCCAAACGCTTGTTTGAATTCAAACAAGCGTTTTCATGAGGTAGAGTTCGGCAGCGCCGCTCTTGCGGGGCTTGCCGATCATGCCTGCCACCAACCCTGCCGTCCGTCCTGCCGCCCCGCACCCCGAGGGCGCCGGGGTTGAACCGCCTGCCGGCAACGCCCGCCAGCGCCTGCTGGCCGCCGGCCTGAACCTGTTCGCCGACAAGGGCTTCCGGGCCACCTCGGTGCGCGAGCTCGCGCGCGCGGCTGGCGTGAACGTCGCCGCCATCAGCTACCACTTCGGCGACAAGGCGGCGCTCTACCGCGAGATCTTCAGCGCCTCGATGCGGGAACAGTTGCCCGGCAGCGCGATGCCGCTCGAGGCGATCGGCTTTCGGGATGCGATTGGCGCGTTCTATCGCGGCTTCCTGGAGCCGCTCAAGGCCGGGCCCCAGGCGGCGGCCATGGCGCGCCTGCACTATCGCGAGTACTTCGAACCGACCGGGGTCTGGCAGGAGGTGCTCGAGCGCGAGGTGCGACCGCAGTTCGAGCTGCTGCTGCGGCTGCTGCAGCGTGAGCTCGGCCTGGCGCGCCCCGATCGCGACCTGCAGCGCCTGGCCCTGGCGGTCGTGGCCATGGCGGTGCACCCCTTCAGCTGCCGCGATGAGGTCCAGGCGCTCGCGCCGGCGGTCATCGACAGCCCCCGCAACATCGACCTGCTCGCGCAGCGGCTCGCGGGCTATGCCTGCGCCATCGTGGCCGACGAGCGTGAGCGCCGGGGCGCGGCGACCTCGTCGACCTCGTCGATCTCGTCGATCTCGTCGACCCCGTCGGCGCAGACGACTCCCGCGCGATCCCGGAGGGCGCGATCATGACTGCACGGCAATGCCTGCTCGCCCTCGCGGCGCTGCTGCTGATCGCGGGCTGCGCCATGCCCGGCGGCTTCGAGCCCCGGCCTCGCCAGGCGATCGCGGCCCCGCCGTCCGACTGGGTGGCGCAGCGCCCGCACGGCGCCAGCCCGGTCGAGCTGGCGCGCTGGTGGTCCGCCTTCAATGACCCCACCCTGGTCTGGCTGATCGAGGCCGCGCAGGGCGAGAGCGCCAGCGTCGCCCAGGCGGGCGCACGCATCGCCGAGGCGCGTGAAGCGCTCGCCCGCGCCGGCGGCGCGCGCCTGCCCTCGCTCGACGCCGCCCTCTCGCGCACCCGCGGCCCGGTGAGTTTCGGGGGCGCGCCCTTTCTGCGCACGCAGGATCTGCTGCAGTTCCAGTCGTCGTGGGAAATAGACCTCTTCGGCGGACTGGCCGCCGCCCGCCAGGCCGAGCAGGCGCGGTTGACGGCCCGCACCGCCGGCTGGCACGAGGCGCGGGTGGCGGTGGCGGCCGAGGTCGCCTCGGCGTACATCGCCCTGCGCGGCTGCGAGGCGCAGACGGCACTCGATCGGCAATCGCTGGCCTCGCGCACCGACACCGAACGCCTCACCCGCGTGGCGCTCTCGGCCGGGCTGCAGGCCGCCGACGCCGCGCTGCTGGCGCGCGCGCAGACGGCCGATCAGAGCGCGCGCCTGCAGGCCCGGCTGGCCGAGTGCGATCTGGCGGTCAAGGCGCTGGTCGCGCTCACCGGCAGCACCGAGTCGGCGCTGCGGGCGCGGCTTGCCCAGGCACCCATGGGCCTGCCGGCGCCGGCCGCCTTCCAGGTGGAGAGCCTGCCCGTGCAACTGCTTGCCCAGCGTCCTGACCTGGCCGCGGCCGAGGCGGACCTCGCGGCCGCCAGCGGCGACATCGGCACGGCCGAAGCGCGCCGCTGGCCTCGGCTTGCGCTGAGCGGAGCGATCGGCCCGCTGCGTTTCGAGGCCAGCGGCATCAGCCTGAGCACCACCAACTGGTCGCTCGGCCCCACGCTGAGCCTGCCGCTGTTCGACAACGGCGCCCGTCAGGCTGCGCTCGAGAGCGCGCGCGCCCGGCTGATTGCCGCGGAGGCGAACTATCGGCAGGCGGTGCGTCAGGCGGTGCGCGAGGTGGAGGAATCAATGGTGCGTCTGGCCAGCCTGGGCCAGCGCGTGGATGAATCCGGGCGTGTGCTCGAGGGCTATCGGGTGTTGCGCGATGCCGCCCGCGTGCGCCGCGAGGCCGGTCTGGGCAATGCCCTTGAACTGGAAGAGGCGAATCGTCTCTGGCTGCAGGCGCAGGCCGGCCTGCTTGGGCTGCAGCAGGAGCGGGTGCTGGCCTGGGTCGCCCTCTACCGGGCGCTGGGCGGCGGGTGGACCCCATGAGCCGCCTGCGCCCGTCGCGGTTGCAGAACCGCGCTGCCCATTGCCCGCGCCACCCGCGCCCCCGTGCCGACCACGCCCCTGGCGGAGATCACCCCCGATGACCTTGCCTGCCCACCGCCTGCCGCGACCCGCGCGGTTTCTGCTGACCGCGCTCGCCCTGGCTTGCCTGAGCGCGGCCGCCCGCGCACAGACCCCAGAGGCCGCGACGAAGACGCCACCGGCTGCCGCGCGCCCGGCGCTGGTGGTGAGCGTGGCCGCGCCCGCGCGCGGCGAGCTGGCCGAGCGGCTGAGCGCCAACGGCAGCATCGCTGCCTGGCAGGAGGCCTCGGTGGGCGCCGAGATCGCCGGCCTGCGGCTGGCCGAGGTGCTGGTGGAAGTGGGCGACAAGGTCCAGCGCGGCCAGGTGCTGGCGCGCTTTGCCGCGGAGTCGGTCGAGGCCGATCTGGCGGTGGCCGAGGCCGGTCTGGCGCAGGCGAAGGCCGCCCTGGGCGAGGCGCAGGCCAATGCGGCCCGGGCCCGGCAGGTGCAGGACAGCGGCGTGCTGAGCAGCCAACAGATCAGCCAGTACCTCACCGGCGAGGCCACGGCCGCGGCGCAGCTCCAGGCCGCGCAGGCGCAGGTGGCCCTGCAGCGGCTGCGGCTGGCCCATACCCGCGTGCTCGCGCCCGATGACGGCCTGATCTCGGCGCGCGCGGCCACCCTCGGCGCGGTGGCCGCGCCCGGGCAGGAGCTTTTCCGGCTGGTGCGGCGCGGCCGTCTGGAATGGCGCGGGGAGGTCACCGCGGCCGAGCTGCCGCGCATTCGTGTCGGCCAGCCGGTGAGCGTGATCGCGGCCAGCGGCGCGCGCCTGCGCGGCACGGTCCGCGTGATCGCGCCCACGGTCGATCCGCAGAGCCGCAACGCGCTGGTGTACGTCGACCTGCCCGCCGGCAGCTCGGCGCGGGCCGGGATGTTCGCCCGCGGCGAGTTCGAGTTCGGCGCCACCGCGGCGCTGACCGTGCCCCAGGCCGCGGTGGTGGTGCGCGACGGCTTCAGTCATGTCTTCGAGCTCGGCGCCGGAGATCGCGTGCAGCGCCGCCGGGTGGAGATCGGACGGCGCAGCGCCGATCGCATCGAGATCATCGCCGGCCTGCGCCCCGATGCCCGGGTGGTGGTCTCGGGCGCGGGTTTCCTGAACGACGGCGACCTGGTCAAGGTCACGGGTGCCGCGCGATGAGGCGCAGCGCTGCTCGTGCCAGCCGCCGCGGGGGGCCGAGATGAACTTCTCCGCCTACTCCATCCGCAACCCGATTCCGGCGGTGCTGCTGTTCGTGCTGCTCACGATCGCCGGGCTCATCGGCTTCCGGACCTCGGCGGTGCAGGACTTCCCGGACATCGAGCTGCCGGTGGTCACGGTCGAGGCCAGCCTGCCGGGCGCCGCGCCCGCGCAGCTCGAGACCGAGGTGGCCCGCAAGCTCGAGAATGCCATCGCGGTGCTCGCGGGGATCAAGCATGTCTACACCCGCATCCTCGATGGCATGGTCAGCGTCAACGCCGAGTTCATCCTCGAGAAGAACCCGGCCGAGGCGGTCAACGAGGTGCGCGATGCGGTGAGCCGCATCCGTGCCGACCTGCCGGCCGACCTGCGCGACCCGGCGATCAGCAAGGCGAGCACCGCCGGCCGCCCGGTGCTGGTCTACACCGTCGCCTCCGACCGGCTCGACGAGGAAGAGGTCTCCTGGCTGGTCGACAACACCGTGTCGCGGCGGCTGCTCGCCGTGCGCGGGGTGGGGCAGGTGCGCCGCATCGGCGGACTGCTGCGCGAGGTGCGGGTGGAGCTCGATGCGGCCCGGATGGCCGCCCTCAACGTGTCGGCGCTCGATGTCTCGCGCCGCCTGCGGCAGGTGCAGCAGGAGGCGCCCGGTGGCCGGGGGGATGTCGGCGGCGGTGAGCAGGCGGTGCGCACCATCGCCACCGTGGGCACCGCAGCCGATCTCGGCGCGCTGGAGCTTCCGCTGCCCGATGGCCGGCAGATCCGCCTCGACCGCGTCGCCCGCATCAGCGACACCGTCGCCGAGCAGCGGGCGCTGGCCCTGCGAGACGGCAAGCCGGTGGTGGCCTTCGAGGTGATGCGCTCGCGCGGCGCCGGCGAGGTCGAGGTGGCGCAGGGCGTGCGCGAGGCCATCGCGGCCCTGGCCGCGTCCCAGCCCGGCGTGCGCTTCGAGGCGGCGGTGGACAACAGCGACCCCGTGGCCGAGAACTTCCAGGGCTCGATGCACATGCTCTACGAGGGCGCGCTGCTCGCCGTGGTGGTGGTGTGGCTGTTCCTGCGCGACTGGCGGGCCACCCTGGTGAGCGCGGCGGCCCTGCCGCTGAGCGTGCTGCCGGCCTTCCTGGGGCTCTCGCTCTTCGGCTACTCGTTGAACACCGTCACGCTCACCTCGCTCGCCCTGGTGGTGGGCATCCTGGTGGATGACGCGATCGTCGAGATCGAGAACATCGCCCGCCACCTGCGCATGGGCAAGACACCGATGCAGGCGGCGCTGGAGGCAGCCGACGAGATCGGCATGGCGGTGATCGCCACCACCTTCGCGCTGGTGGCGGTCTTCCTGCCCACCGCCTTCATGGCGGGCATCCCGGGCAAGTTCTTCAAGCAGTTTGGCTGGACCGCGGTGCTCGCCATCCTGGCATCGCTGGTGGTCGCGCGCCTGCTCACACCCATGATGGCGGCCTACCTGCTCAAGCCCACCGCCGAGACCCATGTCCGCGACGGCTGGCTGATGCGCCGCTACCTCGCGGCAGTGGCCTGGTGCATCCGGCATCGGCTGATCACCGCGCTCGCCTCGGCGGCCTTCTTCGCCGGTTCGATCGCGCTGGTGCCCCTGCTGCCCACCGGCTTCGTGCCGCCGGCCGACCGGGCGCAGACCCTGGTGACGGTGGAACTGCCCCCCGGCAGCACCCTGGCCGAGACCCTGGCGGCCGCGGAATCGGTGCGCACCGCCCTGGCCGACCTGCCGGATGTGCGCCACGTGTTCAGCTCGGTGGGCGGCGGGGCCTCGGGGGACATGTTCGCACAGGGCGCGGCCGCCGAGGCACGCCGTGCCGTGCTCACGCTCACCCTGAGCCATCGCACCGAGCGCGCGGTGACCCAGCAGGTGGTCGAGGGGCGCATCCGCGAGCGTCTGGCCGATCAGCCGGGCGTGCGCCTCACCGTCGGGCCGCAGGACACCGGGGTGAAGATGCAGCTGGTGCTGCGCAGCGACGATGCCGCGGCACTGGCCGTGGCCGCCCGCGACGTGGAGCGCGACCTGCGCACCCTGCGCGGGGTGGGCAACGTCAATTCCTCGGCCAGCCTGGTGCGGCCCGAGATCATCGTGCGGCCTGACTTCGCGCGCGCGGCCGATCTCGGGGTGACCGCCGCCGGCATCGCCGAGACGGTGCGCGTGGCCACGGCCGGTGATTACGATGCCAGCCTGCCCAAGCTCAATCTGAGCGAGCGTCAGATTCCGATCCGGGTGCGGCTGCCTGATGCTGCCCGCGCCGACCTGGGCGCGCTCGGCCGGCTGACCGTGCCCGGGCGCCACGGGCCGGTGATGCTGGCCACGGTGGCCGAGCTCTCGATCGACAGCGGGCCGGCGCAGATCGACCGGCTCGACCGCAGCCGCAATGTCACCTTCGAGGTGGAGCTGGCCGCGCGTCAGCTCGGCGAAGTGCATGCCGAGGCGATGCGCCTGCCGGCGATCAATGCCCTGCCGCCAGGCGTGGTGGTGGCCGAGCAGGGCGATACCCAGGAGATGGAGCTGCTGTTCGCCAGCTTCGGCCTGGCCATGAGCATCGGGGTGCTGTGCATCTTCATGGTGCTGGTGCTGCTGTTCCGCGATTTCCTGCAGCCGGTGACCATCCTGGCCGCGCTGCCGCTGTCGATCGGCGGCGCCTTCGTGGCCCTTCTCATCACCCGCCAGAGCTTCTCGATGCCCTCGCTGATCGGGCTGCTCATGCTCATGGGCATCGTCACCAAGAACTCCATCCTGCTGGTGGAGTACGCGATCGAGGCGCGGCGCCGTGGCATGCCGCGGGTCGAGGCGCTGATCGACGCGTGCCACAAGCGGGCCCGGCCGATCGTCATGACCACGCTGGCGATGGGCGCGGGCATGCTGCCGATCGCCCTGGGCTGGGGGGCGGATCCGAGCTTCCGCGCGCCGATGGCGATCGCGGTGATCGGCGGGCTGATCACCTCCACCCTGCTCAGCCTGCTGGTGGTGCCGGCGGTGTTCACCTGGGTCGATGACCTCGCCCGGTTGCCCGGGCGGCTTTCCGGTCTGGTCCGCCGCCGCGGCGAAACACCGCCGCCAGCCTGAGGCAGGGCAGGGTGGCACCTCGCGTGCTACCCTCGAGACAGCGCGGCGACGTGACCCGGCCGGGTCGCCGACGCCGCCTGCCCTCCCAGGAGACACCATGCCGCTGAGCGAGTCCTACGCCCGCGGCCCCGATCAGCCGCCGGTGCGTGACATCACCCTGGGCGAGCTGCTGCAGTGGGCCGCCCAGACCGTGCCCGAGCGCGTGGCGCTGGTGGTCGGCGCCCCCGACCCCGCTGCCCGCCGGGAATGGACCTACCAGCAGCTTCATGCCGATGCGCAGCGCACCGCCCGCGCGCTGGCCTGCCGCTTCAAGCCCGGCGAGCGGGTGGCGGTCTGGGCACCGAACATCCCGCAATGGATCCTGCTGGAGTTCGGCGCGGCCATGGCCGGCCTCATCCTGGTCACGGTCAATCCGGCCTTCCGCGGCAACGAGCTGGCCTACGTGCTGCGCCAGTCGCGCTCGGCGGGCGTGTTCGTGGTGCCGGGCTTTCGCGGCAACCCCATGCTCGACACCGTGCGCGCGGTGGCGCCCGAATGCCCCGAGCTGCGCGAGGTGGTCTGCTTCGATGACTGGGAGGCCTTCATCGCGCAGGGCGATGATCCCGGCATCGCGCTGCCCGTGGTGCGGCCCATGGATCCGGTCATGATCCAGTACACCTCGGGCACCACCGGCTTTCCCAAGGGCGCGCTGCTGCACCACCGCGGTCTGGTGAACAACGGCGCCCACACCATGGACCGCATGGGTGTGCCTGATGGCGCGAGCTGGGTGACCACCATGCCGCTCTTCCACACCGGCGGCTGCGTGCTGTGCGTGCTCGGGGCGGTCTCCCGGCGCGCCACCCAGGTGCTGGTCGAGGCCTTCGAGCCGGGCCTGGTGCTGGAGCTCACCGAACGCTATCGCGGCAACGCACTCCTGGCAGTGCCGACCATGCTGGTGGCGCTGATGGAGCATCCGCGCTTCGCGCAGACCGACCTGAGCTCGCTGCAGGCCATCTGCTCGGGGGGCTCCACGGTGCCGGCCGCGTTGGTGCGCCGTCTGGAGGAGCGTCTGGGCGCGCGCTTCACCATCGTCTTCGGGCAGACTGAATGCTCGCCGGTGGCCTCCATGACCCGGCCCGACGACAGCATCCAGGACAAGGCCGACACCATCGGCCCGCCCATGCCGCACGCCGAGGTCCGCATCATCGACCCGGCCACCGGCGCCACGCTGCCGGTGGGCCGGATCGGCGAGTACTGCACCCGCGGCTACCACGTGATGCACGGCTACTACGAGATGCCCGAGGCCACGGCGGCCGCCATCGACGCCGATGGCTGGCTGCACACCGGCGATCTGTGCGCCATGGACGAGCGCGGCTACTGCACCGTGGAAGGCCGCCTGAAGGACATGATCATCCGCGGCGGCGAGAACATCTATCCGCGCGAGCTCGAGGAACTGCTGTTTCGCCATCCCGCCGTGGCCGAGGTGGCGGTGGTGGGCCTGCCCGACGAGAAGTGGGGTGAGGAGGTGGGGGCGTTCATCCGTCCCGCGCCCGGTGTCAGCCTCGACAAGGCGGCGCTCTTTGCCTACATGCGCGAGCACCTCGCCCCGCACAAGACGCCCCGGCGCTGGTTCCAGATGGAGAGCTTCCCGCTCACCGGCTCGGGCAAGATCCAGAAATTCCGGCTGCGCGAGCTCTGGCTGGCCGGCCAGCTCGCCGAACTCTGACCCCATCCTGCAAGGATCGATTCCATGGCTTCCGTTCCCCAGACCTCCCTGACCACGCCAGCGGCGGTGATCGACACCGAGGCGCTGATCATCGGCGCGGGCTTCTCGGGCCTGTATCAGCTGCACAGCCTGCGCGATCGCCTGGGCCTGTCGGTGCAGGTGCTCGAGATGGCCGACGGCGTGGGCGGCACCTGGTACTGGAACCGCTATCCCGGGGCGCGCTGCGACTCGGAGAGCCACTCGTACATGTACTACTTCTCCGATGCGCTGCTGCAGGAATGGCAGTGGTCGGAGCGCTATCCCGGCCAGGCCGAGATCCTGCGCTATCTCAACTTCGTGGCCGACCGGCTCGACCTCAAGCGCAGCGTGCGCTTCAACACCCGCGTCACCGGGGCCCGCTATGACGAGGCCGCCAACCGCTGGCTGGTCAGCACCGAGTCGGGCGAGCAGTACCGCACCCGCTACCTGATCACCGCCGTGGGCTGCCTGTCGTCGGCCAACATCCCGGCCATCCCGGGCCTGGCCGACTTCACCGGGCGCTGGTATCACACCGGCCAGTGGCCCCATGAGGGCGTGGATTTTTCCGGCAAGCGGGTGGGGCTGGTGGGCACCGGGTCCACCGGCATCCAGGCCACGCCGGTGATCGCCGAGGCGGCGGCCCACCTCACCGTGTTCCAGCGCACGCCCAACTACAGCGTGCCGGCGCACAACGCCCCGCTCAGCGAGGGCTTCAAGCGCTACGTGGCCGACAACAGCGCGCGCATCCGCCAGGTGATGCACGCCACGCCCAATGGCCACCCCTTCATCATTGCCCAGCGCTCGGCGCATGACCCCGCCGAGGCCGAGCGCCAGGCCCTCTACGAGAGCGCCTGGTCGATCGGCGGGCTGCGCTTTCGCAGCGTCTTCCGTGACCTGCTCGTCGATCAGGCGGCCAACGACACCGCCTCGCGCTTCCTCAAGAACAAGATCCGCGAGATCGTGAAGGACCCGGCCACCGCCGAGAAGCTCGCCGACATCGACCACCCCTTCGCCGCCAAGCGCCCGCCCATCGACACCGGCTACTTCGAGACCTTCAACCGGCCCAACGTGAACCTGGTCGACGTCCGGGCCGATCCCATCGAGCGCATCACCGCCACCGGCATCCAGACCGGCAAGGCCCACCACGAGCTCGACGTGATCGTGTTCGCCACCGGGTTCGATGCGCTCACCGGGCCGCTGAAGAAGCTCAACCTCGTCGGCCGCGATGGCGTGTCGCTCAATGCCCTCTGGGAAGCCGGCCCGCGCAGCTATCTGGGCCTGCAGGTGAGCGGCTTTCCCAACCTGTTCACGCTCACCGGGCCGGGCAGCCCCTCGGTGCTGGTGAACATGCCGGTGGCCATCGAGCAGCACGTCGACTGGGTCACCGACTGCATCGCTCACCTGCGCCGCGAAGGCATCGAGCGCATGGAGCCGCGCCCCGAGGCCATGGAGGAATGGTCGCGTCAGGTGCAGGCCGCGGCCGACGCCACGCTGCTCTCCAAGGTGCCGCATTCCTGGTACCTCGGCGCCAACGTGCCGGGCAAGCCGCGGGTGTTCATGCCCTATGCCGGGGGCATGCCGCGCTATCGCCAGATCTGCCAGGACGTGGCAGCGCGCGGCTACGAGGGCTTCGCGTTCAGCCGGTGAGGGGGCCATGGGCGGCGCGCGCCAGGTTCTTGCGCTGCCGCTGCTGGCCTTCATGGCAGGCTGCGCGGCCCCGACGCCGCATCGGGTGACGGTTGAGCCGCCCGCGCTGCCGCCCCCGCTGGTCTCGCGGATGGCTACCGGGGCTGGGCTGGCGATGCCGCCGGCACTCGCCGAACTGCGGCTCGAGACCCGCGCCGATATCTCGGGAACCGCAATTGTCTGGATCCACGAGATCGGACCAGCGCTGACGGCTGGCCTGCGTTCAGCGCTCGGAACGCTGTTCGATCCGCTGATCGACTGGCCGCCTTCCCCCGCGGTGGATACGGCACCCGCCGCGCTGGTCATCGAGCTTGGCGATCCCGACATGACGATGGTGCTGCCCCGGCACTCCGTTCTGTCGCTGTACCGGGCGCAACTGGGTCTCGATCTTCGCCTGCGTTGGCCCGATGGCGCCGCTGCCGCCGCCACCCGGCGGGTGGAGGGCTCGGTCAGCGTGGGGGCGCACGGGCCGCTCTTCACCCGACAGGACGTGCTCGATCGGCACCTGCTGCGCAGTCTGCTGGCGGGCGTGATCGCGGCGATTGACGAGGAGCCGGCGCTCGCGCGCCTGCGGCTGCCATCGGCGACCGATGTTCAGGCGCCCGAGACCGCTGGCCCTGCCCGTGACCCGCTTGGCGCGCCGGCAGCCCCGAACGGCGTGGTGGCGATTCGCCTCGACGCCGGTCTGCCGCGTGACGATGGCATCGAGCGGCGGGTCGCGGAGTGTCTGATGGCAAACCTGCCGGTGCCTCCCGGGTTGCGCCTCGAACAGCCGGCGGCGGCGCTGCGCGATGCGCTGTTTCCGTGGCTCGATCCCGGCGTGGCGCCTGTCAACGCCAGTGCCGTGCAGGCGCGGCTCGCGCAGCCCCGGATCGCACAGCGCCTGGCGCAACTCGGCGTCGCGCAGCTGGTGATCTTCTCGGTGGACGAGATTCCCCGCGAGAGCAGCGACCACTTCGGTTGCGCCGGTGGATTCGGCGTCGGCGCCTGCTTCGGATGGGCGGAGCAGCGCACCGGGTATCGGGTGTCGCTCGGCGCCTGGGACGTGGCCGGTGCCCGTCTGATCGCCGAGGAACAGGCCACGGTGCGCCAGCGCCTGGGCGTGGTCGGCGCGATCCTGCCGGTGCCGTATTTCCACAGCACCGCGGCGCAGGCCTGCGAGCGCATGCAGGGCTTCGTGCGGACCCTGCTGCCCGACGCCAGACCTCGCTGACAGCGGCTCGAGAATGCCTGGGCGCGCGGCGCCGCGCAGGCTCGGCCGGTGAGCCCGCAGTGTGCGATTCTCCCGCCCGGGAGACAGCATCGCATGCGCGACGACACACCAACCGGCCTTCTGGTCCTGCACGGAAACCGCCTGGAGACACTGGCCGAGGCGCTGTTGCACTGGCTGGCCCGGCATCCGCTGGCACCCCTTGAGCCCGAGACGCTCCTGGTCCAGAGCAACGGGATGGCCGAGTGGCTGAAGATGACCCTGGCCAGCGGGCAGGGCGTGTGCGCGGCTACCACCATCGAACTGCCGGCACGATTCATCTGGCGCGCCTATCGGGCGGTGCTCGGCCGCGAGGCCGTGCCGTCGCAATCGCCGCTCGACAAGCTGCCGCTCACGTGGCGGCTCATGAGCCTGCTGCCGGCGCTTGCCGGTCAGCCCGGCTTCGGGCCGGTCGACGGATTTCTGTCCGATGGTGATCCGGCCCGGCGCCTGCAGCTCGCCGAGCGCCTGGCCGACCTGTTCGACCAGTACCAGGTGTACCGCGCCGACTGGCTGCACGACTGGGGTCGGGGCGTGGACAGCCTGCGCGCCGGCCAGATGCGGGAGGGCGCGCCCGCCATGCCGGTGCCCGACGATCAACGCTGGCAGCCGGCGCTGTGGCGGGCGGTGCAGGCCAGCCTGGACCCTGCGCAGCGCGCCGGCTCGCGCGCGCAGTTGCATCGCCGCTTCATCGAGGCCTTGCGCGCGCCCGTCAGCGGGCAGGCGCGCGCGTTTCCGGCGCTGCCCCGGCGGGTCGTGCTCTTTGGCACCACCCACATCCCGCATCAGACCCTGGAGGCGATCGCGGCGCTGTCGGCGCACTGCCAGGTGCTGCTGGCGGTGCCCAATCCCTGCCGCTACCACTGGGCTGACATCATCGACGGGCGCGAACTGCTGCGATTCAAGCGCCGCCGCCATCCCTGGCGGCACAACCGCGATCTGTCGGTGCTGCCGTTGCAGGACATGCATGCACATGACCACCCGCTCCTGGCGGCGTGGGGGCGGCAGAGCCGCGACTTCATCCGTCAGCTCGATGCCTTCGATGATGCCGAGGCCGCGGCCCGGCGCTTCGCGCTGCCGCGCGTGGACCTGTTCGACGAGTCCGCGCCACAAAGCCTGCTCGCGCAGGTGCAGGCATCGGTGCGTGATCTGCAGCCCCTCGCGGAACATGACTGGCCGCCTGTGCGCGACACGGACCGGTCCATCGTCTTTCAGGTGGCGCATGGCGCCCAGCGCGAGGTCGAGATCCTGCATGACCAGCTGTTGCACCTGCTCGCCCGGGCGCCCGGCGGACAGCCACTCGCGCCACGCGACATCGTGGTCATGGTCCCCGACATCGAGCGCTTCGCGCCGGCCATCCGCTCGGTGTTCGGCCAGTATCCGCGCCGCGATCCGCGCCACATGCCCTGGGGCATCGCCGACCAGCCCGAGCGAGGACGCCAGCCGCTGCTGGTCGCGCTCGAGGAGGTGCTGCGCGCGCCGCACCAGCGTTTCGGCGCCAGCCAGGTGCGCGATCTTCTCGGGGTGCCGGCACTGGCAACCCGGTTCGGCCTCGATGCCGCAGGCATCGCATTGCTGGGGGATTGGATCGCGGGCGCGGGCATCCGCTGGGGCCTGAACACCGAGCACCGCGAGGGTCTGGGGCTGGGGCAGGGCGGCGAGCAGAACACCTGGATCTTCGGCCTGCGGCGGATGCTGCTGGGCTACGCCACGGGTGAACTGCCCGCAGCCGGTGACTACGCCGGCATCGACCCCTATCCCGAGATCGCCGGGCTGAGCGCGGGCCTGGCCGGCGCTCTGGACGACTTGCTGCGGGTGCTCACCGACTGGTGGCGCGATGCGCTTGCGCCACGCGCGCCAGCCGCCTGGGCGTCGCGGCTGCGCAAGCTGGTCGAGTCGCTGTTCCAGCCCGGCGACGACACCGAACGCACCGTGCTGGCCGCGCTCGACGAGGCCCTCGGCACCTGGCTGGAGGCCTGCGAGGCGGCCGGCTTCACCGAGCCACTGGACATCGGCGTGGTCCGCGAGGCCTGGCTGGGCGCAGTCGATGAGCCGGGCGTGTCGCGCCGATTCCGCGCGGGCGGCGTCACCTTCTGCACCCTGTTGCCCTTGCGCGCGATTCCCTTCCCGGTGGTCTGCCTGCTGGGCATGAACGACGGGGACTACCCCCGGCGCGGCAGTCGCATCGACTTCGACCTGATGGGCCTGCCCGGTCAGGCCCGCCCCGGCGATCGCTCCCGGCGAGACGATGATCGGCAGCTCATGCTCGACGCCGTGCTCTCTGCCCGCGAGGTGCTCTACATCAGCTGGAGCGGCCGCAGCCAGCGCGACAACCAGATGCAGCCGCCCTCGGTGCTGGTTGCGCAGCTGCGCGACTATCTCGCCGCGGGCTGGGGGGCGTCGGTGGTGACTGATCGCACCACCGAGCATCCGCTGCAGCCGTTCAGCCGACGCTATTTCGAGCCCGCCGACAGCACCGCGCCCGGTGCCCTGTTCACGCACGCGACGGAGTGGCGAGCGGCGCATTCGCAACCCGACGCCGAAGACCGCGCCATGCGCCCGACGGGCCTCCCGCTCGAGCACGGTGGCGTGCCCGCGCAGGCGCTGCCCGCCGGCGGCGACCACGCGGGGCTCGTGTTCACGCTCGCCTCGCTGGGCGCCTTCCTGCGCAATCCGGTGAAGGCCTTCTTTCGCCATCGGCTGCGGGTGTCCTTCGATGATCTCGACGCCGCCGATGCCGACGACGAGACCTTCATCGGCCAGGGCCTCGAGCACTGGGGCTGGACCGACGCACTGCTGCAAGCCTGTCGTCGCACCCTCGAAACCATGCCGCCCGCCAGCGAGCCGCTTCAGCCCGGGCATTTGTCGTCGCAGACAGACACCGTGCTGGCACGGGAACTCGCGCGGCTGCGCCGGGCGGGCAGTCTGCCCCTGGCCGGGCCCGGTCGGCGGGCCGAGATCGGGCTCATCGACGAGGTGTCGCCAATGCTCACCCACTGGCAGCAGGCGCTCGCGGCCTTGCCAGACGGGCGTGCGCAGCGGCACCTGCACTGCGTGCATCCCGAAGACGCCATGCTGCGGCTCGATGACTGGCTGAGCGCCACGCGCGCGGCAGGCGAGGGCGCCCGGCCGGTCTGGATCGAATTGCTGGCCAGTCGGCTCACCACCACCGCCCGGAAAAAAAATGCCGAGCCCGAACTGCGGGCAGCCAAGCTGCTCGGCGCGTGGGTGCGTTGCCTCGCCAGCGCAGCCTGCGGGTCGCCCACCGACGGCATCCTGATCGGCCCGGGCGCCCTGGTGCGGGTGAGCGCGCCGGAACCCGAGGCCGCGCGACCGGTGCTCCATGCGCTCATGCTCGCCTGCCGCGACGGACTCACCGGCAGCGCGCCCTTGCCGACGGCCGCCGAGACCGGCATCGCGGTGCTGACCCAGCCGGCGAAGGCGCACGAGGCCTTTGACGGCCGCTACAACAGTGCAACGCCCGGCGAGGGCGCCGAAGCCTGTCTGGCACGGCTGTTCCCGGAGTACGACACACTGGCTGCCGATCCGGTCTTCGAGCCCGCCAGCCGGCGCCTCTACCAGCCCTTCCTCGAGTGGCTGGGCACGCATGCACGCCTCGAGGTGCTCGCCGCGGGGTCCCCCGAGCCGGAGGCGATCGATGACTGAGTCGCTGAACGCGCTCGTGCTGCCCCTTCAGGGCAGCCATCTGATCGAAGCCAGCGCCGGCACCGGCAAGACCTGGACCATCGCAGCGCTCTACGTGCGCCTGGTGCTCGGCCACGGCTGCGAGCCGCGACTGCCTGGCGATATCCTGGTGATGACCTTCACCCGCGCGGCTACCCGCGAACTCTCGGACCGCATCCGGCGCCGACTGGTGGAGGCCGCGGCCGGGTTTCGGGGCGAACCGATTGCGGCCGATGATGTCTTCCTGACCGGGCTCATCGCTGACTTTCCGGAGGGAGCGCCACGCCAGCAGGGCGCCTGGCGCCTGGCCATGGCGGCCGAGGCCATGGATGACGCGGCGGTGCACACCATCGATGCCTGGTGCCATCGCATGCTGAGAGAGCATGCCTTCGACAGCGGCAGCCTCTTCGACGAGACCTTGCAGGCGCAACTGGCCGCGATGCGCGCCGAAGCGGTACGCGACTACTGGCGACAGCAGGTCTACCCGCTTGGCGACGCCGTTCTGGCGCAGGTGCTCGACCAATGGAAGGATCTCGGCACCCTCGAGGCGGGCATCCAGGATCTCCTCGACCAGCCCGTGCCTGAATCGGCCGGGAAGGGAAGTCTGGCTGAACACCTGACCGCCGTGCCCGCCGCGCGGGAAGCGGCCTTGCGCGGCTTGAAGCGCGGCTGGGCCGAGCGCGCCGACGAACTGCGCGACTGGTTCGGTGCCGTGCGTGCCGCGCCCTCGCATCCGGCCCACTCGACCCTGCCCCGGCCATCCGACATCACCCGATGGACCGACGCCCTGCGCGCGTGGGCGCAGGAGCCGGCGCCGACCCTGCCCGATCTCAGTGACACCGCAAGAGCTGCCCTCTCGGGTGCCGCGCTGCGTGAGCAGTTCGCCATGCAGGGTCTGGTCCTTGCGCTGCCCGACTGCCTCGACGCCTTCCGCGCGCTGAGCCGTCAGCTCGACACGCTGCCCAATCCCGGCTCGGTCATGCGCCTGCATGCCGCCGCGCAGGTGCGCGCGCGCATGCAGGTTCTCAAGGCGCGCGCGGGCACCTTCGGCTTTGCCGATCTCCTCGAACGCCTCGACCGTGCCCTGGATGCCTCGGCCCATGGCGAGCGGGCCAGCCGACTGCGTGAGCGCATCCTCGCGCAGTACCCGGTGGCGATGATCGACGAGTTCCAGGACACCTCGCCGCTGCAGTTGCGCATCTTTGATCGCCTGTACCGCATCGCCAGTCATGACACCAGCCGCCTGCTGCTGCTCATCGGCGATCCCAAGCAGGCGATCTACCAGTTTCGGGGCGCCGACATCCAGAGCTATCTGTCTGCGCGCCGCGCCACCGAGGGTCGACACCACGTGCTCGGTGTGAACCGCCGCTCCACGTCGCCGCTGGTGAGCGCCGTGAACGCGATGTTCCAGGGGGCGGAGGATCGCCTGGGCGAGGGCGCCTTCCTGTTCCGGCGGGCAGGTGCGAACGCAGCGCTGCCGTTCATCGCGGTGGCCGCTCACGGCCGCGCCGAACAGCTTGTTGACGGCAGCGGCGAAGTGCCGCCGATCACGTTCGTGGTCGACGCCACCCTGCGCAGCATGAAGGACGCCCAACGGGTGTTCGCCGATCGCTGCGCGCAGGCCATCGTCGAGCGGCTCAACGACCCTCTGGCCGGCTTTCAGGAACCGGGCCAGCCCTTTCGGCGCCTGCGGCCCGCCGACATCGCGGTGCTGGTGCGCAGCGGCACCGAAGCCCGGGCGGTGCGTCAGGCGATGAGTCGGCGAGGCCTCGCCTCCGTGTACCTCTCGGACAAGGACACGGTCTTCCAGACGCCCGAGGCAGCCGATCTGCTGCGCCTGCTGCAGGCCGTGGCTGCGCCCCGCGATATCCGTCTGGCCCGCGCCGCCCTGGCCACCCGGCTGCTGGGCTTCCCCCTGTCCGAGCTGATGGTCCTCGCCAGCGACGACCAGGCCTTCGATCGCCAGTGCGAGCGCCTGCAGGCGCTGAACCAGGTCTGGCAGACGCAGGGCGTGCTGGCCATGATCCGGCAGGCCCTGCATGCCTTCGGCCTGCCGGCCCGCTGGCTGGGCGCGCATGACCCCTCGGACAGCGGGGAGCGTCGCCTGACCAACATCCTGCACCTGGCCGAGCTGCTGCAGGCTGCCGCCGCGCAACTCGAGGGCGCGCACGTGACGGTGCGCTGGCTGCAGCAGCAACTGCACGAGGCGAACGCCGGTCTGAACAGCGCCGACGATCTGCTGCTCAGGCTGGAAAGCGATGCCGATCTGGTCAAGGTGGTCACGGTTCACAAGTCCAAGGGGCTGGAGTACCCCGTGGTCTTCCTGCCGTTCGCCGCCCACCTGCGCGATCCCGGGCTCGATGCCCGGCTGGACAGGCACCCGGTCTTTCTGCTGCCCGCTGACGATGACTCGGGCGATGCGCGCGAACTCGTGCTCACCCCGGGCAAGGATCACAAGGCGCAACAGGCGCGCGAGCAACTGCGCGAGAACCTGCGCCTGCTGTACGTGGCGCTCACCCGGGCGCGCCACGCGCTCTGGATCGGACTGTCGGCGCTGAAGATCGGCAATGGCAAGGACTGTGTCTGGCCCCGCAGTGCCATCGGCTACCTGCTCTCCGGTCCGCAGCCTTGCGCGCCGGATGCGCTGATCGCCGCCGCCAGGGCCTGCAGGCAGGCCTGCCCGCTCGTGTCGATACAGGCCTTGGGCGCCGACGACACGGCCGGGGCTGCCGCGTTCACCCGCCTTCAACCACGTCAGGCCTTGCTGCCGCTGGCCGCACTGCCCGAGTACGCCGGGTCCTTCGAGCGCGACTGGTCGATCAGCAGCTACACCGCCCTGGTGCGCGATGCGGGCCGGGCAGGGACGGGCGCGAGCGCCGGCTCGGTGCCGGCCAGGGTGCTGCGCAACGACGAACCCGACGCAGCCGTCTCCGATGCAGCCGCCCCCGACGCCCCCGTGTCACTGCGAGCCGACGCGCCCTGGCATCGTTTTCCGCGCGGGGCGCTGGCAGGCAACTTCCTCCATGACCAGCTCGAGTGGCTTGCCGGCGAGGGCTTCGCCCTGGCCGAGTCGACCGAGACCCCGCAGCGCCTGCTGCGCCGCTGCGAGCGCCAGGGCTGGGGGCATCGCGCCGATGATGTCCTGGCCTGGCTGCGGCAGGTCTGTGCCACGCCGCTGCCACCACTGGGTGTGCCGCTTGCCGGCCTGGGCAGCCCCACGCCCGAGATGGAGTTCTGGTTCCCCAGCGACGGCCTCGACGCCGACCGGCTCGACGCGCTGTGCCGAGCGCATCTGCACCCCGGCAAACCGCGCCCCTTGCTGCCACAGCGCAGCCTCAAGGGCATGCTCATGGGGTTTGCAGACCTGGTCTTCGAGCATGGCGGGCGCTACTGGGTGCTCGACTACAAGTCGAACCACCTTGGCCCTGACGACGACGCCTATTCGCTCGACGCCATGAACGCGGCCATCTGCGAGCATCGCTACGACGTGCAGGCCACGCTGTACCTGCTCGCGCTGCACCGACTGCTCCGCGTCCGTCTGGGCGCTTCGTATCGGCCCGCGCAGCACCTGGGCGGCGCGCTCTACCTGTTCCTGCGCGGGGTGAACGGCCCGGCAGCGGGCTGCTGCCCGATCGTCGCGCCGCTCGAACTCATTGCGCAGGTCGACGGGTTGCTGCCCGGCGGGCAGACCAGCGCGGCACCGGAGGCGACATGACGCCAACCCGCATGCTGCAAGACCTGGAACGCTGGCGCGCCGCCGGTTGCCTGCGCAGCCTCGACCTCGCCCTGGCCCGCTTCATCGCCGACACCGACCCGCAGGCGCCGGCCAGCCTGCTGCTGGCGGCAGCGCTGCTTGCCCAGCTCGAAGGACGCGGCCATTGCGCGCTGCCGATTGCCGAACTGCTGGCTGACCCGCAGGGTCTGCTTGCCTGGCCATCCCCGGCCGTCGAGGGCTTGAGGTCGGCACTGGCCACCTGGCCGTCGGAGCCCGGCGCGTGCGTGGCGCGCTGGCGCGGCGCGGCGTCGATCGAGATCGAACCGGCCGATGACACCGGCAGCTCCCCGCTGGTGGCCTCGGGTGGGCTGCTCTATCTTCGTCGCTACTGGCGCCATGAGATCCGCGTGGCCGGGCAGGTTCGTGCCCGGGCCGCCGATCGCTCGGCAGACATCGATCCGGCAGCGGCACAGGTGCTCCTTGATCGCCTGTTCGCGCCCCTGCCGGCCGAGGAGGGGCCTGACTGGCAGAAGATCGCCTGCGAGACCGCGCTGCGAGCGCGTCTCACCCTGATCACCGGTGGCCCGGGAACCGGCAAGACCCACACCGCGGCGCGGCTCCTGGTGCTGCTGCAAGCCTTGCGCACAGGGCCCTCGCCCTTGCGGGTGGCCCTGGCGGCGCCCACCGGAAAGGCGGCGGCGCGGCTTCGGCAGTCCATCGACAAGGCGCTGGGCGGGCTGGAGCCGTCGCTGGCCGCGTCGGTGCAGCTGACGGAATGGGTGGGGGCGCTTGGGCCCGCGCGCACGCTGCATTCGCTGCTGGGCGCGCAACCCGGAACCCGGCGCTTTCGCCATGACGCGGCCAACCCGCTCGACCTCGACCTGCTCATCGTCGACGAGGCATCGATGATCCACCTCGAGATGATGGCCTTGCTGCTCGACGCCCTGCCATCGCAGGCCCGTGTGGTGCTGCTGGGCGACCGGGACCAGCTCGCCTCGGTGGAGGCGGGGGCGGTGATGGGGGATCTCTGCCACGGGGCGGGTGAGGGCGGCGGATCGCCCCTCGCGCTGCAGACCGTGGTGTTGCGCAAGAGCCATCGGTTCGGCGGGCCGATCGGCACGCTCGCGCTGGCGGTGAACGCGGGCGATGCCAGGGCCGCGCAAGCCATCCTGCATGAGGCCGGCGAGGGTCCGCTCGCCATCGAGCAGGCACCTGATGCGCGAAGCGTCTCTGCGCTTGCCCTGCATGGCAGACCCGGTGCGTCGGGAGGCTACCAGGCCTATCTCTCGCAACTGGCCATGCGCCCTTCGGGGCGCGACCCCGACACCTTTGCCACCTGGGTGAAGTCGGTGCTGCAGGCCTTCGATGCGTTCCGAGTGCTCTGCGCGGTGCGCGAGGGGCCCTGGGGCGTGAGCGGGCTCAACGAATCGATCGAGCGCTCTCTCACCGACGCCGGTCTGCTCGCTCGCCGCGGCGAGTGGTACGAGGGACGCCCGGTGATGGTCACCCGCAACGACCCGGCGCTCGGGGTGTTCAATGGCGACATCGGCATCGTGCTGCGTGGCCAGGCAGATGACGGGGCGTTGCGCTGCTGGTTCGCCGATGGCGAGGGCCTGCGCTCGGTCTCGGTCGCGCGCCTGGCAGACGTCGAAACCGCCTTTGCCATGACGGTGCACAAGAGCCAGGGGTCGGAGTTTGCCCATGTGGTGCTGGTGTTGCCCGAGGCCGATGTGCCCGTGCTCACCCGGGAGCTGGTGTACACCGGCATCACCCGGGCGCGCGCCGCGTTCACGCTGGTGGCCCGGCACCCCGACCTGCTGGGCACGGCAATCGGGCGGCTGACACGGCGGGTGAGTGGGCTGCGGCAGCGCCTGTGACGATCGCTGACCGCGGCAGGGTGGCCTGGGCAGACGACTCTGCGCCGGCGGCACACGATCGGGTTCTTCCGGCCCCGATCTTTCAGTTTACATAATACACATTATGCGCCATTCAAGATCCGCATGCGCACCGTGACATCCACCGCGCACGCACCGCACAGGGTCTGGCGACGCACTTGCATCCCGCCCCCGCGTTCCCCGCGAACGCAGCGACTCAAGCCCTCAGATCAAGGCCGAGTCGCTGCCGGCACCGGCGACTCCCGCGTGCCGTAGCGACGCAGGAACTCCGACGCCTTGTCGGCGAGGTAGCGCGCCTCATCGGGCTGATCGCGTCGCAGGAAGTACTCCGGCGCTCCCAGGCCCGCCTGGTTGCGCAGACTGGGATCCGCGCCGAGTTCCGCCAGCAGGCGCGCGGCCCGCACCTGACCCTCGCGAGCGGCCATCATCAGCGGCGTGGTTCCGTTGGCTGACGCCGCGTCGATGTAGGCATGCTGTTCTTCCACCAGGAAGCGGATCATGCCGAGCTGTCCGGTTGCCGCGGCGTAATGCAGCGCCGTCCAGCCAGGCTGATTCACCTGGGCCCCTCGGCCGATGAGCATCCGAGCCAGATCGATCTCGCCGAACATCGCCAGGTACATCAGCGCAGTCTCGCCCTTCGGATTGACCACGTTGACCTCGGTGATGCGCGAATCGAGCAGCGCCCGGAGCGCGCCGAAGGCCTTCGCCTGCGCCGCCATGACGATCACCGGACCCTGCTCCGGGTGGACCAGGTTGGGCGACACACCACGCACCAGCAGCTTGCGCACGGTGTGCACGTTGTCAGAAGGCAGCGCCGCAAAGAACTCGGCCTGATCCTGCTCGGGCCCTGCCAGAGCGAGCGGCGCGATCAGCATCGCGATGCCGAACACCAGCCCGTGCGCCAGACGGCCAAGATGGTTTCGATGCCTTGCCCACCATCGGGCGATCATCCGGGCGGGAACCGGCATGGGCGCGCCTCAGTCGCTCGTTTCCAGGGCACTGGCAGGAATGCCGAAGGTGCGCAGGAAGTTGTCGGTGGTCTGCCGGGCCACATCCTCGAGCGGCACCCCCCGCACCTGGGCCAGCATGGCCGCCACCCGCGGCACGAAGGACGGCTCGTTGGTCTTTCCGCGATGGGGCACGGGCGCGAGATAGGGCGAGTCTGTCTCGATGAGGATCCGGTCCGACGGCACCCGGGCGGCCACCTCACGCAGCGATTCGGCGCTCTTGAAGGTGACGATGCCGGAGAACGAGATGCAGAAGCCCAGATCGATGGCGGCGCTGGCCGTTGCCCAGTCTTCGGTGAAGCAGTGCATCACCCCGCCCACCTCCCGGGCGCCCTCCTCGCGCATGATGCGCAAGGTGTCCTCGGCGGCGGCTCGGGTGTGGATCACCAGGGGCAGGCCCGTCGCGCGGGCAGCGCGGATATGCACCCTGAAGCGCTCGCGCTGCCACTCCAGATCCCCGGTGAGCCGGTAGTAGTCCAGCCCGGTCTCGCCGATGGCGCGGATGCGCGGATCATCCGCCAGCCGGACCAGCAGCTCGACGTCGGGCTCCGGGATGTCGGGGTAGTCGGGATGCACTCCCACCGTAGCCCAGAGTTGCGGGTGTGCATGGGCCAGCGCCAGCACCGCCGGGAAGCTGTCCAGCTCCACGCTGATGCACAGCGCCGCTCGCACATCGGCGGCGCGCATGCGCTCGAGCAGCGCTGGCAGTTGCGGCGCGAGCTCGGGAAAATCCAGGTGGCAGTGCGAATCGACGAACACGCCGCGAGTGTACCCGCAGCGCAGAAGCGCCCCCGCGGGTCAGAGCGTGGAGGTGGGGCGATCCGAGCCGAGTGCGCTGCCCAGGATCTTCTCGATCCGCAGTCGGGCCTGGGTGCCGGCGTCATTGGCGGCGAACTGGATCCCGATGCCCTGAGGGCGCCCGGGCACGCCGCTGGGCGTGATCCAGCAGACCTTGCCCGGGATGGGCAGCTTCGCCGGGTCATCCGGCAGGCTCACGATGGCGAAGACATCGTCACCCAGGCGTGCCGTGCGCGGGGTGGGCACGAACAAGCCGCCCCGGGCGATGTGCGCCATGTAGGCGGAATACAGGGCCGCCTTGTCACGGATGCTCAGTTGCAGCACGCTCGGTCGCAGGCCGCTGGCGCCGCCCTGCCCGGCTCCCCCTTGCGCGGCACCAGCTTGCGCCGGCGAGGCGGGCCCGGCGGTGCCTTTCGGATCCGGTTGGGTCATGGTGTCGGCCCCGGTGAGGGTGGTGCCGCTGGCCTGGCTGATCGTGCTCACGATGGATTCGCTCTCGTGGATGCTGCCGTTGCAATACGGGTCGGTCAGCGCGGGAAAAGGGCTTCGTAGCGCAGCCAGAGGTCTTCGGCATACAGGCGCGGATTCAGCGGATGGCTGCTCACCCGCGCCTGCTGGTCGAGCCAGGAGGCGTAACCGGCAACCAGTGGCAAGCGGGTGCGCTGGGCCAGGCGCTGCAGCATCGCCTGCTGACCGGGATAGCGCTGGGCCGCTGCTCCAGCCAGCACCCGCGCCAGGTCGGCCACCCATGCCTGCAGCAGCGGGACCCAGAGCGGCGCCGGTTGCGAGCCGAAGCCTTCGGCAATCCTCATGGCACCAGTCTCGGGGATTTCCTGGACGGCCTGCACGAGCATCCGATGAGCGGCCGCCGCCCCGGGTTCAGCGAGTGCCAGCGCCCGCAGGGGCGCGCCGTCGGCCAGCGCCAGCCACTGGGGCGCCTGCGGCGCCTGATCGGCGCCAAGCCGCGCGCTCAGCCAGGCGCGGGCAGCTTCGGCGGGCGGGCCGGGAACGCGCCAGGGCACGCAGCGCGATCGCACCGTGGGCGCCACCGGGGCACCCTGTGCCGCCACCAGCAGGAACACCGTGTCGCCCGGGGGCTCCTCGAGCGTCTTGAGCAGCGCATTGGCGGCGGGCAGGTTCAGTCCGTCGGCCGGGTCGATGATCACCGGCTTGCGCCCCCCGCGGTGCCCCCCCACGCCCACAAAACCGGCAAGGGCCCGAATCTGGTCGATCTTGATCTCCGGCCGTGCGCGTTCGGATTTCGTGCGTTCCGCACGCTCGCCGCCGGCGTCCTCATCGGTGAGGGGCGAGACCTGCCGGAAGTCGGGATGATTACCGGCGAGGAACCAGCCGCAGGCATCGCACCGGTCACAGGCCCGGCCATCGGGCAATCGCGACTCGCACAGCAGGCTTTGGGCAAAGCGCCGCGCAAGGAGGCCCTTGCCGATGCCGCGGGGGCCCTGGATGAGCAGCGCATGCGGCAGGCTGGCGCGCAGGGCCAGCAGACCGCTCAGGCTGGGTTCGAGCCAGGACGGAAAGGTTTCCGCGACAGGTTCCGTGCTCAAGATAGTAAATAATCCAACGTAATACGGTAGAAATATAACTTCTCAGGAAGCCGCCATGCCTCGAACAAGCCCGAGGCTCACGAGATCCCGTGCCATCTGCCCGCGCAGGGTGGCGATCGACTCCCGCCCGTCCAGTGTCAGGAAGCGATCCGGATTCCCGGACACCCGGCGCGCATACCCGGCGCGGACCCGCTCGAAGAACGCCACATCCTCCTGCTCGAAGCGATCCGCCGACCGGGCAGCCGCACGCCGCTGGGCGGCGAGATCGGCGGGCAGATCGAACAGATAGGTGCGGTCAGGCCGCAGACCCGCCAGCACAACGGCCTCCAGCTGATCGATCCAGTCTGCCGCCAGCCCACGCCCTCCTCCCTGATAGGCATGGGTGGAGTCCGTGAAGCGGTCACAGATCACGATGGCGCCACGCGCCAGCGCCGGCCGGATCAGGGCGCTCACATGCTCGCGGCGGGCAGCGAACACCAGCAGGAGTTCGGTCTGGATGTCCATCGCCTCATGGAGCAGGAGTTCGCGCAAGCGCTCGGCCAGCGGGGTGCCGCCGGGTTCACGGGTGACGATCACTTCGCGCCCGGACTCGCGGCAGCGCTCGGCCAGCCACTCGATGTGGGTGCTCTTGCCGGCGCCATCGATGCCCTCGATGCTCAGGAAGCGGCCGGGCAGGCCATGCACGGGAGACGCGCCCTTCATCATGAGCCGCCCTTTCGCTGGTAGCGGTCCACCGCCCGCTGATGGGCGGCCAGGTCGTTGGAAAACTCGCTCGATCCGTCGCCCCGGGCCACGAAATAGAGCGCCGGGAACGGATGCGGATTGAGCGCCGCCGCGAGCGAGGCCTTGCCCGGGAGGGAGATGGGCGTGGGCGGCAGTCCGCCGCGGGTATAGGTGTTGTAGGGGGTGTCGGCCCGCAGATCGGCACGCCGCAGGTTGCCGTCAAAGCGTGGCCCGATCCCGTAGATGGTGGTGGGGTCGCTCTGCAGCATCATGCCGATGCGCAGGCGATTGGCAAACACGCCCGCGATCCGCTCCCGGTCCGAGTCCCGGCCGGTCTCCTTCTCGACGATCGAGGCCAGCACCAGCGCCTGGTAGGGGGAGGCCAGCGGGGCCGCCGCCGAGCGCGCCGCCCAGGTTTCTTCAAGAGTGCGCTTCATCAGCCGGTACGCCTGCCGGTAGATCTCGAGATCCGTGGTGCCTGGGGCGAACCGGTAGGTGCTGGGCATGAACAGGCCTTCGGGGTGCGGCTCGCTGGCGCCGATCCGGGCCAGCAGCTGGCTGTCGCTCAGCGCCGCGGCGTCCTGCTGCAGGTCGGGGTGCCGGGCCAGAGTCTGGCGCATCTGCAGGAAGGTCCAGCCCTCGATGATGCGGACCTCGGCGAGCAGCACCTCGCCGCGCACCAGCTTGCCCATCAGCCCGCGCCGGGTGAGCGGGCCGCGAAGTTCATAGACACCGGCCTGGATGCGCGAGGACTCTCCACGCAGGCGCGCCGCGAGCTGGAACTGCCACGACGACCACCCTGCCCCGGAACGCGCCACCGCGTCGCCGATGGCAGACAGCCCCATGCCGCGCTCGATGCGCAGCCGGGTTGGCGGCTCGGTGGTGGTCAGCGGCGCATCGCGCAAGCTGAAGAAGGCAACCGCGGCCAGCGCGGCGAGCAGCACGAAAATCGGGACGAGGAATCGGGGCATCGGAAGGCGGCGGAATCGGCTTCCTATAATACGGCGATGACCCTGCCTCGCCCCGACGCCCCTGCTTCTGCGCCCAGCCCTGCTTCTGCGCTCGGCGCTGCTTCTGCGCCTGCCCCTCTGTCCGCGCCAGCCCCTGCCTTCGGCTTCGATCCTGAATCCGTCCAGGCACTGGCCGATGCGCTCGGCGTCAGCGTCATCGACGACCCTGCCGGGCCGCTCGCGGGCCACCCGATGCCCGGCCCTGCTCCCTGGCCGCAAGGGCTGGTGGTCCCGGTGTTCGACCTTGGCCTGTTGCGGGCCAGCGGCCCGGAGGCCGTGCGATTCCTGCACAGCCAGCTCACCAATGACATCGAGAAGCTGGCCCCCGGCGTGGCCCAGTGGTCCGGCTACTGTTCGGCCAAGGGGCGGCTGCAGGCGAGCTTCCTGGGCTGGCGGCACGACACGCCCGAGGCCCCCGGGGTCGATCTCGCGCTCAGCCTGTCGCTGGCGCCGGTGCTGCGCAAGCGCCTGTCGATGTTCGTGCTGCGGGCCAAGCTGAAGATCACCGATGAGAGCAGCCAGTGCGCCTTCTTCGGCCTCGTCGGCGAGGCCGCAGGGCGCTGGCTGGCCGGGCACCTGGGCAGGACGCCGGCCGAGGGTGAAGTGCTGCAGGCGGCGGGCCTCACGGCCATCGGTCTGCCAGCGGTCGCGCTCGGGGCCGGTGGCCTGGATGCCGTCGTGCCACGCTGGCTGCTCGTTGGTCCGCGCGACCAGGCCCCGGCGCTCTGGACGGCCGCGCGCGCTGCCCTGCCCGGCGGGCCGGGCGAGATCTGGCGCTGGCTGGAGGTGCTGTCCGGGCTGCCCCGGGTGCTGCCCGGCACCTGGGAACATTTCGTGCCGCAGATGGTCAATCTCGAACTGGTCGGCGGCGTCAACTTCAAGAAGGGCTGCTATCCCGGGCAGGAGGTGGTCGCCCGCAGCCAGTACCTGGGCAAGCTCAAGCGGCGCATGCATCTCGGGCGGGTAGCCGGCGCGCCCCCGGCGCCCGGCGCCGACGTGAGCGCGCCAGACGGCCACGAGCCCTGCGGCGAGGTGGTGCTCGCCGCCGCCGACCCGCTGCTCGGCGGGGCGCTGATGCTCTTCGAGTCGCAGACCGCCGCGGTGCAGGCCGGCGCGCTCCAGGTGGGAGGCCAGCCGATCACCCTGCTGCCCCTGCCCTACGCACTGCCGGCCTGACACGGCCGCCCGCGCCGGCCGGCTCGCCCGATGTGCCTGATCGCGTTCGCGCTCGCCGCCCATTCCCGCTACCGGCTGGTGCTCGCGGGCAACCGCGATGAGTTCCTGCACCGGGCCAGCGCGCCGCTGGGCTGGTGGCCCGACGATGCCGGCCTGATCGGCGGCCGCGACCTCGAGGCCGGCGGGACCTGGATGGCGATGCACCCCGAAGGCCGCATCGCGGCGCTCACCAACCTTCGCGAACCACGCCCGGGCTCAGGTGCCGGCGGCCCTGCGCCGGTGGCGCAACCCTCACGTGGTGCCCTGCCGCTGTCCTTCCTCGCCCAGTCCGACGGACCCGACCATCACGCCGAACAGCTGGCCGGGGGCGCGCTGGGCGAGCTCCAGGCCTTTCGCGGCTTCAACCTGCTGATGATCGACCTGCGCCCGGACACGCCGCGCGCGCTGTGTCTGAGCAACCGCCACCCGCGCGCAACGCGGCCAATGGCCGGAGTGCACGGGCTCTCCAATGGCGCCTTCGATGCGCCCTGGCCCAAGCTCCTCTCGCTCAAGCGCGCGATCGCCGCCGCGCTGGCCGAAGGCGGCCCCGATGGGCCCGAGGCGCACACGCTGCAGTCCCGGCTGTTCGACGCGCTGGGCCAGACCACGCCCCCGCCCGACGCCGATCTGCCCGACACCGGCGTGGGGATGGCGCGCGAGCGCCTGCTCGGCGCGCCCTTCGTGCGCTCGGCCGACTACGGCACGCGCTGCTCCACCGTGCTGCTGGTGGATCAGGCCAACGAAGTGACGCTGGTGGAAAGAACCTGGCGCTGGGAAGCGCACCCGGCCGACGAGGCCGGGCTGCAGCCCGAGGCGCCGCTGCCGCCCTGGACCGAGCGGCGGCACCGATTCCGCCTGCACGCCGCAGGCGGGGTACGGGTCAGCCAGCCAGGCCCGGCAGCGCCATGACCGCCTCGGCCACCGCCGCCGCGGTGATGCCGAAGTGGGCATAGAGCGCGTCGGCAGGCGCCGACTCGCCGAAGCTCGCGATGCCTACCACCGCGCCGTCGCGGCCGACATACTTGCGCCAGAAGTCGGGGTGCGCGGCCTCCACGGCCACCGCCGGGAGCGCGCGCGGCAGCACGGCCTCGCAGTAGGCGGCCGGTTGCCGATCGAACACCGTGGTGGCGGGCATGGAGACCACCCGCGCGGGCACGCCGCGCTCGGCCAGCAGGCCTTGCGCGGCCAGCGCGATGCTGGTCTCCGAGCCGGTGCCGATGATCACCACCCGCGCGCCGGGCGCATCGGACAGCACATAGCCCCCCTGGCGGATCGCTGACTCCGCGGCGGCATCGGCATTCAGGCGCGGCAGGTTCTGGCGCGACAAGGCAAGCGCGCTCGGGCCATCACGGCGCTCGAGCGCGCAGGCCCAGGCCACCGCGGTCTCCAGACCATCGGCGGGCCGCCAGACATCGAGGTTGGGGATGAGCCGCAGCGAAGGCACATGCTCGACCGCCTGGTGCGTGGGGCCGTCCTCGCCCAGACCGATGGAGTCGTGGGTGAACACATGCACCACGCGCTGCTTCATGAGCGCGGCCATGCGGATGGCGTTGCGGCTGTAGTCGCTGAAGGTGAGGAAGGTGCCGCCGTAGGGCAACAGCCCGCCGTGCAGGGCCATGCCGTTCATGATGCCGGCCATGCCGAATTCGCGCACCCCGTAGGACAGGTGATTGCCGGGCTGGTCGCGGCCGGCGCGCACGCAGCCCTTGAAGTTGGTGAGGTTGGATCCGGTGAGGTCGGCGGAGCCGCCGAAGAGCTCGGGCCAGTGCGGCGCGAAGGCATCCAGGGCCAGCTGACTGGCCTTGCGGGTGGCCACGGCCTCGGGCCGGGCGGCGATGGCCGCCAGCAGTTCGGGCAGATGGCGCGCGTGGGCGGCGGGGAGCTCGCCCCGGGCACGGCGCAGGAACTCGGCGGCCAGCGCCGGATGGCGCGCGGCGTAGGCGTCGAATCGGGCCTGCCAGGCCGCCTCCAGGGCGCTGCCCCGGGCGCGCGCATCCCAGGCGGCGCGGATGTCGTCGGGCACCTCGAAGGGTTCATGCGACCAGCCCAGCGCGGCGCGGGTGGCGGCAACCTCGGCCGCGCCAAGGGCCGCGCCGTGCACGTCATGGGTGCCGGCCTTGTTGGGCGAACCCCGGCCGATCTCGGTCTTGCAGACGATGAGCGTGGGCCGGCCGTCGGCGGCATCGGCCTGCGCGCGCGCCGCCGCAATGGCGGCATCGACCGCGTCGGCGTCATGCCCGTCGATGGGGCCGATCACCTGCCAGCCATAGGCCCGGAAGCGCGCCGGGGTGTCATCGGTGAACCAGCCCTCGACATGGCCGTCGATCGAGATGCCGTTGTCGTCATAGAAGCCGATCAGCCGGGACAGCCGCAGCGTGCCGGCCAGCGAGCAGGCTTCGTGGCTGATGCCCTCCATGAGGCAGCCATCACCCAGGAACACGTAGGTGAAGTGATCGACGATCACGCCCTCGGGCCCGTCTTGCGGGCGGTTGAACTCGGCGGCCAGCAGCTTCTCGGCGAGCGCCATGCCCACCGCATTGGACAGGCCCTGCCCCAGCGGTCCGGTGGTGGTCTCGACGCCAGGGGTCACGCCGACCTCGGGGTGCCCGGCGGTCTTGCTGTGCAACTGCCGAAAGCGCTGGAGTTCCTCGATGGGCAGCGCGTAGCCGGTGAGGTGCAGCAGCGAATAGATCAGCATCGAGCCGTGGCCGTTGGACAGCACGAAGCGGTCGCGGTCGGGCCAGGCCGGGTTGCCGGGATGGTGGCGCAGGTGCCGGTTCCAGAGGGCCTCGGCGATCTCGGCCATGCCCATGGGCGCGCCGGGATGGCCCGAGCGCGCCTTCTCGACCGCATCGATGGAAAGCATGCGGATGGCATTGGCCATGCGGGCGGCAAGGCTGGCCGGCACGGCCGGCGCGGAAGAGGCGGTCATCGAACGGGGCTCCTGGGACTCATTGGGTGACCCGTCGCTTGCGCTCCATCATGCGCCAGATGAACGGGGTGAAGATCAGCTGCATGGCGAGTTCCATCTTGCCGCCCGGCACCACCACGGTGTTGGCGCGCGACATGTAGGCATCGTGGATCATGTTCAGCAGGTACGGAAAATCGATGCCCTTGGGGTTGGCGAAGCGGATCACCACCATGCTTTCATCGGCCGACGGGATGTCGCGCGCGATGAACGGGTTGGAAGTATCCACCATCGGCACCCGCTGGAAGTTCACATGCGTGTGGGCGAACTGCGGGCAGATGTAGTTCACGTAGTCGGGCATGCGCCGCAGGATGGTGTCGGTGACCGCCTCGGTGCTGTAGCCGCGCTGGTGCTTGTCGCGCCACAGCTTCTGGATCCACTCCAGGTTGATCACCGGCACCACCCCGATCAGCAGGTCCGGGTGCTTCGCGATGTTGTGCTCCGGGGTCACCACCGCGCCGTGCAGGCCCTCGTAGAAGAGCATGTCGGTGTTCTCGGGGATGTCCTCCCAGGCGGTGAAGGTGCCCGGCGGCTGACGATAGGGAGCGGCTTCCTCGTCGTTGTGAAGGTACTTGCGGATGCGGCCGCGGCCGGTTTGCGCATAGCCGCCGAACAGCGCCTCGAGCTCGCCGAACAGGTTGTTGTCGGGCCCGAAGTGGCTGAAGTGCTTGTCGCCCGCCTTCTCGGCATCGGCCAGGCGCTGCTTCATCTCGGCGCGGTCGTAACAGTGGAAGCTGTCGCCTTCGACGATCGCCGCGCGCACGCCCTCGCGCCGGAAGATGTTGGCGAAGGTGCGGGTGACGGTGGAGGTGCCGGCGCCCGAGGAGCCGGTGATCGAGATGATCGGATAGCATTCGGACATGGGTCGGGTTCCGGGAGTCAGTTGCGAAACAGGCTGCGGGTGCCGAACAGCGGATTGTCGTCGCTGGCCAGCGGCACCGGCTCATGGTGATAGCGCTCGATGCGCTCGACCTCCTCGCGCGAGCCGAAGATCAGGCCGATGCGCTGGTGCAGGCTGCCGGGCTGGACCCCGAGCATCGGGTCGCGACCGGTGCTGGCGCGGCCCCCGGCCTGCTACATGATCATGCCGATGGGGTTGGCCTCGTACAGCAGTCGCAGCCGGCCGGGCTTGGACGGGTCCTTGGTGTCGCGCGGGTACAGGAACACGCCGCCACGCATCAGGATGCGGTGCGCCTCGGCCACCAGCGAGGCGATCCAGCGCATGTTGAAGTCCTTGCCGCGCGGCCCGGTGCGCCCGGCCAGGCACTCGTCCACGTACCGGCGCACCGGCGGCTCCCAGAACCGCGAGTTGGAGGCGTTGATCGCGAACTCCTGGGTCTGGGCCGGCACCTGCAGCCGGGGATGCGTGAGCATGAATTCACCCAGGGTGGGGTCGAGCGTGAAGCCCGCCACGCCATCGCCCACGGTGAGCACCAGCATGGTGGTGGGGCCATAGATGGCGTAACCGGCGGCCAGCTGCGCCGTGCCCGGCTGCAGGAAGTCCTCGGCCGTGACCTCGCGGCCGCTGGCCACCACGTCGGCGGGCGCGCGCAGGATCGAGAAGATGCTGCCCACCGAGACATTCACATCGATGTTCGAGGACCCATCCAGCGGATCGAACACCAGCAGGTACTTTCCCCGCGGCTGGCCGGCCGGGATCTGCGCGGGCGCCTCCAGCTCCTCCGAGGCCATGCCGGCCAGGTGACCGCTCCACTGCGCCACCTGCATGAAGCAGTCGTTGCTGAGCACGTCGAGCTTCTTCTGCACCTCGCCCTGCACGTTGACCGCGCCCTGCGCGCCGGGATGGTCGCCGAGCAGGTCGCGCAGCGCGCCGAAGGCCACGGTGCGCCCGATCGCCTTGCAGGCGATGGCCGCATCATGGATCAGGGCGTTGAAGTCGCCGCTCGCGCCGGGGAATCGGCGACGCTGCTCGATCAGGTACTGGGTCAGGCTGACCCGTCGGGAAAAGGGCATGGATGGGCTCCGGGGCGATCAGGCAGGAACTTCCTCGAAGCTGGCCTGCAGTCGGGCCAGCGGCATGTCGGCAAGATCGGGCAGCACCCGCCAGGCACCGCTGAAGTCGTGGTGGCGGGTGAACTCGTTGGGGGTGATCAGCACGGGCAGGCCGGCGGCGCGCGCCGCGCGCAGCCCGTTGGCCGAGTCTTCGATGGCCAGGCAACGCGCGGCCGGCAGGCCCAGCCGCGACACCGCCTGCAGATAGGCCTGCGGATCGGGCTTCTTGCGCGGCGCGCTGGCGGCGTCTTCCACCACCGGGAAGATCTCGCGCCAGCGACTGCCGATCGCCGCGCCGAGCAGCGCGGCGATGTTGCCGGGGGAGGTGGTGGTGGCAATGGCCAGGCCCAGCCCGGCCTGCCGGGCCGCGTGAACGAGGGCGAGCACGCCCGGGCGCAGGCTCACCTCGCCACGCGCCACGGCCGCCTCGTAGGCCGCGCTCTTCAGCGCGTGCAGACGCGCGATGGTGGCATCGATCTCGGCTTCGTCCAGGCGCGCGAAGGCCGGATCGACGGCCTGCCAGTGATGGCGGATGCGCTCGCGCCCGCCGGCCACGGCGAGCAGGCGGGTGTACCCGGCGAGGTCCCACTGCCAGGACAGCCCGACCTGGGCAAAGGCCTGGTTGAAGGCGGCGAGATGCGCGCGCTCGGTGTCGGCCAGCGTGCCATCGACATCGAACACCAGCGCGGCCAGGCGATGCGTGCTCATGCCCGGCTCCCGGTGGCAACCCGCGCGCTCATGCCCTGCCCTGCCCCTGGGTGAAGACCCGGCTGGCCAGGATGTCGCCGGCCTCGATGGTGCACAGCTCCTCGGCGCCGAGCACCCGGTCGGGCTGCGCGAACAGCCGGCTGGCCTGCCGCAGTCGGGCGCGGTCGAGGGCATTGCGCACGCTGCGGGCATTGGCGAAGTGCGGCTGCGCCACGCGCAGCGACAGGTAGCGCTCGAAGGCCGCCTGCGCGCCCTCGCCGAAGCGGTAGTTCAGGCCGGCGAGCATGCGCCCGCCGATCTCGAGCAGTTCGTCGGGGGCGTAGTCGGGGAAGTCGAGGTGATGGGCGATGCGCGAGCTCAAGCCGGGATTGGACTGGAAGAAGGTGTCCATCCGGTCGCGGTAGCCGGCCAGGATCACCACCAGATCGTCGCGCTGGTTCTCCATCACCTGGAGCAGGATCTCGATCGATTCCTGCCCGTAGTCGCGCTCGTTTTCCGGCCGGTACAGATAGTAGGCCTCATCAATGAACAGCACCCCGCCCATCGCCTTCTTGAGCACCTCGCGGGTCTTGGGTGCGGTGTGGCCGATGTACTGGCCGACCAGGTCATCGCGCGTGACCGCCACCAGGTGACCCTTGCGCACATAGCCCAGCCGGTGAAGGATCTGCGCCATCCGCATCGCCACGGTGGTCTTGCCGGTGCCGGGGTTGCCGGTGAAGCTCATGTGCAGGCTGGGGGTCTGGGCCTGCAGGCCGAGGTTCAGGCGCAGGCGGTCGATCACCAGCAGCGCCGCGATGTCGCGGATGCGGGTCTTGACCGGCACCAGCCCGACCAGGTCGCGCTCGAGTTCGGCGAAGACCTCGGTGACCTGCGACTCGGCGAGCACCTGACCCACGGTCATGGGCTGGCCACTGCCCTGGGCCGGACTCGCCGGCCTGCCCTCGGCCGACGGCGCCGGCGCGGCGGGCGTCGTGGTCGACGTCGCCGTCGGGGCCGCGGGCCGTGCCCCGACCGAGCCCGGTATCAGATAGCTGGGTGCACTCATCGTCGCATCCTCCCCGGATCGGCCGCGGCGTCAGGCCGGCGGCCGGGTGCTCCGTCTCAGTAACGCTCGCCTTCGGGCTTGCCAGCGGCATAGCCGCGGGTGGTGTAGCGCATCGAGCGGCCCTGGACCTCCTGGCGCTCGAGCATGAAGCCCGGCTCCTGCGGCGGCCGGTTGACGATGAAGCTCATCGCGATCGACTCCACGCCCCGGGTGGAGTCGAAGGCCATCAGGCGGATGTAGTGGCTGGGGAACGCGGCACGGCAGGCGTTGAGCTCCTGCATGACCCCGGCCGCATCCTTCAGGTCGAACATCGGCAGGCCGTACATCTCCCAGTAGGTGTTGCGCGGATGCGGGTCATCGGTGTACTCGACGCTCCAGGCGTAGCCCTTGCCCAGGCCGTACTCGATCTGCAGGCCGATCTCGTGGTCGGTCAGGTCGGGCAGGAAGCTGAACTGGCCCTGGGTGAGGCGGCCGGTCGGGTTGGTCATCATGGCGGGTCTCTCCGGTAAGGGGGTCGGGCGCTTGCCCGCCCGGTCGGGGCGGGCGCGGCGCTCAGGCGGTGGCGGGGGTGACGGCGTAGTCGCTGCTGTCGGTGGAGGCGTAGTTGAAGGAGATGTCGCCCCAGGTGTCGAGCGCGGCCTTCAGCGGCCCGCAGCCCTGCGCGGCCTTGCGCAGGATCTCCGGCCCGCGGGCACGGATGTCCTCGCCCTCGTTGCGGGCCTTGACCATCGCCTCCAGGGCCACGCGGTTGGCCACGGCGCCCGCCTGGATGCCCTGCGGGTGGCCGATGGTGCCGCCGCCGAACTGCAGGATCACGTCGTCACCGAACAGGTCGATCAGCTGGTGCATCTGACCGGCATGGATGCCGCCGGAGGCCACCGGCATCACCTTGCGGGTGTCGGCCCAGTCCTGGTCGAAGAACAGGCCGCGCGGCAGATCGGTGCGGGTGTAGCGGTCGCGGCAGATGTTGTAGTAGCCCTGCACGGTCATCGGATCGCCTTCAAGCTTGCCCACCGCGGTGCCGGTGTGCAGGTGGTCGCAGCCGGCCAGACGCAGCCACTTGGCGATCACGCGGAAGCTCACGCCATGCGACTTCTGGCGGGTGTAGGTGCCGTGGCCGGCCCGGTGCATGTGCATGATCATGTCGTTGCGCCGGCACCATTCCGCCATCGACTGGATCGCGGTCCAGCCGATCACCAGGTCGACCATCACCACCACCGAGCCCAGTTCCTTGGCGAACTCGGCGCGCTCGTACATGGCTTCCATCGTGCCGGCGGTGATGTTCAGGTAGCTGCCCTTGACCTCGCCCGTGACCGCCTGGGCCTTGTTCACCGCGTCCATCACGAACAGGAAGCGGTCGCGCCAGTGCATGAAGGGCTGGCTGTTGATGTTCTCGTCGTCCTTCATGAAGTCGAGACCGCCCTTGAGGCCCTCGTAGATCACGCGGCCGTAGTTGCGGCCCGACAGGCCGAGCTTGGGCTTGGTGGTCGCGCCCAGCAGCGGCCGGCCGAACTTGTCCAGACGCTCGCGCTCGACGATCAGGCCGGTGGGCGGGCCCTTGAAGGTCTTCACGTAGGCCACCGGGATGCGGATGTCTTCCAGCCGCGCGGCCTTCAGCGGCTTGAACGAGAACACGTTGCCGATCAGCGAGGCGGTCATGTTGGCGATCGACCCCTCCTCGAACAGGATCAGGTCATAGGCCACCCAGGCGAAGAACTGACCCGGGTTGCCCGGCACCGGCTCCACCTTGTAGGCCTTGGCGCGGTAGCTGTCGCAGGCGGTGAGGCGGTCGGTCCAGACCACGGTCCAGGTGGCGGTGGATGACTCGCCGGCGACGGCGGCAGCGGCCTCTTCCGGGTCGACGCCGTCCTGCGGCGTGATGCGGAACAGGCAGATGGTGTCGGTGTCGATGGGCTGGTAGTCAGGCATCCAGTAGCCCATCTGCTTGTACTTGAGCACGCCCGCGCTGTAGCGCTTCTTCGCGTCGGTGATCTGGGTCGGTTCGCTCATCGGGAGGCTCCGTGGGGTGTCGGGTGGGGTGACGTGACTGTAGAAAGCCCGGAGAAACAGGTAAATTCATTTATTTCGGGCTTTCAATTCAGGAATGCTTAATTGAAGAACGCCACCATCCGCCAGCTGCGGGTCTTCAGCACCGTCGCCCGGCACCTGAGCTTCGCGCGCGCGGCCGAGGCGCTGCACCTGTCGCCGCCCGCGGTGACCATGCAGGTGAAGGAGCTCGAGGCCGATCTCGGCATGCCGCTCTTCGAGCGCCGCGGCCGGCGCATCGCGCTCACCACCAGCGGCGAGTACATGCTGGTCTACGCGCGCCGCATCCTGGCCACCCTGAAAGACGCCGAGGACGCCGCGGCCCGTCTGCAGCGCGTGCAGAGCGGCCGCCTCACGGTGGGCATGGTGCGCACCGCCAAGTTCTTCCTGCCGGCGCTGCTCTCGCGCTTCCTGGCCGAGCACCGCGGCGTGGACCTGCGCCTGGCGGTGGGCAATCGCGAGGAGCTGGTGTCGCTGCTGCAGGCCAGCGAGGTGGACATCGCCGTGATGGGCCGGCCGCCCTCCGAGATGTCCACCCGATCGGAGCCCTTCGCGGCGCATCCCCATGTGTTCGTGGCGGCGCCCTCGCACCCGCTGGCCGGCCAACGCGGGCTGTCGCCCGAGGCCTTGCGCGAGCATGACTTCCTGGTGCGCGAGCCCGGCTCGGGCACCCGCGCAGCCATGGAGGCCTTCCTGCAGCAGGCCCGACTGGCCCCGCGCTACCGGATGGAACTGCCCAGCAACGAGCTGATCAAGCAGGCGGTGATCGCTGACCTGGGCATGAGCTTCCTGTCACTGCACACCGTGGGCATGGAGCTGCGCCATGGCCAGCTGGCGGTGCTCGATGTGACGGGCACGCCGGTGGTGCGCGCCTGGAACGTGGTGCACACGCTCTCGAAGCTGCTGTCGCCGGCCGCCGAGGCGTTTCGGTACTTCGTGCTCGAGCATGCCGAGGCGATGCTGGCCGCGCAGTTCAGCGGGATCGGGCACCTGCCGCCTGCTGCTCCCGCAGCCAGTGATCGAGGTCGTCGAGCACCGCGTCGCGCCCCGGCGGCGCCTCGTTGAAGATCTCGTGGTACAGGCCCGCGTACCAGTGCAGCCGCGCGGTGCCGGCAGGCGCCGCCCGCGCAAAGGCCTGGCTGCCCTCGGCCCGCACCATGGCATCGTCACCGGCCACCAGCAGCAGCGTGGGCACGCCCAGCGTGCTCGCGCCCGCGCGGGCACGCTCCCCGGCCTCGCGGATCCACGTGATCAGTCGGGCGCTGATGCGGTCATGCACCAGGGGGTCGTCGCGATAGGCCCGCACCGCGGCCGCATCGTGCGACAGCCGATCGGCGTCCAGCCCGTTGCCCAGGGCCAGGCCTGGCGCGAGCGCCGCCAGCACCGACACCGCGGCGCGCATCGGCGCTGACAGGCCCACCGCCAGCGCGGGCGAGGACAGCACCAGTCCGGCCACCGGCACCCGCTCGGCGGCCACCAGCTCGGCGGCCATCGCGCCGCCCATGCTGTGCCCGAGCAGCCAGGCTGGCCGACCGAGCTCGGCGGCAAAGGCGGCGAGTTGCGCGGCCGCATCGCGGCGCAGGCGATCCGGGCGGTCGAGCACGCCTCGGCGCCCGCCCGAGGCACCGTGACCGGCGTGATCGTGCGCGCGCACGGTCCAGCCTCGGGCGCACAGCCAGCGCGCCAGGGCGTCGTAGCGACCGCTGTGTTCGCCCAGGCCATGCAGCAGGTACAGGCCCTCGCCGTGCCCGCGGGCCGGTCGCCACTCGCGCGCCTGCAGCGGCTGCGCGCCCGCGCCCTCCCCCGACACGCGCCACTCGCGCACCGTGACATCCCCACCCCACAGGGCGCGGCTCATGGCCTGATGGGGAATGCCCACCTCCTGGTACACCTCGCCCTCGGGGGCGAAGCCGTGGGCCCGATAGAAGTCGAGCACGGCGGTCTGCGCGCTGAGCGCCACCTGCGTGTCGCCGCGCAGCGCCGCGGCCTGCATCAGCGCGAGCAGCACCAGGCTGCCCAGACCCACACGGCGATGCGCCGGCAGCACCGCCATGCGGCCGATGTGCCCGTCGGGCAGCAGCCGACCGGTGCCGGCGGGCTGGCCATCGACCAGCGCCACGCAATGCACGCACACGGCATCGTTCTCGTCCCACTCCAGGTCAGGGGCGATCCCCTGCTCCTGCACGAAGACCGCGGTGCGGATCGGGCCGGCCTGAGCCTGCAGCGTGGCCCAGTCGCCGAGGCGGATGTCGATTCGCCGCGGCGATGTGGTCCGGGCGGGCGCGCGGCCCGGCGCCTCGGTGGTGTTGCGAACGTCGGGGCTGGCTGGGGTGTTCATGGGGTTCTCCGTGCGGGACTGGCAGCTGCGTCAGTCCGGATCGACGAGCGCGGCGCGCAGCGCGGCGGCCGCCTCCTGCGGCCCGCGCCGCGCGGCCAGCACGAAGCCGGCATGCTGGAAGAAGGCGTGGATCATGCCGGGATAGAGCCGGCAGTCCACCGGCACGCCCTCGGCGCGCAGGCGTTCGGCAAACCGCAGCCCCTCGTCGCGCAGAGGGTCATGTCCGGCCAGCGCCAGCCAGACCGGCGCCACGCCGGCCAGGCGCGGCGCGTTCAGGGGCGCGAAGCGCCAGTCTTCGCGATCGGCGGGGCCACGCAGGTAGTGCCCGAAGAACCACTGGATGAGCTCGGCGTCGAGCAGCACGCCGCTGGCGAATGCCCGGTGCGAATCGTTGTCCTGGTGTGCGGCAAGCCCGGGATAGATCAGCAATTGCAGCCGCAGCGCAATGCCCTGATCGCGGGCGTGCAGCGCGGTGGCTGCGGCCAGGGTGCCGCCGGCGCTGTCACCGCCAACCGCGAGCCGCGCCGTATCGATGCCCAGCGCCGGGGCCTCGGCCAGCAGCCAATGCAGGGCGTCGAAGGCATCGTCCACCGCGGCCGGAAACCGGTGCTCCGGCGCCAGCCGGTAGTCCAGCGAACAGACCTGGCAGCCGGAATCGGCCGCCAGCTGGCGGCACAGGCGGTCATGGGTCTCCACCGAGCCGATGGTGAAGCCCCCGCCATGAAAGAAGAGCAGCGCCGGCTGGGGCTGTGCCCAGCCGTGCTCGAGGGGCACGTACTGGCGAAGGCGCAGGCGCCGCTGCGCGAGCGCCAGCTCGTGATCGTGCACGGCGTGCAGCGCGCGCTCGGGCTGGTCGAGGATGCGCACCGCGCGGGCGTAGTGGGCGCGGGCCGCCACCGCGCCGATCGTCGGGAAGGCGGGCGCCTGTGCCCGCAGCGCGCCCGCGATCAGGCGCGCCACCTGCGGATCGAGCTCAGCCAAGCGTCAGCGGCCCCATCATCTGGCGGCGTTCAGCCCAGCCTGACCAGCTGCTTGCCGAAGTTGCGCCCCTTGAGCAGGCCCTTGAGCGCCTCGGGGGCGGCGGCCAGCCCCTCGGCCACCGTCTCGCGATAGCGCAGCCGGCCGGTGGCCACCATCTCGCCGAGTTCGGCCAGCGCCGGCGGCCAGAACTGCGGATGCTCCGAGATGATGAAGCCCTGCACCTTGAGCCGGCTGACCAGGATGGCGCGGATGTTGTTCACCGGGATGGGCTGGCCATCGTAGCCGGCGATCAGGCCGCAGACCGCGATGCGGCCGAAGGCGTTCATGCGCGCCAGGACCAGGTCGAGGATCTCGCCGCCGGTGTTCTCGAAGTAGCCGTCGATGCCGTTGGGCGTGGCCTCGGTCAGCGCCTGACGCAGGTTGCCGCCACGGTGGTCGATGCAGGCATCGAAGCCGAACTCCTCGACCACCGCCTTGCACTTCTCCGGCCCGCCGGCCACGCCGACCACGCGGCAGCCCATGGCCTTGGCCAGCTGGCCCACCACCGAGCCCACCGCGCCGCTGGCGGCCGACACCACCACGGTCTCGCCGGCCTTCGGCGCGATGATCTGCTTCAGGCCATACCAGGCGGTGACGCCCGGCATGCCCACGCAGCCCAGATAGGCCGATAGCGGCACGCGCGAGGCATCAACCTTGCTCAGGCCCGCGCCATTGCTCACCGCCCAGGTCTGCCAGCCCAGCCGGCCGACCACGGCATCGCCCGGCTTGAAGTCGGGGTGACGCGACTCGACCACCTCGCCGGCGCTGCCGCCCTCCATGACCTTGTCGAGCGGCTGCGGTTGCGCGTAGGACTTGCCGTCATCCATGCGACCGCGCATGTACGGGTCGAGCGAGAGCCATTGGTTCTTCACCAGCAGTTCGCCCTCGGCGAGCGGCGGCACCGGCGCTTCCTCGAGCCGGAAGTTGTCGGCGGAGATCTCGCCGCGGGGACGGCTGGCGAGGACGATGCGCTGATTGGTGCGGGTCATGGGGTTTTCCTGGCGGTGATGAACTTGAAGGTGCCCGAGGCGCGAGCCACGAGTCCGGCCTGCTCGTCGCGGACCTCGGCCTCGCAGAAGGCCAGCGTGGCGGTGCGGTGCAGGCAGGTGCCACGCGCGGTGAGCGTGCTGCCGGTGCCGGGGCTGAGGAAGGTGGTCTTCATCTCGACGGTGGCCACCCCGAGATCGGGCTGACCGTCGCTGCGCCGGCGCGCGCGGGCGGCCCGCGCCATGCAGACATCGAGAATGGTCATGACCACGCCGCCGTGGGCCACCTGACGGGAGTTGCAGTACTCGGGGCGCAGCTCGATGACCACTTCGCCGCCTTCCTGCAGGTCGGTGATGCGGCCGCCGAGGTGCAGCAGGAACGGTGGGCCGGGCGGCTGGGTGCTGGTGGGCAGGGTCATGGACAGGTGCGTCCCGCGACGGGCAGGCCGCGGGACGATCAGGCAGGGAACAAGCGGATCAGACGATCTCGAACAGGCCGGCGGCGCCCATGCCGCCGCCCACGCACATGGTCACCACGGCGAGCTTGCCGCCGCGCCGGCGCCCTTCGATGAGGGCATGGCCGGTGAGCCGCTGGCCGCTCACGCCGTAGGGATGGCCCACCGCGATCGCACCGCCGTTGACATTGAGCCGGTCAGCCGGGATGCCGAGCCGGTCGCGGCAGTAGATGACCTGCACCGCGAAGGCCTCGTTGAGTTCCCAGAGATCGATGTCCTCGACGCGCTTGCCCGCACGGGCGAGCAGCTTGGGCACCGCGAACACCGGGCCGATGCCCATCTCGTCGGGCTCGCAGCCGGCCACCGCGAAGCCGCGGAAATAGCCCAGCGGCTTCAGACCGCGCTTCTCGGCAAGGCTCGCCTCCATCACGACCACGGCGCCGGCGCCGTCGGAGAACTGGCTGGCATTGCCGGCGGCGATCACCCCGCCGGGAATGGCCGGCTTGATCTGCGCCACGGCCTCGGCGGTGGTGCCCTCACGGCGACCTTCGTCGTCGGCCAGGGTGACCTCGCGACTGACCATGGCGCCGGTGAGCTTGTCGATCGTGGCCATGGGCACGGTGATCGGCACGATCTCGTCCTTGAAGCGACCGGCGGCCGCGGCCGCGCAGGCCTTCTGCTGGCTCTGCGCGCCGTACTCGTCCTGCTTCTCGCGCGCGATGCCGTAGCGCTTGGCCACCATCTCGGCGGTCTGCAGCATGGGCCAGTAGATCTCGGGCTTGCGCTGGGTGAGCGTGGGATCCTGACCCATGTGGCGATTGGCCTGGTTCTGCACGCAGGAGATCGACTCCACGCCGCCGGCCACATAGACGTCACCCTCGCCGGCGATGATGCGCTGCGCGGCCATGGCGATGGTCTGCAGGCCCGAGGAGCAGAACCGGTTGATGGTGACGCCCGACACGGTGACCGGGCAGCCGGCCATCAGCGCGATCTGACGGGCAATGTTGCCGCCGGTGGCGCCCTCGGGGGTGGCGCAGCCCATCAGCACGTCCTCGACCTCGCCGGCCTCGATGCCGGCGCGCTCGATGGCGGCGCGCACCACATGGCCGCCCATGGTGGCGCCGTGGGTCATGTTCAGGGCACCCCGCCAGGACTTGGCCAGGCCGGTGCGGGCGGTGGAGACGATCACTGCTTCACGCATGTCGGGATCCTTTCTTGAGTCTGCGGTGGGAGATCAGCCGTTGAAGCCCTTGCCCTCGGCGGCCAGCCGCGCGAGCAGCGGCGCCGGGGTCCAGAAGTCGGTGTCGCCGTGCCCGAGCGCGGCAAAGCCGCGCATGCGGTTGACCACGTTGTACAGGCCGCAGACATCGGCATAGAGCATCGGGCCGCCGACATGCGCCGGGAAGCCGTAGCCGGTGAGGTAGATCATGTCGATGTCGGAGGCGCGCAGGGCGATGCCCTCCTCGAGGATCTTGGCGCCCTCGTTGACCAGCGCGAAGATCAGCCGCTGCACGATCTCCTCGTCGCTGATGCGACGCGGCGTGATGCCGAGTTCGGCCCGGTGGTCGGCGATGAGCTTGTCGATCACCGGATCGGGAATCGCGTCGCGCTTGCCGGCCTCGTAGCGGTAGTAGCCGGCCCCGGTCTTCTGCCCGAAGCGCCCGAGCTCGCAGACCTTGTCGGGGATCTTCGGGTAGAGCATGTCGGGCCGCTCCAGGTAGCGCCGCTTGCGGATGTACCAGCCCACATCGTTGCCGGCGAGGTCGGCCATGCGGAACGGGCCCATCGCGAAGCCGAAGCGCTCGACGGCGCGGTCGACCTGCTGCGGCGTGGCGCCCTCCTCGAGCATGTAGGCGGCCTGGCGGCTGTACTGCTCGATCATGCGGTTGCCGATGAAGCCGTCGCACACCCCCGACACCACGCCGAGCTTGCGGATCTTCTTGGCCAGGGCCAGGGTGGTGGCCAGCACATCCTTGGCGGTGGCCGCGCCCCGCACCACCTCGAGCAGGCGCATGACATTGGCCGGGCTGAAGAAGTGCGTGCCGATCACGTCCTGCGGGCGCTTGGTGAAGGCCGCGATCTGGTCGACATCGAGCGTGGAGGTGTTGCTCGCCAGGATGGCGCCGGGCTTCATCACCGCGTCGAGCTGGCGGAACACCGCCTCCTTTACCGGCATGTCCTCGAACACCGCCTCGATCACGATGTCGGCATCGGCCAGGTCCGGGTAGGACAGCGTGGGCGTGATCAGGCCCATGCGCTTCTCGACATCCTCGGGCTTCAGGCGACCCTTGCGGGCGGTGTTCTCGTAGTTGCGGCGGATGGTGGCCATGCCGCGATCGAGCGCCTCCTGCTTGACCTCGAGCAGGCGCACCGGAATGCCGGCATTGGCGAAGTTCATGGCAATGCCCCCGCCCATGGTGCCGGCGCCGATCACCGCCGCGCTGCGGATCGGACGCAGTGGTGTGTTCTCGGGCACATCGGGAATCTTGCTGGCGGCGCGCTCGCCGAAGAAGATGTGGCGCAGCGCGCGCGACTCGGGCGTGTCCACCAGTTCGGTGAAGCAGCGACGCTCGAAGGCCAGCCCCTGCTCGAAGGGCATGGTGGCCGCCGCGCCCACCGCCTCGGCGCACTTGCGCGGGGCCGGGTAGCGAGGCGCCACCGCGGCCGCGGTCTGCTGCGCGAACTGCGTGAAGGCCTCGGCGTGCGGGTACTCCACCTTCATGTCACGCACGCGCGGCAGGCCGCGCTTGCCCTCGACCACGCCGCGCGCGAAGGCCATCGCGCCGGCGAGCAGGTCGCCCTCGATGATCTCGTCGAACAGCCGGGTGCCCTTGAACTTCTCGGAAAGCACCGGCTCGCCGGTGACGATCATGTTCATGGCCATCTCGAAGGGCACCACCCGCGGCAGGCGCTGCGTGCCGCCGGCGCCCGGCAGCAGACCGAGCTTGACCTCGGGCAGCGCGATCTGCGCGCCCGGCGAGGCCACCCGGAAGTGGCAACCCAGCGCCAGCTCGAGCCCGCCGCCCATGGCCACCGAGTGCACCGCTGCCACCACCGGCTTGGACGCGTTCTCGATCAGGCTGATCACCGTCATGAGATTGGGTTCGGCGAAGGTCTTGGGGGTGTTGAACTCGCGGATGTCGGCACCGCCCGAGAAGGCCTTGCCGGCCCCGGTGAGCACCACCGCGCGCACCGCCGGATCGGCCAGGGCGGCGCTCAGGCCGTCGACGATGCCGCGACGCAGTTCGAGGCCCAGTCCGTTGACCGGGGGATTGTTCATGGTGACGACGGCGATGTCGCCCTGGACGCTGTAGCTGGCCTGACTCACAGGATCTCCGTGACGGGAAGCCGGACGCATGCCCGGCGGGTTGCAGGAGGACGGGCGCTGGCAACGCCCGCGATGTCGCCGCGGCACCGCCCCGGCGACGCCGGCGGGGGCACCGCCGGCAGCGGTGGGAGTGTAGCGCGGCCGCCCGGGGCGGCCCCGCGCCGGATCAGGCGGTGGGCAGCCGGTAGTCGCGGAACTGCTCGCGCAGCTTCGTCTTGAGGATCTTGCCGGTGGCGCCGAGCGGGATCGCGTCGACGAACTGCACGTCGTCGGGCGTCCACCATTTCGCGATCTTGCCCTCGTAGAA
>JBAWWD010000014.1:0-129025 GCA_037146935.1 Burkholderiales bacterium
CGGGCTCAGCGGCCCAGCCAGCGGCCGATGCGCTGCGCGGCCTCGGCGAGTTCTTCCATGGGCCGCGTGAAGGTCAGCCGCAGATAGCGCTCGGGGTGGTGGCTGCCGAAGTCCTTGCCGGGCACCACCGACACCCAGGCCTCTTCCAGCAACCGGTCTGCGAACTCCCCGCTGTCGGCGCTGTGCGCGCTGCAGTCGGCATAGACATAGAACGCGCCGTCCGGCGTGACCGGCACCGACAGCCCTGCCTCGCGCAGCGCCGGCACGATGAAGTCGCGCCGCCGGCGGAACTCGGCGCGCCGCGCCTCGAAGATCGCCCCTGCCTCGGGCGTGAAGCAGGCCAGCGCGGCATGCTGCGCCAGGGTGGAGGCGCAGATGTAGAGGTTCTGCGAGAGCTTCTCGAAGGCGCCCACCAGCGCGGGCGGCACCACCAGCCAGCCCAGTCGCCAGCCGGTCATGTGGAAGTACTTCGAGAAGCTGTTGGTCACGATGAGATCGTCGCCCAGGGCCAGCGCGCTGCGCGCCGGGCCATCGTGGCTCAGGCCGAGATAGATCTCGTCGATCAGCGAGAAGCCGCCGCGCTCGCGCACCTGCGCCACGATCGCGGCCAGATCGTCGGGCGGGATCGCCGTGCCGGTGGGGTTGGCCGGGGTGGCCAGCAGGGTGCCGCGGGTGCGCGGCCCCCAGTGCTGCGCGAGCAGGGCCGGCGTCATCTGGAAGCGGGTCTCGGGGCCCACCGGCACGCCCACCGGCTCGCCGTCGAAGGCGCTCACGAAGTGCCGGTTGCAGGGATAGCTCGGGTCGGTGAGCAGCACCTGCGCGCCGGGGTCCACCAGCGCGCAGCAGGCCAGCGAGAGCGCCGCGCTCGCGCCGGCGGTGACCACGATGCGGGCCGGGTCGATGTCCAGATCGTGCCGTGCGCCGTAGTCGGCGGCGATCGCCCGGCGCAGCGGCTCGATGCCGGTGGCGGCGGTGTACTCGGTGTGACCGGCGCGCGCGGCGCGCTCGAGCGCGTCGATCACCGGGGCGGGTGCCTTGAAGTCGGGCTCGCCGATGCTCATGTGGATCACCGGATGGCCGGCCTTCTGCAGCGCGACGGCCCGCTTCATCAGTTCCATGGTCTGGAAGGGCTGGATGCGGGCGGTGCGCGCCGAGAGGGTGGGGGGCGTCATGGGCAGGGTGATCGTGGTGAGTGGCGGCAGGGCCGGTGGCCGCCGGCCGGGAGCCGGCTCAGCGGCCGATGAAGTCGGGCGGCTGCTTGGCGAGGAAGGCATGGTACCCGCGGCGGAAGTCCTCGGTGTCGAAGCAGTCGAAGCCCTCGAGGTACTCGGCGTGGGTCAGCGGCGCGGGTTCGCGCAGGCGCCGCGCGAAGCGCTTGTGCCAGCGCGCCACCAGCGGCGCGCCCGCCGCGATCCGCTCGGCACTGGCCCGCGCCTGCGCGGCCACCTGGTCATCGGGCACCACCCGGGTGACCAGGCGTTTCTCGCGGGCCTCCTGGGCGTGGAAGATGCGGCCCTCGAGCAGGATCTCCAGCGCCACGTCGGCGCCCACCAGGCGCACCAGCGGTGCCATCTCGGGATGGGCCATCACCAGGCCGAGGTTCTTGATCGGCGCGCCGAACCGGCTGCTCTCGCCGCAGATGCGCAGGTCGCACAGCGCCGCGAGTTCCAGGCCGCCGCCCACGCAGATGCCGTGGATCTGGGCGACGATGGGGTGGCGGCAGGCCTCGAGCGCGGCGGCGGTCTGATGCATGTCGCGGCCATAGGCGATCGCCTGCTCGCGGTTGGCGCGTTCGGTGGCGAACTCGGCGATGTCGTTGCCAGGCGAGAAGCTCTTCTCGCCCGCGCCGCGCAGGATCAGGCAGCGCAGCGAGTCATCTTCCGAGAGCGCGCGAAAGGCTTCGCCGAGCTCGCGCCACATGGCGCGGGTGAGGGCGTTGAGCTTGGCCGGGCGATTGATCACCACCGTGGCGATGAAGCCCTCGCGCTCGATCAGGATGTCGGACATCGGTGCGCTCCTACTCGGCGCGAACGCCGAGATCCTTGACCATGGTGGCGTACTTCGCGAGCTCGGCCCGAATGAAGGTGGCGAACTCCTCCGGGTTGCGCGGCCCGGTGTAGATGAGGCCCTGGGGCTCGAGCTTGCCGCGGACCGCGGGGTCGTCCAGCGAGCGCCGCGTGGCATCGGCAATGCGCAGCACCAGCTCGCGCGGCAGGCCCTTGGGCCCCATCACCGAGTACCAGTTGGTGACGTCGAAGCCGCGGATGCCCGCCTCCTGGAAGGTGGGCACCTCGGGCAACTGCGCGAGCCGCGTGGCGGTGGAGATGGCCAGCGCCCGCAGCCGCCCGCCCACGATGTGCGGCAGCACCGGGGGCAGGGTGTCGAAGTTCATGCTGACCTGGCCGGCGAGCAGGTCGCCCACCGCCTGGCCGCTGCCCTTGTACGGGATGTGCGTGATCTGCGTGCCGGTGATCCGCGTGAACAGCGCGCCGGCAAGGTGCTGCGAGCTGCCCACGCCCGAGGAGGCATAGGTGAGCACGCCGGGCTTGCTGCGCGCGAGCGCCACCAGTTCCTCGACGCTGCGCGCGCCCACCGAGGGATGGATGGCGAGCACGTTGGGCACGTGGCCGATGTAGTGGATGGGGCTGAAGTCGGTGGCGGGGTCGTAGGGCACCCGGCTCATGACATTGGGCGCGATCACGTTGGAGTTGGCGTGGCCCATCAGCAGGGTGTAGCCGTCGGGGGCGGACTTGGCCACCGCGTCGGCGCCGATCATGCCCGAGGCGCCGGCGCGGTTCTCCACCACCACCTGCGTGCCGAGCAGCTCGCCCAGGCGCGGTGCCATGGTGCGCGCCACGATGTCGGTGCCTCCGCCAGGCGCGAAGCCCACGATCAGGCGGATGGGGCGGCTGGGCCAGGCCTGCGCGCGGCCGGCGCGGGGCAGGGCGGCGAGGCTGCCCGTGCCGAGCAGGGCGATCAGGCCGCGGCGGCGGACGCTGGGAGGGGTCATGGCGTGTCTCCGGTGGGTGGGGCGCGGCGGCCGCGCCCGGGGTGGCCGCGGCTCAGCCGGCGGCGAGTTCCTGCATGGCGGCCTGCACGCCGCCCGGGGTCGAGCGGATGCCGGCCAGGCCCAGCGCCATCTCGACCCCGCCCAGCGTGCCGAGCAGGGTGAGGTCGTTGAAGTCGCCCAGGTGACCGATGCGGAACACCTTGCCGGCGACCTTGCCCAGGCCCTGCCCGAGCGAAAGATTGAATCGCTGCAGCGCTACGCGGCGCAGCGCGTCGGCATCCTGCCCCTCGGGAACCCGCACCGCGGTGAGTGCCGGGCTGTACTCCTCGGGGTTGGCGCACAGGATCTCCAGGCCCCAGGCGCGCACCGCCGCGCGGGTGGCGCGGGCGTGACGCTCGTGGCGCGCGAACACCGCCGGCAGGCCTTCCTCGAGCAGCATGCAGACGGCCTCGTGCAGGCCGTAGAGCAGGTTGGTGGCCGGGGTGTAGGGGAAGAAGCCATTGGCATTGGGGGCGAGCATGTCCTGCCAGTCCCAGTAGGAGCGGGGCAGCCGCGCCTGTTCGCTCGCCTTCAGGGCCCGCTCGCTCACCGCGTTGAAGGACAGGCCGGGCGGCAGCATCAGGCCCTTCTGCGAGCCGGCCACGGTCACGTCCACGCCCCACTCGTCATGGCGGTAGTCCACCGACCCCAGCGAGGAGATGGTGTCGACCATCAGCAGCGCCGGGTGGGCGGCGCGGTCGATGGCCGCGCGCACCCGCGGGATGCGGGTGGTGACCCCGGTGGAGGTCTCGTTGTGCACCACGCACACCGCCTTGATGCGATGCCCGGTGTCGGCCGAGAGCTCGCGGGCGATGGCCTCGTCATCGGCGCCGTGGCGCCAGTCGCCCTCGATGAAGATCACGTTCAGGCCGAGCCGCCCGGCCAGCCGCTTCCAGAGCGTGGCGAACTGCCCGGTCTCGGCCATGAGCACGGTGTCGCCCGGCGACAGGGTGTTGACCAGGGCCGCCTCCCAGGCGCCCGTGCCCGAGGACGGATAGATGATCACCGGGCCGCAGGTCTGGAAGATCTCGCGGATGCCCGCGAGCACCGACTGGCCCAGGCGCTGGAACTCCGGTCCGCGGTGGTCGATGGTCGGATAGTCCATCGCCCGCAGGATCCGGTCGGGCACATTGGTGGGGCCGGGAATCTGCAGGAAATGTCGCCCGCTGGGGTGGGCGTTCAGGGCCAGGCCCCGGGAGAGTTTCATGGCGTCGCTCCGCGCGAGAGGCGCGCCCGGCCATGGGCGGGCGGGCGCGTCGGGGTGAGTCGGGGTAGGAGGAGAATGGCTTGAGGCCTTGAATTTTGTATGCAAAAATCAGGCGAATCAAGTCGGGTTTCATCGCGCATCCAAAGCCCCATCTTGCGTGGCCTGATCGCCCCGGACCTTCCGCTTCGCTGATTTGCATGCAATCACTCGCCGTTCAAGAACCCAGCTCAGGCCCTGCGCCCGCGCCGTTGCCGGCCGAGCCCGGGGCGGCCGCGCCGGTCGACCCGATCGGCCGGCGGCCCCTGCACGAGGAGGTCGCCGAGCGGCTGCGTGACTGGATCACCGAGGGGCGCCTGCCGGCCGGGGCCCGGCTCAACGAGCGCGTGCTGTGCCAGTCGCTGGGCGTCTCGCGCACGCCCTTGCGCGAGGCCCTGAAGGTCCTGGCGGCGCAGCGTCTGGTCGACCTTCACCCCAACCGGGGCGCGGCGGTGGCCGCGCCCTCGGCCGACGATGTCCGCCATCTCTTCGAACTGATGGCCGCGCTGGAAGGGCTCTCGGGCGAGCTCGCCGCGTTGCGTCGCGACGAGGCGCAGTTGCGCGAGATCCGGGCGCTGCACTTCGAGATGCTGGCCGCCCATGCGCGCGACGACCTGCCCGGCTACTACCGGGTCAACCGGGCCATCCACGAGGCCATCAACCGCTGCGCGCGCAATCCCATGCTCACCCAGACCTATCACAGCGTGAACCTGCGCATCCAGCATCTGCGCTTCCGGTCGAACTTCAACCGGGCGCGCTGGGACGCGGCGGTGGCCGAGCACCAGCGCATGCTTGAGGCGCTCGCCAGCCGCGACGCGGCGGGGCTGCGCCGGCTGCTCGAGCAGCACCTGCGCAGCAAGCTCGACGCGGTGCTCGAGTCGCTCGGGCCCGGGAGCCCCGCGGCTGCGCCCCCGGGGCCGGCCTCGGCAGGCGCCCGGCCGGAGCAACTGTCGTGAGCGCGGTGCCGGCGGTGCAGGCGGTGGCGGCGCCCGCGCTCGAGCGCAGCCGACTGGCCCAGCGCCTGCGCCGGGTGCTGCGCGGTCAGGTGCTGTTCGATGCCGCCTCGCGCGGCCGCTATGCCACCGATGCGTCCATCTATCAGGTGCAGCCGGTGGGCGTGGTGGTGCCCGCCGACGAGGCCGATGCGCTTGCCGCGATCGACCTCGCCCGCGAGACCGGCACCGCCATCCTGCCGCGCGGCGCCGGCACCAGCCAGTGCGGCCAGACCGTGGGCGAGGCCCTGGTCATCGATGCCAGCCCGCGGCTGAATCAGGTGATCGCCTTCGACAAGGCGGCGGCCACGGTCGAAGTCCAGCCCGGGGTGGTGCTCGACCACCTCAACGCCTTCCTCAAGCCGCACGGGCTCTGGTTTCCGGTGGATGTCTCCACCTCGGCCCAGGCCACCCTGGGCGGCATGGCCGGCAACAATTCCTGCGGCTCGCGCTCGCTTGCCTACGGCAACATGGTGCACAACGTGCTGGGCATCGACGCCGTGCTCTCCGATGGCACCCAGGAGTACTTCGGGCCCTTCGGGGCCGATGCTGCCCGGCCCATGCGCTCGGCGCGCACCGCGGCGCTGGTCTCCTCGCTCTTCGAACTGGGCGCGCGCGAGCGCGACGAGATCGAGCGGCAGTGGCCCACGGTGATGCGCCGGGTGGGCGGCTACAACCTCGACGTCTTTCATCCGCGCTCCGAGCGGCCCTACACGCCCGACGGCTCGGTCAATCTCGCCCATCTGCTGGTGGGCTCCGAGGGCACCCTGGCCTGGTTCCGGCGCCTGCACCTGAAGCTCGCGCCGCTGCCCGCCCACAAGGTGCTGGGCGTAGTCAACTTCCCGAGCTTCCATCAGGCGATGGACTGCGCGCAGCATCTGGTGACCCTGGGCCCGGTGGCGGTGGAACTCGTGGACCGCACCATGATCGAGCTGGCCCGCGCCAACCCGGTGTTCCGCCCGGTGATCGAGACCGCGCTGATCGGCCAGCCCGAGGCGATCCTGCTGGTGGAGTTCGCGGGCGAGGACCGCACCGCGCTGCTGCGCCGTCTGGCGCGGCTCGAGGAGCTCATGGCCGATCTGGGCCTGCCGCGCTCGGTGGTGGCCATGCCCGAGGACAGGCCGCAGAAGGCGCTCTGGGAGGTCCGCAAGGCCGGCCTGAACATCATGATGTCGCTGCGCGGTGACGGAAAGCCGGTGAGCTTCATCGAGGACTGCGCGGTGCCCCTCGCGCACCTGGCCGAGTACACCGCCCGGCTCACCGAGGTCTTCGCCCGCCATGGCACCCGCGGCACCTGGTACGCCCACGCCTCGGTGGGCACGCTGCATGTGCGTCCGATCCTGGACATGCGGGCGGGCGATGCCCGCAAGATGCGCGCGATCGCCGAGGAGGCCGCGGCGCTGGTGCGCCGCTACAAAGGCGCGTTCTCGGGCGAGCACGGTGATGGTCTGGTGCGCAGCGAGTGGGTGGCCTGGCAGTTCGGCCCGCGCCTGAACCGCGCCTTCGAGGAGCTCAAGGACCTCTTCGATCCGCAGGGGCTGATGAACCCCGGCAAGATCGTGCGCAGCACTCGCATGGACGAGGAGCGGCTGTTCCGCTTCCCGCCCGGCTACCAGGCCCGGCCGCTGACCACCGCGCTCGACTGGTCGGCCTGGAACGTGACGGCCGATCCGGTCACCGAGCGGGTGGGCGATCCCGGCAGCGGCGGCGACCCCAGCGGCGGCTTCGCCAAGGCGGTCGAGATGTGCAACAACAATGGCCATTGCCGCAAGTTCGACGCCGGCACCATGTGCCCGAGCTGGCGCGTCACCCGCGACGAGCGCCATCTGGTGCGCGGCCGCGCCAACACGCTGCGGCTGGCGCTGTCGGGCCAGCTCGGCCCCGAGGCGCTCACCGCGCCGGCGATGCGCGAGACCATGAGCCTGTGCGTGAGCTGCAAGGGCTGCCGCCGCGACTGCCCCACCGGCGTCGACATGGCCCGCATGAAGATCGAGTTCCTGCACCACTGGCAGCAGCGCCACGGCCTGAGCCTGCGCGAGCGCCTGGTGGCCTTCCTGCCGCGCTACGCGCCGATCGCCGCGCGCTTCGCGCCGCTGCTCAACCTGCGCAACCGCAGCCCGCTGCTGGCGCGCCTGGGCGAGCGGCTGCTCGGCATCTCGGCGCAGCGCAGCCTGCCGCGCTGGCGCTCGCGCAGCTTCCTGGCCGATGCGCGGCGGGGCGCCGCGTCGCGCGCCGCGGCCGGCCCCGATGCCCTCGGCCGCCCGCCGGTGCTGCTGTGGGCCGACACCTTCTCCAACCACTTCGAGCCCGAGAACCTGCGCGCCGCGCAGCGCGTGCTGCAGGCTGCCGGCTATCAGGTGGCGCCGGCCATGCCCCTGCCCGGCGATCCCGATCGCGCGCCGCTGTGCTGCGGCCGCACGCTGCTGTCGGCAGGTCGCGTGGAGCAGGCCCGCGCCCAGGCGCGCCGCGTGCTCGACGCCCTGGCGCCGCATCTCGCGCAGGGCGGGGTGGTGGTGGGGCTCGAGCCCTCCTGCCTGCTCACCCTGCGCGACGAGTTCCTCGCCTTCGGGCTGGGCGAGCCGGCGCGCCGCCTGGCCGATGCCGCCTTCCTGCTCGAGGAGTTCCTGGTGCGCGAACAGCGCGCCGGCCGCTGGCAGCTCGCCCTCTCGCCGATCGGCGCGACGCGGGCGCTGGTGCATGGCCACTGCCACCAGAAGGCCTTCGACGCCTTCTCGCCGGTGATGCAGGTGCTGTCCTGGGTGCCGGGCCTGCAGGCCAGCGCGGTCGAGTCGAGCTGCTGCGGCATGGCCGGCGCCTTCGGGTACGAGGCCGAGCACCGGGAGATCTCGATGGCGATGGCCGAGGCGGCGCTGCTGCCGGCGGTGCGCGCGACGTCGGCCGACACGCTGATCGTGGCCGACGGCACCAGTTGCCGGCACCAGATCAGCGATGGCGCGCAGCGCGAACCGCTGCATGTCGCGCGCATTCTCGAGATGGCCCTGCCCGCGGGCGCGCCGGGAGGCTGAACCGCCCGGCTATGATCGGCGCGTCTGCTGACCCCGCCGATCATGGTCCTCCCCGCCAGCGCACCCGCGCCCGTCCCACCGCCTGCCGCCGCCCACGCGCCGCCGCGGGCGCGCAATCTGCTGTTCGTGATGTGCGATCAGCTGCGGGCCGATCACCTCTCCTGCTACGGCCACCCCAACCTGCGCACGCCCGCGCTCGACGCCCTGGCCGCGCGCGGCACCCTGTTCGAGAACGCCTTCGTGCAGTCGGGCGTGTGCGGCCCGTCGCGCATGAGCTTCTACACCGGGCGCTACGTGTCCAGTCATGGCGCCACCTGGAACCGGGTGCCGCTGTCGGTGGCCGAGCTCACGCTGGGCGATCACCTGCGCGCGGCCGGTCGCGAGCTGGCGCTGCTCGGCAAGACCCATGTCATGCCCGATCTGCCGGGGCTGGCCCGGCTGGGGCTCGACGAGCACCACGGCCTGGGCCAGCTCCTCGCCCGCGGCAGCTTCGTCGAGGCGCTGCGCCACGATGGCCATCATGCCGAGCCGAACGCCAGCTACGCGCAGTGGCTGCGCGCCCAGGGCTATGGCGGCGACGATCCCTGGACCGACTGGGTGATCTCGGTGACCACGCCCGAGGGCGGCAGCGCCTCGGGCTGGCAGATGCGCCATGTGCACCTGCCGGCGCGGGTGCAGGAAGCGCACTCCGAGACCGCCTACACCGTGGGCCGCGCGATCGACTTCATCCGCGCCGCCGGCGATGCGCCCTGGGCGCTGCACCTGTCGCTGGTCAAGCCGCACTGGCCCTACGTGGCCCCGGCGCCCTATCACGCGATGTTCGAGGCCGGCGACGCGCTGCAGGTGCACCGCGATCCGCGCGAGCGCATTGATCCGCATCCGGTGTACGGCGCCTACCTGCGCCATGAGGAGTCGGCCAACTTCGCCCGCGACGAGGTCTGGTCGCGGGTGCGGCCGGCCTACATGGGCCTGGTGCGTCAGGTCGATGACCACCTCGCGCGGCTCTGGTCGGTGCTGGCCGAGACCGGCCGCTGGGACGACACCCTGGTGGTCTTCACCGCTGACCACGGCGACTACCTCGGCGACCACTGGCTGGGCGAGAAGGAGCTCTTCCATGACGCGGTGCAGCGGGTGCCGCTCATCGTGGCCGCGCCGGGTCAGGCCGCGCCCGGCCGCCGCGAAACCCGCCTGGTCGAGGCGGTGGACGTGCTGCCCACCGCGCTGCACGCGCTGGGCCTGCCGCCGGCCCGCCACCGGGTGGAGGGCCACAGCCTCATGCCCCTGCTCGATGGCCAGGCCCCGACGCGCTGGCGCGACGCGGCCTTCTCGGAGCTCGACTACGCCTACCGGCGCGCGCGCCTGCTGCTGGGGCGCGAGCCCGACGAGTGTCGGGCCTGGATGGTGCGCACCGCCACCCACAAGTACGTGCACTGGCAGGGCCTGCCCCCGCAGCTCTTCTGCCTGCAGGACGATCCGCGCGAGTACATCGACCGCGGCCGCGACCCCGGTCTGGCCGGCGTTCGCGACGAGATGCGCGACCGCCTGCGCGAGTGGTCGCTCGGCCTGAAGCGGCGCACCACGGTCAGCCTGGATGACATCAGCGCCCGCACCGATGCCCATCGGCGCGCCGGCGTGTTCTACGGGCAGTGGTGAGCACGGTGCCTGCCGGCTCGCCCGCGCCTTCCCTCTCATCACCCACTCCCGAGGAGACAGCATGAATCGAGTCGACGGCAGGGTCGCCCTGGTCACCGGCGCAGCCGGTGGCATCGGATCGGCCAGCGCCCGCCTGCTGGCGAAGGCCGGCGCCACCGTGGTGGCCACCGACATCCGGCCGGCCGACGGCCAGGCCCTGGTGGCGGCGATCACCGCCGAGGGCGGTCGCGCCGAGTATCACGCCCACGACGTCACCCGCGAGGACGCCTGGGCGGCGCTGATGGCCGAGGTGCTGGCCCGCCACGGCCGCCTGGACGTGCTGGTCAACAACGCCGGCCTGTACCGCCATGGCCGCATCGAGGATGCCGACATGGCCGACATGGACCGGCTCTTCGACGTCAATCTCAAGGGCGTGGTGCTCGGCACCAAGCACGCCTTCCTCGCCATGAAGCAGCGTCCGGCCGAACTGCCGATGGCCAGCGTGATCAACCTGTCATCCATCGCCGGCCTGATCGGCTCGGCCAACAGCGCGCTCTACTGCATGAGCAAGGGCGGTGTCCGGCTGTTCACCAAGGCGAGCGCCATGGAGGCGGCCCATCTCGGCTACCGGATCCGCTGCAACTCGGTCCACCCCGGCATCGTCGACACCGACATGGCGCGCGGCGTGGCCGCCTCGATGGTCGAGCGCGGCGTGGCGCCGGGGCAGGTGGATCAGATGATGGCGGGCTCGCACCCGATCGGGCGCATGGCCCAGGCCGAGGACATCGCCCGCGGCATTCTCTTCCTGGCCTCGGACGACTCCTCGTTCATGACCGGCAGCGAGCTGGTCATCGACGGCGGCTGGACGGCGCGCTGACCGGCGCGCGCCCTGGCCTTGCCCGGTGCCCACCCCGCGGGCCGGGCGGGCGGGTCGCGGGCCGCGCCCGCGACGGGCTCAGAGGTAGTCGTCGACCGTGGCCCGCGCGCCGCCCTCCAGCCGGGCGTCGTCCACCATGCGGGCGATCGCCGCCGCCACCACTTCCGGCGGCCGCAGTTCGCCGGCGGCCTTGCGCTGGATGAACATCCCCACCGCCGGGAAGTCCTCGGCGCTTGATTCGCGGATGGCCGCCTGCATGGCGGTGTCGATCAGGCCCGGGTTGACGTTGATGGCGCGCAGCGGATGGGGCGTGGCGGCCTGCTCGATGGCCAGGGTGCGCACGAAGTGCTCCACCCCCGCCTTGGCGCCGCAGTAGAGCGACCAGCCGGGCAGGCTGCGCTGCGCCGCGCCCGAGGAGATGTTCAGCACCGTCTTGCGGCAGGCATGCGACTGGAATGCCGCCACGGCCGCGCTCATGAACATCACCGGCGTGGCGTAGTTGGTGTGGATGTTGCGCAGCACCTCGGCAGGGTCCTTGAGCGCGGTCGGCCCGATGGGCGCCAGCACGCCGGCATTGGCCACCACCAGGATCTCGTCCCAGGCGCGGGTCGCGAGCGGCGCGATCGCGCCACGCACGATGGCGTCGGCGCTCATCGGGTCGGTCATGTCCACCCGCACCGACCAGGGGTGGTTCGCCGAGCGCGAGAACTCCAGCGACTGCCAGCCGCGCTCGCGGTAGAGGGTGGTGAGCGCCAGGCCCAGCCCGCGGGAACCGCCGCTGAGAAGGATCAGTCTGTTCGTCATGGGCTTTCGGGCCGTCGGGCCGCCGAGGCAGTTAAAAGCCGGGAGTATGGCCCATGGCCTGCGCCACCGCGGCCGGCGGCGTTGCCTGCAGCCGGGTCAAAACCCCTTGAACCCGGATCGGCGTTGTCCGGCCGGCGCGCGCGGGCGGATAATCCGCCTCCCGTCAACGGCGCCGCGGCCCGCGGCCGCGCCCGCGCCTCACCGAGATTCCGCCATGGATCCGCAATTCCGCAAGGCCGCCCTCGAATATCACCAGCAGGGCCGGCCCGGCAAGATCTCCATCGCGCCCACCAAGCAGCTGGTCAACCAGCGTGACCTCGCCCTGGCCTACTCGCCCGGGGTGGCAGCCGCTTGCGAGGAGATCGTGGCCGACCCGGCCGCGGCCTTCCGCTACACCAGCCGCGGCAATCTGGTGGCGGTGGTCACCAACGGCTCGGCGGTGCTCGGCCTGGGCAACATCGGCCCGCTCGCGGCCAAGCCGGTGATGGAGGGCAAGGCGGTGCTCTTCAAGAAGTTCGCCGGCATCGACGTGTTCGACATCGAGATGGCCGAGAACGACCTCGACAAGCTGGTCGACCACATCGCTGCGCTCGAGCCCACCTTCGGCGGCATCAACCTCGAGGACATCAAGGCGCCCGACTGCTTCTACGTGGAGCGGCGGCTGCGCGAGCGCATGAAGATCCCGGTCTTCCATGACGACCAGCATGGCACCGCGATCGTGGTCGGCGCGGCGCTGCTCAATGGCCTGACGGTGGTCGGCAAGCCGATCACCGAGGTGAAGCTGGTGTGCAGCGGCGCCGGCGCCGCCGCGCTCGCCTGCCTGGACCTGCTGGTGGACCTCGGTCTGCCGCTGGCCAACATCTGGGTGTCGGACCTGGCCGGGGTGGTGTGGCGCGGCCGCACCGAACTCATGGACCCCGACAAGGAGCGCTTCGCTCAGCCCACCGAGGCCCGCACCCTGGCCGAGATCATCGAGGGCGCCGACGTGTTCCTGGGCCTGTCGGCCGCGGGCGTGCTCAAGCCCGAGATGGTGAGCCGCATGGGGCCGCGCCCGCTGGTGTTCGCGCTGGCCAACCCCACCCCGGAGATCATGCCCGAGGAGGTCAAGGCGGTGCGGCCCGACGCGATCATCGCCACCGGCCGCACCGACTACCCCAACCAGGTCAACAACGTCCTGTGCTTCCCGTTCATCTTCCGCGGCGCGCTCGATGTCGGGGCCACCACCATCACGCGCGAGATGGAGATCGCCGCGGTGCACGCGGTGGCCGATCTTGCCCGCGCGGAGCTCTCCGACGTGGTGGCCGCGGCCTACAGCTCGATGCCGATGCAGTTCGGCCCCGAGTACCTGATCCCCAAGCCCTTCGATCCGCGCCTGATCGCGCGCATCGCGCCGGCGGTGGCGCAGGCGGCGATCGACAGCGGCGTGGCCACCCGGCCGATCGCCGACTTCGACGCCTATCGCGCCCAGCTCGAGCAGTTCGTCTACCACTCCGGCAGCTTCATGAAGCCGATCTTCAGCTCGGCCAAGATGGCGCGGCGCAACCGCATCGTCTATGCCGAGGGCGAGGACGAGCGCGTGCTGCGGGCGGTGCAGGTGGTGCTCGACGAGAAGCTCGCGCGTCCCATCCTGGTGGGCCGCCCGGCGGTGATCGCAAGGCGCATCGAGCGCTACGGCCTGCGCATGAAGCCCGGCGTGGACGTGGAGGTGATCAACCCCGATCTCGATGACCGCTACCGCGAGTTCTGGACCGAATACTGGCAGCTCGCCGAGCGCAAGGGCGTCACCGCGCAGTACGCCAAGATCGAGATGCGCCGGCGCCTCACCCTGATCGGGGCGATGCTGGTGCGCAAGGGGCTGGCCGATGGCCTCATCTGCGGCACCTTCGGCACCCACGCGCTGCACCTGCACTACGTGGATCAGGTGATCGGACGCCGGCCCGGCGCCACGGTGTACGCGGCCATGAACACGCTGATGCTGCCCAACCGGCAGCTCACGCTGGTCGACACCCACGTGAACGTCGCCCCCACCGCCGAGCAGCTCTGCGAGATCACCGTGATGGCGGCCGAGGAGCTGCAGCGCTTCGGCATCCTGCCCAAGGTGGCGCTGCTGTCGCACTCCAACTTCGGCACCTCGTCCAGCCCCAGCGCGGTGATGATGCGCGAGACCCTGGCCCTGCTGCGCGAGCGCGCGCCGCATCTCGAGGTCGATGGCGAGATGCACGGCGATGCCGCGCTCGACGCCCAGTACCGCCACGGCCTCATGCCTCGCTCCACGCTCAGCGGCGAGGCCAACCTGCTGGTGATGCCCACCATCGAGGCGGCCAACATCGCCTACAACCTGCTCAAGACCACCGCCGGCAACAACATCGCGATCGGTCCGGTGCTGCTGGGCGCGGCCCGGCCGGTGCACATCCTCACCCCCTCGGCCACGGTGCGGCGCATCGTCAACATGACCGCCTGGACGGTGATCGACGCCAATGCCGAGCGCTGATCTGCGGGGCGCCGTCCGCGGCTGGGCCGCGGGTCTGCTGCTTTGGTTCGTGCTGGGCGGCCTCGCCCTGGGCGGGTTCACGTCAGCCGCGCTGGCCCGTGAGAGCGCGGCCACCGGCGGCGCCGCGGCCGCAGCGGGCGCCAGCATCGCCGTGGCCGAACTGCCGCCCGAGGCCCGCACCACGCTCACCCTGATCCGCGCCGGCGGCCCGTTCCCCTACGACAAGGACGGCACGGTCTTCGGCAACCGCGAAGGCCTGCTGCCACGCCAGTCGCGCGGCTACTACACCGAATACACCGTGCGCACGCCCGGCTCGCGCGACCGCGGCGCGCGGCGCATCGTGGCCGGCGGCGATCCGCGCCGCTCGGGCGAGTACTGGTACACCGGCGACCACTACCGCAGCTTCCAGCGCATCCGCGAGTAGGCCGCGCCCCCTGAACGACCCAGCGTCCGCGAGACACCTGCCATGACCCAGCCCTTCGCCCCTTCCGCCGGCGTGCCGCGGCGCCTCGATGCCGCCGGCCTGGCCGCCTGGGCGCAGCGCGCCGAACAGGCCGGCGAGACCGTGCTGCGGGCCGATCTTGCCGGGGCCGGCGATCGCGCGGCCATGCTCGCGCGCATCGCCACGGGCCTGGGATTCCCGGCCCACTTCGGCGGCAACCTCGACGCGCTCTTCGACTGCCTGACCGATCTCGCCGTGCCGCCCGCCGGGCTGTGCTGTGTGCTTGCCGGCTTTGCGGCGCGCACCGCGGTGGCCGATCGCGAGGCGCTGCTCGGCGTGTTCCAGGAGGCCGCGGAGCACTTCGCCGCGCGCGACCGGCGGCTGCGGGTGGCCTACTCGGTGGGCGCGGGCAAGGGCGGCTGAGCCGGGCCGAGATCACCCAGCACCGACTGCAGCACCACCACCGCGGCCAGGCCGGCCGTCTCGGTGCGCAGCACCCGCGGCCCCAGGCTGGCGGGGCGCAGGCCGGCGGCCAGGGCGGCAGCCACTTCCGCTTCGCTCAGGCCCGATTCCGGGCCGATCAGCAGTTCGGCCTGCGCCGGCCGCAGCGCGGCGGCGTCGGCCGCCAGGCTGGCCGGCGCCTCAGGGGTGAGCACCCAGCCCGGGGTGGCGCGCGCGCGCCCGGCCAGCCACTGCGCCAGCGGCTGCGGCTCGGTGACGATGGGCAGGCGGTCGCGCCCGCACTGCCGGCACGCGGCCACCACCAGGCGCTGCCAGTGGGCCAGCCGCCGGGCTGCCCGCTCGGCATCGAGCCGCACCACCGAGCGCGCCGAACTCACCGGCCGGATGAGGCTCACGCCCAGCTCCACGGCCTTCTCGATGGTGAAGTCCATGTGCTCGGCGCTGCTCAGGCACTGCACCAGGCTGAGCGCGAGCGGGCTCTCGGGCAGCGCCGGCTCGGGCGCGAGCAGCCGCACCACCGCCTGGTCGCGGCCGGCGCTGGCGAGCTGCGCTGCCCAGCGCGCGCCGTGCCCATCGAAGGCCTGCACCGGGTCACCGGCGCGCAGGCGCAGCACGCGCAGGGCGTGGTGGGCCTGCGCCTCGTCGAGGATGATTTCCTGGCCGGGTTCGCGCAGACCGTCGACCAGCACGCGCGGGGTCATGGCGACACGGGCGTGCGGCGGGCTCAGCCCGCCGGCAGCAGCTCGCGATAGAAGTTGGGCAGGGCGAAGAGCGCGCCGTGCATCTCGGGGTTGTACAGGCGCAGCTCGCCGATGCGCCGCTGCGCCAGCCGGCGCGCCACCTCGGCGGCATCGAGCGCGCAGGGGTCGAGGCTGTCGGAGGCGCAGGCCAGGCCCCAGTAGGCGCCGTAGAGCGGCACGAACACGCCCATCGGCCGCACCACGCGGAACACCGCGGCGAGGTCGGCCAGCAGCCGGCGCACCCGCTGCGGCTGGTACACCGGCGAGCCCAGATGCAGGCTGATGGCGCCGCCGGGGGCGAGCACGCGCTGCGCGGCGCGAAAGAATTCGCGGGTGTAGAGCGGCGCTGCCGGCGTGTCGGGGTCGGTGAGGTCGAGCACGATCAGGTCGAAGCGCTCGAGGGTGTCCCGGGTGTAGGCGAAGCCGTCGCCGACCACCACCTCCAGGCGCGGGTCGTCGAAGGCGCCGCGATGCACCCCCGGCAGATGGGCGCGGGCGATGCGGATCACCTCGGCATCGAGCTCGGCCATCACCACGCGGGTGATGTCGGGGTGCTTGAGCATCTCCTCGCTGCTGCCGCCATCGCCGCCGCCCACGATCAGCGCGGTGCGCGGGCAGGGGTGGGCGATGGCCGCGCCGTGCACGATCGGCTCGTGATAGAAGAACTCGTCGCCCTCGGAGGTCATGAAGGCGCCATCCAGTCGGAACAGCCGGCCGAACTGGCGGGTCTGGAAGACCTCGATGCGCTGGTGGGCCGAGTGCAGGCTCTCGAGCCGACGCTGGGCGCGCAGACCATAGACCGCCTCGGCATTGAGCGATTCGAGCAGCAGCTCGTCATCGGTGCCCGGCTCGCCCTGGCCGTGCTGATCGGCGTCGGGGGTCTGGGCTGGGCCGCGCAGCAGCCGGTTGGTCACGCGCCGGCGCGGCGAGAAGGCCGCCACCAGCGACTCCATCAGCTGCTCGGCCTTGGCCGAGTTGTCGGTGGAGAAGTTGCACACATAGACATCGAGCGTGACGCCCGCCCGCTCGGGCCAGGTGTGCAGGGCCAGGTGCGATTCGGCCAGCAGCACCGCGCCGGTGACGCCCCCGGGCTGGCCCTGCCAGGGCGGGAACGTGAAGAAGCGCTCGTCCACCCGGGTGAGCCCGGCGCGGGCCACCACCTCGGCGCACAGCGCCGCGAGCCGCGCGGCGTCCACCAGCAGCGAGGCGCCGCCGGGATGGCCTTCGCAGCCGCAGCCGTACAGATCGGCGGTGAGGTGCAGTCCTTGCATTCGGTGGCGGGAGGGGCGACCCACTGACGCCCGCGTGCCGCGCGTGCAGGCAGCATGCAGACCAGGGATCCAGGGCGGGAAAAGCCTTCGAGTATAGCGGACGCACCGCGCCACGGACCTCGGTAGCCTCACGCTCTTGCTAGAATGAGCGGTTGCCCGCCGAGCCCGACCGACGTTCGTCCATGAGTCAGCCCGAGTCCGCCAATCTGCACAAAAGCGTGCACCCGAGCGCGCCGCCCAGCGACCCCGTCACTGCTCCTGCAGAACCCGACGCGGCCGCGCGTGCCCGCATGGCCGACTGCCTTCGGCTGCTGGCCATCGATGCCGTGCAGCAGGCCAACTCCGGCCATCCCGGCATGCCCATGGGCATGGCCGAGATCGCGGTGGCGCTGTGGGCGCGTCAGTTGCGCCACGATCCCGCCGACCCGGCCTGGCCCGACCGCGACCGCTTCGTGCTGTCCAACGGCCACGGCTCCATGCTGCTCTACGCGCTGCTGCACCTCACCGGCTATGCGCTGCCCCTGGAGGAGCTGCGCGCCTTCCGCCGCCTGCACTCGCGCACGCCGGGCCACCCCGAGGTCGGCCTCACCCCGGGCGTCGAGACCACCACCGGGCCGCTCGGCCAGGGGCTGGCCAATGCCGTGGGCATGGCGCTGGCCGAGCGCCTGCTGGCGCAGCGCTTCAACCGCGAGGGCCATCGGCTGGTCGATCACTTCACCTGGGTGTTCGCCGGCGATGGCTGCCTCATGGAGGGCATCTCCCATGAGGTGTGCTCGCTGGCCGGCACCCTGGGCCTGTCGCGGCTGGTGGTGCTCTACGACGACAACGGCATCTCCATCGACGGCGAGGTCCGCCACTGGTTCGCCGACGACACCCTGGCGCGCTTTCGCGGCTATGGCTGGCATGTGATCGCCGGCATCGACGGCCATGACAGCTGGGCCGTCGAGCGCGCCATCGCGCAGGCCCGCGCCTGGGGCGAGCATGGCCGCGACGGGCGCTTCGCGCCCACCTTCATCCAGTGCCGCACGGTCATCGGCCAGGGCTCGCCCAACCGGTCTGGCCAGGCCAGGGCACATGGCGAGCCGCTGGGCGCGGCCGAGGTCGCGCTGGTGCGCGAGGCCATGGCGGCGCGCGGCTTCGAGATGTCCCCCTGGCAGGTGCCCCCCGATGTGCTGGCCCACTGGGACGCCCGGGCCCGCGGCGCGGCGGCCAGCGCGCAGTGGCGTGCGCGCCTGGAGGCCTATCGCCAGGCGCATCCCGAGCTGGCCGAGGAATTCGAGCGGCGCCTCGACGGCCGCCTGCCGGGCCACTGGGAAGACACCCTCGACGCCCTGAGTGACTCGCTCATCCAGGGCGCGCACAGCGTGGCCACCCGCAAGGCCTCGCAGATGGTGCTCGATGCCATCGGGCCGGCGCTGCCCGAACTGCTCGGCGGGTCGGCCGATCTCACCGGCAGCAACCTCACCGACTTCCGCGGCGCGGGTGCGCTGCGTGCCGGCGAGGCCGGGGCGCTGCAGGCCGGCCGCCACGTCAACTACGGGGTGCGCGAGTTCGGCATGGCCGCCATGCTCAACGGCCTGGCGCTGCATGGCGGGTTCATCCCCTACGGCGGCACCTTCCTCACCTTTTCCGACTATGCCCGCAACGCCATCCGCATGGCGGCGCTGATGCGCCAGCGGGTGGTGCTGGTGTTCACCCATGATTCCATCGGTCTGGGCGAAGACGGCCCCACCCACCAGCCGGTGGAGCATGCCGCCAGCCTGCGGCTGATTCCCGGGCTCGATGTCTGGCGCCCGGCCGACACCGTCGAGACCGCGGCCGCCTGGGCCGATGCCATCGAGCGTCGCCAGGGCCCGGCCGCGCTGCTGCTGTCGCGCCAGGCGCTGCCCTTCGTCACCCGCAGCGAGGGGCAACTGGCCGCCATCCGGCGCGGCGCCTACGTGCTGCGCGATGCCGCCGAGGCGGTCGCGGTCATCATCGCCACCGGCTCCGAGCTCGGGCTGGCGCTGGCCGCGCGCGAGCTGCTCGCCGCGCAGGATGTCGCGGTGCGCGTGGTCTCCATGCCCTGCACCTCGGTGTTCGATCGCCAGGAGATCGCCTACAAGCGCCACGTGCTGCCCGAGGGCCTGCCGCGCATCGCGGTGGAGGCGGGCGTCACCGACTTCTGGTGGAAGTACCGCTGCGATGCAGTGGTGGGTATAGACCGCTTCGGCGAGTCCGCGCCCGCCGCAGACCTCTTCGAGCACTTCGGATTCACCCCCCGCAATGTCGCCGACACCGTGCTGGCCGTGCTGGCCGGCGGCCCGGCGCGCTGAGGATCACCCCTTCATCCATCCCTCCCAGGAAACTCCCATGACCATCCGTGTCGCGATCAATGGCTATGGCCGCATCGGCCGCAACGTCCTGCGTGCCCACTACGAGGGCGGCAAGAAGCACCCGATCGAGATCGTCGCCATCAACGACCTGGGCAATGCCCAGACCAATGCCCACCTCACCCAGTACGACACCGCCCACGGCCGCTTCCCGGGCAGCGTGCATGTCGATGGCGACAGCATCGTGGTCAATGGCGATCGCATCCGCGTGCTGGCCAACCGCAATCCGGCCGAGCTGCCCTGGGGCGAGCTCGGCGTGGACGTGGTGCTCGAGTGCACCGGGTTCTTCACCTCCAAGGAGAAGGCCGGCGCGCACCTGAAGGGCGGCGCCCGCAAGGTGGTGATCTCGGCGCCGGGCGGCAAGGACGTCGATGCCACCGTGGTCTACGGCGTGAACCACTCGGTGCTCAAGGCCTCCGACACCGTCATCTCCAACGCGTCCTGCACCACCAACTGCCTGGCGCCGCTGGTCAAGCCCCTGCACGACACCATCGGCCTGCTCAACGGTCTGATGACCACGGTGCATGCCTACACCAACGACCAGGTCCTCACCGACGTCTATCACGAGGACCTGCGGCGCGCCCGCTCGGCCACCATGTCGATGATCCCCACCAAGACCGGCGCCGCTGCCGCGGTGGGCCTGGTGCTGCCCGAGCTCGACGGCCGCCTCGACGGCTATGCCATCCGCGTGCCCACCATCAACGTGTCCATCGTCGACCTCTCCTTCATCGCGGCGCGTGACACCACCGCCGACGAGATCAACGCCATCATGAAGGCCGCTGCTGACGGCCCCCTGGCGGGCGTGCTGGCCTACAACACCGCGCCGCTGGTCTCGGTCGACTTCAACCACAACCCGGCCTCGTCCAACTTCGATGCCACCCTCACCAAGGTCTCGGGCCGGCTGGTGAAGGTGAGCAGCTGGTACGACAACGAGTGGGGCTTCTCCAACCGCATGCTCGACACCACCGTCGCGCTCATGGCCGCGAAGTAAGGCCTTTTCCGCGCACCCACGCCCACGCCGCCGTCCTGTCCGGGAGTTCCGATGCAATTCAAGCGCCTTTCCGATCTCGAGCTGGCCGGCCGGCGGGTGTTCATCCGCGCCGACCTCAACGTGCCGCAGGACGACGCGCACGCCATCACCGACGACACCCGCATCCGGGCCTCGTTGCCGGCGATCCGCCATGCGCTGCAGGCTGGCGCGGCGGTGATGGTCACCTCGCATCTGGGTCGGCCCACCGAGGGCACGGTGCGCCCCGAAGACTCGCTCGCGCCCATCGCCGAGCGCCTGGCGCAACTGCTTGGTCGGCCGGTGCCGCTGGTGAGCGGCTGGGTCGAGTCCGGCGTCACCGTGGCTCCCGGCGAGGTGGTGCTGCTCGAGAATTGCCGCTGCAACGTCGGCGAGAAGAAGAATGACGAGCAGCTTGCGCGGCGCATGGCCGCGCTGTGCGATGTCTACGTCAACGACGCCTTCGGCACCGCGCACCGGGCCGAGGCCACCACGCACGGCATCGCGGCCTATGCGCCGGTGGCCTGCGCCGGTCCCCTCATGGCGGCCGAGCTCGATGCCCTGGGCAAGGCGCTGCTGCAGCCGCGCCGCCCGCTGCTGGCCATCGTCGCGGGCTCCAAGGTGTCCACCAAGCTGAGCATCCTCAAGACCCTGGCCGAGCGGGTCGACCAGCTCATCGTGGGCGGGGGCATCGCCAACACCTTCCTGCTGGCCGCCGGTCATCCCATCGGCAAGTCGCTGGCCGAGCCCGATCTGGTCGACGAGGCCCGCGCGATCATCGCGCTGATGGCCGGCCGTGGCGCCAGCGTGCCGCTGCCCACCGATGTGGTGGTGGCCTCCGAGTTCTCGGCCAGCGCGCCGGCCCGCACCGTGGCCGCCGGCGCGGTCGGCCCCGGTGATCTCATCCTCGACATCGGACCGCAGACCGCGGCGCAGTTCGCCGGCCTCATCGCCCAGGCCGGTACCGTGGTCTGGAATGGCCCGGTGGGCGTGTTCGAGTTCGAGGCCTTTTCCGGCGGCACCCGTGCGCTGGCTCAGGCGATCGCCGCCTCGTCGGCCTTCTCGATCGCCGGCGGTGGCGATACGCTGGCGGCGATCGCCCGCTTCGGCATCACCGACCGGGTGGGCTACATCTCCACCGGCGGTGGCGCGTTCCTCGAGTTCCTCGAGGGCCGCACCCTGCCGGCGGTGGCCGCCCTCGAGGCCCGGGCCTAGCAACGTCCCGACGCCGGCGGCGCCGGATCGCCGGCGCGGCCGTGGCGCCGGTTGCAGCACAAAGGAAGCACCATGATCCGCGCCACCAAGATCGTTGCCACGCTCGGCCCCGCCTCGGCCAGCCCCGAGGTGCTCGAACGCATGATCACCGCCGGCGCCAATGTCGTGCGGGTGAACTTCTCCCACGGCAGCGCCGCCGAGCACACCGCCACCGTGCGCCTCGTGCGCGAGATCGCCGCCCGGCTCGGCCGCGACATCGGCGTGCTCGCCGACCTGCAGGGCCCCAAGATCCGCATCGGCAAGTTCGCGCAGGGCCGCATCGATCTCGCCGTGGGCGATCGCTTCACCTTCGACACCGAGTGCGAGTCAGGCGACCAGCAGCGGGTCGGGCTCGACTACAAGGAGCTGGTCAACGACGTCCACGCCGGCGACACGCTGCTGCTCAACGACGGCCGGGTGGTGATGCGCGTTGACCGCGTGGGCGCCACCACCATCGACTGCACGGTCACGCAGGGCGGCGCGCTGTCCAATCGCAAGGGCATCAACCGGCAGGGCGGTGGTCTGACGGCGCCGGCGCTCACCGCCAAGGACATGGACGACATGAAGACCGCGGTCGGCTTCGAGGCCGACTTCATCGCGGTGTCGTTCCCCAAGAACGCGGCCGACATGTACATGGCCCGCGAGCTCATGCGCGCGGCCGGCGGCCATGCGCTCATGATCGCCAAGATCGAGCGCTACGAGGCGATCGGCAACCTCGAGGAGATCCTCAAGGCCTCCGACGGCATCATGGTGGCCCGTGGCGATCTCGCGGTCGAGGTGGGTGACGCCGCCGTGCCGGCGCTGCAAAAGCGCATGATCCGCATGGCCCGCGAGCTCAACCGCTTCGCGATCACCGCCACCCAGATGATGGAGTCGATGATCGAGGCGCCGGTGCCCACCCGCGCCGAGGTCTCGGATGTGGCCAACGCCGTGCTCGACGGCACCGACGCGGTGATGCTCTCGGCCGAGACCGCCGCCGGCAAGTTTCCCGTGGAGACCATCGAGGCCACTGCCCGCATCTGCACCGAGGCCGACCGCTCGCAGCGGGTGCCGCTCGATGGCGAGTTCCTCAACCGGCGCTTCTCGCGCATCGACCAGTCCATTGCCATGAGCGCGCTGTTCGTGGCCAATCACCTGGCCATCCGCGCGATCGTGGCGCTCACCCAGTCGGGCTCCACCGCGCTCTGGATGTCTCGGCTCGACTCGGGCGTGCCCATCTACGCGCTCACCCCCGAGGAGCGCACCCGGCGGCGCATGACCCTGTACCGCGAGGTGCACCCGGTGCTGCTGCAGTACAAGTCGGTGGAACGCGAGGCCCTGCTGCTCGAGGCCGAGCAGACCCTGGTGGCCGCCGGGCTGGTGGGCCGCGGCGATCGCATCATCATCACCATCGGCGAGCCGATCGGCAAATCCGGCGGCACCAACACCATGAAGATCGTCACCGTCGGCGAGCACGGCTGAACGCCGGAGTCCTTCCATGTCGCAGCCGCCCCGCCGATCCCCGTCTTTCACCCGCCGGCAGGTGCTTGCCGCTGCCGCGCTGCCCGCGCTGGGCGGCCTCGCGCCGCGCGTCTCGGCCCAGCCCGCGCGCGGCTTTCCCACCCGGCCTGTGCGCGTCATCGTGCCCTTCACGCCCGGCGGCGCGCTCGACACCGTGGCCCGCATGGTCGGCCAGCGTCTGGCCGAGAGACTCGAGCAGCCGGTGCTCATCGAGAACCGGCCCGGCGCAGCCAATGTCATCGGCAACGATCTCGTCGCCAAGGCTGCCCCCGATGGTCACACGCTGCTGTTCGCGGCCGCGCCGCTGGCGTTGAACACCGCCCTGGGCATGAAGCTGCCCTATCAGCCGCTCGCCGACTTCGCGCCCATCTCGCTGGTGGCCTCGATCCCGGTGCTGATCATGGCCCACCCCGGCACGCCCTACCGGAACCTGGCCGATCTCGTGGCCGCCGCGCGCAGCGCGCCGGTCAACTACGCCTCGCCCGGCGTGGGCTCCATGCCGCATCTCATCGGCGAGGCCTTGCGCACGCGGGCCGGGCTGCAGTTCCCGCACATCGGCTACAAGGGCGCGGCGCCGGCCCTGCAGGATGCCCTGGCCGGCACGGTGCCGGTGCTGATCGACGCCTACATCCCCAGCGGCGCGCAGATCCCCGCCGGCAAGCTGCGCGGCCTGGCCGTGGCCGCCGAGCGGCGCAGCGCCGTGCTTCCTGATCTGCCCACCACCGTCGAACAGGGTTTCCCTGACCTGGTCGGATCGGGCTTCTACGGCCTGCTCGCGCCGGCCCGCACGCCGCCGGCGATCATCGAGGCCCTGCACGCCGCCGTGGTGGCCTCGGTGAACGGCACCGATGTGCGCGAGCGCCTCGTGCGCCAGGGCTACGAGGTGCACGCATCCACCCCGGCCGAGTACGCCGCCTACCTGCGCCGCGAGATCGACCGCTGGACGCCGGTGGTGCGCGCCGCCGGCATCAAGCCCGAGTAGACGCCCCGGCGCCGGCGGGCGGCCGCATCGGGCGCGTCATAATGTCGCCCATCCCCCATCATCATCCCGTCTGGAGATCCCCATGCCCCTCGTTTCCATGCGCCAGCTGCTGGACCACGCCGCCGAGAACGGCTACGGCATCCCGGCCTTCAACGTGAACAACCTCGAGCAGGTGCAGGCCATCATGGCGGCTGCCGCCGCGGTCGGTGCGCCGGTCATCATGCAGGCCTCGGCCGGGGCCCGGAAATACGCCGGCGAGGCCTTCCTCAAGCACCTCATCCAGGCCGCCGTCGAGTCCTACCCTGAGGTGCCGGTGGTCATGCACCAGGACCACGGCCAGTCGCCCGGCGTCTGCCGCGGCGCCATCGATCTCGGCTTCTCCTCGGTCATGATGGACGGCTCCCTCGAGCAGGACGGCAAGACCATCGCCAGCTACGAGTACAACGTCGCGGTCACCCGCGAGGTGGTCGACATGGCCCACGCGCTGGGCGTGACCGTCGAGGGCGAGCTCGGCTGCCTGGGCTCGCTCGAGACCATGAAGGGCGACAAGGAAGACGGCCACGGCGCCGAGGGCTCCATGACCCGCGAGCAGCTGCTCACCGATCCCGAGCAGGCCGCCGACTTCGTGCGCAGCACCCAGGTCGATGCGCTGGCCATCGCGATCGGCACCAGCCACGGCGCCTACAAGTTCACCCGCAAGCCCACCGGCGACATCCTCGCCATCTCCCGCATCAAGGAGATCAACGCGCGCCTGCCCAACACCCATCTGGTCATGCACGGCTCCTCGTCGGTGCCGCAGGATCTGCTCGCCGACATCCGCCAGTACGGCGGCAACATGAAGGAGACCTACGGCGTGCCGGTCGAGGAGATCCAGCAGGCCATCCGCTATGGCGTGCGCAAGATCAACATCGACACCGACATCCGCCTGGCCATGACCGCGGCGGTGCGCAAGTACCTTGCGCAGCAGCCCGACAAGTTCGACCCGCGCGACTTCCTCAAGCCGGCCCGCGAGGCCGCCACCCAGATCTGCCGTCAGCGCTACGAGGAGTTCGGCTGCGCCGGCCAGGGCCCGAAGATCCGTCCGCAGGCCCTGAGCGTGATGGTCAGCCGCTACCGCTCCGGCGAACTCGCCCAGGTGGTGAACTGAGCGGCGCGCGCGCATGAGCACGGCCGCCACCGAGACCCTGCGCGGGGCGCTGGCCGCGCTGCTGCAGCGCAGCCTGCCCGGCTACCACACGGTGCAGGGCCTCACGCGGCTGTCGGGCGGCGCCAGTCAGCAGACCTGGGCCTTCGAGGCCCACGGCGCGGCCGGGGTGCTGCCGGCCATCCTGCGTCGGCTGCCGCCGGAATCGGGCCCGGGCGTCATGGCCATCGGCCTCGAGACCGAGGCCGAGCTCATCCGCCGCGCCGGTGCCGCCGGCGTGCCGGTGCCCAGGGTGCTGGCGGTGGCCGAGCCCCAGGACGGCCTCGGTCGGGGCTTCGTTATGAGCCGGGTCGAGGGCGAGACCCTCGGCAAGCGCATCCTTCGCGACACCGTCTTCGACGCGGTGCGCCCCGAGCTGCCGGCGCAGGCCGGTCGCATCGCGGCGGCCATCCATGCGGTGTCGCCCGAGGGCGTGAACCTGCCGCGCCGCTCGCCCGCCGAAGACCTGCATCAGCTGCATCAGCGCTACCTCGCCGCGGGCGCGGCCCTCCCGGTGTTCGAGCTGGCCTTTGCCTGGCTGCGCGCCCACTGCCCCGCGCCTGATCGCTTCACGCTCGTGCACGGCGACTATCGCCACGGCAACCTCATGATCGGGCCCGACGGCATCCGCGCGGTGCTCGACTGGGAGCTCGCCCATGTCGGCGATCCCATCGAAGACCTCGGCTGGATCTGCGTGGCCGCCTGGCGCTTCGGCGCCATCGACAAGCCGGTGGGCGGCTGGGGCAGCCGCGAGGCGCTCTTCGCCGCCTACCAGGCCAGCACGGGCGTGCCGGTGGACCCCCAGCGCGCGCTGTTCTGGGAGGTGATGGGCACGCTGCGCTGGGGCGTGATCTGCCTGGACCTCGCCCGCTCCTATCCGCTGTTCAAGGCCACCGATCCCGGGCGCGCGGTCGAGCGCGCGCAGATCGGCCGGCGCGTCTCCGAGACCGACATCGACCTGCTGCGCCTGCTCGCGCCGCGCTGACCGCCCAGGCTGCCATGCACAACACCCCCACGCCCGATGAACTGCTCGAGGTGGTCGCCCGGTATCTCACCGAGGTGGCCATGCCGCTGCTGCCGCCGGCGGCTGCCTTCCATGCCCGCGTGGCGGCCAATGCGGTGAACGTGGTGCGCCGCCAGGTCGCGCTGGCCCCGGCCCAGGAAGCGGCCGAGCGGGCGCGGCTGGCCGCGCTGCTCGGCACGGCCCTGGCGGGCACGGACGCCGGCCTCGCGCAGGCCAACCAGGCGCTCTCGCAGGCGATCGCCGAGGGGCGCGTCGGGCTCGATGACCCGGCGCTCCTCGCGCATCTCTGGCAGACCACGCTCGATCGGCTGGCGGTCGATCAGCCGGGCTATGCCTCGTATCAGGCCGAGCTCGCGCGGGCCGCCGGCGCCGCGGCAGCCGGGGCTCAGCCGCCCTCGGACAGCGCCCGGTAGACCTCGGTCTCCATGGCCAGGTAGATCGGCAGCGCCTGGTGGTCGGCAAAGGGCAGCACCTGGGTCAGGTAGACGCCGGCCAGGCCGTTGCCGCGGTCGATCCAGTAGTAGCAGTTGCTCAGCCCCGCCCACATCAGCCCGCCCGCCGGCCGGCCGGTGGGCGCGGCCGCCTCGTTGATCTGGAAGCTCAGCCCCCAGCTCTTGGGCACGCCGGGGAAGAACTCGGCGTCGTTCGAGCGCGCCGGGTTCAGGCTGCGCATCGGGCTCACCCGCTGGCCGCCGATGTGGTTGCGGCTCATCAGATCGACCGTCTCGGGCCGCAGCACTCGGGCGCCGTCATCGGTCAGGCCCTCGTTGAGGATCATGCGCAGGAAGGCCAGGTAGTCGGCCGCGGTGCTGTACAGGCCGCCGCCGCCGCCCTCGAACTCGGGCTGCTGGATGATCTCGAAGTCATGCAGGGGCCGCAGGCTGCCGTCGGCCTCGCGCTGATGGATGCGGGCCAGCCGGTCGCGCAGGGCGGGGGTGAGCGCGAAGCCGGAGCCGCTCATGCCCAGCGGCGCGAACAGGTGACGCGCCAGGTACTCGCCCAGCCGCAGGCCGCTGGCCTGCTCGACCAGCAGCCCGGCCCAGTCGATGCCGATGCCGTAGTTCCAGCGCTGACCGGGGTCGAAGAGCAGCGGGGTCATCAGCGCCGCGCGCCGGCCGCTGGCCATCAGCGGCAGCGCCAGGGCCTCCTGGTAGCGGCGCACTTCCGGGTTCCAGGTGTCGTAGCCGAAGCCGGCGGTGTGGGTGAGCAGGTGGCGCAGCGTGACCGGCCGGCGCGGCGCGCGGGTGATCGGGCGGCCCTGCGCGTCGAAGCCCTCGAGCACCGGCACGCTGGCAAGCTCGGGCAGCCATCGGAAGGCCGGCGCATCGAGCTCGAGCAGACCGCGCTCGACCAGTTGCATGGCCGCGGCGGCGGTGATCGCCTTGGTCATCGAGGCGATCCAGCCCACGGTGTCCACGCCCATGGCCTGCGGCTGGCCCAGCGTGCGCACCCCGAAGGCGCCCTGATAGCGGGTCTGCTGCGCGTCGGTGACCATCGCGGCCACGCCCGGCACCCGGCCTTGCTGCACCGCCGCCGACAGCGTGGCGTCGATCCGGTCCTGCAGACTCATGTGCGCTCTCCTGGCCGGCCGTGGCGCCCCTGCGTCATTGCGGCGGCTGGCGGGCAGTGTAGCGCTGCCGCTTCGGGCATCATCGGGCCATCGGTCCAGGGAGAGCAGCGATGACACAGGATGCGGGGCAGGGCGTGTTCGAGGCGGGCGACGTGGTGCTGGCGTCGGGGCGCACCTTCCCCGGCATGCGCATCGTCTATCAGAGCTTCGGCGAGCTGAACGCCGATCGCTCCAACGTCATCGTCTATCCCACCTCGTATGCCGCGCAGCACCTGGACACCCGCTGGCTGATCCGCCCCGGCGGCATTCTCGATCCCACCCGCCACTTCATCCTCATCCCCAACCTGTTCGGCAACGGGCTGTCGTCCTCGCCGTCGAACACCGGCTGGCCGCTCACCGGCGATCGCTATCCCGACGTCAGCTACCACGACGCGGTGCGGGTGCAGCAGCGCCTGCTCGCCGAGGTGTTCGGCGTGGAGCGGGTGCGGCTGGTCTATGGCTGGTCGATGGGCGGCATGCAGGCCTATCACTGGGCGAGCCTGTTCGGCGACCAGGTCGAGCGCATCGCGGTGGTCTGCGGATCGGCGCGCTGCGCGCCGCACAACGCGGTGTTCATCGACGCCGTGCGGGCCGCGCTCACCGCCGACCCGGCCTGGCGCGACGGGGTCTTCCACGAGCGCCCGGTGCGCGGCTTCCGGGCCATGGCCAGGCTCTACGCCACCATGGCGCTGTCGCAGGACTTCTATCGCGACGAGCTCTGGCGCGGCATGGGCTTCAGCTCCCAGGAGGACTTCCTGGTGCGCAGCTGGGAGACGGTGTTCTCGCGCCGCGACCCGTCGGATCTGCTCGCGCAGCTCTGGACCTGGCAGCACGGCGACATCTCGGCGCAGCCGCGCTACCGCGGCGACCTGCCGGCAGCGCTGCGCGACATCTCGGCGCGCGTGCTGCTCATGCCCTGCGACCAGGACGCCTACTTCCGGGTGGAGGACAGCCGCCGCGAGCTCGCGCACCTGCGCCGCGGCGAGCTGCGCCCCATTGTTTCGCCCTGGGGCCACCGCGCCGGCAACCCGGTGTCCAGCCCCGCCGACGAGGCCTTCATCCGGGCGGCGGTGCAGGAACTGCTCGCCGACTGAGCCCCGCGGGGGCTCAGGCCTGCGCCAGCGCCGTCTCGGCGAGCTTCACCCAGTAGGCCGCGCCGGTGGACAGGATGCCGTCGTTGAAGTCGTAGCCCGGGTTGTGGACCATGCAGCCGCCTTCGCTGCCGGTGCCGTTGCCGATCCACACATAGCAGCCCGGCTTGGACAGCAGCATCCAGGCGAAGTCTTCGGAGCCCATGGCCGGGCGCGGGTCGAGGTTGACCTGCTCGCGGCCCACCAGCGCCTGCGCCACGCGCGCGCACAGCGCGGCCTGCTCGGCGTGGTTCACGGTGGGCGGGTAGCGACGCTCGTAGCGGACGTGGATCTCGGCGCCGTGCGAGGCCGCGGTGCCGGCGCACAGCTCGCGGATGCGCGACTCGATCAGGTCCTGCACGCGGGTATCGAAGGCGCGCACCGTGCCGCCGAGCACCGCCTCGTTGGGGATCACGTTCCAGGCCGAGCCCGAGTGGAACTTGGTCACCGACAGCACCGAGGGGTCGAGCGGGTCGACATTGCGGCTCACGATGGTCTGCAGCTTCTGGGTGAGCTCGGCGCCGATCACGATCGGGTCGATGCCCTTGTGCGGCATGGCGCCGTGCGAGCCGCGGCCGGTGATGGTGATCTCGAACATGTCGTAGGAGGCCATCATGGGCCCGGCCTTGACCGCGATATGGCCGGCCGGGATGCCCGGGATGTTGTGCATGCCGAACACCGCCTGCATGGGGAAGCGCTCGAACAGGCCTTCTTCGACCATCACCCGGGCGCCGCCCTCGTTCTCCTCGGCCGGCTGGAAGATCACGTAGACCGTGCCGGCGAACTCGCGGGTGCGGGCAAGGTGGCGGGCCGCGCCCAGCAGCATGGCGGTGTGGCCGTCGTGGCCGCAGGCGTGGTGCTTGCCGCTGTTGCGCGAGGCCCAGGGCAGGCCGGTGCCTTCCTGCATGTCGAGCGCGTCCATGTCGGCGCGCAGGCCGATGGCGGGGCCGCCCGGACCGTTGCGGCCGTGGATCACCCCCACCACCCCGGTGCGGGCGATGCCCTCGTGGACCTCGTCGACGCCGAAGGAGCGCAGGCGCTGCACCACATAGGCGGCGGTGCCGACCTCCTCGAAGGCGGTCTCGGGGTTGGCATGGATGTGGCGGCGCCACTCGGTCATCTGGGGCAGGTACTGGCCGATGTCCTCGATGATGCGGACTGCGTCGTTGGCGCCCATGGCGGGATTCCTTTTGCGGGTGGATCAGCGTTGCGGTGCCCGGACTGTATCGCAGCCCCGGCTCATTGGGCGAGGGGCGGGGGATCGAGGCTGCGCAGGAAGGCGAGCAGGTCGGCGCGCTGGCGCGGGCTCAGGCGCAGCGGGCGCAGCAGCGATTCGCCGTCGGCGTGCAGCCGCTCGGTGTCGATGCGGTCGTAGTGGTCGATCACCGCGTCCAGGCTCGGCAGGCGGCCGTCGTGCATGTAGGGCGCGCTGGCCGACAGGCCGCGCAGCCCGGGCGTGCGCCATTCGCCGAAATGGCGGTGCTGCATGACCACGGTGCGCGTGCGCAGCGCCGGATCGCGCCCGGGCGCCGTGCCCGGGGCCGGCGGATCGGCGAACGGGCCGATCAGGTTGTGGCGATCGCGCAGCAGCCGCTGCAGGCCGGCATGGCGGCCCGGATCGACCCGGCCGGGCGCCGGCATGAAGGGGATGCCGATGTCGTGGAACTCGCCGTTCGAGAAGGCCGGCCCGACATGGCAAAGATGGCAGCGCGCCTCGCCGATGAACAGGCGCAGGCCCCGCAGCGCCGCCGCCGGGTAGCGGGCGGCCGCCGCCGCGTCATCGCGGGCCAGCGCATCGCGGTAGGCGTCGAAGGCGGTGGGGGGCGAGCGCAGCGTGCGCAGCCAGGCGCCGATCGCCTTGGCGGCATCGACCAGATCGGCGTCGTCAGGGCTGGCGTGCGGGGCGCGGGCGCCTGCCCCGGCCGCGGCCCGCGCCTGGGCGAGCAGACTCGCGAGTTCGGGGCGCTGGCGGATGGCCGCGGCCACGGTGGCGGCCGAGGCGCCCATCTCGCGCGGATCGAGCAGCGGGCGCAGGCTGGCCGCCCACAGGCTGTCGGCGCCGCCATCCCAGCCGTACCAGCGGTGCAGGGCAAGATCGTGCAGGCCCTGGGTGTTGCGGTCGAGCATGACCATGCCCTGCGCCCGCGACCGGCCGTCGGTGAAGCCGCGGGCCGGGTCATGGCAGCTGCGGCAGGCGAGATCGCCGCGGCCCGAGAGGGCGGGCTCGGCGAACAGCCGCTCGCCGAGCGCCTCGGCCGCGGCCAGCCCCGAGAAGCGGTTGCCCGGATCGGCCGGCGTTGCGCCCGGCCACGGCCCGTGGGAGAGCACCTGGGCGCGCTCGGCGGCGCTCAGCGGGGGCGCTGGCGCCTCGTCATCGGCGTGCGCCGACGGGCGCGCCGCCACGGCCAGCAGGCCGACGATCAGCACCAGACCCGCGGCGGTGCCGGCCAGCCTCATGGCAGGCGGATCTCCTGGGTGAGCCGCTCGCCGCCGGCCGCGCCGCGCGTCTCGAGCACCAGTTCCCAGCGGCCGGGCATGTGCAGCAGCAGACCGTCGGCGCGGAAGTGGCGCGCATCCACGCGATGCACCTGCGGCCGGTAGTTCATGCCGTGCCGGTGCTCGGGCATGGTCGCGTCGACCAAGAGGCTGTCCACAGTCCGCCCGCCAGCCGCGGGGCACAGCGCGATGTGCAGCGAGAAGGGCTCCCCCACTCGCGGCGAGGCGGGTTCCGGGCGCACGCTCAGCGCCAGCGTGGCCGAAGCCAGGCGCCAGCCCTCGGCCGGGGCCGGGCAGTCAGGAGCCGGGGCGACCGCGGCCCGATTGGCCTGCCACACCGGCAGCAGGAGCGCCTCGGCATTGCGCCAGGCGATGCGCTCGGCCAGCGCCCGCGGCAGCGCCGCGAGCCAGCCACGCGCCCACTCGGCATGAACCGGGATGTAGTGCAGGCGCTCCGGGGTGAAGGTGTCGGTGCCGAGCATGAAGCGCTCGGGGAATTCCATGAAGGCCTCGCGCCAGGCCGGATCGACCTCGCTGCCGCTGCCGGGGTCGTTGCGGAAGGCGAGATCGGCCCACAGGCGCGGATGGCGCCGCAGCATGGCGCGCACCGCCTCTGGCCGCTCGAAGCCGGCATGGGCCCACAGGATGCGGGCCTGCGGATGCTGCGCGAACAGACGCTCGATCGCGTCGGCATCGGAATGCGCATGCAGGATCAGGCCGTGCTCGCGGGCCAGCGCGACCAGCCGGCGCGGCACCGGCAGGTCGGCCTCGGCGCCATACAGGTGGAACTCGCCGATGGCGGCATAGCGAAAGCGCCGCAGCCGCTCCTCCAGGTGCGTGATGATCGCGGGGTCTCGGGTCCAGCCCGAGGCATCGGCGCGCGTCCGGTAGGGGCGCAGGCTGGGCACCACCAGATCGGGGGCGGCGCGGTGCAAGCGCTGGGTGCCCTCGTCGTCCGAGCTCGAGACCAGGGCCAGGCGCAGCCCGGCCTGGCGCATCAGGGCGATCACCTGGTCGGTGGGCACGACCGCCCAGGCATCGTGGCTGTAGTGGAGGTGGGCGTCGGCGATCGGCAGGGCGGGCGGCGGCGCGGCGCTGCTCGCGGGGCCGGCCAGCGCCAGCGTCAGGCTCATGCCGGCGAGGTGGCGCGCGAGCCATCGGAACGGGGTGGGGTGAGCTCGCATGCGGATCCCGTGAGGCATCGATCAACCGGCACGATAGCCGAAGCCTGCTCGCGGGCGCTTAAACTCCCGGGTCTGCCGCGCCCACCGGAGCCCGCCATGCCGCGATTCGCCGCCAACCTGTCGATGATGTACACCGAGGTGCCGTTCCTGGATCGCTTCGCGGCCTGCGCCCGCGACGGCTTTCGCGCCGTGGAGTTCCTGTTCCCGTACGAGCATCCCGCGGCCGAGATCGCGGCGCGCCTGCGCGACAACGGTCTGCAGCAGGTGCTGTTCAACGCGCCCCCGGGCGACTTCAGCGCCGGCGAGCGGGGCATCGCCAGCCTGCCGGGCCGCGAGCCGGAATTCCGCCGCGGCATCGAGACCGCGATCGAATACGCCGTGGCGCTGGGCTGCCCTCGGCTGCACGTCATGGCCGGCCTGGTGCGCGATCCGGCGCAGCGCGAGGCCCAGTGGGCGATCTACGCCGAGCGCATCGCCTGGGCCGCGCAGCGGCTGGCGCAGGCCGGGCTCGACACCCTGATCGAGCCGATCAACACCCGCGACATCCCGGGCTACCTGCTCAACACCCAGGCCCAGGCGCACGATCTGCGCGCGCAGATCGGCGAGCCGCGGCTGAAGGTGCAGATGGATCTCTATCACTGCCAGATCGTCGAGGGCGACGTCGCCATGAAGATCCGCCGCCACATCGACGGCGTGGGCCATGTGCAGATCGCCGGCGTGCCGCAGCGCCACGAGCCCGACCTCGGCGAGCTGCACCATCCCTACCTCTTCTCGGTGCTCGACGAGGTCGGCTACACCGGCTGGATCGGCTGCGAGTACCGGCCGCGCGCGGGCACCAGCGCCGGGCTGGGCTGGATCCGGCCCTGGCTGCCGTTGGTGTCAGAATGACGGGTTCGGCATCCTCGGCCCCCGACCCTTCCGTGACCGCCACGCCCACCCTGCACCAGTCCACGCTGCACAGCCTGCCCCTGCTTGGCCGCGGCAAGGTCCGCGACAACTACGCGCTTGGCGCTGACCGCCTGCTGATCGTCACCTCCGATCGGCTCTCGGCCTTCGACGTGGTGATGGCCGAGCCCATCCCCGACAAGGGGCGGGTGCTCAACCGCATGGCGCTCTTCTGGTTCGAGCGCCTGGCTGACGTGGTGCCCAACCACCTCACCGGCATCGATCCCGAGACCGTGGTGGCCCCCGACGAGCGCGCGCAGGTGCGCGACCGGGCCATGGTGGTCAAGCGGCTGCAGCCCATCCTGGTGGAGGCGGTGGTGCGCGGCTACCTGATCGGCTCGGGCTGGAAGGACTACCAGGCCAGCGGCGCGGTCTGCGGCATCAGGCTGCCGCCCGGTCTGGCGCAGGCCCAGCAACTGCCCGAGCCGATCTTCACGCCGGCGGCCAAGGCGGAGCGCGGCGAGCACGACGAGAACATCGGCTTCGATGACATGTCGGCGCGCATCGGCGCGGCGCTCGCCGGCCAGATCCGCGAGATCAGCCTCGAGCTCTACCGCCGCGCCAGCGAGTACGCCGCCACCCGCGGCATCCTGATCGCCGACACCAAGTTCGAGTTCGGGCTCGACGAGGCCGGAAGGCTGCACCTCATGGACGAGGTGCTCACCGCCGATTCCTCCCGCTTCTGGCCGGCCGACAGCTATCGCCCCGGCATCTCGCCGCCGTCCTTCGACAAGCAGTTCGTGCGCGATTACCTCGAGGGCCTCGACTGGGACAAGCGGCCGCCGCCGCCGGCCCTGCCGGCCGAGGTCATCAGCCGCACCGCCGACAAGTACCGCGAGGCGCTGCTGCGCATCACCGGCCGCGGGCTCGACTGATTCCCTGGAGGCCCGATGAACGATGCGCAGCCCCTGGTGGGCGTGGTGATGGGCAGCAGCAGCGACTGGGAGGTCATGCAGCACGCGGTGGCCATCCTCGCCGAACTGCAGGTGCCCCATGAAGCCGCGGTGGTGTCTGCCCACCGCATGCCCGACGAGATGTTCCGCTACGCCGAGCAGGCGGCCGGCCGCGGCCTGCGCGCGATCGTGGCCGGCGCTGGCGGCGCCGCCCACCTGCCGGGCATGCTGGCTGCCAAGACCCTGGTGCCGGTCTACGGCGTGCCGGTGCCCTCGCGCTACCTGCGCGGCGAAGACTCGCTGCTGTCCATCGTGCAGATGCCGCGCGGGGTGCCGGTGGCCACCTTCGCCATCGGCGAGGCCGGCGCGGCCAATGCCGCGCTGCACGCGGTGGCGGCCATCGCCCTGACCGACCCGGCGCTGGCGCAGCGCCTGGCGGCCTGGCGGGCCGGCCAGCAGGCGGCGGCGCGCGCCATGCGCGTGCCTCCGGCATGAGCGGCGCCGCCGTGCCCGCACCGCTGCCGCCCGGCAGCTGGCTGGGCGTGCTGGGCGGCGGACAGCTCGGCCGCATGTTCTGCGCGGCCGCTCAGGCCATGGGCTACCGGGTCTGCGTGCTTGACCCCGATGCCGCCAGTCCGGCCGGCGCGGTGGCCGATCGCCACCTGCGCGCGGGCTATCTCGACGAGGCGGCGCTCGATGCGCTGGCCGAGCTGTGCGGCGCGGTGACCACCGAATTCGAGAACGTGCCTGCCGCTGCGCTCGAGCGGCTTGCCCGCCGACTGCCGGTGGCGCCGGCCGCGGCCTGCGTGGCGGTGGCCCAGGACCGCATCGCCGAGAAGACCTTCGCCGCCGGCTGCGGCCTGCCGGTGGCCCCCTGGGTTGCCATCCACGCCGCGGCCGACCTCGCTGCGGCGCCGCCCGAGTGCTTTCCGGGCATTCTCAAGGCCGCCCGGCTCGGCTACGACGGCAAGGGCCAGGCGCGGGTGGCCGATCGCGACCAGGCGCTCGCGGCCTTCGCCGCCATGGGCGGGGTGCCCTGCGTGCTCGAGCGCCAGCTCGCCCTCGCCCTCGAGCTCTCGGTGCTGGTCGCGCGCGGGTTCGATGGCCACTGCACGGTGTTCCCGGTGGCCGAGAACGAGCACCGCAACGGCATCCTGGCGCGCAGCATCGTGCCGGCGCGGGTGCCCGAGCCGGTGGCGGCGCGGGCGGTCGAGGCCGCCGGCCGGCTGGCGCAGGCCCTGGGCTATGTCGGCGTGCTGTGCGTCGAGTTCTTCCTGTTGGCCGATGGCAGCCTGGTGGTCAACGAGATGGCGCCGCGCCCGCACAACTCCGGTCACTGGTCGATCGATGCCTGCGTGAGCAGCCAGTTCGAGCAGCAGGCCCGCGTGCTGGCTGGCTGGCCGGCGGGCGGCACGCGGCAGCTCGCCCCCGCGGTCATGCTCAATCTGCTCGGCGACCTCTGGTTCGCGCAGCCCGGCGCGCCAGCGCGCGAGCCCGACTGGGCGCGGGTGCTGGCCCTGCCCGAGGCCAAGCTGCACCTCTACGGCAAGCACGAGCCGCGGCCCGGCCGCAAGATGGGCCACATCACCGTCATGGCCGACACGGCCGAGGCCGCCTGGTCGCTCGCCCTGCGTCTGGAGCGCGAGCTCGGGCCCGGCGCCGGCGCGGCCGGCCACTGAGCCCCGGCGCCGGCATGCCCATCCTGCCCGCCGAGCCCGCGGTCATCCAGCGCGCCGCGCGGATGCTGCGCGAGGGCGGCGTGGTGGCCCTGCCCACCGAGACCGTGTACGGCCTGGGCGCCGATGCCGGCAGCGCGCAGGGCGTGGCGCAGGTCTACCGCATCAAGGGCCGGCCGGCCGATCACCCGCTGATCGTGCATGTGCTCGACATCGCGCAGGCCGGGTTCTGGGCGCTGCCCGATCCCCGCGCCGACGCGCTGGCACGTGCCTTCTGGCCCGGGCCGCTCACCCTGATCCTGCGCCGCGCGCCGGCCGCGCCGGCGGCGGCCTGCGGCGGCGAGGCCACCATCGGCCTGCGCGCGCCCTCGCATCCGGTGGCGCGCGCGCTGCTCGAGGCGCTGCGCGCGCTGGGCGGCGAGGGCATCGCCGCGCCCTCGGCCAACCGCTTCGGGCGGGTGAGCCCCACCCGCGCGGCTCACGTCGAAGCCGACCTCGGTGACGCCGTGCCCCTCATCATCGACGGCGGCGAGTGCGCCGTCGGGCTCGAGTCGACCATCGTCGACCTCTCCCGCCCGCAGGCCACGCTGCTGCGGCCCGGCGGCATCGATGCCGCGGCCATTGCCGCGGTGCTTGGCGCGCCCCTGCGTGCCCGCGATGCCCAGGCGCCGCGCGCCTCGGGCACCCTGGCGGCGCATTACGCGCCACGCACCCCGCTCGAGCTGGTGGCGCCCGAGGCGCTCGCGGCGCGGGTGGTCTGGCTGGTCGCGCAGGGGGTGGCGGTGGCGGTGTGGTCGCGTCAGCCCCAGGCCGGCGCGCGCTGGCGATGCGCGCCCGAGGACCCCGCCGTGTATGGCCATGAGCTCTACGACGCGCTGCGCCAGCTCGATGCCAGCGGCGCGGCCCGCCTGCTCATCGAGACGCCGCCCGCCGGTCTTGCCTGGGAGGCCGTGCATGACCGCCTTGCCCGCGCCGCCGCGTCCTTCACGCTTGCCTCGCCATGATCAACCTGTTCAGCGATACCCAGACCCGACCCACCGCCGCCATGCGCCAGGCGATCGCCCAGGCCGAGGTCGGTGACGAGCAGCGCTTCGAGGACCCCACCACCAATCGCCTGCGCGAACGGATATGCGCGCTGCTCGGTTTCGAGGACGCGGTGCTGCTGCCCTCGGGCACGATGTGCAACGAGATCGCCATCGCCGTGCACTGCCGTCCTGGCGACGAGGTGATCGCCGAGGCCAGCGCGCACATCATCCATGCCGAGGGCGGAGGCCCGGCCGCGCTGGCCGGCGTCATGCTCAGGCCGGTGCTCGCCCCCCCGGGCGGGGTGCCGGGCACCTTCGATGGCGCGGCGCTGCGCGAGGCGGTGCGCGCCGACAGCCGCTATCTGCCGCGCAGCCGCCTGGTGTGTGTCGAGCAGACCGCCAACACCGCGGGCGGCACGGTGTGGCCGCTGGCGCTGCTGCGCGAGGTGCGCGACGGCGCCCGCGCGCTGGGCCTGGCCACCCATGTCGATGGTGCGCGGCTCATGAACGCGGTGGTGGCCAGCGGCATGCCGGCCCATGAGCAGCTCGCCGGCTTCGATTCCGCCTGGATCGACTTCTCCAAGGGCCTGGGCTGCCCGGTGGGCGCGATGCTCGCCGGCAGCCGCGCGTTCATCCACGAGGCCTGGCGACTCAAGCAGCGCTGGGGCGGGGCGATGCGCCAGTCGGGCATCCTGGCCGCGGCCGCGCTGCATGCGCTGGACCATCATGTCGAGCGCCTGGCCGAGGACCATGCCAACGCGCGGCTGCTGGCGGTGGCCCTGGCCGAGCTGCCCGGCGTGCGCATCGACCCGGCCTCGGTGCAGACCAACCTGGTCTATTTCGATGTCACCGATACCGGTCTGTCCCCCGAGCGGGTGGTGTCCGAGCTCGCCGCTCGGGGCGTGTGCGTGGGCGTGTTCGGCCGCGGCCTGATCCGGGCCGTCACGCATCTGGATGTCAGCCGCGAGCAGGTGCTGCGCGCGGCGGACGCAATGCGAGACGTGATTTCAGCTTGCAAACCCTGAGGCCCGAAAGGCCTGTGAGACACTCGCCCGCGGAGCCCGCCCCATGACCGACGCCATCGCCTCGCTGCCCGCCTACCAGACCCTGCTCACCCGCGCCGAAGGCGCCCATGTGCTGGTGGTCACCCTCAACCGCCCCGAGGTCCGCAACGCTGCCAACACCCAGATGTGGCACGACCTGCTCGATCTCTGGACCCGGCTCGAGGCCGAGCCCGGCGAGGTGCGCTGCGCGGTGCTCACCGGTGCCGGCACCCAGGCCTTCTGCGCCGGCGGCGACCTCAAGGAGCGCGACGGCATGACCGCCGCCATCTGGCGCCATCAGCATGCCCTCATCGAGCGCCAGTACCGGGCCATGATCGACTTCCCCCTGCCGGTCATCGCCGCGGTCAATGGCCATGCCTTCGCCGGCGGCTTCGAGGTCATGCTCGCCTGCGACTTCGCCTACGCGGTGCCGGGGGCGCGCTTCGCCCTCACCGAGGTCACGCTGGGCATCATGCCCGGCGCCGGCGGCACGCAGCTGCTGCCGCGCGCGGTGGGCGAGCGCCGCGCCCGCGAGATCCTGCTCACCGGCAAGCCCTTCACCGCCGCCCAGGCCTTCGAGTGGGGCGCGCTCAACGGCCTGTGCGAACCGGCCGAGCTCATGCCCACCGTGCTCGGCGTGGCCACCACCATCGCCGGCAATGCCCCGCTGTCGGTGCGCCAGGCCAAGAAGTCGGTGCGCTTCGGCATGCAGATGGATCTGCAGACCGCGCTGCGCTACGAGGCCGAGGCCTACGATCACCTCGTCGACACCGAAGACCGCCTCGAGGGCGTGCGCGCCTTCAACGAGAAGCGCAAGCCGGTGTTCCGCGGCCGCTGAGCGCGCGCGGCCTCAACCAGAACCCAACCAACGGAGAACTCAGATGGGAATGCTCGATGGCAAGACGGTGATCGTCACCGGTGCCGGCCGCGGCATCGGCCGTGATTTCGCGCTCGTGATGGCGGCCGAGGGCGCCAACGTGGTCGTCAACGACCTCGGTGGCGACGCCGCCGGCGAGGGCGCCGACCTCAGCCCCGCGCAGCAGGTGGTGGAAGAGATCCGCGCCGCTGGCGGCAAGGCGGTGGTCAATGGCGACAGCGTGGCCTCGTGGGAAGGCGCCAACCGCATCATCAAGACCGCGGTCGACGCGTTCGGCACGGTGCACGGCGTGGTGAACAACGCCGGCATCCTGCGCGATCGCATCTTCCACCAGATGTCGGTGGACGAGTGGCGCGCCGTGATCGACGTGCACCTCAACGGCAGCTTCTACATGGCGCGCGCCGCGGCCCCCATCTTCCGTTCCGAGGGGCGTGGCCGCTTCGTGCACATGACCTCCACCTCGGGCCTGATCGGCAACTTCGGCCAGGCCAACTATGCCGCCGCCAAGCTCGGCATCGTGGGCCTGTCCAAGTCCATCGCCCTCGACATGCAGCGCTACGGCGTCACCTCCAACTGCATCTCGCCCTTCGCCTGGAGCCGCCTGATCGGCACCATCCCCACCAGCACCCCCGAGGAGGCGGCCCGGGTCGCGCGCATGAAGACCATGGAGACCGGCAAGATCGCGCCGCTGGCCGCCTTCCTCATGAGCGATGCCTCGGCCGATGTCAGCGGCCAGATCTTCGGCGTGCGCGCCAACGAGATCTTCCTGATGGGCCAGAGCCGGCCGATCCGCTCGGTGCACCGCGCCGAGGGCTGGACGCCCGACACCGTTGCCAACCATGCCATCCCGGCGCTGCGCGCCTCGTTCTACAAGCTCGATCGCTCCGCCGATGTGTTCAGCTGGGACCCCATCTGAGTCCGCCACCGGGGGGCGCCCCCGGGCGGTGCCCACCGTGCAGGTGTCCAATCACCGCGTGATCGTCACCGAGTGGCGCTTTGCGCCGGGCGCCGAGACCGGCTGGCATCGCCACGGGCACGACTACGTGGTGGTGCCGCAGACCAACGGCGTGCTGCTGCTCGAGACCCCCGAGGGCCAGCGGCAGGCGCCGCTGGTGGCCGGGCAGAGCTACTACCGCGATGCCGGGGTCGAGCACAACGTGATCAACGGCAGCGACCACGAGGTGGTGTTCGTGGAGATCGAGGCCCGCTAGCCGCGCGGTGTCTCAGTGAGCCGGCTCCGGGTGGGCGCAGCCTTGATCGCAGGCTGAGAGCCGCCCAGCCGGGCGAGGCGCCTTGCGCTCTCGCGCTCGATGAGCGCCTTGAGGCCTTCGCTCAGGATGGCGGTCCTGTCCATGGGGCCAACCAGCCTGGTGGCCTTGGCGAGCAACTCGTCATCGATGTTGACCGTTGTGCGCATGCTGATCTGCCCGGAAGGAAGGCGCGGACATTAGCATCATGTGACGCGATTTTTCGTGTCTGTGCCAGCGTCTGTCTCAGCCCTCAGCCCTCAGGCCAGCCGCAGCGGCAGCGCGCGCAGGCGCTGGCCGGTGAGCGCGAACACCGCATTGCCCACCGCCGGGGCGATCGCCGCGGCCGGCGGCTCGCCCGCGCCCTCGGGCGCCTCGGCGCTGTCGATGATCAGGGTCTCGATGGCCGGAGACTCGGCCATGCGCAGCTGCGGCTGGTCGAGGAAGTTGCGCTGCTTGACCTCGCCGTTCTCGATGCGCACACCGCCATGGAGCGCGGCCGACAGCCCGAACACGATGCCGCCCTCCACCTGCTGGCGCAGCACGCGCGGGTTGACCACCGTGCCGCAGTCGATCGCGCAGACCACCCGGTGCACCCGGATGCGCTTGTCGGGGCCGAGAGACACCTCGGCCACCTGGGCCACGATCGACCCGAAGGACTGATGCAGCGCCACGCCGCGGGCCGCGGGCGCGCCGTCTGGGGCGGGCGGCACTGCCGTGCCCCAGCCGGCCGCCTCGGCCGCGCGCCGCAGCACCGCCAGATGGCGCGGATGGGCGGCCAGCAGCGCGGCGCGGAACGCGACCGGGTCCTTGCCGGCGGCGGCCGCCGCCTCGTCGAGGAAGCATTCCTTGAAGAAGGCCTGATGGGAATGGCCCACCGAGCGCCAGAAGCCCACCGGCACCGGCGCATCGACGATCTGGTGAGCCACCCGCGCGTGCGGCCATTCGTAGGGCTGGTCGAAGCCGCCCTCCGCGGTGGTCTTGTCCGGTCCGGGCATGCGCAGCCCGAAGTAGCGGTGCAGCGCCTGCGGCACCACCGCCTGGCCGGCCGACACGCTCAGCCAGGCCACCAGCGAGCCATCGGCCGCGAGGCCGGCCTTCAGGCGCGCCGCGCAGGCCGGCCGGTAGCAGTCATGGGTGGTGTCCTCCTCGCGCGACCAGACCGTCTGCACCGGCACCCCCGGCATCTGGCGCGCGATCTCGGCCGCCTGCGCGATGAAGTCGATCTCCAGCCGCCGGCCGAAGGCACCGCCGATCGGCAGGGTGTTCACCCGCACCCGATCGCGCGCCATATCAAGCACCCGGGCCACCGCCATGCGGGCGAGATCGGGTACCTGCGTGCCCACCCAGACCTCGGCCGAGTCGGCCTCGCAGCGCACCGTGCAGTTCAGCGGCTCGAGCGCGGCGTGGGCCAGGTAGGGCGCCTGGTAGGTGGCCTCGATCACGCGCGCCGCGCCCGCCAGCGCGCTGGCGGGGTCGCCGCGGCGCAGGTACCCGAAGCCGGCGTCGTCGGCGCGGGTGGCCTCGACCAGCGTGGCCATGAAGGCCTCGCTGGAAAAGCCCGCCGCCGGCCCGGGCGCCCAGGTGACGGCCACCTTGTCGAGTGCCCGCTCGGCCTGCCAGCCGGTGTCGGCGATCACCGCCACCGCCCCGCTCGCGCCGTGACGTCCGGGCACCGCGAACACCGCGCGCACGCCAGGCAGCGCCCGCGCCGCCTCGGTGCCCACGGTGCTCACCGCGCCGCCCAGGGTGGGACACATCCGCACCCGGGCGTGGCGCAGCCCCGGTGGGCGCTGGTCGATGCCGAAGGCATTCCCGCCCACCAGCTTGGCAGCGGTGTCGTTGCGCGGCACCGCCCGGCCGATGAAGCGACGCTGGTTCGCCGCCTTGAGCGGCGCCGTTGCCGGCAGCGGCAGGGCGCCCGCCGCTGCCGCGAGTTCGCCGAAGCGCGCGCTGCGCCCCGACGGGTGGCTCACCTGACCCTCGGCGGCCACGCACTCGCCGGCCGGCACGCCCCACCGGGCCGCGGCTGCTGCCACGAGCATGGCGCGGGCGCTGGCGCCGGCCTCGCGCATCGGCAGCCAGAGGTCCTTGATGCTGGAGGAGCCGCCGGTGACCATCAGGCCGATCTCGCGCATGGCACGGGCGGTGACGTGATCAACCGTCCCGCGCAGCCAGCCGCGGTCATCGGGATGGAAGGGCAGGCCGTCCACGACGGTGGCGATGTTGTTGTAGAGGTCGTCGATCGGCGCGGGCTCGGTGTGGATCTGGTCCCAGCGCGCGTCGAGCTCGTCGGCGAGCAGCATGGCCAGCGCGGTGTTCACGCCCTGGCCCATCTCCACCCGCGCCATCATCACCGTCACCCGGTCGTCGGCGCCGATCTTCACCCAGCCGTTCAGGGCCGCTTCACCGGGCTTGACCGCGAGCGGGCGCGAGCCGGTCAGGCGCTGGCGCGGCGGGGCGGCCAGCCAGCCGATCACCAGGGCGCCGGCGGCGGCTGCGCCGCCGAGGATCAGACGTCGTCGACTTACCATGGGGGTCTCCTGAAAGTATCTGGCGAGGTGAGGGCATGAACCATGATGCGCGTGCGCTGCAGGCCTGCCTGTTCGACACCGCGCTGGGCCGCTGCGCGATCGCGTGGGGCCCCGAGGGCGTGCTCGCGGTGCAGGTGCCCGACGCCGACGACGCGGCCACCCTGGCGCGGCTGGGCCGCGGCCTGCCGCCGCTGCGCTGCGTGCCTTGTGATGAGGCCTCGCCCGCGATCCGTGCCGCGATCGAGGGCATCGGCGCGCTGCTGCGCGGCGAGCCGCGCCACCTGCGCGAGGTGCCGCTCGACATGGGCCGCATTCCGGCCTTCCATCGGCGGGTCTATCACCTGGCGCGCGAGATCGCGCCCGGCATCACCCTCAGCTACGGCGAGCTCGCGCAGCGCCTGGGCGAGCCCGCCGCGGCACGCGCGGTGGGCCAGGCGCTGGGCGCCAATCCCTTCGTGATCGTGGTGCCCTGCCACCGCGTGCTGGCGGCGGGCGGCCGGGCGGGCGGGTTCTCGGCGCCGGGCGGGCTGCGCACCAAGGCGCGGCTGCTCGCCATCGAATCGGTCTGCGCGCCGCCGCCGCCACCGGGCAGCACCGGCTCGCTGTTCGAGTGAGCGCTCGGCCGTGCCGGCGGGCCGGGCGTCGGCGCAGGTGAGGGCCGGAAGCGTCATCGGGCGATTGTGGCAGACTGCCCGCACACCCATCCCCGAGGAGCGCCCATGACCCGCGAAACCGTGCCTGGCCGGCGCCGCTGCTGGGTGGATGTCACCGAGACCCTCGACCTGTCGGCGCTCGATGCCGGTGCCACGCCGGGCTTTCGCGGCGAGGAGGCCAGCGCCCGCGAACAGACCGAGGTGCTGCGCTCGCAACTCGTGGCGCTGCAGGCGCGGCTGTATGCCGAGTCGCGGCAGCGGCTGCTGGTGGTGCTGCAGGCCATGGACACCGGCGGCAAGGACGGCGTCATCCGCAAGGTGTTCTCGGGTGTGAACCCGCAGGGCGTGCGGGTGGCCCGCTTCGAGCGCCCGACCAGCGCCGAACTGGCCCGCGACTATCTCTGGCGGGTGCATGCCCAGGTGCCCGCCGCCGGCGAGATCACGATCTTCAACCGCTCCCACTACGAGGATGTGCTGGTGGTGCGGGTCAACAGCCTGGTGCCGCGCGCCCAGTGGAAGCGTCGCTACCGGCATATCCGCGGTTTCGAGCGCCTGCTGGTCGACGAGGGCACCACGGTGGTCAAGATCTTCCTGCACATCGACCGAGACGAGCAGGCGCGGCGACTGCAGGCTCGCCTGGACGACCCCGAGCGCCACTGGAAGTTCGACCCCCACGACATCGAGCAGCGCCGGCACTGGGATGCCTACATGAGCGCCTTTCGCGAGGCCATGCTGCAGACCCACCGGCCGCAGGCCCCCTGGTACATCATCCCGGCCAACCACAAGTGGTACCGTGACTGGGCGGTGATGAACATCCTGGTGCGCACACTCGGTCGCATGAATCCGCAGTTTCCGCTGTCGCAGATCGACCCCGCCACCGTCCACATCGACTAGCCGCGCGGCCTTCCGTTCACCCTGCCCGAGACCCATCCATGCCCGTTCGAGAGTTTCAGACCCTGGCCGAACTCGCCGGCTGCGTCGGCACCGAGGTGGCCGTGAGCGACTGGGAGGTCGTCACCCAGGAGCGCATCGACCTGTTCGCGCAGGCCACCGGCGACCACCAGTGGATCCATGTCGATCCGGCGCGGGCGGCCAGCGGGCCCTTCGGCAGCACCATCGCCCACGGGTTTCTCACGCTGTCGCTGCTGCCCATGTTCATGGGCCGGACCATCGCGGTGCGCGATGCCCAGATGAGCGTGAACTACGGGCTGAACCGCGTGCGTTTCACCGCGCCGGTGCCGGTGGGCAGCGAGGTGCGGGTGCGGCTCACGCTGCTGGGCTGCGATGCCATGCCCGATGGCGGCACGCAGGTGACGTGGCAGGCCACCTTCGAGCGCAAGGGCGCCGAGCGGCCGGTGTGCGTGGCCGAGCAGATCTCGCGCCGCTACCCGCAGCGCGCGCCTGCCTGAGCTCGCGCCAGCCTCAGCACATCACCGGAAAGCGTTCGCGCAGCGCGGCCACTGCCGCGGCGTCGAGGCAGTGGCAGGCGCGTCCGTGCAGGCTGAGATGCAGGCGCGCGCTGGCCTCGATCTCTTCCACGGTGTCGCTCGCCGCGTTCAGGTCGACCCCGGCGGCCAGCGGCCCGTGATTGGCCAGCAGCATGGCGTGATGACGGGCGGCGCGGGCGCGCACCGCCTCGGCCAGCGAGAGGTCGCCGGGCGCGTGATAGGGCACCAGCGGCAGCTGCCCTACCCGCATCACCTGGTAGGCGGTGATCGGCGGCAGCGTGTCCTCGGGATCGACATCGGCCAGTACCGAGACCGCCGTGGCATGGTGCGAGTGCAGGTGCGCCACGGCGCCGGCGCGCGGCCGCTCGGCGTAGATGGCCAGGTGCAGGAAGCTCTCCTTGGTGGGCGCCTCGCCCGCGAGCAGCCGGCCCTGCGCGTCGAGCAGCGACAGCCGGGCCGGATCGAGCTGCCCCAGGCTGACCCCGGTGGGCGACATCAGGAAGCCGTCGCCGGCGCGCGCGCTGAGATTGCCGGTGGAGCCGTGGGTGAGGCCGCGCTCGAAGAGCGAGCGGCCGATGCGGCACAGGGTGTCGCGCAGTTCGGCGTGGCTCGCGCTCACGCGCCGGTCTCCAGCTGGGCGAGGGCCTTGGCGAAGAAGTCGGTGCTGCCGAAGTTGCCCGACTTCAGCGCCAGCGCCAGCGGCGCCTGCCCGGGCTGGGCCTGCGCGAGCATCCAGGGCACGCCGGGGTCGATCTGCGGGCCCACCCGCAGGCAGCTCAGGCCGAGCGCCTCGACCACCGCGCCGGAGGTCTCGCCACCGGCGACCACCAGCCGGTCGACCCCGGCGGCCACCAGGCCGCGCGCCAGCCCGGCCATCAGGGTCTCGATCAGGCGGCCGGCAGCCTCCACGCCCAGCGCCTGCTGCACCTCGCGCACCTGCGCGGGTTCGGCGGTGGCATAGAGGAGCACCGGCTCCTGCGCCAGCCGCGCGAGCGCCCACTGCAGGCTGGTCTCGAGCACCGGATCGCCGGCCGCGATGCGCAGCGGGTCGATCCGCAGCGCGGGGCGATGCGCGCACCATGCGGCCACCTGGGCATTGGTGGCGCTGGAACAGCTGCCCGAGAGCACCGCGGCGTGACCGTGCAGCGCCGGCATGGCCGCCGCCAGGGCGGGGTCGGCGGGCAGCAGCCCGGCGCGCGCGAAGTTGGCCGGCAGGCCGAGCGCCACTCCCGAGCCGCCGGTGATCAGCGGCAGCTCGGCGCAGGCCCGGCCGATGGTGAGGAGGTCATCATTGCCCAGCGCATCGACGATCGCGATGGCCACGCCCTCGGCCTGCAGCGCCTGCAGCCGCGCGGCCAGCGCGGTGGCGCCCGCGGCCACGGCATCGAAGCGGGCCAGGCCCACCCGCTGGCCGGTCTGGCGCTGCAGCACCCGCACCAGATTGGCGTCGGTCATCGGGGTGAGGGGGTGGTTCTGCATGCCCGATTCGCTGAGCAGCGCGTCGCCCACGAAGAGGTGGCCGCGGTAGATGCTGCGGCCGTTCTCGGGGAAGGCCGGGCAGGCGATGGTGAGGGCCGCGCCGGTGGCCTGCATCAGCGCGTCGGTCACCGGGCCGATGTTGCCGGCGTCGGTGGAGTCGAAGGTGGAGCAGTACTTGAAGAAGCACTGCCGCGCGCCGGCCGCGCGCAGCGCCTGCCAGGCGGCGAGCGACTGCGCCACCGCATCGGCCGCGGCGATGGTGCGCGACTTGAGTGCCACCACCACCGCGTCGGCCTGCAGCCCGGCGAGGGTGTCGGGCGTGGGGACGCCGATCACCAGCAGGGTGCGCATGCCCCCGCGCACCAGCATCCCGGCGAGGTCGGTGGCGCCGGTGAAATCATCCGCGATGCAGCCGAGCAGCATGGCCTCAGTCCCGCGGCCCGGGCAGGGCGATGTCGGTGAGGCGCTGGAACATCTTGATCACGGCCGAGTCGTCCTCGCCGCCCAGGCCGCAGGCGCTGGTGGCGAGATACATCTGGTGCGCGGCCGAGGTGAGCGGCAGCGGAAAGGTGAGCTGGCGCGCGGAGTCGAGCACGATGCCGAGGTCCTTCACGAAGATGTTCACCGCCGACAGCGGGGTGTAGTCGCCGGCGAGGATGTGCGGCACGCGGTTCTGGAACATCCAGCTCGCGCCCGCGCTGTTGGAGATCACCTCGTAGAGCTGGTTGGCGTCGATGCCGGCGCGGATGCCCAGGGCCATGGCCTCGGTGGCTGCCGCGATGTGCACGCCGGCGAGCAGCTGGTTGATCATCTTCACCTTGGAGCCCATGCCGGGCGCGTCACCCAGGCGATACACCCGCGCGGCGATCGCGGCCAGCACGTCTTCCACTGCCGCGAAGGTCTCGGGGGCGCCCGAGGCCATCACGGTCATCTCGCCACTGGCGGCGCGCGCCGCGCCACCCGAGACCGGCGCATCGAGCAGGCGCAGGCCCATCGCACCGAGACGCTCGCCAAGTCGCTCGGCGACATCCGGCGCCACGGTGCTCGAGGCGATGACCACGCCGCCGGCCGCCAGCGCGGCGGCAGCGCCCTGCGGGCCGAAGAGCACCGCCTCGGTCTGTGCGGCATTGACCACCAGCACGATCAGGGCCGATACCCGCTCGGCCACCGCGGCGGGCGTCTCGTGGGCGTGCCCGCCCGCCTCACGGATGCTGGCGCGGGCGCTCTCGCGCAGGTCGCAGGCATGTACCTCGAAGCCCTTGCGCAGCAGGGTCTGCGCCACGCCCATGCCCATGGCCCCCAGGCCGATCACGCCCACCGGGCGCGGCGATGCCGGGCGCTCGGCCCGGTCGGGTGATTGCTGCATGCGGTTCTCCTGCGAAAGCGCGGCGGGTCCGCGCCGGCCAGACACACCGCGGCCGGCGGCGTCCGATTATAGGGGTGGCTTCTGTTACCCTTGCCGACGCCCGTTCAAAGCGTTCTCCCATGAAAAATCCCCTCGCCTGGTTTGCCGTCCTGATCACGCTCGCGTTGTCGGCCTGCGGCGGTTCGCCCTCGGTGCCCGACGTGCCTGCCGGGGTGTCGGTCGCGCCCGGCGATGGCCGGGCGGTGATCAACTTCACCCAGCAACCCGGCCTCGAGTACTGGGTCTTCTACGCCCCCGGCGACACGGTGTCGTTCCCCGGCTCCATGCAGGTCAGCGGCTATCGCTCGGTGCGCCTGGCCACCTCGCCGCTGGCGATCACCGGCCTCACCAACGGCACGCAGTACGCGTTCATCGTGGCGGCCTCCAGCAACGGGTCCAAGGCTGGCCCCACCTCGGCCCCGCTCACCACCACGCCGCGCGCAGCCGGTGACACCTGGGTGGCCGGAGCCGCCACCGGCGCGGCCACGCTCAATGCGGTGGTCTTCGATGGCACCCGCTTCGTCGCCGTGGGCGATGCCGGCACCATCGTGGTCAGCACCGATCTGGTCACCTGGACCCCGGCTGTCTCCGGCACCACCGCCAGGCTGCTGGCGATCACCTATGGCGGCGGCCGTTACGTGGCGGTGGGCGAGGGCGGCACCGTGCTGGTCAGCGTCGATCGGGTCACCTGGAGCGCGGCCGGTTCGGGCACCCCGGCTGCGCTCAATGCGGTGGCCTACCTCTCGGGCCTCTACTACGCGGTCGGTGACTCGGGCACGCTGCTGCGCAGCACCGACGCCGGCACCTGGATCGCCACCACCAGCGGCACCAGCGCGGCGCTCTACGCCGCCGGGGCCTACGGCGATCGGGCCGTGGTGGCCGGCGCCGGCGGCGTCCTGCTCACCAGCACCAACCTCATCGACTGGACCCCGGCGGCCTCGGGCACCACCGCCAACCTGCGCGCGCTCGCCCAGGGCAACGGCCGGGTGGTGGCGGTGGGTGATGGCGGCGCGCTGACCGGCAGCGCCGACGGCCTCACCTGGAGCGCGGTGGCTTCGCCAGTCAGCGCCGCGCTGCGGGCTGTCACCTACAGCAGCCGCTATGTCGCGGTGGGCGCCGGCGGCACGGTGGCGCTCAGCACCGACGGCATCACCTGGCGCGCGGCCAGCGCCGGCACCACCACCTCGCTGGGTGCCACGGTCTTCGGCCTGAACAGCTACATCGGGCTCGGGGCCGGCGGCGCGCTGTTCGTCGCCTACTAGGCACGCGCTAAGCCGGCTGTCCCGTCCCGCGCCGTCCGTCCATGGCCGAACGATCCTTCCGTGCCGAGGTCGGCAAGCTGCGCCTCGGCGAGGGCGAGACCTTCCTCGGCGAGGGCATCCTCGCGGTCACCAAGGCCCTGCTGCAGGCTGGCGTGGCCTACGTGGCCGGCTACCAGGGCGCGCCGATCTCGCACCTGATGGACGTGCTCACCGACGCCGACGACATCCTGCGCGATCTCGGCGTGCACTTCGAGCACAGCGCCAGCGAGGCCACCGCGGCGGCCACGCTCGCCGCCTCGGTGCATTACCCGCTGCGGGGCGCGGTCACCTTCAAGAGCACCGTGGGCACCAACGTGGCGGCCGACGCGCTGGCCAATCTCGCCTCGGGCGGGGTCACCGGCGGGGCCATGCTGATCGTGGGCGAGGACTACGGCGAGGGCTCGAGCATCATGCAGGAGCGCTCGCACGCCTTCGCCATGAAGTCGCAGGTGTGGCTGCTCGATCCGCGCCCCAACCTGCCGAGCATCGTGAACATGGTCGAGAAGGGCTTCGAGCTCTCCGAGGCCACCCGCACGCCGGTGATGCTCGAACTGCGCATCCGCGCCTGCCATGTGCGCGGCCGCTTCACCGCGCGTGCCAACCGCCGCCCCGCGTTCACGCTGAAGGACGCGATCGAGAACCCGCGCCGCGATGTCGATCGCATCGTGCTGCCGCCCGCCAGCTTCCTGCACGAGCAGGAAAAGATCACCGAACGCTGGCCGGCCGCGCAGCGCTTCATCCGCGAGCATGGCCTGAACGAGCAGTTCGGGCCGCGGGCCCAGGATGTCGGCATCGTGCTGCAGGGCGGCATGTACAACGCGGTGGTGCGCGCGCTGCAGCTGCTCGGCCTGGCCGATGCCTGGGGCGAGACCCGGGTGCCGCTCTACGTGCTCAACGTGACCTATCCGCTGGTCGACGATGAGCTGCTCGCCTTCTGCGAAGACAAGCAGGCGGTGCTGCTGGTGGAGGAGGGGCAGCCGGCCTTCATCGAGCAGAACATCGATTCCATCCTGCGCAAGGCGGGCAGCGCCACCCGCGTGCATGGCAAGGACCTGCTGCCGATGGCCGGTGAACTCACCGGCGCGGTCATGGTGAAGGCGGTGCTGCGCTTTCTGCGCCGCTGCGCGCCGCAGCTCGTCGAGGGGGTGCCGCTGCCCTCGGCCGCCCACACCGCGATGCCGGCGGTGGTGGCGGCCCCGGCCCCCGATCGCAGCCCGGCACTGCCCGGGGCCGATGCCACCGATCGCGAACGCCTGCTGCGCGAGGCCGATGCCCATGTGCATGCCCGGCCGCCGTCGTTCTGCACCGGCTGCCCGGAGCGGCCGATCTTCACCGCGCTGAAGCTGGTCGAGCGCGAGCTCGGCCATCACCATGTCAGCGCCGACATCGGCTGCCACCTGTTCTCGATCCTGCCGCCCTTCGACATCGGCGCCACCACCATGGGCTACGGCCTGGGCTGGGCTGGCGCGGCCGCGCTCAACACCGACCAGACCCGGCGGCGCACCATCAGCTTCATGGGTGACGGCGGCTTCTGGCACAACGGCCTGACCAGCGGGGTGGGCAACGCGGTGTTCAACCGCACCGACAACCTGCTGGTGGTGGTCGACAACAGCTACAGCGCGGCCACCGGCGGGCAGGATCTGCCCTCGTCGCGGGCGCTCAACCCCATCCGCTCCACCCGCCACAGCATCGAGAACGCGGTGCGCGGCGTGGGGGTGTCGTGGGTGCGCTCGGTGAGCCGCACCTATGACGTGGCCGGCCTGCGCGAGACCTTCCGCGAGGCGCTGACCACCCCCGAGGCCGGTCCCAAGGTGATCGTCGCCAGCAGCGAGTGCATGCTCAACCGCCAGCGCCGCGAACGCCCCGCGGTGCGGGCCCGCATCGCTGCCGGCGAGCGCACCGTGCGCGAACGCTTCGGGGTCGATGCCGAGACCTGCACCGGCGACCACTCCTGCATCCGGCTGTCGGGCTGCCCGTCCCTGTCGGTGCGTGACAACCCCGATCCGCTGCGCCGCGACCCGGTGGCCACGGTGCTCGAGAGCTGCGTGGGCTGCGGCCTGTGCGGCGAGGTCTCGCACGCCGCGGTGCTGTGCCCCTCGTTCCACCGCGCCGGCATCGTCAGCCATCCCGGCCGGCTGGAGCGCTGGCGGGCCCGGCTCGGGCGCTGGCTGGCGGGCTGGCTGTCGCGCGGCGAGCAGGCCCGTCTGCGCGCGATCCACGGATGAGCGCCGCGCCGCGGCCCATCACCGTTGCCATCCTGGCCATGGGCGGGGAGGGCGGCGGGGTGCTCGCCGACTGGCTGGCCGACCTTGCCGAGCACGCCGGCTGGCACGCCCAGGCCACCTCGGTGCCCGGCGTCGCGCAGCGCACCGGGGCCACGGTCTACTACCTGGAGCTCTTCCCGGGCGCCCACCCGGCCGGCGCCGGTCGCGACCCGGTGCTCGCGCTGATGCCCACCGCCGGCGAGGTCGATCTCGCCGTGGCCTCCGAGCTCATGGAGGCCGCGCGCGCGGTGCAGCGCGGTCTGGTCACGCCGGATCGCACGGTGCTGATCGCCTCCACCCATCGGGTCTATGCCATGACCGAGAAGATGGCGATGGGCGATGGCCGGGTCGATGCGCAGCGCCTGCTGCAGGCCTGCCAGGCCGCGGCCCGCGCCTGCGTGCTCGCCGATTTCGCGGCGCTCTGCGCGCCGGCGCAGGCGCCGATCGGCGCCGCGCTCTTCGGCGCGATCGCGGCTAGCGGCCGTCTGCCGTTCAGCCTTGCCGAGTTTCGCGCGGCGATCGAGCGGGGCGGCGTGGGCGTGGCGGCCAGCCTGGCTGCCTTCGAGGCCGGCTGCCAGGGGGCGGCCAGCGCGCTGGCCGGCGAGCCGCAGCCCCTCAGCCCGTCCCCCGCGAAGCCCGATGCGCCCCTGCCGGGCACGGGCCCGGCGCTGGCCGCGCTGGCCGATCGCATCGGCGCACGCCTGCCGCTGGCGGTGCGCGCCACCGTCATCCACGGCATCCGCCGCCTGGCCGAGTACCAGGACGTGGCCTATGCCGCCGAGTACCTCGCGCTGCTCGAGCGATTCGTCGGGCGCGCCCCCGACCCTGCCTGGCTGGACGAACTCGCGCGCCATCTCGCGCTGTGGATGAGCTACGAGGACGTGATCCGGGTGGCCGACCTCAAGACCCGACCCGAGCGGCTCGATCGCGTGGCCGCCGAATCGGGGCTGCAGCCCGGTCAGGTGCTGATGGTCGACGAGTTCCTGCACCCGCGTCTCGACGAGATCGCCGATCTGCTGCCCGAGCGGCTCGGCCGACGGGTGCTGGCCGGTGGGCCGCTCGCCTGGCTGCTCGGCCGCTTCGTCGGCCGCGGCCGGGTGGTGCGCAGTTCTTCCCCGGGCGGGTACCTGAGCCTGTTCGTTGTGGCTCGCCTGCGCCGCTGGCGGCGCGGCAGCCTGCGCCACCAGCGCGAGCGCGCGCTCATCGACGCGTGGCTGGCCGCCATCGAGAGCCTGCTCGACACCGACCCGGCGCTCGCGCTCGAGCTCATCCGCAACCAGCGACTGGTCAAGGGCTATGCCGACACCCACGCCCGCGGCCTGGGCAACTACCGGCGCCTGCTCGCGCTGCTGCCGGCGGTGCGCCCGCGGGCTGGCGCAGCGGCCCTGATGGCGGCGCTGCGCGAGGCGGCGCTGGCCGACGAGCAGGGCGAGAAGCTCGCCGCGGCGATTGCCGGCTTCGGCCTGCCCGAGGGCGTGGAAGCCTCCGACGCCGTGCCGGGCTGAGCACTCGCGCCGGGCACGCGCACCGGCACCGGCACGCGCACCGGCACGCGCACCGGCACCCGCACCGGCGGCAGCGCGCACCGGTCGGAACGCTTCACCGGCCGCGCCAGCCGGCGCGGCCCGTCGATTCACGCGGGGTCAATGCCCCAGGGAGAGCATCACGATGGACATGGGACTCACAGGACGGCGCGCGCTGATCACCGGGGCCACGGCCGGCATCGGCTACGCGATCGCGCAGGGGCTGGCCGCCGAGGGCGCGCGGGTCTGGATCACCGGGCGCAGCCAGGCAGGCGTCGATGCCGCTCTGGCGCGGCTTGCCGCGGCCGTGCCGGGCTGCGAGGCGGGCGGCACGGCTGCCGACTGCGCCACCGAGGCAGGGGCGGCGGCGGTCTTCGCCGCGCTGCCCGAGGCAGACATCCTGGTCAACAACCTCGGCATCTATGGCCGTGCCGCCGCGTTCGAGATCGCCGACGCGCAGTGGCAGTCGCTGTTCGACACCAACGTGATGAGCGGGGTGCGCTTCACGCGCCATTACGCGCCTGCCATGGCCCGGCGCGGCTGGGGCCGGGTGGTGTTCGTGTCGAGCGAATCGGGGCTGAACATCCCCCGCGAGATGATCCACTACGGCATGACCAAGGCCGCGCAGCTCGCGATCTCGCGCGGCTTCGCCATCGAACTCGCCGGCACTGGCGTGACCGTCAATGCGCTGCTGCCCGGGCCCACCCGCACCGAGAACACCGAGCGGCTGCGCGCCGAGCGCGCGCAGGCCGCCGGCATCAGCGTGGCCGAGCTGGAGACGCAGTTCTTCCGTCAGTACCGACCCAGCTCGCTGCTCTCGCGCTTCACCAGCGCCGAGGAGGTGGCCAATGCCGCGGTCTACCTGTGCAGCGAGCGCGCCAGCGCGACCACCGGCTCGGCCATGCGGGCCGAGGGCGGCGTCGTCAACCAGATCATGTAGGCCGGCGAGGCCGCCCGGGCGGCCTCAGAAGCGCACCACATAGCCCGGTCCATCGATGGCCGGGTACTGCGCGAACAGCGACTCGTCGACCACCAGCCCGATGCCCGGTGCGTCCAGCGGTTCGACACAGCCGTCCGCGCCGATGCTGAAGGTGGTGCCGAACAGGTCGCGCAGCGGATTGAAGGGCGACACGCAGGCCTCGAAGTAGCCGCCGTTGTCGAGCGCCGCCAGGAAGTGGATGGACGCGGCGTGGTTGAGCCCGGTGGCCGAGCTGTGCGGGTGCACCGGCAGGCTCCAGGCCGAGGCCATGGCCGCGATGCGCAGGCCCTCGGTGATGCCGCCGGTCTTGGACAGGTCAGGCTGCAGGATCTGCACCGCGCGCTCCTCGATCATGCGGGCGAACTCGAAGCGGGTGTAGTGGTTCTCGCCCGCCGCCAGGGGCACCTGCGCCGACAGCGCCGCGCCGGCCCGGTAGGCCGCCCATTCATTGCAGCCGAAGGGTTCCTCCAGCCATGCCACCCGCGCCTCGGCCAGCGCCGGGATCACCCGGCGGGCATCGGCGAGGCTGTAGGCGGTATTGGCATCGGTGAGGATCTCGATGTCATCGCCCAGGCCGGCGCGCACCGCCTGCACGCGCGCGATGTCGTCGCGCGGGTTGTCGCCCAGCCGCAGCTTCACCGCGCGATAGCCCCGCGCCACGTAGCCCTGCGCCTCTTCCACCAGGCTGGCCGGGGCCTGGAAGCCCATCGAGATGCCGCCGGCGTAGGCCGGCACGCGGCGCCGGCTGCCGCCGAGCAGCCGATAGAGCGGCATGCCGGCGGCCTTGCCGCGGATGTCCCACAGCGCCATGTCGATGCCCGAGACCGCGAGCGCAGCGCCCGCGCCCAGCCCGTGCGAGGACAGCTGCATGCGGTTCACCCGGGCGAACACGCCCACCACGTCACAGGCATCCATGCCGGTGATCATCGGGTTCAGGGTGCTGTTGATCAGGCTGACCACCGCGCCGGGACTGCGGCCGGGGTGGGCCTCGCCATAGCCGGTGAGGCCGGCGTCGGTCTCCACCCGCACGATGATCGCGTCGCGCTTGGTGGTGGCGCCCACGCCCAGGCGCACGGTCTTGCCCTCGGGCAGCCGGAAGGACAGCGGAATGGCGGTGACACGGGTGATCTTCATGAAAGACTTTCGGGGGCAGGTTGACGCAGATCAGAGCCCGCATCGGGGCCGTTGCTTAGGGTACCCTGAGGCCATGACCCGTTCCCCATTCGATCGTTTCGGTCCCCGCCTGCCGCCGGGTTTCGGTCGCCCGGCCCGCGGCCCGTTCGCCACGCTGCTGGCCGCGGTGGGCACGGTCATCGCCGTGGCGCTGGGGCTGGTGTTCTGGGTCACCGCGCTGGCGGTTGTCGCCGTGCTGGTGGTGGTGGCCCTGGGCTGGTTCTGGTGGAACACCCGGGCCGTGCGGCGCAGCCTGCGCGAGGCTGCGCGCGCCGCGCAGGCCCAGGCAGAGGCCGCCAGCCGTGCGGGCGGCACCGGCCCGTTTTCAGGCGGGCAGGGCGCGGCGCACGGGCCTGCCGGCCGTGACCGCTGGCGCGAGGGCGTGGAAGACGCGCGCATCCTGGCTGACCACGAGCGCGCGCCGGGCGGTGAGGGCCGGCCGGCCGATCAGGGCCCTGGCGGGCGCTGACGCCGGCCTGCGGCGCGGCCGGGCCGCAGGCCGCGCCCGGCCGGACACGGGCTGCGCCGCCACCGGCCTCGCCGGGCTCAGGAGAAGGCCTGGATGCCGGTCTGCGCCCGACCCAGGATGAGCGCGTGGATGTCGTGCGTGCCCTCGTAGGTGTTGACCACCTCGAGGTTCACCATGTGGCGGGCCACGCCGAATTCATCGCTGATGCCGTTGCCGCCCATCATGTCGCGGGCCATTCGCGCGATGTCCAGGCTCTTGCCGCAGGAGTTGCGCTTCATGATCGAGGTGATCTCCACCGCCGCGGTGCCCTCGTCCTTCATGCGACCCAGCCGCAGGCAGCCCTGCAGCCCGAGGGTGATCTCGGTCTGCATGTCGGCCAGCTTCTTCTGGATGAGCTGATTGGCCGCCAGCGGCCGGCCGAACTGGTGCCGGTCGAGCACGTAACGGCGGGCGCGGTGCCAGCAGTCTTCGGCGGCGCCCAGCGCGCCCCAGGCGATGCCGTAGCGGGCGCTGTTCAGGCAGGTGAACGGGCCCTTCAGGCCTTCCACGCCCGGCAGCAGCTGCGACTCGGACACCGGCACCTGGTCCATCACGATCTCGCCGGTGATGGAGGCGCGCAGGCCCACCTTGCCGGAGATCTTGGGCGCCGACAGGCCCTTCATGCCCTTCTCGAGGATGAAGCCCTTGATGCGGCCGTCGAAGTCGCCGCCCTGGCACTTGGCCCAGACCACGAACACGTCGGCGATCGGGCTGTTGGAGATCCACATCTTGCTGCCGGTGAGCTCGTAGCCGCCCGGCACCGCGCGGGCCCGGGTGGCCATGCTGCCGGGATCGGAGCCGTGGTTGGGCTCGGTCAGGCCGAAGCAGCCGATCCATTCGCCGCTGGCGAGCTTCGGGAGGTAGCGCTGGCGCTGGGCCTCGGTGCCGAAGTCGTGGATGGGCAGCATCACCAGCGAGCTCTGCACGCTCATCATCGAGCGGTAGCCGGAATCGACCCGCTCGACCTCGCGGGCGATCAGGCCGTACGACACGTAGTTGAGCCCGGGGCCGCCGTACTGTTCGGGGATGGTGGGGCCGAGCAGGCCGAGCTCGCCCATCTCGCGGAAGATGGCCACATCGGTCTTCTCGTGGCGAAAGGCCTCGGTCACGCGGGGCAGCAGCTTGCCCTGGCAGTAGGCCTGGGCGGCGTCGCGCACCATGCGCTCGTCTTCGGTGAGCTGGGCATCGAGCAGCAGCGGGTCATCCCACTGGAACTGGGCCTTGGCGGACTTCTCGGAACTCATGGGGGCATTCCTGCACGGAGGTCGAAACCGCGATTTTAGCCGCTGCCGGGGCCGTGCCCGTGGATGGCCTGCGCGGCGGTCCTCGCGGCCGCGCCGGCCGATATCATGGCGGACGCGGCCTTCGCCGCGCTTCTGAGGAGTCGATCGCATGGAAACCGACGTGGCGGTGCTGGGTGGCGGGTGCTTCTGGTGCCTGGAGGCGGTGTACCTCGATGTCGAGGGCGTGGTCTCGGTGGAATCCGGCTATGCCGGCGGCAGCGTGGCCAATCCCTCCTACGAGGCGGTGTGCAATGGCGACACCGGCCATGCCGAGGTGGTGCGGGTGGTGTTCGACCCCAAGCGCATCAGCTACCGGGACATCCTGGGCATCTTCTTTGCCATTCACGACCCCACCACGCTGAACCGGCAGGGCGCGGACGTGGGCACGCAGTACCGCTCGGTGATCTTCCATGTGGACGCGGCCCAGCAGGAGATCGCCCGCACCATGATCGACGAGCTCGGCCGCGGCGATGTCTTCGACCGCCCGATCGTCACGCAGCTCGCGCCGCTGCCCGACTACTGGCCGGCCGAGGCCTATCACCAGCGCTACTTCGAGCGCCATCCCTATCAGGGCTACTGCATGGCGGTGGTGGCGCCCAAGGTGGCCAAGTTCCGCAAGCAGTTCGCGGCCCGTCTGCGCCGCGCCTGAGCAGGCGCACACGCCGGCCGGGTTGCGGGCTTGCAGGTCCGCGCCGGCACCCTCATCTTCGCGGCGGGCGGGCACCGGCCTTGCCCGTGGCCATCCGGGCCGGACTGCCGGCCGTCATCGCGCATTGCATCGGAGAGTCCATGACCGTTCGCCAGATCCTCAAGCGCATGCTGCTCGCCGCCTCGATCGGGCTGCTGTCGGCCTGCGGCTACAACGACATCCAGAGCGCCGACGAGGCCGCGCAATCGACCTGGGCCGAGGTGCTCAACCAGTACCAGCGCCGCGCCGATCTCATCCCCAACCTGGTGAACACCGTCAAGGGCTTCGCCGCCCAGGAGATGGACGTGCTCACCCGCGTGACCGAGGCGCGCTCGCGGGTCGGTCAGGTCAAGGTCGACCCGGCCGACGCGGAGTCGCTGCGTCGCTTCGAGCAGGCCCAGCGCGAGCTCGGTGGCGCGCTCTCGCGGCTGCTGGTGGTCACCGAGAACTATCCGCAGCTCAAGTCCGACGCCAACTTCCGCGACCTGCAGGCGCAGCTCGAGGGCACCGAGAACCGCATCGCGGTGGCCCGCAAGCGGCACATCGATGCCATCCAGCGCTACAACACGCTGGTGCGGCAGTTCCCGGTCAACCTCACCGCGATGGTCTTCGGCCACGGCGTGAAGCCGCAGTTCACGGTGGAGGACACCCGGGCGATCACCACGCCGCCCAGAGTGGAGTTCAATTCGCCGGCGCCGGCGCCGGCCAGCCGGTAGTCTGGTGTGATCGCCTGGCTGCTGGGCCTGCTGCTGCTCGCCGGGCCGCTGGCGCCGGCGGGCGCGCAGGACCCGTCGCTGCGGCCGGTGCCCGCGCTCAGCGGGCGGGTGGTCGATCAGGCCGGGGTGCTGCAGCCGGCGGAGCGTGAGCGCATCGAGGCCGCGCTCGCCGCGCTCGAGCAGCGCAAGGGCGCGCAGATCGCGGTGCTCACGGTGCCGGCGATCGCGCCCGAGCCGGTCGCGTCCTACGCGCTGCGGGTGGTCGAGGCCTGGCGCCTGGGCCGTGGCCAGACCGGCGCCGCGCAGGCGGTCGATGATGGCGTGCTGCTGCTGGTAGTGCGTGACGAGCGCAAGCTGCGCATCGAGGTCGGGCGCGGCCTGGAGGGCGCGATCCCCGACGCGCTCGCCAAGCGCATCATCGCCGAGACCATCGCGCCACGCCTGCGCGAAGGCGCCTTCGGGGCGGGCATCGAGGCCGGCGTGACCGATCTCATCCGGCTGATCGATGGCGAGCCCCTGCCGGCGCCCTGGCATCCCGCGGAGGCGCCCGCCAACGACACCGACTGGCTCGCGCTGATCGCCTTCGCGGTGCTCTTCGGTCTGGCCGCCGCGCGGCGCATCGGCCGCCGGCCGGCCTCGCTGCTGTCGGGGGTGGGCGGCGGCGCAATGGCGTTCTGGCAGGGCCAGGGCCTGCTGGTGGCCCTGCCGGTGGCGGTGGGCGTGGCCCTGATCGTGCTGGTGCTGGCTGCGCTGGGGGGCGGCCCGGGGCGTCCGGGTGGGCGTGGCCGGGTCTGGACCGGTGATGGCGGCTGGGGTGGGTGGAGTGGTGGTCGCGGCGGTGGCGGCAGCAGCGGTGGTGGCTTCAGCGGCGGCGGCGGCAGCTTCGGTGGCGGTGGCGCCTCGGGAGACTGGTGATGGGATCGGCCACCCGGGCACCGGGCACGTGGGGGCGTCTTCGGCGCGCGCTGCGGCATCTGCTCACCGATCACGCCGACCTTCGGCGTGCCATCGATCCGGCGGTGCTGGCGGCCGTGGCGACGCAGGTGGGGGCGGGCGAGCAGGGCCACCTCGCCGAGCTGCGGGTGGCCCTGGAGCCCTCGCTCGCGCCGCTCACCGTGCTGCGCGGCCTGAGCCCGCGCGAGCGCGCCCTCGAGGTCTTCGGACGCTTGGGCGTGTGGGACACCGAGGGCAACAACGGCGTGCTGCTGTACCTGCTGCTGGCCGACCATGCCGTGGAGATCGTGGCCGACCGCGCGGCTGCCCGCGCCATCCCGCAGGCGCACTGGGATGCGGTGGCCCGCGCCCTGGCGCAGGCCTTCGCGGCCGGGCAGGGCGCTGCCGGGCTGCAGACGGCGGTCGCCCGCATCACCGAATTGCTGAGCGCGGCCTTCCCGGCGACCGAGGCGGCGCGCAACCCCGACGAACTGCCGGACCGGCCGGCCGTGCTCTGATGGCAGGGCGGCTGATGCGGTGGCGTCTGAAGCCGTCTCAGGCGATGCCCTCGCACCCGATGCCCTCGCACCCGATGCCCTCGCATCCGATGCCGCCGCGCCGCGGGGCGCTGGCGCCCGTGGTGGCGTTGCTGATCATGCTCGGCCATGCGCTGGCCCTGCTCGCGCTGCAACGCGGCTTCGATGGCGCCCGCGCGCTGGCGCCCACGCGGCCCGCGCCGGTGCGGGTCACCCTGCTGACTGAGCCGGTGGCGCCCGTGCCCGAGCGTGCCCGGGCCGCGCCGGCACCCGCAGTGCCACGGGCTCGGCCGCCGGCGCCTGAGCCCGCGGCCCCCGCGCCCGCGCCGGCGCCCGAGACGCCTATGCCGCCGTCATCGCCCGCGCCGGCCGAGGCGCTTGCGGCCGGGTCAGAGGGCGGCTCGGCTGTGCCCCCGCCCGGATCCGCCATCGCAGCAGGGGCGCTCGCCGCGACCGAGGCCGCGCCCGCTGGCGGGCCGGCTTCCGGGGCGGTCGCCGCCGAGGCCGGTGTCGGCGCAGGGTCGGCATCCGGCGCTGCCCCGCCTGCGAGCGCGGCCGCGGCGGCCAGCCCGGTGCCGCCCTCCGGCGCCCCGTTGCCCGCCCCGCAGTCGGCGCGCATCCGTTTTCGCGTCCACTACGGCGACTACGCCAGCCGCCATTCGGTGGCCGTCCTCGAGTACCAGGTGGAGGCCGCCGACGGGCGCTATCAGCTGCGCACCGAGGGCCGCGCCGAGGGCCTCACCGCGCTCTTCTACAGCGGCGTGCTCACCCAGACCAGCACCGGCGGCTATGGCGACGAGGGCCTGCAGCCTGAGCGTCACACCGAGCAGCGCGGCCGCGGCGGGCTGCGCTGGGCCGCGCTCGACGCGGCCACCGGGCAGGCAAGCTTCTCGGGCGGGCAGCGCGCGAGCGCGCCGCCGGGCACGCAGGATCGCCTCTCGATGCTGATCCAGCTTGGCCTGATCGCCCGCGGCCGGCCATCACTGCTCGCCCCGGGCATGACCCTGTCGCTGCCCGAACTCGGCTCTCGCAGCGTCGACACGGTGGCCTACCGCAGCCTGGGCGACGAGACCCTGGCCACCGATGAGGGGCCGGTGCGTGCCCTGCGGCTCACCCGGCACGACGGGGATCCCGCGCGCGACCCCCGGATCGACATCTGGCTCGGGTACGATCAGCACCTGCTGCCGGTGCGTATCCGGCTCACCGATCCGGGCGGGCGGGTGCTCGACCAGATCCTCGTCCGGTGAGCCGCCCCGGCCCCCGAATCGCGGCGCCGGGCTGGCGCCGCCCCGCCTTCAGGACCCGAGTGGCATGAGCCCAGACCACCCCGATCGAGCCTCGCCGGCGCTCGACTCCCCGCCGCTGCAGCTGGCCATCGTGCCGGTCACGCCCTTCCAGCAGAACTGTTCGCTGCTGGTCTGCACCCGCAGCGGCACGGCCGCGGCCTTCGATCCCGGTGGCGACCTCGATCAGATCGACGAGGCGCTGCGCAAGCTCGGCGTGCGGCTCGAGAAGGTCTTCCTCACCCACGGTCACATCGATCACTGCGGGCAGGCTGCCGAGTTCGCCAAGCGCCACGGCGTGCCCCTCGAGGGGCCGCACATCGACGACAAGTTCTGGATCGACCAGCTGCCCGGCCAGGGCCATCGCTTCGGCTTTCCGCCCCTGGCCGCCTTCCAGCCCGACCGCTGGCTGGTCGATGGCGACACCGTGCGCTTCGGCCAGCAGACCCTCAAGGTGATCCACACGCCCGGCCACACGCCCGGCCATGTGGTGTTCTTCCATGAGGGTGCGCGCCTGGCGATCGTGGGCGACGTGCTCTTCCAGGGCTCGATCGGGCGCACCGATTTCCCGCGCGGCAACCACGCCGACCTGATCGACTCGATCACGAAGAAGCTCTGGCCGCTGGGCAGCGATGTCTCCTTCGTGCCCGGTCATGGCCCGATGAGCACCTTCGGCGAGGAACGCCTGCACAACGGCTTCGTGGCCGACGAGGTGCTCGGCGGCTGAGCGCCGCCGCCGGGTCAGGCCTTCTGCCGGGTGTCCTTCAGGCTCACGCAGCGGTTGAACACCAGCTGCTGCGGGCGGCTGTCGCGGCTGTCGGTCACGAAGTAGCCGTGGCGCTCGAACTGCAGGGCCTGGCCGGCTGGGGCGCGCAGCGCCGACGGTTCCACCCAGGCCGACACCTCGCGGCGTGAGTCGGGGTTGAGGGCAGCGAGGTAGTCGCCATCACCGGCGCCGGGCTGCGGCTCGGTGAACAGCCGCTCGTAGAGGCGCACCTGCGCGGGCAGGGCGTGGGCCGCCGACACCCAGTGCAGATTGCCCTTGACCTTGTAGGCATCGGCGCCGGGCGTGCCCGAGCGCGAATCGGGCATGAGCTCGGCCAGCACGGTGTCCACGCGGCCATCGGCGCCCGGCACGAAGCCGGTGCAGCGGATGACATGGGCATAGCGCAGCCGCACCAGGTTGCCGGGGAACAGCCGGAAGAATCCCTTGGGGGGCTCGATCGCGAAGTCCTCGCGTTCGATGTAGAGCTCGCGCGAGAAGGGGAATTCGCGCCGGCCCAGCTCGGGCCGCTGCGGGTGGAAGGGGGCGCTGCAGCTCTCGAGGTGGTCGGCCGGCAGGTTGGTGATGACCAGCCGCAGCGGATCGAGCACCGCCACGCTGCGCGGCGCGCGCGCCTCGAGGTCATCGCGCAGGGCCTGCTCCAGCACGCTCATGTCGATCCAGGTGTCGGCGCGCGACACGCCGATGCGATCGCAGAACAGCCGGATCGCCTCGGGGGAGTAGCCGCGTCGGCGCAGACCGGCGAGCGTGGGCAGGCGCGGATCGTCCCAGCCATCAACGCGGCCGGTGCTCACGAGTTCCTGCAGGCGGCGCTTGCTGGTGACGGTGTAGCTCAGGTTCAGCCGCGCGAACTCGATCTGCCGCGGCAGCGGGCGCTGGAAGAAGCCGCCCTCGGCCAGACGCTCGAGCAGCCAGTCGTAGAGCGGGCGGTGGTCCTCGAACTCCAGGGTGCAGATCGAGTGGGTGATGTTCTCGAGCGCATCGGAGATCGGATGCGCGTAGTCGTACATGGGGTAGATGCGCCAGCGCTCGCCGGTGCGGTGATGCTCGGCGAAGCGGATGCGGTAGAGGGCCGGATCGCGCAGGTTGATGTTGGGCGAGGCCATGTCGATGCGCGCCCGCAGCACGTGGCTTCCCTCGGGATGCACGCCGTCGCGCATCTCGCGCAGCAGCGCCAGGCTCTCGGCCGCCGGCCGGTCGCGGTAGGGCGAGTTCCTGCCCGGCTCGGTGAGGGTGCCGCGGCCCAGGCGCATCTGCTCGGCGCTTTGCGAGTCGACGTAGGCATGACCGGCCTGCACCAGATGCTCGGCCATCTGGTAGAGCAGCTCGAAGTAGTCGCTGGCGAAGTACAGGTTGCTCTCGCCGCCGCCCTCGGCCGGGTGATCCCAGCCAAAGCCCAGCCAGCGCACCGCGTCGAGGATGGCGTCGACGAACTCCTGGTCTTCCTTGACCGGGTTGGTGTCGTCGAAGCGCATGTGGCAGCGCCCGTCGTAGTCGCGCGCCAGCCCGAAGTTCAGGCAGATCGACTTGGCATGACCGATGTGCAGGTAGCCGTTGGGCTCGGGCGGAAACCGGGTGCGGATGCGCGCCGGGTCTGGCTGGCCGGCAGCCTGCTCGCTGCCGGGGCCCGGATGGCCGCACCAGCGCCGGCTGGCGTGCGCGCCCGCCGCCAGGTCAGTCTCGACCTGGGTGCGGATGAAGTTGTGGGTGGCGGCGGGAACCTTTTCCGTCATCGTCAGACGCCGAGCAGTTCGACCTCGAACAGCAGGGTGGCGTTGGGGGGGATCACGCCGCCCGCGCCGCGCGCGCCATAGCCCATCTCGGGCGGAATCAGCAGCTGGCGGGTGCCGCCGACCTTCATGCCGGCAAAGCCCTCGTCCCAGCCGCGGATGACATGGCCCGCGCCCAGCGGGAACGAGAAGGGCTGACCGCGGTCCTTGCTGGAATCGAACTTCGCGCCGCGCGCGCCGTTCTGCCACAGCCAGCCGGTGTAGTGCACCGTGACGTGGGCGCCGGCCGCCGCCTCGGCGCCGCTGCCCGGGGTGGTGTCGTCGTACTGCAGCCCGGAGGGCAGGGTCTGGAAGGCCATGGTCATTCTCCTGGTTGGGATTCGTGGGCGCGGCGCAGGGCCTCCACCCGGGCGCGGTTCACGCCGAAGTCTCGACGCCCGATGCGGGCCGCCGAGCGGACATGGGCAACCCCGGCCGGCGCGTCGAGCACCAGGTCGAGGTCGTCGATGAAGCGAAACCAGCGGCTCTCGCACTCGGCGCGCAGATGGCTGGCGGTGCGCTCGACCACCCGCACGCCCGGCAGGGCGGCCGCCTGGTCGGCAAGCCGCGCGAACGCGGCATGGGGCTCGCCACGCAGCGCGATGGGCTCGATGCGATGGGCCGCCGACACGCTCTGGCTGGACACCGCGTTGTCGCGCGACTCGTTGATGGGGGCCAGCGGCAGCCCCGGGCTGGGCGCCGAAGCCTGCCCGGCGAGCAGACCCGCCTGGCCGGCGGCCAGCGCCACCAGCGGCAGGGCGAGCAGGCCCAGCGCCAGCCCCACCCACAGGCGCGTGGCGCTCATGGCTGACGCCCTCGCCAGGCGGTGAGCATCATGCCGCCCATGCCCGAGAGCATGACCCAGGCCGAGATCAGCCAGCCCAGGAAGGGCACCGCGCCCACGAGCAGCAGCAGCACCAGCGTGCCGGCCATCCAGGCGATCAGGCCGAGTCGGGTGCCGGCGCTGCCGTCGGTGAAGGCCTGGCGCGCCCGCAGGGCCACCGACCACACGCCGATCAGGTAGCCGGTGAGCAGCAGCACCGGGTAGATCGCCAGCAGCGCCGCGCCCAGCGGAATGCCCACGATGGTGAGGATGGCCGCGCCCGCGCCCACCGGCAGCACGATCAGCAGCGCGAAGCCCAGGCCCAGCGAGGCGGCGGCGTCATGCCAGGCGCGCCGCGCGGCCTCGCGGGTGAAGCCCGGCAGCCCCAGAAGAAGCAGCGCGCCGAACAGCAGCAGGCCGATCGACCACAGCACCGCGCCGAGCAGGCCCCAGCGGCTGTTGACCGGGTCGTCGGCCGGCACCGGGGCAGGCTTCTCGGCCTCCTGGCGGGTGACCTCGCCGCGCACCTGCGCGCCGGGCGTCTGCTTGATCGGGTTGGGGCTGGTGTAGGAGAGCGCGCCCAGGATGCGCGCGCCCTCGAGCAGCTCGATCTCCTCGGCCACCAGCCGCACCTTGCCGCCGACCGTGCCGTCGATGGCGATGCGCTGGGCATAGACCGTGAGCTCGCCGCCGATCTCGCCGCGGATGTCCACCGAGCGCCCGGCGATCAGCGCGTCACGGCCGATGCGCGCGCTGCGCTCGAAGGCGAGCTCGGAGCCCACCAGCAGCAGATCGCCGCCCACCGGGGCGTCGAGCACCAGCTTGCCGGCGGCCGCGCGCAGGTCGCCACCCACCGGCCGGCGCAGATCGACATCGCCGCCGATCAGCATGGCGTCGCCCTTGACCTCGGCGTCGATGACCACTCGCGAGCCGGCGGCATGGAAGTCGCCTTCCACCGGCGTGGCCACCCGCACCGTGCGCCCGGCGCGGTAGACGTTGCGCGTGCCGTAGGAGGCCACGCCGTCGCGCCGCGTGGCGCTTTCGGCCGCCGATTCCGCTGCCGCGCCGCCGGCCGCCGAGAACTGGGCCTGGGCCGTGCCGCCCAGCAGGCCGAGCAGCAGCACGACCAGACCCATCAGGGCCCGACCCGGACGCGGCAGGAGACCGGCGGTGGACTGCGCCATGGCGTGACTCAGGCCGGACCCGCGCGCAGGCGCCGGATCAGCGAGGAGGTGTCGTTGCGCCCGCCGCCCATGGCCTGCACATCGCGGTAGAACTGGTCGATGAGCGCGGTGGCGGGCAGCGGCGCGCCGTTGCGGCGCGCCTCTTCGAGGCACAGGCCGAGGTCCTTGCGCATCCAGTCCACCGCGAAGCCGAAGTCGAAGCGGTTCTCGACCATGGTGCGGCCGCGGTTGTCCATCTGCCAGCTCTGCGCCGCGCCCTTGCCGATCACCTCGAGGACGAGGTTCATGTCGATGCCCGCGGCCAGGCCGAAGTTGACGCCCTCGGACAGGCCCTGCAGCAGGCCGGCGATGCAGATCTGGTTGACCATCTTGGCGAGCTGCCCGCTGCCGGCCTCGCCGATGCGGGTGAAGGCGCGCGAGAAGGCCATGGCCACCGGCCGGGCCTGCTCGAAGACCGGCAGATCGCCGCCCACCATGACGGTGAGCTGGCCATTGACCGCGCCGGCCTGGCCGCCCGACACCGGCGCATCCAGGAAGTGCAGGCCGTGCTGGCCCGCCTGGCGGTACAGCTCGCGCGCGACCTCGGCCGAGGCGGTGGTGTGATCGACGAACACCGCGCCCGGCTTCATGCCGGCGAAGGCGCCGTGCTCGCCGAGCACCACCGAGCGCAGGTCGTCGTCATTGCCCACGCAAGCGAACACCAGGTCGGCGCCATGCGCGGCCTGTCGCGGCGTAGGCGCCGATTGACCGCCATGCTCGGCGGCCCAGCGATCGGCCTTCTCGGCGGTGCGGTTGTAGACCGTGACCGAATGCCCGGCGCGGCGCAGATGGCCGGCCATGGGGTAGCCCATGACGCCCAGGCCCAGGAAGGCCACGGTCACCGGGGCGATGGGTTCGTAGGTGCGCTGGGTCATGCGGGCGGTCTCCGGGAGCGGGTGGGATGGGGTTGCCGATGCGCGTGTCCGCGGGGCAAGCCCGCCATTCTAGACGCCTTCACCCCGGGGACGGGCCGAGCCCCCGGGGCGCGGACGGCGATGGCCCGGGGATCAGAAGGCGGCGGCGCAGCCGTCGCGGCGGCTGTCGCTTGCGGCAGCGTAACCGTCATCGAGGTCGTCGCTCAGGCGCCAGATGAACTGGCCGGAGCCGAAGTCCATGTAGGAGTCGAGCACCGGCTCGATCTCGTGGCCCAGGTCGCGCAGGCCGGCCACGATGGCCTCGGGCATGGTCGACTCGATGTCGAGCTTCAGGCCGCGCTGCACCTTCCAGCGCGGCGCGTCGCAGGCGGCCTGCGGGTTCTGGCGGTGATCGAGCATGCGCGAGAGGGTCTGCATGTGGCCCTGCGGCTGCATGTTGCCGCCCATCACGCCGAAGCTCATCTGCGGAGCGCCGTCCTTCATGAGGAAGGCCGGGATGATGGTCTGGAAGGGCCGCTTGCCCGGCGCCACGCAGTTGGGGTGCGCCGGATCGAGCGAGAAGCAGTAGCCGCGGTTCTGCAGCGACACGCCCACCTCGGGCACCACCACGCCAGAGCCGAAGCCCATGTAGTTGGACTGGATGAACGAGATCATCATGCCGTGCTGGTCGGCGGCGGTCAGGTAGATGGTGCCGCCGGCCGGGGGCAGGCCATGCTGGAAATCGGTGGCGCGATCCTCGCGGATCAGCCGCGCGCGCTGCGCGAGATAGCCGGGGTCGAGCAGGTGCGCGGGGGTCACCTCGGTCATGTAGCGCACATCGGCCACGTAGCGGTACACATCGGCGAAGGCGGCCTTCATGGCCTCGATCTGCAGGTGACGGGTGCGCAGCGAGTCGGCCGGGTGCGCGCCGATGTCGAAGTGCTGCAGGATGCCCAGCGCCATCAGCGCGGCGATGCCCTGACCGTTGGGCGGGATCTCGTGCAGGGTGTGGCCGCGGTAGTCCTGGCTGATGGTGCCGCACCAGTCAGGCCGGTAGCCGGCCAGGTCGGCCAGGCTCAGCGTGCCGCCATGCTCGCGGGCGTGCGCCACCAGGGCCTGCGCGGTCTCGCCTTCATAGAAGTCGCGGCCACGGGTGGCGCCGATGCGGCGCAGGGTGGCGGCCGCCGCCGGCAGGGCGAAGCGCTCGCCGATGCGCGGCGCCCGACCGCGCGGCATGAAGGCCTGCGCGAAGCCGGGCTGGGTGTGCAGCTCGGGCACCGCCGCGGCCCACTTCTGGCTGACGATGCCGGCCACGCCGTGACCGCGCTCGGCCAGTTCGATGGCCGGCTGCAGCAGGTCCTCGAAGGGCAGGCTGCCGAACTTCTCGTGCAGGGCAGCCCAGGCGCTCACCGCGCCCGGCACGGTGACGCTGTCCCAGCCGCGCATCGGGAACTTCCCGCCATGGCGCTGCGCGTAGTAGGCGGTGTCCCAGGTGGCGGGCGCGGTGCCGGAAGCATTCAGGCCGTGCAGCTCGCGTCCGTCCCAGACGATCGCGAAGGCGTCGCTGCCCAGGCCGTTGGAGACCGGTTCCACGATGGTGATGGCCGCGGCTGCCGCGATGGCGGCATCAACCGCATTGCCTCCGGCGGCGAGCATGCGCAGGCCAGCCTGCGCGGCCAGCGGCTGCGAGGTGGCCACCACGTTGCGCGCGAACACCGGCGCCCGGTAGGTGGGATAGCGGACGGACCAGTCGAAGTCGAAGGGGGTGGCGCTCATGGCGATCTTTCAGCAGCCGAGCTGGTCGGCGAGGTCGAGGAAATCGGTGGCGTGGTGGTCGAACGCGGGCTCGCGGCTGATGTCGGGTTGCCGGGTGGGCCCGAACTCCATCGGCCGGGTGACGAAGGCGGTGCGCAGGCCGCAGGCCGCGGCGGCGTGCAGGTCTTCCTTGTGCGCGGCCACCAGCATCACCTGCCCCGGGCTCACGCCGAAGATGTCGGCCACGCCCAGGTAGGTCTGCGGGTCGGGCTTGTAGTGGCGGAAGACCTCGGCCGAGAGGATCAGGTCCCAGGGCAGCGCGGCCCGCTTGGCCATGTTGGCGAGCAGCCCCAGGTTGCCGTTGGACAGGGTGCACAGGGTGTAGCGGCTGCGCAGCCGGTGCAGACCGGCCAGGGTATCGGGCCAGGGGTCGAGCCGGTGCCAGACCTTGTTCAGGTGCTCGACGCGATCGGGCAGCAGGCGGATGCCGAACTTGGTCAGCACGCTGTCCAGGATCATGCGGTGCAGGTCGTCGATGCGGGTCCAGCCGAGCTCGCCCTTGCGCACGCGCTCCATGGCCGGCAGGTAGCCGGCCCGCCAGGCCAGCGCGAAACGCCCGCCATCCACGCCGAGCTGCATCGCGTCCACCTCGCGCGCGATCGAGCCGTGCCAGTCGACCACGGTGCCGAAGACATCGAAGGCGAGGATCTGCAGCGTGTCTGCCGCCGGGTTGCTCATGGCCGGGTCTCCTTCATTCGGGCTTGATGCCGGCGCGCTTGATCACCGCCTTCCAGTTCTCGTGGTCGGCGCGGATGAGGCGGGCGAACTGCTCGGGGCTGCCGCCAGCCGGCTCGGCGCCGGCGCGCTCCAGGCGCTCGAGCACCTCGGGCGCGCGCAGCGCCGCGTTGATCTCGCGGTTCAGGCGGGCCAGCACCTCGGGCGGGGTGCCGGCGGGGACGAAGGCGCCGAACCAGTTGCTGATGTCCATGCCGCCGATGCCGGCCTCGGCGAAGGTGGGCACCTCGGGCAACGAAGGCGAGCGGCGCTCGCCGCTCACCGCCAGCGGGCGCACCTTGCCATCGCGGATGTGCGGCTGGGCCGAGACCACGCTGTCCATCAGGAAGGCGATCTGGCCGGACACCAGGTCGGTGATCACCAGGCCGGTGCCGCGATAGGGGATGTGCACCACGAAGAGCCCACCGGCGCGCCACTTGAACATCTCGGCCGACAGATGCGGGTAGGTGCCGATGCCCGAGGATCCGAAGTTGTAGCGGCCGGGGCTGCGGCGCAGCAGCGCCACCAGTTCCTGCACCGTGCGCGCCGGGAAGCCTGCGCCCACCACCAGCACGCTGGGCGCATTGGCCACATGCGCCACCGGCGCGAAGTCGCGCGCCGCGTCATAGGGCATCCTGGGGTTGATGGCCGGGCCCACCGAGTGGGTGGAGCCGGTGCCCATGAGCACGGTGTAGCCGTCTGCCGGGGCCTTGGCGACCATGTCTGCCCCGATGCTGCCGCCGGCGCCCGGCCGGTTCTCCACCACCACCTGCTGGCCCAGCGCGGTGCCCAGGCGCGTGGCCAAGGTGCGGCCGATGATGTCGGTGGCGCCGCCCGCCGGGAACGGGATCACCAGCTTCACCGGTCGCGTGGGCCAGGCCTGCGCGCTGGCAGGCCGCGTCAGAGTCGTCGCCAGGGCGGCGGCAGGCAGGCCGGCAAGCAGCCGGCGTCGAAGCGGGAGGGGCATGGGAGGCGCGGCAGAAGGAAAGCCGCGCAGTCTAGCAAAGCCGCCCCGGGCAAGGCCGGGGCGCACACGGGCGGGGCGCAAGCGCCCGGGGCGGTGCAGAGCGCCCCGGATGCCGGCATGGCGCTAGTCGTCGACGAAGGCCTCTTCGCGCTTCTTGGCGATGGCCGGCAGGAACACGATCACCAGCAGCAGCACCGCGATGCCCAGCAGCGTGGCCGAGAGCGGCCGCGTGATGAACACCGACCAGTCACCGCGCGAGATGGTCATGGCCCGTCGCAGGTACTCCTCCATCAGCTTGCCGAGCACGAAGCCCAGCAGCAGCGGCGCCGGTTCGCAGTCGAGCTTCTTGAAGACGTAGCCCAGGATGGCGAACGGGATGGTCATGAACACGTCGAACACGTTGTTGTTCAGCGAGTACGACCCGATGCAGCAGAACAGCAGGATGGCCGGGAACAGGATGCGGTAGGGCACCGTGAGCAGCTTGATCCAGATGCCGATCAGGGGCAGGTTCAGGATCACCAGCATCAGGTTGCCGATCCACATCGACACGATCAGGCCCCAGAACAGCTTGGGGTTGCTGGTCATGACCTGCGGGCCGGGCTGGATGTTGTGGATCATCATGGCCGCGACCATGAGCGCCAGCACCGGGGTGGTGGGGATGCCCAGGGTGAGCATCGGGATGAACGAGGTCTGCGCGCCCGCGTTGTTGGCGGCCTCGGGGCCGGCCACGCCCTCGATGGCGCCCTTGCCGAACTCCTCCGGGTGCTTGGAGAGCTTCTTCTCCATGGCGTAGGTGGAGAACGAGGCCAGCACCGCGCCACCGCCGGGCAGGATGCCCAGGATGGAGCCCAGCGTGGTGCCGCGCAGGATCGGGAAGATCGCCCGCTTGAACTCGGCCTTGGTGGGCAGCATCTTGCCCACCTTGCTGGTGAAGACCTCGCGGTTCTCGCGCTGCTCGAGGTTCAGGATGATCTCGGCGAAGCCGAACATGCCCATGGCCACCACGGCGAACTCGATGCCGTCGGAGAGCTCGGGCACGTCGAACGAGAAGCGCGCCACGCCGGAGTTCACGTCGGTGCCGATCATGCCCAGCAGCAGGCCGAGCACCACCATGGCCAGCGCCTTCCAGATGGAGCCGTTGGCCAGCACCACCGCCGCGATCAGGCCCAGCACCATCAGCGCGAAGTACTCCGCGGGGCCGAACTTGAAGGCGATCTCGGCCAGCGGCGGCGCGAAGGCGGCCAGCAGGAAGGTGGCCACGGTGCCCGCGAAGAACGAGCCGATGGCCGCGATGGACAGCGCCGCGCCGGCTCGCCCTCGTCGGGCCATCTGGTAGCCATCCAGCGTGGTGACCACCGATGAGGACTCACCCGGCAGGTTGACCAGGATGGCGGTGGTGGAGCCCCCGTACTGCGCGCCGTAGTAGATGCCCGCCAGCATGATGAGCGCCGAGGTGGGGTCGGTCATCTTGTAGGTGGCCGGCAGCAGCATGGCGATGGTGGCCAGCGGGCCGATGCCAGGCAGCACGCCGATGAGGGTGCCGAGCACCACACCGACGAAGCAGTAGAAGAGGTTGTCTAGCGTGGCCGCGGTGGCAAAGCCGAGGGCCAGGTTGCCGAGGAGTTGATCCATGATGTCCGTTCCTGGGGCTTACTTGGTCATGAACTTGGGCAGCAGCGGAAACTGCAGCTCAAGGCCCTTGACGAACACGAGGTACGACATCACGAGCAGCACCAGTGCGGAGATGAGGGCGTCACGCAGGCGGAACTCGAAGCTGGCGGTGGAGGCGACCACCACCAGCACCACCAGTGCCACGATGATGCCCAGCTGGGGCAGCAGCGTGGCGAACAGGGCCACCGAGACCAGCACCAGGATCAGCTCGCGCCAGCCCACCTTGGCTACCCGGGCGTGCTTGGCCCTGGAGCCGAACGCGCCGGCGGCGATCAGCACGCCGAGCAGCGTGCACAGCGCCCCCAGCATGGTGGGGAAGTAGCCGGGGCCCATCTTGGCGGCGGAGCCCAGCTGGTACTGCTGGGACAGCGCCATGAACAGCAGGCCGAAGCCCGCGAACATGATGCCCGCCCACAGGTCGTGGTGATTGCGAAGCTGCATGCTGTGTCTCTCCTGGTTATGCGGGACGGCGATTCGTGCCACCACCCATCGCTGGCGCGAAGAATAGCCGGAACCTCGGCCCGGGCCAACTCTGGGCATCCCGCTTCACGAGGGTGCCCGTTTTCGGGGCGCTCGCGGGGCGATCATCGGGCGCCCGGTGGGCACTCAGCGGGCATTCAGCGGGCATTCAGCGGGCATTCAGCGGGCACTCAGTGGGCACTCAGTGGGCGATCACCTGGCGCCGTTCGCCGGCAAACCGCGTGATGCCAGCGCGATCAAGGTACTCCAGCACCTCGATGGTGAGGTTGCGGCCGATGCCGCTTGCATCGCGATAGGCCGCGGCGTCGAAGCCGCCATCGGGCGAAGCCCCTGCCAGCGTCCGGGCGATCGCGGCAAGCGCGCCCAGGGCCTCGGGGGCGAAGAAGCGGTTGGGCGCCACCGGCAGCACATGGCCCAGCACGCTCATCCGGCGCAGGAAGGTGAGCATGTCGGCGCGCGCCAGCCCCAGGGTGGCAGCGAGTTCGCCCACGATCGGCGGGCGCAGCAGGCCTGCCTGCAGGATCGGCATCACCCGCGCCAGCAGCGCGGCATCGGCGTCGGCGAGCCGGGCCTCATGCCCGGGCAGACGCAGGCTCGCGCCCTCGCGCAGCACCGTGCCGGCGGCAAGCTGCGCGGCCAGGGCCGCGCGGGCCACCTGCCTTGCCTGCTCGCGGCCGGATGGCCAGGCGAGGGCCGGGGCAGTGTCCGGGGCCGCGGCCGGGTCATCGGGGCGGCCGGTGCTGCCGCTCCGGGCCCGTTGCTCGGCGAGCATCGCGTCGAGCAGTTCGCTCTCGATGGGGCCGATGCGCGCCGGCTCGGCCGCGTGCCGATGGGCGAGGCTGGCCGTGACCGAGGCCAGCCAGGTCTGCCAGTGGGCCTGGCTGATGGCCAGTGGCGGACGCGGCCCGGCCGGGCGCGCGGCCTGCCGGGCCTCGAGCAGCGCCTCCAGCGTCTCGGGCAGCAGGTTCCAGGCTTGCGCGAAGGGCTCCACCGGCAGGCCCGCCGGGCTGGCCTGCAGCAGCGCCTGCAAGGCACTGCCGGCATCGGGCTGCCCCCAGCCCGCCAGCAGCAGGCGCCGCTCGGGGCGGGCGCGGCCCCGGGCCGGGGCGAAGGGGTCGAGCACCTCGCCGCCGCCCAGGGTGCTGCCCCCCGCCGGGTCGCGAAGCACGAGGCGGTCTCCGCGCAGCGCCGAGACCGGTCTGGCCAGGATGAGTTGCGCCAGGCGCTGCGGCCCGGCCGCCTCTGCCGCCTCGTCGAGCCAGGCGAGCTGACAGCCCACGGCGTCGGCGCCGAGATGGACCTGGAGTTGCGCGCTGCGACGCGCCGACCCGCCGCGCTCGCCGGCCAGCAGGCGCAGCCGGACATCGAGGCGCTGGGTGGGCGCATGCAAGGCCGGCGCCAGCAGCCACTGACCGCGGCCGGCCTGCTCGGGCTGCAGCCCGCCACCGGCGACGTTGATCGCGCAGCGCTGGCCCTGCCGGGCCTGGGCCGCCGGCGCGCCCTGGGCGTGGATGCCGCGCACCCGCGCTTCGCGGCCCAGCGGCGAGATGACCAGGGTGTCGCCGGGCAGGGCGCGGCCGCTGAGCACCGTGCCGGTGAGCACCAGGCCCGCGCCGGCCACGCTGAAGGCGCGGTCGATGGCGAGGCGAAACCGACCCTGCGGCTCGTCGGGCACGGCCGCCGCCGCCGCGTCGGCGAGGTGCGCGCGCAGGGCGGCAAGCCCCTCGCCGGTGGGCGTGCTCACGGGGAACACCGGCGCGTCGGCCCAGGGCCCCTCGGCGAGCAGGACGCGCACCTGTGCGCTGGCCTGCGCCACCCGGTCGGGATCCACCCGGTCGATCTTGGTGAGCGCCACCACCAGGGCGCGCGCGCCGGTCAGGCCCAGGATGGCCAGATGCTCGCGGGTCTGGGGCATGGGACCGTCATCGGCCGCCACCACCAGCAGTGCGAGGTCCACCCGGCTCACCCCGGCGAGCATGTTGCGCAGGAAGCGCTCGTGGCCGGGGACGTCGATGAAGCCGACCGGCTCGGCGCCCCCCAGGGGCGCGTAGGCAAAGCCCAGGTCGATGGTCAGGCCGCGGCGCTTCTCCTCGGCCAGGCGATCGGTGTCGACCCCGGTGAGGGCGCGAACCAGGCTGGTCTTGCCGTGGTCGACGTGGCCGGCGGTGGCGATGATCATGGGCGCTCACGGTAGCGCATGGCGGGCCGCGCCGAGGGCGCGGGGGTTTCGGTAGAATGACCGATTCCCCGCAGATCACTGAATTGCCCCGCATGAACTCGGCCGAAATTCGCGAGAAGTTCCTGAAGTTCTTCGAGTCGCGCGATCACACCATCGTGGCCTCCAGCCCGCTGGTGCCCGCCAACGACCCCACCTTGCTGTTCACCAACAGCGGCATGGTGCAGTTCAAGGACGTGTTCCTGGGCAAGGAGCAACGGCCCTACCGTCGCGCCACCACCGCGCAGCGCAGCGTGCGCGCTGGCGGCAAGCACAACGATCTCGAGAACGTGGGCTACACCGCCCGGCATCACACCTTCTTCGAGATGCTGGGCAACTTCTCGTTCGGCGACTACTTCAAGCGCGACGCCATCCGCCACGCCTGGGACCTCCTCACCGGCGTGTACCGCCTGCCCGCCGAGCGCCTGTGGGTCACGGTCTATGCCGAAGACGACGAGGCCTATCGCATCTGGGCCGACGAGATCGGCGTGCCGGCCGAGCGCATCGTGCGCATCGGCGACAACAAGGGCGCGCGCTACGCCTCCGACAACTTCTGGCAGATGGCCGACACCGGCCCCTGCGGCCCCTGCACCGAGATCTTCTACGACCACGGTCCCGAGGTCGCCGGCGGTCCTCCGGGCAGCCCGGAACAAGACGGCGATCGCTACATCGAGATCTGGAACCTGGTCTTCATGCAGTTCGAGCGTGACGCCGCCGGCACGCTCACGCCGCTGCCGCGGCCCTGTGTCGACACCGGCATGGGCCTCGAGCGCCTGGCCGCGGTTCTGCAGCACGTGCACAGCAACTACGAGATCGACCTCTTCCAGGCGCTCATCAAGGCCGCGGCCCGCGAGACCGCGGTGAGCGATCTTGCCGTGCCCTCGCTGCGGGTCATCGCCGATCACATTCGGGCCTGCGCCTTCCTCATCGTCGACGGGGTCATTCCGGGCAACGAGGGGCGCGGCTACGTGCTGCGGCGAATCATCCGCCGGGCCCTGCGCCACGGTCACAAGCTCGGCCAGTCGCGGCCGTTCTTCCACCGGCTCGTGGCCGACCTCGACCAGCAGATGGGCGAGGCCTACCCCGAGCTGCGCGCCGCGGCCACCCGGGTGGCCGACGTGCTCCTGCAGGAGGAGCAACGATTTGGCGAAACCCTCGAGCACGGCATGGGCATCCTCGAGGCCGCGCTGGCCGGGGGCATCCGTGAGCTCGACGGCGAGACCGCCTTCAAGCTCTACGACACCTACGGTTTCCCGCTCGATCTCACCGCCGATGTCTGCCGCGAGCGCGGGGTCGCCATCGACGAGGCCGCTTTCGAGGCCGCCATGGCGCGCCAGCGCGAGCAGGCCCGTGCCGCGGGCAAGTTCCGCATGGGCGAGAGCCTGAGCTACGAGGGCGCGCTCACCCGCTTCGTGGGCTACGAGCATCTCACCCATGGCGGTCGCGTCACCGCGCTCTACGTGGGCGGCGCCGCGGTGCCGGTTCTGGCCGCCGGCCAGGACGCGGTGGTGGTGCTCGACACCACGCCCTTCTACGCCGAGTCGGGCGGCCAGGTGGGCGATGCCGGCGAGATCACCACCGGCGCCGCCCGTTTCCTCGTCACCGACACCCAGAAGGTGCAGGCCGATGTCTTCGGCCACCACGGCCGTCTGGCCAGTGGCGAACTGCGCGTAGGCGATTCCGTGCAGGCCGCGGTCGACCTCGCCCGGCGCTCGGCCACGGTGCGCAACCACTCCGCCACGCACCTCATGCACAAGGCGCTGCGCGAGGTGCTCGGCGATCATGTTCAGCAGAAGGGGTCGCTGGTAGACCCCGACAAGACCCGATTCGACTTCAGCCACCACGCGCCGGTGTCGCCCGAAGAACTTCGCCGCGTCGAGGCCATCGTCAACCGCGAGGTGCTGGCCAACGCCGCCACGCAGGCGCAGGTCATGGCCTTCGATGACGCGGTGCGCGGCGGCGCCATGGCGCTGTTCGGCGAGAAGTATGGCGACAGCGTGCGGGTGCTCGACATCGGCAGCTCGCGCGAACTGTGCGGCGGCACCCATGTGCAGCGCACCGGTGACATCGGCCTGTTCAAGGTCGTGGCCGAGTCCGGCGTGGCCGCGGGCGTGCGCCGCGTCGAGGCGGTCACCGGCGAGAACGCGCTCAGCTGGGCCCAGCACACCGCCGGACTGCTGGGTGACGCAGCGGCTGCGCTCAAGGCCACCCCGGCCGAGATCTCGGCGCGCATCGCGCAGATGCTCGATCAGGCTCGCGGCCTGGAGCGTGAACTCGCGCGCCTGAAGTCCCGGCTGGCGGCCTCGCAGGGCGATGACCTCGCCGCCCGCGCGGTCGAGGTCGGCGGCATCCGGGTGCTGGCGGCCAGCCTCGAGGGCGCCGACACCAAGACCCTGCGCGAGACCATGGACACCCTCAAGGGCAAGCTCAAGACCGCGGCGGTGGTGCTGGCGGCGGTCGATGGCGGCAAGGTGACCCTGATCGCCGGGGTCACGGCTGATGCCACTTCGCGGGTCAAGGCCGGCGACCTCGTCAACTTCGTTGCCCGTCAGGTGGGTGGCAAGGGCGGCGGGCGGCCCGACATGGCGCAGGCCGGCGGCACCGATCCCGCGGCGCTGCCCCAGGCCCTGGCCGGGGTGGCGGCCTGGGTGGCCGGGCAGGTGGGCGCCTGAGCCTCGCGGCGCCATCCGGCACCGATCACCCGCCACGCCTGTGGCCGGTGATCTGCCTGGGGGTCATCGGTCACACCGCGTTCAGCGCCAGCCGCATGACGGTCTCGCTGGCGGCCATCTCGCTGCACGCATCCGCCTTCGTGGTGGGCCTGCTGCTCTCGCTCTACGCGCTGCTGCCCATGCTGCTGTCGGTGTCGGCCGGCCGCTGGATCGATCGCGTGGGCACGCGGGTGCCCATGCTGCTCGGCTCGGCGGTGGTGGCGCTGGGCTTCGTGCTGCCGGCCGTCTGGCTGAGCCTGCCGGCGCTGTTCGCCAACAGCCTGCTGGTGGGCACCGGCTTCATGTTCTTCCACATGGCCGTGCAGAAGCTCACCGGCGATCTCGGCGAAGGCGCGCAGCGCATGCGCCACTTCGGCCACCTCGCGGTCGGCTACTCGGTCTCGGCCTTCTGCGGGCCGGTGTTCGCGGGCCAGCTGATCGACCGCTGGGGCGCGGGCTCGTCCTTCGGCGCGTCCTTCGTCGCGTCCACCCTCCTGATCGCGGCGGCCTTCGCGCTGCTGCGCTGGCGCTGGACCTTCTCCGGGCAGGCCTCGCGGGTGGCGCCAGCGCAGGCCCGGCGCGGCCGGCTGCTCGACCTGCTCGCCTCGCGTCCGCTGCGGATGCTGTTCCTGTCGGTGGTGGTCACCTCCACGGTCTGGGACGTGCACATGTTCCTCACCCCCATCCAGGGCAGCCGCATCGGCCTGAGCGCCAGCGAGATCGGCGCGGTGCTCGGCGCCTTCTCGGCGGCCACCTTCACCGTGCGGCTCTCGCTGCCGCTCATCTCGCGCCACTTGCGCGAGTGGCAGCTCATCGGCGTGGCGCAACTGGTGGCGGCCGCGGTGTTCGTGGTTTTTCCCCTGGTCACGAGCTTCTGGGGCCTGATCGGCCTGTCCTTCCTGCTCGGCCTCGGGCTGGGCGTGGGCCAGCCGGCAGTGATGTCCCTGCTGCACGAGGTGAGTCCGCCGGGCCGCGTGGGCGAGGCGGTGGGCCTGCGCATGAGCCTGGTCAATGGCACGCAGGTGGTGCTGCCCACCCTGTTCGGTGTGGTCGGTACCCTGCTGGCCAGCGCGCTGGGCGGCTCGATGGCCTATGCGCCACTCTTCTGGTGCGTGTCGATCGGCGCGGTGGCCGGCGGGCTGAGCGCCCTGCGCCATCGGTCGCCGCGCGCGGACACGGTCGACCCGCCCGCCGCCAGCGGCTAGACTGACGGGTTTTCCGCCCATCGGCGGTCACGCGGGCCGTCCGGCCGCGCCGCGACCCCGGGCGCCCGCCCCTCCTGGAATCTGTCATGAGCACCACCGCCCCTTCGCCCTCGGCCGACAAGGAAGTCGATGCCCGCGGCCTGAACTGCCCCTTGCCCATCCTGCGCGCCAAGAAGGCGCTCACCGACCTCACCAGCGGCCAGGTGCTGCGGGTGATCTCCACCGATCCCGGCTCGCAGCGCGACTTCACCGCCTTTGCCCGGCAGACCGGCAACGAGCTGGTGGCGGTCGAGCAGGGCGAGCGCGAGTGGTCCTTCTACCTTCGCCGTCGCTGAGGCACGCGCCATGACGATCAGTTTCAACTTCAGCGGCCGCACTGCGCTGGTCACCGGGGGCGTGTCGGGCATCGGCGCGGCGGTGAGCCAGGCCTTCGCGAAGGCCGGCGCGCGGGTGATCGCCTGCGGCCTCACCGAGGCCGAGATCGGCGCAGCCGCGGCTGACCCCGCGTTCGCGGGCATCACGCTGCGCCAGCTCGATGTCACCGACCGCGCGGCGGTCGATGCGCTGGTGGGCGGGCTCGATCAGCTCGACTTCGTGATCAACAGCGCCGGGGTCATCCGCCGCGACGCCGAGCACGATCCGGATGTCTTCGATCAGGTGCTCGACGTGAACGTCTCGGGCGGCATGCGGGTCAGCGCCGCGGCCCGGCCGCTGCTTGCCCGCAGCCGCGGCGCCATCGTCTTCATCGGCTCGGTGATGTCCTTCTTCGGCGGGCCGCGCCAGCCGGCCTACTCGGCCTCCAAGGGCGCGGTGCGCAACCTCACCATGTCGCTTGCCTGCGCGTATGCGGCCGACGGCATCCGGGTGAACGCCGTGGCCCCGGGCTGGGTGATCACGCAGCTCTCGCGCGGCGCCCGCGAAGACCCGGTGCGCTCGGCGGCCATCCTGTCGCGGGTGCCGGTGGGGCGCTGGGCCGATACCGCCGAGATCGCCGATCCGATCCTGTTCCTGTGCTCGGACGCGGCGCGCTACATGACCGGCACCGTGATGCCGGTGGACGGCGGCTACACCAGCGTGGGCTGAGCCCGCCCGAGCGGGCAGGGCGCCCGGTGCGATGCTCGCCCGGCGCGCCGCAGCGGTCAGGCCGCGCCCTTGCGGCGGCGCGGCCCGGCCCTCGCCTTACTTGCGCGGGTCGAAGAAGGCCTTGGCCACCGAGGCGCACAGCGGCGGGATGATGGTGCCGTGGTAGGTGCTCAGGCTGCCGGCTGCCGCCACCTGCGCGTCGATCACCGGCTTCAGGGTGGGCACCTGCTCCACGTCCACCGCGGTCACGGTCACGCCCTGGCTGGCGAAGTAGCTCACCGCCGAGGTCATGTTCGCCACCGGCACCGTCGGGTCACGCGAGCCCTGGCACAGCTGGGTGGGCGCCTGCGGCTTGAAGTTGAGCAGGTCGTTCTGGGCCACGCGCTTGCGCGCGCTGAAGTTCGCATCGGCCTTGTAGCGGGTGACGAAGCTGTCGGTGAGCAGGCCGCCTGCGCCGGTGAGCGCGAGCGGCAGCTTGGCCTGGATGATCAGCTGCTCGAAGCTCAGCGTGCCCGGCAGCAGGGTCTCGATGCCGTTCACCCAGGGCGACTGGAAGACGTCTGACGCCGCGGTGTAGACATCGCCGTAGGCCTTCTGCGCGCCGATCAGCAGCATGGGCGTGAAGACGCTGGCCCCGGCCACCGGCGCATCCAGGCCGTCGAGCACGGTCTTGGCCAGCGCGTACGGACCGGCCAGCGGCGACGAGGCCGTCACCGGCAGCTCGAAGGGATGATCACGCTCGAGCGCGCGCTGCGTGGCCATGGCGGCATGGCCGCCCTGCGAGTAGCCGCTCAGGAACAGCTTGCCGTTGTGGGCCAGACCCTTGTCGGTGAGCAGCCGCCGCCCCGCGCGCAGCGCGTCGATGCTCACCACCGCGGTGTTGTCGGCGTTCAGGTAGGGCGTGTAGCTCAGCGTGGAGCCCGAGTAGCCGAGGTAGTCGGGCATCACCACCACATAGCCCTGGGCGGCGAACATCAGCATCATGAGCTGGGCTTCGCCGTTGGTGGGGCTCGACATGGTGTCGGCCTTGATGACGGTGGTGCCGTGGTGATAGACCACGATGGGGTAGGGGCCGGTGCAGCCGGTGCCCGAGGGGATCAGCACCCCGGCGCTGGCCGAGACCTGCTGGTTGGCCGGATCACGGGTGCCGTACATGATGCGATTGAACGCGACATCGCACTTGGCGGTGCCGCCGATCAGGTTCACCAGGCCCGGCATGGCGGCCACGGTGGCGTCGATGGTGGCCTTGGGCACCGCCGCGGTCTGCGTGGCGCTGGCCAGGGTGCCGCGATCGGTGTCCTTGTCGGATCCGCACGCGGCCAGAACGACGGCCACGGCCGCCAGGGATGCGAGCCGGATGGCCCGCCAGGGGGTTTGCTTCATGGTCTCCTCCTAGTGAATCGGGGCGCCCATGCTTGGGCGTGCCTCCGTAGGCGGAATCCTACCCCCGCCGCGTTTCCCGGGCGAGCCGCCGGCGTGCGGCCCGCTGCCCGTCACGGCCGGGGATTGGCGTCGCGCGCGCGGCGCTCCTGCTCCCGGCTGAGTTCGGCGGGCGTGGAGTAGAGGACCTTCTCGGAGCGCACCTCGTCTCCCGAGCCCTGCTGCTGCACCGACAAGGAGCTGAATTTCTCCACCGTTTGCACGATGCGGTAGCGCTTCGCGTCGTAGGTGCCCTTGTGGAGGAAGCGGCGGGAATAGACGAGCATGTACGGCGCCTGCACGTTCACGGCGTAGCTCACCTCGAAGGCATTGCCGTTCGGCATGATGATGAGCGAGTCGCTCGCACCGAAGGCGGCAAGCTCCTGCGCGATCGCGTTCCGCCAGACGCGTTCCTGCTCCGTGTCCATGCCCACCGCGCGCACCGTGCCGACGAAGGAGTTGGCCGCCGGGATCGGGTAGCCGGGCGCTGTGGTGGGAATGCAGGCCGCGGCGCGCTGGCGGATCACGAGATGATTGCCGCCCGCCTGTATGTAGGTCAGGACCGTGTTCGGCGGCGCGCTGCGCGCGCGTTCGACGAGCAGGGTGGCCGTGCGCTCGCTCGCGTTCGGCACGCAGGCCCTCACGGTCTCGGTCGCATCGGGGGCGCTCATGTCGCTCGCGGCGTACTCCTGCGGCACGCTCACCGTAGCCGGGTCTACCTTGGCGATCGAGCGCGGCAGCGAGTTCGGGTCGGCGCGGATCTTCTGCCAGCGCTGCACCACATCGATCACCGCGCGGACATCGTTCACCGCGAGGGGCACGATGTCGCGCGACTTGGCAAGGGCCTCGGCCCATGCCTCGCGCGCCTTCGTCTCCTTCTCGGCCGCCGGCGACCCGAGGTATTGCGTCACCGTCTCGCGCTGCGCCTGCGGCACGCGGCTGTCGAGGAACTGGAACGCGTCGGTGCCCGGCGGTGCGCCGGCCAGAAGGCCGAAGACCAGCTTTTCCGCATCCGCCCAGGGCAGCAGGGCGCGAGCGGATCGGAGGTGGAACGCATAGCTCGACGGGGTGGCATCGAGCAGGATGCCCTTCGACTGGACCCAGGCCCGACGCCGGTCGGCAAGCGAGGCATCGGCGCCGCCGTAGTCGGGGTCCATGCTGATGCGCTCGAGTTCGAGCATGCCGGCGTACATCACGCGCTTGAGATCGCGCTGGTAGGACAGGTAGGTCCGGCCCGCCGGGCTGCGATGGAATGCCAGCGCCTCATCGAGCTCCTGAAGCGAGAGGGCGTCGGCATAGAACCTGGCGAGCGCCGTGTCGGGATTCTGCGAGATGCTTCGGATCGTTCCCGCGGCGCCAGTCCAGCGCCGCCGCAACGACTGCTCGACGCTGTACCGGACGTTCGCGTGGTAAAGCCCCCAGGCCGGGTGGCGCTGGTTCCACGAACTGCTCGCCCGGTCGAGTTCGCGGGTGGCGATCCACGCGAGAAAGTCCATCTGCTCGGACGAGTACGCCCGATCGAAGCTCACCGGCATGGAGAGCGGAACATCCTGGAGGCGGATCAGTTCCTCGGACCTGGCGATCGATTCCTGAGCCGCAGCCGGCACGGCCAGGACCGCAACCAGGATGGCGGCAGCGATGCTGCGCAGTCTCATGCAGGCTCCTTCTGGCTCATGCCACGAACGCTCACGCTGCCTGTCCAGCCGCCAGGCCTGGTTGGCCGAGGCGGTTCAGCCCAGCCGCGCGAGCTGCTCGTTCAGCCGCTGCAGCAGGGCTTCGAATCCCGCCAGGCGCTCACGCTCCTGGGCGACCACCGCGGCCGGGGCGCGCGCCACGAAGCTGTCGTTGCCCAGCTTGGCCTGCGCCCGCGCTGCCTCGGCCTGCACCCGGGCCACCTCCTTGCCCAGGCGCTCGCGCTCGGCGGCCAGATCGATGGCCACCTCGAGCATGAGGCGGTTTTCACCCACGATCTGCACCGGCGCCGGTGAATCGGGCAACTGGTCGACCACACGCACCGCTTCAAGCCGGGCCAGCGAACGCAGGTAGGGCGCGCAGGAGCGCAGCAGGGCCGCGTCGCCAGCCGCCACCAGCGGCAGCTTCTGCGAGGGTGCGATGCCCATCTCGCCGCGCAGCGCCCGACAGGCATCGATCAGCGATTTCAGGCTCGCCACCCAGGCGAGCGCGGCCGGATCGATTCGGCTGGCGTCGCCCTCGGGGTAGGGTTGTGTGACGATGCTGAAGCGTTCCTCGGTCATGGCGGCGGCCAGCGCCGCGCCCTCGAGCGTCTGGCGGCCGCCCTCGCCGTAGCGCATGGCCAGCGGCGCGACCTTCTGCCAGAGCGCCTCGGTGATGAAGGGCATGATCGGGTGCGCCAGGCGCAGCACCGCCTCGAGGGTGCGCAGCAGCGTGCGGCGGGTGGCGCGCTGCGAGGCGGGGTCCTCGCCCGCGAGCTGCACCTTGGCGAGCTCGAGGTACCAGTCGCAGTACTCGTTCCACACGAACTCGTAGAGCGCGCGCGCGGCGAGGTCGAAGCGGTACTCGGCCAGGTGGCGGGCGATGTCGATCTCGAGCTGCTGCAGCACGCTGGTCAGCCAGCGGTCGAGCAGGCTGAAGTGCAGGTAGCCGCCGGGCACGCACTGCTCGGCGGTGTGCGGCGCGAAGCCGTTGTCCTGCCCCTCGCAGTGCATCAGCACGAAGCGGGTGGCGTTCCACAGCTTGTTGCAGAAGTTGCGGTAGCCCTCGCAGCGGTTCAGGTCGAAGTTGATGTTGCGACCGGGCGTGGCCAGCGACGCGAAGGTGAAGCGCAGCGCATCGGCACCGAAGGCCGGGATGCCGTTGGGGTACTCGCGCCGGGTGCGCTTGGCGATGCTGTCGGCCTGCTTCGGGTTCATCAGCCCGGTGGTGCGCTTGGCCAGCAGGGTGTCGAGGTCGATGCCGTCGATGAGGTCGATCGGGTCGAGGGTGTTGCCCTTGCTCTTGGACATCTTCTGGCCTTCGGCGTCGCGCACCAGCGCGTGCACGTAGACCTGCCGGAAGGGCACGCGGTCGGTGAAGGCCACGGTCATCATGACCATGCGCGCCACCCAGAAGAAGATGATGTCGAAGCCGGTGACCAGCACCGAGGAGGGCAGGAACTGGTCCATCTCGGGCCGCAGCCGGGGCGCGCCGTCGCGAAAGGGCTCGGCCGGATCGACCAGCGTGGAGAAGGGCACGAGCGCCGACGAGAACCAGGTGTCGAGCACGTCGGGGTCGCGCACCAGCGGGCCCGCCCAGCCGGCGGCCGCGGCCTGCGCGCGGGCCTCGTCCTCGGTGCGCGCCACGAACACCGTGCCATCGTGCACCGGCGCGCCTTGCGCGTCGGCCTTGTACCAGGCCGGGATCTGATGGCCCCACCAGAGCTGGCGCGAGATGCACCAGTCCTGGATGTTCTCTAGCCAGTGGTCATAGGTGGCGCGCCAGTTGGCCGGCACGAAGCTCACCGAGCCGTCGGCCACCACCTCGAGCGAGCGCTGCGCGATGCTGCGCCCGTTCAGCGGCGTGCCCGCGGGCGCGGGCTTGCTCATGGCCACGAACCACTGGTCGGTGAGCATGGGTTCGATGATCGCGCCGGTGCGATCGCCCCGACGCATCATCAGCGTGTGCGGGCGGGTGGCGGCCAGCAGGCCGAGGCTGTCGAGGTCGGCCACGATCTGCCGGCGCGCGCTATCGCGATCGAGGCCGCGATAGCGCGCGGGTGCCGCGTCGTTCAGACGCGCATCGAGCGTGAACACGCTGATCATCGGCAGGCCGTGGCGCTGACCCACCGCGTAGTCGTTGAAGTCATGCGCCGGGGTCACCTTGACCACGCCGGTGCCGAATTCACGGTCGACATGGGCATCGGCGATCACCGGGATCTCGCGCCAGCCGGCGGCGAGGTCATCACCCTCGCCGGTGAGCGGCAGCCGCACGGTGCGGCCCACCAGATGGCGATAGCGCTCGTCGTCGGGATGCACCATCACCGCGGTGTCACCCAGCAGCGTCTCGGGCCGGGTGGTGGCCACCGTGAGATGCCCGCTGCCATCGGCGAGCGGGTAGCGGATCTCCCACAGGTGGCCCTGTTCTTCCTCGCTCACCACCTCGAGATCGGACACTGCCGTGAGCAGCTTCGGATCCCAGTTGACCAGCCGCTTGCCGCGGTAGATGAGGCCCTGCCGGTACAGGCCGACGAACACCTCGCGGACCACCTCGGAGAGCGTGGGGTCCATGGTGAAGTACTCGAGCGACCAGTCGGTGGACGCGCCCATGCGGCGCATCTGGCGGGTGATGGTGGAGCCCGATTCCTGTTTCCAGGCCCAGACCCGCTCGATGAAGGCCTCGCGCCCGAGGTCGTGGCGGTTGCCGCCGGCGGCCTCGAGCTGGCGCTCGACCACGATCTGGGTGGCGATGCCGGCGTGATCGGTGCCGGGCAGCCAGAGCGTGTTGTGGCCGCGCATGCGATGGTGGCGGGTGAGCGCGTCCATCAGCGTCTGGTTGAAGGCATGCCCCATGTGCAGGGTGCCGGTGACATTGGGCGGGGGCAGCTGGATGCTGAAGGCCGGAGCGCCGGGGGTGCGGCCGGCGGCAAACAGGCCGCGGGCCTCCCAGGCGCGGTACCAGCGGTCTTCGATGTCGCCGGGCTCGAAGCTGCGGGCGAGCGTGCCCTGGTCGGCGGGTGCGTTCATGGTGATGGGTCGGTTCAGTGGGATTCGGGAGGGGCGGGCGCGTCGTCGCGGGCCTGCAGCAGCGCGAGCTCTTCGGCCACGGCGCGCGCGACCAGGTCCTGCACCAGGTGCGAGAAGACATCGTGCAGGTCGTGGGCGATCTGCACCGCGGCCTGCTCGATGAGCGGGGCCACCAGGGTCTGCAGCGAGTTCTCCAGCATGGGGCCGGCCTGCGCCAGCATGCGGCCGGTGACGCCGCGCTCGATGCGTTCGGCCAGCGCGTCCCAGTCGGCCTGGGTGAGGCTGGTGGTGGAGGCGGCCACGGGCGTGGCGTTGGTGGCGGCCGGGGCAGTGACCATGATCGGGGCGGTGGCCGACACCAGGGGCGGGGCAGGGCTCGCCGCCCGTGCCGTCGCAGGCGACTCGTCCGGCTGCCGGGGCGGGAGCGCATTGTCCTGCCGCGGGGCGGGCGGCGTCTCGGCGCCGGGCCGGCGCAGGGGCACCACCTCGGTCAGCAGCGGGATGCTGTCGTCGTTCAGGAACGGATCGTCGGACCCGGCCGCGCCCGCGCTGCCGTTCATGCCGCGCCTTCGGCGCCGGCCAGGTCGAAGCTGGCGAGCGGGTAGCCGCGTTCCTTGTAGAAGCGCCAGCGCTCGCGGGCCGCGGCGCGGTCCTCGTCGCGCTGCGACACCACCTCGATCACGCGCTCGAACCGGCTGAAGAACGACGGGGTCTGCGGCGCGAGGTTGACCAGCACCTCGTGGTGCGGGGTGTCCACCGGCTCGCTGCACAGCAGGATGGGGGTGACCGTGGCGAGCGGGTCGCTGGCCGCCACGTGCGGGATGAAGTCCAGCGCGGAGATCGTCCACAGCCCGGTGTCGATGGCGGCGATCTCCACCGGCGGCGCGTAGACCACCGCGCGCTGACCCGCCCGGTGGATCTTGCGCAGCAGCCGGCAGCCGTAGTGCAGCTTGTCGGGGGCGTTGAAGTGAAAGTCGACGCGGGTCATCCCGGCGCGGGCCTCAGGCCGGCGTGGCCCGGTCGATCAGGAACTGCGTGAGCAGGGGCACCGGTCGGCCGCTGGAGCCCTTCTGGGCGCCGGAGCGCCAGGCGGTGCCCGCGATGTCGAGGTGGGCCCAGTCGAACTGCCGGGCGAAGCGCGCGAGGAAGCAGGCCGCGGTGATCGAGCCGCCCGCCCGCCCGCCCACATTGGCCATGTCGGCGAAGTTGCTCTTCAGGGCCTCGCCGTACTCCTCGTCCAGGGGCATGCGCCAGCAGGGGTCGCCCGAGGCCTGGCCGGCATCGAGCAGGGCCTGGGCCAGGCTGTCGGAGGCGCTGAACAGGCCGCTGCGGTGGTTACCCAACGCGATCACGCAGGCGCCGGTGAGGGTGGCGATGTCGACCACCGCCTGCGGCTTGAAGCGCTCGGCGTAGGTGAGGGCATCGGCCAGCACGAGGCGGCCCTCGGCGTCGGTGTTCAGGATCTCGATGGTCTGGCCCGACATGCTGGTGACCACGTCACCCGGCTTGGTGGCCTTGCCCGAGGGCATGTTCTCGCTGGCCGCGATCAGGCCCACCACGTTGATGGGCAGCTTCATCTCGGCCACCGCGCGCAGCGTGCCCAGCACCGAGGCCGCGCCGCACATGTCGAACTTCATCTCGTCCATCTCGGCGGCGGGCTTGAGCGAGATGCCGCCGGTGTCGAAGGTGATGCCCTTGCCGATCAGCGCCACCGGGGCCTGACGGGCCGGGCCGCCGTTGTACTGCAGCACGACCAGCTTGGGCGGCTCCTCGGAGCCGCGGGCCACCGACAGCAGCGAGCCCATCTTGAGGGCTTCCATCTGCTTGCGCTCGAGCACCTGCACCTTGAGCTTGAAGTCGGCGCCCAGCTTGCGGGCGGCATCGGCCAGATAGGTGGGGGTGCAGATGTTGCCGGGCAGGTTGCCGAGGTCACGGGCGAGATCGGTGCCGTTGGCCAGGGCCACCGCGCGCGCCACCGCCGTCTGCGCGGGGGAACTGTCGGCGCGGGCCACCAGCAGGTGCAGCCGGCCGGGGCGCACCGGCTGGGTTTCCTTGCGCGACTTCAGGCGGTCGAACCGGTAGGCGAGGTCGCGGCCCACCGCCACCTGCTGGCGCAGCTTCCAGGCGAGATCCTTGCCCTTGACGCCGGCCTCGTGCAGCAGCGAGACCGCCTCGTCGCAGGCCAGCGCGCCGGTCTGGCGCAGACCCGCGCGCACCGCCTCGGTGAAGGCGCGCTCGCTGCATTCGGCGTCATCGCCGGTGGCCACCAGCACCGCGCGCGCCGCCTTGCGGGCGTCGCCGTACACGAGCAGGGTGGCGCCGGCCTTGTGCTGCAGATCGCCTCGGGCCAGCGCGGCGCTAAGCGCGCCGCCCATGGCCTCGTCGAGCGCCTTGCCGCCCGGCCCGAGATTGCTGCCATGGCTGACCGGCACCAGCACGCAGGCCGTACGCAGGGCCTCGACGGCCGAACTCTTTATACTGAATTGCATGGCAGCACCTGTCCCTCGGAATGACGGCGGATTATATCGGGCCGCACCCGGCGCCTAGCGATGCTCTTCAAGAAATCCCTGCGCCGAGACCTGACCAACCTGGCCGGCGTGGTCTTCGCCGCGCTGTTCACCATCATGCTCACCACCACCCTCATCCGCACCCTGGGGCGGGCGGCGGGCGGTCGGGTGGATTCGGCCGGCATCCTGCCGCTGCTGGTGTTCGCGGCCATCAACTTCCTGCCGGTGCTGCTGGTGCTCACCGTGTACGTCTCGGTGCTCATGGCGCTCACTCGCGCCTACCGCGACAACGAGATGGTGATCTGGTTTGCCAGCGGGCGCAGCCTGCGCCACTTCATCGCGCCGGTGCTGTCCTTTGCGGCGCCCTTCGTGGCGGTGGTGGGCCTGCTCTCGTTCTCGCTCGCGCCGTGGGCGAACCGTCAGATCGACGAATATCAGCAGCGATTCGATCAGCGCCAGGATGTCTCGCGGGTGTCGGCCGGGCAGTTCCGCGAGTCGGCCGCGGGCTCGCGGGTGTTCTTCGTGGAGGCCCTGTCCGAGGACGAGCGGGTGGTGCGCAATGTCTTCGTCACCCAGCGCAGCGGCGATCGCCTCACGGTGGTGGTCTCGGCCGGCGGCGAGGTCACCACCCAGCCCGACGGCCAGCGCTTCCTGGTGCTCGACAAGGGCCGCCGCTATGACGGCAACACGGGCGACCCCACCTTCCGGGTGATGGAGTTCGAGCGCTACGGGTTGCGCATCGACCCCGCGCCGGCGCCCGCGCCGCACACGGCGGCCAAGGCCAAGACCACGCTCGAGCTGCTGGCCGACCCAACCGCCTCGCACCTGGGGGAACTGGTCTGGCGCATCGGCCTGCCCTGCTCGGCGGCGCTGCTCGCGCTCATGGCCATTCCGCTGTCGTCGTTCAATCCCCGCGTGGGCCGCTCGGTGAACCTGGTGGTGGCCCTGCTGGCCTACCTGCTCTACAGCAACCTGATCTCGCTCTCGCAGGTCTGGGTGGCGCAGGGCAAGGCGCGCTTCGCGGTGGCGGTCTGGCTGGTGCATGCCGTGGTGCTGGCGCTGGCCCTGTTCATGCTGTGGCGGCGCACCGCGCTCTCGTCGTGGCGGCTGCCGCGCCTGCGGCGCGCGCGGGCCGCGGCCTGAAGGCGATCGCATGATCCTCATCCGCCGCTACCTGGCCCGCTCGATCACGGCGGCGGTGGTGTTCGTGCTGGCGGGCTTTCTCGGTCTGTTCGCCTTCTTCGATTTCGTCAACGAGCTCGACGATCTCGGGCGCGGCGCGTACCAGCTCCAGCATGCGGTGGCGGTGGTGCTCCTGGGCCTGCCCAGCCGCATCTACGAGCTCATGCCGGTGGCGGCGCTGATCGGCGCCATCTATGCGCTTGCCCAGTTCGCGGCCAGCTCCGAGTTCACCGCCATGCGCGCGGCGGGGCTGGGCCGGCGCCGGGCGCTGACCGCGGTGGTCTCGGTGGGGGCCGGCTTTGCGCTGTTCACCGCGCTGGTGGGTGAGCTGGCCGCCCCGCCGGCCGACCGCCTTGCCCGGCAGATCCGCTTCTCGGCCCTGGCCCTGGCCGCGGGCGCGGGCGCCGAGCTGCGCTCGGGGCTCTGGGTGAAAGACACCCTGCGCGACGCGGCCGGCCATGTCACGCGGCAGCGCTTCGTGAACATTGCCGAGATGCGCGCCGACACCAGCCTGCGCGCGGTGCACGTGTTCGAGTTCGACGAGCAGTTCCGGCTGCTGGCGCTCATCGACGCGGCCGCCGCGCGCTTCGAGGCGCCGGGCCGCTGGCGGCTGCAGCAGGTGACGCTCACCCGGTTCGAGCCGGTGCAGGCCGCCGGCGAGATCGCTGCGCTGCGGGCCGTGCGCAGCACGGCCGCCGACATGGCCTGGGAGAGCGAGCTCAGCCCCGAGCTGCTCGGGGTGCTGGCCCTGATGCCCGAGCGGATGTCCGCGATCGCGCTGTTCCAGTACATCCGGCACCTGGAGGACAACCAGCAGCGCAGCGACCTCTACCAGATCGCGCTCTGGAAGAAGCTGCTCTACCCGCTGGCGGTGATCGTCATGCTGGTGCTGGCGCTGCCGTTTGCCTACCTGCAGGTGCGCTCGGGCGGCATCGGCATCCGGGTCTTTTCCGGGATCATGCTCGGCGTGGCGTTCCATTTCATGAACGGGCTGTTCTCGCATCTTGGCCTGCTCAACACCTGGCCGCCCTGGCTCGCCAATGGCATGCCCAGCCTTTTCGCTCTGGCGCTGGGGCTCGGCATGCTCGCCTGGGTGGATCGGGCGCGTTGATCGCCGCATTCATGGTTGTCATTTCGGGAATCGAAATTTCATGGACGAACACCGCGAGACCAGTTAGGATCGCGACCAATCGGTGACGGCAAGCCCGCTCACCCGGATTCGAGGAGGAGGAGGAGAGGCAGCGAGACTGCCCTTTTCGAGGCGCGCAGCAATGCGCGCCTTTTTTCTTTTCCGGGCCCGCCCTCGCGCTGGCGGCCGGGTGCCGGGGCAGGGGACACCCATGACCGATGTGGACTTCCTGGTGATCGGCGCCGGCATTGCCGGCGCGTCCGTGGCCTGGTGGCTGACCCCGCATGGCCGCACCGTGGTGCTCGAGCGCGAGGCCCAGCCTGGCTACCACAGCACCGGCCGCTCGGCGGCGCTGTTCTCCGAGACCTACGGGCCGGCGCAGGTGCGCGCGCTCTCGCGGGCCAGTCGCGGCTTTCTCATGCAGCCGCCGGCCGGGTTCTGCGAGCACCCGGTGCTGAGTGCGCGCGGCACGCTGATCGTGGCCAGGCCGGGGCAAGACGAGCCCCTGGCCGCGCTGCATCGTGAACTGGCCGCGCAAGGCAGCGTCGATTGGTGGACCCCGGCGCAGGCCCTGGCCGCGGTGAGCGTGCTGCGACCGGCGCATACCGGCTCTGCCATTCATGAGCCGGGCTCCTGCGACATCGATGTGCACGGCCTGCACCAGGGATTTCTGCGCGGCCTACGACGGGCCGGTGGCGAGCTGCACTGCGGGGCCGAGGTGACGGGCATTGCGCGCGAGGGCACGGCCTGGCGGGTGAGCACGGCCGATGGCCGGCACTGGCGGGCCCGCCGGCTGCTCAATGCCGCGGGTGCGTGGGCGGACCGCATCGGCGCGCTGGCTGGCCTGGCGCCGATCGGGCTGCAGCCCTGCCGGCGCTCGGCCTTCGTGTTCCCCGCGCCGGCGGATCCGGACTGCGCCGCCTGGCCGATGGTCACCGACCTGGACGAGAGCTGGTACTTCAAGCCCGATGCCGGCCAACTGCTCGCCTCCCCAGCCAATGCCGATCCGGTGCCGCCGCAGGACGTGCAGGCCGAGGAGCTCGACATCGCCCTGGCCATCGACCGCCTCGAGCGGGCCACCACGCTGAGCATCCGTCGCCCGACCCGGGTCTGGGCGGGCCTGCGCTCCTTCGTGGCCGACGGCGAGCTGGTGGCGGGCGCGCGCCCCGATGCGCCGGGATTCATCTGGGTGGCCGCGCAGGGCGGCTACGGCATCCAGACGTGCGCGGCGATGGGCGAACTGTGCGCCGCGCTGGCCCTGGACCTGCCGGTGCCCGAGGCCCTGCAGGCCCATGGGGTGCGGGCGGCGGCGCTGTCGCCAGGGCGGGAGGGGATCGGGTGAGTGGACGGGCGATTTGCCCGTGGCCCTTCGCCGCCGGCGGCCCGCTGACCACGGCCCGAGCCGCGGTCAGCGACTCAGGCAGAGCGCGGCGCTCGCCTCGAACAGCGGATTGCCCGGCTGGGCCAGGCCTTCGATCACCGACAGGTGATGGCAGCCCGGCATGGCCACATCGGCAAGCAGGTTGGCGCCCCAGCGTGCCCCCAGCAGGGCGTTCTGGCGCTTGAACTCGCTGCTCTCCAGGCCGCCGACCGCGGTGATCAGCGGCGCGCTCGAGGCCGGTGGCATCCAGGCTGGCGAGAGCCGGGCCACGCTGCGCTCGTCGAGCTTCAGGTCGACATTCAGGAAGCTGGCCAGGCGGATGGGCTCGAGGTCATAGAGGCCGCTGACCGCCACCCCGCCCTTGACCAGGTCGGCCGGCAGATCGGGATCCCAGGCTGGCCATAGCGCGGCCAGGCTCATGGCGCAGAGATGGCCGCCGGCGGAATGCCCGCTCACGAAGATCCGGTCCGGGTCGGCGCCGTGGCTGGCGCCATGGCGATACAGCCACTCCAGGGCCCGCAGCACCTGCCGGGTGATGGTCTCCAGGCTCACGGCCGGGGCCAGCGCGTAGTTGAGCACCGCCACGCTGATGCCACGCGCAAGGAAGGCGGGCGCCACCCAGGAGAAGTCGTCCTTGTCGAGGCTGCGCCAGTAGCCGCCGTGGATGAACACCATCAACGGGCGGTGGCCACCGCCCGCCGGGAAGAGGTCCAGCGTCTCCTTCTCATGGCTGCCATAGCGCAGGCCGGCATGGTGCGCATGCTCGGCGCGTGCCCGTGCTGACTGGGCCGACCACCGGACGAGGTAGTCAGCGAAGTCGGGGATCATGGCGCGGTTGTTGTACTCGCGGTTGCAGAAGTCTTCGGTGAGCGGGGGCATGGGGGGCCGGGGGGAGGGGAGGACTGTGGTAGAGTAGCGGTCTTTGGGGCGGTAGCTCAGCTGGGAGAGCGTCGCGTTCGCAATGCGAAGGTCGGGAGTTCGATCCTCCTCCGCTCCACCACCATTCAGCGCCCAACCTTTCTCGGTTGGGCGTTTTCGTTTCTGCTTTCCCCAGAACACGCAGGGCAACGGCCCATTCTTCGTGCGCTCGGGGGCTGTCAAGAGAGGTGCCAAAGGCGGCCAGTTTGCCCCTTTGTTGCTCTCTGTTCTCTGGCATGTGGGCGCCGATCCAAATCTGAGCCCCCGCGCCGACCGAATATTGAGCCAGGGGTGGAAGCCGCCTCTGCGTGGGTCGGCTGTGGATAAGTGTAGTTCTTTGTCTGCTTCGTTTACCTCCTCGTTGGTGTGTTGATCGAGCGGGGGAAGGCGCGCAGGGCGTAGCCCGCAGCGTCTTCCCCCCGCGCTGCGCGCGATCAGAACGGATCAGCCTCAGCCTCTGTCTTTACCAGCTTGCGGGTTTTCTCGCGCGCCTTGATGCGCCTCTTGGCCTCGGCAGTGCTGCGGCTGAAGCGGATCGACTCATTGCCGGTCTCCACGATGTGGCAGTGGTGCGTCAGGCGGTCCAGCTGCGCGGTGGTCATCTTCGCGTCGCCGAAGACGCTGGACCATTCGGCGAAGTCCAGGTTGGTCGTGATCATCACACTGGTGTGCTCGTAGAGCCGGCTGAGCAGATGGAACAGCAGCGCCCCGCCGGCCTGGCTGAAAGGCAGGTAGCCCAACTCATCGAGGATGACCAGGTCCAGCCGTAACAGGATGGCAGCAATGCGCCCGGCCTTGCCTTGAGCCTTCTCCTGCTCCAGCGCATTCACCAGATCCACCGTCGAGTAGAACCTGACCCGCTTGCCGTGCCGGGTGATGCCGGCCACGCCGATGGCCTTGGCCAGATGCGTCTTGCCCGTGCCCGGCCCTCCAACCAGCACCACGTTGTGCGCGTCGTCGGTGAAGGCAGTGCTGGCCAGGCTGGTGACGAGCTTGCGATCCACCGGCGAGACCTCGAAGTCGAAGCCCGCAAGATCGCGATGCACCGGGAACGTCGCAGCCTTCATCTGATGGCTGACCGAGCGCATCGCGCGGTCAGTACCTTCGGCTCGCAACAGGTGCTCGATCAGCCAGCGCGAGGTCTCGATGCCAGCGTTACCGCCTTGCTCGACCAGATCAGCCCATGCCCCGGCCATGCCGTGCAGGCGCAGTGCCTTGAGCTCGACCAGCACGTCAGGCTTCATGGTCGGCTCCTTCGGTGGTGGCGTCCGTGGCGTCGGCCGTCGTGCTATCGCCTCGCAGCCGGTCGTAGCGCGCCGTGTTCGCCAGCGGCGGCGTGGTCGCCTTCAGGTGCGTGGCCGCTGTCGGCCGTGCCGGTTGGGCGTTCAGCCTGCCCAGCACGTTGACCACGTGCTCGACGCTGACCTTCCCGTGCGGCCCGGTCACCAACGCCAATTCCACCGCCACCAGCACCGCATCGAGCCCGGCGCTCAGCACGATGGCCAGCACCTGCGCCATCACACGGTCACCGCCCGGGTTGCGCAACAGCCCACGGCGCAGCCGCTGCAGCGGCTCGGGCATGTCGGCAAACGGTGCGCCGTTCCTCAGCGCACCAGGCTTTCTCTGCAGCAGCGGGATGTAATGCTGCCAGTCGTAGCGCGTCTCGCCCGCATTGCTCAGTCGGTCATGGCGGGCCACGATCTTGTCGTCGGCCACGATGACCACGCTGGCCGGGTACAGCCGCGTGCTGACCATCTGCCCATGCAACTCGCACGGCACAGAGTAGTGGTTGCGCGCCACCGCCACCAGGCAGGTGCTGGACACCCGCGCCGGCTTCTCGACATAGCCGTCGAACGGCGTGGGCATGGGCATCAAGTATGCCCGTTCGTGCTCCAGCATCTCGCCCACGCTGAACTGGTCGTGCTCGGGATGGCGGACCTCCTCCCACAGGCTGCAGCAGCGCTGGCCTAACCACGCGTTCAACTCGGTGATGCTGCCGAACCTGACCTTGGCCGCGTCGATCCAGATGCGTCGACGGCTGTCCCGCACGTTCTTCTCCACAACCCCCTTCTCCCAGCCCGAGGCCACGTTGCAGAAGTCCGGGTCGACCAGGTAGTGCGCGCACATGGCCGCGAAGCGCTCGTTGACAAAGCGGCCCTTGTCCTTCTTGACCTTGTCCACAGCGGTCTTCATGTTGTCGTAGATGCCGCGCCGAGCGATGCCGCCCAGCGCCGCGAACGACCGGATGTGAGCATCGAACAGCATCTCGTGACCCTGGCTGGGATAGGCCACCAGCCAGAACGCCCGGCTCGCGCATAGCTTCATGTGCGCGACCTGCACCCGGTAGATGCCGCCCACCACCAAGCCTTCCTCGCTCCAGTCGAACTGGTAGGCCTCGCCGAGTTCGAAGGCCAGCGGCACAAAGGCATTGATCGCAGCGCCCTGGCCCTCGCCCTGGCGCCACGTCCGGACAAAGTCGCTCACCCGGGTGTAGCCGCCGTCGTAGCCGGCCGCCTTGATCTCGGCGTACAGGGCCTTGGCTGTACGCCGCTCGTGCTTGGGCCGCCGCGCGTCTGCCTGGAGCGCCTGCTTCAGCGCATCGTGGAAGACGCTGAGCTTGCCCGGCCGCTCGGCTCGCCGGTACTTCGGCGGGCCACCAACCTCGCCGTGCAGCCACTTCTAAATCGTATTGCGCGACAGCCCCGTCATGCGCGAGATCTCGCGCTCCGACTTCTTCTTCCGGCTATGCAAGCGCCGAATCCTGCCAATCATGTCCATGGTGATTACTCCTCTCCCCTGCTGCACAAAAATTCAGCAGGGTAGGTTGTTCACCTGGTTCAGCTTTAGGCCGGCACTGCCCTCAAAAGTGGCTCAGTTTTCGGTCGGCGACAACAGGTCAAGAGCTACATCGGGCGCCACGAGCCGGAAATCCTGACCCACCTGGAGCTGGTGGTGAACACCGTCAGCCTGGAAGAGGCGGTACAGCAGCAAGTTGCAGAAGCTTGAACCCTTCTACGCCTGAAACTATTTTTTATGACGGAGTGGACCGCACGGCTGAGCACCGGGTACAATGTTCAAGGTCTTACAGAACTTTTTTTTGCTACTCCGTGCGATCGCGCTCCTCTGAGGGATGCGGCATTGCGATAGCCTATCTAAAACACATTCAAACCAGCACCGTAAAGAGGAAACTCGTCAATCTTATGACAAGTCGCCAAGCCAAATTACAGGAAGACACATATTTCAGGGTGATGCGCATCCTGCAAGAAAACCCCGACCTCACCCAGCGAGAACTGGCCGAGAAACTGGATATCAGCGTGGGCGGGCTGAATTACTGCTTGAAAGCGCTGATGGAAAAGGGTTTGGTGAAGATGAAAAACTTTGCCAATTCCAAGAATAAGTTTGGCTATGTTTATGTGCTCACCCCGACTGGGATGGCCGAAAAAGCGGCCATTACGCACAGGTTTTTGCAGCGCAAGATGGATGAGTACGAGGCCCTAAAGGCTGAGATTGAAGCACTTAGGACCGAATCTGAGCTGCAAGGTTTGAATCCAAAATAAACGTATGACGATCAAAAAAAACATTGCCATCATTGGCCTGGGCTATGTGGGTCTGCCGCTGGCCGTCGAGTTTGGAAAGCAACGCCAAGTGGTTGGCTTTGACATCAATGCCCGCCGGGTGGCAGAACTGCAGGGCGGCCAAGACCACACCCTTGAATGCAGCCCCGAAGAACTGGCACACGCCAAACACCTGCGCTTCAGCTGCGACATGCAAGACCTGAAAGAGGTGCAAATCTTCATCGTCACCGTACCCACCCCGGTGGACCAAGCCAACCGCCCAGACATGACCCCATTGGTTAAAGCCAGCGAAACCGTGGGCAAAGTGCTCAAGGCGGGGGACATCGTGATTTATGAATCCACCGTGTACCCCGGCGCCACAGAAGAAGTGTGCGTGCCTGTGCTCGAAAAATTCAGCGGCCTCAAGTTCAACCAAGACTTTTTCTGCGGCTACAGCCCCGAGCGCATCAACCCCGGCGACAAAGAACACCGCCTGCCCGCCATCAAAAAAGTCACAAGCGGCAGTGCCCCTGCCGTCGCAGACGAGGTGGATGCGCTTTACGCCAGCATCATCACCGCTGGCACACACAAGGCCAGCAGTATCAAGGTTGCCGAAGCCGCCAAAGTGATCGAGAACACCCAGCGCGACGTCAACATCGCACTCATGAATGAGCTCAGCCTGATCTTCCACAAACTGGGTATCGACACCCTAGAAGTGCTGCACGCCGCAGGCACAAAGTGGAACTTTTTACCCTTCCGCCCCGGCCTGGTGGGTGGGCACTGCATTGGTGTGGACCCCTATTACCTGACGCACAAAGCGCAAGAAGTGGGCTACCACCCCGAGGTCATTCTGGCCGGCCGTCGCATCAACGACAGCATGGCCAGCCATGTGGCAGACGAGGCCGTCAAACTCATGCTGCGCAAGGGCCTGCCCGTGCTGGGCAGCAAAGTGCTGGTGCTCGGCCTGACCTTTAAAGAAAACTGCCCCGACGTGCGCAACACCAAAGTGGTGGACATCGTCAAAGCCCTGCAAAACTACAACACCCAGGTGGACGTGTACGACCCCTGGATTGACCTGCAAGAGGCCGAACACGAATACGGCCTGCAATGCTTGGCCCAGGCCCCTGTAGTAGGCCAGTACAGCGCCATCGTGCTGGCCGTGGGCCACAAACAGTTTATGGAGATGGGCGAGGCCGGCATCAAAGCCTGGGGCGTGCCCGGCGCCGTGGTGTATGACGTCAAGAGCATATTGCCGCTGGGCGCCGCAGACGGGCGCCTGTGATCATGAAGAAATACGACCAACTCCAAACCCAGCTGCGCCAGAACCCCAAAACTTGGCTGGTTACCGGCGTGGCCGGCTTTATCGGCAGCAACTTGCTCGAAACACTGCTCAAGGCCGACCAGCGCGTCGTCGGGCTGGACAACTTTGCCACTGGCTATCAACGCAATCTGGACGAGGTGAAAAACCTGGTCAGCCCCTCGCAGTGGGGCAATTTCCAGTTCATTCAGGGCGACATCCGCCAATTGACCGACTGCCAAAAGGCATGCGGTGGTGTGGACTATGTGCTGCACCAAGCCGCCTTGGGCAGCGTGCCCCGCAGCCTGGCAGACCCGATTACCACCAACGACACCAATATCAGCGGCTTTTTGAACATGCTGGTGGCCGCCCGCGACGCCAAAGTGCAAAGCTTTACCTACGCCGCCAGCAGCAGCACCTATGGCGACCACCCCGCGCTGCCCAAGGTGGAAGAGAACATTGGCAACCCGCTGAGCCCTTATGCCGTGACCAAATATGTGAACGACCTGTACGCCAACGTGTTTGCGCGCAGTTACGGCTTCAAGGCCATTGGCCTGCGTTACTTCAACGTCTTTGGCCCACGGCAAGACCCCAGCGGGGCCTATGCCGCAGTGATCCCTAAATGGACCGATGCATTGCTGAAGGGCGAAACCGTGTTCATCAACGGCGACGGCGAAACCAGCCGTGACTTCTGCTTTGTGGCCAATGCGGTCCAAGCCAACTTGCTGGCTGCCTGCGCGGCAGACGAAGCCAAACACCAGGTCTATAACGTGGCCGTGGGCGACCGCACCACGCTCAACCAACTCTTTGCTGCGCTGCGCGATGCACTGCAAAACGACGGCGTGAGCTCCGACACCCAACCCAGCTACCGCGACTTCCGCGCCGGAGATGTGCGCCATAGCCAAGCAGACATTGGCAAGGCGCAACGTCTGCTGGGCTATGCGCCCCTATACCCAATTGCCGATGGCATACAAGTTGCCACGCGCTGGTATGTCGAGCACCAAGACAAGATGCAATGAATCGAGTGACCCTTGAATACAATAGTGATACACCATAAAGTGCTCGGTGATGAGCGAGGCCAGTTGGTTGCGATTGAGTCAGGTATTCACATCCCGTTTGCGATCAAACGGGTTTTTTATATTTATGGCACACAACCGAATGTACCACGCGGGCAGCACTCACACCATAAAACCAAGCAGTATCTGATTGCGGTGAATGGTTCGTGCCAAGTGACCTTGGATGATGGGAAAGAAAAAGTCACCTATCTATTGGATAAACCTCATATTGGCTTGTTTCAAGACGCCATGGTTTGGGGGACGATGCACGACTTCAGCCCTGATTGTGTGTTGTTGGTGTTGGCCAATGCGCATTACGATGAGGCCGACTACATCCGTTCATATGAAGAATTCAAAAAGCTACTTTCATCATGAGTTTTATTCATCCTTTGGCTGATGTTGCTGAGTGTCAGATTGGTAAAGGTACAAGGGTTTGGCAATTTGTGGTTGTCCTCAAGGGGGCGCGTATCGGCTCGGATTGCAACATTTGTGCTCAAGCCCTGATAGAGAGCCATGTGGTAATTGGTGACCGTGTGACTGTCAAATCGGGGGTCCAAATTTGGGATGGTTCGGTGATAGGTAATGACGTGTTCATCGGGCCAAACGCCACGTTTTCAAACGACCCATACCCCCGTTCCAAACAATACCCAGAAAAGTTCAATGGCGTAACGATTAAAAATGGTGCCAGCATAGGTGCAAATGCGACTTTGTTGCCAGGTATCACTATTGGTGAGAAAGCCTTGGTAGGGGCCGGTGCTGTGGTAACCAAAGATGTGCCGCCACGAGCCGTCGTAATCGGTAATCCAGCAAAAATTGTTAGGTATTTAGATGATCCCGTTTCTTGATTTAAAAGCCATCAACCAACAGCACCGCCAAGCCCTGATAGACGCTGTCACCCGCGTTATCGATTCGGGTTGGTACGTTTTGGGTCAAGAGGTGAAAGCGTTCGAGCAAGAGTTTGCAACCTACTGTGGCTCGCAGTTCTGCGTGGGCGTAGCCAATGGCTTGGACGCGCTGGTGCTGACGCTGCGCGCCTGGAAAGAAATGGGTAAGTTACGTGACGGCGATGAAGTCATTGTGCCAGCCAACACGTACATTGCCAGTGTCTTGGCCATTACCGAAAACCAGCTCAAGCCGGTTTTGGTGGAGCCCGATGAACAAAGCTACAACCTTTGTCCACAAAAGGTGCGTGAGGCCATCACGCCCAAAACCAAAGCCATCGTGGCGGTGCACCTGTATGGCCAACTGGCCCCAATGAAAGCCCTGATGGCGATAGCTGAAGAACACGAGCTGCTGGTGTTGGAAGATTCGGCTCAAGCACATGGCGCTACAGTAGATGGAAAACGCGCTGGCAACTGGGGGCATGCCTCGGGCTTCAGTTTTTACCCAGGCAAGAACCTGGGTGCTTTGGGCGACGCCGGTGCCATAACCACCAACGACCCCGAGCTGACCCAAACAGTGCGCGCCTTGGGCAATTACGGCAGCCACAAAAAGTACGAAAATCTCTACCAAGGTCTCAACAGCCGGCTGGATGAACTGCAAGCCGCGCTTTTGCGCGTAAAGCTGCCCCAGCTTAACGCTGAAACCCGTGTTCGCCAAGAAATCGCAGTGGCCTACGCACAAGGCATTACCAACCCCTTGATGCGCATGCCCATTGACCGTGACGCCAAGGTTGATGCCTTGGCACACCATGCATTTCACCTTTTTGTGGTGCGGGTGAAGCAGCGTGCTGCTTTCCAGGCTCACCTCAAGGGCGCAGGAATTGACACCCTGATTCACTACCCCATACCGCCACATCAACAGCAGGCTTACAAGGGCTACAACGGCTTGCAGTTGCCCTTGACCGAGGCCATTCACCAGGAGGTGGTGAGTTTGCCGATGGGGCCGACGATGCCAATGGATCAGGTACATCAAGTGGTTGCCGCCTGTAACGCCTACCGCGGTTAAGCCCTTGACGCTCATCAAAACAAGCTTGCTCAACGCCATTGCGGTTGGCGTGAAGATGCTCACCATGTTGGGCCTCAACAAAATCCTTGCGGTTTACGTAGGGCCAGCAGGCTACGCAGCTTTTGGTCAATTTCAAAACGCGGTGCAAATGATCAGCACCTTGGCCAGCGGGGCGATCAACACCGGTGTGACCAAATACACCGCCGAATATCACGAAGACGAGTCCAAACAACGCGCCGTATGGCAAACAGCGGGCACGATCGCGCTGGCAGGCTCGGTCATACTCAGTGTGTTGGTATTTGCATTTCGTACAGATTTGGCACGGATGTTTCTGAGCAACGTCAGTTTGTCCCCTGTGTTTGGCTGGTTCTCTGCAACCTTGGTGCTTTTTGTCTTCAATACCTTGTTGCTAGCCATCTTGAACGGCAAAAAAGACATTCGCCGTTATGTCGTGGCCAACATCGCGGGCAGCGTGTTTGCCATGCTGGTGACCAGCGTAATGGTCGTGCAGTGGGGGTTGATGGGGGCTTTGGTCGGCTTTGCGGTGTACCAGTCCTTGGCGTTCTTCGTAACTATGGTCTTGTGTGTTAAAACCCCGTGGTTTCGCTTGAGACACTTGGTGGGGCGCATAGACACCGTGGTAGCCAAGAACCTGGCCAGGTACACCGCCATGGCCTTAACGACTGCAGCCACCGTACCCTTGAGTCAGATATTTATTCGCAACCATTTGGGCCAGAGCTTTGGTTGGGAGGCAGCGGGTTATTGGGAGGCCATGTGGCGCTTGAGCGGGGCGTACTTACTGTTGGTTACTACCACGCTGAGTGTGTATTACCTGCCTAGATTAGCCGAATTAAAAACCGGCGCTGAGGTGCGAAGAGAGATTTTAGCGGGCTATCGGATTATTTTGCCAGCAGCGGTGCTCTGTGCCTTACTGGTGTATCTTTTGCGGAATTCCATCATTGCGATATTGTTTAGCGCTGCCTTTTTGCCAATGGAGAAACTATTTTTCTGGCAATTGATTGGTGATGTATTAAAAATAGCCAGCTGGTTAATTGCTTATGTCATGCTGAGCAAAGCAATGACAAAAATATTCATTTTTACAGAAGTGCTTTTTTCTTTGAGCTTTGTTGTTCTTACTTTCTTGTTGACGGAAGTCTTTGGTATGGTTGGCGCAGTCGTTTCCTACGCAGTGAATTATGCCTTATATTTGATGGTAATGACGGTTTCTGTTATACGCAAAATAGATTGATTGCCTCAGAATGAAGATATTAATACCAATTTTAGGGTTTGCAAAACAAGGCGGATATCGAGTTTTATCGAAACTGGCTGATTCATGGGTTAGCATGGGGCATGAATGCACATTTCTGGCCCCTGCAACATCGGATGAGCCATATTTTCCAACAAATGCAAATGTTATTTATTGTGGGAAATTTGGGATTGTAGAAAAAAATAAAAAGCAAAAGAAGGCAAGTGGATTTGATAATATTTTCAGTCTATATGCTGGTTTAAGGATTGTAGGTCGTGAATATGATGTGCTTTTTGCAAATCATAGCTTAACTGCTTGGCCTGTTTGGTTGGCAAACTGCGGCTCCGCATTAAAGGTTTATTACGTGCAGGCATTTGAGCCTGGTTATTATCCGTTTCTCAAGAGTCCCGTTAAGCACGTGCTGTCAAGGTTGTCGTATTCCCTGGGTTTACGCAAGATAGTTAATTCGCCATCTTATCCTGGTGTTGATTCGATTGCAACAATACCGCCCGGCATTGACTTGTCAATATTCAGCTTAAAGCAGGGATACATTGATGTCGGTTCAAAGTCTGAGATTGTTATTGGGACAATTGGACGCGCTGAGCCATACAAAGGGACCGCAACTGCAATTGCAGCATACAGACATTTGAGCGCAAAAAATCCAAATTGGAAAATGAAAGTGGCATTTGGAAATGTGGCGCCGTCTGATGACTACGATATTATTAAAATCAAAAATGATCACGAGCTCGCCGAATATTATCGGTCGATCGATGTGCTGCTGGTTACGTGTTACTCACAACATGGGGCGCCACATTATCCTCTCATTGAAGCCATGGCGTGTGGCACGCCGGTTATCCACACTGACTACTACCCCGGAAATGAGGATAACAGTTGGGTGGCAAAATCGTCAGATGTTGATTCTGTGATTGAAGCAGTTGAGGGATTTTTTGCTACGTCTAAAGAAAACAGAATCGAGAAGATCCGCATAGCCAGAAAAACAATAGAAGATCATCTTTCATGGGAAAAGGTTGCCAATTCATTTCTCGAAAAAATCAATCTGGTAAGATTTGATTGAAAATATGGCGCATAAAAACAGAGAAATAAATCCCCAATTGATGTTTTTATTTGCAGCCACATTGCTGTCTGTGTTTGTATTCTTCTTTCCGTTTGGTTTTTCCCCGGATTATTTTCAATACATATACTACTTTGAGAGTATAAAAACCCATGGTTTTGATTATGCACTAGGCTATCGCTTTGAGCCTGGATTTGCTTTGTTGTCATTTTCGCTGGTGAAGGTAATTAATGACCCAGCAGTTGTTTTTGCAATAATTTCATTTTTTTCTTCTGCGTTAAAATTAAAATTAATATCGCGCAATACAGGCGTAGCCGGATTTATTCTGGCTTTCATTTTATTTTTCTTTAAATTTTTTCCTTTGCAAGACTTCAACCAATTAAGGGTGGCGCTTTCGATTTATTTTACGATGTTATTGTTTTTGAATTTGAGTGCGAGCGTATACAGGCAGATTCTTATTGCGGCGGCAGCTATATCTTTTCATTACTCATCTTTGTTTGTGCTTCCGTTTGTATACCTCAGTCGATTTGATTTCTCGATATTGAAAATTCTACTGATTGGGTTGCTGTCATTTATTATTTTTAAGTTGTCATCGCTATATGTGCTTGATGTCTTTGGGCAATTTTTCTCAGTCGTTGATGCTTACAATAATAACGGTGTCGATTCGGCATCGAGTGCGGCATTTTCGCCTGTGTTTTACCCAGAACTCGTAACAATGCTTTTGTTGCTGTTTTTTTGGAAGGACTGCAATTGCATTGTACGGCGTGTGTTTTTTATACAGACAATTGGATTTGCGCTGTTTTATGGGTTGATTGATCTGGCAGATTTTTCAGTTCGCGGGCGGGAATTCTTTTCAACATTTTGGATTTTTTTTCTCACTCAGTATGATTTATCGAAAATAAATATCAAATACATCCAAATATTTTTTTTATTACTCTCGTCTATTGTTGGTGTGTATATTTTTTATGTTCTTGACTATTTTTCGACCGCAGAAAGATGGGTGATCTGATGTCGTCAAGGTCGTCGACTATATTATCGGTGGTGATTGTCAATTGGAATTCTGGATTGCAAATAAAGGGCTGCATTGAATCTTTGCCGACCCAGTATCCGGTTATCGTAGTTGATAATGCTTCTACCGACGGATCGCCAGAGCATGTGGCAGAAATTCCAGCAGTAACATTGATAAGGTCGGATAAGAATCTAGGTTTTGGAGTGGCTTGCAATCTTGGCGGCCGACACGCGAAATCTGAATATTTGCTCTTCCTGAACCCCGATGCTGCCGTTTATACCGGCACTCTGGAAAAAGCCCTTGCTTATATGCAAGACCCTGCCCATGCCGATGTGGGCATTTGCGGCGTGCAGTTGGTGGATGAGTCGGGCCATGTGTCACGCAGCTGCGCGCGCTTTCCAACGCCCTTGGGCTTTGCTGCGCATGCTTTCGGCTTGGATAAGCTGATTCCTCGCCTCGGCCACTTCATGGCCGAGTGGCCGCACGACAGCAATCGTGATGTAGACCATGTTATCGGCGCATTTTACATGGTGCGCCGCGAACTGTTCGAATCTCTTGATGGCTTTGACGAGCGGTTTTTTGTTTATTTGGAAGATTTGGATTTATCTTGTCGCGCTAGACAGGCAGGCTGGCGCAGCGTCTATCTGGCCGACGTGCAGGCCTTTCATGCAGGTGGCGGCACATCCAACCAAGTCAAGGCACGGCGTTTGTTTTATTCGCTTCGCAGCCGTTTGCTTTATGCGTTTAAACATTTCAGTTGGGCTGGCGCTATGTTGGTCTTTCTGTTCGCGTTGTTGATTGAGCCGTTCTCGCGCAGCGCTTTGGCCATTGCCAGGCGTTCATGGCCATTTTTCAAGGAGACTTGGCATGGTTATGCCATGTTGTGGCGTTGGTTGCCGCAGTGGTGGTTCAAAGGGGTGACGCGTTGAAGCCGCTGCGGGTTTTGGCTTTGACTCGCTATGGCACCTTGGGTGCCTCCAGCCGTTTGCGGTTTTTTCAGTATTTTTCGGCACTCGAGGCCACTGATATTCAAGTGCGCTTGCAGCCATTATTCAGTGATGCTGAGCTGCAATCGCGCTACCAATATGGACACTATCGTTTTTCAACCGTCCTTGCTGCGTTCGGTCGTCGCATTAAATCCATGCTTGCACGCCACGCTTTTGATTTGATTTGGATTGAAAAAGAAGCCTTGCCTTGGTGGCCGCTATGGTTTGAATCTGCATTATTGCGTGGTGTGCCTTATGTACTAGATTACGACGATGCTGTTTTTCATACCTATGATCTGCATCGCTTGGCGCTTGTGCGGCAACTGTACCGTAAACGCCTTGATGGCTTGATGGCACATGCAGGCTTGTTGGTTTGTGGTAACGATTACTTGGCGCAACGTGCACTTCACGCGGGGGCTAAATGGGTAGAGAAGTTGCCAACGGTCATTGACCTTGAGCGTTACACACTTGCCGACACATCGGTTAGGAAAGATGTTGGCAGGGTGGCTGATGTGCCGCGAATTGTGTGGATCGGGTCACCGAGCACTGCAAAATATCTTCAGCTGCTCAGGCAACCCCTGCAGACACTTGCCAAGCGTGCGCCGTTCGTGCTGCGTGTGATTGGCTCGCAGCTCGAACTGACTGGCGTTCAAGTGGAGTGCGTGCCATGGACTGAGTCAACCGAGGTGGCTGCCATAGCCGAGTGTGATGTGGGTGTCATGCCCTTGCTTGATTCCGCTTGGGAGCGTGGTAAATGTGGCTACAAGCTCATTCAATACATGGCATGCGCTTTACCTGTTGTTGCCAGCAATGTAGGTGTGAATGCGGAGATTGTGCATGAGGGGGGTAACGGCTACCTGGCGCGCAGCGAAGAGGAATGGCTGGATGCTTTGACACGTTTATTGACTGACGCCACTCTGCGGCAAACGCTTGGGCAGGCAGGCCGCCATCGTGTAGAGATGATGTATTCCATTCAAAAAACGGGGCCAGTTATGGCGCACTGGCTCAGAGAAGCTGCGGAAAAAAAATAATATGTGTGGATTCACCGGATATTTGGCAGTAAACCCTGATTTGACTCCCCCGCAAGCAAAGCAATTGCTGCAGCAAATGGCCAATTCCATCGTCCACCGTGGCCCGGACAGCGATGGTTACTGGACAGACCCTCAAGCGGGCATTGGCCTGGCGCACCGCCGCCTGGCCATTGTGGACCTGAGCCCCGCCGGGGCCCAGCCCATGGTCAGTGTTAGCGGGCGGTACGTGTTGGCCTTCAATGGCGAGATTTACAACCACCTACGTTTACGTGATGCGCTGGAACGTGAAGGCAAAGTCACTGTCTCTTGGCGGGGTCATTCCGATACGGAAACCCTGCTCGCGGGCTTTGACGCCTGGGGCATAGAGGGTAGTTTGAAGCAAGCCATTGGAATGTTTGCCGTGGCGGTGTGGGATCGTGCCGACCGGGTGTTGACCCTGGCGCGGGATCGCCTGGGTGAAAAGCCGCTTTACTACGGCTGGCAAGGGCAGGGCAGTGGTGCGGTGTTTTTGTTTGGCTCGGAGCTGTCGGCCTTGCGACGGCATCCGGCTTTTGCGGCAGAGGTCAACCGCGACGCTTTGGCGCTGTACATGCGCCACAACTGTATTGGCGGCGAGAATTCCATTTACAGCGGTATTCGCAAGCTGACGCCGGGGCATCTGCTTTCGGTGTCGCTAGCCAGGCCGGAGCCGGTGGTGCGGGCCTGGTGGTCCGGGACAGATGTGGCCATGCGGGGCGTGGCCCAGCCGTTTGCGGGCTCGCCCGAGCAGGCTTCGGACGCGCTTGAGGCCTTGCTGCGTGATGCGGTGGCCCAGCAGATGATGGCCGATGTTCCGTTGGGTGCGTTTTTGTCTGGCGGCATCGATTCGTCCACCGTGGTGGCGCTCATGCAGGCGCAGTCAAGCCGCCCGGTGCGCACGTTCAGCATTGGGTTTCATGAAGAAGGCTACAACGAGGCAGAGCACGCCAAGGCGGTGGCAGAGCACCTGGGCACGGACCACACCGAGATGTATGTGACTCCGAAGCAGGCTTTGGATGTGATTCCCCGTTTGCCCACGCTGTACTCGGAGCCGTTTGCTGATTCGTCGCAGATTCCTACTTTTTTGGTCAGTCAGTTGGCGCGCCAGCATGTAACGGTGTCGCTCTCCGGCGATGCGGGCGATGAGCTGTTTTGCGGCTACACCCGTTACCAGATGACGGCGGGGCTGTGGGGCAAGGTCTCACGCTTGCCGCGCCCATTGCGCCAACTGGCAGCGGGCTTGATCACGGCGGTGCCACACGGTGCCTGGGATAAGTTGGGTGGGGTATTGCCGTCAGCTTTGGGGGTGCGTGTGGGCGACAAGCTGCACAAGGGCGCAGCCTTGCTGGGCAGCCGTTCTGTGGCGGATTTGTACCGGGGCATGGTGTCGCATTGGGCTGACCCGGCCAAGGTGGTGCTGGGCGCACGCGAGCCGGCCACGGTGCTGGCTGGCGCGGCCCCCGAGTTGCAGGGCCTGGGCGACGTGGAGCGCATGATGGCGCTGGACATGCTGAGCTACCTGCCCGATGACATTTTGGCCAAGGTGGACCGCGCCGCCATGGGGGTGGGCCTGGAGACGCGGGTGCCGTTTCTGGACCACCGTGTTGTGGAATTCGCCTGGTGCTTGCCGCTGGACTACAAGCTGCGTGATGGCGTGACCAAATGGCCGCTGCGCCAGGTGCTATACCGTCATGTGCGCAAAGAGTTGATCGAGCGGCCCAAGATGGGCTTTGGTGTGCCCATTGACCATTGGCTCCGTGGCCCGCTGCGCGATTGGGCGGAGTCTTTATTGTCTGAATCGCGTTTGGCGCAAGAAGGGTTTTTTAACCCTGCACCGATTCGCCACAAGTGGGCAGAACATTTGTCTGGTCAGTGCAATTGGCAATACCAACTGTGGGATGTGTTGATGTTCCAGGCGTGGTTGGAGGTGCAACGTGCCTGACAAATCTCGGGTGGCCTATGTGGTCAATCACGCGGCGTTTTTCGTGTCGCACCGCTTGCCACTTGCCTTGGGTGCGCGAAAGGCCGGTTTTGACGTGGCATTGTTTACAGGCCAAGCGGGCAGCGAGGAAATGGAAGCTACAGCTGTTGCGCAATTGGCTGCATCAGGCATTTTGCACAGGCGCACGGTGTCACGCAGTTCGGGCATGAATCCTTTGCTTGAGTTGCTTGGGTTCTTGCAGTTGATCAGCTTCTTGCTCCGTTTCCGGCCACGGGTCGTGCATTGCGCTTCGCCCAAAGGCGTACTTTATGGCGGTTTGGCCGCGCGCATTTGCCGAGTTCCGGGCGTGATTTTGGCCATATCTGGCATGGGCTATGCATTTACGCAAGGTGCTCAGGCTAGCGCTACGCGGAGGTGGATCAGGCGTATTTATGGTTTTCTGGTTCGCTTTGCCTTCGGACACCCTAATAGTCGGGTCATTGTGCAAAATGAAGATGACAGTGCAGCGCTGCTCATGAACGCTGTGATTAAACCCGGACGGGTGATCTTGATACCAGGCTCGGGAGTCGATTTAACTTTGTTTGCAAACAGCAAACAGGCTCCAAAAGAGAGGATGGTGCTTCTGCCCGCAAGAATGCTGGAAGACAAGGGGGTTCGGGAGTTTGTGGCTGCCGCACGCATGCTGAGGCGCTTAGTGCCCAATTGGCGTTTTGTGCTGGCTGGTGCGGCTGGCTACGATAACCCGACCGCCATTGCCCAAAGCGAATTGGAGCAATGGCAGGCTGAGGGTGTTGTTGAATGGCTTGGTCATGTAGAAGACATGGTGCCTTGGTTCACCTCAGCCGCGATAGTTTGTCTACCGTCTTACCGTGAGGGGATGCCTAAAGCCCTGCTGGAGGCTGCGGCTGCAGGCTGTGCCGTGGTGACGACCAACACCACTGGCTGCCGCGAGGCGATCGAGCCGGGTGTGACGGGTGACCTTGTGTCGGTTCGCGATCCGGATGCGCTCGCCGCAGCACTTTTGTCGATCATCAAAGACGAGGCGCGTCGTTTGTCTTATGGTGAAAAAGGTCGCCAGCGTGCACTAGACAGATTTTCTGTTGATTCTGTCGTGCAACAGACCGTTGATATTTACAAGGAAATTTTAAATGCGTAACTCTGGCAAGCGCCTGATATTGATCGAACTTAACGAAATCAATTTTGATGTTGTTGAGAAGTACGTTATCGCTGATGCGAAGAGGTTCCCTGCACTGAAAAAGTTACTCAGTGGAGTGCGGGTTCGCACCGCCTCGGAAGAAAATTACGAACAATTAGAGCCGTGGATTCAGTGGCCATCTGTTCATACGGGTTGCACATTTGCTGAACATGGAATTTTTCGTTTAGGCGATGTGGTTGGGAAAAAAGTGCCCCAGATTTTTGAGCAGTTGGAACAAGCGGGCTGCAAGGTCGGCGCCATTTCTGCCATGAATGCAGAAAACAGGCTCACAAATCCTGCCTATTTTGTGCCCGACCCTTGGACGCAGACGCCATCAGATGGTTCGTGGTGGAGTCGCGTATTGACCGAGGCGGTGTCGCAAGCGGTAAACGACAATGCCCAAGCAAAGATCACTCCTAAATCTGCTTTGCAGGTCGCACTCGCGCTGGTACGTTTTGCGCGGCCAAGGCATTACCTGCGCTACTTGCAACTGGTACTTGCGAGCCGGCAGAAGTCCTGGCTCAAACCTTTGGTGCTCGACTTGTTGTTACATGACGTGCATTGGAGCTTTTTCAATGCGAAGCGGCCAGACTTTTCCACTTTGTTTTTGAATGCGGGTGCGCATATTCAGCACCATTATTTTTTTAATGCTGAGCCATTGCGCGGCGAAGTTAATAAAAAAAACCCGTATTGGTATGTCAGGCCAAGTGATGACCCCGTTGCAGATATGTTGAGCCTATATGACTTGATTGTGGGGGAGTATTTCTCGCGCACCGACACGGAAGTTATTCTTGCCACGGGGCTGGCGCAGAAGCCTTATGATCGTTTGAAGTTTTACTACCGGCTCAATGCCCACGCTGATTTTCTATGCAGCTTGGGGATTGAGTTCACAGGTGTTTATCCGCGTATGACGCGGGACTTTTTGATTGAGTTTGGTGCCGAAGCTCAAGCAAGCGCTGCTCAAGCGGTGCTGGCCAGCGTACGAGTCAAGACAGATGGAAGATCGCTTTTTGGTGAGATTGACAACCGTGGCAAAAGTCTTTTTGTGACGCTGACCTACCCCGATGAAATCACCGATTCGACCGAGTATGTTGTGGGGGGCAACGCGCAACGCCTGAAGCCATTGGTTAGTTTCGTGGCAGTTAAAAATGGCATGCATCAGGCCCAGGGGTTTGCGTTTTTTACGCCTGGTTTTCAAGCGCATGCCCCTAAAGACATGGCGCATGTTTCGAATATCGGTAAGTCCATCTTGAGCTATTTTGGCGTTCAGGGAAAAGCGGCTGGCGACCTTCAGTCTGCGTAATACCTCTTTCTAACTGAGAAGGCTCACATCCCAAAATCCACGTTAACATTGACAAATTCCAAAAGGCATCGGGCTCGTATTGTGTGGTCGAGCTTTTTTGTACGAAGCATAAAAAAATTTTCAGATGCACTTAACAGGCTGCTGAAAAACCGGACGACGGCGCTCGAGGAGCAGCCGAAGGCAGGATAATCCGATCTTCCTTTCCTGAGTGATCTCCACGCGCGGCGACGACACCTTCACCGAGAGCTTGTTCACGATGCGCAAGCTGGAGGACTTCGTGCCTTCGCGCCACCCGCTGCGCGAGATCCGGGAGACCGCCAACGCGGCGCTTGAGAAGGTGGGCCCGATGTTCACGACGATGTATGCGGCCGAAATCAAGGGGTGCCGGCCGAGCATTGCGCCGGAGAAGCTTCTGCGAGCGATGTTGCTGCAGGTTCTCTACAGCGTTTGCTCCGAGCGGCAGCTGATGGAGTAGGTTCAGTACAACCTGCTGTTTCGATGGTTCATCGGGCGGTTGATGGACGATGCGGTGTGGGTGCCGACGGTGTTCAGCAAGAACCGCGAGCGCCTGATCGAGCACGATGCGGTCATCCTGTTCTTCAACGAGGTGGTGGCGATCGCGCATCAGCGCGGCCTGCTCTCGGGCGAGCACTTCAGCGTGGACGGCACGCTCATCCAGGCGTGGGCCGGGCACAAGAGCTTTGTGGCCAAGGGCGACGGCCAGGACGCAGACGGTGGCGGCACGGCCGAGGACTTCAGGGGCCAGCGGCGCAGCAACGACACCCACGAGTCGAAGACCGACGGCGATGCCCGGCTCTACCGCAAGGGCAACACCGCCAGCGAACTGCGCTACATGGGCCACACGTTCAGCGATAACCGTCACGGCCTGATCGCCAACGCCATGGTGACCACGGCGGACGGTTACGCCGAACGCGAGGCGGCCAAGGCGATGATCAACGATGCTCGCCAGGCGCTGGGCGACGACGATCGCGAGATCACGGTGGGCGCCGACAAGGGTTACGACGCCAGGGAGTTCATCGATGCCTGCGTGGCGATGAAGGTGACGCCGCATGTGGCGCAGAACACCGCGGGTCGCCAATCGGCGGTACCCGATGAGATCGCACAGGCCGAGGGGTATGGGATTTCTCAGCGCAAGCGAAAGCTGATCGAACAGGGCTTCGGCTGGGCCAAGACGGTGGGCTGCATACGTCAGGTGATGGTGCGGGGCCTCGAGCGCGTGGACCAGATGTTTGTGCTGACGATGGCCGCTTACAACCTTGTGCGCATGCGTAGCTTGGCGGAAATCCGTCCGCAGGGTGGCAGTTAAGCGGGAATCACGCCGGAGATGCTTGCGAACGCCCCCGAATCCATGAATTCCAGGCTTCAGGTGGCAATCCCCCCATTTTCCAGGGGGCACAGAAGTAGTCCGCCCTGAACAACCCCGAGATCCAGCATTGGCGCGGGTTTCGAGCCGATGAGGGCTGTACGGTCCTGCAGGAAATCGCTGTAATGCCTCCGAAACCCTGCAATTTGACGAAGCCGACCTGATGCGATCCCGACCTGCGCCCGAGCCTGTCGAAGACGATCTGTTCCGCCAGGAACTGATCAACATCATCAACATGCGCCACGAGCTGGTGCGGCTCGCCGCGCTGATCGACTGGTCTGTGTTCGATCGGCAGTTCGGCCCCCAGTTCGAATCGACGACCGGTCGCCCCGCGCTGCCCACGCGGCTGGTGGCTGGCTTGCTTTACCTGAAGCACACGTACGCGCTCAGCGACGAAGCCGTGGTTGAGCGCTGGGTCGAGAACCCGTACTTCCAGCATTTCTGCGGCGAGCGGTACTTCCAGCACGAGATGCCCTGCGATCCCTCGAGCCTGGTGCGCTGGAGAAAGCGCATCGGCGAGGCCGGCGCGGAATGGTTGCTGACGCAGACGATCGAGGCGGCCAAGACCAGCGGCACGATTGGTCAGGCGAGCCTGTCGACGATCGTGGTGGACACGACGGTGCAGCCCAAGGCGATCGCGTACCCGACCGACAGTCATCTGCTCAACCGTGCGCGCCAGCAGTTGGCCGAAGCTGCCCAGGCTCAGGGCATCGAGCTGCGCCAGAGTTACGCAAGGCTGGGCCCGCAGGCCGAGCGGCAGGCGGGCCGCTACGCACATGCGCGACAGTTCCGTCGAATGAGAGGGCAGTTGCGCAGGCTGCGCGGTTGGCTCGGGCGAGTGATCCGGGACATCAAGCGCAAGGCGCCTCCCGGCAGCATGACTGGGCAACTGGCTCAGCGGCTTGCGCTGGCCAAGCGGCTGCATGCCCAGCAGCGCGACAGCAAGAACAAGCTCTACGCGTTGCACGCGCCCGAGGCAGAGTGCATCGCCAAGGGCAAAGCGAGAACGCCGTTCGAGTTCGGCGTGAAGGTGTCGGTGGCGGTGACCGCGACAGAAGGCCTGGTAGTGGGCATGCGATCGATGCCGGGCAACCCGTACGACGGGCATACGCTCGAGAGTGCGCTGGAGCAGGTGACCATCTTGACGGCCAGCGTGCCGTCGATCGTGCTGGCCGATCGGGGGTATCGCGGAGTCGCGCCGAACAATCCGGCCACCAGGCTCATCCTGAGCCACACGCGAAAGCTGCCGCCCGAATTGAAGAGGCTGCTGAAACGTCGCCAGGTGGTCGAGCCGATGATTGGGCACATGAAATCCGATGGACTGCTCGGGCGCAACTGGCTCAAGGGCGAGATCGGCGATGCGCTGCACGCGGTGATGTGCGGTGCGGGACATAACCTGAGGATGATTCTGGCGCGCCTGCGGGCGCTTTATTGCGCCCTCGTCGCGTGGCTCGCAGCTGCGACGACGCAGGCCACCGAAGGTCAGATCCAGCGTCACGAAGTCGCTGTGGCTTGAAAGCGGGTTGTTCAGGGTCGACGAAGTAGAGGCTTCACGCGGCCATGGCCAACCGCTGTTTCGGGGTGATGCCGCCCAGGGCCATGTTCGGGCGGTCGTGGTTGTACGTCCACATCCACTGCGTGGCGTGGTCCTGAACTTCGTCCAGCGTGCTCCAGTGGTACTGCCCGAGCCACTCGTAGCGCACCGTCCGGTTGAACCGCTCGATGTAGGCGTTCTGCTGCGGTCGGCCCGGCTGGATGAACTCGATCCTGATGCCCGCGCTCTGAGCCCAGTCCAGCATCGCCTGGCTGACATACTCGGGCCCGTTGTCGCACCGTATGGCCCCGGGTTTGCCGCGCCACAGGATCAACTGGCGTAGCGCCCGAATCACCCGCTCCGAGGGCAGCGAGAAGTCGATCTCGATGGCCAGCGCCTCGCGGTTGAAGTCGTCCATCACGTTGAAGAGCCGGAATGTCCGGCCGTCCTCCAGCGTGTCGTGCATGAAGTCCATCGACCAGACCTCGTTTATCGCCTGCGGCACCGCCAGCGGTTGCGGCTTCTCGCGCACCAGGCGCTTACGCGGCTTGATGCGCAGGTTCAGCTCCAGTTCCCGATAGATCCGGTACACCCGCTTGTGGTTCCAGGCGAATCCCTTGACGTTACGCAGGTACAGGAAGCACAGCCCGAAGCCCCAGTTGCGATGGTTGTCCGTCAATCTGAGCAGCCACTGGGCGATCTCCTCGTTCTCGGCGCGCGCCCGCGGTACAGTCCCCCCACCCCCGCAATGGAGCCCTGCAATGCGCAGATCCAACGCCGCCCGATGGCCCCTGACGCTGACCCTCGCCACACTCACCCTCGCCACCGCCCCAGCCTGGGCTCAACCCAAACCCTGCACTCCACGCCCCTTGCCCTTCGAGGGCGCGCCCGTCGCCTGGGGGCATGCCCCGCTGTCCAAGCTCAAAAAGGACACCCGGTACCAGCTCCTCACGCAGGATGGCCGGCAGGTGCTGCAGGCCCACGCTGACGGCGCGGCTTCACTTTACGGCGCGGGGTTTCAGCCGGGCCGCTCGGCCGCAGCCTGGCTTCGCTGGTCGTGGAAGACCGATGCTCTGGTGCCCGGCGCTGACAACGCTGACCGCGCCCGTGAGGATGCGCCGCTGCGCGTGGTGGTGGCCTTCGATGGCGATGCCTCCCGCCTGCCGATGGCCGAGCGCGCGCAGCGCAAGCTCGCGCAGACCATGACCGGCCGCCCGCCGCCCTATGCCGCGCTGATGTACATCTGGGGCAGCCGCGAGGCGCCTGAGACGGTGATCGACTCGACCCACACCCGTCAGATCAAGATGCTGGTCGTGCAGTCGGGCACGGAGGGTCTGGGTCGCTGGCACGACGTGCGGCGCAACCTGCGCGAGGACTACCGGCGCGCCTTCGGTGTGGCGCCCGGCCCGGTGGTGGCGGTGGCGGTGATGACCGATACCGACAACACCGGCGAGAAGGCTGACGGGCTCTACGCTGGCTTCGCGTTCGAGTGCGCGCCGAAATGACCGCGCTGCGCTCCGCGCGTCGCGGTCTGGCGCTGGTCTTCGCGGTGTGCGCGTGGCTTGCCCTGTCGGGTTGCGCCCACCATCTGCCGCCGCTGCCGGAGCGCACGCCCAGCACCCATCTCATCGGCGATGCCGCAGCCCCGTTGGCCAGGGCCTACACCCCGCCGGCCGGGGATGCCTCGCTCAACGGCGTGGCCCTGCTGCGTGATCCCATGCAGGCCCTGGCCACCCGCGTGGTGCTCGCCCGCGCCGCGCAGCGCGCGCTCGATGTGCAGGTCTACATCTGGCGGCCCGATGCCTCCGGCCTGCTGATGCTGCACGAACTGCGCCGTGCCGCGCAGCGGGGTGTGCGCGTGCGCGTGCTGCTCGATGACAACGGCAGCGACGGCATGGACCCCTGGCTGCAGGCCGCCGCCACGCAGGCCGGCGTGGAGGTGCGCCTGTTCAATCCGTTCGTGCAGCGCAGCTTCAAGGCCCTGGGCTATCTGAGCGACTTCCAGCGGCTCAACCACCGCATGCACAACAAGTCGTTCACCGCGGACAGCCTGGCCACCATCGTGGGCGGGCGCAACATTGGCGATGTGTACTACGGCGTCGATGCCGACCTGCTCTTTGCCGATCTCGATCTGATCGCCCTGGGGCCGGCCGCCCAGGCCACCGCGCGCCACTTCGACGGCTTCTGGAACAGCCGCTGGGCCTATCCGCTCACCGGGCTGCTGCCGCCCATCGACCCCGAAGAGCTCGCGCGCATGGCCCGGCAGCTCGATGATCCCGAGAGCCTGCCGGATGTCGCGCAGTTGCTGGCCGAACTGCAGCGCTCGCCCTGGGTGAGCGCTCCGCTGGGTGTGGACTCGCCCCTGCAATGGGCGCCGGTGGCGGTGCTCTCCGACACTCCGGCCAAGCTCGACCCCCAGGCCTCGCCTGAGGCACGCATGCTCGAGCCGCTTGCCCGCTGGCTGCGCAGCGCCAGCCGAAGCCTCGATCTGGTGTCGCCGTACTTCGTGCCTGGCGAGGCCGGGGTGAAGAGCCTGGTCGAGCTCGCCCGCCGAGGCGTGGCGGTGCGCATCATCACCAACTCGCTGGCGGCCACCGATGTCATGGCGGTGCATGCCGGCTATGCCCGGCATCGGCGCGCGCTGCTCGCCGCGGGCATCGAGCTCCATGAGCTCAAGCCCGACGCGATAGCCCAGGTGCGTCTGCCCAGGCTGCCCTGGAATGTCCGGCTCGGCGCGTCCTCGGCAGCCAGCCTGCACGGCAAGACCTTCCTGGTGGACGGGCAGCGCCTGTTCGTGGGTTCCTTCAACCTCGACCCGCGCTCGGCGCGCCTGAACACCGAGATGGGCCTCACCGTTGACAGCCCCGTGCTCACCCGCGCCCTGGCCGATGCCATCGCGCGCGACATGACGGCTGCCACCTGGCGAGTGAGCCTGTCGCCGGACGGCGATCTGCAATGGGTTGAGACCCGGGCCGATGGCACGCAGCAGGTGCATGCCCGCGAGCCGGGCGCGCCGCTGCTGCGCCGGCTGGGCGCCCACGTGCTGTCGTGGTTGCCGATCGACGGTCTGCTCTGACTCAGCCCCCGCGGGCCTTCACGCGCACGCCATCGGCCACCGCCGGGGGCGGATAGACGATCACCGAATCGCCGGGGGCGAGCCCGGCCCGCACCCAGGCGTGCACGCCGTTGCGGGCGCCGAGTTCGATCGGCAGCAGGCGGGCGCGGCCTTCGCGCACCACGAACACCGCCATCGGCGCCGCGCCGCCTGCGTCGGGGCCTGCCGAGGGGGCGGGGAAAACCGCGCTCACCGGCACCCGCACCGCGTCGTCCAACGACAGGGTCACGATGCGCACCGACACCCGATAGCCATCGCCTAACGCGGCCCACTGCGTGGCGGGGCTCGCGATGTCGAGCAGCACGTTCACGCGTTGCTCCTCGATGCCCAGTGCCGAGACCTTGGTGAAGGCGGCCGGCTCGATCAGCCGTACGGTGCCCTCGAGCGTGCCCGGGCCGCCCCAGCGCTCGATCCGCGCGCGGGCGCCGGGCCGCACGCGCAGCGCGTCGGTGGTGAGCAGTTCGGTCACCACCTCCAGCCGACGGGTATCGCCGATCTCGAGCAGCGGCGCGCCGAGCGCGACCACAGCCTCGTTGGCCTGCGCCACGCGCAGCACGCGCCCCTCGATCGGCGAGCGCACCTCGAAGAGCGCGCCGCTGCTGCCGGCCTGGCGCACCGCGCCGAGCGCGGCGCGCGCCTGCTCCAGGTCATGCCCGGCGACATGCCGGTCCTGCTCGGCGGCCTCGATCTCCTTGCGCGCGGCCGCCACGGCCAGGCGATCGACCTCGAGCTTGGTGGGCGCCACGAAGCCCTTGCCGGCGAGTTGCTCGCTGCGCGAGAGCTCGTTCTCGGCCTGGCGCAGGCCGACCCGCGCGCGCTCGATGCGCACGCCGGCGCGCAGCACCGCCGCCTCGGCAGACTGCACGCGAGCCTGCTGGCCGAGCACGGTGCGTTCATCGAGCAAGGGCGAGAGCACCGGCGAGAGCCGCGCCACCACGGCGCCGGCGGCCACCGCGTCGCCCTCGCGCAGGCTGATGCGCGCCAGCCGGCCGGCCAGGGGGGCTGACACCATGAAGCGCTCGCGCAGCCGCGTGCGCGCGTCCTCGTCGATCGTCGATTCGAAGCGACCCCGCTCGGCCGGCGCGAGCTCCACCAGCACCGGGCGTGGCGCGAAGGCCCAGGCGAGCAGGCCGATGGCTGCCGCGGCGATGCCGCCCGACACGAGGAGCGTGTTGCGTTTCATGGTGATGGCGTCTTTCTGGGGCTGGAGCGTGCGCCGGTCTTCATTCACGGGTCTTGAGCGCGCCCACCAGATCGAGCCGGTCGACCCGTCTGCGCACCACCAGCGCGCTGCCCAGGCCGGCGGCCACCACGCACAGGGCCGCCCAGGCATAGGTGCGCGGCTGCAGGGCCACCGGGAAGGCGAACTGGTCGGAGGCCAGCAGCGAGACGATGCCGCGCACCAGTCCCTCGCCCATGAGCATGCCCAGCGGCAGCGCCAGCGCAATGAGCAGCGCCTGCTCGCCCAGCAGCAGCGCCGAGACCTCGCCGCGGGTGAAGCCCAGCACGCGCAGGCTGGCCAGCTCCCAGGTGCGTTCGGCCAGCGCGATGCGGGCATTGTTGTAGACCACGCCCACGGCGATCACCACCGCGAACACCGTCATGATCGAACTCATGATGCGGATGTTGCGCGCGCTGATCTCGTTCATGTTGCGCTCGAGGCTGGCCTTGCTGAAGGTGCCCACCAGCCTGGGCTGCTGGCGGATCGCCGCGAGCGTGGCCGGCTCCGCACCGCGCTCCAGGGCCAGCGAGAACGCCGTGGCCACATCCGATTCACCCAGCAGGCGGTTCAGCGCCCGCCGCTCCATGTAGGCGTTCAAGCCCATCATCTCGCGCACGGTTGCCGTCACCGGCACCCGCAAGGTCTGCTGCCGACCCTCGATGATGTCCACCTGCACCCAGTCGCCCACCCGCAGGCCCAGCTTGGCGGCGAGCCGGTCGGTCATCAGCAGGCCTTCGCCGGGCAGCGTTGCCGCGTGCCTGTCCAGGTCGACCACGCGGCGCAGTTCGGGCCGCGCGTCCAGGCCCTGGATGGCGCCCCGCTCGGTGCGATGACCGGCCACGAAGCGCACCGCCACGTCGCGCCCCGATTCCACCGCGATCACCCCGGGCAGTCTGGCCAGCGCCTGTTGGGCAGCGGCATCGCCGGGCTCGACCAGCCGCACGGTGAGATCGGCGCGCATGGCCACCGAGAACGCGGTGTCGACGATCACCGCGATGCTGTCGCGCGCGAAGTTGCCCATCATCACGATCGCCACCGCGGCGGCCATGCCGAGGATGGCGAGCGTCGTGCGCCAGGGGCGCCGCTGCATGTTGCGCAGGATCATGCGCTGGCCTGGGCCGAGCACGCGCGGTGGGATCCGGTCGATCCAGCTGCCCCGGTAGCGGCCTGGCGCGGGCGGGCGCATGGCCTCGGCGGGGGGAAGGCGCACCGTGGCCCAGATGGCGTTCAGCGTGCCCGCCAGGGCCGTGACCACGGCCACCAGCGCGCCGGTGACAAACAGCGAGGGCGTCATGCGATGGGCGAAGGCCGGGAACTGGAAGAACCCGGCATACAGACCGGTCATGAGGCGGCCGAAGGCCTCACCCCCGGCAAAGCCGATCACGAGCCCCACCGACACGATCACCGCGACCAGCTTCATGAAGTGCGCGGCGATCGCGCGGTCGGGGTAGCCCAGTGCCTTGAGCGCGGCGATCTGCTCGCGCTGCGTGGCCACCAGCCGCGAGATCACCACATTGAGCAGGAAGGCGGCCACGCCCAGGAAGATCACCGGCAGCACGGTGGCGAAGACCCGCTGCTCGTCGATCTCGCGTTGCAGGAATGCATGGGAGGTCTGGTGCTCGCGCGCGTGGGCGTCGCGCCCGCCGTAGGGGGCGAGCTGCCGGTTCAGCGCCGCGATCACCGCCTGCGGGTTGGCGCCTGGCGCGAGCTTCACCGCCACATGATCGAAGGCGCCTTCCATGTCCCAGGCGGCCGCGAGCACCCGCTCATCCACCCACAGCACCCCGAAGCCGCGCAGGTCTGGCATGCCGCTCATGCCGGCGAACACGTACTCGGGCGACAGCGCGATGCCGCGCACGACGAGCGCGCGCTGCCGGCCGTTGATCAATGCGCTCAGGCGCGAGCCCGGCTCGAGTCCGTGCGACTGCGCGAACGAGGCCGAGACCAGCGCGTCGATCGCGCCATCGCCGCGCACGCCCTGGCTCTCGGGATCGAGCGGCGCGCCGCTGCGCACCATCACCGCATTCAGGCGTCGGGGCTGGCGCGCATCGATGCCGATCATCCGCGCCAGCAGCGGATCGTTCACGCCCGCGATGTCCACCCGCACCACGCGCTCGATGGTGAGCTGGAGGTCGCCCACGCCGGGTGTGGCGGCCAGGGTCTCGGCCATCGCGCGCGGCGCGCGCCTGAGCGCGGCGAAGACATCGGCAAAGCGTCCCTGCGCATAGAAGGCCTCGCGCGCCTCGGCCAGCGAATCCACCGCCGACAGCGCGGTGACATAGCTGCCCACGCCGCTGGCCACCACCAGCGCGATCGTCAGCGCCTGGCTCCAGAGGCGCCGCAGATCGCGCAGCAGCTTGATGTCGAGCGCCTTCATGCCATGCTCACCACGACAGCTCCGAGGGCGAGAGGCGATGCGCATTGGCATCGATGCGCTGGATGGTGCCGTCGCCCAGGTGGATCACCCGATCGGCCATGCCCGCAATGGCCGCGTTATGGGTGATCACCACCGAGGTGGTGCCGAGCTCGGCATTGATGCGCGCGATCACCTCGAGCACCAGCTTGCCGGTGCGGTAGTCGAGCGCACCGGTGGGCTCGTCGCACAGCAGCACCTCGGGCCGCTTGACGATGGCGCGCGCGATCGCCACGCGCTGCTGCTCGCCGCCCGAGAGCTGTGCCGGGAAGTGGTCACGCCGCGGCGTGAGGCCCACCCGGTCGATCGCCTCGTCGATCGGCATGGGGTCGCGCACGATGTCGGTGACCAGGGCCACGTTCTCGCGCACCGTCAGACTGGGGATGAGGTTGTAGAACTGGAACACGAAGCCGACGTGCTCGCGGCGATAGGCGGTGAGCTCCGCGTCGGAGGCGCCGGTGAGCCGATGGTCGCGGAACTCGACATCGCCGGCGGTGGGCGCATCGAGCCCGCCCAGGATGTTCAGCAGCGTGGACTTGCCGCTGCCCGAGGGGCCGAGCAGCACGATGAACTCGCCGGCGCCGATGTCCAGATCGACATCGTGCAGGGCCACCACCGAGACCTCGCCGGTGCGGTAGACCTTGGACAGGCCGCGGGCGCGGAACAGCACCGGGCGAGGGTCTGGCGCGCAGCCTGGGGCACTGGGGGGCATGCGCTACTGTGCCCCGCGCAACCCACGATGGCCTTGAGCCTCCTGCGTGCAGATTGCGTGCGCGCGCGCCTCAGGACGCCTTGGCCGAGGCCTGCAACCAGTCGATCGGCACGAAATCCAGCGCGCGCTGATGCGTGCAGGCCAGCACCACCGGCGGCGCGCAGCCATCCATCCAGGCCTGGCGCCAGCGCAGGGCACACACGCACCAGCGATCGCCGGGCTTCAGGCCGGCGAAGCGGAATTCCGGGCGTGGCGTGATGAGGTCATTGCCCTCTTCGAACTGGTGATTCAGGAAGGCCGCGGTCATGCGCGCGCAGATCACATGGCTGCCGTGGTCGTGCTGATCGGTATGGCAGCAGCCGTCGCGATACCAGCCGGTGAGGGGGTCGAAGGAGCAGGCCTGAAGCGGCTCGCCCAGCACGTTGAGTGCGGTGGTCATGGGTCAGGCCCTGGGGCCGGTCTTGATGAGGGCCATGGCGGTGCCGATCAGCGACGAGACCTCGCTCATGTTGCCGGGCACGATCATGGTGTTGTTGGCCTTGGCGAGTTGCCCGTAGGCGTCGACCGCGCGCTCGGCCACCTTGAGCTGCACGGCCTGCTCGCCGCCGGGCTGGCGGATGGCCTGCGCAATGCGGGTGATGGCCTCGGCGGTGGCGGCGGCCACCTCGGCAATGGCCGCGGCCTCGCCCTGCGCCTTGTTGATTTCGGCCTGCTTCTCGCCCTCGGAGCGGGCGATGAAGGCCTCGCGCTCGCCGGTGGCGATGTTGATCTGCTCCTGACGCCGGCCCTCGGAGGCCGCGATCAGCGCGCGCTTCTCGCGCTCGGCCGTGATCTGCGCCTGCATGCTGCGCAGGATCTCGGCCGGCGGGGTGAGGTCCTTGATCTCGTAGCGCAGCACCTTCACGCCCCAGTTGAGCGCGGCCTCGTCGAGTGCCGTGACCACCGAGGCGTTGATCATGTCGCGCTCCTCGAAGGTCTTGTCCAGTTCCATCTTGCCGACCACGCTGCGCAGCGTGGTCTGCGCAAGCTGGGTGATGGCCACGATGTAGTCGCTGGAGCCGTAGCTCGCGCGCATGGGGTCGGTCACCTGGAAGAACAGGATGCCGTCCACCTGCAACTGCGTGTTGTCCTTGGTGATGCAGACCTGGCTGGGCACATCGAGCGGCACCTCCTTGAGGGAGTGCCGATAGGCCACGCGCTCGACGAAGGGGATGACGAACTTCAGGCCCGGCGCCAGCGTGCGGTCATAGCGACCAAGACGCTCGACCACCCAGGCATGCTGCTGCGGCACGATCTTGAAGGTGCGGCTCACGAACACGACCGCGACGATGACCAGGATGAGGGCGATTTCCATGAGGGCTCCGAGGGTGGTGACGAGGTCAGCCCGCCTGCTGTGGGGTGACATCGAGGCGCGTGCCGTGCACGGCCACGATGGTATGGGTGCCCGGCTGCGGCGGGGTGACGCCCACGTGCCGCACCTGCCATCGCGCGCCACGGTACTGGACGCTGGCGGTGCCGTCGCTCTGCCAGGCGTCCACCTGCACCGGCTGGCCGATGTCCAGCAGCACATCGGGGTTGGACGCGGCGGGTGCTGAGCTCGGGTGCCGCGCGCGGCGCAGGTGCCAGCCCGCGGTGGCCCCCGCGGCCACCAGCGCGGCCGCGATCACCTGCATGCTGAGCGATGCACCTGCATGGGCTGCGAGCGCGGCAGCCGCGCCCCCGAGCGAGAGCATCAGCAGGTAGAAGGTGCCGGTGAGCATCTCGGCGATGACCAGCAGGCCGCAGAGCACCCACCAGAGCGTGGCGGCAGAGACATCCATGGATCGACTCCGGGTGACAGAGGCCCCGATGCTGCCACGAAGCGCCGACGCGCCGCGATCAGCGGGCCGGGGCCAGCGGACCGACTGCGCTGCCGAGCAGGTCGTCGCAGGCGCGCATCACCGAGGCCACCGGCAGCGTCACCAGGCAGTCGCTGACCTTGCTGTCCTGGCAGCCGGCGCGCCCGCAGGGGCGGCAGGGATGGTCGGTGGAGGCGACCACCCGGTGCAGGCTCATCGGTTGTCCCCAGGGGCCCCACTCGGCATCGCGCGAGGGGCCGAAGATGCCGATGGTGGGCGTCCCCATGGCCGCGGCCATGTGCATGGGCGCGGAGTCCACGCCCACGAACAGCCGCGCGCCGGCGGTGAGCGCGGCCAGCTCCTTCAGCGAGAGCTGACCCGAGAGGTCATGGATGCGCGGCGCGGCGCCGGAGGCCGATGGGCACCGCGCCAGCACCTCGGCCATCAGCCGCAATTCGGCGGGGTCGGGCGCGGCGCTGAGCACCACCGGCCAGCCGCGGGCGGCCAGGGTCTCGCACAGGCTGGCCACCCGGTCGGCGGGCCAGCACTTGAAGCGCCACCGCGACATCGGGTGCACATGGATGAATCCGCCTTCGCGCAGGCCCAGCGCGGACAGCCGCTGCGCGATAACGGCTTGCGCCGCCGCGCCGGGCGCCAGGTGCACCGCCTTGTCGGGCTCGGTGACGGGCAGGCCCATGGCACGCAGGCTGTCGAGGTTGCTCTCGACGGTGTGCCGCGTCGGGCTGGACTGGGCGGGGTAGCGGTGGCTGAAGCTGCGTCGCCACCAGCCGGCGCGGCCCGGTCTGCTCAACTCCGGCCCCACCGACCAGCGCGGCCTCAGCAGCCGCACCAGCCAGGCGCCGCGGGGGTGGACCGACAGATGCACCACCAGGTCGTAACGCCGGGCGCGCAGCGCCCGCAGCAATCGCCACTCTGCCGCGAGCTGCCGGCGCACGCCGGCGCGCTTCCAGGCGCGGTCGATCAGGTGGAGCTGCGACACGCCGGGATGCCCGGCCAGCATCGGCGCGGTCTCGGCATAGACCAGGGCATCGATCTGCGCCTGAGGGGCGATGCGAGCCAGGGCACCGATCACCGGCGCGGCGAGCAGCACATCGCCGTGGTGACGCAGCTTGGTGACCAGCACCCGGCGCAGGCCGGCGGGATCGATGGGGGAGGGTTCTGGCATGGGGCGGGGGCAGGGCGCTGCGCGGCACAGATCGGTTGCCGGTGGCGCCCGACCAAGGGCGCCCGCTTGCCGACCGGCGGCCACGCAGGGGCACCCGAGGGTCGAGGATACTCGTGGTATTCCCTGCTTGCGAGCAGGTCTTTCCGGCTGGCGGGTGCGCGCCTGCGCGGGCCAGCCGATCCCTGAACGCAGTACCCCTCTTCGACCGGGAGTTCAAATGTCCCCACGCCAGAGCCTGCTTGCCCCCCAAGTCCTGCCCGTTCCGTCGCGCGAACCGCTGCCTGGCGAAACGCCGGCGCTGCGTGGCCGCGGGCTGAGTTCCCGCGCCGTGGCGCTGGGCATCGGGCTGAGCGTGGCGCTTGCCGTGGCGGGTTGCGGTGGCGGAGGCGGTTCCTCGGCCAGCAGCCCGTCGCCCGCCCCGGCGCCGTCGCCCTCGGCCTCGATCGATGGCACCACCATGTTCCCGGTCGGGCTGGCCATGACCTCGCCGGTGTCGATGACCAACGAGGTGCTCACGCTGTCGCGCGCCGACACCCTGCCGCGCCTTCGCGCGCTGGTGTCCGCGCTGGCCTCGGCGGATTTTCGCGGTGCCGGTCAGATCGCCTTCGGGCTGATGCCGGTGGCTGATGCCCAGGCCGCCACCACCCGTTCGCCGCGGTATCTGAAGGCTGCCAATGCGATCAATGCGCTGCTCACCGGCGCGACCACCCCGCGCGCCGGTGCCGCCTTCGATGCGGCGGTGTTCCTGCGCACGCCGGTGAACGCCGGCTGCTACGGGCCCACGGTGAAGTACGAGGGCCATCCTGACGGCACGCCCAGCGCCGGCGAACTGCCCAGCGGCGATGTCGGCCTGTGGACCACGCTCGATTCAGCCACCGGCTGGGCCTGCGCCAGCGCGCAGCTCGACGCGCGCATGGACGGCGTGAGCGGGCGGGTGAACACCGGCCTCATGACCCTGGCCAGCCTGATCAACGTGGCATCGGCCGCCGGCAAGAGCAAGCCGGCGGTGGGCGCGAGCCTCGATCTGAAGGCCGACATGAACACCGCCTTCTCGGGCTCGGCCACCTCGCCCAGCTTCACCACCGCCACGGTATCGCAGCCCACGGCGGGCACCTACACCTACAGCGTGCAGTTCGAGTTCACGGTGGGCGGCGTCACGCGCAAGGCGGAGGTCAGCCTCACCCACACCCCCGGCGCCAGCCGCAGCGAGTACACCGGCCTGCTCACCTACGCGCTTGCCCGTGGCAGCGGTGACCTGCAGAACTGCCCCGGCAGCAGCGGCGGCACCGTGGACGTGGGCACCCTGAAGTACACCCGCACCAGCACCACCGCCATGACGCTGGTGCACCGCGAAGGCAACTACTGCGGCGCCGGCACCGCCGCGGCGCTGGCCACCACCTACGCGTCCTTCAGCAGCGATGGCCAGCTCGATCCGGCCGGCAAGTGGAGCGGCACCAAGGGCTGGGCCAACAACTTCAACCGCTTCGGCGCCACCTACGATCCCACCACCATGAAGGGCAGCTATGCCTATGGCTGGCAGGCTGGCGACCGCGACAGTCATTCGCGGGTCTTCAACATCGGACTGAACTTCGACAGCGCCTCCAGCCGTCGTGATGGCGAGGCCTACTTCGGCTACGGCACCGACATCAGCACCAGCGACGGCAAGATCCAGGGCTTCATCTGCAACTGGGCCGGCCCGGGCAACAGCCACACGCTCAAGGACTACTTCCAGCGCCAGCACATCACCTTCGATGACAGCGCCGGCAAGTGGCTGCCGACCAACAACTCGGCCTCGTCCTCGAACATCACCTACGCGCCGACCAACAGCTGCGCCTCGGCGGGCGGCAGCTTCTACTATGACAAGAGCGGGGATGGCTCCATCGCCGATGACAAGCTGGTGTCGCCCAACCCGGCCGTGGTCACCGACCTGGCCGACAAGGTCTTCGGGCCCACCACCTACGCCACCGTGCCGCTGGCGATCGCCGGCCGCGGCATGACCCCGCCGGGTTTCTGAGCGCGGCACGGCGATGGGCTCGGGCTTGGCCGCCTGCTACCATCGCCGATCTTCCTGACCGGCAAGAGGCCCCGACAGGGGCCTCGTTCATTTCATGCTCGATCCGCAACTGCTTCGCAAGGACCTCGATGCGGTCGCCGCCCGCCTGGCCGATCGCGGCTTCACGCTAGACACCGACTGGTTCCGCGCGCAGGAGGCGCAGCGCAAGGCCGCGCAGACCCGTGCCGAGGAGCTGCAGTCGCGGCGCAATGCGCTCTCGCGCCAGATCGGCGCCATGAAGGGCCGCGGCGAGGACACCACCGCGCTCATGGCCGAGGTGGCAGGCATTGCCCAGGGCTTGGCCGAGGCGCAGCAGGCCAACGAGGCGGTGCAGGCGCGGCTTGCCGACTGGCTGCAGACCCTGCCCAACCTGCCGCAGCCCGGCGTGCCGGTCGGGCGCGACGAGACCGGCAACCAGGAGGTGCGTCGCTGGGGTGAGCCGCGCCGCTTCGATGCGCCGCCGCGCGACCATGTCGAGATCGGCACCCCGCTTGGCCTCGACTTCGAGACCGCCGGCAAGCTCTCGGGCTCGCGCTTTGCCCTGATGCGCGGGCCGGTGGCCAGGCTGCATCGGGCGCTTGCCCAGTTCATGCTCGACATGCACACGCAGCGCCACGGCTATGTCGAGTGCTACACCCCCTACATCGTCAATGCCGCCACCCTGCGCGGCACCGGCCAGCTGCCCAAGTTCGAGCAGGATCTGTTCGCGGTGAAGAAGGGCGGCCAGGAGGGCGACGAGGACCCGCTCTATCTCATCCCCACCTCCGAGGTCTCGCTGACCAACATCGTTCGCGGCGAGATTCTCGAGAGCGCGCAGTTGCCGATGCGGCTCACCGCGCACACCCCGTGCTTCCGCTCCGAGGCGGGTTCCCATGGTCGTGACACCCGCGGCTTGATCCGCCAGCACCAGTTCGACAAGGTCGAGATGGTGCGCATCGAGCGCCCGGAAGACAGCGATGCCGCGCTGGAGTCCATGGTGGGCCACGCCGAGGCCATCCTGCAGGCACTGGAGCTGCCCTACCGGGTGATGGCGCTGTGCACCGGTGACATGGGTTTCGGGGCCGCCCGCACCTATGACCTCGAGGTCTGGCTGCCGGCGCAGGACACCTACCGCGAGATCTCGTCGTGCTCCAACTGCGAGGCCTTCCAGGCCCGGCGCATGCAGGCGCGCTACCGCAACGCCCAGGGCAAGACCGAGTTCGTGCACACCCTCAACGGCTCCGGCCTGGCCGTGGGCCGCACGCTGGTGGCAGTGCTCGAGAACGGCCAGCAGCCCGATGGCTCGGTGAGCGTGCCGGCGGCCTTGCGGCCGTACCTGGGCGGGCTCGAGCGACTGCCCCCGGCCTGAAGGGCGCGTGGGGCGTTGTCTGCGGCGGTTCTTGCTATACTGTGAGGCTTCGATCCAAGGGGCTCAGGCAGGGCAGTGCGCTTGAGCGCCCGCACAGACACACCCGGAAAGGTGGCAGAGTGGTCGAATGCGCCGGACTCGAAATCCGGTTTACCGGTCTCCGGTAACGTGGGTTCGAATCCCACCCTTTCCGCCAAAAATACAGCCCGCGCAAGCGGGCTTTTTTTTGGCGGAAAGGAGCAGGGCGCCTGCGCGCCCTGCGCGTGGGAGTCGAAGCCGGCGGCCTGCAGGCCGCCGGCCGGGAGAATCCCACCCTTTCCGCCAAGGACTAGTCCAGAGGGGTCTGGCAAGGTCCCTGGAATATACCTAAAGCCCTGAGAAATCAGGGCTTTTTGTTTTTCCACGTCCAGAACGGTCTATTGACAGCCAACTGAAGGTGGGGGCATTTTTGGGGGCATGCGGCCAGTCCGGCAGGGGGCATTTTCCCTGGGGGCATCTGACCGCTGGGAGATGCCCCCATGCCGCTGACCGATCTGGCCTGCCGCAACGCCCGCTGTCCTGAGGGCGTTCCCTACGTCCGCCTCGCCGATGGCGGAGGGTTGTACCTGGAGGTCACCGCCGCCGGCGGCAAGTTGTGGCGCTGGAATGTGGTCACAAAGCACTTCCACAGTAATGCGTTTCGCTCGCACCCTATTCGTATGCCTACTCGTACTTTCAGGATCCGCTCAAGCGGCGACCCTAAAGTCAGGCGCCTGCCGAGGAGTTTCTACTCCGCAAGGCTATAAGTACGTTGGAACATACTGCGTCGACTTTCAGTGCACCGTGACTCAAACACTGATGTTTGACTCCTACTGCCCAAACAGCCTCTGATAGCTGCAAAATCAGGGGTTGTTGACCCAGTTCTCTACAACCAGCCCGGCGAAGCCGTGGAAATCGGCCTCGTTGTTGGTGATCAGGGTAACGCCGAGGGAGACGGCGTGCGCGGCAATCAGCTTGTCCAGCGCGTCCTTGTTGCGGGCGCGGTAGCCAAGGCGCAGCGGACCGTAGGCATTCGCTGCACGGGCTTCGAAAGGCTCGACCGGGATGTCTTCGAGCAGGCTGTCCAGCAGTGCCTGGTTGTGAGCTATGGCGTCAGCTGAGCAGGCCACTCCGTACTCCAGTTCGGCCAGGGTGATGGCCGAGATCACCACATCGCCGACGAAGCACTCGGCAAATCTTGCCCGCACGGCCGGAGGCTGGTGCTTCATCAGGTAGATGCAGATGTTGGTGTCGAGCATGTACTTGGGTTTCATAGGGCCTCGCGCTCGCCCTCCGGGTTGACGCCCCGGCCCTCGGCCATGAAGTCTGGTGAGAACTTCGCCAGCGTGCCCAGAACGTCTCCCATGCGGCGGCGCGCCGGCCGAATGCGTAGTTCATCGCCTTTGCGCTCGATGACGAGATCGATGTCCCAGCTGGTGTAGGCTAGTTCGGCTGGAATGCGCACTGCCTGGGAGTTGCCGTTTTTGAAGAGCTTGGTGTTGGCCATGCCGGGAGCCTCCTGGAGGATGTACGTGTACATCTTATCCATGATCCTGGAGATCGTAAACACATGGATGTACATCCGGCGGCTCGACAGCGAGCGAAGTGGCGCTCAATCTGACGTTTGCGGGAGCGTGGGAGTCAATCAATCAACTGCGCGAAGACATCCGCCAGGGCTTGAATAGCGGTCCGGGTCGGGCTAGAGGCGCGGAGGACACCAAGCAGGAAGCCCGGGTCCGGCGTGCTCGCAAGAGCGCGCAGGGTCGCGTCCCGAGGCGTGGTGTAGAAACTGAGCGGTGAAGGCGGGCCCTTGCGG
>JBAWWD010000015.1:0-128507 GCA_037146935.1 Burkholderiales bacterium
GGCGCCGATCGCGATGCCCACGGCTGCATCGGCTCGGCCGGGTATCGCTGGTGCGAGCGCGAGCGGGCCTGCGTGCGGCCCTGGGAGCTTGCCCAGGCCCGGGGCCTGGCCGGCGGGGCCGAGTCCGTCGAGCGGTGGTGCGCCTCGCAGCGGCGCGGCCACTAGCCCCGCGAGGCTGCGCGCCGGGCCGGGGCCCGGCGCGGTCGATCAGAGCTTCTGCCGCCTGACCACCACGCCGGCCTGCTCGCGGTCCCAGGTGTCGGCGGTGATGCCTTCGCTGCGAATGAGGTGCTTCTGCACCTTCTGCGTGGGCGTCTTGGGCAGCTCGGGCATCAGCCGCACGTAACGCGGCACCATGAAGTGCGGCATGCGCGGGATCAGGTACTCCACCAGGGCCTTGGGGTCGCAGCCGCCGGGTTGCGGCACCACCGCCACCAGCACCTCGTCCTCGCCGTGCTCGCTGGGCACCGCCACCGCGGCCGCCTCCTGCACCTGCGGGTGGCTGCTGACCTCGGCCTCGACCTCGAAGGACGAGATGTTCTCGCCGCGGCGGCGGATCGCGTCCTTCATGCGGTCGACGAAGAAGTAGTTGCCGGCGGCGTCCTGACGGAAGGCGTCGCCGGTGTGGAACCAGCCGTTGCGCCAGGCCCGCGCGGTGGCCTCGGGGTTGCCGTAGTAGCCCGAGTTCATCGCCCAGGGCGTGTCGGTGCGCACGATGAGTTCGCCGATCTCGCCGGTTGCCACCTCGCAGTCGTTGTCGTCGACGATGCGCACCTCCACGCCCGGCCGCGGTCCGCCGCAGGAGGCCTGCGGCCCCGGGTTCAGCCCGGAGACCAGCGGGCACGAGATCTCGGTCATGTTGAAGACCGTGTAGACCTCGCAGCCGAAGCGCGCCGAGAACGCCGGCGCGTCCTCGAGCAACGGCACCATCGTGGCCACCCGCAGGCCGTGCTCGCGGTCGCGCGGATCGGGCGGACGCTTGTTGAGCAGCGTGGCCATGCCGCCCAGGAGGATCACCGAGGTGGTGCCGGTCTCCTCGATGACATCCCAGAAACGGTCGGTCTGGAAGGCATCGACGATCGCGATCGAGGCGCCCAGCACCAGCATCGAGTAGACCGCGGCGGTGCCGCCGACATGGAACAGGGGCAGCAGCACCAGGTGCCGGTCGGTCTCGATGTGGTAGTTCCAGGCCGCGACCGACTCGTACAGGTGCAGGTAGGAGGACATCACCCCCTTGGACGGCCCGGTGGTGCCGGAGGTGTAGATGATGCACTGGGTGTCCCAGGGCATGATCTCGCGCGCCGGCGGCTGCGGATCGGCGCTCGCCAGCGAGAGCGTGGCGCCGGCATGCCGGGTGAGGCCCGGCACCGCGGGCGGATCGGCCTCGCCGCCGAGCACCACCAGATCGGTGAGTCGGGAACGGTCGATGTCGACGAGCCGGTCGACCAGGCCGCCATGGGCGATCATCAGCCGGGCGCCCGAGAGCCGGATGGCATGGGCGAGGATGCTGCCGCGGTAGGCGAGGTTGATCGGCACGTACACCGCGCCCAGGTAGTTGATGCCGAACCAGACCCGCAACGCGTCGGGCCCGTTGGGCAGCCACACATGCACGTTCTCGCCCTGCTGCACCCCCAGCGACTGCAGGCCCGCGGCGGTGCGCCGCACGGTCTCGAGGGTCTGGGCGTAGGTCCACTGGCTGCCGTCGGCAAAGCGCACGAACACCGCATCGGGTCGGTCGGCCGCATGGCGCTCCAGCAGCGGTCGCAGCACGCATTGTTCGGGGGCGGGCACGCGGGGGTCGTGCCAGGTCTTGGGCATGGGCGGGTCTCCGGAATCGGTGGACGGTCCGTGGCGGCCTCGGGCGCAAGGGGCGCGCGGGTCGCGGCGATCATGTCGGATTCCGCGATGGCCTCGGGCGGGTGGCGACAGGGAATGGAACACTCGCGGCCATGAGACCGATCCCGCCGATTCCCCTGCCCCGCCCGCGCTCGCGCGGCCTGCTCGCCGGCCTGTGCCTGCTCGCCATTCTGGCGGGCCCGGGCTGCGCGCTCACCGGTCCCCCACCCGGCAGCCCCGCGGCGCCCTCGGCCACGCCCGCGTCGGCCTGGGTGCTGCCGCGCGCCGCGTCGCCCGAATCGGTCGGCCTGTCGTCGGCGCAACTGGCCCGCGTGGCCGAGGTCACGTCGGCCCATGTCGCCTCGGGCGCCGTCCCGGGGGCGGTCATGCTGGTGGCGCGCCGCGGCCAGATCGCCTGGCTGCACACCACCGGCTGGCGTGACCGCGACCGCGCGCTGCCGATGCGCGATGACGCGATCTTCCGGCTCTACTCCATGACCAAGCCGATCGTGAGCGTGGCGGTGATGATGCTGGTCGAGGAGGGGCGCCTGCAGATCACCGACCCGATCTCGCAGCACCTGCCCGAGATGCGTGGCATGAAGCTCGGCGTCGAGCGGGTCGATGCGGCCGGCCGCGCGGTCGTCGAGCGCAGCGAGCCGCCGCGCGAGATGACCGTGCAGGACATCCTGCGCCACACCACCGGCCTCACCTACGCCGGGCGCAGCAGCGGCGCGGTGGCCGACGAGATCCGCGCCGCGGGCCTGGGCGCGCGCAACGAGAGCAACCGTCAGTTCGTCGAGAAGCTCGCGCGCACTCCGCTCGTCCATGCGCCCGGCACCCGCTGGGAGTACGGCGTGTCCACCGATGTGCTGGGCCGGCTGGTCGAGGTGATCTCGGGCCAGAGCCTGGGCGACTTCCTGCGCGTGCGCATCTTCGAGCCGCTGGGCATGACCGACACCGCGTTCTGGGTGCCGGCCGACAGGCTCGATCGCGCCGCCCAGCCCTGGCAGCGGCCCGGTGGCCCGCCGATGACCCCGCGCTTCGATGTCGCGACGCGGCCGGCCTTCGAGTCGGGGGGCGGCGGCCTGGTGGGCACCGCCTCGGACTACCTGCGCTTTGCCACCATGCTGCTCAATGGCGGCGAGCTCGACGGTCGGCGCCTCATCGGCGCCCAGACCCTGGCCTTCATGACTGCCGATCATGTCGGCGCGCTGCCCGGGCGCCCGCCGGGCCTGGGCTTCGGCCTGGGCTTCGAGGTGCGCACCAGCGTGGGCCGCGCCGGCCTGCCGGGCTCGGTTGGCGAGTACGGCTGGGCGGGCAATGCCGGCACGCTCTTCTGGGTCGACCCCGCGGAGCAGCTGATCGCCCTCTACCTCGTCCAGGTCAACGATGGCGAACGCATCGCGCTGCGCAACCAGTTCCGCACCATGACGCAGGCGGCCATCACGAGGAAACCATGATCGACAAGACCCTGGCCAGCGCCGCGCAGGCACTGGCCGATGTGCCCGATGGCGCCACGGTGCTGGTCGGCGGCTTCGGGGGCGCGGGCATGCCCGATGTGCTGATCGACGCCCTGATCGCGCAGGGCGCGCGCGACCTCACCCTGGTGAGCAACAACGCCGGCAGCGGCGAGACCGGGCTGGCCGCGCTGCTCAAGGCGGGCCGGGTGCGCAAGATCATCTGCTCGTTTCCGCGGCAGGCCGATTCGCACCACTTCGACCGGCTCTACCGCAGCGGCCAGCTCGAGCTCGAGCTGGTGCCCCAGGGCAATCTGGCCGAGCGCATCCGCGCGGCCGGCGCCGGCATCGCCGGCTTCTACACGCCCACCGGCTATGGCACCGAACTGGCGCGCGGCAAGGAGACCCGGCGCATCGACGGCCGCGACTGCGTGCTCGAGATGCCGCTGCGTGCCGACTTCGCGCTCATCAAGGCGCTGCGCGGCGATCGCTGGGGCAACCTGGTCTATCGCAAGGCCGCGCGCAACTTCGGGCCGGTGATGGCCATGGCCGCGCGCTGCACGGTGGCGCAGGTGGACGAGATCGTGCCGCTCGGCGCGATCGATCCCGAGCAGGTCATCACGCCTGGCATCTTCGTGCATCGGCTGGTGGCGGTGGGTGATACCGTGCCGCGCCCCGCGCGCGCCGCATCCTGAACGGAGAGTGTCCATGCAGCGACTGAGCCGCGATCAGATGGCCGCCCGGGTGGCCCGCGACATTCCCGAGGGCGCCTACGTGAACCTGGGCATCGGCATGCCCACCCTGGTGGCCAACCACCTGCCCGCCGAGCGCGAGATCTTCCTGCACAGCGAGAACGGCATCCTGGGCATGGGGCCGGCGCCGGCGCCGGGCGAGGAAGACTGGGACCTGGTCAATGCCGGCAAGCAGCCGGTCACGCTGCTGACCGGCGGCGCGTTCTTCCACCATGCCGACTCGTTCGCGATGATGCGCGGCGGCCATCTCGACATCTGCGTGCTCGGCGCCTTCCAGGTGTCGGCCGGTGGTGACCTGGCCAACTGGCACACCGGCGAGCCCGACGCGATACCGGCCGTGGGCGGCGCCATGGACCTCGCCATCGGCGCGCGTCGCACCTTCGTGATGATGGAGCACGTCACCAAGCGCGGCGATCACCGCATCGTGCCGCGCTGCACCTATCCGCTCACCGGCATCGGCTGCGTGGCGCGCATCTACACCGACCTTGCGGTCATCGACGTCACGCCCGAGGGCCTGGTGGCTCTCGAGTGGGTCGAGGGCCTGAGCTTCGAGTCTCTGCAGTCGCTCACCGGCGCGCCATTGCGGCGCGCCTGAGCGCGCGGGTCATCACCTCCTGGAGGCGACCATGGATTTCCCTGCCCTGCTGCACCGATTCACCCGCGCCGTGGCCGCGCGCGACTGCGAGGGCTTCGCTGCGCTGTTCACCCCCGAGGGCTGCTACGACGACGGATTCTTCGGCGCGCATCACGGCCGCGCGGCCATCGCCGCGATGCTCGAGCGCTTCCATGTCGGGGGCGAGGACTTCTTCTGGGAGTTCCTTGAACCGGTCCGCGAGGGTGACCTGGCCTACGCGCGCTACCGGTTCAGCTACCGCTCGCGCGAGCCCGAGAGCGCGGGCCAGCTGATCATGTTCGATGGCATGGCGCGCTTCCGGCTGCGCGATGGCCTGATCGCCGATTACGCCGAGCTCTTCGATCGCGGCGTGGCCTTCGTGCAGCTGGGCTACCCCACCGCGCGGGTGCGCAAGCTGATCGACCGCTACGCCACGGCGCTGCGCGAGAGCCCCGCCTGCGCCGCGCATCTGGCTGCCCGCGAGGCGCGCGCGCAGGCCTCTTGAAAGCGCCGCGGGCCATGCCCATCTCCCGGGTACAGCACTCACACCCAAGGAGATCCGCCATGACCCGCCTGTCTGTCTACGACCCGTTCGCCGAGGTCTTTCCCGAGCTCTTTCGCAGCATCCTCGCGCCGCAGCGCGCGAGCGGCGCCCCGGTGAGCGAGATTCGCGTCGATGTCCGCGAGACCGCGGCCGATTACACCGTGAGCGCCGAGATGCCGGGCGTCACTCGCGAGGACATCCAGGTGCAGATCGACGGCAACCGCGTGTCGATCGCCGCCGAGGCCCGTCGCGAACCCGTGGCCCGCGAGGGCGAGCGGCTGCTGCGTGGCGAGCGCAGCTACGGACCGATGGCGCGCAGCTTCTCGCTGGCCAGCGAGGTGGATGACGCCGCGGCGAGCGCCCGTTACGAGAACGGCGTGCTCACGCTGGTGCTGCCCAAGAAGGTGGCCGCCGGCGCGCGCAAGCTGACCATCAACTGAGCCCGCGGCGCGCGCGGGTCAGGCGCTCGCGGGCACCTCGTAGCCCGCCTCGCGAATGGCCTGGCTCACGCGCGCGGCATCGGCGCTGGTGTCGACATCGACCCGGCCCTCGGCGAGCGTCACGCTCACCCGGGCGGCCGGGTCGACTTCATGAATGGCTGCGGTCACGGCCTTCACGCAGTGCCCGCACGACATGCCCTTCACCTGCATGCTGATCATCGTCCGCTCCTGGATGGGGATGCGGCCATGATAGCGAGCCGGCCTGCCGGCCGGCATTGACATCCCGCATTGGCCGCGCGCGCGCGTCGGCGCTATGGTGCGACCATGACCGAAGCCCTCGTCGAGACCTCCCGCCCTGCCGCCATGTCAGATGCCGCGCCCGCGGCCATGCCCGTCATCCAGGCGCTCTCGCTCGACATCACCGGCATGACCTGCGCGGCCTGCGCCGGCCGCATCGAGCGGGCGCTGGCCCGCGTGCCCGGCGTGAGCGATGCCAGCGTGAACCTCGCCACCGAGGTGGCGAAGGTGCGATTCCAGGGGGTCGGGCCGGGCCTGGACACGCTGGTGGCGGCGGTGGACAAGGCCGGCTACCACGCCGAGCCGCACCGGCCGCGCGCGGCGCTGCAGGCCGATCAGCAGGCGGCCGACCGGCGCGCCGCCTGGCAGGTGCTGGCGGCCGCGCTGCTGTCGGCGCCGCTGGTGCTGCCGATGCTGCTCGCGCCGCTGGGCATCCACGCCATGCTGCCGGGCTGGTGGCAGTTCGCGCTCGCCACCCCGGTGCAGTTCGTGTTCGGCGCCCGTTTCTACAAGGCCGGCTGGCACGCCGCGCTGGCGGGCGAGGGCAACATGGACCTGCTCGTGGCCATCGGCACCAGCGCGGCCTGGGGCCTGTCGATGCAGCAGCTGCTCGCGCACGGTGACGGCCACGGCACGCACCTCTACTTCGAGGGCGCGGCAGTGGTGATCACGCTGGTGATGTTCGGCAAGTGGCTGGAGGCGCGCGCCCGCCGACGCACCACCGATGCGATCGCCGCGCTGCAGTCGCTGCGGCCCGATCAGGCGGTGCTGCGGCGCGACGGCGAGGCGGTGACGGTGCCGCTGGACGCGGTGTTCGTGGGCGATGCGCTGATCGTGCGGCCCGGCGAGCGCATCCCGCTGGACGGCACCATCCTCGAGGGCGAGACCCGGGTCGACGAGTCGCTGATCACCGGCGAGAGCCGGCTTCGCGAGCGCGCGCCGGGGGATGCGGTGGTGGGCGGCGCCATCAACGGCGAGGCGCTGATCGTGGTGCAGGTGAGTGCGGTCGGCGCCGAGACGGTGCTGGCGCGGATCATCCGGCTGGTGGAGGACGCGCAGTCGCGCAAGGCCCCCATCCAGCGTCTGGTCGATCGGGTGAGCCGGGTCTTCGTGCCGGTGGTGCTGCTGGTGGCCGCGGTCACGCTGCTCGGCTGGGGGCTGGGCACCGGCGAGTGGTCGCGCGCGGTGCTCAATGCGGTGGCGGTGCTGGTGATCGCCTGCCCGTGCGCGCTGGGCCTGGCCACGCCCACCGCGATCATGGCCGGCACCGGCGTGGCCGCGCGCCACGGCATCCTGATCAGCGATGTGCAGGCCCTCGAGACCGCGCATGCGGTCACGCTGGTCGCCTTCGACAAGACTGGCACCCTCACCGAGGGCAGGCCCAGCCTGCGCGCCTGCGAACCGGCGCCCGGCATCGACAGCCGCTGGCTGCTCGGGCTCGCCGCGCGGGTGCAGGCCGGCAGCGAGCATCCGCTGGCGCGCGCGGTCACGCAGGCCGCGGCGGTGGCGCGCATCGCATCGGCGCCACCGGCCACTGGCGTGCGGGCACTCGCCGGCCGCGGGGTGTGCGGCGATGTCGATGACCAGCGGGTCTGGATCGGCAGCGCGCGTCTCTTCGCGCAGGCGGGCCTGACTGACGCCGGCCTGCAGGCGGCCGCCGAGGCGCACGCCGCGGCCGGCGCGACCGTCTCGCTGGTGGGCACCGGTCCGCTCGATGCCGAGGCCCCCGCGCGGCTGATCGGCCTGCTTGCGTTTGGCGATGCCGTCCGCCCGGGCTCGGCCAGAGCGATCGCGCGGCTGCGCGCGATGGGCATCCGCACCGCGATGCTGAGCGGCGACAACCGTGGCGCCGCCGAGGCGGTGGCCGCGCAGCTCGGCGTCGACGAGGTGTGCGCCGAACTGCTGCCCGAGCAGAAGTCGGCGGTGATCGCCGCCTGGCGCGCGCAGGGTCAGGTGGTGGCCATGGTGGGCGATGGCGTGAACGACGCCCCGGCGCTGGCGGCGGCCGACATCGGCCTGGCGATGGCCAGCGGCACCGATGTGGCCATGCACACCGCCGGCATCACGCTGATGCGCGGTGAGCCCGGCCTGGTGGCCGATGCGGTGTCGATCTCGCGCCGCACCTGGACCAAGATCCGTCAGAACCTGTTCTGGGCCTTCGTCTACAACCTGATCGGGCTGCCCCTGGCGGCGCTCGGGCACCTCGACCCGGTGATCGCCGGCGCCGCGATGGCGCTCTCGAGCGTGAGCGTGGTGGGCAATGCGCTGCTGCTGCGGCGCTGGCGCCCGCTCGCCTAGAGCGCGCGCCCGCCCAGGCGTTCGATCAGGCCGAGCAGCGCCGGCCGGTTGATCTGCGCCTTCACGCCGATGCACACCAGCCGGCCGGCGGCGACGGCGGGCTGCCCGCCATCGGTGGGGGCATCAGCCGGGTCTGCGGGATCGCGGGCGACTGCGTCATCGGTGACTGCGGGCGCGGGCGAGACGCTCACCGATCCGCCGGCGAGCTCCACCGCCCACAGCCGATCGCCCGGACCCTGCACGATGCCCTTGGCGCGCTCCAGGCCCAGCCCCGGATCGGCGAGCTCGTGGGCCAGCCCGGCGAGGTCGACCGGGCCGTCGAAGCGGGCTGACACGCTGTCGAAGGCCAGCCGCGCGTCGCCGGCGGGCAGGGCACCGGGGCGCCGGGGCCGGCCGCGGAAGGGCGCGGGCCCGGGGTGGGCGTCGGGGGCAGGGCCGTTCCCGGCATCCTCGGCGCCGAACGGCAGCGGCGCCTCATGCGCGGGCGCCTGGGGCACGCCGGGCGCGATGTCGGCCAGCCAGGCCCGCACCTCGGCCGCGCGGCCGGGCGCGACGAGATCGTCGCGCGACAGCAGCAGCCGGTCGGCGCGCGCGATCTGGCGCAGCACCGTGTCGCCCACGTAGGTGTCGGCGGCGCGTTCGCGCACGGTGTTCAGATCGGCCAGCACGCTCACCTCGCCCACCGCGAAGCCGCGGGCCAGGCGCGCGGTGGCGGCCACGGTGCCGGGCAGGGCCACGCCGCTGGTCTCGAGCAGCACCGCATCGGGCCGCGGCTCGCGCGCGTGGAGCCGGCCGAGCGCGGCCACCAGGTCGCTGCCGAAGCTGCAGCACACGCACCCGCCGGCGAGCTCGATGACATCGTCGCGGCGGGTGACGATCAGGTCGGCATCGATGCCCACCTCGCCGAAGTCGTTGACCAGCACCGCGATCCGCAGGCCGCGGGCGCGGGCCTCGCGCAGCCAGCGGTTGACCAGCGTGGTCTTGCCCGCGCCGAGGTAGCCGCCGATCACCACCAGGGGCAGGGCGGGGCCACCGGTCTCGTCTGCGCTCATGCCCGCGCTGCCTCGAACACCCGGCCACCCTGCACCGTGCCCCAGACGCCGATCTCGCGCAGCGCCGCGGGATCGACCGCGAGCGGGTCATCGTGCAGCACCGCGAAGTCGGCCCGCTTGCCGGTCTCGATGGACCCGACCTCGCCGTCGAGATGCAGGGTGTGTGCCGGACCGAGCGTGACCGCGTGCAGCGCCTGCGCCGCGCTGATGCACTCATGGCCGCCCTGCACGCGCCCCGAGCCGGTCAGGCGGTTGACCGCGCACCACGCGGTGAACAGCGGGCTCATCGGCGTGACCGGGGCATCGGAATGGATGGCCATGGGCAGGCCGATCTCGAGCGCGCTGCGGCAGGCGTTCATGCGCTCGGCCCGCTCGGGCCCCACCGTGGTGGCGTAGTGCTCGTCGCCCCAGTAGTAGTGGTGGTTGGCGAACAGGTTGACCGCCATGCCCAGGGTCTTCATGCGCCGCATCTGCGCCTGGCTGGCAAGCTGGCAGTGCTGCAGGGTGAAGCGGTGGTCGGGACTGGGGTGGCGGGCGAGCGCGCGGGTGAGGGTCTCGATGGCCAGTTCGGTGGCCTCGTCGCCATTGGTGTGGGTGTGGATCTGCACGCCCTGCGCCAGGGCCAGCTCGTAGGCCTGGGCAAGCTGCTCGGGCGCGATGTACCACAGGCCGTTGGGCGCGCCGTTGTGATAACCGGGCGGGCGCAGGCGGGCCGAGAAGCCCTGGATGCTGCCGTCGGCCACCACCTTCACCCGACCCAGCCGCAGCCGGTCGGAGCTTTCGGCGCGCAGCGCGGCGGCACGCGCGATGGTGACCGCAGGCGGCTGCTCCATGAGCCGCAGCAGCGGCACCAGGCGCACCGGGAAGTCGGCCTCGGCGGTGACCCGCTGCAGCATGCCCAGCGCGCCCTCGGGCAGCGGGCTGGCCAGATCGGTGGCGGTGGTGACGCCCTGGCGCACGCACAGCCGCGCGAAGCGGCGCACCGCGTCCTCGTCACCGGCGAGCGCCGCACGATCCAGGCCCACCCGGTCGGCGACCGCGCCCATGGCCTCGGGGCCCTTCATCTCGCCGGTGGGCAGGCCGTCGGTGCCCAGCGGCACCCCGGGGTGCTCGATGCCGGGCCGCAGCCAGCCGGCGGCCTGCAGCGCGGCGCTGTTGACGTTCAGGATGTGCAGGCTGGCGTGGGCCACGCCGATGGGCCGCGTGCGGCTGACCTGGTCGAGGTCGGCGCGACTGCAGCGCTGATTGCCGAAGTAGATCGGGTCGAGGCCCCAGCCCACCAGGGGCGTGTCGGCGTGCGGCAGATCGTGCTGCGCCTCGCGCAGCCGTTCGATCACCGCGGCGATCGAGCGCGCGCCCGGCCAGGTGCGGCCATCGGGGTCGGTGCGGTCGTGCCAGCCGACATAGACGTAGCGCCAGAGCGCGCCTTCCATGAGGTGGGTGTGGCCCTCGACGAAGCCGGGCACCAGCACCTTGTCGGCGAAGCGCTCGTCGAGCCGGGCGGGGCCCCAGCCAGCGAGCTCGGCGGGCGTGCCGGCGCCCAGCACGATGCCATCGCGCACCGCCACGTGGGTGGCCTGCGCTCGGGTCGGGTTGAGGGTGTGGATGAGGCGGGCTCGGAACAGGGTGATGGTCATGCGGCGAGTGTAATCGCCCCGGGCGTGGGATCATGGCGGACTGATGCGGCGCCGGAACCGGCTGGCCCGCCCCTCTCCCCGGAGACCCGTCATGGCCCCCACCCCTGCACGACGACGCGCGCTGCACGCGCTCGCGGGTGCAGCGGCGGCCGGGCTGACCGCCGATCCGGCCCGGGCCCAGGCCGGCTGGCCCTCGCGGCCGCTGCGCTTCGTGGTGCCCTTCGCGCCCGGCGGCACCTCCGAGATCGTGGCCCGCTCGGTGGCGGCCGAACTCACCCGGCAACTGGGCCAGTCGGTGTTCGTCGAGAACAAGCCCGGAGGCGCCGGCACCGTGGCCATGGTGGAGGTGGCGCGCGCCGCGCCTGATGGCCACACGTTCATCCTGGGCCATGTCGGCACGCTCGCGGTCAACCCCTTCATGCTCGAGCTCCCGCCGTATGACGTGGCCCGCGACTTCGCGCCGGTGACGCTGCTCGCGCGGGTGCCCAACCTGTACGTGGTCCACCCCGATGTGCCGGCCACCACCCTGAAGGAGTTCGTCGCGCATGCGCGGGCCAATCCTGGCAAGCTGAACTACGGCTCGGCCGGCAATGCCAGCGCCGGGCACCTGGCCATGGAGTACCTCAAGCTGGTCACGCGGATGTTCATCACCCACATCCCGTACCGCGGCACCGGCCCCATGCTCACCGATCTCATCGCCGGCCGCATCCAGGCCACCTCTGCCGGGCTGCCGGCGCTCGCGCCCTACCTGCGCAGCGGCCGGCTGCGGGCCATCGCGGTGGGCACCGCGCAGCGCACCGCCGCCATGCCCGAGGTGCCCACGGTGGCCGAACTCGGCTGGCCGCAGTTCGAGACCTCGCAGTGGTACGGAGTGCTGGTGCCGGCCGGCACGCCGGCCGAGATCATCGAGCGGCTGCGCGAGGAATGCCGCAAGGCGCTGCGCTCCTCGGCGGTCACGGCACGCTTTGCCGGTGACGGCGCCGAGACCCTGGCCGGCACGCCGCGCGAATTCGCCGAGTTCATCGCGCGCGAGCAGGTCGTCTGGAAGGAAGTCATCCGCCGGGCCGGCATCCGGCCCGACTGATCACGCGAGCAGACCATGTCCTCAGCGATCGATGTCCTGGTGGTGGGCGGCGGCAACGCCGCCCTGTGCGCGGCGATCACCGCCCGCGAGGCTGGCGCCAGCGTGCTGCTGCTGGAGTCCGCGCCCCGCGAGTGGCGCGGCGGCAACTCCATGCACACCCGCAACCTGCGCTGCATGCACGAGTCGCCGCAGGACGTGCTCACCGAGGCCTACCCCGAGGAGGAGTACTGGCAGGACCTGCTCAAGGTCACCGGCGGGCTCACCGACGAGTCGATGGCCCGGATCGCCATCCGCGATTCCTCCCGCTGCCGCGACTGGATGCGCCGCCACGGCGTGCGCTTCCAGGAGTCGCTCTCGGGCACCCTGCACCTGAGCCGCACCAATGCCTTCTTCCTGGGGGGCGGCAAGGCGCTGGTCAATGCCTACTACCGCAGCGCGCAGGCGCTGGGCGTGCAGGTGCGCTACCAGTCCGAGGTGCGCGGCCTGAGCCTGCGCGAGGGCGTCTTCGAGGCGGCGCTGGGCGAGGGCGAGCCCATCCGCGCCCGCACCTGCGTGATCGCCAGCGGCGGCTTCGAATCCAACCTCGACTGGCTGCGCGAAGCCTGGGGGCCGCCGGCCGACAACTTCCTCATTCGCGGCACCCGCTACAACATGGGCGTGGTGCTGCGCGCCCTGCTCGATGCCGGCGCCGATCGCATCGGCGACCCCACGCAATGCCACGCGGTGGCCATCGACGCCCGCGCCCCAAAGTTCGACGGCGGCATCTGCACCCGGGTGGACTGCGTCTCGCTGGGCGTGGTGGTCAACCGCGACGGCGAGCGCTTCTACGACGAGGGCGAGGACTTCTGGCCCAAGCGCTACGCGATCTGGGGCCGGCTGGTGGCGCAGCAGCCCGACCAGATCGCCTACTCGATCATCGACGCCAAGGCCGCGGGCCGGTTCATGCCGCCGGTGTTTCCGGGCGAGCGCGCTGATACCCTCGAGGCGCTGGCCGATCAGCTCGGCTTGCCGCGCGAGCGGCTGCTTGCCACCGTCGAGGCCTTCAACCGCGCCTGCCGCCCCGGTCGCTTCGACCACGCCGTCCTCGATGACTGCCGCACCGAGGGCCTCGCGCCGGCCAAGACCCACTGGGCGCTGCCGATCGACACACCGCCATTCTCGGGCTACGCGCTGCGGCCGGGCATCACCTTCACCTACCTTGGCGTGAAGGTCGATGCCAGTGCCCGGGTGTGTTTCCAGGGCCGCCCCAGCCCCAACCTGTTTGCCGCCGGCGAGATCATGGCCGGCAACGTGCTGGGCAAGGGCTACCTCGCCGGCATCGGCATGACCATCGGCACGGCCTTCGGCCGGATCGCCGGCGCGGAGGCCGCTCGTGCAGCGCTTGCTTGAAACCATCGAACTCACCCGCGCCGAGTCCGAGGTCGGACGGGTGCTTCAGATCTGCAATGCCTGCCGCTACTGCGAGGGCTTCTGCGCGGTCTTCCCCGCCATGACCCGACGCATCGCGTTCGAGCGTGGCGACATCCACTTCCTGGCCAACCTGTGCCACCAGTGCGGCGCCTGCCTGCATGCCTGCCAGTACGCGCCGCCCCATGAGTTCGCGGTCAACGTGCCGCAGGCCATGGCCGAGGCCCGGCTCGAGACCTACCAGCGTTATGCCTGGCCGGCGCCGCTGGGCGCGTTCTACCGGCGCAGCGGGCTGACGCTCTCGCTCGCCCTGGCGCTGGCCTTCACGCTGATCCTGCTGATGGCCCTGCAGGGCGGGCAGGGGCTGTGGCGCGCCCCCAATGGCGGCAACTTCTACGCGGTGTTCAGCCACGGCACGCTGGTCAGCCTGTTCGGCGCGGTGTCGGCCTGGGCGGTGCTCGCGCTCACGATCGGCGTCATCCGCTTCTGGCGCGAGGGCTGGCGCGAGATCTCGGCCGGCTCGCCGCGGCCCGAACCGGGCCAGCCCGGCCCTGGCCTGGCGCCGGCCGGTGAGGCCGCGCTCCAGGCCCTGAGCCTGCGCTACCTCGACGGCGGTCACGGCGAGGGCTGCCACGACGCCGACGACCGTCCCACCCACTGGCGGCGGCGCTGGCACCACCTCACCTTCTGGGGCTTCATGCTGTGCTTCGCGGCCACCAGCGTGGCCACGTTCATGCACTACGGGCTCGGTCTGCCCGCCCCTTATCCGGTGACCAGCCTGCCGGTGCTGCTGGGCATCGCGGGGGGCATCGGTCTGGTGGTGGGCCCGGTCGGTCTGGCCTGGGTGTCGCGGCGCACCGATCCGCGCCAGTCGGTCCCGCATCAGCGGGCGCTCGACCGCGGCTTCCTGGCGCTGCTGTTCCTCACCTCGGTGACCGGCCTGGCTCTGCTCGGCTTTCGCGACACCGCGGCCATGACCCTGCTCCTCGTGGCCCATCTTGGCGTGGTGCTGGCGCTGTTCGCCACGCTGCCCTACGGCAAGTTCGCCCACGCGCCCTTCCGCGTGGCGGCGCTGCTGCGCCATGCGCTGGAACGCCGTCTGCCCGACCGACTGCGGCTGGCCGGCGACTGAGCCTTGTTGATGCTGCGCCAGCTCTTCCGGTTCGACCAGATCCACCTGCACGCATTCGAGCGTGAGATCGCGGCGCGCAGCAACCGGCTGGGCGCGGCCTATGCCGCGCTCGCCAGCCTCGCCTACGGGGTGGTGTACTGGGTGATCGGGCCACCGGAGTTCGTGCCCGCCAATTTCATCGTCGGACTGCTGCTGGCGATCGTCGCGATCCGCCCGCCGGCCAATCCCGGGCTCGGGATCTTCCTGGTGGTCAATCTCGCGCTGCTGATCCTCGGCTACCAGATGGTGATGATCGGCGATCTCATGCATGCGGCGGTGGCCTGGCTGGTGGTGCCCTCGGTCACGGTGCTGATGATCGGCATGCGGGCGCTGGGCATCTATCTGGCGCTCATCAACATCGGGCTGGTCCTGCTGGTGGTGGTCGGCAAGCATCTCGGCTGGATCGTGCCGCGGGTGTCGCTGGCGCACGGCGAGCTGCAGCTCGCCGTCGCGCTGATCGCCGCGCAGGGACTGGTGCTGCTGATCGGGCTGCTGATCCTGCGGGCGCGCGACCTGCTGCTGGTCGAGATCGGCGAACGCACCCGTCAGCTCGCCGAGGCGCTGGACCATGCCCGGGCGGCGCGCGCCGAGGCCGAGGCCGCGCGCATCGAGACCGTGGCGGCCAGCCGGGCCAAGGAGGAGTTCTTCGCCAATCTCACCCACGAGATCCGCACCCCGCTGGCCGGGGTGGTCGGCGCGGTCTCGCTGCTGCAGCCCGCCGAGCTGCCCGCGGGGCAGCGCCGCCTGGTCGAGGGCATCACCGCCAGCGCCGCCGAACTCGCCGAGGTGGTCGACGCGATGCTCGATCATGCCAAGCTGAGCGCCGGCCGCTTCAGCGCCGAACGCGTGCCGGTATTCGTGGCCGAGCTCGCGCAGACCTTGTCCTCGCTCATGGCTGAGCGGGCCCGGCGCCGGGGGCTGCAGCTGTCCGTCGACGTCGATCCGGGCACGCCACCGCGGGTGCTCGTCGACCCGATGTGGCTGCGGCGCATCCTCATCAATCTCATGGCCAATGCGGTCAAGTTCACCGCCACGGGCTCGGTGTCGCTGCGGCTGCGTGTGGCCGCGCCGGGCGAGCCGGCCCTGCCGGGCGGTGACCTGATCCTGATGGCCGAGGTGGCCGACACCGGCATCGGCATTCCGGCCGACAAGCTCGAGGCCATCTTCCAGCCCTTCGTGCAGGCCGACGCCTCGATCACCCGGCGCTTCGGCGGCACCGGGCTCGGCCTGGCGATCTCTCGGCGGCTGGCCGAGCTGATGGGCGGCACGCTCCAGGCCGCGAGCGTCGAGGGCAAGGGCTCGCGATTCGTGTTGCGCCTGCCGGTGGCGCTGCCCGACCCGACAGCGGCAACCGGGCCCAATCTGCCGGGCGCCTCGGGTCAGATGACGACCGCGTCGTCGTCTGCCACCACGGAGGGCCCGAGCGCGCAGCGCGTCCTGCTGGTGGAGGACAGCCCGGTCAATCGCATGGTGGCCGGCGAGATGCTCACCATGCTCGGCTGCGTGGTGAGCCTCGCCGAAGACGGACAGCAGGCGCTGCAACAGCTGGCCGAGTCGCCGGTCGATCTCGTGCTCATGGACCTGCAGATGCCGGTGATGGACGGCATCACGGCCACCCGGGCACTGCGCGAGCGCGAAGCGGCGCAGGGCCTGCCGCGCACGCGGGTGATCGCGCTCAGCGGCAACTCGGCCGCTGACTACGGCGAGGCCTGCGTGCTGTCCGGCATGGACGGCTTCCTGGTCAAGCCGGTCTCGCTCGCGTCCCTGCGCGCCGTGCTGCAATCGGTGCCGCCGGCTGACATCGGCGCGTAGCATCCGGCTATCAATCTGGCGGATTGGCCGTCTTCCTGCCGCCTCTTGCCATGCCAGCCAGTCGCCTTTCCTGCCTGTCGCTTATGTGGCCCGCGTCCCGTGATCCAGTCGCGCGGGCGCGCGCGATCGCCGGTCTGCTGCTCCTGCTGGCCCTGCTGTTCACGTTGCAGTCGGCCCCGGCCCACGCATCCACCGACCCGGCCGATCGTGACGCCTGGATCCAGGCCACCTACGTGCGGCAGTTCAAGGAGGGCTTCTCGGCGCCCTACACCGGTCCGCGCAGCCTGTTGCCGCAGGCCGAGAACAGCTACTCCTTCACCACCACCGTGGCGCTGGGCTGGCGCCCGACGCCGGGGCTGGAGCTCTACCTCAACCCGGAATTCAGCCAGGGCGTGCCGCTGTCGGCCCTGTCAGGGCTGGGCGGCTTCACCAATGCCGAGCTCACCCGGGCTGGCTCGCCGCATCTCGCGTCCTATGTGGCTCGCGCCTTCCTGCGGCGCACCTGGGGCCTGGGCGGGGGCACCGAGTCGGTCGAGTCCGACATCAACCAGCTGGCCGGCACCGTCGACAACCGCCGCGTGGTGCTCACCCTGGGCAAGCTGCCGGTGATGGATCTCTTTGACGACAACCGCTACGCCCACGATCCGCGCACGCAGTTCCTGAACCTGTCGTTCACCACCCACGGCGCGTTCGACTTCGCCGCCGATGTGCGCGGCTATTCCTGGGGCGGTGTGCTCGAGTATTTCGATGGCGACTGGGCGGTGCGCGCCGGGCGCTTTGCCCAGCCGCGCGAACCCAATCAGATGGCGATCGACCCGCGGATCGGCACCCACTACGGCGACCAGATCGAGCTCGAGCGCGGACACCGGCTCGGTGAGCGCCCGGGCCGGCTGCGCCTGCTGGTGTTCCGCAATCAGGCCACGATGGCCTCCTACCGGGACGCGCTGGCGCGAGCCCAGGTCCTGGGCGGGCCGCCCTCGCTCGATGCGGTGCGCACCGGCCGGCGCGACAAGCGCGGCATCGGCCTGAACCTGGAGCAGGAGCTCGCGCCCGGCCTGGGCCTGTTCGCGCGGGCGATGCGGGCCGACGGCGGCACCGAGGTCTATGCCTTCGCCGAGATCGACCGCTCGGTCTCGGCCGGGCTGTCGCTGGAGGGCGGCGGCTGGGGCCGGCCGGCCGACACGCTGGGCATCGCCGTGGCGCGCAACGGCATCTCGGGCGCGCATCGCGACTATCTCGCCGCCGGCGGTCTCGGATTCTTCGTGGGCGACGGCCGCCTCAATCCGGGTTCCGAGCGCATCATCGAGGCCTACTACCGGCTCTCGCTCGGCGCCGGCGCGTGGCTGAGCATCGGCCATCAGCACATCGCGAATCCCGGCTACAACGCCGATCGCGGGCCGGTGTCGGTCACGTCCTTGCGCCTGCAGTGGCAGCGTTGAGCGCGGCGGCTTGACGCGGGAGGCGGGCGGCTTCAGGCAAGATGCGGCGCACACGCGGATCACCGCGGCCCCATCTCCGGAGACAACGCCTTGAACGCCCCCGAGCCTGCCGACCTGTCGTCGATTCCCTTCCGGCACGTCGAGTTCCTGCCCCGCGACATCGAGACCGAGCGCCGTGCCGACGGCAGCATCGTGCTGCGCTCGCGCATCCCGCTGGCACCCTATGCCGCGCACGTGCCCGCGCTGCTGCGGCGCTGGGCCCGCGAGGCGCCCGATCGCACCTGGCTCGCGCAGCGGCGCGGCCCGGCGCGGGAGTGGCTTCGGGTGAGCTACCGCGAGGCGCAGGCGAAGGTCGATGCGCTCACCCAGGCGCTGCTCGATCTGGCAGTGCCCGATGGCCGGCCGGTGATGATCCTCAGCGGCAATTCGATCGAGCACGCCCTGATGGCGATGGCCGCCATGCAGGCACGGCTGCCGGCCACACCGGTCTCGCCGGGCTATTCGCTGATGAGCCAGGACCATGGCGTGCTGCGCCAGGTGTTCGAGCTGCTGCAGCCGGGCGTGGTCATGGTTCAGAACGCGCGGCAGTTCGAACGCGCATTGCGCGCGCTGAATCTCCAGGGCGTCACGCTGGTTCATGTCGACGAGCCCGTGCCCGATCTGCCCAGCCGCGCCTGGGCCGATCTGGCCGCCACGCCGGTGAGCGCCGCGGTGCAGGCCTCGGTGGACGCGATCGGGCCGGACACCGTGGGGAAGTTCCTGCTCACCTCGGGCTCCACCGGCACGCCCAAGGCGGTGATCAACACCCAGCGCATGATGTGCGCCAACATCACCATGGGCCAGCAGGCGCGGCCCCGGCAGCCCGGTGATCCTGCGCCGGTGGTGCTCGACTGGATGCCCTGGAACCACACCATGGGCGGCAATGCCAGCTTCAATGCCGTGCTCGCCGATGGCGGCACGCTGCACATCGACGATGGCCGGCCCACGCCCGAGCTGTTCGGCGAGTCGCTGCGCAACCTGCGCGAGCTCTCGCCCACGTACTACGCCAACGTGCCCGCCGGCTACGCCATGCTGGTGGCCGCGCTCGAGAAGGACGACGCGCTCGCGCAGGGCTTCTTCCGGGACCTGCAGATCGTGGGCTATGGCGGCGCCACGCTGCCCGATGACCTCTACCTGCGCTTCCAGCGACTGGCGGTGCGCCACACCGGCAAGCGCCTGGTCTTCTTCACCGGCTGGGGGTCCACCGAAACCGCGCCCACCGCCACCTGCACCTACTGGGCCACCGAGCGGGTGGGGCTGATCGGCCTGCCGTTTCCGGGCGTCGAGCTCAAGATGGTGCCGATCGCCGACAAGTACGAGCTGCGCCTGCGCGGGGTCACGGTCATGCCCGGCTATTACCGTCGGCCCGACCTCACGGCGGCCGCCTTCGACGAGGAGGGCTTCTATCGCATCGGTGATGCCGGGGTCTTCGTCGATCCGGCCGATCCCGCCCAGGGTCTGGTGTTCCGTGGCCGCGTGGTCGAGGACTTCAAGCTCATGACCGGCACCTTCGTGCAGGTGGGCTCCCTGCGGGTGGCCTGCGTGGCGGCGGCCTCGCCGGTGGTGCAGGACGCGGTGGTCACCGGCCACGACCGCCAGTGGGTGGGCCTGCTGGCCTGGCCCAATCTGGTGGCCTGCCGGCAGTTCATCGGCCAGCCCGAGGCCAGCTTCGAGCAGGTGGCGGCCGACCCGCGTGTGCGCGAGCGCGTGCGCGAGGGGCTGGCCGCGCACAACCGGGCCTTCCCGGGCTCCAGCACGCGGATCCGGGCGGTGGTGCTGATGGCCGAGCCCCCGTCGATCGATGGCCGCGAGCTGACCGACAAGGGCTACATCAACCAGCGCGTGACCATCGAGCGGCGCGCCGCCCTGGTCGAGCGGCTGTACGCCGAGCCGCCGCACCCCGACGTGATCCTCGTCGACTGAGTCAGCGGCGCAGCGCCTGCACCTGCTGCGCCGACACCGGCGCGGCCTGATGGCCCCAGCTGCCGCGCAGGTACGAGACCAGCGCGGCCACCTCGGTGTCGTCCAGGCGGTGGGCGAAGGGCGGCATGCCATGAGGCCGCGGCCGGCCGGGGATGTCGGGCCCGAAGCCGCCCTCCAGGATCAGGGTGATCAGGTTCTCGGGTCGGCTCAGGCTCAGCGCGCGGTTGCCGGCCAGGGCCGGCCAGGCGGCCTTGCCCTCCCCACGCTCGCCGTGGCAATCGGCGCAGTGATCGCGGTACAGCGCGGCGCCGCGCGCGCCGGCCGGCACCGCCGCGGCTGCCGGGGCGGGCGCGCGCACGGGCTCGACCGGCAGCGCGCGCAGGTAGTGGGCAATCGACAGGCGGTCGGCCTCGGACAGATGCCGCGTGCCCTGGCTGATCACCTCGGCCATCGGCCCGCTCGCGCGCGCGCCGGCGGTCTGCCCGGTGGCCAGCCAGTGTGCGATCTGCGGCGCGGACCAGTGCTGCACGCCGGCCTCCTGCGCGGACAGCAGCGAGGGCGCGTACCAGCGGCCGGTGCCCACCAGCGCGCCGCTGGCCGGGCCCATCGGTTGCGTGGCGCCCAGGCGGTCACGCGGGGCATGGCAGGCGCCGCAGTGGCCCAGCACCTCCACCAGATAGGCGCCACGCTGCCACTCGGCGGGCCGCGCGGGATCGGGGGGCGGCCCGCCCGGCCGGAAGTACAGCGCGCGCCACAGGGCCAGCGCCCACTGGGTGCCGAAGGGCCAGCGCAGCGCGTGCGGCTGCGCGGGCTGGCGCACTGCGGGCTGGGTGCGCAGCCAGGCCAGGATGGCATCGCTGTCCTCGGCGCTCATCCGGGTGAAGTACGGATACGGAAAGGCCGGTGACAGCAGCCGGCCATCGCGCGATCGCCCTTCATGCAGGGCGCGCCGGAAGTCCTCGGCGCGCCAGCCGCCGATGCCGGTGACCGGGTCGGGCGTGAGGTTGGTGCTGCGCACCGTGCCGAAGGGCGTCTCGATCGCCCGCCCGCCCGCCAGCGGCGCGCCGCCCGGCGCGGTGTGGCAGGCCACGCAGTTGCCGGCCCGGGCGAGGTAGGCCCCGCGCGCGACGCGCGCGTCGGCGCCCGCGGATGTCGCAGGGTCGGGGGCCAGGGTGCGGGCTGGGGCCTGGCTGGGCGTCTGGGGTGGGCGCGTGTGCGAAGGCGGGGCCGACGCTGGCGTGGCGCTGCCGCAGGCCAGGGGCGGGTCTCGTGGCGCCTGCCGGGCCGGCGCCGCGGGCAACGGGACCGGCTGCGAGGCCAGCCAGGTGGAGACCGCGCTCACGTCCTCGGGGGTCAACCGGGCCGCGATCTGCGCCATGCAGTCGGGCTCGGGGGCGCGCCGCTGATGGTTGCGCCAGGCGCCGAGCTGGGCGTTGAGGTAGTCGCGCGGCAGGCCGAGCAGCCCCGGGGTGGCGGGCAGCGCGCCGGTCAGCGCCTCGCCATGACAGCTGATGCAGGCCGGCAGCCCGCGGGCCGGGTCACCGCGCATCACCAGCGCCTGCCCGTGGCGCAGCATCGGCGCCGGCGCGCCGCTGACCTGCGGTGGCGGATAGGGCAGGGAGATGGCCGCGAAGTGACCGGCGATCTCGCCCAGGTAGTCATCGCTCAGCGGCGCGAGCAGGCGTTGCATCGGGGCGTGCTGGCGACGCCCGTCCCGAAACGCGAGCAGCTGGTTGCGCAGGTACTCGGCCGGCTTGCCCGCGATGCGCGGCAGGTAGCCGGCGCTGGAGGCGCGGCCCTCGGGGCCGTGACAGGCCGTGCAGGCGCGCAGCCGATCGGCGAGGTCGTCGGCGCAGACCCTGGCCGGCGGCAGCGCGGCCAGCAGCGTCGCGCACAGGGTGGCGAGCAGGCGCAAGACGCGGTTGACGGGGGGCGCGGCCATCGGGGTCCGGAGCGTGGCGGCGCGAGTTGGCCGCGCTGGCAAAACCGTGCATCTTAGCGGGATCGACAGACAGGGAGACGGCATGGCACGGGCAATGGTCAGCGCGGCGCAACCCGAGGCGGTGGAGGCTGGCCTGGATGTGCTCAGGGCGGGCGGCAATGTGATCGACGCCGCCATCGGCGCGGCCCTGGTGCAGACCGTGGTCGACCCGCAGATGTGCGGCATCGCCGGCTTCGGCTCCATGCACGTGTGCCTGCCCTCGCGCGGGGTGCACACCGTCATCGACTTCCATGGTCGCGCGCCGCTGGCCACCCGCCCCGACATGTGGGCCGACCGCATCCTGGGCGAGTGCGACGACGGCTTCGGCTTCCTGCTGCGCGACCAGGTCAACGAGATCGGCTACCAGTGCATGACCACGCCGCTCTCGCTCAAGGCCTTCGACGAGGCGCTGCAGCGCTTCGGCACCCGCTCGCTGGCCAGCCTGATGGACCCGGCCATCGCCTACTGCGAGGACGGCTTCGCGGTGCGCCCTCGCGTGCACGAGTTCTGGATGCAGCCGGCCATCTGCGGGCGCATCGAGCGCATCCGGGTGCTGCGCGATCACCCGGCGGCCGCGAAGATCTACATGCGCCCCGATGGTCGCCCGCTCCGGGTGGGCGACACGCTGCGCAACCCTGACATGGGCCGCACGCTGCGCCGCATCGCCGCGCATGGTGTGGCCGATTTCTATCACGGCGACATCGCCCGCGAGATCGCCCGCGACATGGCCGCGCACGGCGGGCTGATCACCCTCGAAGACCTCGCCGGCTGCGCCACCGAGACCGGCGCGCCGCTGATCACCCACTACCGCGGCCATCGCGTGGCCACCAACCCGCTGCCCGGCGGGGGCGTGATGATCGTGATCATGCTCAACATCCTCGAGCACTTCGATCTGGCCGCCATGGGGTACAACTCGCCCGAGTACATCGCCACCGTGTCGGAGGCCATGAAGATCGCCACCGTCGACAAGGACGCCCGGATCGGCGACCCGCGCTTCGTCGACGTGCCGCTGGCCGAGCTGTGCTCGCGCGAGTACGCGGCGCGCATGGCCGATCGCATCCGCCGTGGCGAGAAGACCCCGGTGCCCCGGCTCAACCCCGGTGGCCGCGAGAGCCGCGAGACCACCCATGTGTGCGTGGCCGACAGCGACGGCAACAGCGTCACCATGACCCACTCGCTGGGTTCGTCCTCGGGCGTGGTCACCGAGGGGCTGGGCTTCATGTACAACAACTGCATGATGGTGTTCGATCCGCGGCCCGGCCGACCGGGCTCGCTCGCCCCGGGCAAGGCGCGTTTCTCGGCCATGTCGCCCACCATCGTGTTCCGCGGCGACAAGCCCTTCTTCCTGGTGGGCGCGCCCGGCGGCACCACCATCACCATGGGCAACCTGCAGGCCATCCTCAACGCGGTCGACTTCGGCATGAGCGCCCACGAGGCGGTCAGCGCGCCGCGCTTCTGCACCACGTCCGACACCATCGAGCTCACCAACCGCATCCTGCGCAGCACCGAGGCGGCGCTGCGCGCGCGGGGGTATCCGGTGCAGCGGCACCCCTTCAGCTACATGTCGCCGCTGGTGCATGCCATCCGGCTGTGCGATGGCGAGCTCGACGGCGGCGCCGATCCGGCAGGCGACGGCATGGCGCTGGGCCTCTGAGCCGGCGCGCTCAGCGTCCGCAGGCGCCCGGGCCGAGCGCCGACCCGCGTGCGGCCAACGGGCCGCCAGCGAATCCGGAATGGCGCGCGGATCGGGCTGCTGCCGCACGCACCGGCACGACGCCTGGGGTGTGCCGGTCGGTGCAGCATGCTCAGGCTGGTCTCGTGACCCGCCTCCGCCTTGCATGCCATGGCGCCGTCGGGCGGGTACAGTGGCGGCGCCGGCCGCGCCGCGCGCAGCCCGGTCCACCAGGAGACGACATGCATCCCTCAGGCGACCCGCTGCCGCTGGCTGGCATCCGCGTGGTCGAATTCACGCACATGGTGATGGGCCCCACCTGCGGCATGGTGCTGGCCGACCTCGGCGCCGAGGTGATCAAGATCGAGCCGCTCGCGGGCGACAACACCCGCCGCCTGCTCGGCTCGGGCGCGGGCTTCTTCCCGATGTTCAACCGCAACAAGCGCAGCCTGGCGCTGGACGTCAGCGACCCCCGGGGCCTGGCCATTGTGCACCGGCTGGTGGGCAGCGCCGATGTCTTCAGCGAGAACTTCAAGGCCGGCGTGCTCGAGAAGCTCGGCCTGGGCTGGCCGGTGCTCTCGGCGCTGAACCCGCGACTGGTGCATGTGTCGCACAAGGGTTTTCTGCCCGGCCCCTACCAGCACCGCACGGCCCTCGACGAGGTGGTGCAGATGATGGGCGGCCTGGCCTACATGACCGGCCCGCCCGGACGGCCGCTGCGCGCGGGCGCCAGCGTCAACGACATCATGGGCGGGCTGTTCGGCGCGGTGGGCGTGCTGGCCGCGCTGCGTCAGCGCGAGACCACCGGTCGCGGCGCGCAGGTGCAGAGCGCGCTCTTCGAGAACACCGTGCTGCTGGTGGCCCAGCACATGATGCAGCAGGCGGTCACCGGCAAGCCGCCCGCGCCGATGCCGGCGCGGCTGTCGGCCTGGGCGCTCTACGATGTCTTCACCGTCCGCGACGACCACCAGCTGTTCCTGGCCGCGGTGAGCGACACGCAGTGGGCGCTGCTGTGCCGGGAGTTCGGTTTCGACGATCTGCTGGCCGATGACCGTTTGTGCACGAACAACGATCGCGTGCGCGCCCGCGAGTGGCTGATTCCATTGCTGCGCGAGCGCTTCGCGGGCTTTGCCGCGGCCGAGCTGGGCGCGCGCTTCGAGCGCGCCGGCCTGCCCTGGGCGCCGATCACCCGACCCGAAGACCTCTTCGATGATCCGCACCTGCTGGCCACGGGCGGCCTGGCGCCGCTGCGGGTGCCTGCCGATGCCAGCAGCGCGGGCCGGCCCGTGGAGACCCTCACGGCCCTGCTGCCGATCAGCATCGATGGCCGGCGCATGCCGGTGCGCGCCGATCCACCGGCCATCGGTGCCGACAGCCTCGCCCTGCTGACCGAGCTCGGGCTGGGCGAGGCGGATATCGATGCCCTGGTGGCCGCAGGCGTGGTGGCCGCGCCGGTCTCGTCCTCATGACCGAGACCGAGCTGCGGCTGCAGGTGCCGCCGGGCGAGCGAGCCCGGTTGCTCGCGGCCATGCGGCGCGGCGCGCTCACGCGCACCCGCCTGCGCGCGGTGTATGTCGACACCACTGACCGCCGCCTCGCGGGTGCGGGCATCGCGCTGCGCATGCGCCAGGAGGGCCGACGCTGGGTGCAGACCGTGAAGGCGGCCGGCGTGGCGCTGGTCGATCGGCTCGAGCACGAGGTGCCGGTGCCGCTGCCGGTGGGCGCGCGGGCCTCGGCTGCGGCCATGCCGGCCATCGATCTCTCGCGCCACGATGGCACCGAGGCGGGCCGGCGCCTGCGGGCCGCGCTGGCGGTGGGCGCCGGTGACCCCGCGCCCGAGCTGCGGGTGATCCATCGCACCGACATCGTCCGCCTGCACCGGCGGCTGCGCACCGCGGCCGGCCTGGTCGAGATCGCGCTCGACACCGGCCATCTGCTGGTGGGTGAGCAGCGCGAGCCGGTGTGCGAGCTCGAGATCGAGCTGCTGCGCGGGCAGCCCTGGGCGATCACCGAGGTGGCCGGGCGCTGGTCGGCCCGTCATGGCCTGTGGCTCGATGCCCGCAGCAAGGCCGAACGCGCCGAGCGGCTGGCCCGCGCCCTGCCTGCGTTGCCGCCTCGTCGGGCGAGCCACCCGCCGCCCCTGCCCGCGGGCGCCACGCCCGAGACGGCCCTGCGGCACTGGGTAGCCACCTGCCTGCTGCAGATCCTGGGCAACAGCGGCGAGATCGCCGCCGGGCGCGGCACCCCCGAGCACCTGCATCAGCTGCGGGTGGGGCTGCGCCGGCTGCGCGCGCTGCTGCGCCTCTTCGAGGGACGGGTGACCCTGCCCGATCCGGCCTGGCCCGCGCAGGTGGCGGCCCTGTTCCAGGCGCTGGGGGCGCAGCGCGATCGCGATGTCCTCTCCGACACCCTGCTGCCGGCGCTTCAGACCGCGGGCGCGCCGCTGGCGCAGTTGCCCGACAGCCCGTCGGGGCCGGCAGCCGAGAGCCCCGCGGCGCGGCTGCGCGCGCCGGCATGCAACCGCCTGCTGCTGGCGCTGCTGGGCTTTGCCATCGGCGCGCCCCTGCCGGCATCGGCCTCGACAGGGCTCCCGGACGAGATCGCGCCGCTGGCGCTCGACCCCTGGCTCGATCGGCAGCTCGCCCGCTGGCACCGCCAGGTGGCGCGCGATGCCGGCCGATTCGGGGAGCTCGATGAAGCGGCCCGTCATCGCCTGCGCAAGCGCATCAAGCGACTACGCTATGCCGTGGAGCTGGCCAGCGCGCGCCTGCCCCGCGGGCGACTGGCGCGGTACCTGGCCGCGCTGGCGCCGGCGCAGCAGGCGCTGGGCGAACTCAATGACCTCGCGGTGGCGCGGCAGTGTTTCATCGATGCCGCCGCGACCGATCCCAGGGCCTGGTTCGCGGCCGGGTGGCTGAGCGCCCGGCACGACGCGCAGCTCACCCGCTGCGAGGCGCCGCTGCGCGCGCTGCGGCGCGTGAGCCGGCCGCGGGTCAGGCCGCGGCCGGAATCGGGGATCCCTGCACGGTGATCCGGTGCATCACGCGGCGATGGCCGTGGTAATCGTTGAGGGCGTAGTGCCAGGTGGCCCGGTTGTCCCAGAAAGCCATCGACCCGGCGCGCCAGGTGAAGCGGCAGCTGAACTCGGGCCGCGCGGCGTGCTGATACAGCATGCGCAGCAGCGGCTCGCTCTCGGCCGCGGTCCAGCCCTCGAAGCGCAGGGTGAAGGCCGGGTTCACGTAGAGCGTGCGCCGGCCGGTATCCGGGTGACGGATGACCACCGGGTGGACCACGTCCTGGGTGGCCGCGGCCCGGTTGCCGATCCGGTCGCCGGTGTCGCCCACCGCGGCGTAGCCGCTCTTCTCGCCGAACACATGGCGTGAAGAGTGCACGGCGCGCAGCCCCTCCAGCATGCGCTGCAGGCCTGGCGAGAGCGCCTCGAGCGCGCGGCTCATGCTGGCGAACAGGGTATCGCCGCCACTGGGCGGCACTTCGCGCGCCAGCAGGATAGAGCCCATGGCCGGCGCCTCGTCGTAGCTGTGGTCGGTGTGCCAGCCGCCGCCGATGTTGCTGGTCTGCTCGGGTTCCTTGCGCACCTCGGCGATCTCGGGGTGGCCGGGCACCGCCTTGAAGAATCGGTTGATGTCGATTGGCGCCCAGCGCTGCGCGAAGGCGATGTGCTGCTCGGGGCTGAGATGCTGGTCGTGGAAGAAGATGACGCCGTGGTCGAGAAAGGCCTGGCGGATGCAGGCGAAGTCATCATCGGCCAGCGGCCGGCTGAGGTCGACGCCCTCGATCTCGGCGCCCAGGGCCGTGGAGAAGGGCTTGACGCGAACGGTGGTGGCAGGCATGGCGGGCTCCCAAAACGGTCCTGGCAAGGGCAGGTCGTCGACTCTAGCCGAGCACGCAGTCCGCGAGTACGCGCCGGCTGCGGCGGCCTGGCGTCGCGGTGCCGGAAAGCCGGTTTTGCGCCGTCGACATGCCCGATGAGCCCATGCCATCATTGGTCGAGACCACACACGACAATGCCCGGAGACACGCATGACCCACGACCGTTCCCGCCGCCGCCTCGTGCAGGCCACCGCGCTTGCCGGCCTGACCGCTGCCGGGTTGCCGGCCGCGCGCGCGCAGGCCTGGCCGAACAAGCCTATCCGCATCCTGGTGGGCTTTCCGCCCGGCGGCACCAGCGACCCCTATGCCCGCATGATCGGCGAGCACATGGGCCAGAAGCTCGGTGTGCCGGTGGTGGTCGAGAACCGGCCAGGCGCCAGTGGATTCATCGCCCTCGAGGCGCTCGCCCGTGCGCCGGCCGACGGCCACACCATCGGCATCACCACCTTCACCTCGGTGTGGGGCAGCCGGGCGCTCTACCGGAAGCTGCCCTTTGACGCCGACAAGGACTTCATCTCGATCTCGGGCCTGCCGGTGGGGCCGCTGCTGATCGCGGTGCCCACGTCGCTGCCGGTCAACTCGGTGCGTGAACTGCTCGATTACGCCAAGACCCGATCGGTGGCCATGGCCAGTTACAACGTGGGCTCGGTGCCGCACATGGTGGCAGCCGAGTTCAACGCCAAGTTCGGCCTGAACATCAACGTGGTGCAGTACAAGGGCGAGGGCCCCATGTGGCTCGACGTGGCCGGCGGGGTGGTGCAGGTGGGCGTGGGCAGCTACGTGGCCATGTCGCCGCATCTTGCCCGCGGCACGGTCAAGGTGCTTGCCTCGCTGGGCGCCGAACGCAACCCCAAGCTGCCCAACCTGCGCTCGATGATCTCCATGGGCTTCGATGCGTCGATCTTCCGGCTCGATGGCGGGCTGGTCATGCTGGCGCCCTCGGCCACGCCGCCCGAGATCGTCAAGCGCCTGGGCGACCTCTGCGTCGAGGCCGGCGACACGCCCAAGGGGCTGGCCCTGCGCGATGCCTTCGCGATCGATGCCAAGCCCACTACCGCTGCCGAGATGCAGCGCAAGTGGCGCGAGGAAAGCCCGCTCTGGATCCGCATGACCGAAGCGCTCGGCGTGAAGATCGACTGACCCTGCCCGCTGGCGCGCCGCTGGCCGCCAGCGGCTGCCCGGGCGCGCGCCGGCGTCCTCTTGCGGCTTGCCGCGCCGGCAGGTGACGGGCGGGCCGGCTTGTGGTTCCATTGCAGGTTTTCCCACCGGAGCGCCTGCCTTGACCAGGGGACTGACCACCACCGTGCTGCACGCCGACCGGCAGTCGCCGATCGAACATGGCTCGGTGCACAAGCCCATGCACGCCGCCGTGGCCTTCGGCTACGCGTCCTCCCGAGACCTGGCGGCGGTGTTCCAGGGCGAGAAGCCCGGCCATGTGTATGGCCGTCAGGGCAACCCCACCACGTCGGCCCTCGAGACCAAGGTCTCGCTCATGGAGCAGGCCCACGGCACGGTGTGCTTCGCCACCGGCATGGCCGCCATCGGCTCGATGATGGTGGCGCTGCTGCGCGCCGGCGACCATGTGGTGTCCAGCCAGTTCCTGTTCGGCAACACCAACAGCCTGCTGCAGACCCTGGCCGGCATCGGGGTGGAGGTCACCCTCGCCGATGCCACCGATGCGCCGGCCATCGCGGCGGCGCTGCGCCCGAACACCCGCATGGTGTTCGTCGAGACCATTGCCAACCCGGCCACGCAGGTGGCCGACCTGGCCGGCATCGGCGAACTCTGCGCGCAGCGCGGCGTGGTCTACGTGGTCGACAACACCATGACCTCGCCCTGGCTCTTCCTGCCGCGCAGCGTGAAGGCCTCGCTGTCGGTGAACTCGCTCACCAAGTGGATCGGCGGCCACGGCAATGCCCTGGGCGGATCGGTATCGGACACCGGGCTCTACAACTGGGCCGACTATCCCAACATCGCGGCCGCCTACCGCAAGGGCAACCCGGCCAACTGGGGGCTGCAGCAGATCCGCAAGAAGGGCCTGCGTGACATCGGCGCCACGCTGTCGGCCGAGCACGCGCACCGCCTCGCGGTGGGCGCCGAGACCCTCGCGTTGCGCATGGAGCGCTCCTGCGGCAATGCGATGCGGCTGGCGCAGTGGCTGCAGGCGCAGCCGGGCGTGGCGCGGGTGGCGTATCCGGGCCTGCCCAGCCACCCGCAGCATGCGCGCGCGGCGGCGCTGTTCCGCCACTTCGGCGGGCTGCTCTCCTTCGAACTGCGCGAGGGCATCGACTGCTTCGATTTCCTCGACGCGCTGCAGGTGGTCATCAAGTCCAGCCACCTGGGCGACAACCGCACGCTGTCCATTCCGGTGTCGCACACCATCTTCTTCGAGATGGGGGCGGCGCAGCGCGCGCGCATGGGCATTGCCGAGTCGCTGATCCGGCTGTCGGTGGGCATCGAAGACTACGACGACCTGCAGGCCGACTTCGCCCAGGCGCTGGCGCGGGTCGGCGCCTGATCGGGTCGGGCTGTCATGGGCAGCGCCCGCACCGGCCCGGTCACGCTGCGCTGCATGCTGGGCGAGTGCTCGCTGGGCAGTGTGCTGGTCGCGCGCAGTGAGCGCGGGTTGCGGGCACTGTGGCTGGGTGACGAGCCGCAGTCGCTGCTGACCGCCTTGCAGGCGCGCTGGCCGCAGGCCAGGCTCGAGATGGCGCCTGCGCCCGATGACCCGGCGCTGATGGCGCGGCTGCTGGCCGCCCTTGAGGCCCCGGCGCAGGCGCCGCAGCAACTGGCCGATCTGCCCACCGACGTCGATGGCACGCCGCTGCAGCAGCGGGTGTGGCAGGCGCTGCGCGCGCTGCCCGCGGGCGCGCCAGTGAGCTATACCGAGCTCGCTCGGCGGCTGGGCCTGCCGCGCGCGGTACGGGCGGTGGCCGGGGCCATCGCGGCCAATCCGCTCGCCGTGATGGTGCCCTGCCATCGGGTGGTGCGCGCCGATGGCAGCCTGGCGGGTTTTCGCTGGGGCATCGAGCGCAAGCGCGAGCTGCTTCGCCGCGAGGCGCAGGCCGTCGGTGCCCTTGCCTGATCCTTCTGACTGGCTGCGGCCGCAGCCCTCGCATACCGCGCGGGCGCTGCCCGCGCACTGCTACCTGGGCGAGCACGCCGCGCAGCGTGATCGCGAGGCGGTGCTGGCGCGCGGCTGGCAACTGGTCGCGCGCGAGGCCGAGCTCACGCAGCCTGGTGACCACACGGTGGCCGAGATCGCCGGGGTGCCGCTGGTGCTGGTGGTGGATGAGGCGGGCACGCTGCGCGCACTGCACAACGTCTGCCGGCACCGGGCCGGGCCCCTGGCCAGTTGCGCGGGGCGCGGGCTGCAGCGGCTGACCTGCCAGTACCACGGCTGGACCTATTCGCTCGATGGCGCATTGCTGGGCGCCCCGGGCATGGGCCGCGCGCCGGGCTTCGAACCGGCGCGGGTGCGGCTGCCGTCGGCGCGCTTGGCGTGCTGGCAGGGGCTGGTGTTCGCCTGCCTGGACGAGACCGCGCCCGATTTCAGCGAGTGGGTGGACGGGCTCGATGGCCTGCTGGCCGGCGCCGGGCTGGCGTCGATGCGCTTTGCGCGCCGGGTGGTCTATGAGGTGGCCTGCGACTGGAAGGTCTACGTCGACAACTACCTCGAGGGCTATCACGTCGCGCGCGTGCACCCGGGCCTGAGCGCGCTGCTCGATGCCCGCGCCTACACCACCACGCTGGCGCGCTGGCACAGCGTGCAGGCCAGCCCGATTGCCAGCGACGCCGGTCTGTACGGCCAGGGGCAGGCGGTGTACGCGTTCCTGTGGCCCAACACCATGATCAACGCGCTGCCCGGTCGGCTGCAGACCAACCGCGTGCTGCCCGCGGGGCCGGGCCGCTGCACGGTGGTCTTCGACTATGCCTATCCCAAGGGCGCGGCCGACGCGGCGCGGGTGGATGCCGACGTGGCCTTCAGCGACACGGTGCAGGCCGAGGACGCCTCCATCTGCGAGGCGGTGCAGCGCGGCATGGCCAGCGGCTCGTGGACGCCGGGGCGTCTGAACCCGAGCGAGGAGCGCGGGGTGTGGCACTTCCACGAGCTGCTGCGCGCGGCCTGGCGCGAGGCCGCCGCATGAGTCGGCTCACCCGCGAGCTGGTCGAGGCCGTGCACCCCGGGCCCATCGACGACCCCGGCGAGGCGATCGAACTCGCCACCGAGGAGGAGCTGGTCGCCTCCCTGGCGGCCTTCCTGCGCCAGCGCCCGGGGCGCGGACCGGTGTGGGTCTTCGCCTATGGCTCGCTGATGTGGAAGCCCGAGGTGCCGGTGCTCGAGAAGCGGCGCGCGGTGCTGCATGGCTGGCACCGGCGATTCTGCATGTGGCAGTGGCGTCATCGCGCCACCCGCGAGCGGCCCAATCTCATGCTCGCGCTGGACCGTGGCGGTTGCTGCCACGGCATGGTGCTGCGCCTGCCCGACCGCGACGTGCATGCGCAGCTCGACACGCTGTGGCGGCGAGAGATGATCGGCCGCGGCTATCACGCCCGCTGGGTGCAGGTGGCCACGCCCGCCGGGCCGGTGAGCGCGCTGGCCTTCGTGGTGCGCCGCGAGGGCCTGCGCTACGCCGGTCGCCTGCCCGACGAGCAGGTGGCCGACTACATGGCCCGCGCCTGCGGCTACGCCGGTTCGGCCGCCGAGTACCTGCTCAACACCTGGGAGATGGCCGAGCACCACGGCCTTCGCGACGCTTACCTGCATCGGATGCAGGCGCTGGTGGCGGCGCGGCTGCGCGGGATGTGCGGCAGTGGCTCGGAGGATGAGCGCGCTCAGCGCGCCGCCCGCGATCCCGGCGCCTGACGAACGCCGCCCACCCCGGACATCCCCCATGCAGCCCGACCCGATACCGCCCTTCGTCCTCGAGCCGCTGCGTGGCTGGCAAGAGCACCCGCCCGAGGCGATGCTGCGGCGCGCGCGGGAGTTTCATGCCGATATCGCGCGCCGGCGCACGGTGCGCGACTTCGACAGCCGGCCGGTGCCGCGCGAACTGATCGAGCACTGCCTGCGCGCGGCCGGCACCGCACCCTCGGGCGCCAACCAGCAGCCGTGGTTCTTCTGCGTGATCACCGACCCCGGGCGCAAGCGGCGCATCCGCGAGGCCGCCGAGGCCGAGGAGCGGGCCTTCTACGGCGGGCGCGCGCCGCAGGAGTGGCTGGATGCGCTCAGCCCGCTGGGCACCGATCCCGAGAAGCCCTTTCTCGAGGAGGCGCCGGTGCTGATCGCGATCTTCGCGCAGAAGTGGGGCGTGCGCGCCGACGGCTCCCGCTTGCACCACTACTACGTGCCCGAGAGCGTGGGCATTGCCACCGGCATCCTGATCACCGCCCTGCACCACGCGGGGCTGGCCACGCTCACGCACACGCCCAGCCCGATGGGTTTCCTGAGCGAACTCTGCGAGCGACCCGCCAACGAGAAGCCGGTGATCCTGCTGGTGGCGGGTTACCCGAAGCCCGGCTGCCAGGTGCCGGTGCACGGTGGCGTGAAGAAGCCGCTGGAGGCGATCTCGGCGTGGTTGTAGGGGAGGGGCTGCGTCCCTTCGAGATCGCTGAGCGGGCCCGATTCGGCATGATCGATTGCGCAAAGATGCTAATGTGCGTTGATGCGAACCACGATCGATCTGCCCGATTCCCTCTACCGTCAGCTCAAGGCGCACGCGGCGCTTCGCGGCGTGCCGATGAAAGAGGTGGTGCTGGCATTCGTCGAGCGTGGGTTGCGCGCGCCCCTGGAGGCGGCCGAGCCGCAGCCCCCCGCGCCCCGCGATCTGCCGACCATCCGCGCCAGGGCGCTACTGCCCCCCGAGGCCTTCTCCAACGCCGGCCTTTTCGAGGTCCTCGAGGGGAGCGAGCCCACCGACGCGCGGCCCCTCGTGCCGGGTGCTCATGCCCAGACCCCCAGCCCACGCCGCTGACGCATTCCCTGACGTCAATGTCTGGCTTGCGCTGGTGCACGCCGGACACCCCCACCACGGCGCGGCGCGTCGATGGTGGGCCGAGCGCGGGTCGGGTCAGGTGTGGTTCTGTCGCGTCACCATGCTCGGCCTCATCCGTCTGCTCGCGCAGCCTCGTGTGATGGGCGAAGGCGTGCTCAGTGCGGCCGCGGCCGTGGCGGTCTATTCCCAGTTGTCCGAGTGGCCAGGGGTGGGCCTCCTGCCGGAGCCCGCGGGGTGCGAGGCCGAGTACTGTCGTCTGGTCGATGCCGGCTTGCCGGCAAGACTGCTCACCGACGCTTACCTGGCCGCGTTCGCGCACACCGCGGGTTTGCGTCTGGTCACCTTCGACAGCGACTTCGCGCGGTTCGACCGGCTGGCGCGGCTCAGCCTGAACTGATGCTTCGGCCAGGGGCTTGGCTGCCGGTCGGTCAGTCCCGGAACACTGCTTCCAGCGATTCCGCCTCCAGCACCCGGTCGCCCCACTGCTCGAGTTCGGTGGGCAATGCTGCGGCAATGCGCTCGACGATCGCCGCCGGCAGCGGACCAAAGCGCCGTGCAAGCAGGCGCTGCAACAGGAGGGCTTCGCCTTCCTGGCGCCCTTCCTGCCGCCCTTCCTGCCGCCCCTCCTGCCGCCCCTGCGCGAGGAACTCCCTTTCCCACTGCCGCAGCGTTTCCCTCAACCCCATGTGCGTCTCCTGCAGATCGATCTCGGCGCTGTCGGCCAGCACCGGGTGCTCGGCGAACAGAGCCTGAATCCATTCCGAGAATACCTGCTGCACCCGAGGCGTTCCAGCCACCAGCGCGCGCAGATCGGCGATGGCCGACAGCAGTGACTCTCGCCCGGCTGGCCGATCGAGCCGCATCACTGCCGCCATCAGGTTGCGCATCGCCGAGAGTTGCTGCTCGCCAAAGCGCGCCTGGTCGATCAGCAGGTACTGCATGCGCGGCAGGTGGCGCGCCAGCCCCGGCGACACCGGCGCGATCAGGTCGCTGATCTCGGTGGCCGCGCGCCAGGGGCGCAGGCCGTTGTAGATGACCACCGGGAGGATCGGTGGGAGCCGATGCCGAGCCGCGGGCGCCGCGTTGCAGTCGCGAGTTGCTGACGAGCGCGGGCCAGGCGCGGCATGCCCTTCGGAGCCCTCGCGCCGCAGCAAGTCCTGCCACAGCAGCGCGACATAGGCCAGCACCCTCAGCGCCATCCAGCGGTCAGTGCGGCTCTGGAACTCCACGAGCAGGTACAGGTAGGCCCAGGCGGGCTGGGCGTCATCGGACCCCGCGCCAGTGCGCACTCGCCAGACGACATCGCTTGCCCGCCGACGCAGGCGGCGACCGATGAACTCGGCGGGGACCTTCTCGAGCGTACCGAGGTCGAGCGACTTCAGCCACGGATCGTCGATGAAGCCGGCGATGAGGTCGCGGACGATCTCGGGGGTGGAGAAGAGCAGCTTGTAGGCGGCGTCGGGACGCAGGGGCATGCGCCGAGGGTGACTCGCTGACGGTCTCGCGGCCATTGCACCGAAGGCCGCCCCCCGGCCGAGGGGCCGAGACACACGGATTGCGCGCGAGGGCGCTCTGCCTGCGCGAGCCGCCCGCCCTAATCGAGCTTCGCCCCCGAGTCCCGCACCACCTTCGCCCACTTCGCGATGTCGGCCTTGAGCTGCGCTGCGAACTCCTCGGGCGTGCTCAGGTAGGCGTCGGCGCCGGCCTTGGCCACCTTCTCGGCGACCTCCGGGTGGCGCATCGCCTCGGCCACGTCGGCATTGATCTGGCGCACCACGGCTGCGGGTGTGCCCGCCGGGGCGAAGAATCCGAACCAGGGGTTCACATCGAAGCCCGCGATGCCCGATTCCGCGATGGTGGGGATGTCGCGGAACGCCGGCGAGCGTCGGGCACTGGTGACCGCCAGGGGCCGGATGCTGCCGTTGGCGATGAAGCCCGCCACCGAGGCCAGGCTGGTGAAGACCATGTCGATCTGACCCCCGATCAGATCGGTGAGCGCCGGGGCCGCGCCGCGATACGGCACGTGGTCGATGCGCAGCCCGGCTGCCGCGTCGAACATCTCGCCCAGCAGATGATTGACCGAGCCGTTGCCCGCCGAGCCGAAGGTCATGCGTCGCTGGCGCGCGGTGGCGATGAGTTCGGCCACCGTGCGCGGCCCGGTCCGGGCATTGACCGCGAGCACGAAGGGCACGGTCGCCAGTGTGGCCACGGCCGCGAAATCGCGCTCGGGGTCGAAGGGCAGGTTGCGGTAGAGCGAGCCGTTGATCGCGTGCGTGCCGACATAGCTCATCAGCAGGGTGTGGCCGTCGGCCGGCGAGCGGGCCACCGCCTCCATGCCGATGTTGCCGCCCGCGCCCGGACGGTTCTCGATCACCACCGGCTGCTTCCAGAGTTCGGCCAGGCGCTGGCCCACCACCCGTGCCAGGGTGTCGGAGGCGCCGCCGGGGGTCTGCGGCACGATGATCTTGACGGTGCGCGCCGGAAAGCCCTGGGCTTGCGCGCCGCCGGCGGCCGAGAGCAGCAGGCCCAGGGGCGCGGCCCGGGTCGCGATCAGGGCGGCGGTGATGCCCAGCAGATGTCTGCGCGCGCTCATGCCTGGCTCCCGTCGTAGGCGATGCCGTGCTCCACCGTGTTCCAGATCCAGCGCGCGCTCGGCCGCTCGCGCTCCTCCCAGATGTGGCCCACCAGACCGGCAGCGCGGCTGATCACCGCGATGCCGCGCATGACCGGCTGCGGGATGCCGATCTCGCCGAGCACCGCCGCGATCGCGCCGGTGGCGTTGATGGTGAGGTGCCGGCCGAAGGCCCGGTCGATCTCGCGCGACAGCGCAAGCAGCGCGTCGATGTGCCGACCCGGCACGCCCTGCGCGCGCGCCACCGCGAAGAGCTGCGGCGAGCGCGGGTCGTCGGGCTTGTGGAAGGGATGGCCGAATCCGTGCGCGGGCTTGCGCTCGGCGCGCAGGCGATCGGCGATGGCCGCGGCGCGTGCGTCCACGCCCTCTGGCGCGGCGAGCATCTCCTCGATCATGGCCGAGCAGCCTTCCATGGTGCCCACGAAGGTGCTGCCCACGCCGAGCAGTCCGGCGGCCACCGCCGACTGCAGCGCCTCGGGCGCCGAGTCGTAGATGAGGCGGGTGGCGATCGCGCTCGGCGTGAGGCCATGCTCCATCAGCGTGACCAGCACCGCGTCGAGCACCGCCACCTGCGCGGGCGAGGGCCGCTGCCCGAGCAGCTGGAACAGGATCATCTCGGTGAAGCTCACCCGGCCGATCAGCTCGTCGACGAGGCTCGCGCCGCGGATGTGGATGGCGTCGGTGGTGGCGTGGCAGATGGCGGTGGTGGGCGCGGGCTGTGGGCTCATGCGGCTCGTTCTCCGGGGAGGGGGCGGTCACGGCGCGACGTCTGGGGTCGCGCCCGGGGTCGCGTCGGGTCGGGCAGGGCGCAGGATCGCCGATCGCCACGACCCCGTCCACCACAGCCCTGCGCGACGTGAGCCGGCTCGTGGCGCCGTTTCGCTTCGCGCCCGCCGCGGCGCCGTTCGCACCGGTTCGCCGCTAGCATCGGCCGATTCAGGAGTCTTTCGGAGACGCGCGATGAGCTACCAACGCATCCAGGTCCGCCAGCTCTCGGGGGCCGGTGGCGCCGAGATCACCGGGGTCAATCTCGCTGCCGGCGCCGATGACCAGACCGTGGCCGAGATCCGCCGCGCGCTGCTCGAGCATCTGGTGGTCACCCTCCCCGATCAGCCGCTCGACGACGCGGCGCTGGCCGCCTTCTCGACCCGGCTCGGGCCCTTCGGGACGGAACCTTTCGTGGAGGGTTCGGAGACCCACCCCAACGTGGTGGCCGTGGTGAAGGAGGCCGACGAGACCACCCGGTTCAACTTCGGTGGCAACTGGCACAGCGACTGGAGCTTCCAGCGCACCCCGCCGAGCTTCACGCTGCTGCACGCGCGCGAACTGCCCCCGGTGGGCGGCGACACGCTGTTCGCCAACCAGTATCTGGCCTGGGAGTCGCTCTCGGCGGGCATGCAGCGCATGCTCTCGGGCCTGCGCGGCATGCACAGCGCGCGCCGGCCCTACGGCCCGCAGAGCGTGTTCAGGCAGGGCATCCTGCGGTCGATGAAGATCCGCACCGGCGAGGAGGCGCTTGCCGAGCACCCGCATCCGATCGCGCGGCGTCACGGCGAGACCGGCCGCACCGCGCTCTTCGCCAATCGGGGCTACACCATTCGCCTCGAGGACATGACCGAGGCCGAGAGCGCCGGCCTGCTCGACTACCTGCACGAGCACTCGATCCGGCCCGAGTTCATCATCCGGGTGGTCTGGCGCCCCGGCATGCTCACCATCTGGGACAACCGGGCGGTGCAGCACATGGCGGTGAATGACTATCACGGCCACCGCCGCGAGATGCACCGCACCACCATCCGCGGCGAGGAGCCGCTCGCGGTCTGACGGCGGGCGGGCGCCGCGCGCCCGTCCCGCAGCGCGCGGGCGCTAGCGCCCGTGCCGCAGCACGCGGCCGGCGCGCACGCCGGTGTGCTCGTCGTTCAGGACATTGACCTCGCCGTTGACGATCGTGGCCCGGTAGCCCACCGCGCGCTGGTTGAAGCGGCGCGCCCCGCCAGGCAGGTCATTGACGATCTCGGGGTGGCGCTCCGACACCCGCGCGGCATCGAACACGTTGATGTCGGCGCGCTTGCCCACCGCCAGCACGCCGCGGTCGCTCAGGCCGAGCACCTTGGCCGGCCGCGAGGTCATGCGCTCGATGGCCTCGCCCATGCTGAAGAAGCCGCGCTCGCGCACCCAGTACGACAGCATGAAGGTGGCCCAGCCCGCGTCCATCACCTGCGAGACATGCGCGCCCGCGTCACCCAGGCTGGGGAAGCAGTAGCGGCTGCGGAACATGTGCTCCAGCCCGACGAGGCTGGGGTTGAACATGCGCAGCGTGAACAGCGCCTTGCCGTTGCTGTCGCGCGAGAGGCGCAGGAAGGTCTCGGTCCAGTGCTCGCCACGCTCGCGGGCCATGTTGACCACGCTCATGGAGGCGTCTGCGGCATAGGCGGGCGTATCGGCGTCGCCCATGTAGTACATGTCCTCGACGGGCGTGCCCAGGTTGGCCTTGAAGCCGCCGGCCTTGCCCTCCTCGACCATGGCCGCGAAGGTCTCGGGATCGCGCAGCGCGGCCACCCGCTCGGCCAGCGTGGGAAGCTTCTGCACCCGGCCCCAGGTGGGGCCGCGCACCGGCAGCGCCGCCTGCAGGCCGTAGATCATGCCCGAGCTGCGCACCTGGGTGATGGCGGTGATGTCGCGGCCTTCGCAGATGGCCTCCAGCGCGTCGCGCCGCTGCACGGCGCCGGCGAGGTCGCCGCGGCCCGCGCCATAGCTGCACAGCACGCGCGCGCTGGCCGAGTCGGCAATGTTCTGCAGCAGGCTGAGCTCTGCGCCCACGGCCTGCACCACGCCCTTGCGGCGAGCCACTTCGCGCGAGATGGCGATGATCTCGCTCTCGTCGGCGAAGGTGCCCGGGATGGCACGGCCATCGGGCAGGGTGTGCATCGCGAAGCGGTTGATGGAGAAGCCGGCGGCGCCCGCGTCGATGGACCGACCCACCACCTCGGCCATGCGCTGCAGTTCCTCGGGGGTGGCCTGTTCCTCGACCGCGCGCTCGCCCATCACGTAGAAGCGCACCGCGCTGTGGCCCACCAGGCCGGCGATGTTGATGCCGGGGCGGATCTTCTCGACCGCGTCGAGGTAGCCGCCGTAGTCTTCCCAGCTCCAGGGAAGGCCGGTGAGGATGGCGTTGCGCGGGATGTCCTCCACCGTCTCCATCATGCTGGCGAGCAGCTCGCGGTCTGTGGGCTTGCACGGCGCGAAGGTGACGCCGCAGTTGCCGAGCAGCGCGGTGGTCACGCCATGCCAGCTCACCGGGGTGCAGTCGGGATCCCAGCCGATCTGCGCGTCGAGGTGGGTATGGATGTCGATGAAGCCGGGCGTGACGGTCATGCCGTCGGCATCGATCTCGCGACGGCCCTTGCCGTCGACCTTGCCGATCGCGGTGATGACGCCGTTGTCGATGCCGATGTCGCCCGGCGCGGCTTCGCTGCCGGTGCCGTCGACCAGGCTGCCGCCGCGGATGACGAGATCATGGGCCATGGTGGGTGCTCCTGGAGATGTGGGTAGGTTGCGGACGCAGGACGGAAAGGAAGGCCGGGCTCAGGGCCGCATCGCGTTGCCGCTGCGGCCGGGCACGCGCACCGGCTCGGCCAGCCGCGCGAACTCGCACAGCAGCGACCGGGTCTTGCGCGGGTCGATGATCTCCTCGACCCAGAACTTCTCGGCCGAGCGGAAGGGGGAACGCAGGGCGTTCAGGCGCGCCTCGATCTCCTCGAGCTTGGCCTTGGGATCGGGAGCCGCGTCGATGTCGGCGCGATAGGCCGCCTCGATGCCGCCCTCCAGCGGCAGCGAGCCCCAGTAGGCCGACAGCCAGCCGTAGCGCAGGGACAGTCGCGCGCCGGGCTGGTGGGCCGCGCCGGCCACGCCGAAGGCGTTGCGCACGATCATCGTGCACCAGGGCACGGTGGTCTGGTTCATGGCTGCCATGGCGCGCACGCCGTGGCGGATGGTGGCGGTCTTCTCGGCATCGAGGCCGATGAGAAAGCCGGGGCAGTCCATGAGGTAGACCACCGGCAGGTGGAAGGTCTCGGCGAGGTCGACGAAGCGCACCACCTTCTGGCAGGTCTCGGCGTTCCAGCTGCCGCCATAGTGGTAGGGGTCGCTGGCCAGCAGCAGCACCGGGTGGCCGCCCAGCCGGGCCAGGCCGGCGATGATCGAGCGGCCGAACTGCCGGCCCATCTCGAAGAACGACCCCTTGTCGACCACCGACTCGATGATCGGGCGCATCTTGTAGATCTGGCGCCGGTTGCGCGGGATGGCCGAGAGCAGCCAGTCATCGGCCCGCTCGGGGTCATCCTGGCACTCGGTGACCGGCGGCAGGCCGTGCACCGACGAGGGCAGGTACGACAGGAAGCGGCGCGCCTGCTCGAAGGCCTCGGCCTCGGTCTCGGCGACGTTGTCGATGCCGCCGGCGCGCGCCTGCAGCTCGGCGCCGCCGAGCTCCTGCTTGCTGAGCGGCTGGCCCAGCCGGGCCACCAGCGGCGGGCCGGCCACGAACATGGCCGACTCGCGGGTCATGATCGAGAAGTGGCTGGAGGCCAGCCGCGCCGCGCCCAGCCCCGCGACCGAGCCCAGGCCCAGGCCCACCACCGGCACCTGCGCGAGGTTGGCGGTCATGTGGTAAAAGCCGCGCGTGCCGCCGACTCCGCCGGGCAGGTTGGATGCGCCCTTGGTCTCGATGGTCTTCACCGAGCCGCCGCCACCCGAGCCCTCGATGATGCGGATGATGGGCAGCCGGAATTCGGCCGCCATTTCCTCGGCCATGAGCGGCTTGGCGCTGATCGAGGCGTCGGCCGAGCCGCCGCGCACGGTGAAGTCGTCGCCCACGATGACCACCGGACGGCCATCGACCTTGCCGCGGCCGAACACGCAGTTGGCGGGCGTGAGCTGCGTCAGCGCGCCCTTGTCGTCGTACTCGCCGATGCCCGAGATGGAGCCCACCTCGGTGAAGCTGCCGGCATCGAGCATGCCGTCGATGCGCTCGCGAACCGTGAGCCTGCCGCCGTCGTGCTGCCGCTTGACCTTGTCGGCGCCGCCCATCTCGCGGGCGAACGCCTTGCGGCGCTCGAGTTCGTCCAGCTCCGGCTGCCAGCTCATGCCCTGTCTCCTTGGATGAAATTCCTGGTTGTGATCAGGGTCAGTCTGCCATAGGGCCGCGCCGGGGCCGCAAAGAGTGCGAAGGGTGAAACCCCCGGCGTTCCGAGGGACGCGTCGATGGCGCTCAGTCGCTCAGCCGCGGCAGCGGCACGAACCACCAGAGCAGCACCGAGAGCGCGATCGTGCCCAGGCCGATCGGCATCAGCAGACGCCAGCCGCGGTTGGCCGCGCGCAGCACCTGGGCCTCGGTGACCCAGATGGTCTCGCAGGCGCCGTCGCCGCGGTCGGTGCGCACCGTGGAGGTGCCGCGTCGAAAGGAGCGGCCATGCTGGTGGGAGTATTCGGCCAGGTAGCCCTCCACCCGGACCTGATCGCCCGGACGCACCGAGCGCAGCAGGCGCACCAGCCGCGGGTCGCTCGCCAGCAGGTGGTTGTTGGAGAGCGCGTTCGGGTCGAATCGCTCCCAGGCCTCGCCCGAGTCGGTGGCCGCGTTGCAGGTGAAGACCTCGCTCCAGAAGCGCAGGCCCTGGTAGGCGCCGGTGCGGGCATTGCGGCCCCAGATCACGCACAGGTCGACCACGTTGAGGTGATCGCGCCAGTCCTTGCGGTGGACGATGTCCCACCACGCGCCGGCATCGTGGCGGCTGACCACCAGCCCGCTCAGCTGGTAGCGGAACAGCGGCTTCACGGTGTACTCCACCTCGCCCACCCGGTGGCGGAAGGGCTGGCGCTGCTCGGCCTCCTGGATGGGCTCGGCCTGGATCTCGGACAGAAGCCCGGCCGGCCCCGGCAGGCGGTCGCGCATGTGCAGCGAACCGCCCACCGCCAGCAGCCCGGCGAGCATCAGCAGCCCGGGCAGCCGGTGCAGGATCGACACGGGCTTGGTGGCCGGATCAGCGGCGCGGGCCGCGCGGCCGCGGGCTCATGGCGCGGATCAGGGATCGAGCGCGGCAGCGCAGGCATCGGTGGGCACCGCGGCCGCGTGGCCCACCACCGGGACGATCTTGATCACCGCCGAGGCGACGCGGCAGGGGGCTGCCAGCAGGCCGCAGCCACCCAGGCTGGTGACGAGCAGCGCGGCGAGGAGAATCCGTGAGAGGCGACGCATGGCGAGGCTTTCGTGGGATGCGTTGAGGGGCGAGGCAGGGCATGCACGGGGCGTGCCTGCTGCTCACTATAATCGGCCCGGCCATGCGAATCGAGTCGATCCGTGACCGCCTGCGCGCCTGTGGCGCGAATGCCGCCCATCAGCGCTGGGCGCTGCAGGGCTGGTCGCAGGCCCTGCCGCCCGATCACGGCCCGCGACAGCCGTCGCAGTGGCTGCCGCTGGCCATGCGCGACGCCCTGCCGGCGCTGCGCGACGAGCTCGCCGCGCTGGCGCGGCTGGTCTCGCGCCACCCGGCCGATGACGGCTCCGAGCGGCTGCTGGTGGCGCTGGCCGACGGCCAGACCGTCGAGAGCGTGCTGCTGCCGCGGGGCGGGCTGTGCGTGTCTACCCAGGTGGGCTGCGCGGTGGGCTGCACGTTCTGCCAGACCGGCCGGGAAGGCCTGCTGCGCCAGCTCGGCAGCGCCGAGATCGTGGCTCAGGTGGCCCTGGCGCGCGCGCTGCGGCCGGTGCGCAAGGTGGTGTTCATGGGCATGGGCGAGCCGGCCCACAACCTCGACGCGGTGCTCGAGGCGATCGCGCTGCTGGGCACCGACGGCGGCATCGGCCACAAGAACCTGGTCTTCTCCACGGTGGGCGATCGTCGGGTCTTCGAGCGCCTGCCCGAGGGGCCGGTGCGCCCGGCGCTGGCGCTCTCGCTGCACACCACCCGGGCCGAGCTGCGGGCCCGCCTGCTGCCGCGCGCGCCGGCCATCGACCCGGCCGAGCTGGTCTCGCTCGCCCAGGCCTATGGCCGGCTCACCGGCTACCCGGTGCAGTACCAGTGGACGCTGCTCGCCGGCGTGAACGACGGCGACGATGAGGTCGAGGCGATCGCCGCGCTGCTGGCCGGCCAGTACGCGGTGATGAACCTCATCCCCTACAACGCGGTCGAGGGCCTGCCCTGGCGGCGGCCTGATCCCGACCGCGCCCAGGCCATGGCCCTGGCGCTGCATCGGCGCGGGGTGCTCACCAAGCTGCGCCAGTCGGCCGGCCAGAGCGTGGACGGCGGCTGCGGCCAGTTGCGCGCCCGCGCCCTGCCGGCTGCGCAGCCGGTGCGTTTCGTCTGAACCGGGCGCCAGCCATGCGCGTGATCGCCAACGGCATCCCGATCGAGGTCGACGACCAGGGTCCGCCCTCGGGCCCGCCGGTGCTGCTGCTGATGGGTCTGGGCATGCAGCTGGTGGCCTGGCCCGATCCTTTCGTGGCGATGCTGGCCAGACAGGGCCTGCGGGTGATCCGCATCGACAACCGCGACGCCGGCCTGTCGGCCGATTTCTCGGCCCATGGCCTGCCCAACCTCGCCTGGCTGGGCCTGCGCCATTCGCTGCGCCTGCCGGTCAGGGCGCCCTACACCCTGCAGGACATGGCCGACGATGCGCTCGGGGTGCTCGATGCCCTGGGCCTGCCCTCGGCGCACCTCGTGGGCGCCTCGATGGGCGGCATGATCGCCCAGGTGGCTGCGCTGCGCGCGCCGCAGCGGGTGCGCGGCCTCACCCTGGTGATGTCCACGCCGGGCGCGCGCGGCCTGCCCGGGCCGAGCGGTCGGGTGCGGGCCGCGATGCTCGCCCGGCCGCCCGCGGTGCGCCGCCTGCCGCCCGATGCCGCCGGCGCGCATCGACCCGACCCCCGTGACCTGCCGGCGCTGGTGTCGCACCTGGCCAGCCTGCTCACCCTGCTGGGCAGCGCCGAGACCGCGCGTGACGCCGACGGCCTGCGCCAGCGTGTCGGGGCTGCGGCCGCGCGCGCCTGGCGCCCCGAGGGCACGGCCCGGCAACTGGCCGCGATCATGGCCGGCACCGACCGCACCGCGGCGCTCTCAGGGCTGCGCCTGCCGGTCACCGTGGTGCACGGTCTGGCCGATCCGCTGCTGCCACCCGCGCACGGCCGCGCGCTCGCGGCGGCCATCGCCGGGGCGCGGCTGCACGAGATCGAGGGCATGGGTCATGACCTGCCGCCCTCGGTGTGGCAGCCGCTCGCCGATCGGGTAGCCGAGCAGGCGCTGGCCGCCGGCCCGGCATCGCCCACCGGCCTGAAGCGGTAGAAGCGCTCGTTCAGGTAGCCGGCCACCGCGGCGATGTCCTCCGGCGTCCAGCCCAGTCGTTGCGTCTCCTGCCAGCGCCGCACCTGGGCGTTCAGGCTCGGCCAGTCGGTGACCAGCCGGCGATCCCGCCAGTGCGCCTGGGTGCCGTGGCAGCCGATGCAGTGGGTGTCGTAGAGCAGGGCGCCGCGATCGGCGGTGGGCTTCACCTGCGCGGCCGCCGGCGCGGCGGCGATCAGCAGCAGGGTGGCGGCCAGCGCCGCCCGCCGCGGGGCTTTCGGGACCATGGACGCACCTCTCGGGCAACAGGCCATGCGATCATCGCCGTGGCCCTGGCTGGCCGCCCTGTGTTTTCTCAATCCGGCCTCGATCAGCCCCCCGCGCGGTGCCGGGCCGACCCCAGGATCTGCGCATGACCCTGCACCTGAATGAACGCATCGACCAGTTCGAATCGCCGTTCCGCCGCCTCGATGCGCTGATCGCCGACCTGCAGCCCGCGCCGGGCGTCGCGCCCATCCTGATGCACGTCGGCGAACCGCAGGACGAGCCGCCGGCGCTGCTGGCGCAGACCGTGGCCGCCAATGCCCACGACTGGAACCGCTATCCGCCCTCGCTGGGCACGCCGGCCTTCCTCGCGGCGGTGGCCGGCTACATCGATCGCCGCTATCCGGGCGCGCGGGGCCGTGTGCGCCCCGACCGTGAGCTCTCCTCGGTGGCCAGCACCCGCGAGGCGCTCTTCCTGGCGGCCTCGGTGGCCATCGGTCAGGCGCGCGCGCAGCCGGTGGCGCTGATGCCGAATCCCTTCTACCAGACCTACCGGGCGGCCGCGATCATGGCCGGCGCCGCGCCGGTCTACCTGCCGCAGAGCGGGTTTCCGCGCTTCGAGATCGACCTCGACGCGGTCGACGAGGCCACCCTCGCCCGCACCGGCATCCTCTACCTCTGCTCGCCCTCCAATCCCGAGGGCCAGGTGCTGGCGCCCGAGCGGATGCGGCAGGCGGTCTTGCTGGCGCGGCGTCACGGCTTCGTGGTGGTGTTCGACGAGTGCTATGCCGAACTGCACGACGGCCACCCGCCGGTGGGCGCGCTCGAGGTGCTGGCCCAGGCCGATGACTCGCCCGGCTGGCTCGACAACGTGCTGGTGCTGCACTCCCTGTCCAAGCGCTCGAGCGCAGCCGGCATGCGCTCGGGCTTCGTGGCCGGCGATGCCCGCGTGGTGGCCGCGCTGAACAAGGTCCGGCTCAACGGCACGGCCTGCACGCCCGCGCCGCTGCAGGCGGCCGCCGCGGCGCTCTGGTCCGACGACGCGCACGTGGCGCTGATGCGCGAGCGCCTGAGCGCGCGCTTCGATCTGGCCGATCGTCACTTCGCCGGTTACCCCGGCTACCGGCGCCCGCCCTGCGGCTTCTTCGTGTGGCTGCGGGTGCCCGATGGCGCCGCGCTCACCCGGCGGCTGTGGGCCGAGCGCGCCCTGAAGGTGCTGCCCGGCGAGTACCTCACCCAGCCGGCGCCTGATGGCAGCAACAGCGGCCGCGAGTTCATCCGCCTGGCGCTGGTGCAGCCCCTGCCGGTGACCGACGAGGGCCTGGCGCGGGTGGCATCGCTGCTCTGAGCTGAGTCTAGCCGCGCGCCGATTCGCGCCGCGCGATCCAGAAGGTGGCCGCGACGATCACCGCGCCGCCGAGCAGCGCGGTGGGCGTGGGTGTGTCGCCGAATAGGGCCAGGCCCAGCAGCGCCGCCCAGATCAGGTCGAGGAATCGGATGGGCTGCAACGCCGAGATGTCGCCCAGGCTGAAGGCCCGGGTCATGCACAGGTGCGCCACCGTGCCCAGCAGCCCGCACAGCAGGAACAGGGCCCACTGCAGGCCGGTGGGGTCGCGCCAGCCGGGGATGGCAAGCGGCAGGGTGAGCAGCATCACGGCCACGTTCTGCCAGAACACGATCACGCTGGGCGAGTCCTGGCGGGTGAGCGCCTTGTTGATGAGGAACGAGGCGGCAAAGAGCGGCGAGGCCGCCAGCATCACCAGGCTCCACCAGCCCGAACCCGCGCCCGAGAGGTGCGGCCCGAGCACGATCAGCACGCCGGCCAGCCCCACCCCGGCGGCCAGCCAGCGGGCGGCGCTGACCTTCTCGCGCAGCACCAGGGCCGCGCCGATCAGCACGAAGATCGGGCTGGTGAACTGCATGGCGGTGACATCGGCCAGCGGCAGATGGGGCAGCGCCAGGAAGAACAGGCTCAGGCCCGCGGTGTGGACCAGGCCGCGCCACCACTGGCCGCGCGGGTTGTTGGGCCGGTAGGCGGCCAGGCCGTCGCGCAGGACCATGGGCAGCATGACCGCCAGCCCGAACACGTAGCGCAGGAACTGCGACTGCAGGGGGTCGAGCTGCTGGGTGAGGATGCGCATCACCCCGTTCATGGTGCACAGGGTGAGGCCGCCAACGGCCATCCAGGCCATGCCGCGCAGCACCGGCGCCATCTGGCGCGCGGCGGGCCTGCCCGGTTCGGTAGCGCTCATCGACGCAGTATAGGCAGGGCCTGCCGCGCGCGGATCCGCCGGCGGCCGGGTTCGTACCGGTTCTGGTCTATCCTCCGCAGGCCGACCGCGCCCCGTGCCGGCGCATCCCGGCGGCGCCTTCTCCCGAGGACATCCCGATCATGCAGTCAGCCGACCAGCCCATCCTGCGCGACATCGTGCTCGTGGGCGGCGGCCACAGCCATGTCGGCGTGCTGCGCCGCTTCGCCATGCGGCCCATGCCCGGGGTGCGGCTCACCCTGGTCTGCCAGGACAGCTTCACGCCCTACTCCGGCATGCTGCCGGGCTATGTCGCGGGCTGGTACCGGCACGACGAGGTCCACATCGACCTGCCGCGGCTCGCCCGCTTCGCCGGCGCGCGCTTCCTGCGCGACGAGGTCGTGGGCCTCGATCGCGCCAACCACCTCGTGCTGTGCCGTGACCGGCCGCCGCTGGCCTATGACCGGGTCTCGATCAACATCGGTTCCACGCCGCGCACCGACCCCGTGCCCGGCGCTGGTGAGCACACCGTGCCGGTCAAGCCGATCGGCCGCTTCGATGCCCGCTGGCAGGCGCTGCTGGAGCGGGTGCGCGCCCGCGAGGGCCGCTGGCGCGTGGCGGTGGTGGGCGGCGGCGCGGGCGGGGTCGAGCTGCTGCTGGCCATGCAGCACCGGCTCGGCGCCGAGCTGCGCGCCCTCGGGCGCGATCCCGCGGCGCTGAGCTGCCATCTCGTCACCGGCCGGGGTGGGCTGCTGCCCACCCACAACCGCTGGGTGCGCGAGAGCTTCGCGCGCCTGCTCGCCGAGCGCGGGGTGGTGGTGCACGAGCGCGCCGAGGTGCGCGCGGTCCGCGCCGGCCTGCTCTGCCTGGCCGATGGCAGCGAACTGCCTGCCGACGAGATCGTGTGGGTCACCCGCGCCGGTGGCGCGCCCTGGCTGCGCGGCACCGGACTGGCCCTCGATGACGACGGCTGCGTGCGGGTGGGCCCCACGCTGCAGTCGATCACCGATCCCGAGGTGTTCGCCGCCGGCGACATCGCCGCGATCGAGGACCGCCCGCTCGAGAAGGCAGGCGTCTTCGCGGTGCGCCAGGGCCGGCCGCTGGCGGCCAACCTGCGCCGCTCGCTCGCCGGCGAACCGCTGCGCCCCTACCGGCCGCAGCGCCGATGGCTGGCCCTGATCGGTACCGGCGAGCGCCATGCCATCGCCTCGCGCGGGGCGATCGGCTTTCGCGGCGACTGGGTATGGCGCTGGAAGGACTGGATCGATCGCCGCTTCATGGCCCGATTCAGCGAGTTTCCGCCGATGAGCGCCGGCCCCGGCAAGGCCGCCTCGCCGACCGAGGCGCCGGGCGCGGGCCTCGCGCTGCGCGAGGAGGAGGCCGCGCAGGCGCTCTCGGCGATCGCGATGCGCTGCGGCGGCTGCGGCGCCAAGGTGGGCGCCACGGTGCTCTCGCGCGCGCTGGCCGATCTGCGCCCGATCGCTCGGGCGGATGTGCTCATCGGACTGAACGCGCCCGATGACGCCGCGGTGGTGGCCGTGCCGCCCGGCATGGCCATGGTCCACACCGTGGACTTCTTCCGCGCCTTCATCGATGACCCCTGGCTGTTCGGCAAGGTGGCGGCCAACCATGCGCTGGGCGACATCTGGGCAATGGGCGGCGAGCCGCAGAGCGCCACCGCCATCGTCACCGTGCCGCCCGGCCTCGAGAGCAAGACCGAAGACCTGCTGCGCCAGATGATGACCGGCGCGGTCGAGGTCCTCAACGAGGCCGGCTGCGCGCTGGTGGGCGGCCATACCGGCGAGGGACGCGAACTGGCGCTGGGCTTCGCGGTGAACGGTCTGGTGGCGGCTGACCTCTCCACCGTGCTGCGCAAGGGCGCATTGCGCCCGGGCGATGTCCTGGTGCTGACCAAGCCCATCGGCACCGGCACGCTGTTCGCCGCGCACGACCGGCTGCAGGCCCGCGGCGACTGGATCGATGCGGCGCTGGCCTCGATGTGCGTGTCCAACCGCGAAGCCGCACGCTGCCTGCGCGAGCATGGCGCCGCGGCCTGCACCGACCTCACCGGCTTCGGTCTGCTCGGCCACCTGGTGGAGATGACCCGGCCCTCGGGCGTGGACGCCGAGATCGACCTCGATGCGCTGCCGGTGCTGCCTGGCGCCGAGCAGACCGCGGCCGCCGGCATCCTGAGTTCGCTGCAGCCCGCCAACCTGCGGCTGCGCCGGGCGGTGAGCAACCCCGAGGCCGCGCTGGCGCATCCGCGCTATCGCCTGCTCTTCGATCCGCAGACCGCCGGCGGGCTGCTGGCCAGCGTGCCGGCCGACCGCGCCGATGACTGCCTGCGCGCGTTGCGCGCGGGCCCCGCCCCGCAGGCCGCGCTGATCGGCCGCATCCTGCCCGAGGGCGACGCGCTGGCGCCGATCCGGTTGCTAGTCTGACCTGCGGGCTCAGGCGCCGGGGCGCTTCTTGACCCCGCGGCAGTCGATTGCCGACGCGCGCGGGTCTTCGTCCTTGCCGAAGATGCGGTGCTTCTGCAGCTTGTTGGTGGAGGTCACCGGCAGTGCGTCGCGGAACACCACCCAGGCCGGCGCCTTGTAGTAGGCCAGTTCGGCCAGGCAGTAAGCGGTGAGCGCCTGCGCGCAGGCCGTGTCGCCGCTCACGCCGGGCGCCGGCACCACCACCGCCAGCACCTCCTCGTCGCGCATGTCGTCGGGCACCGCCATCACGGCCACCTGATGGACGAGCGGATGGGCGGCGAGCACCGCCTCCACCTCGCCCGCCGAGATGTTCTCGCCGGAGCGCCGGATCATGTCCTTGCGGCGGTCGATGAAGAAGTGCATGCCGCTCTCGTCGACGCTGACGATGTCGCCGGTGTGGAACCAGCCGCCGCGCCAGGCCCGCTCGGTGGCCTGCGGGTCGTCGAGATAGCCGCTGAAGAAGCCGCGGCGCGGATCGTCGCCGGCGCAGCGCACCAGCAGTTCGCCGGGTTGGCCGGCGGCCACCGGCTGGTCCTGGTCATCGACCACGCGGGTCTCGAGCGGTGCGCGCACGCGGCCGAAGGCGCGGGTGTCGATCTGCCGGGGTTCGACATGGTTGACCAGGAAGCGGCCGGTCTCGGTCATGCCCCAGACCTCGACCAGCGGCAGGCCGAAGCGCGCCTCGAAGTCGGCGTGCAGCGTGGGGTCGCAGCCCGCGCCCAGGCCCCAGCGCACGGTGTGCGCGCGATCATGCGGCGAGGGCGGCTGCTTGATGAGCGCCGGCGGCATGACGCCCAGGTAGTGGATGCCGGTGGCGCCCGAGCCGCCGACATCGGCCCACCAGGTGCTGGCATGAAAGCGGTCGGGGATGATCAGGCAGTTGCGGGTGAGGATCATTGCCCCCAGGGTGTTGATCCCGCAGTTCATGTGGAACACCGGCAGCGGATTGAAGACCCGGTCCTGGCCCTCGCGCAGCGCGAGCAGCCCGCCGCTGTCGCGGTACCAGGCGCTGCCGGTGAGCACGTACTCGTTGGTCAGGATGCAGCCCTTGGGCAGGCCCGAGGTGCCCGAGGTGTACAGGATGGCGGTCTCGGCCTGCCAGGGATCGCCGACCGTCCGCCGCGCGACCGGCGCGGCGGGCAGGTCTTCGGCCAGGCGCTCGCCGGCCACGATCGGCGGGCCGTCGGCGCCGGCCATGGCCTCGCGCGCGGCCGTGCCGCGATCGGTGTTGGCCACCACCAGTTCGGCGCCGGAGTGGCCGAGCTGGTAGCGGATCTCGCCGCCGCGATGGTCGGGGTTCATCGGCACGATCGAGGCGCCGAGGCGGTTGAGCGCCAGGAAGTGGAAGAAGTGCTCGGGCACGTTGCCCACGCCCAGCGCGATGCGGTGGCCCGCGCCCCAGCCCCGGCGCGCATAGACCGCGCTCAGCCGGTCAACCTGCGCCGCGACCTCGGCGTAGCGCCAGGTGCGCCCGCCCAGGGAGGGCGGCTGTGCAAGGAAGGCGGCGTCGGGCGCGTCGGTGACGGCCTGCGCGAAGGCCTGGTACAGGGAGTGCATGCTGGTCTCCGGAAGGGGCCGCGGTGGCCGCGGTTCGAAGCATGCGCCGCGCCGCCGCGGGGGCTGGCGGGAGTTGCTATTCTGGCCCATCCCCCTGCCGATCGCCCGCTCTCGGGCCCGCCTGCCTTGAAACCCAGCCAGTCCGAATTCATCGAGATCCGCGGCGTGCGCCTGCACTGCCGGGTGTGGGGCCCGGCCGGCGCGCCGCGCCTGTTCCTGCTGCACGGCAACCAGGATGTCTCCGCGTCCTGGCAGTTCACGGTCGACGCCCTGCAGCGCGAGTGGCGGGTGATCGCCCCCGACTGGCGCGGTTACGGCCTGTCGGGCTGGAGCGGCGCCGACACCTACTGGTACCCCGACTATCTCGGCGACCTGCACGGCCTGCTCGAGCACCACAGCCCCGAGGAGCCGGTGCGCCTGGTGGGCCACAGCATGGGCGCGAACATCGGCGCGCTCTACAGCGGCGTGGCGCCGCACCGCGTGGCCCGCTTCATCAACGTCGACGGCTTCGGCCCGCCGGCCAGCCGCCAGGATCCCGCGCCGCGGCGCATCGCCAAGTGGCTGATGCAGCTCGGCGAGGACACCGCGCAGCGCCCCTACGACAGCTTCGAGGAGTTCGCCCTGCGCATGTGCTCCGAGAACCCGCGGCTCAGCGAGGCCCGCGCCCGCTTCCTGGTCGAGCACTGGGGCCGCGAGGCGCCCGAGGGCGGCGTGGTGCGTCGCGCCGACCCCGCGCACAAGCGCATCAACCCGCTGCCCGTGCCCTATGCCGAGCAGCTCGAGTGCTGGCGCCAGACCTCCGCCTCGGTGCTCTGGATCGACGGCGAGCAGTCGGGCCTGTGGGCGCGCCTGCAGGCCCGGCCCCAGGAGTTCGACGAGCGCATGGGCGCCTATGCCGACCTGCGCATCGCGCATGTGCCCGAGGCCGGGCACAACATCCACCATGACCAGCCCGAGCGTCTGGCGGCCCTGATCGAGGACTTCCTCGCGGGCTGAGCGCTGGCGCGCGCGCGGCCGTCGCGGCGCGCGTCGGGCCTGACGCGCACGGCCTCCCCGAGGCACTGTCCGCTTGCGCGGCCTCAATGCCGCGCAGGTCGGGGGCGGTCAGCATGGCGATCCCCGTCAATGCCGGCCGCAGGAGAGTCGCTTGGCCGACCCCGATCCGCTCGCGTTCATTCCCCCCGCACAGGCCGTGTCGGCCGAGACCCGCCCGCGTCACCCACCCGAGCCCTCGGCCGCCGGCCGGCGCGGCGGCTATCGCGCCCGCGAGGGTCTGCCGGTGGCCGGCGCCTTCAGCCACCTGATGCAGCGCACCTACGCGGTGGTGCTGGCCGGCGGCCGCGGCTCGCGACTGCATCAGCTCACCGACTGGCGCGCCAAGCCCGCGGTGCCCTTCGCCGGCAAGTTCACGATCATCGACTTCCCGTTGTCGAACTGCGTGAACTCCGGGATCCGGCGCATCGGCGTGCTCACGCAGTACAAGGCGCAGAGCCTGATCCGCCATGTCGAGCGCGGCTGGGGATTCCTGGAGGCCAATCTCGGCGAGTTCGTCGATGTGGTGCCGGCCCAGCAGCGGCTCGATGACCAGTGGTACAGCGGCACCGCCAACGCGGTCTACCAGAACCTGGACATCGTGCGCGAGGCCGAGCCGCGGCATGTGCTGGTGCTGGCCGGCGACCATGTCTACAAGATGGACTACTACACCCTGCTCGCCGACCATGTGGCCAGCGGCGCGCAGGCCACCGTGGCCTGCCTGCGCGTGCCGCTCGATCGGGCCAACGGCTTTGGCGTGATGCGGATGGATGCCGACAGCCGGGTATGCGCCTTCGACGAGAAGCCCGAGCGGCCCGAGCCGATCCCCGGCGAGCCCGATCAGGCGCTGGCCAGCATGGGCATCTATGTCTTCGATGCCGCCTTCCTGTACCGCGAGCTCGCCCGCGACGCCGCCGACCCGTGCTCCAGCCATGACTTCGGCCGCGACCTGCTGCCCTGGATCGTGCCGCGCCACCATGTGCACGCCCATCGCTTCGAGCGCAGCTGCGTGAACATGGTGGGCGACCGCCCGTACTGGCGCGATGTCGGCACGGTCGATGCCTACTGGGAGGCCAATCTCGACCTCACCCAGGTGGTGCCCGAGCTGAACCTGTATGACGACCAGTGGCCGATCCTGAGCCTGCAGCGCCAGCTGCCGCCGGCCAAGTTCGTGTTCGACGAGACCGGCCGGCGCGGCATGTCGCTCGACTCGCTGGTCTCCAGCGGCTGCATCGTCAGCGGCGCGACGGTGCGCCGCTCGATCCTGTTCTCGAAGGTGCGGGTGGCCGAGGGCAGCCTGGTGGAGGACTCGGTGGTGCTGCCCAACGTCGGCATCGGCCGCGGCGTGACCCTGCGCCGGGCCATCGTCGACAAGCACTGCGTGCTGCCCGACGGCTTCTGCGCCGGGCTCGATCCGCAGGCCGATGCGGCCCGCTTCCATGTGACCGAGCGCGGCGTCACGCTGATCACCGCCGCCATGCTGGGCCAGGATCGCCTGGCCGGCAGCAGCCTGATCTGAGTGATGCGCAGTTTGCTGCGCGCGGCTCAGAGGCGCTCAGCGCCGTTCGATGCCGTGCGATGCCGCTCAGTGCGGCTCGCCGGTCATCACCCGATAGAGCTCGAGGTAGCGCGCCGCCGACCCGGCCCAGCTGAAGTCCTGGGCCATGGCCTGGTGCATCACGGCGCGCCAGCGCGGCGGTTCGCGGTGGAGCGCGATCGCGCGGGCGATGGCCGATTCGAGCGCGGCCGGCGTGGCCGGCCCGAACATGAATCCGGTGGCGCTGCCCTGGCGCAGCGCCTCGTCGCTGGCGTCGGTGACGGTGTCGGCCAGCCCGCCCACCCGCCGCACCAGCGGCAGCGTGCCGTAGCGCAGGCCGTAGAGCTGGGTGAGGCCGCAGGGCTCGAAGCGCGAGGGCACCATGATCAGATCGGCGCCGGCGATCAGCCGGTGCGCGAAGGTCTCGTCGTAGCCGATGCGCACCGCCACTCGGCCGGGATGGGCATCGGCCGCGGCCTGGAAGGCGGTCTCGAGCACCGGGTCGCCGGCGCCCTGCAGCGCGAGCTGCGCGCCGCCGGCCAGCAGCGCCGGCAGCGCCGCCAGGACCAGGTCGAGCCCCTTCTGCGCGGTGAGCCGGCTGACCACGCCGAACAGCGGCGCGTCGGGCTGCACCGCGAGCCCCATCTGGGCCTGCAGCGCGGCCTTGCAGCGCGCCTTGCCCTCGAGCGCCTGCGCGTCGTAGGGCGCGACCAGGCTGGCGTCGGTGGCCGGGTTCCAGACCGCGGTGTCGACGCCGTTGAGGATGCCCGAGACATCGCTGCGCCGACCGCGGATCACGCCGTCGAGGCCGCAGCCGAACTCGTGGGTGCCGATCTCGCTGGAGTAGGTGGGGCTCACCGTGGTGATGCGCCGCGCGTACTTCAGGCCCGCCTTCATGAACGAGAGCTGGCCGTGGTACTCGATGCCATGCGACTGCAGGAAGCTGGCGGGCAGGCCGAGCTGGCCGAAGTCGTTCTGGCCGAACAGGCCCTGATAGGCGAGGTTGTGCACCGTGAACACCGAACGCGCGGTGGCCGCCGGGTTGGCGGCGAGATAGGCGCAGGTCATCGCGGCATGCCAGTCGTGGGCATGCACCACGCCTGGCGCCCAGGCCGGGTCGAGCTCGCCACCGGCGAGATGGGCGCCCGCCCAGCCCAGCAGGGCGAAGCGCTGCAGGTTGTCGGCCCACTCCACGCCCTGCGGCGACTGGTAGGGGCTGCCCGGCCGGCGAAAGAACCAGGGCGCGTCCACGATGTACACCGGCAGCTTGCTGTAGGGCATGCGACCCAGGCGGATCGCCACCCGCGCCGCGCCGAACAGCGGGCCCCCCTGCCAGATCAGCCGCGGGTGCAGCACCGATTCGGTGATGGCCGGCAGCCCCGGCAGCAGCAGGCGGACATCGGCGCCGAGCGCGGCCAGCGCTGGCGGCAGCGCGCCCACCACATCGGCCAGGCCACCGGTCTTGACCAGCGGAAAGATCTCCGCCGCCACATGGAGCACCCGCATGCTCAGGCCTTGATGCGGGCCAGCATCTCGCGCGTGACCAGCGTCACCCCGGTGGGGGTGCGGTAGAAGCGGACCGCGTCGAGATTGGGGTCCTCGCCGATCACCAGGCCCTCGGGAATGCTGCAGCGGCTGTCGATGATCGCCCGCGAGATGCGCGCGCCGCGGCCCACCGAGACATCGGGCAGCAGCACCGACCAGTTCACCCGCGAGTAGGAGTGCGCCCGGACATTGGAGTAGAGCACCGAGCGCTCGACATGGCCCGACACGATGCAGCCGCCCGACACCAGCGACTCGATCGCGGTGCCGCGGCGGTCGTCCTGGTTGTGCACGAACTTGGCCGGGGGCAGCTGCGGCTGGTAGGTCCAGATGGGCCAGCGCGCGTCGTACATGTCGAGCATCGGCGAGGTGGCGGTGAGGTCGATGTTCGCGTCCCAGTAGGCATCGACGGTGCCGACATCGCGCCAGTAGGGCTTGTCGCCCGGCTCGCTGCCCACCGCGCTCAGCTCGAAGGGATGGGCGGTGGCGTCGCCCTGGCGCACCGCGTGCGGGATGATGTCCTTGCCGAAGTCGTGGCTGGAGGCCGGGTCGCGGATGTCGCGCTCGAGCTCGCGGTAGAGGTAGTCGGCGTTGAAGATGTAGATGCCCATGCTCGCCAGCGCGCTCTCGGGCTTGCCCGGCATCGGCGGCGGGTCGGCGGGCTTCTCGATGAAATCGGTGATGCGGCGGTTCTCGTCGATGGCCATCACGCCGAAGCCGCGCGCCTCCTGGCGTGGCACCTCGATGCAGGCCACCGTGCAGGGCCGGCCCTTGGCGACGTGGTCGGCCAGCATCACCGCGTAATTCATCTTGTAGATGTGATCGCCGGCCAGCACCACGATGTAGTCGGCGCCGTAGCTGCGCAGGATGTCGTGGTTCTGGTAGACCGCATCGGCCGTGCCCCGATACCAGCTCGCCTCGTCGATGCGCTGCTGCGCCGGCATGAGGTCGACGAACTCGTTCATCTCGCTCTTGAGGAAGGCCCAGCCGCGCTGGATGTGGCGGATCAGGCTGTGGCTCTTGTACTGCGTGAGCACGCCGATGCGCCGCACCCCCGAGTTCAGGCAGTTGGACAGCGCGAAGTCGATGATGCGGAACTTGCCGCCGAAGTGGACCGCCGGCTTGGCGCGCAGATCGGTCAGGCTCATCAGCCGGCTGCCGCGGCCGCCGGCCAGAACCAGGGCCACGGCCCGCTTGGGCAGTTCCAGGCTCAGGGCCAGTTCATTGGGTGTCACGAAACGCTCTCCTGGAAGGCGGCGAAACGGCGCGTCGGCGGATGCTGCGCTGCGGCGTCAGGGTGGCGGCCAAGCCCCGGTCGGCCGCCAGTACCCGAGTGGCGCGCTCAGCGAATCAGCGCCTGATTGAGGGAGAAAAACCCGCCCTCGGACGCAGGGTCGCATGGAAATTGCATTCGATGTGGCGTTGCCGCATTGTGGCGATCCGCCGCGCTGCCGGCGGTGCGTGACGCACCATCCGTGGGAGAAATCTGTGACTGAGCGGCAGCAGCAGCCGGGCCTCGCCGAGGCCATCGACGATCACCTCATCAAGACGGTCGGTGTCTCGCCCTCGCGGGCGGGCCCGATCGACCTCATGCTGGCCACCGCGCAGGTGGCCCGCGAGCAGCTCTCGCGTCGCTGGGTGAGCACCCGCGCGCGCGAGCGCGACAGCCGCGCCCGACGGGTGTACTACCTGTCGATGGAGTTCCTGATCGGGCGCACCCTGTCCAATGCCCTGGGCGCGCTCGATCTGCAGGGGCCGGCGGCGCAGGGTCTGGCGCAGCACGCCGCCCGGCTCGAGGACGTGGCCGGCCACGAGCCCGACGCCGGGCTGGGCAACGGGGGCCTGGGCCGGCTGGCGGCCTGCTTTCTCGACTCCATGGCCACGCTCGGCCTGCCGTCCTTCGGCTACGGCATCCGCTACGAGTACGGCATGTTCGCCCAGGAGATCCAGAGCGGCTGCCAGGTGGAGTACCCCGACCCGTGGCTGGCGAGCGGCACGCCCTGGGAGTTCCCGCGCGCCGGCCTGAGCTATCCGGTGCGCTTCGGCGGCTGGGTCGAGCACCAGGGCGGCCGCCCGGTGTGGCGCGCCGCCGGCGAGGTGGCGGCCAAGGCCTACGACATGGTGGTGCCGGGCCACGGCACCGAGCATGTCAGCACGCTGCGGCTGTGGCGCGCGGTGGCCCCCGAGCACATCGACCTGCATGCCTTCAACACCGGCGACTACGCCCGCGCCGCCGGCGTGAAGAACGAGTACGAGAACATCTCCTGGGTGCTGTACCCCAACGACAGCACCCCGGCCGGGCGCGAACTGCGGCTGCGCCAGGAGTACTTCTTCGTGGCGGCCTCGGTGCAGGACATCATCGCCCGTCACCTCGAGGAGCACGGCACCCTGGCCAACCTGCATCAGCACGTGGCCATTCACCTGAACGACACCCATCCCGCGGTGGCCGTGCCCGAGCTGATGCGCCTGCTCTGCGACGAGCACGGCATGGACTGGGACGCGGCCTGGGCGATCGCCAGCGAGGTCTTCTCCTACACCAACCACACCCTGATGCCCGAGGCGCTGGAGACCTGGCCGGTGTCCCTGGTGCAGCACGTGCTGCCGCGCCACCTCGAGATCATCTTCCGCATCAACCAGGCCTTCCTCGACATGGCGGCCCGCGCGCGACCGGGCGATGTCGGCTTCCTGGCCCGGCTGTCGCTGATCGACGAGACCGGTGAGCGCCGGGTGCGCATGGCCCACCTGTGCATCGTGGGCAGCCATCAGGTCAATGGCGTGTCGGCGCTGCACTCCGACCTGCTGGTGCGCACGATCTTCGCCGACTTCGCGGCGCTCTGGCCGCAGCGCTTCACCAACGTGACCAACGGGGTCACGCCGCGGCGCTGGCTGGCGCAGGCCAACCCGGGCCTGGGCGCGCTGCTCGATCGCGTGCTGAGCCCGGCCTGGCGGCTGGATCTCGATCGCCTCGGGCAGTTGCGCGAGCTGGCCGGCGACGCCGCCTTCCGCGCGGACTTCGCCGCGGTCAAGCGCGCCTGCAAGCTGCGGCTGGCCGAGCGCGTGGCCCGGGTGGCCGGCGTGGTGATCGACCCCGACAGCCTGTTCGACGTGCAGGTCAAGCGCATCCACGAGTACAAGCGCCAGCTGCTCAATCTGCTGCACGTGGTCCACCGCTACCAGGCCATCCTGGCCAACCCGGCGGCCGACTGGGTGCCGCGCACGGTGATCTTCGCCGGCAAGGCCGCCTCTTCTTACGCGATGGCCAAGAACATCATCCGCCTCATCCATGACGTGGCCGCCGTGATCAACGCCGATCCGCGGGTGGCCGGACGACTGCGGGTGGCCTTCCTCCCCAACTACGGCGTCTCGCTGGCCGAGGTGATCATGCCCGGGGCCGAGCTCTCGCAGCAGATCTCCACCGCCGGCACCGAGGCCTCGGGCACCGGCAACATGAAGCTCGCGCTCAACGGCGCCCTCACCATCGGCACCGATGACGGCGCCAACATCGAGATCCGTGAGCGGGTGGGCGACGAGAACATCTTCATCTTCGGCCTGCGCACGCCCGAGGTGCAGGCGCTGCGCGCCCAGGGCTATCAGCCGATGCGCCTCTACGAGGGCAACCCGGCGCTGCGCCAGGTGCTCGATGCGATCGCCGGCGGTGCCTTCTCGCCCGAGGAGCCGGGACGCCACCGCGGCGTGGTCGATTCGCTGCTCTGGGGCGGTGACCACTACCTGCTGCTGGCCGACTTCGCCGACTACCTCCAGGCCCAGGCCCGCGTCGACCAGCTCTACCGCCAGCCCGCCGAGTGGGCCGCGCGGGCGATCGCCAACGTCGCCGGCATGGGCGCGTTCTCCTCGGACCGCAGCATCCGCGAATACGCCAGCCGCATCTGGCGGGTCGAGCCGCTGCGGTGAGCCCCCAGGATCTCGCCGCCCTTCTCGAGTCCCGCCACGCCGATCCCTTCGGTGTGCTCGGGCCGCATCCGGATGGCGCGGGGTCCTGGTCGCTGCGGGTCTTCCTGCCGGGCGCGCAGGCGGTGCACGCCGTCGGCCCGCAGGGCGAGCCCGAGCTGGCGGCGCTGCGCCGCGTGCATCCCGATGGGGTGTTCGAGGGCCGGCTGGCCGCGCTGCCGCCCGCGGGCTATCGGCTGCGGGTGAGCTGGCCGGGCGCGCCGGCGGCCCTGATCGACGACCCCTACCGCTTCGGCCCGGTGCTCGGCGAGCTCGATGCCTGGCTGCTCGCCGAGGGCACGCACCTGCGCCCGGCCGAGGCGCTGGGCGCGGCGCCCTGCGAGCATGGCGGGCGGCCGGGCACGCGCTTCGCGGTGTGGGCGCCGAGCGCGGCGCGGGTGAGCGTGGTCGGCGACTTCAATCACTGGGACGGCCGACGTCACCCCATGCGGCTGCGCCGCGAGTGCGGCGTGTGGGAGATCTTCCTGCCCGATGTCGGCGAGGGCGCGCGCTACAAGTACGAGATCCGCGCCGCCGATGGCCGGGTGCTGCCGCACAAGGCCGATCCGGTCGCGCTGCGCGCCGAGCTGCGGCCGGCCACTGCCAGCGTGGTCTCGGTGCTGCCGCCGCGATTGCCGCCCGACGAGGCGCGCGGCCGCGCCAACGCGCGTGGCGCGCCCATGAGCATCTACGAGGTGCATGCCGGCTCCTGGCGACGGCCGACCGGGCGGCCGCAGGACTTCCTGAGCTGGGACGAGCTGGCCGACACCCTGGTGCCCTATGCCGCCGACATGGGCTTCACCCACCTCGAGCTGCTGCCGGTCAACGAGCATCCCTTCGATGGGTCGTGGGGCTACCAGCCCACCGGCCTCTATGCGCCCAGCGCCCGCTTCGGCGAGCCGGCCGGCCTGCGCCGCTTCATCGCGCGCAGTCATGAGGCCGGCCTGGGCGTGCTGCTCGACTGGGTGCCGGGGCACTTCCCGACCGATGCCCACGGCCTGGCCGAATTCGACGGCACCCGCCTCTACGAGCATGCCGATCCGCGCGAGGGCGTGCACCGCGACTGGAACACCCTGATCTACAACGTCGGCCGCACCGAGGTGCGCAACTTCCTGATCGGCAACGCTCTGCACTGGCTCGAGCGCTATGGCGCCGACGGTCTGCGGGTGGACGCGGTGGCCTCGATGCTCTATCGGGACTACAGCCGGCCGGCGGGTGAATGGCTGCCCAATGCCCATGGCGGGCGCGAGAACCTCGAGGCCATCGACTTCCTCAAGCGCCTGAATGCCGTGCTCGGTGCCGAGCGCCCGCAGGCGGTGACCATCGCCGAGGAGTCCACCGCCTTCCCGGGGGTCTCGCGGCCGGTGCATCTCGGCGGCCTGGGCTTCCACTACAAGTGGAACATGGGCTGGATGAACGACACCCTGGCGTACATCGGGCGCGATCCGGTGCACCGCGTGCACCACCACCACCAGCTCACCTTCGGCCTGATGTACGCCTTCAGCGAGAACTTCGTGCTGCCGGTCTCGCACGACGAGGTGGTGCACGGCAAGGGCTCGCTGCTGGGCCGCATGCCGGGCGATCGCTGGCAGCGCCTGGCCAACCTGCGGGCCTATCTCGCCTTCCTGTTCGGCCATCCCGGCAAGAAGCTGCTGTTCATGGGCTGCGAGTTCGGCCAGGAGCGCGAGTGGAACCACGACGCCGAGCTCGACTGGGGCCTGCTGGCCGACCCGGCGCATGCCGGCGTGCAGCAGCTGGTGCGCGACCTGAACCGGCTGCATCGCGCGCTGCCGGCACTGCACGAGCTCGACTGCGAGCCGGCCGGCTTCGAGTGGGTGGATCACACCGATGCCGAGGCCTCGGTGATCGCCTTCCTGCGCCGTGCCCGTCAAGGGCCGCCGGTGCTGGTGGTGTGCAACTTCACGCCGGTGGTGCGGCGCGGCTACCGGCTCGGCGTGCCGGCCCCGGGCGTGTGGCGCGAGCGCCTGAACACCGATTCCCGGCACTACGGCGGCAGCGATGTCGGTGCGGCCTGGGGAGTGCTCACCGCGCAGGCGCAGCCGGCGCATGGCCGGCCGTGGTCGCTGAGCATGGACCTGCCGCCGCTGGCCGTGGTGTTCCTGGAGCACGCGCCGTGAGCCTGCTGCCGGGGCGGCCCTGGCCGCTGGGCGCGCACTGGGATGGCGGCGGCGTGAATGTCGCGGTGTTCTCGGCCCATGCCCAGCGCATCGAGCTGTGCCTGTTCGACGACAGCGGCGAGCGCGAGCTCAGCCGGCAGGTGCTGCCCGCGCACAGCCGCGATGTCTTTCACGGCTATCTGCCGGGCGCGGCGCCGGGGCTGGTCTATGGCCTGCGGGCCCACGGTCCGCAGCGCCCCGATGACGGCCACTGCTTTGATCCGGCCCGGCTGCTGCTCGACCCCTGGGCCCGCGAACTGGTCGGCCAGCCCGAGGCCCTGCGCGCGCCGCGCGCCCGGGTGGTGGCCGACGAGGCCGAGCCCGGCGGCTACCTGCGCCCCTGGCATGACAGCGCCGACCTGCTGCTCTACGAACTGCACGTCAAGGGCTTCACCCGCCTGCATCCCGAGGTGCCCGAGGCGCTGCGCGGCACCTATGCCGGTCTGGCCCACCCGGCCGCGATCGCCCACCTGCGGCGCCTGGGGGTCACGGCGGTGAGCCTGCTGCCGGTGCAGCATCACCTGAGCGAGGACCGGCTCACGCGCCTGGGCCTGGTCAACTACTGGGGCTACAACACCCTGGGCTTCTTCTGCCCCGACCCGCGCCTGTCCGCCAGCGCCGCGCAGGGCGGGCGCGCGGTGCGCGACGAGTTCCGCGCCATGGTGCGGGCGCTGCATGCCGCCGGCATCGAGGTGATCCTGGACGTGGTCTTCAACCACACCGCCGAGGGCGACGAGACCGGGCCCACGCTGAGCTGGCGCGGGCTGGACAACCGCTCCTGGTACCGGGTGCCGCACGAGCATCCCGGCCGCTACATCAACGACACCGGCTGCGGCAACACGCTCGACCTGCGCCAGCCGCGGGTGCTGCAGTTCGTCATGGACTGCCTGCGCCACTGGGTGCGCGAGATGCAGGTCGACGGCTTCCGTTTCGATCTGGCCACCGTGCTCGCGCGGGGCGAGCATGGCTTCGATCCGCACGCGCCGTTCTTCCGGGCCATCGCCCAGGACCCGGTGCTCGCCGGCGTGCGTCTGATCGCCGAGCCCTGGGACGTCGGCCCGGGCGGCTATCAGCTCGGCGGCTTTCCGCATGGCTGGCTGGAGTGGAACGATCGCTTCCGCGACACCATGCGCCGCTGGTGGCTGCGCGGCCATGTGGCGCGCGGCGAGTTCGCGCAGCGCCTGTGCGCCTCCTCTGACCTGTTCCATCGCCGCCACCGGCTGCCGGCCGACTCGGTCAACTATGTCGTGTCCCACGACGGCTTCACGCTGCGTGACCTGGTCACCTGGCAGCACCGGCGCAACCAGGCCAACGGCGAGGACAACCGCGACGGCCATGTCCACAACCTGGGCTGCAACTTCGGCGTGGAGGGCGAGTCGGCCCCGCCGGAGGTGATGGCGGTGCGCGACCGTGCCCGCCGGGCGCTGCTGGCCACCGTGCTGCTCTCGCAGGGCACCCCCATGCTGGCCGCCGGCGACGAGCTCGGTCACACCCAGGGCGGCAACAACAACCCCTACTGCCAGGACAACGCCACCACCTGGATCGACTGGTCGCAGGCCGACGAGGCGCTGATCGCCTTCGTGGCGCGCGTGGCCGCGCTGCGCCGCGCGCATTTGCCGCTGGCCAACCACTGGTACACCGGCACGGCGGGCCATGGCGGTCGCGCCGATCTGGCCTGGCTCACCGCCGAGGGCGAGCCGCTGCACGGTGATGCCTGGCACCTGCCCGATGGCCGCTGCCTGGCGGCGCTGATCGGCGCGCCGGGCCGCTGCCCCGACGCCCGCGAGGCCGCGCTGCTGCTGCTGGTCAACGGTGACGCCGAGCCGGCGCCGTTTCGCCTGCCCGAGGGCCGGTGGCAGTGCCTGCTCGACACCAGCCAGGCCGATGGCGCGCCGGCTGAGGAGCCGCCGGCGCAGGCCACGCTGACCGTGCCCGGTCACGCGCTGCTGCTGCTGCGGGAGGCGCCATGAGGCTGCCGCGCGCCAGCGGCGTGCTGCTGCACCCCACCTCGCTGCCCGGGCCGCACGGCAGCGGCGATCTCGGGCCGGCCGCCTATCACTTCGTCGACTGGCTGGTGAGCGCCGGCCAGCGGCTCTGGCAGGTGCTGCCCCTGGGCTGCATCGGGCCGGGCCACTCGCCCTACATGAGCGCCTCGGCCTTCGCCGGCAACCCGCTGCTGATCGATCTGGAGGAACTGCGCCGCCATGGTTGGCTGTCGGAGGCGACGCTCGTGGCCGATGCCGGCTTTCAGGACGATCGGATCGACTACGCCGTGCTCGTGCCCTGGCGCATGGCGCAGCTTGCGCGCGCCCATGAGGGCTTCGAGGCCCGGGCCAGCGCCCTTGATCGCGAGGCCTTCGCGGCCTGGCGTGTGCAGCAGGCCAGCTGGCTCGATGACTTCGCGCTCTTCATGGCGCTGGTCGATGCCCGGCCGATGCTCGCCTGGGCCGACTGGCCGGCGCCGCTGGCCCGCCGCGATCCGCACGCGCTGCGCGAGGCGGCCCGCGAGCATCGCCACCGGGTGGCCTTCTGGGCCTTCACGCAGTGGTGCTTCGACCGGCAGTGGGCGGCGCTGCGCGGCTATGCCACCGAGCGCGGCGTGCGCCTGGTGGGCGACATGCCGATCTTCGTGGCCTGGCACAGCGCCGATGTCTGGGCGCACCAGTCGCTGTTCGACCTCGATGCCCGTGGCTGGCCGCGCGTGGTGGCCGGCGTGCCGCCCGACTTCTTCAGCGAGACCGGTCAGCGCTGGGGCAATCCGCTCTATCGGTGGCCAGCGCACGCCGCCCAGGGCCATGCCTGGTGGATCGCCCGCGTGCGCCGCTGCTTTGCGCAGGCCGACATCGTGCGCATCGACCACTTCCGCGGCTTTGCCGCGCACTGGGAGATCCCGGCCGATGCGCCCACCGCGGTGGATGGCCGCTGGATGCCGGGGCCGGGCGCGGCGCTCTTCGAGGCGATCCGCGATGCCCTCGGGCCGCTGCCGGTGATCGCCGAGGACCTCGGCGTGATCACCGAGGACGTGGTGGCGCTGCGCCAGCGCTTTGCGCTGCCCGGCATGCGCATCCTGCAGTTCGCCTTCGGCGGCGATGCCGGCAACGCCTACCTGCCCCACAACCACGAACCCGACAGCGTGGTCTACACCGGCACGCACGACAACGACACCACCCTGGGCTGGTGGGCGGGCGCCGCCGAGCCGGTGCGCCGTCATGTCCGCGCCTACCTCGGCCGGCCGGTCGAGGATGCCGCGGGCGACGCCCATCTGCACCTCGAGCTGATCCGCCTGGCGCTGGCCAGCGTGGCCGACACCGCGATCCTGCCGATGCAGGATGTGCTTGGCCTGGGCACGGGCCATCGCATGAACACCCCGGGGCAGGCGCAAGGCTGCTGGTCCTGGCGCTTCAGCTGGGCGCAGGTGCATGAAGGCCATGCCCGGCTGCTGCGCGAGATGGTGTCGCTCTACGGCCGGGGCTAGCCCGGCCCGTGCGGTTTGTCACGCCACAACGAGAGAATTTCCCTCACCATTCGGCGGTCAGGGATTTCCTGATCAGCTGACCTCCTGGGCAAACCCGTCGAAAGGCGGGGACGCAAAGCCACCGGCCTTCACCGCGACAGCGGCATGGCAGCGGGGCTGCCGGTGGCGAGCCGAACGTGCGTCTTCTGGCGCACGCCCGCGGCACCCGCTGCGAACGCGTGGCCCTGGTCCTCACCGGAGCATCCAGGCCATGTCCGTCACCAAGACCCGCACTTCCGATCTCTCCTGGGGCCGTCGCGCGCTGCCGTCCGCGCGCTGGGGCTCGCTCCTCCTGGTCGCGCTGCTCGCTGCCTGCGGTGGTGGCGGGGGCAGCGGCCCGGCAGCCAGCGATGCCGGCGCGATTCCCGACCCGGCGCAGACGCCGGCGGCGATCGCCACCGCCGACACCACGCTGCTCGTGAGTGGCGCCGAGTTGCCGGAGACGGTGGCGCTGGAGGCCGCCAAGCCGCTCTTTCACGCCGCGCCGACCCTGCTCGAGGCGCCCGACGACAGTGATGCGGAAAACGCCGAGGCCTCGGCCGCGAGGCCGCCCAGCACGTTCCGGCTGCCGACCCTGAAGAGCGCCGCCGATACCGCCCGGCTCACCGTGCAGGACATCGAGGAACTGCAGAAGGGCACCGACGCCGGGCCCGCGGTGGCCACCAAGGACGTGACGCCCATGGCCGGCGGCGGCGTGATCGCCACCTACACCCCGGCGCAGATCCGCGCGGCCTACGGCCTGCCCGCGCTGCCGGCCTCGCTCGCCTCCATGACCCCGACTCAGGCCGCGCAACTCGGCGCGGGCCAGACCATCTACATCGTCAACGCTTATCACAACCCGAACGTGGCCGCCGAGCTGGCCGCCTTCAACCAGAAGTTCGGCCTGCCCGCCTGCACCACGCGCACGATCGCGGTCAACGCCAGTCTGCCGCTGCCCAGCCCCACCGCAAATGCCTGTGACCTGTCGGTGGTCTACAGCACGCCCGCGGGCGCGATGACCACGGTGGCGCCAGCCTACGATGCCGGCTGGGCCACCGAGATCGCGCTCGACGTGCAGTGGGCGCATGCCACCGCGCCGCTCGCGCGCATCGTGCTGATCGAGGCACCCAATGCCTCGATCAGCGGACTGGTCGGCGCGATCCAGCTGGCCAATGCCATGGGCCCCGGCGTGGTCTCGATGAGCTTCGGCGCGATCGAGGGCAGCTGGACCGCCTCGGTGAATTCGGTGTTCACCACGCCGCGCATGACCTACCTCGCCGCCACCGGCGACTCGGGCGCCGCGGTGGCCTGGCCCTCGGTGTCGCCCAACGTGGTGGCGGTGGGCGGCACCTCGCTCACCGCGGTGGGCACCGGCACGCGCACCGAGACCGCCTGGTCGGGCGCGGGCGGCGGCATCAGCGCCTACACCGCGGTGCCGAGCTACCAGAGCGCGCCGGTGCCGGGGCTGAACGTGGCCACGCGCCGCGTGGTCGCCGATGTGGCCTTCAATGCCGACCCGGCCACCGGCCAGTACCTGGCGGTGATCAAGCCCGGCTCCACCACCGTCAACTGGATGAGCGCGGGCGGCACCAGCATCGCCGCGCCGCAGTGGGCGGGGCTGATGGCCGTCGCCAATGCCCTGCGGGCCCAGGCCGGCAGGCTCGCCATCGGCGCGCCGCACAGCGTGCTCTACGGGCAGATCGGCGCCGTGCCGGGGACCTATGCCAGCGCCTTCGCCGACATCACCACCGGCAGCAACGGCACCTGCGCGCCGTGCATCGCCAAGGCGGGTTACGACGTGCCCACCGGCCTGGGCACGCCCCGGGGCACCGGCCTGCTTAGCGCGCTGGCCGGCTCGTCACTGCCGCCGCAGGCGCCGGTGGTCACCCCGGCGGGCATCAGCGGCACCGCCGGCACCGCCCTGTCGTTCACCGTCTCGGCGTCGGCCGCCAATCCGGTGAGCTACACGCTCACCGGCGCGCCCACGGGCATGAGCATCAGCGCCGCGGGCGTGGTGTCGTGGGCTTCGCCGGTGGCCGGCACCTATCCGGTGACCGTCAACGTGCTGGACACCGTCACCAAGCTCACCGGTCAGGGCCTCTACACCGTGACCATCGCCGCGGCGGTTCCGCCGACGGTGAACCCGGCCACCATCAATGGCCGGCCGGGCGTGGCCCTGAGTTTCGCCGCCAGCGTCACCAGCCCCAACCCGGTCACCTACACGCTGAGCGGCGCGCCGAGCGGCATGACGATCAGCGCCGCCGGCGTGGTGAGCTGGCCCTCGCCGGTGCTCGGCAACTACACCATCACCGTGACCGCCCGCGACACCAAGACCACCCTGACCGGGCAGGGTGTCTACACGGTGAAGATCGTGCAGGCCGGCCCGGTGATCACCGCCGCGCCGATGAGCGGGGTCTCGGGCCGCGCGCTCACCGGCACCATCACCATCACCGATGCCACTGCGACCGCGATCTATGTCTCGATAGCGGGCGTGCCGCTCGGGATGGGCTTCTCGGTGAACGGCAGCAGCATCCAGGCGAACTGGCCGAACCCGGTGGTCGGCAGCTACCGGCTCACCGTGACCGCTGTCGATTCCGCCGGTCTGCGCGCGCAGGCCACGGTGCCGGTGACGGTGACAGCGAAGTAGCGCGGCGCCTGCCGCCCGGCACGGGCCGGGCGCTGGCAGGGCGTCGTGCCACTCGAGGCCGCGGCGCCGGACCGCGCGGATGCGATCATCGGCGTCCGTCATCCGGAGCCGCCCATGAGCCTGCCCGATCCGCCGATGCCCCGCCGGGGCTTCCTCGCGTTCTGCGCCGGCGCGCTTGCCACGCCGGCGGTGGTGCATGCGCAGGCCTGGCCGGAGCGCCCGGTGCGGCTGGTGGTGCCCTTCTCGCCCGGCGGCGCCAATGACCTGCTCGCCCGCGCGGCCGCCGAGGGCGCGACGCGGATGCTGCGCCAGCCGGTGATCATCGAGAACCGGCCGGGGGCCGGCGGCAATGTCGGCGCCACCGCGGTGGCGCGCAGCGCACCCGATGGCCACACCTTTCTCGTGAGCGCGGCCGGGGTGATCACCAGCCCGCTGATCCGGCGCAGCAATCCCTACCGCGATGCCGATCTGGTCCCGGTGGCGATGATCGGCTTCGCGCCCTCGGTGGTGGTGGTCGCCCGTGGCGCGCCCTGGCGCAGTCTGGCCGAGCTGGTGGAGGCGAGCCGGCAGGGGCCCGGCCTGCCGTTTGCCACCGCCGGCACCGGCAGCACGCCGCACTTCGTGGCCGAGATGCTCAACACCCACCATGGCGCGCGCCTGATGCCGGTGCCCTTCAAGAGCGGCGCCGAGGGCGCCAACGCCGTGATCGGTGGCCACGTGGCGGCCACCTCCGAGGCGAGCATCGTGGCCTTGCCGCACCTCAGGGAGGGCGGCAAGTTCCGGGCCCTGGCCACCACCTGGATGCGGCGCATGGCCGTGGCCCCCGAGCTGCCGACCGCGATCGAGCAGGGCTTCGCGCAGCTGCGCATCGCCCACTGGGCCGGCGTGCACGCGCCGGCTGGCGTGCCGCCGGCCATCCTCGACCGCATGGCCGCCGCGATCGACGCCGCGATGCACAGCCGCGAGGTCACCGACCGGCTGCTGCCCCTGGGCATCGAGCCGGTGGGCGGCACCCGCGCGGCCTTCGCCGAGTTCGTGGCTGGCGAGCGCGCGCGCCTGGCGGCGGTGATCCGCGCCGCCGGCATGAGCGAGGAGTGAGCCGGCCGCTGCCGGATCAGCTCAGCCGCACCGGCAGCGCGAGCAGCGAGCGGTCGACCAGCGTGGGGCTCCAGCGATGGGGTTGCGCGTCGGCAAAGCGCAGCCGCGGGAAGCGCTCGAGCAGGCCGCCGAAGGCCGCGCGCGCCTCGGCGCGGGCAAGCGCCGAGCCCAGGCAGAAGTGGATGCCCGCGCCGAATGCGAGGTGGGGATTGGGGTCGCGGGTGATGTCGAGCCGCTCGGGCGCATCGAACACGGCCGGATCCTGGTTGGCGCCAAGGATGCTCAGCCACAGGTGCTGGCCCGGCGCGATGTCGTGCTCACCCACGCGCATCGGCGCGGTGGGCACCCGGATGAAGGTCTTGGACGGGCCGTCGTGGCGCAGCAGTTCCTCGACCGCCGCAGGCAGCCGCGCCGGATCGGCGCGCAGCGCGGCCAGGGCCTCGGGGTGCCGCAGCAGCGCCCGCGTGCCCGAGCCGAGCAGCGCCGAGGTGGTGTCATGCCCGGCAAAGAGCAGCATCGAGCAGGCGCCCAGGATCTCGGCCTGCGTCCACTGCTCGGCCTGCGACACGCCCAGCAGGTGGCTGAGCACGCTGTCGTCGGGCTCGGCGCGCTTGCGCGCGAGGCACTCGGTGAAGCGGTCGTGGAAGCGGTCGCCGGCGCTCGCCACGGCGTCGAGATAGGTCGCGTCGCGCGAGGAGGCGCCGTAGATGAGGCGGCCGAAGTCGCGTGCCCACTCGCGCAGGAACTCCCGCTCGCCGACGTCGATGCCCAGCAGGTCGCAGATCACCATCGCGGTGAGCGGCTGCGCGAAATCGGCCACCAGATCGCAGGGGTCGGGCAACTCATCGAGCAGGGTGTTCACGTGGCGCTCGATGCGCGGCACCAGCCGCCCGACCATGGCCGGCGTGAACGCGCGGCGCACCGGATCGCGCAGGCGGGTGTGCTCGGGCGGGTCGCGGAACAGCATCCAGCCATCGAGCAGGCTCATGGCGTGGTGCAGCAGGCTGGCATGCTGCGCGCCCAGGCGCTGGCGGAAGCTGCCGATGCCCTGCTCGGTGGACAGGCTGCGATCGAGCAGCATGCGCTCGACATCGGCATGGGCGGTCAGGATCCAGACCTTGTGGCGCGGGCTCCAGAACACCGGGTCATGCTCGCGCAGGCGGCGCAGGAAGCCGTGCGGATCTGCGACCGCCTCGGGGCTGAGCAGGTTGTCGGGGGGTGTCATGCGCGGCGTCCTCCGGGTGCTGATGCGGCAGGCGCGTGCGGCCCTCAGGGCACCAGGGTCAGGAACAGGAAGGCCGCGAAGATCACCAGGTGGATGGCGCCCTGCAGCATGTTGGTCCGCCCTGTGGCCAGCGTGATGGAGCCCACCACGAAGGTGAGAGCCAGCAGCGCGATGTCCTTGTCATCGATGCCCAGCGTGAGCGGCAGGCCCAGCCACACCGAGGCCGCGGCCACGACCGGCACGGTGAGCCCGATGCTGGCCATGGCCGAGCCGATGGCGAGGTTCAGGCTGGTCTGCAGGCGGTCGGCGCGCGCCGCGCGCAGCGCCGCCCAGGTCTCGGGCAGCAGCACGATCATCGCGATGATGATGCCCACCACCGCCTGCGGCGCCTCCCAGTGATCCACCAGCCGCTCGAGGGTGGGCGAGAGCAGCTTGGCCAGGCCCACCACCGCCACCAGCGCCAGCACCAGCAGACCGGCGCTGGCCCAGGTGGCGCCCGGCGTGGGCGGCGGCGCATGCACCGATTCGTCGTCGGGCGCGCTGGTGGGCAGGAAGTAGTCGCGGTGACGCACCGTCTGGATGAACACGAAGATCGCCCACAGCGCGAGCGAGGACAGGGCGACGAAGACCAGCTGCGAGTTGGTGTAGGTGGCCCCGGGCGAGCTGGTGGTGAAGGTGGGGATGATGAGCACCAGGGCCGAGAGCGCGGCGAGCGCGGCCAGCCCCGAGCCCGTGCCCTCGATGCGGAAGCTCTGCTCGCGATGCCGGATGCCGCCCACCAGGATGCACACCCCGACCACGCCGTTGCAGATGATCATCACGGCCGAGTAGACCGTGTCGCGCGGGACGGCCGCGCTGCTGGCGCCGCCGGCCAGCATGATGGAGAGCACCAGCGCCGCCTCGATCACCGTGACCGCCAGGGCCAGCACCAGGGTGCCCATGGGCTCGCCCACCCGGTGGGCGATGACCTCGGCGTGATGGACCGAGGCGAGCACCGCGCCCAGCAGGGCGGGCACGCAGGCGAGGAGAACCCAGGTGTTGCCGGGCATGAGCACGCCGGCGGCCAGCACGCCCAGCGCGGCCAGCGGCAGGAGGATGAAGGGGATCATGGCGGCATTATGCGTCGGCGGCGAGCCCGTCGCCGGCGAGGATGACCTCGGCGGCGCTCGCCAGGTCGTCATCGAGGGCGCGGCGGGCGGCGCGGGCATCGCGGCGCTCGAGCGCGGTCACCAGCCGCTCATGGTGCGTGGCCGAAGGCGCCTCGGCGATGCGCCGCGAGCCGCTGCGCAGGTCGAGGTTGATGACCGGGCCCACCTGGAGCCACAGCGCCTCGATCAGCTCGAGCAGCACCCGGTTGCCGCACGCGGCATAGATGGTGAAGTGCAGCGCCTGGTTCATGCGGATGAGCTCGGCGATGTCGGGCTTGCGGCGCCGGATCTCGGCGCCGAAGGCGTTGCTCAGGCGCCGTGCCTCGGCCAGGGCCGCGGCATCCATGCGCCGGGCCGCCTGTGCCACCGCGCTGCCCTCGAGCAGCGTGCGGGCGGCGACCATCTCCTGGAAGCGGGCGCGGCTCATCTGCGGCACCCGCACCGTGCGGTTGGGCAGGATCTCGAGCGCGCGCTCGGCCGCCAGCCGGCGGATGGCCTCGCGCACCGGCATGTGGCTGGTGCCCAGTGCGCGCGCGACCGCATCGAGCGTGAGGCGCTCGCCGGGGCTGAACTGGCCGGCGATCAACCGCTCGCGCAGGTGCCGATAGACGCCCTGCGACATCGATTCGTGGGCGAGCGGACGGGCCGGGTCTGACAGGCTTGACATGGGAGGGTGGGGCGGTGAGCGCGATGCGCCGAAAGCGGGCGGCAGCGGGCGCGCCGGCGGCTTGACGCGTTTTTCCCATGATGCCATTCTTGATCAAAGATCAAAAGAACGCGCCGTGTCAGAGCGCGTGCCGCACACCGCCCACCCCAGGAGACACCGCATGAAACCCCAGCAACCCGCCAGCACCGGGCAGACCTCGCCCGCCCGCCGCCAGATCATCACCACCGGCGCGGCTGCCGGTGCCGCCGCCGCCATCGGCGGATTCCCCGCCATCATCCATGCCCAGTCGGACAAGATCCGCATCGGCCACCTCACGCCCCAGACCGGCTTCCTGGGCACGGTGGGCGAGTACGCGGTGCTCGGCGTGAAGATGGCGGTCGAGGAAATCAACAAGTCGGGCGGCCTGCTCGGTCGCGAGATCGAGCTGCTCTCCGAAGACTCGGTCAACCCGGCCACCGCCTCCAGCAAGGCGCAACGCCAGCTCGAGCGCGATGGCGCCATCCTGCTCTTCGGCGAGATCTCCTCGGCCTCGTGCATGGCCATCTCGCAGGTGGCGGCGCGCAACCGCAAGATCTTCATCAACACCGGCGGCAACTCCGACGAGATCCGCGGCAAGAGCTGCAACCGCTACATGTTCCATGTGGAGGCGGCCAACACCATGTACGTGAACGCGGTGGCCACCGCGCTCATGCGCAACAACATGGTCTCGGGCAAGCGCTGGTTCAGCCTCACCGCCGACTACGCCTTCGGCCACGACCTGCTGCGGGTGGGCAAGCGCTTCCTGGTCGCCAACAAGGGCGACCTGGTCGAGAACGTGCTGGTGGCCACCGACGCCACCGACTTCAGCCCCTTCCTGCTCAAGATCCGCCAGGCGCGTCCCGACGTGGTCGTGTCCAACCTGGCCGGCCTGCAGGTGGCCAACTTCATCAAGCAGTACGCCGAGTTCGGCCTGCCCTATCCGCTGGTGGGCTTCGACATGGCCCCGGCCATGGCCTGGGCCGCCGGCGTGGACAACTTCGCCGGCACCTGGCCGGTGCGCTGGCACCCCGATGTGGCCAGCCCCTCGGCCAAGGCCTTCGTGAGCGCGTTCACCGCGCGCCACGGCAAGCCGCCCGAGGACCAGGCCGCGGCCGAGTACTTCACGCTCAAGCTGCTGGTGCAGTCGATGAACGAGATCAAGTCCACCGACTCCGAGAAGCTGATCGCCCACCTCGAGAAGGAGCCCCAGTTCGACATCCTGAAGGGGCGCAAGGGCTACTTCCGGGCCTGGGACCACCAGCTCATGCAGGAGATGTACACGATGACGCCCAAGCCCAAGGGCCGGGCGACCAACAAGTGGGACTTCATGCAGCTCAGCGCCCCGCTGCCGGGCGACAGCAACAAGCTCGAGAGCCTCGCGCCCACCCGCGAGGAGAACGACTGCAAGATGGCCTGAGCGGGTCGGCCCGGGCCTGAGCGCCCGGGCGCCTGATTCCGCAGCAACCGGCGCCGCGCGCGCCGGTTGCCTCTCGTCCGCGCGGGCGGACGTCTTTGCGTGCAAGCCATGGCTGCCATCTTTCTGCTGGAGCAGGTGATCAACGGGCTGCTGGTCGGCGGGTACTACCTGCTGATCGCGCTCGGCCTGTCGATGATCTTCAGCCTGGGCGGGGTCGTGAACCTCGCCCACGGCGCCTTCTATGCGCTGGGCGCGTACTTCGCCGTCGAGATCGCCAAGCTCGCGGGCTTCGGCGGCGCGCTGATCGCCTCGCCGGTGCTGGTGGGCCTGCTCGGCATCCTCTTCGAGCGCTACCTGCTGCGGCGCTTCTACACCGCCGACCCCATCGTCAGCCTGCTGCTCACCTTCGGCCTGTCGATGGTGGTGGAGCAGCTCATCCGCATGATCTGGGGCGCGGCGCCGCTGGCCGCCTCGATGCCGCCGGCGCTGCGCGGCAACATCGTGGTGGGCGAATTCCTCTACTCGCGCTACCGGCTCATCATCCTCGGCGTGGTGGTGGCGGTGCTTGCCGCGATCTGGCTGCTGCTCAACCGCACCGCCTTCGGCCTGGTGGTGCGCGCCGGCGTGCAGAAGCCCGACATGGTCGCGGCCCTGGGCATCCGCCTGCAGCCCTACATGACCGGCATCGTGGTGATCGGCGTGGGGCTGGCCGCGCTTGCCGGCGTGCTGTTCTCGCCCATCGCCGGCGTGCATCCGGCCATGGGCTCCGAGATCATGACCGCCGCCTTCGTGGTGGTGGTCATCGGCGGCCTGGGCAGCTTCTGGGGCGTGGTGCTGGCCGCGGTGCTGGTGGGCGTGGTGCGTGGCATCACCATCCATTTCTTCCCGCCGGCCGGCGAGGCCTCCATGTACGTGCTGATGATCCTCGTGCTGCTCTTCCGCCCGCGCGGGCTGCTGGGCGAGCGCATCGAGCGCTTCGATTGAGACCGCGATGAATTCGTCATCCCCCCATCGGCCGCTGGTGCAGGCGACCGCGGCGCTGCTGATCGCGCCCTTCGTGCTGCAGGCCATCGGCCTGACCCTCACCTCGTCCACCGATCTGGTCATCTACGCGATGGCCGCCATGGGCCTGAACCTGCTGGTCGGGTTCACCGGGCTCACCTCCTTCGGGCACGGCGCCTGGTTCGGCATCGGCGCCTATGCGGCCGCGCTGGCGCAGCTGAACTGGTTCAAGGGCAGCTTCGTGGTGCCGCTGCTGTTCGCGGTGGGCTTCGTGGCGCTGCTGGCCACCGCCTTCGGCTTTCTCATCCTGCGCCGGCGCGGGGTCTACTTCTCGCTGCTCACGCTGGCGCTGTCGGCGCTCACCTTCACGGTGTCGTTCCGCTGGACCGCGCTCACCGGCGGCGAATCGGGCCTGGGTGGCATCGTGCGCCCGGCAATCGGCCCGGTGAATCTCGATGACCCGCTGGTGTTCCTGGTGCTCGTGAGCGCCATCGGTCTGGCCGCGGTGTTCCTGCTCAACCGGCTGCTGCGTTCGCCGGTGGGCCATGCGCTGGTGGCCATCCGCGAGAACGAGCAGCGGGCCACCTTCCAGGGCTACGACACCAACCGCTACAAGCTGCTGGCCTTCGTGGCCTCGGCCACGCTCACCGGCATGGCCGGTGCGCTGCTTGCCTTCCATCACCGGTTCACCTCGGCGGAGGTCACCTCGGTGGTGTTCTCGGGCGAGCTGCTCGCCATGGTGGTGATCGGCGGCATGCGCAGCCTGCTCGGGCCGGCGATCGGCGCGCTCTTCTATGTGCTGTTCCGCGAGTACCTCTCCATCTTCACGTCCAACTGGCTGCTGTACTTCGGCCTGCTGTTCGTCGGCTTCATCCTGTTCTCGCCCGCCGGCCTGATCGGCGCGTGGGCGCAGCTGCGCCGGCGTTGGCGTCCCGAGGCCATCGAGGATGCCGCCATGAGCGGCCGGCGCATCATCGAGGGCCTGCCGCTGCCGGCGTTCCTGCGCCGCGAGCAGGTGGCGGCCGGCACGCCGGTGCTCGAGGTCTCGGGCGTGGCCCGGCAGTTCGGCGGCATTCGCGCGGTGGTCGAGGCGAGCCTCACCCTGCGCTCGGGCGAGATCCACGCCCTGATCGGGCCCAACGGCGCCGGCAAGACCACTGCCTTCAATCTGGTCTCGGGCCTGTTCGCGCCCGACAAGGGCAGCATCAGCCTGCACGGCCAGGCCATTCACGGCCGCTCGGCCGATGCCATCTGCCGCATGGGTCTGGCCCGCTCGTTCCAGATCACCAATCTGTTCAAGGGGCTGAGCATCGCCGAGAACCTGCGCCTGTCGGTGCAGGCGCAGCACCCGGGCCGATTCAACTGCTGGCGCGATGTCGAGTCATTCACCGAGGTCAACGAGCAGACCCGACAGCTGCTTGAGTTCCTGGGGCTGCTGGGCATCGAGCATGCCGAGGCGGGCTCGATGTCCTATGGCGGGCAGCGGCTGGTCGACCTGGGCATCGCGCTGGGCAGCCACCCCCGTGTGCTGCTCATGGACGAGCCGCTCGCCGGGCTGGCGGCCGCCGAGCGCGAGCGGGTATCGCGGCTGATCACCATCGTGGCCCAGGGCGTGCCGGTGCTGATCGTCGAGCACGACATCGACCGGGTGCTCGGCTTCTCGCAGCAGGTCACCGTCATGAACCAGGGCGAGGTGCTGATGGCCGGCACCCCGGAGCAGGCGCGCGCCGATCGACGGGTGCAGGAGGTCTACACCGGCACCGGCACGCCGCCGGTCACCGGCCGGGTCGCCAATGCGTCCACCGAAGGCGAGATGCTGCTCAGCTTCGAGGCGGTGGATGCCTTCTACGGCAAGAGCCACATCCTCAACAAGGCCACGCTCGATGTGCGTCGCGGCGAGATCGTCGCGCTGCTCGGCCGCAACGGCGCCGGCAAGTCCACGCTGCTCAAGACCCTCATCGGCCTGGTCAGGCCGGCCAGCGGCAGCGTGCGCCTGGACGGCGCCGAGATCGCCGGGCTGTCGGCCCCCGAGATCGCCCGGCTGGGCATCGGCTACGTGCCGCAGGGCCGCGGCCTGTTCGCCGGCATGTCGGTGCGCGACAACCTCGCGCTGGGGCGGCTGCGCCGGCGCGACGCGCAGGTGGGCGGCGTGGTCTGGGACGAGGCGAAGATCCTCGAGTACTTCCCGCGGCTGCGCGAGCGCCTGGACACGCCGGCCGACTACCTCTCGGGCGGCGAGCAGCAGATGGTGGCGGTGGCCCGGGCGCTGTCGGGCAACGTGAAGCTGCTGCTGCTCGACGAGCCCTTCGAGGGCCTTGCGCCGGCGGTGGTGCAGGACCTGTTCACGGTGTTCGACCGGCTGCGCAGCGAGGTCTCGATCATCATCGTCGAGCACAACCTCGACCTGGTGCTGGCGCTGGCCGACCGTGTGTTCGCGCTCGAGCGCGGCGCGGTGTTCCACCAGGGGCCGGCCGAGCCGCTGCTCACCGACCTCGAGCACCGCAAGCGCATCCTCTGGCTCTGAGGGCCGCGCTGGCGGCGACCGGGGCGCCGACAATCGCATCGACCCCGCACCCCCGGACCCTGGAGCCCGCCATGTCGCCCAAGACCCTGATCGCCCCCGCCGAGTTCATCCACACCGGCTACACCCTCGACGGGCACATCCTCACCGTCACCCTGAACCGGCCGCAGCGGCGCAATGCGCTGAACTGGCGCGCCTATGACGAGCTGGAGTCGTCCTTCCGCCATGCCCACGCCAACCCCGATGTGCGGGTGGTGATCGTCACCGGCGCCGACCCGGCCTTCTGCTCGGGCGACGACGTGGCCGAGATCATGGCCGCGCCCTCGGGCGGCATCGCTGACCGCGGCGCGGGCATCGTGCACAACCCGCCCACGCCCGCGGCGATCGCGGCGCTGGAGTGCGGCAAGCCGGTGATCGCCGCGGTCAATGGCGCAGCGATCGGCTGGGGCACCGAGCTGGCGCTGTTCGCCGATTTCCGCATCGCCTCGGCGCAGGCGAAGTTCTCCGAGATGTTCGTGCGCCGCGGCCTGTCGTGCGATGTTGGCGGCTTCTACCGGCTGCCGGCGCTGGTCGGCCCCGAGAAGGCGGCCGAGCTGCTGTTCACCGGCGACGTCATCGACGCGGCCGAGGCCCAGCGCATCGGTCTGGTGGGCAGCGTGGTGCCGCACGCCGAGCTGATGGCCGCGGCCGGCGCCCTGGCCGCGCGCATCGCCGCCAGCCCGCCGCTGGCGGTGCAGGCGCTCAAGCGCGGCCTGCAGAAGACCACCTATGGCGATCCGCGCGAGATCGGCGGCTGGGCCATCGACACCATCCGCCGCCTGGCCCGCACCGAGGACCACAAGGAGGGCGTGGCCAGCTTCCTCGAGAAGCGGGCGCCGGTGTTCAAGGGGCGCTGAGCCCGCGCCCGCGCGCGGGCTGGAGCAGGCTCAATGCCGGGCGCCGCGCGCGTGCCCGAGGCGCGTCGCCTGCGCGCTGGCTCAATCGGCAGCCCTTGCGGCCGCGGGACAGTGGCTCATCGACCCCAGCGGTCAGCCACTCCCGCGGATGCCGCCGATGAATGCCCCGCAGCCCGTTCCCTCGCTCCTGCTGTCGGCCGCCGAGCGCGGCGGGCCCGACCTCTCGATCATCGTGCCCACCTTCAACGAGCGCGACAACATCGCCGAGCTCGTGCGTCGCGTGGCGGCCTGCCTGCCGGGCGTGGCCTGGGAGCTGGTGTTCGTCGATGACGACTCGCCCGATGGCACGGCCGAGGTGGCGCGCCAGATCGGTCGTGTCGATCCGCGGGTGCGCTGCATCCAGCGCATCGGCCGCCGCGGCCTGGCCTCGGCCTGCATCGAGGGCATGCTGGCGAGCAATGCGCCGGTGCTCGCGGTGATGGATGCCGACCTGCAGCACGACGAGCGCATCCTGCCGCGCATGCTGCTCACGCTGCGCCAGGGCGGGCTCGATGTGGTGGTGGGCAGCCGTCATGTGGATGGCGGCGGAATGGGCGGCTTCGCGCCCCATCGGGTGCTGATCAGCCGGCTGGCGGCGCGGCTGAGCCAGCTGGTGGTGCCGGCCACGCTCAAGGACCCGATGAGCGGATTCTTCATGATCACGCGCGAGGCCTTCATGGGCTGCGTGCGCGGGCTGTCGGCCATGGGCTTCAAGATCCTGGTGGACCTGTTCGCCTCGAGCCCGCGGCCGCTGCGCTTTGCCGAGGTGCCCTACACCTTCCGTGATCGCCTCGCCGGCGAGAGCAAGCTCGACGGGCAGGTGGCCTGGGACTACGGCATGCTGCTGCTCGACAAGCTGATCGGTCATCTGGTGCCGGTGCGCTTCATCGCCTTCTGCCTGATCGGCGGGCTCGGCGTGGGCGTGCACCTGACCGTGCTGGGGGCGCTGCACCGGAGCCTGGGCGTGGACTTCCTGTCGGCGCAGCTTGCGGCCACGCTGGTGGCGATGGTCTTCAACTTCAGCATCAACAACCTGGTCACCTATCGCGACCGGCGCCTGGCCGGCCTGCGCTGGCTGGGCGGGCTGGCCTCCTTCGGGCTGGCCTGCTCGGTGGGCGCGGTGGCCAACCTGGGTCTGGCCTCGTTCCTGTTCGATCGGCAGCAGGGATGGCTGCTGGCCGCGGTGGCCGGCATCCTGGTGGGCGCGGTCTGGAACTACGCGGTCACCTCGGTCTACACCTGGGGGCGGCCGCGGCGCGCGGCTCTGGTCCGCAGCGGCGCCTGATCGGGCGCTCAGGCCGCGGCCAGTTGCGGCATGCGCCCCGGGTTGCGCTGCGCGAGCAGCGGCCGCACCCAGCGCGCGAAGCGCGCCGCCTCCTCGTCGTGCAGATAGCCCGACAGGCAGAAGGAATGGCAGCCGATGTCTATGAACTGCTGCAGCGTGTCGGCGCACTGCTGAGGATTGCCCACCACCACGATGCCGGCGCCGGGGCGCACCCGGGTGATACCGGTCCAGAGGTGCGGCGCGATCAGCTCGCCGTGTTCCTGCGCGAGCTGCTGCACCCGCCGGTTGGCGGCCGAGCTGCCGTAGTAGCGGCGGATGAATTCGGTCTGCGACTCGGTGACGCCCTCGAGCAGCGCGTGCGCCGCGGCCCAGGCCTCTTCCTCGGTCTCGCGGCAGCAGATCTGCAGCCGCATGCCGAAGCCGATCTCCTCGGCCCGGCCGTGGCGGGCCGCCATCTCGCGGATGGTGACCATGTTGGCGGCGATGGTCTCGGGCGTGTCACCCCAGAAGAGGTGCACGTCGGAGTGCCTGGCCGAGACGGCCCAGGCCTCGGGCGATCCGCCGCCCAGGTAGAAGCGCGGCTGGCGGGTGGGGCGCGGGGCGATGCGCGCGCCCTGCAGGGTGTGGAAGCGGCCCTCGAAGTGCACCGGCGGCCCGTCGCCCCAGAGCTGCTTCATGATGACCACGTCCTCGTCCATCTGGGCGTAGCGGTCTTCCTTGGCCAGTCGGATGCCGTCCTGCAGGGCCTCGGTGTCGCTCTGCCCGGCGATCAGGTTGACCGCCACGCGGCCGCCGCCGGAGAGCTGTTCCATCGCGCCGATCATGCGGGCGAGCAGCACCGGGTTCACATAGCCCGGGCGCGCGGCCACGAGCATGCGGATGCGCTCTGTGCGGGCCAGCACCATGGCCGAGCTGATGTAGGCGTCCCAGCAGGTGTTCGACACCGGCACCAGCAGGTACTCGAAACCGGCGCGCTCGGCGGCGCGCGCGATGCGCTCGAAGGCCTCCATGGAGGGCGGCAGGTGGCCGTCCTTGCGGCCATAGCTGACCGTGTCGCCCGAGGTGGGTAGGAACCAGCCGAATTCCAGGGTGCGCATCGGATCTCCGGGTGTCGTTTGACTGGGGGGCTTGAATGATGCCCCCGCGCGCGCCACTTGCCGAGGCGGCTCAGGCCGAAATCCGCGCGGAACGGCGAGCCTGCGGGCTCAGTCGCCCAGGAACAGTCGCCCGGGGGGGCCGATCAGCGGCAGTTCACGCACCGGCACGCCGTAGAGCCCCGCGAGCCGATGCGCATCGAGCACCGTGGCCGCCTCGCCCTGGTCCTGCACCCGGCCGGCGGCGAGCAGCCAGACCTCGTCGGCATGGCGCAGCGCGAGGTTCGGGTCGTGGGTGCTGAACAGCACCGCCAGGCCGGCCTCGGCCAGTCGGCGCACCTCGCGCATCACCCGACCCTGGTTGCCGAAGTCGAGGCTGGCGGTGGGCTCGTCGAGCATCACCAGCCGGGCCTGCTGGGCCAGCGCCCGCGCGATCAGCGCGAGCTGGCGTTCGCCACCCGACAGCTGCGAGAGCGGCCGATCGGCGAGCGCCGTGATGCCCAGCCGCTCGAGCGCGGCCGCCACCACGGCGCGGTCGTCGGCCGAGGGGGCCGAGAGCAGACCGGCATGGGCGCTGCGACCCATCAGCACCAGCTCGCGCACCGGCCAGTCGAAGCCGCCGGACTGCTGCTGCGGCACCCAGGCCATGCGGCGCGCGCGTTCACGCGCGTCGAGCCCGGCCAGGGGCCGGCCTTCGATGAGGATCTCGCCGGCCACCGGGGCGATCAGCCCGAGCAGGGTCCGCATCAGGGTGGTCTTGCCGGCGCCGTTGGGACCGAGCAGGGCGCAGACCCGCCCTGCCGAGAGCCGCACCGAGCAGGGCGCGCCCAGCGCGGCGCCGGCATGGCCGATCACCAGATGGCTGGCGCTGAGCATGCGCGCTCGGGTCCGGGGCTCAGGCCGCGGCGCGGCCGGCGCGCCGGATCAGCCACAGGAAGCAGGGCGTGCCGATCAGCGCGGTGAGCACGCCCAGCGGCAGCTCGGTGGGCCCGAGGCTGCGGGCCAGCGTGTCCACCAGCAGCAGCAGGCCGCCGCCGAGCAGCATCGACAGGGGCAGGCTGCGCGCGAAGGAGGGGCCGGCCAGCAGCCGCGCGAGGTGCGGCACCACCAGCCCGATCCAGCCGACGATGCCGGCCACGGCCACGCTGGACGCGGTGGCCAGCGTGGCAGCGGTCACCACCAGCAGACGCAGCCGCGCCACCGGGATGCCCAGCGCCGCCGCCTCGTCGGCCGGCAGCGAGAGCGCGTCGAGCCGCCAGCGCAGCGCGGCCAGCAGCGCCCCGGCCGGCAGCAGCGCCAGCAGCAGCGCCGGCAGATCGGCGGGGCCGACTCCGGCCAGACTGCCCAGCAGCCAGAAGGTCATGGCCGCGAGCTGGTCGCGGGGATCGGCCAGGATCTTCATGAGACCGATCGCCGCGCCCAGGAGCGCGCCGGTGACCAGACCGATCAGCAGCAGGCCGAGCAGGGGGTCGGCCTGCCGGGCGGTGCCCGCCAGGCGGTAGACCAGCGCCACCGCGGCCAGCGCGCCGGCGAAGGCGGCCGCCTGCAGGCCGGCGTCGGTGATGCCCAGCAGCAGGGCCAGCATCGCGCCGAACGCCGCCCCCGACGAGGCGCCGAGGATGTCGGGCGAGACCAGCGGGTTGCGGAACAGCGCCTGGAAGGCGCAGCCCGCGGCCGAGAGCGCGGCGCCCACCAGCAGCGCGGCCAGGATCCGCGGGCCGCGGATGCCGAACACCACCGTGCGGGTGGTGTCGTCCAGCCCGGCGGGCGCGCCACCGAGCGCGGCCCAGATCGCCCGCAGCAGGTCAGAGGGCGAAACCGGGTAGCGGCCCACGGCCAGCGCCGCAAGCAGCCCGGCCAGGATCAGCCCGCAGGCCAGCAGCATGGCCGGCGCCCGCGAGCGCGGCAGCGCGGCAGGGTGGGGTGACCCGGCGGTTGACGCCATGGCGGTTGTCAGCCCAGGGCCCGCACCGCCCGGATGCCGCCGGCAAGCGCCTGCTGGTAGAGGTGGACGTCGATGCCGCAGGCGAACAGCCGGAAGCCGTGGGCGTGCAGCCGCGCCGCCCAGGCGGCATCGCCGGCCATGGTGCCGGCCACCTTGCCGTGACGCCGGGCCGCGGCGCCGATGTCGGCCAGGGCCTGCTCGAAGCGCGGATCGGAGAACGCCGCCGGGATGCCCATGAAGTTGGTGAGATCGAAGTGCCCCAGGAAGAGCACATCCACGCCGGGCACCGCGGCGATGGCATCGACATCGGCCAGACCCTCGACGGTCTCGATCATGGCCACCACCAGGGTGCGCGCCTCGGCCTGGGCCATCTTGTCCTGGGGCGTGCCGGCCGTGTAGCCGTCATGGGCCATGCCGAAGGCCGCGCCGCGCCGGCCGCGCGGCGGGTAGCGGGTGAAGGAGACGAGTTCTGCCGCCTGGGCGGCGCTGGCCACCATCGGCACCATGATGCCGTGGGCGCCGGCGTCGAGCGCGCCGGCCACCGCGCTGTATTCGTGGTGGGGCACGCGCACGATCGGGCTCAGACCTGTGCCCGCGCAGGCGGCACATTGCGCCTTGATGGTCTCGATGCCGGCGCCGCTGTGCTCCATGTCGTAGATCAGGAAGTCAGCGCCTGCTTCGCGGGCGATGCGCGCCATACCAGGCGAGAAGAACTCGAAGACCATCGAGCCCAGGGCGGTGTGGCCGGCCTGGATGCGTTGCTTGAGGGTGGGGGGTGCATCCATGGCGCAATGGCTCTCTCAGGGGGTGGCGACGCAGATCCGGAACAGCAGCTGCCGGTCGTCCAGGCGCGCGCCCTGCCAGTGGCGACGCATGCCCGGGCAGTCTGACGCGGCGGCTGGCGGGTTGCCCGCGTCAGCAAGGCGAACCTGCTCGATCAGCACCGGGCAGGTGGCGGCCGTGACCGGATCATGCTCCACCCGGCGGGTCAGCAGCTCGCCGTAGTAGTGCAGCATGCCACGCTCGCTTTCACCCAGGCCGCGGCTGGCCACGCAATGGGCGCCCGGCGGAACGCGGGCAGCGAGCTCGGTGAAGACCTCCCGGAAGCCGGTGCGCAGGTCGGCCTGGGGCAGGAACAGGGCCAGGGCCGCGGCCCAGGTCACGGTCAGGCCGCAGACCCAGGCGGCCAGCGGCGAGCGCAGCCGCCCCGCCCCCGCGAGCAGCAGCATGCCGGCCAGGGCCGCGGCCGCGAGCAACGACTGCCCAGCCGACAGGCCGGCCAGGTCATCGGTGGCCTGCTGCGGCATCCCGCCGAGGTGCAGGAGACGGGCGGCCACCAGTCCGATCAGCGCCGCGGCGGCCAGCCCGGTGATGAGCGCGACGGTGGCCTGGCGCCGGCGCGGCCCGCCGGCCGGACGCCAGGCTGCGGCGAGCAGCGCCAGCGGCGCCACCATGGGCAGCAGGTAGAGGCTGCGGGCCGAGGCCGACACCAGCAGCACCGGCAGCCAGCCCAGCGCGAACAGCGTGGTGCCGGTCAGTCCGGTGAGGCCGCTCAGGCCCTTGCCGCGCACCCGCGCGGCCACGGCCAGCGCCGCCACCGGCCACAGCGGCAGCAACGCCAGACCGGCGGTGGGCAGCAGTCGCAGGCGCTCATTGGTCGCGCCGAGCTGGGCGGTGCCGGTGAAGCGGCCGATGTTGTTGGTCCAGAACCAGTCATTGAAGAGCGCCGGCTCCTGCCACCAGAGCGTGATCGGCCAGCTCAATGCGATCGGCAGAAAGCACACCAGGCTGCCCGCCAGGGCCCAGACCACCTGCCGGGTGCGCAGTTCGGGGCGCAGCGCGAGCAGCCCGAGCACCGCGAGCCCGCCGATGCCCGGCAGCAGCAGCCCCTTGGTGAGCAGGCCGGCGCCGGCGGCCAGACCCAGCCACAGGCCGGCCCAGGGCGCCTGGCGCTCCAGACGAACCAGTCCGTTGATCATCAGCGCCGAGGCCAGCACCAGCCCGATGTCGGCGATGAGGTAGCGGCTGAACATCAGCCAGAAGGGCGAGGCCGCCAGCCAGAGCACGGCGTTTCGGGCACGCCGCCGGCCCAGGGCGATGCGGGCGGCGTCGGCGAGGGCGGCCGCGGCGCCCAGGATGATCAGCACATTGGTGATGCGGGCCGCCTCGTGCAGGGCGAGCGGGCCCTCGAACAGCCAGCTGGTGGCAGCGGCCAGCCAGTAGACCAGCGGCGCCTTTTCCATGAACGGCTCGCCGGCGAGCGTGGGCACCAGCAGCGCGGCATCGCGCACCATGCTGAGCACGATGCCGATGGAGTAGCCCTCGTCGGCCTTCCAGGGCTCGCGCCAGAACAGCCCGGCGATCACCCAGGCCAAGGCGACACCGGCCCAGCCGGCGATCTGGAGCAGATCGATCGGACGAGAGGCGATCTGCGCGCGGGCCGGGAGGCTGGTTGCGGGCATCGGGGGGTACGACGGGCGGAGGTGGCCGCGAGACTGTCCTGGCGGCGGATATCGCAGAGGCTAAGGGATTTTCGCCGCCCCGTGCGGGTGGCCTGCACCTGCCGGGTGGTATTGCTGCGAACCCGCCTGACGCGGTCAGCGGCCGGAGGGGCGCGCGGGCGGCAGGTCCGGCGGCGCGGTGTCCTGGATGGCGCGGGTGGCCTCCACCGCCTGCGCCATCATCAGCCGGGCGGTTTGCACCGTGCGGTCGCTGATGCTCAGCTTGACCCAGGCGTCGCCGGTGAGCGGGTCACGGCCGTGCTCCATCCGCACCACCCCGAAGGTGATGGCGAGGGCAAGCAGCGCGATGAGGGCCTTGGCCGGGAACATGCAGTCGGTGTCTGGTGCAGGATGAACGGCGTCTTTCTTCCGCCGGGTACCTCCGTCATCGGCCTTTCCTTGAGCGTCTTGAGGAAATAAGTCTCACCGGAGGCGGATTTCCGCGGATGAATGGACTGATGCTGGCGGCGCCGCTGCCGACAGGCCCCCCCGGTGGGGCGGGTTGGCCGCGGGCGGGCCGGCAGCCAGCCAGTCGTCGGTGGCCGCCAGCAGGCGCGCAAGCAGGGCGTGGGCTGCCGCCACGGTGCGCTCGTTCACGCTGAACTTCACCCAGCGCTGGCCGCCGAGCGGGTCGTGGCCGTGCTCGATGCGCACCGCGCCAAAGAACAGCGCCACAACGAGCACGAAGATTCCGGTCTTGATCGGCAGCATGACAGCCCCTCTGAATCACCGACGAACGGCGCTTTTCCTTCGCCGCTTGCGTCAGACATCGGCCGCTGCATGAGCGACTTGAGGAAATAAGTCTCACCAGCGGCGTCTTTTGCGCGATGGCCGGCGTCATGCCGGCTAGTCTGCTGCCGATGGAGTCGGCGCCATTGCGCCGGGGCAAGGGCGGCCGCGGTGCCGGCGGACGAGCGGTCGGGATCTCCCGGCTAGGCCAGGGCCGATGCACTAGAGTTCGGCGATTGCCAACCGCCCGGAGCCCCGTTCATGAAGACCTATCGCATCGCCACCATCCCTGGAGACGGCATCGGCAAGGAGGTGATCCCCGCGGGGCGCGAGGTGCTGGAGGCACTGGTGGCGGCCGGGGCGGGCTTTGACCTGGCCTTCACCGACTTCGACTGGGGGGGCGACCACTACCGGCGCCACGGGGTGATGATGCCGGCCGACGGGCTGGATGCGCTGCGCGGCATGGACGCCATCCTGTTCGGCTCGGCCGGCGACCCGCAGATCCCTGACCACATCACGCTGTGGGGCCTGCGCCTGAAGATCTGCCAGGGGCTGGACCAGTACGCCAACGTGCGCCCCACCCGCATCCTTCCGGGCATCGACGCGCCGCTCAAGCGCTGCGCCCCGGCCGATCTCGACTGGGTGATCGTGCGCGAGAACTCCGAGGGCGAGTATTCCGGGGTGGGCGGCCGGGCCCATCAGGGGCAGCCGATCGAGGTGGCCACCGACGTGTCGATCATGACCCGCGCGGGGGTCGAGCGCATCCTGCGCCACGCCTTCAGGCTGGCCGCGGCGCGCCCGCGCCGGCAGCTCACCGTGGTCACCAAGAGCAATGCCCAGCGCCACGCGATGGTGATGTGGGACGAGATCGCCGCCGAGGTGGCGCGCGAGTTTCCGCAGGTGCGCTGGGACAAGGAACTGGTGGACGCGATGACCGCGCGCATGGTCAACCGGCCGGCCTCGATCGACACCGTGGTGGCCACCAACCTGCATGCCGACATCCTCTCGGACCTGGCCGCCGCGCTGGCCGGCAGCCTGGGCATCGCGCCCACCGGCAACATCGACCCCGAGCGGCGCTACCCCTCGATGTTCGAGCCCATCCACGGCTCGGCCTTTGACATCATGGGCAAGGGCCTGGCCAACCCGGTGGGCACCTTCTGGTCGGTGGTGATGATGCTCGAGCACCTGGGGGAGCCGGCCGCTGCCGCCCGCCTGATGGCCGCGATCGAGTCGGTGACCGCCGACCCGGCCTTGCACACCCGCGACCTGGGCGGCACGGCCACCACCGCGCAGGTGACGGCGGCGGTGTGCGCGCGGCTGGGGGGGTGAGGGTCCGGGGGCCTGCGGACCGGGTTTGAGCTCGTCTTTGTATTACACTGTCGTACGACGTTATCTCAGGGGAGTTCGCTGTGTCTGACGTGCTCACCGTCCGCCTCAACGATGAAGAAGCCCTCGCCCTGGATCAGCTGGTGCGCGCTACCGGCAAGACCCGCAGCGATCTCGTGCGGGACGCCCTGCGCGCACAGGCGTTGCGCGAGACGCTGCGCCTGCTTCAGCAGGACCTGGGTCCGCAGGCGCGTGCTGCGGGGTGGTTGACCGAAGAGGACATCCTGCGCGATGTGAGCTGAGTCGCGCCTGACTGCCGTGCGGGTGTTCCTGGACACGAATGTGTGGGTGTCGGCTGCGGTGTTCCCGGGCCTGTGCGCGGAACTGCTGCTCGAACTCGACGCCAGGGGGCACCGCATCCTGAGCAGTGCCCTGGTGCGTGAAGAGGTTCATGCCGTCCTGCGGCGCAAGTTCCTGCGCCATGCGCCAGCGCTGAAGCGCTTCGACGCGCTCTGGGCGTGTGCAGTCGCTGTGCCGGATGTGGCTGAGCCCTTTGCCGACCCTGATGCGCGCCTCGTGGCCGCTGCGCACACTGCCGACGCAGATGTGTTCATCACCGGCGACCAGCGGGTTCTGAGCTGGGACCCGAGGGGGAGCCTGCGGATTCTTTCTCCGCGGCAGGCCTGGGAGCAGGTACTGATCAGTCCCGAGTCACAGCCCCCGGCGCCGCTACAAGGCTCTTCGTGAGTAGCGTGACGCACGACAGAGGCAACCTCCTATGACCCTGCAGAAAAATCGTGGGAATGCGGTGATCTCGCACTCGATTACGCTCCGTCGCTCTTACATTTGAATGTATGGCTCCACACGGAATATTGGTGTGATGACGACGAAGTACGCGATTCGTACCAAGAAGACCGCTCCGTGCCGCCTGGTATTCGAAGTGCTTACTTCGACGGAGACATTGCTGGTGCGCAGCGCGCGCTTTGTACCGATCAGAAAGCCGAAAGCTGGTTCATCGGTACTGACATCCGCCGCCCGAGATTCCGAGATGGGAGTCACCAAATTTCATGTCAACACCGTCTCGCTCACCCCTAGATGGAGAAGGGGCCGAGTGATCTTGGAGGGTGAACTCCACCCAGACGACAGGTGGGGGCTGCTTGAAGGAATCTCGGAGGCTTTTGCTGTAGACGAACGGCCACAAAATGAGCGGCGCGAAGACTTGAGCGGTCTTCTTTGCGATCTGACTGACTGAGTCAAACGCCTGCTATGTCAACGATTGGCAAAAGAGTCGGTGACGAGCTGTACGTACACCTTTCCAGCATTCGACACGTCGCCAACCCCGAACACCGCTGCCGCATCGAGAGCGCGGTTAGGCTCGTACCTGACAGCCACCAAACAGCGCCTAACGTCGCTAAGATTAATGTCCGAACTGGCAAGCTTTCCTTGCTGGCGTACTCTGAGTTCGAGCACGCCCCATTTCCAGAGCTCCAGGCAGCTTGGACATTCGCGCCTGGCGAACTGAGGGTTCCAAGCTATCGCCACTACCGAGACTCGCTTAATCCGCCGATTCTCCACCGCAAGGAACTGTTGGTCGGCGAAGACCACCCTGAGCGCGGTAGATGGATCCGATTGACGAAGGCTGCCGAGGAACTTGGGCTCTTCGACGACACCACGACGATTGGCTTTCGGCTCAACTGGGAACGCCTGATCTCCGAAAGGGGCTACATGCTCGCCGGAGACTCCTTCGTCCCACTGGGGAATGTCGTCTCAGGGGGGCTAGAGGGGATTCCATCTGGACTCGACGGACCGATTAGTCGACACCTGACGGCGCTGTCGCGTAGCAACCTCTCTGCACCGATCCAGCTGCTCCTGCGGACTGGGCTGCTTCAGCCTGGCACTACGGTCTTCGACTACGGTTGCGGACGTGGGGACGATATTTCTGGATTGGTGACCAATGGGTTCGAAGCCCGCGGCTGGGACCCGCACTTTGCACCTGATCATCCGCTGATAGAGGCGGACGTGATCAATCTTGGCTTCGTGGTGAACGTCATCGAAGACGCCGCAGAACGAGTGGAAGCTGTGCACCGCGCCTTCAAGCTTGCACGTCGAGTGATGTCTGTAGGGGTGATGTTGTACGGCAGCGAGCCTCCGGGACGTTCGTTCCGCGATGGCTTCATCACTTCACGGAACACCTTTCAGAAGTACTTCACGCAAGGGGAGTTCAAGGACTACCTGGAGCACGTACTGCACCAGGAAGCCTTCATGGCCGGCCCAGGCGTCGCCTTCGTCTTCGCAGACAAGGACCTGGAGCAGAGATATGTCGCTGGGCGGTACCGGACCAGAGGGGTCGCTGCGCGCCTGCTGGCCACCAGGCCTCCTCGGATTCGTACCGTCAAGCCAACCAAGGAGCGCCAGGGCAGCGAGCCCAAGCCTCCAAAGGTTAATCGAACAGAGGCGGAGCTGGCGCGTGTCAGACCTCACCTTGACAAGTTGTGGGTCGCCATGTTGGACCTGGGACGACTTCCAGCACCCGAAGAAGTCAAGAACCTTGAGACCATCACAGCGCAGGTAGGAGGCCTGGGCAAGGCAGTTCGCTTGCTCGCAAAGCTCTATGACCAGAGCCTACTCGAGACTGCAGCGAACACCCGGTCTGATGACGTACGCCTGTACATGGCCGCACAGCAGTTCTCTCGCCGCCCTGCATACCGGCAGCTTGAGCCACGCCTACAACGCGACATCAAGGCGTTCTTCGGCGACTATCGAACGGCACAGGCGTCTGGAATGCGCCTTCTGGTTGAAGCGGCAGACAGCGCAACGCTACTAGAGGCATGTCAGCAGTCCGCGGCGAAGGGTATCGGGTGGCTCGAAGCTGATCACTCGCTTCAGCTGCACGTGTCTTTGGTTGAGCGACTTCCCGTCGTCCTACGCGCGTACGTTGCTTGCGGCTTGATCCTGTGGGATGCCATCAGCGACGTCCAGCTCATCAAGATCCATATCGGCTCGGGGAAGCTGACATTGATGGAGTTCGATGACTTCGATGCGAGCCCGACACCGAATCTTCGTCGACGCGTCAAGGTAAACGTGCGGAAGCAGGATTACGACCTCTTTGAGTACGGGACTCGCGAATATCCAAAGCCGCTGCTCTACCGAAAGAGTCGCTACCTGCATGAGGACTACACAGGGTATGCGGAGCAGCTCGCCTTCGACGAGGCACTAGAAGCAACGGGAATCCTGGGAGAGTCCGACTTCGGGCCTGCCTCCGACGCGCTCGCGGATGCCTTGGAGGCGAGGCGACTAGGTATCGTCGGAATGAGATTGGTTCGCAGCGAACGCCTGCCCGACCTGGATCAGCGGTGCGGCGCGAACTTCACATTCAGGGACTTCATCGAGTGTGGCGAAACGCAGCTCAGGCTTGCGGTACGAAACGTTCCGCGGAATCCGCAGACGTACAACGCGCTCTACGATCTGGCCGTCCATATCTTGGATCCACTGATCGACTACTTTGGCGCGATCAAGCTCACTTACGGCTTCTGCTCGGCAGAGCTTGGGCGCCACATTCATCGGAGAGTGGCTCCGGCGCTTGACCAACACGCCGCGCTCGAAGTCAACCGCCTCGGCAGACAGATCTGCCCACGCGGAGGTGCAGCCTGCGACTTCTTGGTTGAGCATGAAGACATGAGTGAGGTCGCCGACTGGATCATCGCTAACACCTCGTTTGACCGCCTGTACTTCTACGGCGCGGACCGGCCCGTGCATGTCAGCTACTCACCTGCTGGGGCTCGACAAGCGTTCAGGATGATCGAGTCTAAGACAGGCCAACTGTTACCGCGGAAGTACCGCTAGCTAGCGGCCGCCTTGGCGGCCTGACCTCTCCAGGGACTCGCTAAGCACCGGCATCTGAGACTCAGGAAAGACACAAACGGATGGGCTTGACAAGCATATGTTTGCATGACTAAATGCAAACATGACACCCAAACAGTCCGGGAGCGGCTCCAACTTCTCCTATGTCTTCCCCGCGATCCGCGGCGTTCAAGCCGGGCGTGAGTACTACGTGTCGATGTGCCCGCTACGGCTGTTGCCGAAGCTCTTCCACTTCGATGACGAAGAGCTGCTCCCGGAGCTCCGGGCGCAGCGCACTTTGAACAGGGGGCGGATACCCGAGCTAGCGCGCTACATCGTCGAGAACAAGACCAGCTACGTCTTCTCAGCAATCACAGCGTCCATAGACGGCAGTCTTGCCTTCGAGCCGGTCGGCGATGACGGCCCAACTGCATTCCGCATGGGCACGCTGACCGTCTCGATGGACGCCCGCTTCATCGTGAACGATGGGCAACACCGCCGTGCAGCCATCGAGACCGCATTGACTGGAGCGCCCGAACTCGGCGACGAGACCATCGCGGTAGTGTTCTTCGTAGACCGTGGACTGCATCGCTGCCAGCAGATGTTTGCAGACCTGAATAGGCACTCCGTCAAGCCGTCAGCGTCGCTTGGCGTTCTCTACGACCACCGCAACGCTACCGCAAAGGTAGCCAAGCACTTGATCCTGACTTCAGCAGTCTTCAAGAACCTGATCGAGACCGAGCGCTCAACATTGTCGGCGCGGTCCCGAAAGCTATTCACGCTGAGCGCCCTGCACTTCGCGACAGGTGAGCTTCTCACAGAGAAGGAAATCGAAGATTTCCCGTCGGCATCGCAACGTTGCCAAGAGTTTTGGGAGAGTGTCGGCGAGCAAATCCCAGAGTGGATCTATGTGCGCGAAGCAAAGATGACAGCGGGCGAGGTTCGCCGTGACTTTATCCATTGCCATGCGATCGTGCTTCAAGCCCTCGGGCGAGCAGGTCGAACGTTGTATGCCCAACACCCTTCAGAAGTGAAGAAGCGTCTACAGAGATTACGCAGGGTCGACTGGTCACGCGGCAACGCCAAGGTCTGGGAAGGCCGCGCGATGGTAGGCGGGTCGATGTCCAAGTCTGGTCAGAACGTCACCCTCACATGCAACGAAATCAAGCGCGTGCTGGGCCTCCGACTCACCGCGGAAGAGCAAGCCGCCGAAGACGCTTTCCTAGCCGGCCGGAAGACCGCCCTCAAGTACTGAGCTATGCCTACCACTCCCAAACAAATCATTGAAGAGATCCAACAGCTGTACCTTAGCGACAGCCTGCCCTGGGTCATTGGTTACAGCGGCGGGAAAGACTCTACTGCCGCTCTGCAGCTGATTTGGATGGCTATTGCCGCCCTGCCTGACGATCGCCGCCGCTTCAAGCCGGTGCACGTCATAAGCACAGATACCTTGGTCGAGAATCCGGTAATCGCCGCTTGGGTGTACATCTCGCTTACGCGAATGGGGTTGGCCGCGCTCGAACAAGGCTTGCCCATCAAGTCGCATCGACTCACGCCCTCGCTCGAGAATCGCTTCTGGGTCAACCTCATCGGTAAGGGTTACCCAGCGCCACGCAACAAGTTCCGCTGGTGCACCGACCGCCTCAAGATCAGCGCGTCCACCAAGTTCATCCAAGATCTGTCCGAGGCGAACGGCGAAGCGATTTTGGTTTTGGGACAGCGACGCGGCGAGAGCCAGGCGCGCGACAAGGTGATGGACGCCTACCAGCACAGTACTCGCGAGCGGCTGAGTCGCAATAAAGACCCGAAGCTCTCGCGCGTTTGGGTCTACCTGCCCATCGAAACATGGTCAAGCGATGACGTTTGGGAGTACATCATCCAGACCCCAAACCCTTGGGGTATCAACAACCAAGACCTGTTCGACATCTATCGTGGCGCCACCCCTGACTCGGAGTGCCCGATCGTGGTCGACAAGAGTACGCCCAGCTGCGGCGACAGCCGCTTCGGCTGCTACGTATGCACCATGGTCTCGCAAGACAAGTCTATGGCGGCCATGATCCAGAACGATGCCGACAAGGCCTGGATGCAGCCCATCATGGACTACCGAGATAAGTTCTTGGCCAGCTCTGGGGAAGAGGGTGACCGCAAACACCGAGACTTCCGCCGTCTCAATGGCCGTCTCACCGTGATGCACGGGCGGCTTGTCCATGGCCCCTACTCCCAAGAGCGCCGGCGTGTGCTGCTGCTTGAGCTGCTCAAAGCCGAGAGCGCCGTCCAGCAATCGCTCTTGCAAGATGAGATCTCTGAGGAAAAGCGGGGAAATTACCGTCCGATTGAGCTAATTTCCACAGAAGAGCTCGACGAGATCCGCCGCATCTGGATCGAAGATAAGGGCGAAATCGAAGACCTGTTGCCCGGCATCTACCAAGAGGCCACCGGCCGCCCGTTTCCCGGTCGCGAGTTAGACCCGATGCCCTTGGATCCATCGGACCTGGAGCTGCTCAAGCAAGCTGCCAGCGACTGGTCGCAAGCTCATCAACCCACCGACGACCCGCAAGTTCGCCAAGAGCGCGAACTGGAGCTCTACAAGCTGCTGCGTACCTTGTTGGCTAGCAGCTTTCGCGGCCTGCAAAGCCGCCAACGCTCCAAGCAGCTGGACGAGGTCTCGGCCCTGCTCAAGGCCTTTGCCTTTGTGGACGAGGCTGACGCCCTGGCCTTCGCCCTGGTGCACCACCCCGACAAGAAGGCGGGGCCCGCAACTGAAAGCGAAGGCGGTGAGCAAGACGACGAAGTCCTTACCCAAGACATGGAAGGTGAATTCACCCGCAAGGTCATCCCCATTGCCCTGACCAACGACCTGCTGGTGTGAGCCCCAGATGGCCAAAGTAACCTTTTTGGGTATCGCCCTCCAGAACCTCGGCCCCTTCAAGGAGCGGCAGCAGCTGGACCTGCGCACCGCCGTCGGCAAGCCCATCGTGCTGATCAAGGCCCTGAATGGCAGTGGCAAGACTACCCTGCTCACTGCGCTGCAGGTGGTGCTGTACGGCGCGAAGCTGTACGGCAACGGGCGCGGCCGCGAGTACGAGCAGCTCATGCTTGGGCTGCAACGCAACGATGCCGATGGAGACGCCCGCATCGACCTCGACCTGTGCCTGGAAGGTCACGGCGAGGTCGACGAGTTCACAGTCTCCCGCCGCTGGACCGTAGCAGGGGGCAAGCTGCAGGAGACCATCACTGTGTTGCGCGACGGTCGCCCCGATCTGCAGCTGACCGAAGAGTGGGAGGAGTTCCTTGATAACCTGTTGCCCGCCGAACTAACCCAGCTTTTCCTGTTCGACGGCGAAAAGATCGAAGCCCTGGCCAACCCGGCCACCTTGCCCGACATGCTGCGCCGCGCGACCGAAGCTTTTCTCGGCGTTGGTGGCATCGACTCTCTGTCCAAAGACCTTATTGCGGTGGAGCGCCGTGCGCTGGTGCAGGGCCGCGACAAGAACCCCAAGTACGAAGCTGCCAAGTCACAGCTCCAAGACTTGGAGCGGCAACGCGCCACCGCTGACGCTGAGTTGCCTCGTCTGACGGCCGCGCGTGCGGCTACCCAGGTGCGGGTAGACCAGCTGCAGCGCCAGCTGCAGACTTTCCAGGCCAATAGCGAGCGCAGCGGCCTAGTCGCCTACGAGAGCGCGGCCGCGTTGCGCGCTGGCGAGGAGCACGCCCTAAAGCAAGTCGAACAGGCGCGCAATCTAGTGCGCGAGGCTTTGGCCAACCCTTGGTCCGCCTTGGCGCGCTTGGGTACTCTTTGGTATGAATACGAAGCGCTCTATGAGCAAGAGCAAGAGACCCGCACCGCCCAGCACCTGTTTGTAGCCATTCAGAAGCGGGACCAACGCGTCATTAAGAAGGCTGGGGCTGCCATCCCGGCCGACGCCCTGGCTATCTTGCGCGAGGTGTTAACGCAAGATCAGCAAACCTACCGCGCCGCCGCCAAACGCCCACTGCACTTGCAGCCGGCAGAGGCGCCCAACGAAGCCCGCGCCAAGATCGAAGCCGCAACGCAGCAACTCAATGCAGCGCAGCAGTCGATGCTGCACGCGGAGAACGAGCTGGCCTTGGCACAGCGCCGGCTGGCCGCTGTGCCGAAGGGTGAGCAAGTGGCCGACCTATTGGCGCAGCTGCAGTCGCTCAGCGCCGCCCGAGCCCTGGCGGAAGCCCAGCTTGCTCAAGAAGGCAAGGCGCTTGAGGCCGCAAACGCCCAGCTTGCCTACCTGGACGTGCGCATCAAAGCGGCCACCGAAACCCTGCGCAAAAACTTTGGTGGGCTTGAGCACGAAGCCAAAGCGGTCGACGCTTCCCAGCGCGCCCGCGATGTGCTGGCCTTGTTCAAGGACCGCCTACTGGCTTCCAAGGCCCACTGGTTGTCAAACATGATCACGGCGGAGTTCGCTGCCCTCATGCGCAAGCGCAAGCTGGTCAGCCGTGTTCAAGTGGACCCCGACACGTACGCCGTCACCATCGTGGCGCCCGACCGTCACGAGCTTCCCATGGCTCGTCTGTCAGCGGGCGAGCGGCAGCTGCTTGCCATCGCTGTGCTCAGTGCACTCATCCGTGAGCGTAAGGGCCAGTTCCCCGTAGCGGTGGACACGCCCCTTGCCCGCTTGGACAAGCGTCACCGCCGGGCCTTGATTCAGCGGTTCTTCGCCAAGATCTCGCACCAAGTCTTGGTGCTATCCACCGACGAAGAAGTGGACGACGACCTACTCACCGAAGTGACGCCGAGCATGTCCCAGTCATATGTCCTGGAGTTCTCCGATGAAGCGCGCAGCACTCAGGTGAGCCGAAATCACGAGGGGGGCATGGCATGAGCGCTCTCATCGAACGAGTAAGGCTGACCGCTGCAGCCAAACAGCAGCTCAGCGCGCTCAAACGCAGAAGCGGCATCGAGCACTACAACGTGATCGCACGTCACGCACTATGCGCCTCCTTGGCCAATAAGACCAAGGTTCCGAACGAAGCCTTGCAGTTCAGCGGTGGCTTGGAAATTGATTGGCCAACCTTTGCGGGTGATTCAGATGCAACTCTCACCAATATCCTGATTTTGAGAGCGATCGCTGAAGAAGGAACGTCGAGCCCAGCAGCCGTGCGCAAGGTTCTACATGCGCATTTACACCGGGGCTTAGGGTACCTGACGTCCGATCCAAGTTCCCTCAATCCGGGTAGGGTACTTATTTCTGAAGCTGAACATTGAAGAGCTCGCAAATGACAGTTCTGAGCTCGATAATTGGAAGCGCGTTCGGCCGAGCGGCAGTGGCAAGTTGGTGGGTGGCTCCGTGGAAAACGTTCTTTGACTTATCGATCAAACCAAGAACGTCGCTGTATTCCCTCAGCAACCTTGACTTGGCGTGTTCGAAGTCCACGCTCCAGCAAATAAGGACATCGATGTCTGCAAGACTCTTTCGATTTCTTCCAAGGTCCTTGTATAGGCCGTAAACATCGACCTTGAACTCCAAGAATATTTCCTTCGTCAATGGCCCACCGCTTGAATCGAAGACGTTTTGCAGGATACCCAATTTATTCGTTTTTGGATTATACAGGCCGACAGAGTTGTCTAGATGGTACTGGTACAGTCCATCATAAACCTGAAAGCCCGACAACACCTTTTGTTTGTAGCCGCGCAAATAGTCGCGGGCGCATAGTTCGACGAACAGCGATATAACTTCTTGCTCCTCGCGAGGGGGGAGATGTTGTTGGGTTAAAGGGACATTAACTTGCTGTTTGTTGTCTAGTAGGCTTCTAAGCTCTACCTTTGGGTCGTACAAGGGGTTGGAAATCCTGGAGTCGGCCGCACCAACAACGTAGCGTCTGAAGGAAAAGAAGTCACGGTTGCGAAGGCATTCTCTTGCGAAGCTCTTGATTTGCCCCGCGCGATACTGGCTAATGCCTTTTCGTCCGGCATCCAACTCTTGTTTGATCTCGTCGCTCATAATGTCGATCAAGACGGTATATGGGAGCATGTTGCTATGTTCATCAAAGGCGTCCAAACAGATACCTGTTGGCATGCCATTGATGCTGAGCCAAAGTCCATGCTCGATGGAGAAGCCGTCCGATTGTTCACTCTCCCCGAGGCGATCATTGAACGAATTCAGGTGGTTCTTGCTTGTGGCAAACAGAAGAGCTCGTGCTGTGATCGGGCTTCGCACGCCAATTTGCAGACCATTGATGCTCTCGTGAATCAGCAGCGCTTTCAGGGCCAAGTCCTTCTGCTGCTGGGGCAAAGAAGCCATTGCGGCTTCCATAGTCTTGAAATGAGACATTTCATAAAACTGCGTCTCCGTTCCCAGCACGGATTTCGCCACGTCGCGAATTGACAGATGCCCAACAGGCACTACTGCCGAGACGCCATCAACCTCAAGCTCGAACGCGAAAGGAGGGGGCTGATCAAACAATGGATCAATTGACCCAACAATTGTCTTGGTCCGTAGCATGGCCGCGAATCGCTCGCTCTGCTTTGCGATTTCGAATGCTGCCGATATGGCAACATCGGCCGCCTCGTCACCGGTTGTCCTCGGGAATCGAACTAGTATTTCTGTCTGGTTTTCATCGGACGTGGCAACAGCAGCGATTCCTTGGAGTTCCTCCCTAGAGTTGGGAATTACTTCGCTCGCGAAAACGTATCTGTAAAGCCCTTCATATGTTCTTGATGCACTGAAGCCGTTATGAACGCTAGATATCTGAAGAAAGCAGGACTGGAACGCGACATACGTGAATCCGAAACCCATAAAGCCGTGGCGCCCACTGCCGGTTTCGCGCTTTAAGGATTTGCCCGTAACCAGAATTTACGAGATTGATTGCTCGGGGATGCCGATGCCGTTGTCGATTACCTTGATTTCCCTCGCGTCAGTGTTAATAATGAGTTTGATTCTGCCGCTTGTTGCAGCTTGATCTCCGAATTTCGCAATCAGCGCATCCGCGCTGTTCTGCAGCAGCTCAGTGTAGAGGTCCCATACGTGGCGATAACTTGAGATTATCCTCTTGATATTGGATCGAATCTGCTCATCCTCTTGTCGGCCGAGCTCTTCTCGAAGGGTGTTTGACATAAATTTAGTGTACAGAGTGAGCTAAGGATTTGCGCAAGATTAAATAATCTAAATCAGGTCGCCAGGCTGGAGTCAGCAGTTGTCTTTTGCGGTTCCTCTCTGGACTCAATACATGTCGCCGGAAACTCTTCAGCGCGTGTTCGGGCCTAGCTTTATGTCGAGTGTTAACTCTCGGAAGGATATGTTTTCGGCGGTAGCCTTGACTGCATAACGAAGACCGCTACTAACTTCCTGCGCTAGGACTAATCCGTGCACTAATCGCTCTTTTGCCAGATTTTCTTTGACCCATCCCCAATATCTACATAGCTGCCCAATAGTTTGGTCGTCGCTTTGGCGTTTTAGCTCACAGACCAAGTAGTCGCCGCTAGCAGTCCTAAACAACATGTCAATCTCGCCAACAGCCTTGGTATTGTACTTTCCCATTTTCTTCAGCTGTTGCTCTGGGTCTACTAATTCAAGCGGCCCATGTTCCAGGATCGTCAGGCGGGATTGTTCCCAGTTCTTGAATAGCCATCGATGAAGTTCTTGTTCAAGAAACAAAGCCGCATCTAGCTCTTCGATTTGGGCAGCCTCTGTAACTTCCTCGTCAAGTGCCAAGTCATTGTTCGTTTCGGCATCTAGCCACGAGAGCAAGCCGTACGTGGCTGGTCTTGCGCGGAAAAACAGAATTGGGCTCGCAGGCCTCGAAATTTGTACGCCCTTTGCATGTCGATCGATGGCCACCCCCAAAGCTCTCAGAGGGTTGGCTGCGCCAAAAGCGAAATAGCTTTGCTGCACGATCTGCGCATGAATCTCCCTGAGGTGTGCTGGTTTCCCGATATCAAGTAAAGCCCTCTCGGCTGCAGAGTATATTTGCATGCGGGGTATCTCGGTCGTCCACTTCCGGCATTCCATCCCCTCTACGAGGATAATCTGTAGTGGCTAAATCAATCTTGGAATTCCTTTACTTTCCGGGTCGTTGGAAGCCTCAGTGAACAACCTCTCGAGCACCCAATCAGCGCTATTCGTGGCATTCTCCGAAAACTCCGTCCGTAGGATCTCCATGCCGCCCGCTGCATACTGCTCGAATTCCTTGATCAACTGTTCTTCGTTATCAGGCCTCAGTATTTCTGCTTTGGGAATGGCGGTCCCAAGGAGGCCGACCAAGAAGATGTAAGGCTCTAATCCACGTGTGGCAAATGTTGTTGTGCTGATCTCCTTCCGTGTTCCGTTTCCGAACTCCCGCTTGCGCTTGTTTTTAATGCCGACCGTCGCAGCCAATGCGATCGCGTCAGCATTCAAGCTACAAACCGGGGGATGTGTAGCGTTTCCTTGAGCATCCTTGCCCGTAAGCAGGTTCACGACGTCTGCGAACTCGTCAGACCAGTACACGAGCCGCTCTTTGCTGAACAGGCTTTGCTTGCGCATCACATCACCTCTACAAAGGTGGACTCGGTACGCTCTGCACCGTAGTAGTTGAGTTGGTAGTCCGCACCCTTCAGCCGGAGTCGTTTTATGGGCTTGTCGCCTTGGGCGCCGGATTCATGCGAAACGATCAAGTATCGCTTGCCTACCACGGGATCGAGCGCGGCCTCGACCTTCTCACCCCAGGCTGCGGAGGAGATCATCAGTACCAGCTGGGTCGTTTGGGTGGCTAGGTTGCGGGCTACCGAGCCCTGGTACTCCGGATCTAGAGCCGAGAACGGGGCATCTAGCACCAGCGGAGCAATAGTGGGCTCGCTCATCCACTGAATCTTTTGCTGGGTTTTGCGGGCTGCTAGGGCCACTACGGTTGCGATAAAAGCGAACTTGAGCACTTGGCCTTCGCCGGTGCTGTGGCCGACAGTCTTGCCCTCCTGGTCCACCAGCTGTACGGCGTAGGTGGCGGGGTTGATCTTGGCGCTGTAGTGCTTGGTCAAGTAGCGTTTGAGTACCGTATTTAGCTCGAACGCAAGAATGGTGAGCGCCTGCCGCTCTTGCTCAATGAGTGAACGACGGATGTAGTCCATCAGTCGCGTGACCTTGTCCAACTCCACTTTCAGCTTTTTGCTCACCACGAGCCTCCGCTCGGTGGCTTCAAAGCGCACCTTGAGCTCTTTGTGCTTCCGAACGTTTTGCTCGATCTGCTGCATCATGGCGCCGGCCTGCATGGCCACGCTACGCCGCTCTTGGCTGAGCCGTTCCCGCTCGCTTTCCAGGCGCTGGATCTCGTCGCCAACGCCCTTGATGTCATTGAGCTGCTTCGTAAGGTCCTTGCACTCCTGTTCCAGACGTCCGAGTTCTTGGTCCACCTCCACGATCCGGTTTCGTGTCTTGGCGATTTCCGGAGGCAAGGCGGCGCTTTGGCGCTCGATGTCTCGGATGAGGTAGCGCACCTCGGACAAGCGCTGATTGAGTGCACCCGTCGAAGCGAAGCGAAGCAGCTCGTGGATCTTGTGCGCCTCGGCTGAGCCTTCGAGAACCGGGCGCCCGCAGATGCACACTTCACTCGTCTCGATGTCACGAACGAGTTGGTCGCTGTATGGGGCTGGCAGCTTGCCGCGGACCTCCTCCTGCTCAAGCTTGCCTTCTAGCGCTGCTGTGAGGGGTTGAAGCAGCAGGAAGGGCGCCGCCTGACCAATGAGCTGCGCCACTTTGGCATCGAGCTCTTTGCGCTCTTGCTCAAGGCGAAGCATCTTGCGCTCGGTCTCACGTCGCTGCCGTTCGATGGGCTCCGCCTGGGGAAGCTTGCCTAGCTTGGAGCGGACCTCTTCGTAGCTCGACTCAATCTGCTTAAGCCGGGACTCCAGCGCGACCGCAGACTCCTGCTGCCCAGGCAGGACGCGATCGATGTTGTCCATCTCGTTCTGAAGTGCCGTCAGTTCCCTGTCGTTCGTCTGGTTGGCTACTTCGCGTCGGCGCTTAGATTGCACGGCCTCCAAGTCCTGGAGGAGCGTGTCAACCAAATCGAAGCCCAGTGTCTTGCGCAAGTCGCGCTTGAATTCCGGGCTCCCCGATAGCTCCAGAGAACCGATGGCTTCCGCATCGAAGAAGAACCAACTAACCAAGCCCAGCGGGAGGAGCATGCGCAGGAGGCTTTGGCCATTCGGAATGGGTCTCGAGTTGCCTCGGTCGATCTGGTAAACCTCCAAGCCAGTTTGGGCCTCATTGGTCGCGCTGCGGCGAACCCGGTACTGATGCCCACCACGCTCCATCTCATCCTGGAATATCAGTTCGACGTGGCATTCACGCTGACCTGCGCGGTATGCCTCCCTGTTGATCAGCAAACGTTGCTCTTGAAAGCGCGGAGTGAACTGGCCGGTCATGCACCAGTGCACGGCGTTCAACAAGTTGGTCTTGCCGGCCCCGTTCTCACCGTGAAAAACGGTGACGCGCTTGTCGTCCTCCGCCGCGAACTCAATACGCTGCACGCCATAAAAGGCGCGAAAGTTGGCAACTTCAAGGCTTAGCAGCCGCATCAGAACTGCTCCTCTTCGATAAACCTAGACAGTCGCTCCACGCGTGCTGCCGTTGACGTGGCACTACCCGGCATGGTCATGTCTCGCTCAAGTCGGAGCATGCGCCGAGCAATCTCGGCTAAGGCCTGATCCTCCTTGGTCATAGAGGCGGCCTTTTCAGCTTCGAATTCGCCTTCAAGCTCGCCAATCAGATCCTTAAAGGCTCCGGCCTTTCCGCTCTTGTCGTTAGGCATTAGAATCTCCCGTGGTTAATCCCAAGTGATCTTTCAACCCTTGAAGCTGCTGCTCCAGATCAGATCGGTTCTCTGCGTCAGCCGTGAATTGCTCAGCTCGTCGGATCTCTTTACCTGCCAACAACCGCAGCGACTTTGCGTCGCTTTCGCCGCCAATCACTAGGAAGTCATGCAGGTCGGCGATATCCTTGCCCTGCGACTTCCGCAAAACCCTGCCACGGCGTTGGATGCCTTGACGATCGGAACTTTGGCTCGCGAGCAAGTAAGCCGATTGGCAGGCGGGCACGTCGATGCCTTCGTCCAGCACCTTGATCGAGACGACGGCATCAATAGATTTCGTTCGCAAGTGCTCGAGCAATAGCTCTCGGGTCTTGAGGCTCTCCGAGGCTGTGATGCGCGACGAGCGCCAATGGAGCTGGTGCAGCAGTTCGGAAACCCGCTCGATCTGCCGCAGCTGTTCGCCGTCTTCGTCGACTTTGCCGTCGCCACAGTAGAAGAGCGAGTACGGGGTACGCCCGATACGTTCGAGATGTAGCCGCAGCTTGACCAACTTGTCTTTTGCGGCGCCCACGACGCGCGCCCGCTGTAGCAGGAAGGGCTGAACTTTGGCTAACGTCTCCGGTGACATTCGTTCTTCGCTGCCGGCAATCTTGACAATTTTGCGCGTCAGATCCTCGTAAAGCGCCGTTTCCTCTTCATCTAGATTGCACAAGAAAAGGTGATACCGGTATCGGGTCAGAAATCCTTCTTTGATTGCACGACCCAGCGGGAATTCGTAGACGATTGGGCCGAAGTATCGCTCTAGATAGTGCTCATCAAATTGATCGTATGGCGTCGCAGAAAGCCCAAGGCGTAGAGTGAAAAGCTCAGGAAGTTTGGCAAGATGCTCTGGAGCGTTGAAGTGATGGCACTCGTCTACTACCAGCATATGGTTCCGCTGCCTAGTCTGTGCCAGTAAAGTGAGCAGGTCCTGGAATCGATTTTCCTTGAAGCTCGCGTTGACGCATACCAGACATGGCATCGAAACTGCATCGCTATACCGGGATGCCATGAAGACATTTTTGACCTGCTCGTACCACGCCAAATGCGAGTCAAAGACGCCGACTACATCGAACCCTTGTTCCCGAAGCGCGTCCAACCACTGAACGGCGAGATTTTGGTAGGGCACCGTGATTACAACTGCAGACCCCGGTACCTTGTCGCGCACCCGCTTGACTGCGTCGATAGCAGTAAGGGTCTTGCCAGTACCCGTAGCCATGGCAAGAATGCCCTTAAATCCATGTGCTTGCCATGCTTTGATTGCGTCAAGCTGATAGTCGCGGAGCGCATACCGGTCAGGCAACTTCTCCAGACTCGGACTCGCATCCATGTTCGCAGGCGTGGACTTCGACGCGATCTCTTGGATCAAGGCGAGAGAGGCGTCATCAAGGTTATAGATCCTGGTTGCTCGTGTTCGCCCAGCCCAGAGGTCCTCAAATCGCCGCTCAAGGTCGGGGCCATACGCTGAATAAATCGCCGGCTCCATCGCCTGAAACACCGCAATCGACTCGTGATTTTGCCCCGTAGATATCGCCGCTGCGGTTTCGTTTGCAGATCCGATGAACGCAATCTTCAAGCCTTGGGAATCAGCAAAGACGCCAAACTTCTCGTGGTAGACGCCAGCATCCCTAACGGCAAACTTCAGCTCCACTACGCCCGACACGACGAGTTTGCAGAAAGTCAGAGCCGATTGAGGGTCGTCTCCTTCAAGCTCGAGCAGGTAGCGCTTCACCTCCTGACGGAGTTTTTCCCGCTCAGCCGCATCGGCTGACCGCCCGCTCTGCTCGAGTGCCTCTACGTCAGCGCGAGACACCATGCAGCCCACGATTAACCGAATGCGTCCACCTTGTGCTACGAAGCTACCTAGTTCAGCGGCACAGTTTCGGAAGGTCGAAGATGAGAAATATCCTACAGCTCGATCGTACCGGCGCGCGAGTTTTAAGACTGGCGCATAGAACTCAGAGAGCAAGTCCGTCTCGTCACTGTTGTAGTGACGTCGGAGGTCCAGGCTGTCAAAACTCATGGCTCTTGCGATCCGCACCTTTATTCGTCGGGATGATAATCCCACAAGATTCCTACAGAGCCAGAAGTAGATGGTTCCGAAAGGAGTGAAGCTAATTTGTGTATAAGTGCCGGTTTACAGTCGTCATCCCTGCGCGGTTGGCGAAAGCGCACGGTAGGGGCGCTCGAATCGTCCGTTCGGGTGTACGCAACGTGAGACTAACGTCGGTGGAGCCAGCAACCTGACGGAGGGATTCGCGCTTATATATCCCAACGTCACCATGCTCATGTAGCGTTTTGGTTGGCGTACTTGTCGTTCTGCCGAACTGGCAGCGCGCGCTCTGTTCGCTAGTTGGGCCACCTTGTTGTGGAAAATGCGAACCATCTCAGCATGTCGCAGGACGACGCCGTTGAACCCTAGAACCTGTTCGCGCTTTGAATCTAATCGGCTCCACATTAGTGGAGTCGCTGTACGAGAGCAACTCCTGCCCGGCATTGTCTATCTGTCCCGGTGGCTGCCGGATGTGCTCGCGTATTCGATCGCTGGCGCAAGATGCGCCGCACGAATGTGGGACTCACACCGCCGACGCAGATGTGTTCATCACCGGCGACCAGCGGGTTCTGAGCTGGGACCCGAGGGGGAGCCTGCGGATTCTTTCTCCGCGGCAGGCCTGGGAGCAGGTACTGATCAGTCCCGAGTCACAGCCCCCGGCGCCGCCACAAGGCTCTTCGTGACCCTGGCAGTCGCCAGTGTTTTCCCGCCGCTTTGCACTACCACCTCGCAGAAGCACAGGCGGCGCCCGAGGTGCGTGATTGTCGAGTCGAAGCTCACGCGATCACCCAGCGCTGCCGAGCGCATCACCGACACCTGGATGTCATGCGTCACGGCATGCTGGTCGGCCGGCAGCCTGCTCATCAGGCCGACCATCGCGCAGACATCGCTGAGCAGGTAGACAACGCCGCCGTGCAAGCCGCCGGCCGGGCTGCTGATCAGGGCGCTCACCTCGATGCTCAGGTGCCCTGCGCCCTCCCGGCTTTGCCACTCCTGCGCGCCGAGCAGTCGGTGCAGCGGGTGGTCGATCAGGGGCTGCAGCCGGCGTGCGAGCGGGATGTCGGTCATGGGCAAGGATGGTGTTGGCTCAGGAAAAGGTCGTACAACCCGGCCGCTGATTGATACAAGCCGCTGACCGGCTTTGTCCGAGACTATGCGCAGACCTCGCTGTCCTGCGTACGAAGTCCCTTGCGCAATTGGAAGATGACGGTGGTTTTGAGGCCGATCATGCCGGCTCAGATCTCGATATCGCGGAACTCGATCTCCGTGCGAGGGATGTCGGCAATGTCGGTGATGTCGTCGGGCGGCGCGGGCAATTGCTGCATCAACGAAAACAGCGAAGGCGCCTTGCCCTGCGGGCGAAGATACTCATCGGTGCTGGGCATTGCGAACACTCCCTACTCCACCGTCACGCTCTTGGCCAGATTCCTCGGCTTGTCCACATCCGTGCCGCGGGCCAGGGCGGCGTGATAGGACAGCAGTTGCAGCGGCAGCACATGCAGGATGGGCGAGAGCAGGCCGGCGTGGTCGTGCAGGTGGATGACGTGCACGCCGTCGCTCGGGGCGAGGTGGGTGTCGCGGTCGGCGAACACGAACAGCTCGCCGCCGCGGGCGCGCACTTCCTGCAGGTTGCTCTTGAGCTTCTCGATCAGGGTGTCGTTGGGGGCCACCACCACCACCGGCATGCGGTCATCGACCAGCGCGAGCGGGCCGTGCTTGAGCTCGCCGGCGGCATAGGCCTCGGCGTGGATGTAGGTGATCTCCTTGAGCTTGAGCGCGCCTTCCATGGCGATGGGGAAGTGCACGCCGCGGCCCAGGAAGAGCGCGTGGTCGCGGGCGGCAAAGCGCTGCGCCCAGGCGGCCACCTCGGGCTCGCACTCGAGCACCCGGTTCAGCGCCACCGGCAGGTGGCGCAGCTGGGTGATGAGCTCATGCTCGCGCGCGGGTGAGAGCAGCCCGCGCTGGCGGGCCAGCACCAGGGTGAGCACGAAGAGCGCGGCGAGCTGGGTGGTGAACGCCTTGGTGGAGGCCACGCCGATCTCGGGGCCCGCGCGGGTGAGAAAGCGCAGCCGCGAGGCCCGGATGAGCGCCGACTCGGGCACGTTGCAGATGGACAGCGAATCGCCCATGCCCTGGGCGTGGGCGTGCTGCAGCGCCGAGAGGGTGTCGATGGTCTCGCCCGACTGCGAGATGGTGATCACCAGCGTGCCGGGCTGGGCCACCGACTCGCGGTAGCGGTACTCGCTGGCGATCTCCACCGAGACCGGCAGCCGCGCCACCGACTCGATCCAGTAGCGCGCCACTAGCCCGGCGTGGAAGCTCGTGCCGCAGGCCAGGATGAGCACCTGCCGCGTGCGCGCCAGCACCTCGTGGGCGTCGGCCCCGAAGAGCCCCGGCGAGAGCGCGCTGCCGCCAGTGACCATCTCCAGGGTGTTGGCGATGGCGCCCGGCTGCTCGAAGATCTCCTTCTGCATGTAGTGCGCGTAGCGGCCCAGCTCGATGGACTCGGCGCTGAGCTGGCTCTGCACGATGGGCCGGTGCGCGGGCTGGCCGTGGGCGTCCAGCACCGTGAAGCCGTCGCGGCGGATCTCTACCAGGTCGCCCTCCTCGAGGTAGGCGACATGGCGCGTGACCTGCAGCAGCGCCGAGGCATCGGAGGCCAGGAAGTTCTCGCCCTGGCCCGAGCCGTTGTTGCCCACCCCCAGCAGCAGCGGCGAGCCGCGCCGCGAGCCGACCACGGTGTGCGGTTCGCGGCTGCTGATCACTGCGATGGCGTAGGCGCCTTCCAGGCGCTCGACCGCCGCGCGCACCGCCTGCAGCAGGCTCAGGCCCGAGGCCGCCAGCGAGTGCACGAGGTGGGCGATGACCTCGGTGTCGGTCTGCGACTCGAAGGCATAGCCGGCGGCGCGCAGCTCGGCGCGCAGCACCTCATGGTTCTCGATGATGCCGTTGTGCACCACCGACACCTGCAGCCCGCCGCCCAGCGAGGCGTGCGGGTGGGCGTTGTTCTCGGTGACGCCGCCGTGGGTGGCCCAGCGGGTATGGGCGATGCCGGTGGGCGCCTGCGCGCCGTCGGCCGTGGCCCGCGCCTGCAGTTCGGCCACCCGGCCCACCGAGCGCACCCGCGACATGGTGTCGTTGAGGATGGCCAGGCCGGCGGAGTCATAGCCGCGGTACTCGAGCTTGCGCAGGCCCTCGATGAGGATGGGAACGATGTCGCGCTGGGCGACCGCGCCGACGATGCCGCACATGGGCTACTCCTTGGGCTTGCGGACCGGCCGCTGCCAGTTGGGGACGGTGACCTGGCGCGCCCGCGAGATGGTGAGCTTGCCGGCCGGCGCCTCGCGGGTGAGGGTGGTGCCCGCACCCAGGGTGGCGCCCGCGCCCACCGTGACCGGCGCCACCAGCTGGGTGTCGCTGCCGATGAAGGCGTCGTCGCCGATGACGGTGAGGTGCTTGTTCACGCCGTCGTAGTTGCAGGTGATGGTGCCGGCGCCGATGTTCACCCGCTTGCCCACCACCGCATCGCCCACGTAGGCGAGGTGATTGGCCTTGGCCTGGGTGTCGAAGCGGGCGGCCTTGGTCTCGACGAAGTTGCCCACGTGCACCTCCTCGGCCAGCACCGTGCCCGGCCGCAGCCGGGCATACGGCCCGATGCGCGAGCCCGCGCCCACCTGCGCGCCATCGAGGTGGCTGAAGGCGAGCACCTGCGCGCCGGCGGCCAGCTGCGTGTCGCGCAGGACGCAGTTGGGGCCGATGCTCACGCCATCGCCCAGAACGACCTCGCCCTCGAACACGCAGTTGACGTCGATGCTGACATCGCGCCCGCAGCTCAGGCTGCCGCGAAGGTCGAAGCGGGCCGGGTCGGCGAGCGTGACGCCCTGCTCGAGCAGGGCCTGCGCCTGGTTGCGCTGATGGATGCGCTCGAGCTCGGCGAGCTGGGCCTTGCTGTTGACGCCGAGGGTCTCCCAGGCGGCATCAGGCTGCACCCCCACCACCTCGATGCCCTCGGCCACCGCGCTGGCGATGATGTCGGTGAGGTAGTACTCGCCCTGCGCGTTGCGGTTGGACAGCGCGGCCAGCCAGCGCCGGAGCTCGGCGGTGGGCGCCACCAGGATGCCGGTGTTGACCTCGGTGATGGCGCGCTGCGCCTTGGTGGCGTCCTTGTGCTCGACGATGCGCGTGATGCGGCCATCTTCGCGCACGATGCGGCCGTAGCCGGTGGGGTCGGGCAGCACCACGGTGAGCAGGCCCATGCGCGGCGCGCCGCCGGCCGGCGGCTGCGCGGCGGCGCGCAGCCGCGCCAGGGTGGCGTCTGTGGTGAGCGGCACATCGCCGTACAGCACCAGCGTGGGCACGCTGTCATCGAGCAGCGGCGCGGCCTGCATCACCGCGTGGCCCGTGCCCAGCTGCGGCTCCTGCCTGGCCCAGGACACATCCGGGGCGGCCAGCCGCTGCGGAACCTGTTCGCCGCCGTGGCCGTAGACCACCACCAGCCGTTTGGGGGCTAGACTGCGGGCGCGCTCGAGCACATGGCCCAGCATGGGCCGCCCGGCGATCGGGTGCAGCACCTTGGGAAGATCCGAGCGCATTCGCTTGCCCATGCCGGCGGCGAGGATGACGATGTTCATTTCTGCCTTGTTTTTCAGGTACTTGCGGCCCTTGAGGGCAGCCTTCGATTTTACCATGCGGGGTCCGTGGCGTGGCGCGCTGCTGGCCGCATGCGCGCTGCTGCTCTCGGGCTGCACCATGGCACGTCTGGGTTACGACTTGCTGCCAGCCTGGTCAAGCTGGCAGCTCGATCGCTATCTCGCCCTGGACGAAGACCAGCGCGCGCTCGTGTCGCGCCGGGTCGACGAGATCCATCGCTGGCACCGGCGCGGCCAGCTGCCGGGCTATGCCGAGTTCCTGGGCGAGGTCGAGGCCCAGCTGCGCGGCGCCGCGCCCGGCGCGTCCGAGCCCGTGGCGGTGGGGCGCTGGCGGCTGCGCGTGACCGAGGCCTGGGCGCCGCTGGCCGAGCGCCTGGCCCCGGCCGTGGCCGAGCTCGCCCTCACCCTGCGGCCCGACCAGATCGAGCGGCTGCGCCGGCGGCTGGCCGAGGCCGATGAGGAGTACCGCGAGAAGTTCCTGCCCGAGAAGCCCGCCGACCGGATCACGGCCCGCGCCGATCGCGTGGTCAAGCGGGCCGAGTTCTTCCTGGGGCGTCTTGAAGGCAACCAGGAGCGCGAGCTGCGCCAGCTGGCCGCCGCCATGCCGCCCACCGAGGAGCTCTGGTATGCCGAGCGCCAGCGCCGCAACCAGGCGCTGCTGGGCCTGCTCACCCGCCTGTCGCGCGAGCGCCCGCCCGCGGCCGAGGCCACCCGCCAGGTGCGCGAGGCCCTGCTGGTCTTCTGGACCCCGGCCGATCCCGGCCGACGCCAGCGGCTGGACGAGGCGGTCGCGCTCAGCGACCAGCTCTCCACCCAGCTCCTCGCCCGCGCCAGCGCCGCCCAGCGCGCGCACCTGCTCAAGACCCTTCGCGGCTATGCCCAGGACTTCGTCCGGCTGGCCGCCCTCTGAACCGGAGCGCCACCCCATGCAGACCGGCATCCTCGACCCCGTCCCGTCCCACGCCCGCTACCTGGGCTTCTCGCTGCGGCCCGGCGCCGATCCGCGGCCCGGGCTGCGCGCGCTCGCCGCCGCGGCCGATGGCCGCGCCACGGTTGTCGGCCTGGGCGCCACCCTGGTGGCCGAGCTCTCGGCCCGCGTGCCCGGCCTGCGGCCCTTCCCGCCGCTGGTGGGCGCCGGGGTGGAGCTGCCGGCCACCCCGGCCGCGGTCTGGTGCTGGCTGCGCGGCGAGGCGCCGGGCGAGCTCTACCTGCGCGGCGCCGAACTCACCCGTCTGCTGGCCGATGCCTTCCTGCCGCAGGAGGCCTTCGATGCCTTCCGGCATCTCGGTGGCCGCGATCTCACCGGCTACGAGGACGGCACCGAGAATCCGGTGGGCGACGAGGCGCTGCAAGCCGGGTTCCTGGAGGGCGGGCCGGCGGGCCTGGCCGGCAGCAGCTTCGTGGCCGTGCAGCGCTGGCAGCATGACTTCGCGGCCATTGGCGCGATGAGCCCGACAGCCCGCGACCTGGCGATCGGCCGGCGGCTGGCCGACAACACCGAGATCGACGATGCCCCGGCCAGCGCCCATGTGCGGCGCACCGCCCAGGAAGACTTCTCGCCGGCGGCCTTCACCCTGCGCCGCTCCATGCCCTGGGTGCAGGGTGAGCGCGGCGGCCTGATGTTCGTCTCCTTTGGCGCGGCCTTCGACGGCTTCGAGGCGCAGCTGCGGCGCATGATCGGCGCCGACGACGGCACCCGCGATGCGATCTTCGGCATGAGCCGGCCGCTGTCGGGCGCGTACTTCTGGTGCCCGCCGGTGGCGGCGGGCCGGCTCGATCTGCGCCTGATCGGGCTCTGAGCGCGCCGCTCAGAAGCCGGCGGTCTCGTCGGCAACCGACGCGGTGGCGGTGAGTGCCTGACGCAGCGCCGCCGCCACCTGGGCAGAGGTGGCCGGCTTGTGCACCAGGCGCAGCCCGTGGGCGGTCATGGTGGCCACCAGATCGGGTCGGGTCTCGCCGGTGAGCACCACCACCCGGTCGCGCGGCAGGCGCCCGGCCAGCGCCGCGATCACCTGATAGCCGGAGGATTCGTCCTCCATGCGCATGTCGGTCACGCAGGCGTCCCAGGGCGGCGTGGGGCGCTGCTCCTGCAGCAGCGTGCGCAAGGCGCTCACGCCCGAGACCGGGGTGACCTGCGCGCCCAGGCGCGCCAGGCCCAGCGCGAGCGCATCGCGCACCAGCGGGTCGTCTTCCACCAGCAGCACGCGCAGCCCGCGCAGCGAGCTCGAGACCGCTTCGGCGGTCGGGGCCTCGAGCAGCGCCTGCGTGGTGATCCGGTCGGCCGGGATGGTGATGGTGAACGTGGTGCCCATGCCCGGCGTGGAGCTCAGCGCCACCTGGTAGCCGAGCCGGCTGCACAGGCGGCGCACGATGGCCAGGCCCAGGCCCAGGCCGCGCGAGCGGTCTCGGGCCGGGTTGTGCAGCTGGACGAAGTCTTCGAAGACCCGCTCGTGCTGGTCTGCCGGGATGCCGGGCCCGGTGTCCACCACCTGGATGAGCACGCCCTGGGCCGCGCGTTGCGCCTCGATCCGCACCGAGCCCTGGGTGGTGTAGCGCAGGGCGTTGTCGACCAGATTGCGGATCATGCGCGAGAGCATGACCCGGTCGGTGACCAGCACCAGATCGGTCGGGGCGAACTGAAGGTCGATGCCGCGGGCGCCGGCCTGCGCCGAGAAGGCCTCGCGCAGGCTCTCGAACAGGCTGTGGAGCGCGGCCGGCGCGAGATTGGCGGTGACCACGTCGGCATCCAGGCGCGACAGATCGAGGATGCCGGTGAGCAGGTCGTCGAGCGCATTCACCGAGGTGTCGAGGCGGGCGAGCAGGGCAGCCCGGCGCTCGGGCGCGGTCTCGACCCGCGGGTCGCGCAGCATCTCGACCACGATCTTCAGCGAGGTGACCGGCTGGCGCAGGTCATGGCTGGCCGCGGCGATGAACATCGACTTGGCGTTGCTGTTGGCCTCGACCTCGGCGCGCTGCAGCGAGACCTCGCGCGCCAGCAGCGAGCGCTCCACGGCGAGGTCGAGCGCCCCCGAGAGCGTGCGCCCGTTGGCGCGCGACTGGACCAGCAGCGAGGCCACCAGCAGGACCAGCACCGCGGCCACCGCCCAGCCGCCGGGGAAGGGAGCCACCAGCCAGCTCAGCATCAGCGGCGGGTAGAACACCGCCGCGAAGGTGGTGGCGTGCTCGGGCACGGCATGGGTGGCGCTCAAGGGCCCGGTCGACCAGCACACCATCAGCATGGTGAGCAGCGCCATGCCGTCGTGATCGATGCCCGGCATGAGCAGCAGCGTGGCCGCCAGCCCGTTGGCGCCACCCAGCGCCGCGCCCGCGAGCATGCGTCGGCGCCACAGGGCGGCCTGCGCGTCGGTGAGCGGACCCGCGTCCACCGCGCGCAGGCAGGCCCCGGCCAGGGTGAACCGAACGCCGCTGATGAGCGCGCCGGCAAGCAGCCACAGCGCCACGCTCGTGCTGGAGGAATGGAAGTGGCCCACCCAGGCCATCAGCGGGACGAACAGGCCCCCCGAGAGGCTGCCCATGCGCACGGCGCGTGCCAGCAGCTGCACCCGGACCGTGGCCGGGCTGTGCCCCGAGCCGAGCGCCGCCGACAGGAGCTGGGCGCTGGCGCCGGTGGGCAGTCGCATGCCCGTCAGCGGACTGAGACGCCCAGGCGGGCGGCGATCACCACCGCCTCGGTGCGGCTGCGCGCGCCCAGCGCCTGCAGCACGTTGCTGACATGGATCTTGACGGTGTTCTCGGAGAGGGTCAGTTCGCGGCAGATGAGCTTGTTGGGCAGGCCGCGCAGCATCAGGCGCAGCACGTCGACCTGTCGGGGCGTGAGGCCCAGGCTGTGCAGGCCATTGCTGACCGGCGCGGTGGGCGGGCCGGGCAGGTTGGGCGGCAGGTAGAGCGCACCACTGGCCACGGTGGCCAGCGCGCCCACCAGCGTGCGGCGATCGGAAGACTTGGGCACGAAGCCCATGGCGCCAGCCTCGACGGCCGCGAGGATGAGCGAGGGTTCGTCATTGCCCGAGACCACCACCACCGGCGACATCGGATCGGCCTCGCGGGCTTCGCGCACGGCGCTCAGGCCCTGCGCATCGGGCAGGCCCAGGTCGAGCACCACCAGGTCGAAGGCGGGAGCGGCGCGCAGCGCCGCGAGCGCGGCCTGCAGGGTGGCCACCCGTGTGACCTGGCAGCCTGGCATGGCGAGATCGAGGCAGTCTGCGATCGCCTCGGCGACGATGGGGTGGTCATCGCAGACCAGGAAGCGACGCGGCCCGAGGGGGGCGGCACTGACTGGATCGGCCTGGTCGGGGTGGAAGCCGGGGGAAGGCGGCTTGTCCAGGCGGGGGGTTACATCAGACATCGGTGACTGCAATGGCAGGGCTTGGTACCCGGGGCAAGTGTGCCACCGAACGCAGGATTCGTACCGGCTGGCGGCCGGCATCGGGCCACCCGCCGGTCCGCTTCGGCGCATCAGGGCGCGGGCGAGGCGCTGCCGCGGTGATCGGGCACGAGCTGCGGCGCGAGCGATCCGATCAGCATGCCGACGAGGGCGGCGAGCAGGCCGTTGATCTGCGGCGGCACCAGGGCATCGGCAAAGTTGGTCTCGCAGCCCAGCCAGACCACCAGCCCGCTGAAGATCGACAGCAGCGCGCCCTGCACGCTGGCCCGCTTCCAGAAGATGCCGGCGGCCAGCGGCACCAGCGCGCCCACCAGCGTGACCTTGTAGGCGTTCTGGACCATCTCGTACATGGTGCTGCGCGAGTTCAGCGCGAACAGCAGCGCGGCGCAGGAGAACAGCACCAGCACCGTGCGCAGCATGACCAGGAAGCGGCGGTCGCTCACCCGCGGCATGAACGGGCGCAGCACGTTCTCGGTGAACAGCGCGGTGGGCGCGAGCAGCGCGCCGCTGGCGGTGGACAGGATCGCCGAGAGCAGGGCGCCGAAGAACACCACCTGCGCCCAGCCCGGCATCCGGTTGAGGATGAGGTCGGGGAGGATGCGCTGCACCTCGCGGCCGTCCTCGGAGGCGAAGAGGTCGGTGAACTTCGGGTCGATCACGACCGCGGCGTAGGCGATGAACATCGGCACGAAGGCGAAGATGAAGTAGGCGGCGCCGCCCAGCAGCGTGCCGCGCACCGCGGTGCGCTCGTCCTTGGCGCTGGTCACGCGCTGGAAGACGTCCTGCTGCGGGATGGAGCCCAGCGCCATGGTCATCCAGGCCGCCACGAAGGGCAGCCATTCGGTGAGGCCGCCCGCGGGCCAGAAGTCGAACTTGCCCTCGGCGTGAGCCTGCGCGATGACCTTCGCCGGGCCGCCGGCGAGATCGCCGATCAGCCAGGCGATGACCAGCAGCCCGATCACGATGATCACGGTCTGGAAGAGGTCGGTGAGCGCCACCGACCACATGCCACCGAACATCGTGTAGAGGATCACCACGAACGCGCCGAGCGCGATGCACTGGTTGAGGCTGAGCGCGCCGCCGCTCAGCACGTGGAAGACCAGCCCGAGCGCGGTCAGCTGGGCCGAGGTCCAGCCGAGGTAGGAGGCGGTGATCGCCAGGCTGGTCAGCACTTCCACGAGCTTGCCGTAACGCTTGTGATAGAAGTCGCCGATGGTCAGCAGGTCCATCCGGTAGAAGGCCTTCGCGAAGAACAGCGCCACGAAGACCAGCGCGAACGACGCGCCGAAGGGGTCGGCCGGCACGCCGTGCAGGCCGTCCTTGGCGAAGGTCGCCGACACCGACAGCACGGTCTCGGCGCCGAACCAGGTCGCGAAGACCGTGGCCATGTTCATGTAGAGCGGCAGGCTGCGGCCGGCCACCAGGTAGTCCTTCGCGTTGTGAACCCGGCTCGCGGCCCACAGGCCGATGCCGATGGTGATGGCGAGGTAAAGCAGCACGGAGGCGATCAGCATGTCGGGCGCCCTGCGGAGGTGTGTCGGCCAAGGTGTGTCGGCCGAGTATTCCGCAATCGGCGGCCGGCGGCGGGGTGGGCCTGCGGGTGTCGTGGAAATCCGTGGCGGCTGCGCCCCATCGCGCAGGCATCGGAACCGTCTGCCTTGAGGCCGCGGCGGGCCGCCCGCATGATCGGCCGATGCCTCCCGCCCGCCTTGCCGATTCGCCTGATCTCCCCGACACGCCCGAGCCGATCCGGCGGCTCGAGGGTCTTGCCCTCGTCCACGACCAGCCTCTGGGCGCCGGCCGCCTGCGCTGGCGTTGCTTCGGCGAGGGCCCGCCGCTGGTGCTGTTGCATGGCGGCCACGGCAACTGGCTGCACTGGGCGCGCAACATCGAGCCGCTGGCCCGCGGCAATCAGGTCTGGGTGGCCGACATGCCTGGCTACGGCGATTCCGCCGAGCCGCTCGAGCCGGCCGCCATGGGCTCGCTGGTGGAAGGCATGGCCTGCTCGATCGAGGCCCTGCTCGGGGTGGGGCAGGCCTTCGACCTCGCCGGCTTCTCGTTCGGCGGTCTGGTGGCCGCGCATCTGGCGGCGGGGCGCCTGCCGGTGCGACGCCTGGTGCTGCTCGGGCCGGCCGGCCACGCCGGCCCGCGCCGCCCGCGGGGCGAGATGCTGGCCTGGCGCAAGGCGCTGGCCGACCCCGATCCGCAGGCGCTGGCCAGGGTGATGCGCCACAACCTGGCCATGCAGATGCTGCACCAGCCCGAGGCCATCGATGCGCTGGCGCTGGCCGTGCACACCCGGGCCTGCCTGGCCACGCGCTTTCGCAGCCGCGAGATCTCGCGGGGCGGCGGGCTGCCGCAGTTGCTGGCGTTGTGCCGTGCGCCGTTGCGCCTGCTCTGGGGCGAGCACGATGTCACCTGCGACCCCGCCGTGCTCTCGCTCGGTCTGGGCGCGCAGGCGCCGGATCGCCGGGCGCGGGTGCTGCCCGGGGTGGGGCACTGGGTGCAGTACGAGGCGGCCGATGCGGTGAACCGGCAGCTGCGCGCCTGGCTGGATGAACCGGCGGGCTGAATCTGCGACGTGAACCGGCGGCGCGGCGCCGGATGCGCCGGTGCCGCGCGCCCTGCCGCCTAGCCCGAGAGCAGCGCCAGCCCGAGCAGTCCGACGAGCCCCACGGCCAGCAGCATGGCCGCCACCGCCAGCACCGCCAGCCACCGCCGTGCCCGACGGGCCTCGGCCAGCAGCGCGCCGGCCCAGGGCGGCATGGCCTGGGCGTCGGTGCCGGCCGCCGCCCGGGTCAGCGCGCCATGCAGCAGCCGCGGCAGCTGCGGCAGGGTCTGCGCCCACTGCGTGGCCTCGCGGCCGAGCCGTTCGCGCAGGGCTGCCGGCCCGATGCGCTCGACCATCCAGCGCTCCAGGAAGGGCTTGGCGGTCACCCAGAGGTCGAGGTCGGGGTCGAGCTGACGGCCGAGCCCCTCGATGTTCAGTAGGGTCTTCTGCAGCAGCACGAGCTGGGGCTGGATCTCGACATCGAAGCGGCGCGAGGCCTGGAACAGTCGCATCAGCACTAGGCCGAGCGAGATCTCCTTGAGCGGCCTGTCGAAGAAGGGTTCGCAGCAGGCGCGGATCGCCGACTCCAGCTCCTCGATGCGGGTGTGGCGCGGCACCCAGCCCGACTCGACATGCAGCTCGGCCACCCGCCGGTAGTCGCGGCGGAAGAAGGCCAGGAAGTTCTGCGCGAGGTAGTTCTTGTCGAACTCGGAGAGCGTGCCGACGATGCCGAAGTCGAGCGCGATGTAGCGGTTGAAGTCGGGCCCTGGCCCGCCCACCAGGATGTTGCCGGGGTGCATGTCGGCGTGGAAGAAGCCGTGCCGGAACACCTGCGTGAAGAAGATCTCGACGCCCTCGCGCGAGAGCCGCTTCAGGTCGATGCCCGCGGCGCGCATCTCGTCCATGCGCCCGATCGGGATGCCGTGCATGCGCTCCATGGTGAGCACGTTCACCGCGCAGGCATCCCAGTACATCTCGGGCACCCGCAGCAGCGTGGAGCCGCTGAAGTTGCGCCGCAGCTGGTTGGCGTTGGCGGCCTCGCGGATCAGGTCGAGCTCGTCGTGCAGGTAGGTGTCGAACTCGTCGATGACCTCCAGCGGCCTGAGCCGTCGGCCGTCGGCCGAGATCCGCGCGAGCAGCCCGCCGAAGGCGCGCAGCAGCGCGATGTCGCGCTCGATGACGCGGGCCATGCCCGGGCGCAGCACCTTGACCGCCACCGGCCGGCCGTCGTGCAGCCGCGCGAAGTGCACCTGCGCGATGGAGGCCGAGGCTACCGGCGTGATGTCGAACTCGGCGTAGACCTCGGCGAGCGGACGGCCCAGGCCGCGCTCGATCTCGAGGATGGCCTGCTCGCCGGGGAAGGGCGGCACCCGGTCCTGCAGCCGGGCGAGTTCGTCGGCGATGTCGGGCGGCATGAGGTCGCGCCGCGTGGACAGCACCTGGCCGAACTTCACGAAGATGGGGCCCAGGCTCTCGAGCGCCTCGCGCAGCCGTTCGCCGCGCGGCTGGCGCAGCTGACGACCCAGGCGCAGCAGGCGTGCCAGCGACAGCCAGCCGCGGGTGCCCAGGCTGGCGGCCGCGCCGGACGCGGCGATCTCGTCCAGGCCATGGCGCCAGACGACGTGGGCAATGCGGGCGAGTCGAAGAAGGCGCACCGGCGGATTCTAGTGCACCGGCTGAGGCGGCAGGCCGGAAGGCGGTGGTGTTCCGGCTTACCATCGGAGCTTCCTCGCCATGCCGGGCTTGCCCATGTCGCTGCCACCCGCTCCTCGTGTTCTTCTCGGCGCCTGCGCCCTGCTACTGGCCGCCTGCGCGGTGAAGGCGCCCGTCGCGCCGACCGCGCCGGCGGCAGCGCCTGTCGCCGCGCCGCCTGCCGCGTCGGCCGGGGCGCCTGTCCCCGCGCCAGCGCCGGCCGCAGCCGCCGCGCCGGCCGCGAAGGCTGCGGTCCCCGCGAGCGCCCCGGCTCCTGCCGCCGCGAGCGCCCCCGCTGCCGCGACGGCCCGCCCGGTCACGCCCGCCCCGGCCCGCCCGGCCTTTGCCGAGGTAATCCGCGAGGCGAAGCGGCTGCCCGGCCTGTTCACGGTCTGGCAGAAGGACGAGAAGGTCTGGCTCGAGATCGCGCCCGACCAGTTCGACAAGCCCTTCCTGATGGCCACCACGCGGGCAAGCGGCCTGGGTGAGCGTGGGGTGTACCCGAACTGGATGCTCGGCGGCCATGTGGTGGCGTGGCGGCGGGTGCATGGCACGGTGCAGCTCATCGCCCGTGCCACGCGCTTCGGGTCTTCGGCCGATCCGGGGCTGGCCCGCGCGGCACGCCTGAGCTTCTCGGACAGCCTGCTGGGTTCGGCGCCCCTGGCCAGCGCCGAGCATCCCGAGCGCGGCTCGGTGCTGGTGGAGCTCTCGCCCATCCTGCTCACCGACCTGCCGCAGCTCACGCGTCAGCTCGAGGCGAATTTCCGCCTGAGCTACAGCTTCGACGCCCGCAATTCCCACATCGGCCCGGTGAGCGCCGACGCCCGCGAACTGGTGTTCCCGGTGACCGCCCACTATGCCCTGCCGCGTTTGCCCGCGCCGCCCGCGGGCCCCGTGCCGCCGGGCGCGCCGGTGCCGAGCATCCCGCGCAACCTGGAGGACGCGCGCAGCCTGTTCGTGAGTTACCGCTACAGCCTGTCGGCCTTGCCCGATCCGGTGATGCGGCCACGGGCGGCCGATCCGCGGGTGGGGCACTACGTGGAACAGGTCTACGACTGGACCGAATCGGGCGCGATCGATGCCCGCCGCAACTTCGTCACCCGCTGGCGCATCGAGCCGCGCGACCCCTCGGCCGAGCTCTCCGAGCCGGTGCGGCCGGTGGTCTTCTGGCTGGATCGCAACATCCCGGCGCGGCTGCGTCCGGCGATCACCGCCGGCGTGCTCGAGTGGAACAAGGCCTTCGAGCGCATCGGCATCCGCGGCGCGCTGCAGGTGCGCGAGGAGCCCGCCGACGCGCCGATGGACCTCACCAGCGTGCAGCACCCGTCGATCCGCTGGTTCCTGGACAACGACCAGGGCGCGCTGGCCTTCGGCCCCTCGCTCACCGACCCGCGCAGCGGCGAGATCATCGATGCCGACATCGCGATCTCCGACAACTGGGCCCGATTCGGCCGGCGGCTGGCGCGCGAGTCGCTGCCCGGCTCGCGCTTTGCCGATGCCGGCGCCAGCCATGCCCACGGCCCCGGTTGCCAGCATGGCGCCGAGTCCCTGGCCGAACTCGACTTCGCCATGGCGCTGCTCGAGTCGCGCGGCGAACTCGATCCCGAGGGGCCCGAGGCCGAGCGCCTCGTGGCCGAGCTCATCAAGGACGTGGTGATGCACGAGGTGGGCCATACCCTGGGCCTGCGCCACAACTTCCGTGCCTCGCTGGTGGTGCCGATGGCCCGGCTCGCCGATCCGGCCTTCACCCGCGCCAACGGCCTGTCGGGCTCGGTGATGGACTACAACGGCTTCAACCTGCCGCTGGCCGGCGAGCCGGTGGGTCCGGTCACCATGACCACGCTCGGCCCCTACGACTACTGGGCGATCGAGTATGCCTACCGGCCCCTGCCGCCCGAGCGGGAGGCCGCCGAGCTCGCCCGCATCGCCTCGCGATCCGGCGAGCCTGCGCTCGCCTACGGCACCGACGAGGAGGTGGCGGCCGGCTACGACCCGCAGGTCAACCAGCGCGATCTCGGTGACGACCCGCTGGCCTGGGCCGCGCGCCGGCTCGCGCTCAGCCGGGAACTCTGGACGCGCCTGCAGACCCGCACCCTGCCGCCGGGCACCGGCTTCGGGGTGCTGCGCCGCGGCTTCGACGGTGGCCTGCGCCAGGTGGACCTCGCCGCCGAGGTGGCGGCCAAGCATGTCGGCGGCGTCAACTACTTCCGCGATGTCTCGGGGGACGCCCGGCCGGCCTTCGTGCCGGTGCCCGGCGGCCGCCAGCGCGAGGCGCTGGCGCTGATCGCCCGCGAGGTGCTGGCCGAGGATTCGCTGGCCATCTCGCCCGCGCTGGCAGCCCGGCTGTCCACCGACCCCCTTGACCGCGGCGCCTGGCCGCCGCCGCTGCCGGCGGTGCTGCAGTCGGTGGCCGGCGTGCAGCGCCGGCTGCTCGATCGCCTGCTCGGCGATGCGGTGCTCAACCGCCTGCAGGAGAACGAGGCCACGCTCGCGCCGGCCGAGCGCCTGCCGCTGCCCGAGCTCTTCGACACCCTGCGCGAGAGCGTCTGGCGCGAGCTCGCGCGGGGCGCGGACATCGGCGTGTCCCGCCGCATGCTGCAGCGCGAGCACCTGCGCAAGATCACCGGGCTGCTGATGCGCCCCGGCGCCGCGGTGCCGCCCGATGCCCGCGCGCTTGCCCGGGCCGATGCCCGGCGGCTGAGCGCGCAGATCGAGCAGGCGCTGCGCGGCAAGCGGCTCTCGCGCGAGGCGCGCGCCCACCTGGAGGAAAGCCTCGCCAGCCTGCGCGATGCGCTGCGCGCCGGCCTGACCCGTGCCGCGGGTTGACGCGGCAGGGGGCGCGGGGCGCCCGTGAACCTGCGCTTCCTCGAGGCCTTCTACTGGGTGGCCACGCTGGGCAGCGCCACCCGGGCCGCCGGCAAGCTCTCGCTCACGCAGGCCGCGATCTCCAGCCGGGTCATCGCCCTCGAGGCCGAGCTCGGCGCGCGGCTGTTCGACCGGCGTGACCGCCGCCTGCACCTCACCGCCGACGGCCGCCGCCTGCTGGTCCACGCCGAGCGCCTGCTCGACCTGCAGCGCGACATCCGCCGCGATCTCGGCGTGGGCGAGCAGGGCCCGCCGGTGCTGCGCCTGGGCGCCATCGAATCGATCGCCCACACCTGGCTGATGCCGCTGTTCACGCGGCTGCGCGAGCGCTATCCGCAGTCACGGCTCGAGCTCACCATCGAGACCTCGCAGCTGCTTGACGAGCACCTGCGGCGCGGCCAGATCGATCTGGCGGTGCTGGCGCTGCCGGTGCACGGCGAGTCGCTGCGCCAGTTGCCGCTGCCCTCGCTGCCCATGGTGTTCGCCTGCCGACGCCCGGCGGGCGCGCGCTCGGGGCGCCTGCGCCGCCGCCTGGCCGACCTCGCCCGCGAGCAGATCCTCAGTTTCCAGCGCGGCTCGCAGCCCAACACCGCGGTGATCGACCTGTTCCGCGCGCATGGCGCGCCGGCGCCGCACCTGCACAGCGTGTCGTCGCTGTCGGCCATGCTCGGCCTGGTGGAGCGCGGCTTCGGCGTGGCCACGCTGCCGCGCGCGGTGGTCGAGCCGCTGGTGCGGGCAGGGCGGATCTCGGTGGTGAGCACCGAGTCGCCGCTCGCGCCGCTGCCGCTCTTCGTGGCCTGGCGCCCCGACCCGGCCAGCGACACCCTGGAACGGGTGGTCGCCGAGATCGACGCGATCGCGCAGGCCCACGCGGGCGCCGGGCATCATAAAAATTCCTGATGATCGGTTGATGATATTTTCCGATTGCCGCGGTGCCGCGGCTCGGATCCAATCTGACCACGGGCGCTGTCGCGGCCCGCGCCACCTGCCGATCCTCCACAGGAATTCCTGATGACCGACCTTCGTGCCCCGCTGGCCAGCGACGCCGAGGTGGCCGCGCTGCGCCACCGGATCCGCCGTGGCGAGCACACCGGCCATACCTCGGGCCTCGCGCCCGGACGGGTGCAGGGCAATCTGGTGGTGCTGCCGCAGGCGCAGGCCTTCGACTTCCTGCGCTTCTGCCAGGCCAACCCCAGGCCGTGCCCGCTGCTGGCCGTGTCCGAGCCGGGCAGCCCGCGTGTGCCGGTGCTGGGTGCCGACATCGACCTGCGCACTGACCTCCCCAGCTACCGCGTCTGGCGTGACGGCGAACTCGCCGAGGAGCGCACCGACATCGGCGCGCTCTGGCGCGACGATCTGGTGGCCTTCGTGCTCGGCTGCTCGTTCTCCTTCGAGGAGGCGCTGCTGCAGTCGGGCATCGCGCTGCGCCACGTGGCCTGCGGCGCCAACGTGGCCATGTACCGCACCAGCATCCCCTCGGTGGCGGCCGGGCCCTTCGCCGGTCCCATGGTGGTCTCGATGCGCCCGCTCAAGCCCGCGGATGCGATCCGCGCGGTGCAGATCACCAGCCGCTTCCCGGGGGTGCACGGGGCGCCGGTGCACATCGGCCTGCCGCAGGCGATCGGCATCGCCGACCTGGCGCGGCCCGACTTCGGCGACCCGGTGCCGGTGCTCGATGACGAGCTGCCGGTGTTCTGGGCCTGCGGCGTCACGCCGCAGTCGGTGGTGATGGCCAGCCGCCCGCCGATGTGCATCACCCATTCGCCGGGAGCGATGCTGGTCACCGATCTGCTCAACGACCGCCTTGCCGCCTTCTGACACCGCCTTGCCCGATCACGACGATCGTTCGACACCCGCCTGGAGATTCCGCATGAGCCCCCACCCCGCCCCGCGTCACCCCTTGCTCGCCGCCAGCCTCGCGCTGGCCGGCCTGCTGGCCGCCACCGGCGCCACCGCGCAGACCATTCCCGCCGGCCCGAAGATCACGATCAGCGCGGTCACCCAGGTGGCGCCCACGCTGCCGCAGTACACCCGCATCGACCAGCCCCTGCTGCGCGACGGCCTGGCGCAGAAGAGCGGCGGGCGCATCGAGGTCAACCTCGCCTCGTGGCCCGAGCGCAATGTCAACGGCCCCGAGGTGCTGCGCCTGGTGCGATCCGGGCAGGTGGACATCGCCGCCGGCCCGCTCACCACGGTCTCGGGCGACGTGCCCATGCTCGACGGGGTCGATCTCGCCGGCATGAACCTCGACATCCGCCAGGCCCGACGCGTGGCCGACGCCATGCTGCCGGTGGCCAACCGCGAGCTCGAGCGCCTGGGCATCAAGCTGATCGCCACCTACCCGTTCTCGGGCCAGATGCTGTTCTGCCGCAAGCCGATCGCCTCGCTGGCCGACATCAAGGGTCTGAAGATCCGCACCAACGGGCCTTCGGCGGCCGATCTGGTCAAGGCGCTCGGCGGCCAGCCGGTGTCGGTGGCCTTCGGCGAGGTCTACACCGCGCTGGAGCGCGGCACGGTCGACTGCGGCATCACCGGTTCGGGCTCGGGCAACGGCGTGAAGTGGCCCGAGGTCTCCACCCACCTCTTCACCCTGCCGCTGTCCTGGTCCACCGCCGGCTACTACGTGAACCTCGCCTGGTGGAACAAGCTCGATGCGCCGGTGCGCGCCCTCATCGAGAAGACCTTCGCCGACATCCAGGAGCAGCAGTGGGCGCTGGGCCTGGCCGCCACCCAGGACGGCATCGACTGCAACGTCGGGCGCGCCGAGGGGTGCAAGATCCACACCCTGGTCAAGCGGCCGATGGTCGAGGTCAAGCCGCAGGGCGACGTGGCCGCCACCATCCGCAAGGAGATGATCGAGGACGTGCTGCCGGCCTGGGTCAAGCGCTGCGGCGATCGCTGCGGCACGGTCTACAACGAGGTCATCGCCCCGATCACCGGCATCCGGTATGGCGCACGCTGAGTCGCCGGCCGGCGAGGCCGCGCCGATGCGCGCGGTGCGCCGGCTCTGCGACCTCGCCCTGTCGGCGGCCGGCTGGTCGTACCTGCTGATGGTCGCGATCATCGGTTTCGACGTGCTGGCCCGGCGCCTGCTGGGCTTCTCCACCGAGGCCACCGGCGAGCTCACCGGTTACCTGCTCGCTGCCGGCATGACCCTCGGCCTGGGTGGCACCCTGCTCGAGCGCGGCCATGTGCGCATCGACGTGCTGGTGCAGCGCCTGCCGCTCGCCGCGCGGGTCTGGCTGCACCTGGGCGCGCTGCTCGCGCTGCTGGTGGCGGTGGGCTTCATGGCCTTCGGCGCAGTCTCGCTCGCGCTCGACTCCTGGCAGCTCGGCGCCACCGACCTCTCGGGCCTGCGCACGCCGCTGGCGCTGCCGCAGGGCGTGTGGGCGGCGGGCTTCCTGCTGATGGGGCTGGCCGCGGTGGCGCTGGCCTGCCGCAGCGTGGCGCTGCTGCTGCGCGGCCAGCGGCAGGCTCTTGAGGCCGGCCTGGCGGCACGCACCGACCTCGACGAGGCCCGCGACACCCTGCAGGCCCTGGGCGGGCCGCGCCCGTGATCGCGATCATCTTCCTGGTGGTGATGGGCGTGGCGGTGGGCGTGGCCGCGCTCACCGGCCAGTTGCCCGCCGGCGCGGCCGGACAGGTGCCCTGGTGGGCGCTGGCCGCGGTGCTCGGCGCCTTCGTGGGCTTCTTCGCGGCCGGCCTGCATGTGGGCGCGGCGCTCGGCCTGCTGGCGCTGCTCGCCGGCTTCGGCCTGTCCGACCGGCCGTTCTGGAACTTCATCGGCGAGATGCTGTGGGCGCCCTCCACCAACTTCGTGCTGGTGGCCGTGCCGCTGTTCCTGCTGATGGGCGAGGTCATGCTGCGCGCCGGCCTGTCCGACCGGCTCTACCGCGCCATGAACGTGTGGGTGGGCCGCCTGCCGGGCGGGCTGCTGCACACCAACATCCTGTCCTGCGGGGTGTTCTCGGCAGTGGCCGGCTCCAGCGTGGCCACCGCGGCCACCATGGGCTCGGTGGCGCTGCCCTGGTTCGAGCGCAGCCGCTATCCGCAGAAGCTGGTGCTGGGCTCGCTCGCCGCCGGCGGCGCGCTGGGCAACCTCATTCCGCCGGGCATCACCTTCATCGTCTACGGCCTGATCACCGAGACCTCGGTGGGCGCGCTCTATCTGGCCGCGATCGGCCCCAGCCTGCTGGTGGTGCTGCTGTTCATGGCGGTGATCCTCTTCTACAGCGCGCGCCTGGGCCTGGGCCGCGGCGAGCCGGGCCAGCCCGCGCCGGGCCGGCGCGAGCGTCTGGCCAGCCTGGTCGACCTGCTGCCCACCGCGCTGCTGATCGGCCTGGTGCTGGGCACCATCTACTCGGGGCTGGCCACACCCACCGAGTCGGCGGCGCTGGGCGTGATCGGCGCGCTCGCGCTGGCCGCGATCGACCGCCGCCTGAGCCTGCGCATGCTGCACGAGTCGCTGCGTGCCACCGCGCGGGTCACCGCCATGATCGGCCTGATCCTCTTCGGGGCCTACTTCCTGAATCACATCCTCGGCTCGCTGGGCGTGCCGCAGATGCTCTCCCGCTTCCTGGGCCAGCTGCCCTTCCCGGGCTGGGCGCTCATGCTGTGCATCATCGGGTTCTACCTGGCCCTGGGCACCTTCATGGAGGGCATGTCGATGGTGATCACCACCGTGCCGCTGCTCTTTCCGGTGGTGAAGGCGCTGGGCTACGACCCGGTGTGGTTCGGGGTGGTGATCACCATGCTGGTGGAGATCGCCATGATCAGCCCGCCCGACGGCACCGTGCTCTACGTGCTGCAGGGCATGCGCCGCCAGCCCGGCCCGATCACCGACGTGTTCACCGGCGTGTTGCCCTTCCTCGCGGCCTACACGCTGGCGATCATCCTGCTGATGGTGTTCCCGGCGATCGCGCTGTGGCTGCCCGGCGTGCTGATGTGAGCCTGCGCCGGCGCCACTCGTGCCTTCTCCAGGCGCAGCCCCTTCGCGACCCCTCTCTTCCTTCAAGGTAATGCCATGACCGATTCCCACAACAGCCCGCGCTGGGCGCTGCGCCTGCATGACGCGGGCGGTGTGCGCGAGGTCAGCGTCGCGGTCACCCGCCTGGTGATCGCGGGCTGGACCGGCCGCGACCCGGCGGCGATCGAGCACCACATCGAGGAGCTCGCCGCCATCGGCGTGCCCCGGCCCAGCCAGGTGCCGCTCTTCTACCGGGTGGCGGTCTCGCAGCTGCTGCCGGCGGGCGCGCTCGAGGCGGTGGGCGACCAGACCTCCGGCGAGGTCGAGCCGGTGCTGGTGCGCCATGAGGGCCGCTGGTGGCTGAGCGCCGGCTCCGATCACACCGACCGCCGTGCCGAAGCCTGGTCGGTGGCGCTGTCCAAGCAGCTCTGCGCCAAGCCGGTGGCCGCCGACGCCTGGCCCTGGGACGCGGTGGCGCCGCACTACGATGCGCTGCGGCTGCGCGCCTGGGCGGTCGACGGCGCGCGCCGCGAGGCCTACCAGGACGGCGCCGGCGCGTCATTGCGCCCGCCCGACGAGCTGCTGCGGCTGTGGCAGGCGCAGGGCGGCGACACCCCGGAGGGCATGGTGATGTTCTGCGGCACGGTGCCCGCGATCGGCGGCATCCGGCCGGCCGCGCGCTTCGAGTTCGGCTGGGAGTGCGCGCCCATCGGCGCCGCGGTGAGCGGCGGCTACGACGTGGCGGTGCTGCCGGTGGTGAGCTGAATCGTCGTCACTGCCGCCGGCGCGGCCTCGAACACCGGGTCGACATCGAAGGCGATGTCGCCATCGGGCACCGGCGCGCCGGTGGGCCGGGCCGTGCTGAAGTCGAAGAGCTCGCGGTCCATCAGGTGCGAGGGCACCACGCGCGACAGCGACGAGAAGATGTTCTCCACCCGGCCGGGGTGGCGCTTCTCCCACTCGCGCATCAGCTGCTTGATCTCGCGCCGCTTGAGGTTCTCCTGCGAGCCGCACAGGTTGCACGGGATGATCGGGAACTCGCGCCAGCGCGCGTACTCGATCAGGTCGGCCTCCTCCACGTAGGCCAGCGGCCGGATCACCACATGGCGGCCGTCGTCGGACACCAGCCGCGGCGGCATGGTCTTGAGCTTGCCGCCGAAGAACATGTTCAGGAAGAAGGTTTCCAGGATGTCGTCGCGGTGATGCCCGAGCGCGATGCGGGTGGCGCCGAGTTCGTCGGCCACGCGGTACAGGATGCCGCGGCGCAGGCGCGAGCACAGCGAGCACATCGTGCGGCCCTCGGGGATCACCCGGCGCACGATGCTGTAGGTGTCCTGGTTCTCGATGTGGAAGGGCACGCCCAGTGACCGCAGGTAGCCGGGCAGCACGTCTTCCGGGAAGCCGGGCTGCTTCTGGTCGAGGTTGACGGCGATGATCTCGAAGTTCACCGGCGCGCGGCTGCGCAGGGTGAGCAGCAGGTCGAGCAGCGCGTAGCTGTCCTTGCCGCCCGAGAGGCAGACCATCACGCGGTCGCCCTCGCCGATCATGTCGTAGTGGGCGATCGCCTCGCCGGTGAGACGCAGCAGCCGCTTGTGCAGCTTGCCGCGCTCGCGGGCCTGCTTCTCGGGGTTCATGCCATCACTCCGGCCGGAAGCGGAAGACCTCGACGCCCACGCAGGCGCAGTCGGGATAGACATCGGGCTTGCGGGTGCTGACCCGCACCGCGCGCACCTCGTGCCGGGCGAGGCACAGCGCCACGATGCCATCGACCAGGGTCTCCTGCAGGTTGAAGTGGCGCGAGCGGGCGAGCTCGGCCACCGCGCTGCGGATGAAGTCGTAGTCGACCACCTCGGCGACCTCGTCCTGCTGCGGCGTGGAATGCGCGTCGGGCACGAACAGGTCGACGTCGATGATCACCCGCTGCGGGGCCTCGCGCTCGAAGTCGTGGAAGCCGATCGACACCTCGAGCGAGAAGCCGTGCAGGAAGATGCGCCGGCAATCGGCCAGGCGGGGCAGCAGGAGGTCGTTCACGGGGCGGGGTTTCCGGTGAGGTACATGACGTCGCGCGGCGAGGCCGCCAGGTGCTGGCCTCCGTCGACGGTGAGGTTGATGCCGGTGATCGCCGGCGCGTCAGCCAGGAACACCACCGCGGCGGCGATGTCGGCCGGCGTGGAGGAGCGCCCGAGCGGCGTCATGCGGTGGGCCTGGGCGAAGCCCTCGGCGGTCTGGTCGCCCGACACCAGGGTGATGCCGGGCGAGACCGACACCACCCGAAGGCGCGGCGCGAAGGCCATGGCCAGCATGGTGGTGGCGCTGGCCAGCGCCGCCTTGGTGAGGGTGTAGGAGAGGAAGTCGGGGTTCAGGTTCTCGAGCTTCTGGTCGAGCAGGTTGATGACCACGCCGGCCGGCGCGCTGGCGGGCAGCGCGCAGCGCGCCTCGTGCAGGCGTCGCGCGAGCAGCAGCGGCGCGGCCAGGTTGGGGTCGAGGTGGCGGTGCAGGCCGGCGTACTCGAAGCTCTCGGGCCGGTCGGGCTCGAAGCGCGAGGCGTTGTTCACCAGGGCATCGAGCGGGCCGAGCGCGGCGCTGGCCGCGTCGAACAGGGCCGCTGTCTGCTGCGGGTCGGCGAGGTCGGCCTGCAGCGCCACCGCGCGCCGGCCCAGCGCCTGGATGTCGGCCACGGTGTCCTGCGCGGCCTGCACCGACTCGCCATGGTGCACGGCCACGTCCCAGCCGGCACGCGCCAGGGCGAGCGCGATCTCGCGGCCGAGCCGGCGCGCGGCGCCGGTGACCAGCACGCGGCGTGCCACCGGGGCGGATGGGGCGCTGGCGCGGGCGCCGGCCCCGAGGGAGGGCGCGGCCGCGGCCGGCGGCATGGGAGCCTGGCTGGACATGAACGGGTGGTGGCGATGGGCGCGCGCGCGCCGGGCGGGCGCGGCCTGAGCCTTGCGGCGGGCCGTGCCGTGGGGCGCCAGTGTAGCGGCATTCCCCGACGCGCCGGGCAGCGCCCGTAGAATGCGGGGATGCGCGCGTCCCCGGCCCTGCCCGAGCCATCTCCCGAGGCGCGCGCGATCAGCCAGGCGCTGAGCGCGCGCATCGCCGCGCGCATCCAGGAGGCCGGTGGCTGGATCGGCTTCGACGAATACATGGCGCTGGCGCTCTACACGCCGGGCCTGGGCTACTACAGCGGGCCGGCGCGCAAGTTCGGCGCTGGCGGAGACTTCATCACCGCGCCCGAGCTCTCGGGCCTGTTCGGCGCCTGCCTGGCGCGGCAGTGCGCCCACTGGTTCACGCAGTGCGGCCGGGAGGTGATCGAGTTCGGCGCCGGCAGCGGCGCGCTCGCCGCCCAGATGCTCGTTGAGTTCGAGCGCCTGGGCCTCACCGACGTGCGCTACCGCATCGTCGAGCTCTCGGCCGAGCTCGCCGCGCGCCAGCGTGAGCGCATCGCGCTGGCCTGTCCGCAGGCGCTGCCGCGGGTGAGCTGGTTGCAGACCTGGCCGGCGCGCATCGACGGCGTGGTGCTCGCCAATGAACTGCTCGATGCGATCCCGGTGCGCGCCTTCGCGCTGCAGCCCGCGCAGGCAGGCGCGCCGGCGCGAGTGCTCGAGCGCGGCGTGGGGCTGGGCGAGGCGGGCTTCGTCTGGTCGGCGCGACCGGCCGAGCCGGGGTTCGCGGCCCGGGTGCGCGAGCGGGTCGCGCAGGGCGCCGGGGTGTCCGACATCGACGCGCTGGCCTGCGAGGGCGAGCTCGGCGAGCAGGCCCAGGCCTGGGTGGCCGAGGCCGCGCGGCGGCTCGCGCGCGGCGCGATCCTGCTCATCGACTACGGCTTCGCGCGGCCCGAGTTCCACCACGTGCAGCGCGCGGGCGGCACGCTGATGTGCCACTACCGCCATCATGCCCACGGCGATCCCTTCTATCTGCCGGGCCTGCAGGACATCACCGCGCATGTGGATTTCACCGCGGTGGCGCAGGCCGCGCTCGACGAGGGGCTGCAGGTGCTCGGCTTCCTGCCGCAGGCCCGCCTGCTGACCAACCTCGGGCTGCTCGATGACCTCGCCGACCGGCACCGCGCTGCCGGTTCGGCGGACCCTCTGGCGTGGGCGCGCGAGGCGCAGGCTGCGCAGATGCTGCTCTCGCCGGCCGAGATGGGCGAGCTCTTCAAGGCGATCGGCCTGTCGCGCGGGCTCGACTCGGCCGGGCCGGGCTTCGCCCGCGGCGATCGGCCGCTCGCCCTGGAGGCGGCATGATCCGCTGGCTGCTGGTCACGGTGCTCGCCCTGGTGCTGTTCTCGGGGCTCACCCCCTGGCTGCGCCGGCTCGGCATGGGCCGTCTGCCCGGCGACCTGAACTTCCGCGCCTTCGGGCGGGAGTGGTCGCTGCCGATCGCCTCGACGATCGTGCTCTCGATGATCGCCGCCGCCATTGCGCGGCTGATCTGAGCCGGCGCGGGTCAGCGCGGCAGGGCCTGCGCGATCGCGTGTTCGCGCGCCTGGCGGACGCGCTCGCGCACCGCCTCGCCCGGCGGGCCGGCGGCGGCCACCGCGCCGGCGTCCACC
>JBAWWD010000016.1:0-120232 GCA_037146935.1 Burkholderiales bacterium
GGGGGCGCCCGCCCGGCGGGCGCGGCCCGCGGCGCGAGCGCAGGACGCAGCACCGGCGGGCGCAAGCGCTGAGCAGGGGCTGAGCAGGCGCTGAGGGAATGCTGAGCAAGCGCTGCTGGCGCGCCAAGCCGACGATGAGGGGCGCCGAGCCGGCGCGGCCCTACTCGTAGCGGACGTTCAGGATCTCGTATTCGCGCACGCCGCCGGGCGCCTGCACCTCGGCGACATCACCGGCGTACTTGCCGATGAGCGCGCGCGCGATGGGGCTCGACACCGAGATGCGGCCGGCCTTGATGTCGGCCTCGTCGTCACCGACGATCTGATAGGTGACGGTGTCACCGCTCTTGAGGTCCTCGAGCTCGACGGTGGCGGCGAACACCACGCGGCCCTCGGCATCGACCAGCTTCGCGTCGATCACCTGGGCGTTGGAGAGCTTGCCCTCGAGCTCGGCGATGCGGCCCTCGATGAAGCCCTGGCGTTCCCGGGCCGCATCGTATTCGGCGTTCTCGGAGAGATCACCCTGGGCGCGGGCCTCGGCGATGGCGGTGATCACCGCCGGGCGGTCGACGGTCTTGAGGCGGTGCAGCTCGTCCTTGAGCAGCTGCGCGCCCCTCAGGGTGAGCGGAATGGTGGGCATGTTGGAACTCCGGTTCGGGTGCGCGGCCGCCGCCCCGCGCCAGGCGGGGCGGCAGTCGGGGGCGACTCAGGCGGCCAGGCTCTGGTGCAGCTGCTGCAGACTATAGACATCGAGCGCGCTCAGGTGGCGCATGCCGGCCACCGCGGCGCGGGCACCGGCCAGCGTGGTGTAGTAGGTGACCCGCTGCGCGAGCGCCGTGGTGCGGATCGAGCGCGAATCGGCGATGGCGCCGCGCTTTTCCTCGACGGTGTTGATCACCAGCGCCACCTCGCCGTTCTTGAGCATGTCGACGATGTGCGGGCGGCCTTCCTGCACCTTGTTCACGACCTGCACGGGGATGCCCTGCGCGGCGATCGCCGCGGCGGTGCCACGGGTGGCCACCAGCCGGAAGCCGATCTCGTGCAGCGCCCGGGCCACCTCGACCACGCCGGGCTTGTCGGCGTTCTTCACCGACACGAAGGCCGTGCCCGAGGCCGGCAGGCGCACGCCGGCGGCGAGCTGCGACTTCACGAAGGCCTCGCCGAAGGTGTAGCCCACGCCCATGACCTCGCCGGTGGACTTCATCTCGGGGCCGAGGATGGTGTCCACCCCGGGGAACTTCACGAAGGGGAATACCGCCTCCTTGACCGAGTAGTAGGGCGGCGTGACCTCGTGCTCGACGCCCTGGCTGGCGAGGCTGGCGCCGGCCATGCATCGCGCCGCGATCTTGGCCAGCGGCAGGCCGGTGGCCTTGGACACGTAGGGCACGGTGCGCGAGGCACGCGGGTTCACCTCGAGCACGAAGACCGTGCCGTCGCCGCCATCGGCCGAGCGCTGGATGGCGAACTGCACGTTCATGAGGCCGACCACCTTCAGGGCGCGGGCCATCTGCTCGGTCTGGCGCTTGAGCTCGGCCACCATGCTGTCGGACAGCGAGTACGGCGGCAGCGAGCAGGCAGAGTCGCCGGAGTGCACGCCGGCCTGCTCGATGTGCTCCATGACGCCGCCGACGAACACGCGCTGGCCGTCGGACAGGCAGTCGACATCGACCTCGATGGCATCGTTCAGGAACCGGTCGAGCAGCACCGGGCTGTCGTTGGAGACCTTGACCGCCTCGCGCATGTAGCGCTCGAGGTCGCGCTGCTCGTGCACGATCTCCATGGCCCGACCGCCCAGCACGTAGCTGGGCCGCACCACCAGCGGGTAGCCGATCTCCTGGGCCATGGCGATGGCGTCGGCCTCGGTGCGCGCGGTGCGGTTGGGCGGCTGGCGCAGGTTGAGCTTGACCAGCAGCTTCTGGAAGCGCTCGCGGTCTTCGGCGACATCGATGCTCTCGGGGGAGGTGCCGATGATCGGCACGCCGTTGGCCTCGAGGGCGCGGGCCAGCTTCAGCGGCGTCTGGCCGCCGTACTGCACGATCACGCCCACCGGCTTCTCGAGGTCGACGATCTCGAGCACGTCCTCGAGCGTGAGCGGCTCGAAGTAGAGCCGGTCGCTGGTGTCGTAGTCGGTGGAGACGGTCTCGGGGTTGCAGTTGACCATGATGGTCTCGAAGCCGTCCTCGCGCAGCGCGAGCGCCGCGTGCACGCAGCAGTAGTCGAACTCGATGCCCTGACCGATGCGGTTGGGGCCGCCGCCCAGCACGATGATCTTGCGACGGCTGGTGGGCTGCGCCTCGCACTCTTCCTCATAGGTGGAGTAGAGGTAGGCGGTGGTGGTGGCGAACTCGGCCGCGCAGGTGTCCACCCGCTTGAACACCGGCCGCACGCCCCATTCGCGGCGCAGCTTGCGGATCTCGGCCTCGGTGCTGTCGAGCAGATATCCCAGCCGGCGATCGGAGAAGCCCTTCTTCTTGAGCCACAGCAGAGTGGCGCGGTCGATGTCGCCGAGCGTGCGCCGGTCGAGCTCGAGCTCGATGTCGACGATCTCCTTGATCTGCGACAGGAACCAGGGGTCGATGCGGGTGAGCGCGTGGACCTCCTCGAGGCTGAAGCCGGCGGCGAAGGCATCGCCCACGTACCAGATGCGCTCGGGACCGGGCTCGCCGAGCTCCTCCTCGATGCGCTCGCGTTCGGTGGTCTTCTGGTTCAGGCCGTCGACCCCCACCTCGAGGCCGCGCAGCGCCTTCTGGAAGCTCTCCTGGAAGGTGCGGCCGATGGCCATGACCTCGCCCACCGACTTCATCTGGGTGGTGAGGTGGCTGTCGGCCTGCGGGAACTTCTCGAAGGCGAAGCGCGGGATCTTGGTGACCACGTAGTCGATGCTCGGCTCGAACGAGGCCGGCGTGGCGCCGCCGGTGATGTCGTTGCGCAGCTCGTCGAGCGTGTAGCCCACCGCCAGCTTGGCGGCCACCTTGGCGATCGGAAAGCCGGTGGCCTTGGAGGCCAGGGCCGAGGAGCGCGACACCCGCGGGTTCATCTCGATGACGATCATCCGGCCGTCGGCCGGATTGATCGCGAACTGCACGTTGCTGCCGCCGGTGTCGACCCCGATCTCGCGCAGGATGGCGATCGAGGCATCGCGCATCAGCTGGTATTCCTTGTCGGTGAGCGTCTGCGCCGGGGCCACGGTGATGGAGTCGCCGGTGTGGATGCCCATCGGGTCGAGGTTCTCGATGGAGCACACGATGATGCAGTTGTCCGCGCGGTCGCGGACCACCTCCATCTCGAACTCCTTCCAGCCGATGAGGCTCTCCTCGATGAGCAGCTCGCTGGTGGGCGAGGCCTCGAGCCCGCGCTTGCAGATGGTCTCGAACTCCTCGGCGTTGTAGGCGATGCCGCCGCCGGTGCCGCCCAGCGTGAAGCTGGGCCGGATGATCATGGGAAAGCCCGAGGCCGAGCCGGCCTCGCTGATGGCGCGCTGCACCGCCCAGGCCTCCTCGAGCGAGTGCGCGATGCCCGACCGCGCCGACCCCAGGCCGATGCCGGTCATGGCGTCCTTGAACTTGCTGCGGTCCTCGGCCTTGTCGATCGCCTCGGGCGAGGCGCCGATGAGCTCGACCCCGTAGCGGGCGAGCACGCCATGGCGGTGCAGGTCGAGGGCGCAGTTGAGCGCGGTCTGCCCGCCCATGGTGGGCAGGATGGCGTCGGGGCGCTCCTTGGCGATGATGCTCTCGACCACCTGCCAGGTGATCGGCTCGATGTAGGTGACATCGGCCGTGCCGGGGTCGGTCATGATGGTGGCCGGGTTGCTGTTGACCAGCACCACCCGGAAACCCTCCTCGCGCAGGGCCTTGCAGGCCTGCGCGCCGGAGTAGTCGAACTCGCAGGCCTGGCCGATGACGATCGGGCCGGCGCCGATGATGAGGATGCTCTGGATGTCGGTGCGCTTGGGCATGGCGGCCTGTCAGGCGAAGAGGGGAACGGCGGTTTGGAGCGGCATCAGGCGCGCGCCTGGCGCATGAGCGCCACGAACCGGTCGAACAGGTAGCCGATGTCGTGCGGCCCCGGGCTCGCCTCGGGGTGGCCCTGGAAGCAGAAGGCCGGCCGGTCGGTGCGGGCCAGCCCCTGGATGGAGCCGTCGAACAGCGAGACGTGGGTGATGCGCAGGCTGGCCGGCAGGCTGTCGGGGTCGACCGCGAAGCCGTGGTTCTGGCTGGTGATGAGCACCTGCCCGGTGTCGAGGTCCTTGACCGGATGGTTGGCGCCGTGGTGGCCGAACTTCATCTTGAGGGTGCGCGCGCCCGAGGCGAGCCCCATGATCTGGTGGCCCAGGCAGATGCCGAAGGTGGGCAGGCCGCGCTCGATGAGTTCGGTGGCGGCGGCAATCGCGTAGTCGCAGGGCTCGGGATCGCCGGGGCCGTTGGACAGGAAGATGCCGTCGGGCTGCAGGGCCAGCGCCTGCGCGGCGCCGGCCTGGGCCGGCAGCACCGTGACCTCGCAGCCGCGGTCGGCCAGCATCCGCAGGATGTTGCGCTTGACGCCGAAGTCGAAGGCGGCCACGCGCAGCGCCCGGCCGCCAGCCGGCGCGCCCGGGGCGCGATGACCCTCGCCGAGCGCCCACGAGCCCTCGTGCCAGGCGTAGGCGCGGGGGGTGCTGACCTCCCGGGCGAGGTCCATGCCGGCCAGCCCCGGGAAGGCGCGCGCCGCGGCGAGGGCCTCGGCCACGTCGAGCGTGGCGCCGGGGGCGTCGCCGGCGAGCAGGCAACCGGCCTGGGCGCCCTTCTCGCGCAGCAGGCGCGTGAGGCGACGGGTATCGAGGCCGGCGATGCCGGGGATGCCGTTGTCGCGCAGGTAGGCGCTCAGGCTGCCGGTGCTGCGCCAGTTGGACGCGAGCGCGGGCAGGTCACGCACCACCAGGCCGGCGGCATGCACCTGCGCGGACTCGGCGTCTTCAGGGTTGACCCCGGTGTTGCCGATGTGCGGATAGGTGAGCGTGACGATCTGGCGGCAGTAGCTCGGATCGGTGAGGATTTCCTGGTAGCCGGTGAGCGAGGTGTTGAACACCACCTCTCCCACGCGGCGCACCGGCGCGCCGATCGAGTGGCCGTGGAAGACGCTGCCGTCGGCGAGCGCCAGGACGGCGGGGGCTGTTTGGGGCAACAAAGGACGACTCCTGGGCGAGGTCCGCCAGACGGGCCGGGCGCGGACCCGGCGGGCCTGGCCCCGGACGGGCGCGAACCCGTCCGCCGGATCACCGCGCCGGGCCTGCGAAAAGGCCCGGATCGATGACGCTCGCAAGCAGCCCGATGCGCGTTTCGCGCAGCGGCGGTCAAACCTGCGGATGATAGCACGGCGAGGCAGGCCGACCGGCCCGCCTGGGTCAGCCGCGGATGGTCTTGCGATCGCGCATGGCCTGCGCGATGGTGGAGGCGTCGACGTACTCGAGCTCACCGCCCACCGGCACGCCACGCGCCAGCCGGCTGACCGCCAGACCGCGGGCCCGCAGCAGCTCGCCGAGGTAATGCGCGGTGGCCTCGCCCTCCTGGGTGAAGTTGGTGGCGAGGATCACCTCGGTGACCACGCCGTCGCCGGCACGCTCGAGCAGCCGCTGCAGACCGAGCTCGCGCGGGCCCACGCCATCGAGCGGCGAGAGCCGGCCCATGAGCACGAAATACCGGCCCTGGAAGGCCAGGGTCTGCTCGACCATGGCCTGATCGGCCGGGGTCTCGACCACGCAGAGCAGGCTGGGGTCGCGTCGCGGCGAGGCGCAGGTCTCGCACAGCTCGGCGTCGGCGAAGGTGTTGCACAGCCGGCAGCGCCCCAGCCCACCGAGCGCGGCATCGAGGGCGCGGACGAGCTGGCGCGCGCCCTCGCGGTCGTGCTGCAGCAGGTGATAGGCGTGGCGCTGCGCGGCGCGCGGGCCGACCCCGGGCAGCCGGCGCAGGGCCTGCACCAGCGCCTCGAGCAGACCGGGCGGCGCGGCGGACTTCATGGCCGCGGCAACGCGCTCAGAAGGGCAGCTTGAAGCCCGGGGGCATGGGCATGCCCGCGGTCACGCTGCTCATGCGCTCCTGGGAGGTCTGTTCGGCGCGGCGCAGGGCGTCGTTGACGGCGGCGACGATCAGGTCCTCGAGCATGTCGCGGTCATCGGCCACCAGGCTGGGATCGATCACCACCCGCTTGACCTCGTTGCGGCAGGTGACGGTGACCTTGACCAGGCCGGCGCCCGACTGGCCCTCGACCTCGACCTGGGCGAGCTGCTCCTGCACGCGCTTGAGGTTGTCCTGCATCTGCTGGGCCTGCTTCATCAGGCCGGCGAGCTGTCCCTTCATCATGGCGATGGTGTCCTTGGCTGCGTGACGGGTGAACGACGGATCGGGGGGAAAGTGGCGGCCGGCTCAGGGATCGACCGGCCGGATGGAATCGGGAACGATGCGGCCATCGAGATCGTCGATCAGGCCGCGCACGAAGGGGTCGCGCTCGAGCGACTCGCGGGCCTGGGCGAGCCGCTGGCTGCGCTGCTCCTGGGCGGCCTGCGCGGCGGTGGCCTGCCCCACCGCGCCGACCTCGACCGAGAGCTGCACGGGCTGGCCGAAGTGCGCGGCCAGCCCTTCGCGGACCTTGGCGAGCGTGCCGGCCTCGGCCAGCGGCCGGATCGGCACCCGCACCCGGAAGGCGAGGCCCTCATGGCCGAGGAGTTCGCTCTGCTCGAGGAACTGCTGCGCGAAGCCGCCCAGACGGACGCGGGTGGCCAGGGCCGGCCAGTTGCCGTCGAATGCGGGGGCGGCATCGGCCTCGGCGTGCGGGCGCGCTGGCGCTGCCACGGCGGGCGCGGGAACGGGCGCAGGCGCAGGGGCAGATGCAGGCGCAGATGCAGGCGAAGGTGCCGGCACGGGCCGCGGCGCAGGGGCCGCTGCCGAGACCGGCGCCGGCGCGCTGGCGCGCGTTGGCGCTGCCACGCTGGCCGCGCGGGCCGGTGCCGCGGCCGGGCGCGCCGGCGCGGCATCGGTCTCGGGCCGGAAGGCCAGCAGCCGCAGCAGGGTCATGGTGAAACCCACCCGCTCGTCGGGCGCGAGCGGGAGGTCGCGCGCGCCATGGATGACGATCTGGTAGTACACCTGGAGCGTCTCGGGCTCGGCCTGCGCGGCGTGCGCGGCGAGGTCGGGGTCATCTTCGGGGGCCGCGACCAGCCCCGCCCGGCACAGCGCCATGCGCTGCAGGCGCACCGCGAATTCATCGAGCACGCGACGCCAGGGCGCGCCGGCAGCGGCCATGTCGTCGGCCAGCGCGATCAGGCCCGCGCCGTCGCCGGCGAGCAGCGCCGCGGTCAGCCGCTGGATCCAGCCGGCATCGACCACCCCGAGCATCTCGGCCACGTCGGCCTGCGCGACCGAACCGCCGCCGAAGGCGATCGCCTGGTCGAGCAGCGACAGCGCATCGCGCATGCTGCCCGCCGCCGCACGACCGATCAGCGCGAGCGCGCCCGGCTCGAAGGCCACCGCCTCGGCCTGCAGGATGCTGGCGAGGTGCGACGCCACGGCCTCGGGCGGCATGTTGCGCAGACCGAACTGCAGGCAGCGCGAGAGCACCGTGACGGGCACCTTCTGGGGATCGGTGGTGGCCAGGATGAACACCACGTGGGCCGGCGGCTCCTCGAGGGTCTTGAGCATCGCGTTGAACGCGTGCGACGAGAGCATGTGCACCTCGTCGATCATGTAGACCTTGTACCGGCCCGCCGAGGGCGAGTAGACCGCCGCCTCGAGCACCTGGGCCATCTCGTCGACGCCGCGGTTGGAGGCCGCGTCCATCTCGAGGTAGTCAGGGAAGCGCCCGGCGTCGATCTCGGTGCAGGCCGAACACACGCCGCAGGGCCGGTCGGTGACACCGGTCTGGCAGTTGAGCGCCTTGGCCAGGATGCGCGCGATGGTGGTCTTGCCCACGCCGCGGGTGCCGGTGAACAGGTAGGCGTGGTGCAGACGGCCCGACACCAGGGCATGGGAGAGCGCGCGCACGACATGGTCCTGGCCGACCAGGGTGGAGAAGTCGCGGGGGCGCCACTTGCGCGCAAGTACCTGATGGGCCACGGTCACTGCCGGCGGGAGGGGAAGGGGGCGAGCCGGGACCCCGGCACTCGCGACGGCTGGCTGTGGCTGCTTCCTTCCGGACCTGACCAGATTGACCACGCCGCGATGCGGGGGGGCCCGCCCGCACCCATTCTATCAGCCGGCAGGGATCGCGCCGGCGCATCGACCGCGCCGGTGGCGTTGACCCGCCAGGGGCGCGATGCCGGTGTCGGGGGCGGGGGCGCCAAGCGGCGCCTCGGCGGCTGTGGTATTTTCCCCAGCCTTCCCGGAGGATCCCGTCATGAGCATCACCCATGTTTCCGACAAGAGCTTCGAACAGGACGTCCTGAAGGCCGACAAGCCGGTCCTGGTCGACTACTGGGCGCCCTGGTGCGGCCCGTGCAAGCAGATCGCGCCCATCCTCGAGGAACTCTCGCGCGATTACGACGGTCGACTGCAGATCGCCAAGATCGACGTCGATGACAACCCCGAGACCGCCACGCGCTACGGCATCCGCGGCATCCCCTCGCTGCTGCTCTACAAGGGCGGCGAAGTGATCGCCACCAAGGTCGGCGCGGTCTCGAAATCCCAGCTCGCCCAGTTTCTGGACAGCCATCTCTGATTCGTTGTAATCTCCCGGCACGCTCGACGGCACCGCCGCCGCGGGCTGCCGGCGCATGCCGGTCGCCCGCACCCCCAGGGCCACTCGCCCCCGCCAGCCCCTCGTCCCGCTGAATCCGGCTCACCCCGAGGGGCTTCGCAGCATCCGCCGCGAGCCAGGTCGTCCCAGACACGCCCATCCGCCACGGCCCGGCCCTGCCCGCCGTCCTCCCTGACCCCGGTTCCGGCTCCCCGCACCCCATGCACCTATCCGATCTGAAGGCCCAGCACGTCTCGCAACTCATCGAGCTGGCCACCAGCCTGGACATCGAGGCGCCTCAGCGCATGCGCAAGCAGGAGCTGATGTTCGCGATCCTCAAGCGCAAGGCCAAGACCGGCGAGTCCATCTTCGGCGACGGCGTGCTCGAGGTGCTGCCCGACGGCTTCGGATTCCTGCGCTCGCCCGAGACCTCCTACCTGGCGAGCACCGACGACATCTACATCTCGCCCTCGCAGATCCGGCGCTTCAACCTGCACACCGGCGACTCCATCGAGGGCGAGGTGCGCACGCCCAAGGATGGCGAGCGCTACTTCGCGCTGGTCAAGGTCGACAAGATCAACGGCGAGCCGCCCGAGGCGAGCAAGAACAAGATCCTGTTCGAGAACCTCACGCCGCTGCATCCGAACAAGGTGATGACCCTCGAGCGCGACATCCGCGCCGAGGAGAACATCACCAGCCGGATCATCGACATGATCGCGCCGATCGGCAAAGGCCAGCGCGGCCTGATCGTGGCCCCGCCCAAGGCCGGCAAGACCGTGCTCATGCAGCACATCGCGCACGCGATCACCACCAACCACCCCGATGTCACCCTGATCGTGCTGCTCATCGACGAGCGCCCCGAGGAGGTGACCGAGATGAGCCGCTCGGTGCGCGGCGAGGTCGTCGCCTCTACCTTCGACGAGCCGGCCACCCGCCACGTGCAGGTGGCCGAGATGGTCATCGAGAAGGCCAAGCGGCTGGTCGAGCACAAGCGTGACGTGGTCATCCTGCTCGACTCCATCACCCGGCTGGCCCGCGCCTACAACACCGTGGTGCCGGCCTCGGGCAAGGTGCTCACCGGCGGTGTCGATGCCAACGCCCTGCAGCGGCCCAAGCGCTTCTTCGGCGCGGCCCGCAACATCGAGGAAGGCGGCTCGCTCACCATCATCGCCACCGCGCTGATCGACACCGGCAGCCGCATGGACGAGGTGATCTACGAGGAGTTCAAGGGCACCGGCAACATGGAGCTGCACCTCGACCGGCGCATGATGGAGAAGCGGGTGTACCCGGCCATCAACATCTCGCGCTCGGGCACCCGGCGCGAGGAGCTGCTCATCCGCAATGACGTGCTGCAGAAGATCTGGATCCTGCGCAAGCTGCTGCACGACATGGACGAGATCGCCGCCATGGAATTCCTGCTCGACAAGATCCGGGCCACCAAGAGCAACCAGGAATTCTTCGAGATGATGAAGCGCTAGGCGATCCCGCCCACGCAGCTTGCCGCAGGCGCGCGCCTGTGCCATCATCTAAGGCTTGGCTGAATTCGCCCAAACCATGCGCCGTGGCAGCCTGCCACGGCCTGGCGCCCGTCGGCGCGAGGCGGTCGGCATTCCTTGAGGAATCGCGATGAAATCTGGCATCCACCCCGAGTACCGCGAAGTCGTGTTCCAGGACATGTCCACGGGCTTCAAGTTCATCACCCGCTCGACGCTGTCCTCGCGCGAGAAGATCACCATGGAAGACGGCAAGGAGTACCCGCTGATGAAGCTGGATGTGACCTCCGAGTCGCATCCCTTCTACACCGGCGCCCAGCAGCGCATCAGCGAGACCGGCCGGGTCGAGAAGTTCCGCCAGAAGTTCGCCCGCACCAAGGCCGGCGCCTGACCCGCCAGCCTTCCGGGCGCGCCGAGGCCATCCCGTCAGGGGTGGCCGGCGCCTGACCCGGTTGACGGCGGCCCCTGCGTCGCCGTCAGGCAGCCACTGGCTGCCGTGTTCCCCCCCGATGTCACCCACCGCGCGGCCCGAGCCGGCCGGCAAGCACCGACCGCTGCGATGCGCTCCTTCCTGGTGACCGATCTGCAGGCCGGCAAGCTGCCCCGCTGGGGCCTGTGGCTGCTGAGCCTGCTCTACATCGTTCCCGGTCTGGCCGGCCGAGACCCCTGGCGTGCGGCCGACGCGCTCGGCTTTGGCGTGTCGCTGGCCATGGCCCGCGGCGGCCCCGCTCAGTGGCTGATGCCCGAGATCGCCGGCGCGCCGGTGCCCGATGAGGGCCCGCTGCCGCACTGGCTGGCGGCGCTGGCCATCCGCGCGCTGCCGGCGGTGCCGGCGCACGTGGCTGCCCAGCTCGCCGCCATGGTGCTGCTCGGGCTGATGTTCGTGGCGCTGTGGTACGCCACCCTCCAGCTTGCCCGGCAGCCCCGGCTGCTGCCCGCCGACCCCTTCGATGCGCGAGCCACGCCCACCGATTTCGGGCGGGCGGTGGCCGACAGCGCGCTGCTGCTGCTCATGGCCACGATCGGTCTGGTGGCGCCCCTGCACGAGAACAGCGCCGACGCGGCGCAGCTGGTCTGGGTCGCGGTCTACCTGTTCGGCGCGGCCATCGCCATCGAGCGGCCGCTCACCGGCGGCCTGATCGCGGGCGCGATGATCGCCGCCACCGTGACCACCCGCGGTCTGCTGCCCGCGGCGGCCCTGACCGTGATCACGCTCGGGCTGCCGATGGTGTCGCTGGCCTGGCGGGTGGTGGCCGCGCGCTGGCTGCTGGCCGCCCTGCCGGTGGCCATCGTGCTCGGGCTGGCCTGGCCGCTGGCGCTGACGCTGTCGGCCCAGCCAGGCGCGGCCGGCCATCTGCACCAGTGGCTGGCCTGGAACGCCACCCAGTTCGGCCTGCCCGACGCGGCCGGGCTGGGCTACTACGCGCGCACCGTGCCATGGTTCCTGTGGCCGGTGTGGCCGGTGGCCACCTGGGCGGTGCTGCGCTGGCGCGGTCGGCTCGATGAACCGGCCCTGGCCCTGCCCACCCTGAGCGCGGTGGTGCTGGCGGTGGCGGCGCTCGCCGGATCGGGCGCGCCGGAGGGCTTCATCATCCAGCCCGCGGCCTCGCTCGCCATGCTCGCGGCCATCGGCCTGCCCACCCTGCGGCGCTCCATCACCAGCCTGATCGACTGGTTCGCGGTCATGACCTACACGCTGATCGGCCTGGTGGTGTGGGCCTACTGGCTCGCCTGGCTGGCCGGCAGCCCCCGGCCCATGGCCGCGAGCGCGGCCATGCTCTCGCCGGGCTTCCAGCCGCAGTGGTCACCCGGCGCGCTGGCGCTCGGCGCGGGCGCCACCCTGGCCTGGCTGGCGCTGGTGCGCTGGCGGGTGGCCCGCCACCGCCCCGCGCTGTGGCGGCCGGTCACGCTCTCGTGCGGCGGCCTGGTGCTGGCCTGGCTGCTGCTCATGACCCTGTGGCTGCCGGCGATCAACCAGCGCAATACCTATCGTGACCTGGCCGAGCAGATCGCGGCCCGGCTGCCCGCGGGTCAGGCCTGCGTCACGCCGGTGGCACTGGGGCGCGCGCAACGGGCCATGCTCCAGTACTTCGGCGGCCTGCCCCTGGCGGCCTCGGATCCGGTATGCGCCTGGCGCATCGAACAGGTGAGCGGCGCGGCAGCCCGGCGCCCGGCCGATCCGCCGCCGGGCTGGGTGCTGGTCTGGGAAGGCGCCCGGCCGCGCGACCGGGACGAACTCCTGCGCCTGTACCGGCAGCCCTGATGCGCGGCGAGATCCTGCGCCTGGCCTGGCCGCTCTACATCGGCCAGCTTGCGGTCATGGTCAACGGCATCATCGACACCGCCATGGCCGGGCGGCTGTCGGCCCAGGATCTCGCCGCGGTGGGCCTGGGGTCCAGCGTCTACGTCAGTGTCTACGTGTCGCTGATGGGCGTGCTGCTCGCGCTCTCGCCGATCGCCGCCCAGCACCTCGGCGCCGGCCGTCGCCAGGAGGTTGGCGCGGCCTTCTGGCAGGCGGTGTGGGTGGCGCTGGCGCTGAGCGTGCCGGGCTGCATCGCGCTGGGCTGGTCGCAGCCCTGGATCGCGCTGGCCGACGCACCCGCCGAACTGGCCGGGCGCATCGACGCCTATCTGGGCTACACCGCTGCCGGCATTCCGGCAGCGCTGCTGTTTCGCTGTTTCTATGCCCTGAACACCGCCATCGCCCAGCCCAAGGTGGTGATGGCGATCAACCTGATCGGGGTGGCGGCAAAGTTCCCGCTGAACCTGCTCTTCATGCACGGCAGCGATGCGCTGGGCCTGCCCGCGCTCGGCGGTCCGGGCTGCGCGCTGGCCACCAGCGTGATCGCCTGGGCGAGCGTGCTCGGCGGCGCGGTGTGGCTGTTGCGTGATCCCCGCTACGGCGGTCTTGCGTTGCGCCGCCCGGTGGCGCCGCGGGCCCGGGCCATGGGCGAGCTGCTGCGCCTGGGCCTGCCGATCGGCGCCACCTACCTGATCGAGGTCACCTCCTTCACCTTCATGTCGATCCTGGTGGCGCGCTTCGGCACGGTGACCCTGGCCAGCCACCAGATCGCGGCCAACCTCACCGGCGTCATCTACATGATCGCCATGGCGATCGCGAGCGCCACCAGCACCCTGGTCGCGCAGTCGCTGGGCGGTGGCGATCCTGCCCGCGCGCGCGCGCTGGGCCTCACCGGCATCCGGCTCGGCGTGGGCCTCGCGGTGCTTGCCGGCGCCCTGCTGTGGCTGCTGCGCGGGCCGATCGCGCAGGCCTACAGCACCGACCCGGCGGTGGTGGCGGCCGCCCTGCCGCTGCTGGCCGCGCTGGCGGTGTTCTCGGTGTTCGACAGCCTGCAGACGCAGATCGCCTTCGTGCTGCGCGCCTACAAGATCGCCACGCTGCCGATGGTGGTGTGCGTGGTGTCGATGTGGGGCGTGGGCCTGGGCGGCGGCTGGCTGCTCACCGTCGCCGGCGAGCCGGCCGCGCTCGGAGCGGCTGCCCTGCACGGGTCGCGCAGCGGCGCCCTGGGCTTCTGGCTGGCCGGGGTGGCCGGCCTGGTGGTGGCCAGCGCGGGGCTCGCGCTGGTGATCCGGCGGGTGTGGCGGGCGCCAGCGGCCTGACGCGACTGAGCCGGCCGATGGCGCCGGCCCGACGGGATTCAGCCGGCCGATGGCGCCGGTGCGGCGGGATTCAGCCGGCCGATGGCGCCGGCGCGGCGATGAAGTGGTGCCGGTAATGGCGCAGTTCGTCGATGGACTCGTGGATGTCGGCCAGCGCGGTATGCGCGCTGCGCTTGACGAAGCTGCGAGCCACCGCCGGCGCCCAGCGGCGGGCGAGTTCCTTCAGGGTGCTCACATCGAGATTTCTGTAGTGGAACCAGGCCTCCAGCTGCGGCATGTAGCGGACCATGAAGCGGCGGTCCTGGCCGATGGAGTTGCCGCACATCGGGGTCTTGCCCGCGGGCACCCAGACAGACAGGAAATCGAGCAGCGCGCGCTCGACATCGGCCTCGGACAGGCGCGAGGCGCGCACCCGCGCGGTGAGGCCCGAGCGGCCGTGGGTGGACTGGTTCCACTGGTCCATGGTCTGGAGCACCGCCTCGGGCTGATGCAGCGCGTAGGAGTCGCTCTTCGCCAGGATGTTCAGGTCGCTGTCGGTGACCACGGCGGCCACCTCGATGATGCGATCGACCTCCGGGCGCAGGCCGGTCATCTCCATGTCGATCCAGACCAACCGGGTCTCGTCGGGGCGGATCGCCAGCGCAGTGCCGGCCGGGGCGGCCGAAGCGGGATCAGGGGGCTGTGTCATAATCCCGCGATTCTGTCACAGCCGCGTTCGCGGCTCTCAGCGCAGGCCCTTCCCCACTCGTGACGAGCGCGCTCGCCTTCAGCCTGGTCTTTGCCGCGGCCGTGCTGCTCACCGCGGGCCTGCGCCTGTGGCTGGCCGCGCGCCAGATCCGTCATGTGAGCCGCCACCGCGACACGGTGCCCGCGGCATTCGCCGGGCGGGTGAGCCTGGCCGCGCACCAGCGCGCCGCCGACTACACCGTGGCCCGAACCCGTCTGGGCATGGTCGAGTTCCTGCTGGGCATGCTCACCCTGGTGGGCTTCACGCTGCTCGGCGGGCTGCAATGGCTGCACGAGAGCCTGCTGTCCCTGCTGCCGCAGCAAGCCTGGTGGCGGCCGGTGCTGCTGGTGCTGGCCGTGAGCGTCATCGGCGGGATCGTCGAGACGCCGCTCGACTGGTACCGACAGTTCCGGCTCGAGGAGCGCTTCGGGTTCAACCGCATGACCCTGCGGCTCTGGATCGCCGACCAGATCAAGGGGCTGGCGGTCGGGCTGGTGCTTGGCGTGCCCCTGCTGGCGGCGGTGCTCGCGCTGATGCGCTCGGCCGGCGAGAACTGGTGGCTGTGGGCCTGGCTGCTCTGGGTAGGCTTCAACCTCGGAGTGCTGGTGCTCTACCCCACGGTGATCGCGCCGCTCTTCAACCGCTTCGAGCCGATGCCTCAGGGGCCGGTGCGCGAGCGGGTGGAGCAGTTGCTTGCCCGCTGCGGCTTCGCCTCACGCGGGCTGTTCGTCATGGATGGCAGCCGGCGCTCGGCGCACGGCAATGCCTACTTCACGGGCATGGGCCGGGCCCGGCGGATCGTCTTCTACGACACCCTGCTCAACCGGCTGGAGGGCCCTGAGGTCGAAGCCGTGCTGGCCCACGAGCTCGGCCACTTCCGGCGCCGCCACATCACTCAGCGCATCGTGGTGAGCTTCCTGATCAGCGGGGCCGGGCTGTGGCTGCTCGCCTGGCTGTCGGGTCAGGTCTGGTTCTATCACGGTCTGGGCGTCACCCCTGCCGCTGACGCCGAGGCGCTGGCGCTGGTGCTGTTCTTCCTGGCCGCGCCGGTGTTCACCTTCGTGCTCAAGCCGCTGGGCAGCCTCGCCTCGCGGCGCCATGAGTTCGAGGCCGACCGGTTCGCCGCCGAGCACAGCAGCGCGCGCGATCTGATCGCCGCGCTGGTCAAGCTCTACGAGGACAACGCCGCCACGCTCACGCCCGATCCGCTCCACTCGGCCTTCTACGACTCGCACCCGCCAGCAGCCATCCGCGTCGGGCGTCTGGCCGCCGCGTGAGCGGCTGCGGCGCTGTCCCACCCCGTTTGATCGCATCACCATGAAACCCGTGCTCACCCGCCAGCAGCTGCTGGCCCGGCGCTGCCGTCCCCTGCACGGCGAACGCGCGCATACCGATGCCGAGATCGCCGCGCAGCTCGCCGAACTGCCAGGCTGGTCGCTGCGCGACGGCTGCCTCGAACGCAGCTTCGCGTTCAGCGACTACCACCGCACCATCGGCTTCGTTGGCGCGCTGGCCTGGGTGGTCCACGCCGAGGACCATCATCCCGAGCTCGTGGTCACCTACAACCGGTGCCTGGTGCGCTGGAACACCCACTCGGTGGGCGGCGTGTCCGAGAACGACTTCATCTGCGCGGCGCGCACCGACGCGGTCTTCGCGCCCGCCGGATGAAGCGCCGCCGCGCACGCTGGCCGTCGTGATGATCGAGGCCACGGTCGAGGCCCGCCACGGTCACCGGCTGCTGGTGCTCCCCGATGGCGGGGCTCGCCTCACCGCGGTCACCCGGGGTCGGCGCAACGATCTCACCGTGGGTGACCGGGTTCAGGTGCGCGAGCTCGGCGCCGGTCAGGCGGTGATCGAATCGGTGCTGCCGCGGCGCAACCTCATCCAGCGCAGCGACGCCTGGCGGGCCAAGCCGCTTGCCGCCAACGTGGATCAGGTGGCGGTGGTGATCGCGCCCTCTCCGCCCTTCTCCGATGATCTGCTCTCGCGCGTGCTGATCGAGGCCGGCGCCCAGGACGTGCCCGTGGCGCTGATCGCCAACAAGGCCGATCTGTTCGCGACGTCGCCCCAGATCGAGCCGCGGCTTGCGCTCTACCGGTCGCTCGGCTATCCGGTGTTCGCGGTCAGCGCCCGCAGCGATCCCGCCGGCTGCGTGGCAAGCCTGTCCGCATGGCTGGCCGGGCGGTCCACCCTGCTCACCGGCCAGTCGGGCATGGGCAAGTCCACGCTGGTGAACTGCCTGGTGCCCGATGCCGGCCTGCGCACCCAGGCCATCTCCACCGCCCTGGACGCCGGCCGGCACACCACCACCTTCACGCGGCTGTTCGAACTGCCGGCGCCCCTGAGCGGCCGACTGATCGACTCACCCGGCTTCCAGAACTTCGGCCTGGAGCACCTGTCAGTGTCGCAGCAGCTGCACGCGATGCCCGAGTGCCGGGCGCTCCTGGGCCAGTGCCGTTTCCACAGCTGCACGCACCGCGACGAGCCGGGCTGCGCGATCCGCTTGGCAGTGCAGGAGGGGCGGATCGACGCGCGGCGCTATGCCCTGCTGCTGCGCCTGCACGAGGAGGCGCAGCTCAGCGCCCCAGCCAGCTGGCGGCGCTGAGCATCGCGAAGAGCGCGATCCAGAGCACCACCGAGCGCCAGACCAGACCGACCGCGCTGCGCAGCCCCTCGGGGCCGGGTTCGACGCCGAGCGGCTCCTCGCCACCCGATTGCGCGGCCCAGCTCGCCTCGAGGGCAGGATCGGCCAGACGCAGGCCGAGCGCCCCGCCCCCGGCGGCCAGCAGCAGCGAACGGCCATCATCGTCACGACCGGCCGCGGCGGCACCGCGCCAGGCATAGACCGCATCCTCGAAGTTGCCGACCACCGCGAAGCCAGCGGCACTCAGCCGCAGCGGAATCCAGTCGATCCAGCCGAACGCCCGCCGCGCCCAGACACCGTAGGGCTCGCCGTCGGCGCCCCAGCGGCGGCCGAGCAGCTCGGCAATGCGATAGAGCGCGGGGCCGACCACGCCCGGCAGCAGCACGTACCAGAGCAGCGGCCCGAAGACATGCCGATGCGACTCGACGAGCGCATGGGCAATGGCGCCGCGGCAGATCTCGGCCTGCGAGGCCTCGGCGAACTGGCCGGGCTCGCCCTCGGGCCGGACCCAGGCCGCCAGCGTGCGGCGCGCCGCGGGCAGATCGCCGGCGGCCAGCGCGAGCTGGACCTCGGTGAAGGGATGGCTGAACTGGCGGAACCCGACGGTGAGGTAGAGCACCGCCACGTGCACGCAGAAGCCGGCGATCGGGTGCAGCCAGGCGCTCGCCCAGTGCAACGCCAGCGCGCCGCCGCACACACCGCCCGCCACCAGCAGCCAGCCGATCAGGCCGTGCTGGCGCTCGCCGGCATCGGTGCCGCGCCGAACCATGTCGGCCAGGGCGATGAACAGGCGATGCACCCGGTTGCCCGGCGGCAGGGGCCTGCCCTGCTCGATCAGCAGCGCGAAGACCAGCGCGATGAAGCCCATGGCTCAGGCCATCAGCAGGCGATAGAAGTTGCGCAGCATGGCGGCGGTGGCCCCCCAGATGAAGAATTCCCGATCACCGTCACTGTACGGCATGGCCAGGAAATCCCGCTCGAGGTCGGCAAGCACGAGACGACGCCGCTCGTGGTGACGCGGATCCATCAGGAAGCTCAGCGGCACCTCGAAGGCGTCAGCCACCTCGCCGGCCTGCAGGCGCAGCTGGAAGCCCGGCCGCACCAGCGCCACTACCGGCGTGACCTCGTAGCCCGTGCCGGTGACATAGCGCGGCAGGCGGCCGATGACATCGACATGCTCGCGCGGCAGCCCGACCTCTTCCCAGGCTTCGCGCAGTGCGGTGTTCTCAGGGGTGCCGTCGGACTCGTCGGTGCGCCCCCCGGGGAAGGCCACCTGACCGGCGTGCTCGCGCATGTGCGCCGGCCGCTGGGTGAGCAGCACGGTGGCGCCGTGGTCATGGGCGACCACCGGCACGAGCACCGCCGCCGGCCGCATGGGCCGGCCGGCCACGCGCGACATGTCACCGCGGTGCTCGGGCTCCCAGGCAGGCGGCGGCTGAGCCACGCGCTGCCGCAGCCAGTGCGGCGCAAGCCGTTCGGCCGGCACGGCCGGCAGATGGTGGTAGCGCTGCTCGACCGGCACCTGGCGCGGATCGACCGTTCGCCAGGGCGAGGCGGGCGATCCGGGTGGGATGGGGTCGGGAGCCTGGGCCATGGATCAGCACAAGATCAGGCCGACGGCGCCTGGGCGCACAGACCCGGCAACCACCGGCCCGGGAGCCACCGGCAACACGGCCCGGCTGGCGCCCGCAGCGGCTCAGGCGGCCTTGGGGGCCGACTTGCCGGGGAGCTTTTCCTTGATGCGAGCCGACTTGCCCGAGCGGTTGCGCAGGTAGTAGAGCTTGGCGCGACGGACATCGCCGCGGCGCTTGACCTCGATGGAGGCGATCAGCGGCGAATAGGTCTGGAAGGTGCGCTCGACGCCCTCGCCGGAGGACACCTTGCGGACGATGAACGAGGAGTTCAGGCCGCGGTTGCGCTTGGCGATGACCACGCCTTCGTAGGCCTGGACGCGCTTGCGCGTGCCCTCGACCACGTTGACGCTGACGATGACGGTATCGCCGGGGGCGAAATCAGGAATGGTCTTGCCCAGGCGGGCGATCTCTTCCTGCTCGAGTTGCTTGATGAGGTCCATGGAGGCTCCGGAAACCATCGTGCATCGCTGACCAGGGCGCCCTGGCTGGGCGGCGCAGTGCAGGCAAGGCCTGTGTGCACCACCGCGACATGAAGGCGGGGTCCGCGCGGCACCATGCCGCGGCTGACGATCAGAGGATGGGGTTCCCTGAGGACGCATGTGGCCACAAGACCAGACCCTGCGTTCGGGGAACCAGAGATTCTAGCCGATTCAGAGGCTGTTGTCGCGGGTGCTGACCACTTGCGCAAGCGTCCGCTCGTCGGCGGCGTCGAGTTGCCCCGCCGCGCGCGCGGCGTCGATCAGATCGGGGCGGCGTTGCGCGGTGGTGAGCAGCGACTGCTCGCGCCGCCAGCGGGCGATGCGCTCATGGTGCCCCGAGAGCAGCACCGGGGGCACCGCCTCGCCCTCGAAACGCTCCGGTCGAGTGTAGTGCGGCCCCTCCAGCAGACCGGCCGCGAAGGATTCTTCCTGCGCGGAGCGGCTGTCGTTGAGCGCGCCGGGCAGTCGGCGCACCAGCGCGTCGATCAGCATCATGGCGGGCAGCTCGCCACCCGACACGATGAACTCGCCGATGGCGATCTCCTCATCGACATGGCGGTCGAGCAGACGCTGGTCGACCGCCTCGTAGCGGCTCGCCAGCAGGGTGATCGCCCCGAGCTCGCCGAGCGCCTCGACGCGGGCCTGATCGAGCGGCCGGCCGCGCGGGCTGAGGTGGATGACCCGACCGCGCGGCTCGCCCTGGGCGCGCGCCACCGCAGCCAGGGTATCGGCCAGCGGCTCGGGCAGCATCACCATGCCAGGGCCGCCGCCATAGGGTCGGTCATCGACGCTGCGATAGGCGTCGGTGGCGAAGTCGCGGGGATTCCAGCGATGCAGTGACCAGAGGCCGCGCTGCAGCGCCCGGCCGCTGATGCCCCAACTGCTCAAGGCATCGAACATCGCCGGGAACAGCGTGATGACATCGAAGCGCATGGCCTGGCCGCGCTCAGTAATCGGTCTGCCAGTCGGCCAGGATGCGCCGACCGGCCAGATCGACCTGCAGGATGAATGCAGACACGAAAGGGATCATGCGTTCGGCCGAGTCGGGCTGGCTCAGGCGCAGCACCGGGTGCGCGCCGTGGTCTTCCACCGCGAAAACCTCGCCGAGGTCCTCGCCCGCCGGGTTGACCACCCGGCAGCCGATCAGGTCAGCCCAGTAGAACTCGCCGTCTTCGCCCGGCGGGAAATCGGCCCGGCTGACCAGCACCTGCTCGCCCTTGAGCAGGGCAGCCGCCTCGCGGGTCTCGATGCCGGCTGGCTTGGCCACCAGGGCATCGGCATGCACCCTGACGCGCTCGATGGCCACGCACCGCGGTGCCCTGACCGACTGCCCCGCGCGGGCTTGCGCGACCAGCCCTGGCTCGGCGGCAGCCGCAGCGGCGCGCAACCACCAGCGCGTCGCACCGAGCAGCACCGATTCGGGCGGCGCGCTCACCGGGTCTACACGGATCCAGCCCCGGATGCCGTAGGTGCCGCTGACGCGGCCGACCACGAGAAGGTCTGAGGGGACGGGAGCGTCGGCAGGCACCGGCGCGGCAGCGCCCGCAGGGCTGGCCGGCGCGCCGGCACGACCCCCGCCGCGCAGCGGCGGCGCTCGGCGCACGCTCACCCGGGCGGAACTCAGGCCGCGGCGGGCGCCGCGGAATTCTTGGCCGAGAACTCGGCCACCAGGCGGGCCACCGCCGGCGACACCTGCGCGCCATGACCCTGCCAGTAGCTGACGCGATCAAGCGAGATCTTCAGGCCGGCCTCGCCCTCGGCGGCGATGGGGTTGTAGTACCCCACGCGCTCGATGAAGCGGCCGTCACGACGATTCTGCTTGTCGGTGGCCACGATGTTGTAGAACGGGCGCTTCTTCGCGCCACCGCGCGACAGGCGGATGACAACCATGCTGAACCCCTTTGCCGGGTGAATCGGGAAAACCCGAGATGATAGCGGGAAAGCGCTGATCAGGGCAATCAGGTGCAGGCTTGCCTGCGAATGCCCCGGTGCTCAGGCGGGAAACAGCGCGAGCTGGGCCGACGGGCTTGCCGCGCAGCCGGGCAGCGCGCCGACAGGCGCCTGGCCGGGCCGTGACGCCCGAGACTCGGCGGCTGGCGCGCGAGCGGGCTGGAAGGCATCAGTACGCAGCGACGGGCGATCACGGCGCAGGCCCAGGCGCTGGCAGGCCACCTGAAAACGCAGGCGGATGAGTTCGGCCCAGGGCCCCTGCCCCCGCATGCGGTGATGGAATCGGGCGTCATTCAGGGCCTGCCGCCCGGCTCGGGGCTGCGGGCGCATGTCGGCCAGCCGAGCCAGCACCCGCGCGGCGCGCTGGGGGTAGTGCGCGGCGAGCCAGTCGCGAAAGAGCGGGTCGAGTTCCTGAGGAAGGCGCAGCACGGTGTAGTGGGCGCTGCGCGCGCCGGCCTCATGCGCCGCCTGCAGCACCTGCTCGAGTTCGGGCTCATTGAGGAAGGGGGTGAGCGGCGCCACCATGACCCCGACCGGAATGCCTGCCCGCGAGAGCTTGCGGATGGTCTCGAGGCGCCGCCAGGGCGCCGGCGCGCGCGGCTCCCAGCGCCGGGCGAGTTCGGGATCGAGGGTGGTGACGGTGACGTAGGCCGCGGCCAGCCCTGCAGCCGCCATGGGCGCGAGGAGATCGATGTCGCGCTCGACCAGGCTGGACTTGGTGATCAGGGCGAGCGGGTGCCGGCGCTCGGCCATCACCTGGATGAGCTGGCGGGTGAGCTGATACTCGCGCTCGACGGGCTGGTAGGCATCGGTGGCGGTGCCCAGCACGATGGGCGCGCAGCGGTAACCGGGGGCATCGAGCTCACGGGCGAGGACCTCGGGCGCGTTGAGCTTGGCGAACAGGCGGGTTTCGAAGTCAAGGCCGGGCGACAGGCCCACCCAGGCATGGTTGGGCCGCGCGTAGCAGTAGATGCAGCCGTGCTCGCAACCCCGATAGGGATTGACCGACTGATCGAAGAAGACATCAGGCGACTGGTTGCGGCTGATGAGGCTGCGGGCGGTTTCAGACGCGATGCGGGTGACGGCCGGCAGGGGCTCGGGACTGGCCAGCCAGCCGTCGGGCTCGGCATGATGAACCTGCTGGTTGAAGCGCGGCTGGGGGCTGGAGACCGCGCCGCGCCCCCGGTGGATCTGCACCGGCTGCCCGACCTGAGCCACCCCCACCGGGGGAACCGGGGCATGGCGGACAGGACGCGCTGAGGGTAAGGCAGGGGTGTGGGTCACCCCATGATAGTGGATGAATATCCAGTATTTGTCCAGCCCCCTGGCCGGACGGCCGTGGCTTCAGAACATCGATTCCTCGAGGGCGAGCGTACCGCTGGCGCCGTCGACGATCGCGGCGCGCAGGGACAGCGAGCGCGACAGGATGTGGTCGGCGTAGAAGCGCGCCGTGCCGATCTTGGCCCGCAGGAAATCGGCGTCATCGGCACCGGCCGCCAGCTGCTGGCTGGCCCGCAGCGCGGCGCGGGCCATCTGCCAGCCGGCGAGCACCGTGCCGCACAGCATCAGGTAGGGCACGCTGCCGGCATAGGTGGCCCGCGGGTCAGCCTTGCCCTGCGCGACGAGGTGGTCGGCCGCGGCGCCAAGCGCCTGGGCGCCCTCCTCCAGCCGCCGGCGGATGCCGCCGAGCTCACCGTCCGAAGGCAGTTCGGCCAGGGTCTGGGCGACCCGCCCGAGCACGCCGCGCACGGTCTGGCCACCATCGCGCACGGTCTTGCGGCCGATCAGGTCATTGGCTTGGATGGCGGTGGTGCCCTCGTAGATGGGCAGGATGCGGGCATCGCGGTAGTACTGCGCCGCGCCGGTCTCCTCGATGAAGCCCATGCCGCCGTGCACCTGCACGCCCAGCGAGGTGACCTCGAGGCTCATCTCGGTGGAGAAGCCCTTGACGATCGGCACCAGGAATTCATAGAAGGCCGCGTTGGCCTTGCGGGTGTCTGCGTCGGGCGAGGCATGGGCGGCGTCGTAGGCCGCGGCGGCCACGTAGGCGAGCGAGCGGGCGCCTTCGGTCAGCGCGCGCATGGTCATGAGCATGCGCCGCACATCGGGGTGGGCGATGATGGCCACCGGCCCCGGGGAGCCCTCGACCGCGCGGCTCTGCACGCGGTCACGCGCGTACTGCACCGCCTTCTGGTAGGCGCGCTCGGCCACCGCCACGCCCTGCATGCCGACCGCGAAGCGGGCGGCGTTCATCATGACGAACATGTATTCGAGGCCGCGGTTCTCCTGGCCGACCAGCCAGCCCAGCGCGCCGGGCGTGGGCGCGCCGCCACCGGGCGCGGCCACCGGGAACTTGCCATCGCCATAGAGCAGCACGGCCGTGGGGCTGGCCTTGATGCCGAGCTTGTGCTCGACCGAGGCGCAGAAGACATCGTTGCGCGCGCCCAGGCTGCCGTCGGCGCCGACCAGGAACTTGGGCACGATGAACAGCGAGATGCCCTTGACGCCCTCGGGCGCGCCCGGCGTGCGGGCCAGCACGAGATGGACGATGTTCTCGGCCATGTCGTGCTCGCCATAGGTGATGTAGATCTTCTGGCCGAAGACGCGATACGAGCCGTCGGGTTGCGGCTCGGCGCGGCTGCGCACCTGCGAGAGATCGGAGCCGGCCTGCGGCTCGGTGAGGTTCATGGTGCCGGTCCAGTCGCCGGCGATCATGCGCGGAATGAACCGCTCCTGCTGCTCGGGGCTGCCGGCGGTGAGCAGGGCCTCGATGGCGCCGTCGGTGAGCAGCGGGCACAGCGCGAACGACAGGTTGGCGCTGTTGAGCATCTCGATGCAGGCCGTGGCCACCAGCTTGGGCAGGTTCTGCCCGCCGAAGGCCGCCGGGTGCTGCACGCCCTGCCAGCCGGCCTGCGCGAATCCCTGGAAGGCCTCGCGAAAGCCCGGCGTGGTGGTGACCACGCCATCGGACACCGCGGACGGCTGCAGGTCGCCGGTCCAGTTCAGGGGCGCGAGCACCTCGGCGTTGAAGCGGGCCGACTCATGCAGCACCGCCTCGACGGTGTCGTCGGTGGCGTCCTCGAAACCGGGCAGGCTGCGCACCGACGCGAGCCCGGCGAGCTCGCGCATGGTGAACAGCATGTCCTTGACCGGGGCCTGATAGCTCATGAGCAGTCTCCGCGGGGATGATCCCGGACGATCAGAGGGTGGACGCCACCTCGGGCACCGCCTGGAACAGGTCGGCGACCAGTCCGTAGTCGGCCACGCCGAAGATCGGCGCCTCGGCGTCCTTGTTGATGGCCACGATCACCTTGGAGTCCTTCATGCCGGCCAGGTGCTGGATGGCGCCCGAGATGCCCACCGCCACGTACAGCTGCGGCGCGACGATCTTGCCGGTCTGGCCGACCTGCCAGTCGTTGGGGGCATAGCCGGCGTCGACCGCGGCGCGCGAGGCGCCCATGGCCGCGCCAAGCTTGTCGGCCAGCGGCTCGAGCAGCTTGAAGTTCTCGGCGCTGCCCATGCCGCGCCCGCCCGAGACCACCACCTTGGCGGCGGTGAGTTCGGGCCGATCGCTCTTGGCGATCTCGCGGCCGAGGAAGCTGGACTTGCCCGAATCGGCCACGGCATCGACCGCCTGCACGGTGGCCGAGCCGCCGGTGGCGGGGGCCGCGTCGAAGCCGGTGGTGCGCACGGTGATCACCTTGACGGCGTCGGCCGACTGCACGGTGGCGATGGCGTTGCCGGCGTAGATGGGCCGGGTGAAGGTGTCGGGCGACTCGACGCCGATGATGTCGGAGAGCTGCGCGACATCGAGGCGGGCGGCCACGCGCGGCATGACGTTCTTGCCGTGGGCGGTGGCCGGGGCGAGCAGGTGGCTGAAGCCGCCAGCCACCGCGAGCACCTGCTCGGCCACGTTCTCGACCAGCTGGTCGGCGAGCTGGGGCGCATCGGCCACCAGCACGCGCGACACGCCGGCCACCTGGGCGGCGGCCGCGGCGGCCGGGCCGCACTGATGACCGGCCACCAGGATGGCCACTTCGCCGCCGGTGGCGGCCGCGGCGGTGACCGCGTTGAGCGTGGCGGGCTTGAGCGACGCGTTGTCGTGTTCGGCGATTACCAGGGCAGCCATGTCAGATCACCTTCGCTTCGTTCTTGAGTTTGTCGACCAGCGTGGCCACGTCGGCCACCTTGATGCCGGCCTTGCGGCCGGGCGGCTCGGAGACCTTCAGCGTCTTCAGGCGCGGCGCCACGTCCACGCCCAGATCAGCCGGCTTGACGGTCTCGAGCGGCTTCTTCTTCGCCTTCATGATGTTGGGCAGCGTGACGTAGCGCGGCTCGTTCAGGCGCAGGTCAGTAGTGATGACCGCGGGCAGGCTCATGGAGACCACCTCGAGGCCGCCATCGACCTCGCGGGTGACCTTGGCCTTGCCGTCGGCGATCTCGACCTTGGACGCGAAGGTGGCCTGCGGGATGCCTGCCAGGGCGGCGAGCATCTGGCCGGTCTGGTTGGCGTCATCGTCGATGGCCTGCTTGCCGACGATGGCAAAGCCCGCGCCTTCCTTGTCCATGACCGCCTTGAGCAGCTTGGCCACGGCCAGCGGCTGCAGCTCGACATCGGTCTCGACCAGCACGGCGCGGTCGGCCCCGATGGCCAGCGCGGTGCGCAGGGTTTCCTGGCAGGCGGCCACGCCGCAGCTCACCGCGATGATCTCGGTGGCCACGCCCTTTTCCTTCAGGCGCACGGCTTCCTCGACGGCGATCTCGTCGAACGGGTTCATCGACATCTTGACGTTGGCGATGTCGACACCGGTCTGGTCGCTCTTGACGCGGACCTTGACGTTGTAGTCGACGACGCGCTTGACGGGCACGAGGATCTTCATGGGCTGGTCTCGGTGGGGTGATGCCGGGCGAGCCCGGCTGAACGGCCGATTATAAGGTCGGGCACTGGCGCCGACGGACCGGGAGCCGGCTCGGCGACACCGGACTCGTTAACCTTGGTTGACAAGGCCGACGATAGTCCAGCAAAATGAACTTGTCAACCGTTGTTGACGAGATGGATTCCGATGGCCGAGCCCAACCTCAAACAGCTGCTGCTCGAGCGCTCCGACTGGTTCGCCCGCGAGATCATGAAGAACGTGCGCCGCAGCGAGCATGCGTACATCACGCCGGCGCAGAGCCGGCTGCTCGCCCACATGGGCGGCAAGCCGATGAGCATGGCCGAGCTCGCCCGGCGGCTGGCCATCTCGCGTCAGGCGGTGCACAAGACCGTGGCCGAACTCGCCCGTCGCGGCATCCTCGAGACGGCCGACGACCCGCAGCGCGGCAACTCCAAGCTGGTCAGGTACACCGAGAAGGGCCGCGGGGTGAACCGCGCCGGCGCGCAGATGATCCAGCGGATCGAGGCCGACATCGCATCGCGCCTGGGCGAGGCGCGCCTGGCCGATCTGAAACGGCTGCTGGCCCAGGCCTGGGACGACTGAGGCGGCGTGGCAGCGTGGCGCGCGCGCCGCGCGCTCCGGCGGCGCGCTCAGGCCGCGTTGTGGCTCAGCGCGCTGGAGACCAGCCGGGCGGTGATGTCGACGATGGGGATCACCCGCTCATAGGCCATGCGGGTGGGCCCGATGACCCCGAGCGTGCCCACGATGCGGCCCTCGACCTCATAGGGCGCCACCACCACGCTGACCTGGTCGAGCGGCACCAGCGATGACTCTCCGCCGATGAAGATCTGCACGCCGTCGGCCCGGCTGGAGGCATCCATGAGGGTGAGCAGGCCGGTCTTCTTCTCGAAGAGATCGAACAGCCGGCGCATGCGCTCCATGTTGTCGGAGAGCTCGGCCACGCCGAGCAGGTTGCGCTCGCCGGAGATGACCATGGGCTCGGTCTCTTCGGTGAGGGCGCGCCCGCCCGCCTCGACCGCGCGGGTCATGAGGCGGGTGATGTCATCGCGCAGGCTGGTGAGTTCTGTCTGAAGGCGCCGACGGATGGATTCGAGATCGAGGCCGGCGAAGTGGTGGTTGAGGTAGTTGGCCGCCTCGGTGAGCTCGGGCCCGGCGTAGTCGCGCTCGACCGCAAGGATGCGGTTCTGGACGTCGCCATCAGGGGTGACCAGGATGAGCAGCACCCGCCGCTCGGAGAGCCGCATGAACTCGACCTGCCGGAACAGCGATGAACGGCGCGGCGTGGTGACCACGCCGGCGAACTGCGAGAGGCTGGAGAGCAGCCCGGCGGCGGCCGAGAGCAGGCGTTGGGGTTCCTCGGCCTGCAGGCGGTCATGGATACGCTCGGTCTGGCCGAGCTCCAGGGGCTGCACGGTGAGCAGGGTATCGACGAAGAGCCGGTAGCCGCGCGGTGTGGGCACCCGGCCGGCCGAGGTGTGCGGACTGGCGATCAGGCCGAGTTCCTCGAGATCGGCCATGACATTGCGGATGGTGGCCGGGGAGAGATCGAGCCCGGAGTGCCGCGAGAGCGTGCGCGAACCCACCGGCTGACCGTCGGAGATGTACCGCTCCACCAGGGTCTTGAGCAGCGTCTTGGCGCGGCTGTCGAGTTCTCGCATGACAGACCTATTCTATTGGACTGCGAAACCCGCGCAAGCCGCGGCCCGTACGCCCTTCGCCTCGGCCGTCCGACCGGGATGGGCGCGAGGGGATTCATGGTTTAATCCTTCGCATGACCCAGGCATTCCGAACCGTCGCGCTGGTCGGCCGCTACCAGTCGGAAGGCGTGGCGCCGGCCCTGCTCGAGATCGCCCGCTTCCTGGCCGCGCGCGGCATCCGGGTGCTGGTCGAGGCCGACACCTTCGAGGCCATCGGGCGGCCCGAGCTCGAGGCCGCCGACACCGAGCGAATCGGCCGCGAGGCCGATCTGGCCATCGCGGTGGGTGGCGACGGCACCCTGCTCGGCCTGGCCCGCCAGCTGGCCCGCTCGCAGGTGCCGCTGGTGGGCATCAACCACGGGCGGCTGGGCTTCGTCACCGACATCGCGCTCAACCAGTGGCCGGCGGCGCTCGGCGCCATCCTTGATGGCAGCTACTCCTCCGAAGACCGCACCATGCTGGTCGCTCGGGTGGTGCGTGACGGGCGCGAGGTCTGGCGCGCGCTCGCCATGAACGACGTGGTGGTGAACCGCTCCTCGCGCACCGGCATGATCGAGCTGCAGGCCCGCGTCGATGGCGTGTTCATGTACAGCCAGCGCGCAGACGGCCTGATCGTGGCCACCCCAACTGGCTCCACCGCCTACGCGCTGTCGGCCAACGGGCCCATCCTGCATCCCCGGCTCGCCGGCATCGTGCTGGTGCCGGTCGCGCCGCAGTCGCTCTCCAACCGGCCCATCACCCTGCCCGACGATGTCCGCATCGACATCCGGGTGGTCGACGGCCGCGAGCCCCGCGTAGCCGCAGACATGCAGGTCTTCAGCGATCTCCACGTGGGCGATGACATCGTCATCGAACGCGCGCCCTTCAAGGCGCACCTGCTCCACCCGGCCGGCTACAGCCACTTCGCCACCCTGCGCGGCAAGCTCAACTGGCACGAGCTGCCCGTCCTGTCGCGCCCGCCCGCCTGAGCGCGGGTCGCATTGCCATGCTGCTCGCCCTGCGCCTGCGAGACTTCGTCATCGTCGATGCGCTCGAGCTCGAGTTCGGGCCGGGCTTCACCGTGCTCACCGGCGAAACCGGCGCCGGCAAGTCCATCCTCATCGACGCGCTGCAGCTCGCCCTGGGCGGGCGCAGTGACGCCGGCGTGGTGCGCGAGGGTGCGGCCCGGGCCGACATCGTCGCCGAGTTCGCGCTGAGCCCCGCGCTCGCGGCATGGCTGGCCAAGCGCGACCTTGCCGGTGACCCCGGCACGGTCATGCTGCGCCGGCTCATCGAGACCGATGGCCGCTCGCGGGCCCTGGTCAACGGCCATCCCGCCACGGTGGCGCAGCTGCGCGAGCTCGGCGAGCAGCTGCTCGATGTCCACGGCCAGCACGCTGCCCAGTCCATGCTGCGCGCCGGCGGCCAGCGTGAGCTGCTCGACGCCTTCGCGCAGCAGCAGGCCCTGGCCACCGAGGTGACCGCAGGCTTCGGGCGCTGGCGGGCCGCGCAGGAGCGGCTGGCGCAGGCACAGGCCGCGGCGCGCGAGCTAGACATCGAACGCGAGCGCCTGCAGTGGCAGCTCGGCGAGCTCGAGCAGCTCGCGCTGGCCGAGGGCGAGTGGGAATCCCTCAACCAGGAGCACCGCCGGCTGGCCCACGCCGCCGCGCTCCTGGAGGGCGCCCGGGCCGCCGTCGATGCCCTGGCCGAGAGTGACGAGGCGATCAGCGGGCGTCTGCAGGCCATCACCCAGCGCCTGCGCCCGCTCGCGGCCATCGACGCCCGCCTCAGCGACGCCCTGCTCATGCTCGAGAATGCCTGCATCCAGGCTGACGAGGCCGCGTCGGCGCTGTCGGCCTATGCCGACCGCCAGGACCTCGACCCCGAACGGCTCGCCCTGCTCGATCAGCGCATCGGTCAGGCCTTCTCGCTGGCCCGCAAGCTGCGGCTGGCGCCCGAGGCGCTCGCCGGCACGCTGGTCAGCGCGCGCGCCAGGCTCGCAGAGCTCGAGGCCGCGGCCAATCCGCAGCGGCTGCAGGCCGACGAGGCCGCCGCGCGCCAGAGCTTCCAGGCCTCGGCCGATCGCCTGTCGGCGGCGCGGCACGACGCCGCCGCGCGCCTGGCCCGTGGGGTGAGCGCGCGGCTGCAGCCGCTGGGCATGGCCGGCGCGCGCTTCGAGGTCGATGTGCAGCCCGTCGAGCCCGGGCCCGGCGGCATCGACCGGGTGGAGTTCCGCATCGCCGGTCATGCCGGCACGCAGCCGCGGCCACTGGCCAAGGTCGCCTCGGGCGGCGAGCTCTCGCGGGTGGGGCTGGCGGTGGCGGTGCTGGCCGCGCAGGCCAACCCGGTGCCCACCCTCATCTTCGACGAGGCCGACGCCGGCGTGGGCGGGGCGGTGGGCGAGGCCATCGGCCAGCTCATGCGCACCCTGGGCGAGGCACGGCAGGTGCTGTGCGTCACCCACCTGCCGCAGGTGGCCGCGCGCGCGCACCAGCACCTGTCGGTGAGCAAGGCCGAGCAGGGCGGGCGCACCGTGAGCCGCATCACGGCACTGGATCGCCAGGCGCGCGTCGATGAGGTCGCCCGCATGCTGGCCGGCGCCGAGATCACCGCCACCAGCCGCAAGCACGCGCGCGAGCTGCTCGCGGGCGCCTGAGAGCGCCACTGAGAGCGCCTGAGAGCGCCTCACCGCGCCCTGGCACGCCGGCCGATGATCGGCGGTGCGCCGCCGCCCGGCCCGCGGGTCGCCGGCTGCTGCGCATTCCTCGCCTCCCGTCGGCCGCCAGCGGCGCAAAGCGCGGAAAAGAGGTCTGATCCCGGCTCAGATCTTCCCTTTTCCCGATGGCGCTTCACGAACTCTTCCCTGCCCGCAGACTGGAAGGCGCAATGCGGTGGCTGGCCTGGGTGGCCGCGCCGGCGCTCGCCTTCCTGCTGGCCTGCGTGATGCTCGCGGTGGCTCTGGCGCAAGGCGAACTGCGTCAGGAAGCGCACCGCCGGGTGGAGATTCTCGACGCCGATCTCGATCAGCTCGGCGCCGCCGGCACCCCGGCCCGCGCGGTGAGCGGCCGGATCTCCCTGCCCTCCGATCCCATGCGCCTGAGCGTATTCGCCGACGGCGCGACCAGCGCCGCCGCCTCGGGCGAGCTGCTGCTGAGCACCCTGGCCCGATCGCTGCGGCACGGCCATGTCGTGCAGGCCGGGTTCGACGCTCACGGCCTGTGGGAGCGCAGCCGCCCGGGCATGCCGCTGGCCGGCGCCGGCGCGCTGGCCTGCGCGCTGCTCGGCCTGGTCGCGCTGCGCCAGCGCCGCTCGCCCGATGACGACATCCGCGAGGGTCTGAGCCGGGCGCTGGCCCGCGGTGAATTCGAAGGGCACCTGCAGCCCATCATGGAGCTGGCCAGCGGCCGCTGCGTGGGCGCCGAGATGCTGATGCGCTGGCGCCATCCCACCGAAGGTCTGGTCGGGCCGGCCAGCTTCCTGCCGCTGGCCCGGGCCACCGGCCTGATCACCGAGATGACCGAGGCCTGCTTCCGGCAGGTGGCCGACCAGCTCGATGCCTGCGAGCACCTGGGCGACGGCTTCATGCTGAGCGTGAACTTCACCGGCGCCCAGCTGATGCGTGAATCCGACTGCGAACGATTCACCGCGCTGGCGCGGCCCGGCGGGCGGCGCTGGTACACGGTGATCGAGGTCAGCGAGACCGACGCGCGCGACGCGGCGGTGCCGCCCCGGCTGGCGCGCCTGCAGGACGCGGGCTTCCTGATCGCGCTCGATGACTTCGGCACCGCCTATGGCGGCACGCGCTGGCTGGAGCGTCTGCCGGTGGATCTGGTGAAGATCGACAACCGCATCGTGGCCACGATCGGCACCGACTCGGTGATGCGGCCGGTGCTCGACGCGATCGTGCTGGCCAGCCGGCAGACCGGCGTACACCTGATTGCCGAGGCGGTGGAGACACGCGCCCAGGCGGCGCATCTGCGCCAGCTCGGCGTGAGCTGCGCCCAGGGCTTTGCCTACAGCGCGGCCATGAGCGCCGAGGACTTCACCCAGCGCTGGCTGCCCGAACTCATCCGCGAGGAGGAAGGCCCGCGCACGCTGTCAGGCGCCGGCCGCCATCCGGTCGATGCCTGAACCGATCTGCGTGCGCCGACCCGCCGCGCTCAGGACTGCGGGCTGACCTCGGCGTCGGCGAGCAGGTCTTCGCCCTCGCCACCCAGGCGCACGCCGCGAACTGGGCAGGCGTCGAGGTAATCGAGCCCCACCGCCAGCTTGATGTGGCCGCCGCCCGAGGACCGGGCGTGGGTGACATCGAAACTCACCCAGCGGCTGGCCAGCCAGGCCTCGGCCCAGGCATGGCTGGCCACGGCCTCGCGGTCGGGCGAGTAGGCGTAGCCGCTGACGTAGCGCGCCGGCACGCCGAGCACCCGGCAGGCCGCGATGAACACCTGGGCGTGGTCCTGGCTTACCCCGCCACCCGCGGCAAAGGCCTGCGCAGCGGTGGTCTCTGCCGTGGTGAGGCCGCGCCGATAGGGCAGCCGGTCGAGCACCGCGCTCATGAGATCGCTCACGCCGATCAGCGGGCGCGCACGCACCGTGGCGCGCATGGGCTCTACGAAGGCGCGGATGGCCTCGTCGGGCGTGGTGAGCGCGGTGGACCGCAGGAACACCTTGGGGTTGATGCGGCCGGCGGGTTCGCCGTCGTCGACATCGGGCACCTCGACCGTGCCGCGGGCCTCCATGCGGATCTCCTCGTGCGGCTGGTCGAGGGTGAGCACATGGGTGAGGTTGTCGAAGGCATCTCGCATGGTGACGCAGGGCCGCGGCAGCTCGACGCGCCACTGCACGATGCGCTGCTGCGGCACCGCGCAGGGCGTGAGCCGGATGTACTGGGTGCTGCGCGACACCAGGGTGTGGTAGCGGTAGCGGGTGGAGTGGACGACCGACAGGCGCATCTAGCGCATCTCCATGAAGCCGCTGTGCAGCGCCGAGCCGAGGGCGTTGTTGTCGCGCAGGAAGGCGTCGAGGTACTCGCGCAGGCCCATGCCGAGCACCTCGTCGAGGTCACCGTGGGCCAGGCCCGCGCGGATGACCGCCGACAGGCGCCGCGCCTGGCGGCCCGACTCCTGGGGCAGCGCGGCCAGGATGCGCTCGATCTCGTCGAAGCACGAGCGCAGCGAACGCGGCAACTGCGGGTCGAAGATCAGCAGCTGCGCCACGCGCCGCGCCTCGATGGTGTCGCGGTAGGTGTCACGGTAGGCCTCGAGCGAGGACACCGAGCGCAGCACCGACGACAGCCGGTAGTAGTCGTCCTCGGACTCGTCCTGGCCGACCACCTGCTTCACCGAGAGGATGCGCGCGGTGTTGTCCGCGCGCTCGACGAAGGTGCCCAGGCGGATGAACTGGTAGGGCTGGTCTCGGCGGATGGTGGCGAAGGTGACGCCGCGAAAGAGGTGGCTGCGCTCCTTCACCCAGTCGAAGAACTCGGAGTCGACCGGCTCGCGGCCGCTGCGCCGGCGCGCCTGCAGCTGCAGCCAGGTGTCGTTGATGGTCTCCCACATCTCGGAGGTGACCGAGCCGCGCACCGCCCGGGTGTTCTCGCGGCTGGACTCCAGGCAGTTGACGATCGACGAGGGCAGCGCCGGATCCCAGGCGAGGAATCGCGCGACGTTCTCGGCGTTGATCGGGCGCCCGGTGGCGCGGAAGGCGTCCAGCGTGTCGGTGATCACCAGGAGTTCCAGCGCGCCGGAGTCATCGTTGCTGCCCGACAGCAGCGCCAGCGAGTGCCCGACATCGATGATGCGGGCCATGTTCTCGGCGCGCTCGAGGTAGCGCGACAGCCAGTACAGATGGGAAGCGACTCGCGAGAGCATCAGGCACCCCCGACCGGTTCGGCGGGCTCGTCGTCGTCGACCACCCAGGTGTCCTTGGTGCCTCCGCCCTGGGAGGAGTTAACCACCAGCGAGCCGCGCCGCAGCGCCACCCGCGTGAGCCCGCCGGGCACGATCCGCACCTCGCGGCCGACCAGCACGAAGGGCCGCAGGTCGATGTGCCGGGGCGCCACGCCTTCATCGACGAAGGTGGGGCACGACGACAGCGACAGCGTGGGCTGGGCGATGTAGTTGCCGGGGTTGGCCTTGAGCACCGCGCGGAAGGCCTCGATCTCGTCGCGCGAGGCAGTGGGCCCGACCAGCATGCCGTAGCCGCCGGCGCCATGCACCTCCTTGACCACCAGCTCGGGCAGGTGGGCAAGCACATGCGCCAGGTCATCGGGGCGGCGGCACTGCCAGGTGGGCACGTTCTTGAGGATGGGCTCCTCGCCAAGGTAGAAGCGCACCATCTCGGGCACGTAGGGGTAGATCGACTTGTCATCGGCCACGCCGGTGCCCACGGCGTTGGCGATCACGACATTGCCCAGACGATAGGCCGCCATCAGGCCCGGCACCCCGAGCAGGGAGTCGGGCCGGAAGGCGAGCGGGTCGATGAAGATGTCGTCGAGCCGGCGGTAGATGACATCGACCCGCTGCGGCCCGGAGGTGGTGCGCATGTAGACGAAGCCGTCCTTCACGAACAGGTCCTGCCCTTCGACCAGTTCGATGCCCATCTGCTGGGCGAGGAAGGTGTGCTCGAAATACGCGCTGTTGAAGCGGCCCGGCGTGAGCAGCACCACCACGGGGTCGTCGACCACCGCCGCCGAGCGCAGCGTGCGCAGCAGCATGGCGGGGTAGTGCTCCACCGGCCGCACCCGGTAGCGGCGGAACAGATCGGGGAACAGCCGCATCATCATCTTGCGGTTGGACAGCATGTACGACACGCCCGAGGGCACCCGCAGGTTGTCCTCCAGCACGTAGTACTCGCCGTCGTTGTGACGGACGATGTCCACCCCGACGATGTGCGCGTAGATGTCGTGCGGCACCTTCATGCCGATCATCGCCACCTGGTACTGGTCGTTGGTGAGGATCTGGTCCTCGGGGATGAGGCCCGCGCGCAGGATCTCCTGCGGCCCGTAGATGTCGGCCAGGAAGCGGTTGATCGCGGTGACCCGCTGGATGAGCCCGCGCTCGAGCCGCGCCCACTCGGCGGCGGTGATGATCCGCGGCACGACGTCTGACGGGATCAGCCGCTCGGTGCCGCTCTCGTCGCCGTACACCGAGAAGGTGATGCCGATGCGGCGGAAGATGAGGTCAGCCTGGGCGCGCTTGGCGGCCATGGCCTCCGCGCTGCTGGCCGCCAGCCATTCGGCATAGGGGCGGTAGTGCTCGCGCGGAGTCAGGGCACCAGCTTCGAGCATCTCGTCAAAGATGCCCTCACCTGGTGCAATCAACTTGAGGCTGGCGGTCATGCCCCCATTCAAGCAAAGGTCATGCCGTGATTCAACCGGCGTCGGCCGGACGGTACGCGCAATCGGGCTTGGTGCAGTTGCCGTACAGGGCCAGCGCATGGCTGTGCAGGCTGAACCCGTGCTCGCGCGCGATGCGGTTCTGACGCTGCTCGATGTCGGCGTCGTAGAACTCCTCGACCCGCCCGCACTGCAGGCAGACCAGGTGATCGTGGTGGGTGCCCTGGTTGAGCTCGAACACCGCCTTGCCCGATTCGAAGTGGCTGCGCTGCAGCAGGCCGGCCTGTTCGAACTGGGTGAGCACCCGGTAGACCGTGGCCAGGCCGACGTCCTCGTTCACCGCGAGGAGTTCGCGGTAGACATCTTCGGCGCTCATGTGCCGATGCCGACCGGCGCGGAAGATCTCGAGGATCTTCAGGCGCGGCAGGGTGGCCTTGAGCCCGATGGTCTTGAGGTCGTGGCTGGACGGCATGCGGCGCCCGAGGGAGACAGACTCGCTATGATATCGGGATTGCCCCTGCGGCCCATCGAACCCGCGCAAGCGACAGGTGAACCCCCCATGACCGAGCCCCTGTACCTTCGCCCGCCGCCGGCCGGCCAGCGCGCGCGGCCGCCGGCACGCGGGTGGCGTCTGGCGCTGGCCCTGGGCTGCGCCCTGGTCATGGCCGGGTGCGCGGCCAAGCGCGACGATCAGTCGAGCGGGTTCTTCTCGCCCTACCGGATAGACCTGCCGCAGGGCAACTACCTCACCACCGAGATGCTCGACCAGGTCAAGCCCGGCATGAACCGCGAGCAGGTGCGCCAGCTGCTCGGCGCGCCGCTGCTCAATCCCCTGTTCCGCCCTGACCGCTGGGACTACGTGTTTCGCTACCAGTACCCGAACGGGCGCGCCGAGCTGCGCCGGGTGGCGCTGATCTTCAAGGACGACCAGATCGCCACCATCCGCGCAGACACACTGCCGGCGAGCGAGACGGTCATCGACCCGGCCCTGCCCGGCTACCGGCCGCCGGTGGCCGAGCGTCGCTGAAGGAGGCGCCCATGCGCGTCATGAACATCGCCGTGGCCGGGGCCGGTGGCCGCATGGGCCGCATGCTCGTCGAGGCCGTCATCGGCGCGGCCGATGCCCGCCTGAGCGGCGCCATCGACCTGCCCGGCGCGCCCGGCTTCGGCCGCGACCCGGGTGAATCCCTCGGCCAGACCACCGGCGTGCAGGTCACCGATGACCTCGCCGTCGCCCTGGCCGGCGCCGACGTCCTCATCGACTTCACCCGCCCCGAGGGCACGCTGCGCCATCTCGCGGCCGCGCAGGCCGGCGGCGTGCGCATGGTGATCGGCACCACCGGCTTCGACGAGGCCGGGCTCGCCAGCCTGCGTCAGGCGGCCACCCGCATCCCGATCGTGGCCGCGCCCAACATGAGCGTGGGCGTCAACGCCACGCTGCGTCTGCTCGAGGTGGCGGCGCGCATGCTGCCCGAGGGCTACGACATCGAGATCATCGAGGCGCACCATCGGCACAAGATCGACGCGCCCTCGGGCACCGCGCTGCGCATGGGCGAGGTGGTCGCGGCCGCGCTCGGCCGCCAGCTCGACGAGGTCGCGGTGCACGGTCGCCACGGCGTCACCGGCGAGCGCGATCCCTCCAGCATCGGCTTCTCGGTCATCCGCGGCGGCGACATCGTCGGCGAGCACACCGTGATGTTCGCCGGCCTGGGCGAGCGCATCGAGATCACCCACAAGTCCGCCAGCCGCCAGGGCTACGCCAGCGGGAGCCTGCGGGCCTGCCGCTTCCTCATGGATCGCGCGCCCGGGCTCTACGACATGCAGGACGTGCTCGGCCTGCGCCCCTGACCCGTCTGCGGCCGCGCCCGGCGCGCCGCCCCCCGGAGGACCGCCATGAGCCTGCTGCTCGCCCTCGACCAGGGCACCTCCAGTTCGCGCAGCATCGTCTTCGATGCCGCCGGCGCCGTGGTGGCCAGCGCCCAGCGCGAGTTCACCCAGCTCTTTCCCAGCCCCGGCTGGGTCGAGCATGACCCGCGCGAGATCTGGGCCACGCAACTGGCCACCGCGCGCGAGGCCCTGGCACGCGCCGGCGTGCGCGCCGCCGACATCGCGGCGGTGGGCATCACCAACCAGCGCGAGACCACCGTGGTCTGGCATCGCGCCACAGGCGAGCCGATCCACCATGCCATCGTCTGGCAGGACCGCCGCACCGAGCCCGACTGCGCGCGGCTGCGCGCGCAGGGCCTGGAGCCGCTGGTGCGCAGTCGCACGGGCCTGGTGCTCGACCCCTACTTCTCGGGCACCAAGGTGGCCTGGATCCTCGACCATGTCGCGGGCGCGCGGGCCGCGGCCGAGCGCGGCGAACTCGCCTTCGGCACCGTGGACAGCTGGCTGGTGTGGCAGCTCACCGGCGGGCGGCTGCACGTCACCGACCCGAGCAACGCGGCCCGCACCCTGCTCTTCGACGTGCAGCGCGGGCAGTGGGATGACGAGCTGCTGACGGCGCTGCGCGTGCCGCGCGCGATGCTGCCCACGGTGTGTCCGTCGAGCGGCCTGATCGGCGAGTGCGACCCGGCGCTGCTGGGCGCGCCGGTGCCCATCGGCGGCATCGCCGGCGACCAGCAGGCGGCGCTCTTCGGGCAGGCCTGCTTCACCGAGGGCATGGCCAAGAACACCTACGGCACCGGCTGCTTCATGCTGATGCACACCGGCGAACGCTTCCAGACCTCGGCCAACGGCCTGATCACCACCGCCGCCGCTCGCCCGGGCGACAGCCGCGACTGCGCGCTGGAGGGCAGCGTGTTCATCGGCGGGGCTGTGGTGCAGTGGCTGCGCGACGGCCTGGGCGCGATCCGCAGCTCCTCCGATGTCGAGGCCCTGGCCGCGAGCGTGCCCGACGCGGGCGGCGCGATCATGGTGCCGGCCTTCACCGGGCTGGGCGCGCCCTACTGGCGACCCAAGGCGCGGGGCGCCATCCTGGGCCTGTCGCGCGGCACCACCATCGCGCACATCGCGCGCGCGGCGCTCGAATCCATCGCCTTCCAGAGCGCGGCGCTGCTCGAGGCCATGCGCCGCGACGCCACTACGCGGGTGGCCGAACTGCGGGTCGACGGCGGAGCCTGCGCCAACAACCTGCTGATGCAGTTCCAGGCCGATCTGCTCGGCATCCCGGTGGTGCGCCCGCGCATCATCGAGACCACCGCGCTCGGCGCGGCCTACCTCGCCGGTCTGGCCTGCGGCGTCTGGCCCTCGCGCGAGGCACTGGCCGCGCAGTGGCAGGCCGAGCGGCGCTTCCATCCCACGATGGAGCGGGGCCGGGCGCAGGAACTCATGGCGGCCTGGGCGCAGGCGGTGGAGCAGACCGCGCCCGGCTGAGCCGGCGCGCGGTCAGCCGCGGGCCGCAGGCGAGGGTTCAGCCGCGGATCGGAAGCGCAAGTTCAGCCGCGCGCCGCAGGCGCGCGAAAGCGCCCGCGCAGCGCCTCGCACGGGTCGGGGCGCGACTGTGCCTGGGCAAGCACCTGCCAGTCGAACCGCGAATCGGCCTCTGCCACCAGACGCGGCTGGCGCTCGCCGGCCGCCTCCAGGAAACCCACGCAGCGCAATCGCGCAGGCGGCAGCGTGCCGGCGAGATGCCGCGGCACGCCCAGGTCGCGGCGGGCATGGCCATTGCCGGTGAGCAGCACCACCGGCAGACCGTGGCTGGCCTGCGCCGCGCGCATCGCCTGGGCCATCGCGGCGTCGCGGGCGCGCTGCGCCAGGGCCATCGGCGCCAGCGCCGGCGCGGGCAGCACGCCACAGTGCCCCTCGTCGATCTCGCGCCGCTGCGCGGCCTCGTCGGCCTCGCTCCAGCCGGCCGGCCGCGGCACTGGCGCTGCCGCCCGGCCGCGAGCCACCGCCGCCACCTCGGCGGCGGGCAGGTTGGCGGCCACCAGCGGCAGGCGATGGCGCAGCGCCAGCGCGAAGACCGGCTGGTAGAGCGGCCAGTCCCAGGCTGCGAAGTCCAGGCCGCCCGCCTGTGCCAGGGCCTGCGGCGTGATGTCCGGGCTGCGCCAGGCAGCGTCGAGCGCGGGCTGGCGCGGCGCATCCATCTGTTCGAAGGCGATCGCAAAGCGCAGGCCCGACGCCGCCCAGGCTTGCAGCCAGGCCAGCCGCGCCTGATGCAGGCGGGCATGGTCATGCACCTCGCCGAGAACGAGCATGGTGCCCGCCGCCGGTTCGCGCAGCAGCGCGGTGAGCGCCTCGGGCGCGGGCGGATCGGTGTCCGCCGGGCGCCTCGGGACATCGGCACAGGCCGCCAGTTGCGCGGCCCCCGCGGCCAGCGCCATGCTGCCGAGCAGGCGCCGGCGGTTCACAGCGTGAACGAGAGCCGGCTCACCAGCGCCCCCGGCGTGAGGCTCAGGCCGAAGCTGCGGTGATCGTAGGTCTGGGTGTCGGGCAGGCGCGCCGGCACCTGCGACAGGGCTTCCAGCTCGCTGCCCAGCAGGCGGTACAGGGAATCGTCGAAGCGCATCACGGCCACCGGCGCCACCGGCTCGCCGTCTTCCACCCAGAGGGTCGCGAAGCGGGTCATGCCGGTGATGCGCGCGGCCGCGCGGTCGGACCAGTTCAGGTACCAGAAGTTGCTGACCGCCAGACCGGTGCCGAGCCGGCGCAGGGCGTCGGCCTCGGGCAGGTCGCCGCCGGCCAGGCTGAGCGCCTGCGCGGTCTCGGCGGCATCGGCGCCGGTGCCGGCCAGGCCGAACTCCCGCGCGCTGCGCGGCGACACCAGCGACCCGGCCCAGGCGCCGGCCTGCACCAGCGGCAGCCGGTCGGGCCGGGCGAAGCCCTCGGACTGGAAGCGCGGCAGCCCACCCGCGGCAAGATCGTCGGCCAGGCTGACCATGGGGCTGAAGCGCTGCCCGCCCTCGGCCAGACCGGTCAGCGGGGAGTGGCCGCTGCGCAGCGCCGCCGCCGAGAACCCGCCCCAGTTCAGCATGCCGATCAGCTCGGCCATCGCGGTGGGGCTCAGCCAGGCGCGGTAGCCGCCCGGCGGCAGGGTGCGCACCGGGCGGGCGAGGATGGCGGCGTCACGCCGGGACCGGGCGATGCCCGCGGCGAGCGCCTGCGCATCCCAGGCCGGCCACGACAGCGTGGCCTTCACCGCGCGGTCACCGCCCACCTGCACGCTGTGGTCGAAGAACCAGGGCGAGGCCTCGTGCCAGAGTCGGTGCCCCAGGCTGCTGGCAAAGCCGCAGGCCAGCGCGCCGCCGGCATAGAAGCCCACCAGGTCGGCGTCGCCGGCGGCGGCGCAGACCGTGTCGCAGAGCGCCTCGCGCGGCGGCAGCGCGGGGGCAAGGCGCGTGATCTGCTCGCGGGGCTGCTCGCACAGGGCGAGCCAGGGATCGGGCTGGCTGTCGGCGAGCAGGCCGCGCAGTTCGGTCAGCGCCGCGCCGAGCCGGTCGGCGTCGGTGGCCTCGTGGCCGGAGAGCACGAACTGCAGCGTGGCCTGGCGGGCATCGCGCACCAGACGCAGCTCGAGCAGGGCGCGCTCGACGCTGCCGGCCTGCCGCACCCGGCCATGGTTGAAGCGCACGAAGTCCGAGGACTCGGCGCGCAGCCAGCCCAGCACCACCTCGCCGGGCCGCGCGGCCGAGCCGATCCGATCAAGGAGCGGCAGCCCGCGCTCGAGCAGGGGCGCGGCGGCGGCGCCGCTCATGCCTCGGCCCCGAACACATCCACCCCGTGGAAGAGGCAGGGCGGCGCGGCATGCCCCACCCGCGCCACCTGCCCCGGCTCGCCCTTGCCGCAGTAGGGCGTGCCCAGGTGGCGCACCTCGTCGGCCGAGCCGACCGCGGCCAGGCTGCGCCAGAAGGTGGCCGACACGCCGCGGTAGTTGGGGTTGCGCACCACCGGACCGAGTTCGCCGTTGGTGATCAGGCGACCCCACTCGCAACCGAACTGGAACTTGTTGCGCGAATCGTCGATCGACCAGGAGACGTTGGTGCGCATCAGCACGCCGCGCTCGGTGGCGCGGATCATCTCGGGCAGGCTCGAGCTGCCCGGCTCGACATTGATGTTGCCCATGCGGTCGATCGGCGGGCGGTGCCAGCCGCTTGCCCGCGCATTGGCGGTGCCCTGCAGCCGATGACCGAGCGCGGCCGCGCGCGCCACCGAGAGCGCGCCACCGAGCGGGCGCATCAGCACGCCGCGCTCGATGAGGCGTACCGGCTGCGCGGCCGCGCCTTCATCATCGACGCCATAGCTGGCGTACTGCCCGGGCACGCCGGGATCGAAGCTGACATCGAGCAGCGGCGAGCCGTAGCGGTAGTGGCCGAACATGTCGGGCGTGACGAAGCTGGTGCCGGCGAAGTTGCGCTCGTCGCCCAGGATGCGGTCGAGCTCCAGCGGATGGCCGATCGACTCATGGATCTGCAGCAGCATCTGGTCGGGCTCCAGAAGCAGCGACATCGGCCCGCTCGGGCAGTTGGGCGCCATCAGCAGCTGCAGCGCCTCCTCGCCGATGCGCTCGCCGCCGCCACGCAGGCCCGAACGCGCGATCACCTCGTCGCCGCCCTGCATGCAGAAGCCGTTGTACTGGCCGCCCAGGGTTCGGGTCTGGCTGCGCCCGGCCTGCGCCGCGGTGGCCTCGAGATTGGGCTCGACGAAGGCGAAGCGCTGGTCGGCCACCGGCTCGCCGTCGAGGAACAGGCGATGGCGCCCCTCGACCTGTCGCAGCGTGGCCGCCCAATGGACGATGCGCTCGTCGCGACGCAGCGCCGCCGACTCGACGAGCAGCTCGGCGAGCAGCTCGGCGCGCGCCGGCAACGGACGCTCGACCGGACTGCGCCAGCTCACGTCGCGCGCCGAGGGCCGGGGCAGTTCGATCCCGGCGAACAGGCCCAGCCGACCCACGGTGGCCGCCCATGCCAGGGCGCGGTCAGCGGCGGCCTGCAGACCGGCGGCCGAGAGATCGGCGCTGGCGGCATAGCCCACGCCACCGGCGTGCCAGGCGGTGACCATGGCGCCGGCATCGAGCCAGACCGCATCGGGCTGGACCACGCCACGCAGCACCTGAAGCTGGTGCTGTCGCTCGGCGACCATCCGCACCGACAGGCTGGCACCGGGCGGGCAGCGCAGGGCGGGGAGACGATCGGGCAGGTCGGGCAGCATGGGGGTGTACCGCGATTCTATCGCTGCGGCGGCGCGGCACCGGCCGGCCGGCCGAGCGCGTCGATCTCGGCGCAGGCCGCCGCGAGCAGGGCCGGCAGCCGCGGACCCGGTCGCGCGATGGCCGGGTCGATCGACACCAGCCGCATCGGGCCCGCGGGCGCCAGCACGCCGAGTCGCGACCAGGGCTCGGCCTGCTGCCCGGCCTGCACCCGGATCACCAGTCGCGGCGCCCGCGCCAGCACGGCCTCGGGCCCCACCGCCACCGACAGGCCCGGCGCGTCGGCGAACACGTTGCGCACGCCGCACAGGGCCAGCGCCTGCGCGAGTGGATCGCGGTCGGTGATCGTGAAGAGCGGCTGGTGCGCCACCTGGATGAACACCGGCAGCGGGGCGGCCTTGCGGTGCCGCGCCTCGAGCTCGGCCAGCGCCGCGCGGAAGCGACCGAGCACCTGGGCACTGCCTGCCGCGTCACCGGCGGCCGGGGCCAGCCGCTGCGCCGACTCGGCCAGCCCGGCCAGGCCCTGCGGCTCGCTCACGAAGACGGCGATGCCGAGCGCGGCCAGGCGATCGAGGGTGCTGCGTCGCAAGCCCGCGCCCCAGAGCACGACCAGGTCGGGGCGCAGCGCGGCGATCGCCTCGACATCGGGCACGGGATAGGCGCCCAGCCGAGGCAGCGCGCCCAGGGAGGGCGGATGGTCGCTGTGCGGATCGAGCCCGACCAGCCGCGGCCCGGCCCCGAACGCGGCCAGCCATTCGGTGGCATGCGGCGCCAGCGACACGATGCGCGCTGGCGGCGCGGGCAGGCTCACCCGCCGCCCCCGGTCGTCGACGAGGGTGAGTTCGCCAGCAGCCAGCGGCCCCGCCATCAGGCAGAGCAGCGCGAGCATTCCGAGCGCGGCCCGGCGGCACGCCCGCCCGCCGGCGCTCAGCGCTCGCTGAATCGCAGCCCCGCCCACAGCGTCCGACCGGGCATCGCATAGCCCGCGGCGGTCTGGTAGTCGCGGTCGCCGAGATTGCCGGCCCGCGCGAACAGCGACCAGCGGGCATCGATCCGCCGCGACACGGTGAGATCGACGATGCCGTAGCCGGCCAGCTTCTGCCCAAGGGTGTCCACCCGGTCGCCCTGCGCGATCCAGCGGCCGTCGATCACCCAGGGGCCCTGCTGCCACTGCGCGCCGAGCACCCCGAACACGCGCGCGCGCCGCGCCAGGCGCTCGCTGGCGCCGGCGGCATCCTCGCGTTCGCCGCGGGCATCCTGCACCGTGGCCGAGGCCTGCCAGCGCAGCCCCGCCCAGGGCTGGGTCAGCGAGAGGCTCGCGCCCTGAACCCGGGCCCGCGCGAGGTTGCGCGGCACATAGTTGGCGTCGAGCTCGATCGCGTCGCGGATGCGGTTCTCGAAGAGCACCAGTTGCGCGCCCGCCCCGCCCGCACCGCGGTGCTCCAGGGCGATCTCGGCGCCCTGCCCCCGCTCGGGCCGCAGCGCAGGATTGGCGCCGAAGGGGCTGTAGAGATCGTCGAAGGTGGGTGCCCGGAACGACGAGGCCCATGAGGCCCGCAGCCGCCAGCCCGGCCGCCACTGCCAGCCCCAGCCGATGGCCGCGGTGGGCTCGGCGCCCACGGTCTCGATGTGGTCGTGGCGCACCTGCATGCGCAGCCGGTGGTCGCCGGCCACCCATTCCCAGGCGGCGAAGCCCGCGTCGGTGCGACGGCGCAGGCGGTTGTAGGGGGTGCCCCCCACACTCACGCCGTCACCGCTCATGCGCTGCGCCAGATGCTCCAGTCCGACCTCGAGCCGACCCGCCGGCAGCGCCAGCGTGTTCAGCCAGAGCAGCGAGTCCGAGGCGGTGCGCGGTGCGAACGAGAAGGCCTGGTAGGCATAGTCGATGCCGCTCTGGCCCAGCCGCAGTTCGGTGGTCCAGCCGGCGGTGAGCGGCCCGCGAGCGGCCAGCCCCAGGGTCGAGGTGCGGTAGTTCAGCCGCGCGGTCTGCGGCGTGGAGAAGGCATCGTCATAGGCGGTGCGGCCATCGGTGGCCAGGGCCGTGGCGCTGAGCTGCCAGCCGCCCGTCAGCCGGTGCGACAGGCCGGCGCTGGCCGCCACCCGCCGATGGCCGTCGCGGTCAGCCTGGTGGTCGGGCGATCCGGGCCGGGTGGCCTCGAAGCCGCCGGTGCGCTCGGCCGACACCGCCGCATTGACGCGGGTGCGGCCATCGGCGGTCTCGCGCGCGAAGCCGGCCTGGCCCTGGCTGCTGCCCTGCGTGCCCGCAGCCAGCAGGGCCGAGGTCGCCGGCCCCGTGCCCGCGCGCGTGAAGATCTGGATCACCCCGCCGATCGCCGCCGAGCCGTAGAGCGCCGAGGCCGGGCCGCGGATGACCTCGACGCGCTCGATCACCGACAGCGGCATGTACTCGAGATTGCCGCCGCCGCCCGAGGGGTTCTCGATCCGCACGCCATCGACCAGCACCAGGGTCTGGGCAGTCTTGGTGCCGCGCAGGAACACGCCGGAGATCGCACCCGGGCCGCCGTTCTGCGAGATCTCGATGCCGGCGCGGGCGCGCAGCAGTTCGGTGAGCGAGCTTGCGCCGGAGCGCGCGATCTCGGCGGCATCGATCACCACCTGATCGACCAGAACCTCCTGGGCAGGGCGTTCGGCACGGGTGGCGGTGATCACCACCTCGGGCAGGGTCTGGGCGCCCAGGGGCGGCAACGGGCAGCACAGCAGCGCCAGGGGCCAACAGACCCGGGCCGGCGGACGAAGCGACAGCATGGACGGACTCCCAGCGCGCCGCCCAGGGCAAGGGAAAGGGACGGCGCGCAGGACGCGCTGCCCACCGCAGCGCGTCGTTGGCGACATGAAGGGGAGACCCCTTCTCCCTCTCGGCCGGTATCCGGGCTGGCAGGACCGAGCGATTCGCCTTCCCGGGGCCGGCATGACCGGACCCCAGTGGCCTGGAATCACCCGCGCCCGCCAGATGGGCGGACGCGCCTGCTTACCGTTGCGGGGGCAGCACAGCCTGGGCTGACCGGCTCGACGCCGGGCGGACCATCTGTTTCCCGTTTAACGCCGCCCGACGAACGCGGGCGATGCACCGAAAGCCGGGCCAGTGTAGCACCGGGGTCTGCGCCGCCCGGCGCGCACATGACGCTGGCATTCCGTTCAGCGCAGGCTGCCGAGCGCCTCGAGCAGCAGCCCCGGCGTGAGGATCTCGGGGAGGACCAGCGGCTGGGCCTGACCGGGCCGGTGCAGCAGGTAGAGCGGCACGCCATTGCGGCCGTGCCGTGCCAGCGCGGCGGTGATCGCGGGATCCTGGCGGGTCCAGTCGGCACGCAGGCGCAGCACGCCGGCGCGGGCGAAGGCCTCGCGCACCGCGTCGCGCTCCAGGGCAAGGCGCTTGTTGGCCTGGCAACTCACGCACCACGCCGCCGTGAAGTCGATGAACACCGGCTGGCCCTGGGCGACGGCCTGGGCCACGCGGGCTTCGCTCCAGGGCTGCCATTCCGTGGCCGGGGCTGCGCCCGGGGTGGCCGACGCTGCGTCCGCAGTGACCGCCGCCGCGGCGCCACTGGCCGCGGTTCCGGCCCCGGCGGCCGAGGGGCTGACCGGCAACGGCTGGAGCGCCACCCAGACCCCGACGAGCGCAAGGCCAAGGGCCAGCGCGGCGGCCAGCGGCCGGCCACCGCCCACCGCGGGCTGCACGAAGCGCCCGAGGATCCAGCCCGCCAGCGCGAGCAGCACCGCGCCGATCGCCAGGCCGAAGACCGCGTCGATGCCGGCCTGCTGACCGAGCACCCAGGCGAGCCAGGCCGCGCTGGCGAGCATCGGGAAGGCCATGAACTGGCGCAGGCTCTCCATCCAGCGACCCGGCCGCGGCAAGCGGGCGATCAGCGCCGGCGCGAAGCCCAGCACCAGATAGGGCAAGGCCATGCCCGCGGCGATCGCCGCGAAGACCGCCAGCACCACCGGCGCCGGCTCGCCCAGCGTGAAGCCCAGCGCCGAGCCCATGAAGGGCGCGGTGCAGGGCGTGGCCACCAGCACCGCCAGCACGCCCGAGCCGAAGGCCCCGGGCAGACCGCCACCGGGCCGCGCCGGCGATCCGGCGGTGATCGCGGCCTCGACGCCGCCCAGTCGAGTGAGGCTCATGCCCACCTCGAACAGGCCGGCGAAGTTGAGCGCGATCGCCACGAAGAGCAGGCCGAGCAGCGCCACGAACATCGGCGACTGGAGCTGAAAGCCCCAGCCCACGGCCTCACCGGCCGCACGCAGCGCGAGCAGCAGGCCCGCCAGCCCGAGAAAGCTGGCCAGCACGCCCACGGCGAAGGCGATCGCGGCGCGCCGGGCCTGCGCCGGACCGTGACCGACGAAGCCCATCACCTTGAGCCCGACCACCGGGAACACGCAGGGCATGAGGTTGAGGATGAGACCGCCCAACGCGCCGAACAGCAGGGCCAGCCACAGCGAGCCCGGCGGCGCGGTCGGCAGCGCACCCGGGGCTGCCGGACCGGGCAGCGAGCCCGAGCCGGCCGGACCGGACAGCGCGCCGGACACCGCAGCGCGCCCGCCCGCGGGCAGCAGTTGCCGGCCGACCGCCTCGCTCACCGGCTCGCCGGCGGGCATGGGCCCGGCCGCCGCCACCGCCAGCACCTCGCTCACCCGGTCATCCAGGCGGATGACGCCGAGCGCGCGGGGCGTGGCCGACAGCGCCAGCGCCTCGCCCGGTGCGGGTTCGGCAAGCGGAATGTCGAGGCGGTGGCTGCCATCGGGCAGGCGCGAGAGCCGCTGCGGCGCGGCCGCCTGCAGCCGTCCCTCCTCGTAGGGGAAGAACTCGGCCCGCGACAGCCCCGCCGCCGACGCAAAGCGCAGGGACAGCCGACCCTGGGCCGCCAGCGCCTGCGCCGGCAGGGGCGCCGTGGGCAGCCCCGCGAGGGTGGCGTCGATGGCCGCCCGCTGCGCCGAGGCTGGCGGCTCGCCCGCCGCCTGCACCGGCAGCGACAGGCTCAGGCTCGCCTCGCCGGGGATGCAGACATCGCGGCACATCAGCCACTGTGCCTGGACCTGCAGCGTGACGGTGCCAGCCGCCTGCGCCGGCACGGCGAGGATCACCGGCAGCAGGACCTCGTCTTCATAGACATGGTTGGCGAGCGGCCCGATCAGCACCCGCTGCGGCGCCGGCCAGCGGATCTCACCGGCCTGCCAGCCCGCCGGCAACCGCCAATCGAGCCGCGTGGGCAGACCGGAGTCGCCGGGATTGCGCCAGTAGCTGTGCCAGTGCGGGTCATGGCGGATGCGCAGCGCCACCTGCAGCGGCCGACCGGGCACCACCGCGGCGTCGCGCGCGACCAGCGCCACCTCCACCGCCTCCACCCGCGTGCCCTGCGCGGCGCCGGGCCGGGGCAGCGCGGCCAGCCACGCCGCGGCCAGCATCACCAGCGCATGAAGGGCGCCGCGCAGCACGCGGCGGCAGAAACGCTCAGTCATCGGCCGATGCTACCGCAGGCCCGCGCTTGACCCCCCTCACCGCCCTGCCTACCATCGCCGGATGGACCCTGAACTCGACCGGCTGGAAGGCCAGATCCAGCAGCTGATCGCCGGCAGCCAGCGGCTCATCGACGAGAACCGTCAGCTGCGCCAGGCGCTCGACGAGGCCCGCCTCGCGCAGCAGACCCTGCGCCAGCGCATGGACGAGGCCAGGGCGCAGGTGCGCAGCGCCCTGGGCCGCCTCCCCGATGCCGCCCCGCAGGAATGACATGGAACAGATCGATGTGCGCATCCTCGACCGCGACTACCGGCTCGCGGTCGGCCCCGAAGAAAAGCCCCGCCTGATCGAGGCCGCCGCGCTGGTCGACCAGACCATGCGCGCGGTGCGCGACGAGAACCGGCTCACCCACCTCGACCGCATCGCCATCGGCGCGGCGCTGCAGCTCGCCGAGCAGCTCCTCCTTGCCCGTCAGCCCGCCGCCCCGGGCGCCGACAGCGCGCGCCGGCTGCGCGCCGTGAACGAGGCCCTCGAGGCCGAGATCCGCCGCCAGGAGTCGCTCTTCTGACCGGCGGCGCTGCGGGCGCCGCATCCGGGGCTACAATCGACCCTGCCCTGCGGTGTCCGACAAGGCCTTACATTCCTTGAACCAATGTGTCGTACCAGGCCGTGGCGAATGGCGCGTCGCTGTTGAGATCGTCCCTAGTCGGATGAACCTGATGTGATGCCCGCTGCGGCCGACCTGAGCCTCATGGTTCAGGATGCCGGTCTACCGGCACAGGCGGGGCACCCCTTTCCAACGCCACCGGCGCAACCCGATCCGCCATGGCCTGCTGGCTCATGAAGTCCGAACCCTCGGACTGCTCCATCGATGACGCGCTCGCCGCGCCCCAGGCCACCGTGGCCTGGACCGGCGTTCGCAACCATCAGGCGCGCAACTTCCTGCGCGACGCCATGCAGGTGGGCGATGACGTGCTCTTCTACCACTCCAGTTGCCCGCAACCGGGCATCGCCGGCCTCGCGCGCATCGCATCGGAGTGCCGGCCCGACCCCACGCAGTTCGATCCCGCCTCGCCGTGGTTCGACCCCACATCGCGGCCGCAGGCGCCGCGCTGGCTGCTGCGCGACGTGCAGGCGCTGCGGCGCACCCGGCTGCTGTCTCTGGCCGAGCTGCGCGCCCATCCGGGTCTGGCCGATCTGCTGGTGCTGCGCCGGGGCAACCGACTGTCGATCACGCCGGTGACCGAGCCGCACTGGCGGCTGATCACCGAACTGCTGGCCGGCTGACGCCGATCAGGTCAGGCCGAGCTTGGCCGCCAGGCCGATGCGCTGCAGCTTGCCGGTGGCGCCCTTGGGGATCTCGTCCAGGAACAGCACCTTGCGCGGCACCTTGAAGTCGGCCAGGCGCTTGGCGGCGAACTCGCGCAGTTCCTTCTCGGCCAGCGTCGCGCCCTCGCGCAGCACCACCGCGGCGCCCACCTCCTCGCCGAGCTTGTCGTGCGGGATCGCGAAGGTGACCACCTGGGCCACCGCGGGATGGTCCATCAGCACTTCGTCGACCTCGCGCGGCGAGACCTTCTCGCCGCCGCGGTTGATGATCTCCTTCAGGCGGCCGGTGAGGGTGAAGTAGCCATCGGCATCCATCACGCCCTGGTCGCCGGTGCGGAACCAGCCGTTGGTGAAGGCCTCGGCATTGGCCTTGGGGTTGCTCTCGTAGCCCAGGGTGACGTTCTCGCCGCGGATCACGATCTCGCCGATCTCGCCCGGGGGCAGCAGCTTGCCGTCCGGGTCCATGATCGCCATCTCGGGGCCGGCGGCGATGCCCACCGCGCCGGGCTTGCGGGCCCGCGGCGGCAGCGGGTTGGCGGCCATCTGGTGCGCCGCCTCGGTCATGCCATAGGACTCGACCAGCGGCGCGCCGAACACCTGCTCGATCTCGCGGATCACCTGGGTGGGCATGGCCGACGACGAGGAGCGGATGAAGCGCAGCGGGTTGGCCTCGATCACCGCCCGGTTGTTGGCCGCACGGCTGAGGATGGTCTGGTGCATGGTGGGCACCGCCGTGTACCAGGTGGGCCGCGACTCCTCCATCCAGGCAAAGAACTTCAGCGCGTTGAAGCCGGGGGTGCAGCACACCTGGCCACCCGCCGACAGCGGCGCGAGGATGCCGGCGATCAGGCCGTGGATGTGGAAGAGCGGCATGATGTTCAGGCCGCGGTCTTCCGGGGCGAGCGACAGGAAGCCGCGGATGTTGCGCGCCGACGCGCAGACATTGCGCTGCGTGAGCGGCACGATCTTCGGGCGCGAGGTGGTGCCCGAGGTGTGCAGCACCAGCGCCACGTCATCGGGCTGGGCCGCGCCCGGCTGGGCCGGGGTGCCGGCCGCGCCGGCGCTGAGGCTGAACGCGCCGGCGCCGGCCTCGCGCCGCGGCTGCAGTTCGATGATGCGCACGCCGAGCTTGCGGGCCACCTCCACCGCCGGCGAGGTGCTGCCCGCCTCCACGATCAGGCCGCGGGCATTGAGGTCCGACAGGTAGAACTCGAACTCGTCGGCGCGATACGACGGGTTGAGCGGCGCCGAGGCCGCGCCGGCCGCCACCGAAATGAAGGCGGTGGCCATCTCGGGACCGTTGTTCAGCACGATCGCCACGCGATCGCCGCGACCGATGCCCATTGCATTGAGCGCGGCCACGGTGTCGCGCACCTGGGCGCGCAGCGCGGCGAAGCTCAGGCCCGCGACCCCGGGCGCGGTGAGGGCGATGGCATCGTCGGCGCCTGCCGACATCAGTTCCACGAGGGTGCTTGCTTGCGGCATCTGGGAATCCCCGACTAATTGGCCAAACCTTTGATTCTACGGGGAGGCCTTGCCAGTACCATCCGCAGCCGATAACGCCGATCAACTTCCATCCAAAGTTTCACATGCAAAAACAAACTGCGAACCACTCGTCGGCCCTGTGCCTCGGTCTGCGGCACGCTGCGACCGGGCTCGCGATGGCCGGCGCCCTTGTTGTTTCATCCAACGCAACGGCGGCCTGGGAGCCTTCCAAGCCGGTGGAGTTCGTCGTGCCGGCTGGCACCGGGGGCGGCGCCGACCAGATGGCGCGCTTCCTGCAAGGCGTGATCAGCAAGCATTCCCTCATGAAGCAGCCGCTGGTCGTGGTCAACAAGGCCGGCGGCGCGGGCGCCGAGGGCTTCCTCGAGGTCAAGTCGGCCAAGGGCGACCCGCACAAGATCGTCATCACGCTCTCCAACCTGTTCACCACGCCGCTGGGCACCGGCGTGCCGTTCAACTGGAAGGACATGACCCCGGTGTCGATGCTCGCGCTCGACCAGTTCGTGCTGTGGGTGAATGCCGAGTCGACCTACAAGACCGCCCGCGAGTACCTCGACGCGGTCAAGGCCGCGCCCCCGTCCACCTTCAAGATGGCCGGCACCGGTTCGCGCCAGGAAGACCAGATCATCACCGTGGCGCTCGAGAAGGTCGCGGGCCGCAAGTTCATCTACGTGCCCTTCAAGGGCGGCGGTGATGTCGCGGTGCAACTGGTGGGCAAGCACGTCAACTCCACCGTGAACAACCCCATCGAGGCGGTGGCCCACTGGCGCGCCGGCAAGCTGCGCCCCCTGTGCGTGCTCGATGACGAGCGCATGCCCTTCAAGGCGAAGGTCACCGACACCCAGTCGTGGAACGACATCGTGTCGTGCAAGGAGGCCGGTGTCGACGTCGATTACCTGATGCTGCGCGGCATCTTCATGCCGCCCGGCGTCACGCCCGACCAGGTGAACTTCTACATCGACCTGTTCCGCAAGGTGCGGGCCACGCCCGACTGGAAGGACTTCGTCGAGAAGGGCGCATTCAAGGACAGCTTCATGACCGGCAAGGAGTTCAACGACTGGCTGGTCAAGGCCGAGGCGCTGCACAAGGGCCTGATGCAGGAAGCCGGCTTCCTGGCCAAGTAGACCCGAGAGCGGAGCGCCACCATGTCCCATCCCACGGGGGATGAAACCCCCTCACGCCTGCGGCACACGCAGGTCGAGTTGATCACGTCGCTCTTCTTCATGGCGGTGGGCGTGGTGGTCGCGGTGGACAGCCACCGCATCGGCGCCGGTTGGGCCGAGGACGGCCCGCAGGCCGGCTACTTCCCGTTCTACATCGGCCTGGCGCTGGCCGCGGCCGGCCTGGTGGGCGTCATCGATGCTTTGCGTGCCGGCATCGGTGCCGGCGACGCCTTCGCCAGCCGCGAGCAGCTCGGCCGGGTGGCGCAGGTGTTCGTGCCCACCGCGATCTATGTCGCGGCCATCTACGGGCTGGGCATCTATCTCGCCTCGGCGCTGTTCATCGGCTACTTCATGCGCCGCCATGGCGGCTTCGGCTGGCCGCTGGTGGGCGCGGTGGCCGTGGGCGTGCCGCTGCTGCTGTTCATGCTGTTCGAGCGCTGGTTCCTGGTGTCCCTGCCCAAGGGCCCGATCGAACGTCTGCTGGGGTTCTGAGCCATGGAAGACCTCGGCAACCTGATGCACGGCTTCTCGGTCGCGCTGTCGCTGCAGAACTTCGGGTTCATGCTGCTGGGCATCGTGCTGGGCGTGCTGATCGGCGTGCTGCCCGGACTGGGCGGCGCCAACGGCGTGGCGATCCTGCTGCCGCTCACCTTCACCATGCCGCCGGCCACCGCGATCATCATGCTCTCCTGCATCTACTGGGGCGCGTTGTTCGGCGGGGCGATCACCTCGATCCTGTTCAACATCCCGGGCGAGCCCTGGTCGGTGGCCACCACCTTCGACGGCTACCCGCTCGCCCAGCAAGGGCGCGCCGGCGAGGCGCTCACCGCCGCCTTCACCTCATCGTTCTTCGGCGCGCTGCTTTCGGTGCTGATGGTCACCTTCCTCGCGCCGGTGGTGGCGAAGTTCGCGCTCAAGTTCGGCCCGGCGGAATTCTTCGCGGTGCAGTTCCTCACCTTCTGCAGCTTCGTGGGCATGAGCGGCAACAAGGCCTACAAGACCATCGCGGCCATGATGCTGGGCTTCGCGCTCGGCGCGGTGGGCATGGACACGGTCACCGGCCAGCTGCGCCTCACCTTCGGTCAGCAGGAACTGCTGCGCGGCTTCGACTTCCTGGTCGCGGTGATCGGGCTGTTCGGCGTGGGCGAGATCCTGGTCACCATGGAGGAAGGCCTCGCCTTCAAGGGCGGTCGCTCGGGCATCAACGCCCGTGTGGTGCTCGAGACCTGGAAGCAGCTGCCGCGCTACTGGGCCACCGCCATCCGCGGCACCCTGATCGGCTGCTGGATGGGCATCACCCCTGGCGGCGCCACCCCGGCCTCGTTCATGAGCTACGGCATGGCCAAGCGCTTCTCGCCCAATGGCGCGCGCTTCGGCAAGGGCGAGATCGAGGGCGTGGTCGCGCCCGAGACCGCCGCGCACGCGGCCGGCACCAGCGCGCTGCTGCCCATGCTCACCCTGGGCATCCCCGGCTCGCCCACCGCCGCGGTGCTGCTCGGCGGCCTGCTGATCTGGGGCCTGCAGCCCGGCCCGCTGCTCTTCGTGGAGCAGAAGGACTTCGTCTGGGGCCTGATCGCCAGCATGTACCTGGGCAATGTCGTGGGCCTGCTGGTGGTGCTCACCACCGTGCCCTGGTGGGCGGCCATCCTGCGGGTGCCCTTCGCGATCATCGCGCCGGTCATCCTGGTGATCTGCGCGATCGGCGCCTACACCGTGCACAACGCGCTCTTCGACGTGGTGCTGATGCTGGTCTTCGGCCTGCTCGGCTATCTCTTCAAGAAGCTCGGCTATCCGCTCGCGCCGCTGGTGCTGGCGCTGGTGCTCGGCGACATGGCCGAGTCGAGCTTCCGTCAGGCCATGCTGCTGTCACAGGGCAGCCTGTCGGTGTTCTGGGCCAACGGGCTGGTGGGCTCGCTGATGTCGCTGGGCCTGGCGATGCTGTTCTGGCAGCCCCTGAACCGCCTCGCCCGCGCGCTGCGCGGCCGGGGCTAGACCGTCCGCGGGGTCAGGCCGGCTGCAAGGCCGGCCGGCCTCGGCGAGCCGAGGCACGCCACGGCCGGACCAGCGCCTAGAGCGACTGCACTTCCAGCCGGCCGTTGCGCGCCGCCAGCGTGGCGGCCAGCAGCGAGGCGCAGGCATAGATGGCGTCGATGCGCGGCGTCTCGATGCCGGTGATGCGCGCCAGCTCCACCACGCTGCCCAGCAGCGCGTCGAGTTCCAGCGCGCGGCCGCGCTCCACGTCCTGCAGCATCGAGGTCTTGTGCTCGCCCACCGCCTCGGCACCGGCGATGCGCTTGTCCACCGACACCCGCATGCGCACGCCGAGCTTCTCGGCCACCGCCTGCGCCTCGCGCATCATGCCGGCGGCGAGCTCGCGGGTGAGCGGAAAGCGGCAGATGCCGGCCAGCGTGGCGTGCGTGAGCGCGCTCACCGGATTGAAGGTGAGGTTGCCCCACAGCTTGAGCCAGATCTCGCCGCGCAGGTCGGTGGACACCGGTGACTTGAACCCGGCCCGGATCATCGCCTCCGACAGGCGCAGCGCGCGCTCGCTCTTGCTGTTGTCGGGCTCGCCCAGCGAGAAGCGATTGCCCTCGATGACCTTGACCACGCCCGGCGCCACCAGCTCGCTCGCCGGATACACCACCGAGCCGATGATGCGCTCGTTCTCGATGCTGGCCGCGATCAGGCCCTGCGGATCGACCGAGGTGACCGCGCGGCCCTCGTACTCGCCGCCCAGGCGATGGAAGTACCACCACGGGATGCCGTTCTGCATGGTCACCACCGCGGTGTCAGGCCCGAACAGCGCGCGCATGTCGGGCGCCACCTGCGCCACCTGATGGGCCTTGAGGGTGAGCAGCACGTAGTCCTGCGGGCCGGCCTCGGCCATCGACTGTACCGCCCGCACCGGGCGAGCGACCCGCTCGGTGCCATCCTCCTCGATCAGGCGGATGCCGTCGGCGCGCAGCGCCGCGAGATTGGGGCCGCGGGCCACGAAGGTGACATCCTCGCCGGCCAGCGCCAGCCGCGCCCCGAGATAGCCGCCGATCGCGCCGGCCCCCACGATGGTGATCTTCATCTCACACGCTCCGAAAGGCAGAAGCGGCCGCGTGGGCCGCGGTTCAGGCAGCAGCGGCCTGATACTCGTTGGACAGGGTGCCGATGCCGTCGATCACCACCTCCACGCGCTGGCCGGGACGCATGGGCAGCACGCCCAGCGAGGTGCCGCAGGAGATCACGTCACCGGGCTCCAGGGTCATCTCGCGCGACAGCCGCGCGACGATCTGCGCGGGCGGGAAGATCATGTCCGACACCGGGTAGTTCTGACGCTCGCGCCCGCCCACCAGGGTGCGCACCGTGAGCGCGAGCGGATCGAGCCCGGTGGCGATCACCGGCCCGAACGGTCCGAAGCCGTCGAAGCTCTTGGCGCGGGTCCATTGCGCGAACGCCGGATCACGGGCGATGAGTTCGAGCGCGGTCACGTCGTTGACGCAGGTGTAGCCCAGGATGTGCTCGGCGGCCTGCTCGGCATCGACATTGCGGCAGCGCCGGCCGATCACCACACCGAGCTCGCCCTCGAACACCACCCGGCCGTCATAGACCGCCGGCGCGGGCGCGACGATGGCGGCCTGATGGGCCGACAGCGCGCTGGCCGCCTTGATCACCCACAGCGGCTCGGCCGGAATGGCCTGGCCCTGCTTGGCGGCCGCGGCATGAAAGTTGTTCCAGAGGCAGATGAACTTGCCGGGCTCGCAGGGCGCGAGCCACTGCAGGCCCTCGAGCGGCACGGTGCGGCCGGTGGGCCTGGGCGCGTCGAAGAGACTGCCTTCATGGACGAGCACCTGCCCGCCGTCGAGTTGGCCGAGGGCGGGGCGCCCGTCGAGCAGGAAGCGCATCCAGAGCATGGCAGGCGTGGCGGTCGTGAGAAAGCGCGCGATGGTAGCACCGGGGCGCGCCGCGGCCGCGATCGTCCGACGCGCGCGCTCGGTCGGCGCGCCGCGCCGAGGGCTAACCGAAGAAGTCGCGCAGCTGCGCCTTGAGGATCTTGCCGTTGGCGTTGCGCGGCAGCACCTGCGGGCTGAACGCGATGCGCACCGGCACCTTGAAGGCGGCGATCCGGGCCGCGACGAAGGCCCGCAGGGCCGGCTCGTCGATGGCCTCGCCGGGCCTGATCGTGACCACGGCCGCCGGCTCCTCGCCGAGGGTGCGGTGCGGCAGGCCGATCACCGCCGCGTCCATCACCGCGGGGTGGGCGAACAGCGCGCCCTCGACCTCGATGCAGTAGATGTTCTCGCCACCGCGGATGAGCATGTCCTTCTTGCGGTCGACGATGGTGACGAAGCCCTCGTCGTCGAGCGAGGCCAGATCGCCGGTGCGCAGCCAGCCATCGACGAAGGTCTGCGCGCTGGCCTCGGGCTTGCCCCAGTAGCCGCGCACCACGTTCGGGCCGCGCACGCACAGCTCGCCGACGGCCCCGACCGGCAAGGTGACGCCCGCCTCGTCGATGATCTTCATGTCGCCCACCGGCAGGCTCGGGCCGCTGCTGTCGGGCCGGTTGACGTAGTCCTCGGCGCTGTGGCCGGTGAAGGTGGAGGTGGTCTCGGTCATGCCCCAGCCGATGCCGGGCGCCGACTTCGGAAACACCTCGCGGATGCGCCGCACCAGCTCCGAGGCCGCCGGCGCGCCGCCGTAGGCCACGCTCTCGAGGGAGCTGAGATCGAAGCGCTCGCGCTCGGGGTGCTCGATGAGCTGCCAGGCGATGGTGGGCACGCCGCCGGCGCTGGTGATGCGCTCGCGCTCGATGAGCTGCATCGCCTCGAGGGCATCCCAGCGATGCATGAGCACCAGACGGGCGCCGGCCGCCAGGCTGGGGCCGAGCACCGCGTGGCAACCGGTGGTGTGGAAGAACGGAATCGACATCAGCGTGGCCCGCTGCGGCGCCGCCGGATCGGGCTGCGGCAGCGGCTCGCCGCGGCGCAGGAAATTGCGCAGCGCGGTGAACTGGCCGGCCATGACGGCGCAGGTGGCATTGCGATGCGAGCCCATCGCGCCCTTGGGCTTGCCGGTGGTGCCCGAGGTGTACAGGATGGTGGCCGGATCGTCGGACTGCAGCGCCACCGCCGGCAGCGCCAGGTCTGGCAACGACGCCCAGCCCGCGCTCGGGCCGATCAGCGCGGCCAGGGGCTGGGCCTGCGCATCGGCTGCCGCGCCCTGTGCCGGGCGGGTCACCCAGAGCCGCTCGAGCGCCGCGCAGGCCGCCCGGTGCGGTGCCAGCCGCTCGAGCCGCTCGACATCCACGAAGCCGAACCGCGCCCCCGAGTCGGTGAAGCCGTACTCGAGCTCGGGCCCGGTCCACCAGGCATTGAGCAGCGTGCCCACCCCGCCCGCGAGCAGCGTGCCGAACAGCGCCACCGGCCATTCCGGCAGGTTGCGCATGGCGATCGCCACCCGGTCGCCGGGCCGCAGGCCCTGCGCGATCAGGGCATGGGCCAGCGTGATGCTGGCCCGCGCGAACCCCTCGAAGCTCACCCGCTCGTCGCGATAGACCAGGAAGTCCCGGGCGCCGTGCGCGCGGCCGGCGAGGAACACCTCGCGCAGCGTGGCGGGCGCGTGCTTCCAGACGCGCAGCTCGCGGCCGTCGATGATCGCGGTGTCGAGCTCGAAGGGGCTGCCTGGCGCGGTGAGCCGCGCATGGGCCTGCGCCAGCGACATCGCCGGCCAGCCCGGCGGCAGCGCGGCCGCGGCAGGGCTGCCGCCGCTCACATCCTGGGCAGGGGTGTCGGCCATGCCGGGGCTCAGTAGCCGTTCAGGCGCGCCAGCCGGTCGCCGTGGAAGGCAGCGTCGCCGAAGAGTTCCTGCAGCACCTTGATGCGCTTCATGAACAGGCCCTGGTCGAAGGCATCGGTCATGCCCATGCCGCCGTGCATCTGCACCCCCTCCTGGGCCGCCAGCCCGGCCGCCTGGCAGGCCTTGGCCTTGGCCACCGACACCCAGCGCGCGGCCTCGTCACCGCCGGCACCGGCCGCCTGCAGGCCGCGCATGACCGCGGCGCGGGCCAGTTCGAGGTCGGTGTACAGGATGGAGGCCCGGTGCTGCAGCGCCTGGAACTCGCCGATAGTGCGGCCGAACTGCTTGCGGTCGCGTAGGTAGGCCACGGTGCGCGAGAAGGTCTCGTCGCCGGCGCCGAGCAGTTCGGCGGCGAGCACCGCGCGGCCCGCCTCGAGCACCCCGGCCAGCACCGCCGCGCCGCGGGCCGGCCCGACCAGCACCTGCGCCGCCGGCACCGCCACCGACTCGAGGCGCACCCGCGCCGCGTTGTGGGCATCGACCATCACGGTGCGCTCCACCGCGACGCCGCGCTGGGCAGGATCGACCAGCAGCAGCACCGTGCCCTGCGGCGCGGTTGCCGCCACGATCAGCCAGTTGGCCACATGGCCATCGACCACGAAGGTCTTGGCGCCCTGCAGCGTGTAGCCCTCGCCGGCCGGCGTGGCCGTGCAGGCGAGCGCCGCGGGCCGATGCCGCGGCCCTTCGTCGATCGCGAGCGCGAACAGCCGCTCGCCCGCGGCCAGCGCCGAGAGGTGCCCGGCCATGGCGTCGGGATGGTCGGCGCCGGCCAGCGCCAGCGCGCCCAGCACCGAGGTGGCGAAGAAGGGCGAGGGCATCAGGCTGCGGCCGATGTTCTCCATGATGATGCCGGCCTCGACCAGGCCCAGCCCCAGGCCGCCGTGGGCCTCGGGCACCAGCACGCCGGCAAAGCCCATGCTGGCGAACTCCTGCCAGAGGGCGCGGTCGAAGCCGTCAGGGTCGCGGCTGTCGCGCAGCCGGCGCAGGTGGGCCACCGGCGCGCGCTCGCCGATGAAGCTGCGCGCCGAGTCTTGCAGCATGCGCTGCGATTCATCCAGGGTGAGTGCCATGGGGATTCCGTTCAGAAGGCGTTGGGCAGGCGCAGGCCTCAGGCGCCCGGCAGGGCCAGGATGCGCTTGGAGACGATGTTGAGCTGGACCTCGCTGGTGCCGCCCTCGATGGAGTTGGCCTTGGTGCGCAGCCAGCCGCGCGCCAGCGCGCCGTCATCGGAGCGTTCGCTCTCCCACTCCAGCGCGTCGCTGCCGGCCGACTGCATCGCGAGCTCGAAGCGGCGCTTGTTCAGCTCCGAGCCGTAGTACTTGAGCACCGACGAGAAGGCCGGGTCGGCCTGACCCTGGCGGGCGAGGTCGCCATGGCGCTCGAGCATCAGGCCGAAGGCCGCCTCGTCGACCTCGAAGGCGGCAAGGCTGGCGCGCAGCAGCGGATCGGCGAGCCGGCCCTCGGCATCGGCGCCGGCCGCGGCCAGCGCGGTCTGGGGCAGCGGGCGGCCCGCGCTGCGCGTGCCCATGCCGCTGATCGACTCGCGCTCGTGCGTGAGCAGGTACTTGGCGATCTCCCAGCCGCGGTTGATCTCGCCCACCAGATTGCGGCGCGGCACCTGGACATTGTCGAAGAAGGTCTCGCAGAACGGCGACTTGCCCGAGATCAGCAGGATGGGGCGGGTGGTGACGCCGGGCGAGGCCATGTCGAAGAGCAGGAAGCTGATGCCGTCGTGCTTCTTCACCGAGAAGTCGGTGCGCACCAGGCAGAAGATCCAGTCGGCCTTGTCGGCATAGGAGGTCCAGATCTTCTGGCCATTGACCACGAAGTGGTCGCCCTGCAGATCGGCGCGGGTGGCGAGCGAGGCCAGGTCGGAGCCGGCATTGGGCTCGGAATAGCCCTGGCACCAGCGGATCTCGCCGCGGGCGATGCGCGGCAGGTGCTCGGCCTTCTGCTCGGCATTGCCATAGCGCAGCAGCGCCGGGCCGAGCATCCAGATGCCGAAGCTGTCCAGGGGCGAGCGGCAGCCCAGCGCGCGCATCTCCTCGCGCAGCACCTTGACCTCGGCGCGCGACAGGCCAGCGCCGCCGTATTCGCGCGGCCAGTCGGGCACGGTCCAGCCCTTGTCGGCCATGCGGGTCATCCAGAGGCGCTGGGCCTCGGACTGGAAGACGAAGTTGCGACCACCCCAGCAGGTGTCGTTCTCGCTGGTGACCGGGCGGCGCATCTCGGCCGGACAGTTGGCCTGCAGCCAGGCGCGGGTCTCGGCGCGGAAGGAGGCGAGGGTCTCGGGTTCGCTCAGGGCATTCATGGCTTGACTCCGGTCAGGCACGCCGCGCCAGGCGCGACGGGGGTGGGGTTCCGGGGGAGACGGTCAGATGGTGGCGCCGCCGTCGACGACGATGTTCTGGCCGGTGAGATAACTGCCGGCGGCCGAGGCGAGGAACACCGCCGCGCCGGCGATCTCGTCGGGCTCGCCGATGCGCCGCAGCGGAGTGGTGGCGGTGGCGCGGGTGGCGGTCTCGGGGTTCTCCCAGAGCGCGCGCGCGAAGTCGGTCTTGATCAGGCCCGGCGAGATGCAGTTCACCCGGACATTGTGCGGACCGTACTCCACCGCCAGGTTGCGGGCGAGCTGCGCGTCGGCGGCCTTGGAGATGCAGTAGGCGCCGATCACCGGCGAGCCGCGCAACCCGCCGATCGAGGACACGATGATGATCGAGCCATCGCGGCGCTCGATCATCTGCGGGGCCACCAGCTGCACCAGCCAGTGGTTGGCGACGATGTTGTTGTCGAGGATCTTGCGGAACTGGTCGTCGGAGATGCCGGTCATCGGCCCGTAGTACGGGTTGGAGGCGGCGTTGCACACCAGGATGTCGATGCGACCGAAGGCGGCCATGGTCTCGTCGATGAGGCGCCGGATGTCGTCCTTGGACGAGATGCTCGCCGGCACCGCGATCGCGCGGCCCTTGCCGTGGCGGGCCTCGATCGCTTCCACCACCGCCAGGCAGGCGGCCTCCTTGCGCGAGGACACCACCACGCGCGCGCCCTGCTCGGCCATGCGCTCGGCAATGGCGCGACCGATGCCGCGCGAGGATCCGGTGATGACGGCCACCTTGCCGTCGAGGGTGAACAGCGACATGCCTTGTCTCCTGGTATCGGGGCCGGCGAGAGCTTGCCACATCCCATGACGCGGCCGGGCGCCACACCGATTTCGAAATTCCGGTATGCCCCGCCGCGCGCCGGTCGGGATGCCGCCTTGCGCCGCGCGAGGCTTGTGACCTACAGTGGTTCGACACCGGACCCCGACAGACTCCAGCAAGGAGCAGGGGCCGTCCAACGAGGAGACCCATGCCCCACCCCGTCTGGCAGCGCCTGCGCTCGCCCGTTCGAATCCCGGGTTCGCCCCTGCGGCGTCCCGCGCCGCGGGGCTGAGTCATGCAGGCCTACATCGTGCGCCGCCTGCTGGCGCTGATCCCCACCCTGATCTTCGCCAGCATCATCGTGTTCTGCACGGTGCGGCTGATCCCTGGCGACGTCATCGACATGATGCTCAGCCAGAACGACATCAGCGCCAGCAAGCTCGATCGCGAGGCCCTGATGCGCACCCTCGGGCTCGACAAGCCGATGTGGTCGCAGTACCTCATCTGGGTGGGCAACCTGCTGCGCGGTGACATGGGCAACTCGCTGTGGCAGGCCACTCCGGTGATCGACCGGCTGGTCGAGCGGCTGCCGGTCACCTTCGAGCTCGGCCTGTTCGCCATCCTGATCGGCCTGAGCATCGCGCTGCCGGTGGGCATCTATTCCGCCATCCGCCAGGACACCGCCGGCGACTACATCGCCCGCTCGTTCTCCATCCTGCTGCTGGCCGTGCCCAGCTTCTGGCTGGGCACCATGGTGGTGGTGATCCCCTCCATCTTCTGGGGCTGGTCGCCCGAGGTGAGCTACATCGCGTTCAGCGAAGACCCGATCGGCAACGTGCAGCAGATGCTGGTGCCGGCGGCCGTGCTTGGGGCCGCGCTCTCGGCGGTCACCATGCGCATGACCCGCACCATGATGCTCGAGGTGCTGCGCCAGGACTACATCCGCACGGCCATGGCCAAGGGCCTGCCCGAGCGGCTGGTGGTGTTCCGTCACGCGCTGCGCAACGCGCTCATCCCGGTGGTCACCCTCATCGGCCTGCAGGCGCCGCTGGTGATCGGCGGCGCGGTGATCATCGAGCAGATCTTCGGCATCCCCGGCATGGGCACCCTGCTGCTCGATGCCGTCAACCAGCGCGACTATCCGATCATCACCGGGGTGTTCCTGGTGGTGGGTCTGGCGGTCATGCTCATCAACCTGGTGGTCGACCTGAGCTACGGCCTGCTCGACCCGCGCGTGAGGGTCCGTTCATGAGCGCCACCGCCGCCGCCAGCGCCGCCCCGGCGCGGCCCGCGCCCCCCGGCTTCCTCAGCCGGCTGTTCCGCACCAAGCCGCTGGGCGCCGCCGGCGGGGTGGTGTTCCTGATCTTCCTGTTCTGCGGGGTGTTCGCCGACTTCCTGGCGCCCTACGGCATGAACGAGATCAGCCCGATCAACCGCCTCAAGCCGCCCTCGCTCGAGTTCCCCTTCGGCACCGACAACCTCGGCCGCGACATGCTCTCGCGCTGCCTGTACGGCGCGCAGCTCTCGGTGATCATCGGGCTGTCGGCCGCCACCCTGGCCACGGTGGTGTCGGTGGTGATCGGCATCCTCACCGGCTATCTGGGCGGCAAGACCGACATGGTCACGCAGCGCTTCGTCGATGCCTGGATGAGCTTCCCCGAACTGATCATCCTGATCGTGGTGGTGTCGGTGCTCGGCCCCGGCATGATCCAGATCATCGGCACCCTGGGCCTGCTGCTGGGCATCGCGGGCTCACGCATCATCCGCAGCGCGGTGGTGTCGGTGCGCGAGAACATGTACGTGCACGCCGCCCAGTCCATCGGCTCGACCACCGGCCGCATCCTGTGGCGGCACATTCTGCCCAACATCCTGCCGCCGATCATCGTGCTGTTCACCACCCGGGTAGGCGCGGTGATCCTCGCCGAGTCGGGCCTGTCCTTCCTGGGTCTGGGCGTGCCGCCACCGGCACCCACCTGGGGCGGCATGCTCTCCGGCGGCGGTCGCACCTACATGTTCCAGGGCCCGTGGCTGGCGCTGGCGCCCGGGCTGTGCCTGACCGTGGTGGTCTATGCCACCAACGTGTTCGGCGATGCCCTGCGCGATCTGCTCGATCCGAGGCTGCGCGGCTCGCGCTGATCCACCCGCCGCGGGCTCACGCCCCCTGCCCGCGGCATCACCAGGAGACGATGATGACCTCATCCAGGCTGAGAAACTTCCTGCTCGCCAGCTCGCTCGGCGCGACGCTGGCGGTCGGTGCCATGCCGGCGGCGGCGCAGGCGCCCGAGAAGCCGCAGTACGGCGGCACGCTGAACATCGCGAACGTCTACTACACCATCAACGCCCTCACCTGGGACCCTGCCGACTGGAACTGGAAGGCCAACCATGACAGCGGCCAGTACTTCGAGCAGCTCTTCGCGGCTGACCTGAGCAAGGCCCGCAGCCGCGGCGGCAAGCACCAGTTCGTGGCCGACGCCTGGCTGCCGCTGGATGCGATCCGCGGCGAGCTCGCCGAGACCTGGCGCTGGATGGAGAACCCGCTGCGCCTGGAGGTCAAGCTGCGCAAGGGCGTGATGTTCCCCGAGAAGAAGGGCGTCATGGCCGCGCGCGAGCTGGTCGCCGACGACGTGGTCTTCACCTACAACACCCTGAACAACAGCCCCAAGAAGGTGCCCACCTTCTTCGACCACGTGGTCAAGGTGGAGGCCACCGAGAAGCACACCGTGCTCTTCACCTTCAAGGACTACTTCGCCGAGTGGGACTACCGCTTCGGCTGGGGCTACTACTCGGGCATCTTCCCCAAGGAGGTGATCGCCGCCGGCGCCAAGGACTGGAAGAACCACAACGGCACCGGCCCGTTCATGCTCACCGACTTCGTCAACGGCAACCAGACCACCTTCACCAAGAACCCCGGTTACTGGGACAAGGAGACCATCGCCGGCGCCCAGTACAAGATCCCCTTCGTCGACAAGGTGATCTACCGCACCATGAAGGACGAGGCCGCCTCCTACGCCGCCCTGCGCACCGGCAAGCTCGACATCCACGAGGCGGTGCGCTGGAGCGCCGTGCCCGAGCTCAAGAAGAACGCGCCCCAGCTGAAATGGGATCGCTCGCTCGCCATGGTGGGCACCTTCCTCGCCATGCGGGTCGACCAGAAGCCCTTTGATGACATCCGCGTGCGCCGCGCGCTGAACATGGCGGTCAACAAGCAGGAGATCGTCAAGTCGTTCTGGGGCGGCAATGCCGAGATGTTCGGCTACCCCATGCATCCCGACTACACCGGCTACTACGAGCCGCTGTCGGCCATGCCCGAGTCGGTGAAGGAGCTCTTCACCTACAACCCCGACAAGGCGAAGAAACTGCTGGCCGAGGCCGGCTACCCCAATGGCTTCAGCTTCAAGGTGCAGGTCAATGCCAACAGCCCGGTGCACATGGAGCTGGTGCCGATGGTGGCGGCCTACCTCGAGAAGGTGGGGGTCAAGCTGCAGATCGAGCCGCTCGAGTACGGCGCCTTCCTGTCGCGCATGACCTCGAGCACCCATGGCCCGGGCTACTTCATGGACAACGGCCATACCAATCCCAGCACCAGCATCCGCAAGAGCTTCGTCAGCGGCCAGCTCTGGAACCCCTCCAAGTACTCCGACCCGGCGCTCGACAAGAAGGTGTGGGCCATGTACGCCGAGCGCGACGAGGGCAAGCGCCAGCAGATGCTCCGCGAGATGACCCGCGAGGTGCTCGACAAGGCGCCCTACATCTGGCTGCCCACCGGCTACACCTACGTGGCGTGGTGGCCCTGGGTCAAGAACTACGGCGGCGAACTGCGCGCCGGCGCGGTCCGGCCGGGCCCGATCTACGCCCGGATCTGGGTCGACCAGGAGCTCAAGCAGAAGATGGGTTTCCGCTGATCGGCGGACCCCTGCCCCCCACTGGAGGATGCGTTCATGACCGCCCGATTCCGCCTTCTGGCCGCGCGCGCCGCGCTCGGCGCCGCCCTGCTCAGCCAAGCGCCGGCCTTCGCGCAATCGGGCGCCGAGCGCCCCCAGTACGGGGGCTCGCTCAGCGTGGCCACCGTGTACTACACCATCTCGGCACTCACCTGGGACCTCGCCGACTGGAACTGGAAGCAGAACCACGACACCGGCCAGTACTACGAGCAGCTCTTTGCGGCCGACCTCACCAAGGGCACGCGCAACGGCGGCAAGCACCCGTTCACCTCGGACGGCTACCTGCCGGTGGACGCGATCCGGGGCGAGCTCGCCGAGACCTGGCGCTGGCTGGAGAACCCGCTGCGCCTGGAGGTCAAGCTGCGCAAGGGTGTGATGTTCCCCGAGAAGAAGGGCGTGATGGCCTCGCGCGAGCTGGTCGCCGATGACGTGGTGTTCAGCTACGAGCGGCAGATCAAGAGCCCGAAGGCCCAGCGCGGCTTCTTCGACCATGTGATCAAGGTCGAGGCCACCGACCGGCACACCGTGCTGTTCACCTTCAAGGACTTCTTCGCCGAGTGGGATGCGCGCTTCGGCTGGGGTTACTACTCGGGCATCCAGCCACGCGAGGTGGTGGCTGCCGGTGCCGCCAACTGGAAGAACCACAACGGCACCGGGCCGTTCATGCTCACCGACTTCGTCAACGGCAACTCCAACACCTACACCCGCAATCCGCTCTACTGGGACAAGGAGACCATCGGCGGTCAGGCCTACAAGCTGCCCTTCGTCGACAAGCTGGTCTACCGCATCATCAAGGACGAGGCCGCGGCCTACGCGGCGCTGCGCACCGGCAAGCTCGACATCATGGAGAACGTGCGCTGGAGCGCGGTCGAGGAACTCAAGAAGAGCGCCCCGCAGCTGAAGTGGTCGCGCTGGACGGCCACCGATGGCACCTTCCTCGCCCTGCGCGTCGATCAGAAGCCCTTCGACGACATCCGCGTGCGCCGCGCGCTGAACATGGCGGTCAACAAGCAGGAGATCGTCAAGTCGTTCTGGGGCGGCAATGCCGAGATGTTCGGCTACCCCATGCATCCCGACTACACCGGCTACTACGAGCCGCTGTCGGCCATGCCCGAGTCGGTGAAGGAGCTCTTCACCTACAACCCCGACAAGGCGAAGAAACTGCTGGCCGAGGCCGGCTACCCCAATGGCTTCAGCTTCAAGGTGCAGGTCAATGCCAACAGCCCGGTGCACATGGAGCTGGTGCCGATGGTGGCGGCCTACCTCGAGAAGGTGGGGGTCAAGCTGCAGATCGAGCCGCTGGAGTACGGCGCCTTCCTCTCGCGCATGACCTCCAAGACGCTCGGGCCGGGCTACTTCATGAACAACGGCCACGTGAACCCCACCCGCAGCCTGCACAAGAGCTTCGTCACGGGCGAGCTCTGGAACCCCTCGCAGTATTCCGATCCCGCCTTCGACCGCAAGATGGCCGCGGCCTATGCCGAGCGTGATCTCGCCAAGCGCCAGCAGCTCATCAAGGAGATGGTGCGCGAGATCGTCGACAAGGCGCCCTACATCTGGCTGCCCACCTCGCACAACTTCACCGCGTGGTGGCCCTGGGTCAAGAACTACAACGGCGAGCTGCGCGCCGGGTCGGTGCGCCCTGGCCCCATCTATGCCCGCATCTGGGTCGACCAGGAAATGAAGCAGAAGATGGGCTACCGCTGATGACTGCCCCCCTGCTGAGCGTGCGCGGGCTGACCACCCGCTTTCGCACCGAGCGCGGCACGGTCACCGCGGTGGATGACGTCTCGTTCGACGTCAATGCCGGCGAGACCGTGGCCATCGTCGGCGAATCCGGTTCGGGCAAGAGCGTCACCGCACTGTCCATCCTGCGGCTGATTCCCGACCCGCCCGGCAAGATCATTGGCGGGGAGATCCTCTTCGACGGCACCGACCTGGTCACCCTCGATGACCGCAGCATCCGCGCGATCCGCGGCAACCGGATCGCCATGATCTTCCAGGAGCCGATGTCCTCGCTGAACCCGGCGATCACCGTCGGCCGGCAGATCGGCGAGCCGGTGAACCTGCACCGCGGCACGCCCTGGTCGGGCGCCCTGGCGCGCGCCCGCGAGCTGCTCGGCCTGGTGCGCATCCCCGATGCCGCCACGCGGGTCAACGCCTACCCTCACCAGTTCTCGGGCGGCATGCGCCAGCGCGCGATGATCGCCATGGCGCTGGCCTGCGAGCCGCAGCTCATCATCGCCGACGAGCCCACCACCGCGCTCGATGTCACCGTGCAGGCGCAGATCCTCGACCTGCTGCAGGACCTCGCCCGGCAGGCCAACTCGGCGCTGATTCTCATCACCCATGACCTCGGGGTGGTCGCCCGCTATGCCAACCGGGTGATCGTCATGTACGGCGGGCGGGTGGTCGAGACCGCGCCCGCCGCGCAGCTCTACGCCACGCCCTCGCACCCCTACACCCGCGGCCTGATGGCCTCGATCCCGCGCCTCGACGGCGACACCCGCCGGCGCCTCGTGCCCATCGAAGGCTCGCCGCCCGACCTGTCGGCGCTGCCGCCGGGCTGCGCCTTCGCCCCGCGCTGCAAGCTCGCCAGCGACCGCTGCCGCAGCGAGCGGCCGCTGCTGCGCGAGATCGCGCCCAATCACCACAAGGCCTGCTTCGTCGATGACTGACACCGCGATCGCCACGGCGCCCAGCGCGCAGGCCAGCGAGCCCGCCGAGATCCTGCGCGTTCAGGACCTCAAGGTTCACTTCCCGGTCATGAAGGGCGTGATCGTCCAGAAGCAGGTGGCCAAGGTGCATGCGGTCGACGGCGTGTCGTTCAGCCTGCGCCGCGGCGAGACCCTCGGGCTGGTCGGCGAGAGCGGCTGCGGCAAGTCGACCACCGGGCTGGCGGTGCTGCGCATGCTCGAGCCCACCGCCGGCAGCATCGTGTTCGAGGGCACCGACATCACCCGCCTGAACCGCGACCAGATGCGCGCGATGCGCCGGCGCATGCAGATGGTCTACCAGGACCCGTACGGCTCGCTGAATCCGCGCATGCGGGTGCGCGAGATCATCGGCGAGCCGCTGCAGGTGCACGGGCTCGATGCCGATCGTGCGGCCTACCGCGAGCGCATCGCCGCGCTGCTGGCCATGGTCGGCCTGCTGCCCGACATGGCCGAGCGCTATCCGCACGAGTTCTCGGGCGGCCAGCGCCAGCGCATCGGCATCGCCCGCGCGCTGGCCCTCGAGCCCGGCCTGATCGTCTGCGACGAGCCGGTGTCGGCGCTCGACGTCTCCATCCAGGCGCAGGTGGTCAATGTCTTCATGGACCTGCAGGAACGGCTTGGCCTGTCGTACATCTTCGTGGCCCATGACCTCGCGGTGGTGCGGCACATCAGCGATCGCATCGCGGTGATGTACCTCGGCAAGATCGTCGAGGTCGCCTCGCGCGACGACCTCTACCGCGAGCCGCTGCATCCCTACACCCAGGCGCTGCTCGCGGCCATTCCCGTGGCCGATGCGGCGGTCGAGGCACGGCGCGAACGGCTGGTGGTCACCGGCGAGGTGCCCAGCGCGCTCTCGCCGCCGAGCGGCTGCCGCTTCCACACCCGCTGCCCTTACGCCACCGAGCGCTGCCGCAGCGAGGAGCCGCCGCTGGTGAGCAATGCCGCGGGCCGCACCGTGGCCTGCCACCTGCATCCAGCATGACGTGAACGCGCGGCTCTCGCCGGTCGCTGCCCAGACCGAGCGTTACCTGCGTCGGCAGGAGGCGGCGCTCGATGCCGCCGCCGGCCTGTTCAACCGCTACGGCGTCAAGGGCGCCACGCTGGCCGAGGTGGCCCGTGAGCTCGGGCTGGCCACCAGCGGCATCACCTACTACCACCGGCGCAAGGAAGACCTCGCCAGCGCCTGCTTCCTGCGGGCGATCGAGGCGCAGTCGCAGGTGGTCAGCGCGGCAGCCGCCGAGTCCGGCCTGGCGGGCCGGGTGCGCGCGCTGCTGCGCGGCTGCTACCGCATCGAGCAGGACATCGCCCTGGGGCGGCGCGGTCCGCTGATCCTGTTCAACGAGATCCGGGCGCTGCCCGAGAGCCATTCCGGGCGCGTGTTCGAGGCCTACACCGCCATGTTCCGCGGCGTGCGGCGGCTGCTGCAGGGTGCGCTGCCGTGGCTGGAGCGGCCGGCGCTCAATGCCCGCAGCCATCTGCTGCTGTCGATGGCCAACAGCCGCGGCCTGGCGCGGCACCACGAGCCGGCCGATCTGCCGGCGCTCGCCGACCGGGTGGCCGACATCCTCGTCGGGGGGCTCGCCGGAGCGCGCGCCCGCTGGTCCGATGCCCTGCCCGGCAGGCTGAGCGCGTCGGCGTCGGCCAGCCCGTCGGCCGCCGGCCAGGACTTCCTGCAGGCGGCCACCGCCCTCATCAACCAGCAGGGCTTTCGCGGCGCCTCGGTGGCGCGGATCGCCGCCCGCCTGAACCTGACCAAGGGCTCCTTCTATCATCACCACCAGCACAAGGATGACCTGATCGCGGCCTGCTTCGAGCAGACCTTCTCGGTCATCCGGGAGGCCATCGACCTCGCCCGGGCGGCCCCGGGCAGCGGCTGGGACCGGCTCGGCCTGATCAGCCGCCGGCTGGTGGCGCACCAGCTCTCCACGGCCGGGCCGCTGCTGCGGGTGACCGCGCTCAGCGCACTGCCGCCAGACTCGCGGGCGCCGGTCCAGCAGACCCGCAACCGGCAGATCGCGCAGCTGCGCGCCCTGGTGGTCGAGGGCCAGATCGATGGCTCGGTGCGCATCGCCGACCAGGCGGTGGCGGCCTATCTGGTGGATGCGATGATCAACGCCGCGGCCGAGCTGCCCACCTGGGCGCCCGGCGTTCACGAGCGCGATGCGGCGCGGCTGTTCGCCGCGCCACTGCTGATGGGCCTGGGCTGGCGCGGCTGACGGCCCGGCGGCTCAGCCGCCGAAGCGCTCGCGCAGCAGGTTCTTCTGCACCTTGCCCATCTGGTTGCGCGGCAGCTCGGGCACGACGTGGATGCGCTTGGGCACCTTGAACGACGCGATCTTCTGCTTGAGCGCGGCGATGAGCGCGGCCTCGTCGAGCGTGGCGCCGGGCTGTGGCACCACCACCGCCGTGACCGCCTCGCCGAAGTCACGGTGCGGCACGCCGATGACCGCCGACTCGAACACGCCGGGCATGTCGTCGAGCCAGGACTCGATCTCCTTCGGGTACACGTTGTAGCCCCCCGAGATGATCAGGTCCTTGCTGCGGCCCACGATCGAGAGATAGCCGTTGGCATCCCAGCGGCCGACATCGCCGGTGCGAAACCAGCCATCGGCGGTGAACTCCTCGCGGGTCTTCTCGGGCATCTGCCAGTAGCCGCTGAAGACGTTGGGCCCGCGCACCTCGATGCCGCCGATCTCGCCCATGCCGCAGGCCTGCCCCTGATCGCCGGTCACGCGCACCGACAAGCCCGGCAGCGGCAGGCCGACCGTGCCCGCCACGCGGTTGCCGTCGTAGGGGTTGGAGGTGAGCATCACCGTCTCGCTCATGCCGTAGCGCTCGAGGATGCGCTGACCGATGCGCGACTCGAACTGGCGGAATGTGTCGGGCAGCAGCGGCGCCGATCCGGAGATGAACAGCCGCATGCCGGCGGCGCACTCGGCGGTGAAGCCGGGGTGGTCGAGCAGGCGCACGTACATGGTGGGCACGCCCATGAACACGGTGGCCCGCGGCAGGGCCTGCACCACCTGGGCCGGGTCGAAGCGGGCCTGCCAGATCATCTTGCTGCCCGCCAGCAGCGCGCCGTGGCTGGCCACGAACAGGCCGTGCACATGGAAGATCGGCAGCGCGTGCAGCAGCACGTCGCCACGCCGCCAGCGCCAGTAGTGATGCAGGGTGAGCGCGTTGGCGGCGAGGTTGCCGTGCGAGAGCATGGCGCCCTTGCTGCGGCCGGTGGTGCCCGAGGTGTAGAGGATGGCCGCGAGATCGCCGCTCGCGCGGCGCACCGTGCGAAAGCGGTCGTCGTGCCCGGCGGCCGCGGCCAGCAGGCTGCCCTCGCGCTGCTCGCCCAGGGTGTGCAGGTGGCGCACGCCGTGGGCCGCGGCGATCGGCGCGATGCGATCGCGGGCCGCGGGCGCGCACACCACCAGGCCGGGCCGGGCATTGCCGATGAAGTAGTCGAGCTCGGCCGCCTGATAGGCCGTGTTCAGGGGCAGGTAGACCAGCCCGGCGCGCAGCGTGGCGAGATAGAGCAGCAGCGCCTCGGGCGACTTCTCCACCTGCACCGCCACCCGCGAGCCGGCTGGCAGGCGCAGCGCGCGCAGCAGATTGGCCAGCCGGGCAGTGGCGCGATCGATGTCGCCCCAGGTGTAGTAGAGCGGACGGCCATCGGCATCGCGCGACTCGATCGCGCAGGCATCGCGCTCGGCCGGGAAGCCCCCGGCGAGCACCGCGTAGAGGTTGTGGTTGTCGGTCATGGACACGGGCGGTGAGGGTGAATCGCTGCGGTGGCGCGCGGCGCCGGGCGGGTGGGCCGGCGACGGCGCCGGCCTTCGGAGTCAGTCGAGCTTGGCGCCGGAGTCCTTGACCACCTTGGCCCACTTGGTGATCTCGGCCTCGACGAAACGGGCCAGGTCTTCCGGGGGCTGGCCACCGGCCTCGGCACCCAGCGACTGCCAGATGCCGCGCAGTTCGGCGCCCGCCAGCGCGCGGGCGGTCTCCTGCTGCATGCGCTGCACGATCTCGCGCGGGGTGCCGGCGGGCGCCCACAGCGCATACCAGGTGCGGGCCTGGTAACCCTTGACCCCGGCCTCGTCCAGGGTGGGCACCTCCGGCAGCGCGGGCGAGCGCTGCGCCGAGGTGACCGCCAGCGGGACCAGCTTGCCGGCCTTGATGTGCGGAATGGCGCTGCCCAGACCGTCGAACATGAAGTCCACCTGCCCGGCGAGCAGATCCTGCAGGGCGGGGCCCGCGCCACGGTAGGGGATGTGCGTGGCGAAGCTGCGGGTCTGGGTCTTCCAGAGCTCCACCGTGAGCTGGTGGGTGGTGCCATTGCCGGCCGAGCCGTAGTTGAGCCGGCCGGGGTTGGCCTTCACGTAGGCCTGGAACTCGGCAAAGCTGCGCACGGGCACCCGCTGCGGATTGACCACCACCACGTTGGGCACCAGCGCCACCATCGTGACCGGGGCGAGGTCCTTCTGCAGGTCATAGCCCAGGCGCGGGTACAGGCTGACCGCGATGGTGTGGTGCACCGCGCCCATCAGGAAGGTGTAGCCATCGGCCGGCGACTTGGCGGTGAGCTCGGCGCCGAGCGTGCCGCCGGCGCCGCCGCGGTTGTCGATCACCACCTGCTGGCCGAGGTTCTGCGACAGCACCTTGGCGAGCGGTCGGGCAAAGGCATCGGTGCCGCCCCCGGGGGGAAAGGGCACGATCAGGCGGATGGGGCGATTGGGCCAGGCCTGGGCCTGGGCCTGGGACAGCACTGGCAGGGCGGCACCGGCGAGGGCCACGGCGGCCATCAGCAGCCGTCGGTGAAGGCGGTTCATGAGGGTCTCCTGGATGGGATCTTGTCGTGAATGAAGCCGGCGGCGAGCGAGCGCCGCCACAGCCAGATGCCGAGCAGCACCATGGGCACCGAAAGCAGCTGGCCCATGGTGAGCCCGAGGAACAGCAGGCCCAGAAAGGCGTCGGGCTCGCGGGCGAACTCGGCCAGACCGCGCATCAGGCCGTAGCCCGCGAGAAAGAGCCCCGACACCGCGCCGGGCGGTCGCGGCCGCGCCGAGTACCACCACAGGCCGATGAACAGCAGCAGGCCCTCGCCGGCAAACTGGTAGAGCTGCGAGGGATGCCGGGCCAGCGCGTCGCCGGCCTGCGGAAAGACCATGCCCCAGCCGCCCCCGGTGGCGCGCCCCCAGAGTTCGCCGTTGATGAAGTTGCCCAGCCGGCCCGCGGCCAGGCCCAGCGGCACCAGCGGCGCGACGAAATCGATCACCGGCCAGAAGGCCAGCCCGCGCCGTCGGCACCACCAGGCGATGGCCAGGATCACGCCGAGCATGCCGCCATGGAAGGACATGCCGCCCTGCCAGACCGCGAAGACCTCGAGCGGATTGGCGAGGTAGTACGCCGGCTTGTAGAAGAGCACGTACCCGAGCCGGCCACCGAGCACCACCCCCAGCGCGCCATGAAAGAGCAAGTCTTCGAGCTGGGGCGGACTCAGGCCGCTTGCGCGGGCGTGGTGGCCGCGGGCCAGGCGCCAGCGGCCCAGCCCGAAGAAGGCCGCGAAGGCCACCAGGTACATGAGCCCGTACCAGCGCACCGCGAGCGGGCCAAGCTGCAGGGCGATCGGATCGAACTCGGGATGGGTGACGACCAAGGCAGTCTCGGCAGGGGCGCCGCCGGGCGCGGCGCGCAGACCCGCCTTATTCTGACACGAGGCCGCGCCGAGCCCGCCGATGCCACAGTGGCAGCAGGACCACCGCCAGCACCACCCCCAGCAGCGCGAGGCACAGTGGGCGGGTGAGGAAGACGCTCCAGTCGCCCTGGCTGATCGACAGGGCATTGCGCAGCTGCTTCTCGGCCATCGGGCCGAGGATCATGCCGACGATCACCGGGGCGGCCGGGAAGCCGAAGCGACGCATGGCCAGCCCGAGCAGGCCGATCAGCAGCAGCAGCAGCAGGTCGAACCACGACTGGCGCAGGCTCCAGGCACCCAGGGTGGCGAACACCAGGATGCCGCCTTGCAGCAGGGGCGCGGGAATGCGCAGCACCCGCACCCACAGACCGACCATCGGCAGGTTGAGCACCAGCAGCATCACGTTGCCGATGTAGAGCGAGGCGATCAGGGTCCAGACGAGCGGGCCGGAGGTCTGCAGCAGGGTGGGACCGGGCTGGAGCTGGTAGTTCTGGAAGGCCGCCAGCAGGATCGCGGTGGTGCTCGACACCGGGATGCCCAGCGTGAGCAGGGGAGCAAGCGTGGCCGTGACCGCGGCGTTGTTGGCGGCCTCGGGCCCCGCCACGCCCTCGATGGCGCCGGGGCCGCCCTCGGAGGAGAACTCGGCCCGGTTGGCCGACAGGCGCTTCTCGGTGGCATAGGACAGGAAGGTGGGAATCTCGGCCCCGCCCGCCGGGATCAGCCCGAAGGGGAAACCGATCGCCGTGCCGCGCAGCCAGGCCGGCAGCGAGCGTCGCCAGTCGGCGCGGCTCATCACCACGCTGCCCGCGCGGCCGATCTCGCCGGCCGGCTGCAGATAGAGCGCGCCATAGAGGGTCTCGGCCACCGCGAACAGGCCCACCGCGACCACCACCACGTCGATGCCGTCGTAGAGATCGGCGATGCCCAGGGTGTAGCGGGTCTGGCCCGAGGTGGCGTCGATGCCGACCAGGCCGAGCGCGAGCCCGATCAGCAGGCTGGTGAAGCCGCGCAGCGCTGACGCGCCGAGCACCGCCGAGACCGTGGTGAAGGCCAGCACCATCAGCATGAAGTACTCGGCCGGCCCGAAGCGCAGGGCGAAACTGGCCGCGGCAGGCGCCACCAGTGAGAGGGCCACGGTGGCCAGGGTGCCCGCCAGGAAGGAGCCGATGGCAGCGGTGGCCAGCGCGGGCCCGGCCCGACCGCTGCGGGCCATCGCGTTGCCTTCCAGGGCGGTGACCATGGTGGAGGACTCGCCCGGGGTGTTCATGAGGATGGAGGTGGTGGAGCCGCCGAACATCGCCCCGTAGTAGATGCCGGCGAACAGGATCAGGGCCGAGGCCGGCTCGACCTTGGCAGTGAGCGGCAGCAGCATGGCCAGCGTGAGCGCGGGCCCCACGCCAGGCAGCACGCCGATGGCCGTGCCCACCAGACAGCCCGCGAGCGCCCAGAGCAGGTTGGCGGCCGAGAGCGCGGCGGCAAAGCCGCCGCCCAGGGCGAGCAGGGTGTCGGTCATCAGAGGCCCGCTGGCGGGAAGAGCTTCAGGCCCACCCCGAGCAGGCGGGCGAAGACAAACCAGACCGGCAGGGTCAGGGCAAGCCCGACCAGCGCGTCACGCGCGGGGCGCGTGCTGCCGAAGCCCCGGGCCACGCATACCAGCAGCAGCGTGCCGGCGAGCACGAAGCCCGCCGTGCCCACCAGCAGCAGATGCCCGACGAGGCCACCGGCCGCCCAGGCGAGACGGTGCCGGGCGGCCTCGGGCTGCACGGCGCTGGCGGCGTCGGGCGCCTGCGGCAGCACGGACTGCGCGCCGCGCCACAGGCGCCACGCGGCGAGCGCCAGCCCGACGCAGACCAGGCCCGGCAGGAAGCGCGGCGACAGGCCGGCATAGCCCGCCTGCGCATCGATGAGCGGCAGCCCGCAGGCCAGCGCCAGCGCCAGCAGGGCCACCCCCACCGCCACGATCCGATGCCCGCCCCAGCCCGCCATCTTTGCGCCTCCGCCGCACCCACGGCGCCGCGACTATAACCCGCGGCCCCGGGCCGGCGCGCCGGGGCATCGGGCCGGCCCGGCGGGCGGGTTTTATATACTCGCGCACCGCCCGGCCATGCGCGTGCCCGCAGACGCGCCACCCCACCCGGCCGCGCCACCACCACACGCTGATCAGGAGACCCGCATGTCCGCCAACCGTCGCTCCCGAAACATCACCGAGGGCGTGGCCCGCGCCCCCAACCGGTCGATGTACTACGGCATGGGCTATCAGCCCTCGGACATGAGCAAGCCCTTCATCGGGATTGCCAATGGCCACTCCACCATCACCCCCTGCAACTCGGGCCTGCAGGTGCTCACCGATGCCGCTGAAGCCGCGCTGCGCGCGGGCGGCGCCAACCCCGAGGTCTTCGGCGTGCCCACCATCTCCGACGGCATGTCGATGGGCACCGAGGGCATGAAGTACTCGCTGATCTCGCGCGAGGTCATCGCCGACTGCATCGAGACCGCGGTGCAGGGCCAGTGGATGGACGGCGTGCTGGTGGTCGGCGGCTGCGACAAGAACATGCCCGGCGGCATGATCGGCATCCTGCGCTGCAACGTCCCGGCCATCTACGTCTATGGCGGCACCATCAAGCCGGGCAAGTGGAAGGGCCAGGACCTGACCATCGTGTCGGTGTTCGAGGCGGTGGGCGAGTACTCGCGCGGCCGCATGAGCCAGGAAGACTTCGAAGGCATCGAGCGCAACGCCATCCCCGGCACCGGTTCGTGCGGCGGCATGTACACCGCCAACACCATGTCGTCGTCCTTCGAGGCGCTGGGCATGAGCCTGATCGGCTCCTCCACCATGGCCAACCCCGACGGCGAGAAGACCGATTCCGCCTCGGCCTCGGCCAAGGTGCTGATCGAGGCGGTGCGCAACAACCTGTGCCCCCTCGACATCGTCACCCGCGAGTCCATCGAGAACGCGGTCACGCTGATCATGGCCACCGGCGGCTCCACCAACGCGGTGCTGCACTATCTGGCGATCGCGCACGCGGCCGGCATCGACTGGACGATCGACGACTTCGAGCGCGTGCGCCTGCGCACCCCGGTGATCTGCGACCTCAAGCCCTCCGGTCGTTACGTGGCGGTGGATCTGCACCGCGCCGGCGGCATCGCGCAGGTGATGAAGATCCTGCTGAAGGCCGGGCTCATGCATGGCCATTGCATGACCATCACGGGTCGCACGCTGGCCGAGGAACTCGCCCACGTGCCGGACGCGCCGCGCGCCGACCAGGATGTGATCCTGCCGATCGACAAGCCGATGTACGCCGAGGGCCACCTCGCCATCCTCAAGGGCAACCTGTCCCCGGAGGGCGCGGTGGCCAAGATCACCGGCCTGAAGAACCCGGTGATCACCGGCCCGGCCCGCGTGTTCGACGACGAGCAGTCGGCCATGAGCGCCATCATGGAGGGCCGCATCCAGGCCGGCGACGTCATGGTGCTGCGCTATCTCGGCCCCAAGGGCGCGCCCGGCATGCCCGAGATGCTGGCGCCCACCTCGGCGATCATCGGCGCGGGCCTGGGCGAGTCGGTGGGCCTGATCACCGACGGCCGCTTCTCCGGCGGCACCTGGGGCATGGTGGTTGGCCACGTGGCCCCCGAGGCCTATGTCGGCGGGCCGATCGCGCTGATCGAGGAAGGCGATTCGATCACCATCGACGCGCATCGCCAGGCGCTGGAACTCAACGTGCCCGATGACGTGCTCGCCCGTCGGCGCGCCGCCTGGCGCGCGCCGCAGAGCAACTACCCGCGGGGCGTGCTGGCCAAGTTCCGCAAGCTCTCGTCGAGCGCCAGCAAGGGCGCGGTGCTCGACTCGGACGAGTGATGCGTGAGGGCCCCGGCCACCGGGGCCCCGGCCGCTGACCGTGCGGGGCGCCGGCCGGCGCCCCCCGTCTCAGTTCGCGTCGCGCTTCTGTGCCTTGCGTTCCTCGCGTGAGACACGGAACCGCGCGGCGACCCGTTCCTTGCGGGCGCGATCGAGTTTCTCGCGGTCGACCCCGCGGCGATCGAAACCCAGCAGCCCTTCCAGGAACTCGAACCAGATCAGGGCTGCCGCGAACGGCGCGGCCACCCACCACCACGAGACCGCCCCGAAGGGACCGACCTCGAGCAGCTTGAGCACGATGAGGAAAAAACCACCCCAGATCAGGATCATGGGCGTCAGCCAGAAGACAATGACCGCACCATAACCGGGCAGGCCCATTCCTGCCAGCCGGCCTGCACCAGCGGGCAACCGGGCGGCATGAACGGCCAGCGGCGCCCGGGCGCTGGCCGGCGCACGATCCGGCACCCGCCCGCCCCTGCTGCGTGCCGGGGCCCACCGGAGATTGCAAGGCGGATCGGGTAGCATCGACCCACCCGAGCCCGGTTGTCGCCGCGAGCCATGCCGCGCGAACCGAGCGCCCCCGTGCCGCCCAAGACCCTGGAGCCCGCCGACCATGCACCGCACCGCCGCTCCCACCGCCGCCCGCCTGCTGGCGCTGAGCCTTGCCCTGATCGCCGGCCCGGCCCTGGCCAGCGCCGAGCTCGCCCGCGCCCGCAACTGCAATGCCTGCCATGCCCCCGAAAAGAAGCTGATCGGCCCCTCCTTCAAGGACATCGCTGCCAAGTACGCCGCCGACGCCAACGCGCAGGCCAAGCTGGTGCGCAAGGTCCGGGAGGGCGGCGTGGGCGTCTGGGGCCAGATCCCCATGCCGGCCAATCCGCAGGTCACGGCCGACGAGGCCGGCGTGCTGGTCAAGTGGATCCTCACCGGCCGCTGAGCACGCCGCGCCACGCCGCCTCGCGCCACCCGTCCGGGCCTCGGCTCCGCCCATCCCGTTGCGCCCCGGCGCGGCGCCCGGCAGCGATAGGCTGTTGTCAGGCGACGCGCGCGACGCGCGACGCAATGGCTCCTCCTCCAGCCGAACGGATCATTCCCTTCACGGCTGGTTGTCCCCGGCACAGACCGGGGTTTTTTTTGCTCGCTGCCCGGCCACCGGGCCGTCCACGCCCCACCCCGCCCCGGCGCGCGGGCGGGAATCCGCGGGCCGACGGACCTTTGCGCGTACACTGCGCCGGTTTTTCGGGAACGCGCCGGTGCCGGACCTCGACATCCTGCTGCAGCAGATCCTCAACGGCCTCGTGCTGGGCAGCGTCTATGCGCTGGTGGCACTGGGCTACACCATGGTCTACGGCATCCTGCAGCTCATCAACTTCGCGCACAGCGAAGTGCTGATGGTGGGCGCCATGGTGGGCGTGAGCGTGGTGTCGGCGCTGGCCGGCAGTGGCCTGCCCGGCCCGGCCCTGCTGCTGCTGGCCATCGGCGCGGCCATCCCGGTGTGCATCGCGCTGTCGCTGTTCATCGAGCGGGTGGCCTACCGGCCGCTGCGAAACGCCCCCAGGCTCGCGCCGCTGATCACGGCCATCGGCGTGTCCATCGTCATCCAGACCCTGGCGATGATCGTCTGGAAGCCCAACCCCATCGTCTTTCCCGACCTGCTGCCCACCGAACCCATCCGGATCGGCGGCGCGGTGCTGGCGCCCAAGCAGGCGCTGATCCTGGGCGTGTCGGCCCTCATGATGGCCGGCCTGATGCTGCTGGTGAACCGCACCCGCCTTGGCCGGGCCATGCGGGCCACGGCAGAGAACCCGCGCATCGCGGGCCTGATGGGCGTGAACGCCAACCAGGTGATCGCGGCCACCTTCGCGATCGGCGCGGCGCTGGCGGCGGTGGCCGGCGTGCTGGTGGCCATGAACTACAACATCGCGCAGTTCTCGATGGGCTTCATCCCGGGCCTGAAGGCCTTCACCGCCGCGGTGCTCGGCGGCATCGGCAATCTCGCCGGGGCGGTGGTCGGCGGACTGCTGCTCGGCCTGATCGAGAGCCTGGGCGCGGGCTACATCGGCGACATCACCGGCGGTTTCCTGGGCAGCCACTACCAGGACATCTTCGCCTTCGTGGTGCTGATCGCGGTGCTGGTGCTGCGGCCCTCGGGGATCATGGGCGAGCGGGTCGCCGACCGGGCCTGACGCGCATGGTGAAGCACTTCTTCCCCTCGCTGGCGGGCAATCCGCGGGCGGCCGTCGCGGTCACGCTCGCCATGGCGCTCGCGCTGGCGGTGCTGCCGCTGGTGGCGGGCCTGGCGGGCAACGCCTGGGTGCGCATGCTCGACTTCGCCCTGCTCTACATCATGCTGGCGGTGGGGCTGAACATCGTGGTGGGCTATGCCGGCCTGCTCGACCTGGGCTACGTCGCCTTCTACGCGGTGGGCGCCTACCTGTACGCGCTGCTGTCCTCGCCGCACCTGCAGGAGAACTTCGCCTGGATCGCGGCGATCGCCCCGCAGGGCCTGCACAACTCGATCTGGCTGGTGGTGCCGCTCTCGGCGGGGCTGGCCGCGCTGTTCGGCATGCTGCTGGGCGCGCCCACGCTGCGGCTGCGCGGCGACTATCTCGCCATCGTCACCCTGGGCTTCGGCGAGATCATCCGCATCTTCCTGAACAACCTGAACGCGCCGCTGAACATCACCAACGGTCCGCAGGGCATCAGCAACATCGACCCGGTGAGCATCGGCCCGGTGGACCTGTCGCGGCCGCTGGAGATCGCCGGCTTCGAGCTGCAGTCGGTGCAGCTCTACTACTACCTGTTCCTCGCGCTGACCCTGCTGGTCATCCTCGTCAGCGTCCGTCTGCAGGACTCGCGGCTGGGTCGGGCCTGGATGGCCATCCGCGAGGACGAGCTGGCCGCGCGCGCCATGGGCATCAACACCCGCAACGTGAAGCTGCTGGCCTTCGCGATCGGCGCGTCCTTCGGCGGCGTGTCGGGCGCGATGTTCGCGGCCTTCCAAGGCTTCGTGTCGCCCGAGAGCTTCGTGCTGTCGGAGTCGGTGGTGATCGTGGCCATGGTGGTGCTCGGCGGCATGGGCCATGTGCCCGGCGTGGTGCTGGGCGCGATCCTGCTCTACGCGATCCCGGAGGTGCTGCGCTACGCCGCGCGCCCCCTGCAGCAGGCGCTCTTCGGCACCGAGGTGGTGGCGCCCGAGGCGCTGCGCATGCTGGTCTTCGGTCTGGCCATGGTGCTGATCATGCTGCGCCGGCCGGCAGGGCTGTGGCCGGCGCCGCAGCACGGCCAGGGCTGAGACCATGCGGCCCACCCGCATGCCCCGGCGCGGCGCGATGAAGGCGCGCGCATGAGCGACGCCGCCGTGCTGCTGTCGGTGCAGGGCGTGAGCAAGCGCTTCGGCGGCCTGCAGGCCCTGTCCGATGTCGGTCTCGAGATCGCCAGCGGCCAGATCCACGGCCTGATCGGCCCCAATGGCGCGGGCAAGACCACCTTCTTCAACGTGATCACCGGCCTGTACGCGCCCGATGCCGGCCGGTTCCGGCTGGCTGGCCGCGACTACCAGCCCACCGCGGTTCACGAGGTGGCGCGCGCCGGCATCGCCCGCACCTTCCAGAACATCCGCCTGTTCGGCGAGATGACCGCGCTCGAGAACGTGATGGTGGGGCGCCACGTGCGCACCCGCGCCGGGGTCTGGGGCGCGGTGTTCAAGACGCGCGCCGAGCGCGCCGAGGAACAGGCGATCCGCGAGCGCTCGCTCGCGCTGCTCGACTATGTCGGCATCGGACGCTACGCCCAGTACCGCGCCCGCACCCTCTCCTACGGTGACCAGCGCCGCCTGGAGATCGCGCGCGCGCTGGCCACCGAACCCCGGCTGCTGGCCCTCGACGAACCGGCCGCCGGCATGAACGCCACCGAGAAGCTCGGACTGCGCGCGCTGCTCGAGCGCATCCGCGCTGACGGCAGCACCATCCTGCTGATCGAGCACGACGTGAAGCTGGTCATGGGCCTGTGCGACCGGGTCAGCGTGCTCGATCAGGGTCGGCGCATCGCCGAGGGGCCCCCCGCGCAGGTGCGAGCCGACCCGACGGTGATCCGCGCCTATCTCGGAGACGGTCATGACTGAGCCGCTCCTGCAGGTGAGCGGCCTGGGGGTGGCCTATGGCGGCATCCAGGCGGTCAAGGGCATCGACCTCACGGTGATGCCCGGCGAGCTGGTCGCGCTGATCGGCGCCAATGGCGCGGGCAAGACCACCACCCTGAAGGCGATCACCGGCGCGCTGCCCTGGTCGGCGGGCGAGGTGCGCTACCGGGGCGAATCGATCCGCGGCCTGCCGGCGCACCGTCTGGTCGAGCGCGGGCTGGCGATGGTGCCCGAGGGCCGGGGCGTGTTCGCGCGAATGAGCATCACCGAGAACCTGCTGATGGGCGCCTACACCCGCCGCGACAGCGCCGGCATCGCCCGCGATGTCGAGCGCATGTTCGGCATCTTCCCGCGCCTGAAGGAGCGCGCCGGCCAGCTCGCCGGCACGCTCTCGGGCGGCGAGCAGCAGATGCTCGCGATGGCCCGCGCCCTGATGAGCCGACCCACTCTGCTGCTGCTCGACGAGCCCAGCATGGGCCTGTCGCCGATCATGGTGCAGACGGTGTTCGAGGTGGTGCGCAGCGTGGCCGCCGAGGGCGTGACCCTGCTGCTGGTCGAACAGAACGCGCGCCTGGCGCTGAAGACCGCCCACCGCGGCTACGTGATGGACTCCGGCCTGATCGTCATGGGCGATCAGGCCGATCGGCTGCTGAGCGATCCGCGGGTGCGCGCCGCCTATCTCGGCGAGGCCGAGGGCGGATGACGCGCGGGGCGCGGTGCTCGCGCTGAAGCTCTTCCTGGTCCCGGGCTTCCTGCTGCTGGTGTCGCTGGCGGCCCGACGCTGGGGACCGGCCATGGGCGGCTGGCTGGCCGGTCTGCCGATCGTCACCGGCCCCATCCTGGGCTTCATCGCCATCGAGCAGGGCGCGGGCTTCGCGGCCCAGGCCGCCGGCGGATCGCTGATGGCGGTGGTGAGCACCGTGGCCGTGACGGTGGCCTATGCCCATGCGGCGCGGGCCGCGCGCTGGCCGGTGGCGGTGACGGCGGCGCTGGCCACCTGGATGATCGTGGCCTGGGGTCTGTCGCTGCTGCCGGAGTCGCTGAGCCTGTCGGCCCTGCTGGCGGGCGCCTCGTGGCTGCTCGCGCCGCGGCTCTTCCCGCCGGCGGCCGAGTCCGGCCCCGCGCCGGCGTCAGACCGCCGCGAGCTCGCCCTGCGCATGATCGCCGGCGCCGTGCTCAGCCTGGTGGTGACGCAGGCCGCGGCCAGCGCCGGCCCGCGCTGGAGCGGGCTGCTGGCGGTGTTCCCGATGATGAGCATCGTGCTGGCAGGCTTTTCGCACCGCACCCAGGGGCCCGCCTACACCGCCACGCTGCTGCGCGGCCTGGCGCGCGGCCTGCTGTCCTTCGCGGCCTTCTGCTGGGTGGCAGCGCTGCTGCTGCCCACGGCCGGCACCGCGCCGGGCTTCGCGGCCGCGGTGCTCGCCGCGCTGCTGGCGCAGCTGGCTACGCTGCGCCGTCGGCCGCGCTCGTGAAGGCGTCGGCAAAGAACTCGTCGGGCGGCAGGCCGCACTCACGGGTGAAGTCGGCGCGCGCGGCATCGACCATCAGCGGCGCGCCGCAGGCATACACCTGGTGGCCCGACAGGTCGGGAAAGTCGGCCATCACCGCGCGGTGTACCAGCCCCGTGCGGCCCTGCCAGTGGTCCTCGGGCAGGGCATCGGACACCACCGGCACCCAGCGCAGGCTGGGCAGCTGATCGACCCAGCGGGCGCACTGCGCGGCCCGATAGAGGTCGCGGGGCCGGCGCCCGCCCCAGTAGAGCGAGATGGGGCGCGACACCCCCTTGTGGATGGCGTGCTCGATGATCGCCTGGATGGGCGCGAAGCCCGTGCCGCTGGCCAGCAGCACGATGGGCCGGGTGCTGTCCTCGCGCAGGAAGAAGGTGCCCATGGGCCCCTCGAAGCGCAGGATGTCGCGCTCGCGCAGTGCCGGCTGCGACTGGCCGAACACGCTGTCGGTGAAGCGGCCACCCGGCATGTGCCGCACATGCAGCTCGAGCTGCTCGGCGGCGTGCGGCGCGCAGGCCATGGAATAGCTGCGGCGCGTGCCGTCCTTCAGGATGAGCTCGATGTACTGGCCGGCGAGGAACTGCAGCCGCTCGTTGGCCGGCAACTGCAGCCTGAGCACCGCGACATCGGGCGCCTCGAGGGTGATGGACGACACGCGGCAGGGCATGCGGCGCACCGGCAGGTCGCCGGCGGCCGACACCACCCGCGCCTCGATGGTCAGGTCAGACAGGGCCGACGCGCAGCACATCAGCGCGAAGCCGCGGGTGGCCTCGGCATCGCGCAGCGCAGCCGCGTGATGGGCGCCCTGGTCCACCTGGCCATCGACCACGCGCGCCTTGCACGAACCGCAGGCCCCGTTCTTGCAGCCGTAGGGCAGGATGACCGAGTGGCGCAACGCGGCGTCGAGGATGCATTCGCCGGGGTCGGCCTGGAACTGCTTGCCGCTGGGCTGGACGGTGACAGTGAAGGCCATGGGGTGACTCTCGGCGAGGCGATAATGGGGCGATGACGCGAAGCCCCCGAGTTTATCGCGCGCTGCCCCGCCGCTTCCGGCGCGCCAGCGTGCTGCTGGCCGGCTGCGGCGATGTCGGCCAGCGGATCGGCGCGCTGCTCGCCGCGCGCGGCCTGCGCCCGATCGGGACCCTGCGCACGCCCGAGCACGCCAGCGCGCTGCGCGGGCTCGGCATCGTGCCGCTGCGGCTCGACCTCGACACCCGCCTGCCGCGGCTCGCGGCCTGGTGCGGCAAGGTGATCCACCTCGCCCCGCCCCCAACCGAGGGCACGCAAGACCCGCGCACCCGGCGGCTGATCGCGGCGCTGTCGCGCCCGGCGCGCGGCCTGTCGGGGCCGGCACGCGCCTCGCATGGCCCGGGTGCCCGGGCCCGGACGGCTCGCCCGCTCGCCGGCGCGCGCTGGGTCTACATCAGCACCACCGGGGTCTATGGCGACTGCGCGGGCGCGCAGTTCGACGAGACCCGGCCGGTGGCCCCGGCCAATCCGCGGGCGCAGCGCCGCGTGGCCGCCGAGCGGCTATGGCGCCAGGCGGCGCGGCAGGGCGCGCGCGCCAGCGTGCTGCGGGTGCCGGGCATCTATGCCCACGACCGGCTGCCGCTCGCGCGCCTGCGCCAGGGTCTGCCGGCCCTGCTGCCGCACGATGACGTGCACACCAACCACATCCATGCCGATGACCTCGCCCGCGTCGGCCTCGCAGCCCTGTGGCGGGGCAGACCGGGCCGGGTGGTGCACGCCGTGGACGACAGCGACCTGCGCATGGGCGACTACTTCGACCAGGTGGCCGATGCCGCCGGCCTGCCACGCCCGCCCCGGGTGCCGGCCGCCGAACTCGCCGCCCGGGTCTCGCCGATGATGCTGTCGTTCATGAGCGAGTCGCGCCGCCTGCGCAACCGGCGCCTGAAGCAGGAGCTTCGGGTGCGCCTGCGCTATCCCACGGTGGCGCACACCCTCGCCGAGGCCTTCGGGCCTGTGCTAGAGTCATCGCCTTCTCAAGACCGGCCGGTGTAGCTCAGTTGGTAGAGCAGCGCATTCGTAATGCGAAGGTCGTAGGTTCGACTCCTATCTCCGGCACCATCTCCCAGCGGGGATCGGCGGCATCCAGGCTGCCGATCCCCGTTGTCCTTCAAGGACCCCGCCCATGAACGACGACGACATCGCCTGGATGGGCCTGCAGTCGCTGGCTGACGCCATCCGCGCGCGCCGGCTCTCGGCGCTGGAGGCCACCGAGGCCATGCTGCGCCGGATCGGTCGGGTCGATCCGGGCCTGCATGCCTACGCCCGCGCCACGCCCGAACTCGCCCTCGCCCAGGCCCGTGCCGCCGACCAGCGCCAGGCCCGCGGCGAGCCGCTGGGGCCGCTGCACGGGGTGCCGGTGGCGGTGAAGGATCTGTGCTGGACCGAAGGCATCGTCACCGCCGCGGGCACCACCATCCACCGCGACTTTCGCCCGCCCACCGACGGCACGGTGGTGCGCCGCCTGCGCGAGGCCGGGGCGGTGCTGCTCGGCAAGCTGCAGATGACCGAGGGCGCGTTCAGCGCCCACCATCCCGAGATCACCGCACCGCTCAATCCCTGGGACCACGCCGCCTGGACCGGCGTGTCCTCCAGCGGCTCGGGCGTGGCGGTGGCCGCGGCGCTGTGCCATGGCGCCATCGGCACCGACACCGGCGGCTCCATCCGCTATCCCGCGGTGGCCAATGGCGTCACCGGCCTGAAACCCACCTGGGGCCGGGTCTCGCGCCACGGCGCCTTCGAGCTCGCCGCCTCGCTCGATCACCTCGGCCCCATGGCCCGCAGCGCGGCCGACTGCGGTCTGATGCTGGGCGCCATCGCCGGCGCCGACCCGCTCGATCCCACCGCCCTGCCCGCGCCGGTGCCCGACTATCTGGCGGGCGATGGCCAGCGGCTGGCTGGCCTGCGGGTGGGCATCGACGAGGCCTATGCCCTCGAGGGCGCCGAGCCCGAGGTGGCCCGCGCCTTCCAGGACGCCGTGCGCAGCCTGGCCGGGCTGGGCGCCACCCTGGTGCCGGTGCGCATGCCGCCGGTGGCGGCGGTGGTGGCCGCCTGGGTGCCGCACTGCGGTGTGGAGGCGGCGGTGGCCCACGCCGACACCTGGCCCGCGCGCCGGGCCGAGTACGGGCCGATGCTGGCCACATTGCTCGACACCGGCATGGCGCTCAGCGGCCCCGATTACCAGCGGCTCCTGCTCGCGCGCGCCGAGTTCACCGGCCGCATGCAGTCACTCATGGCCGGCATAGACCTGCTGCTCACCCCGGTGATTCCGTTTGCCGCGCCCAGCCTGGCGCGCATCGCGGCCCTGCGCACCGAGCCCGAGTACCGGCAGCGGCTGCAGCGCTTCACGGTGCCCTTCGACATGTCGGGCCAGCCCACCCTCACCCTGCCCGCGGGCTTCACGCCCGAGGGCATGCCGCTGGGGGTGCAGCTGGTGGCCGGCGCGCTGCGCGAAGACCTGCTCGTGCGCGCCGGGCGCGCCTTCCAGACGATCACCGACTGGCACCAGCGGCGACCCGCCGGGCTCTGAGCGCGGCGCTCAGCCCGCCGTGTCGGCCGCGGTGGCCCGGCGGGCCGACTCCTTCAGGCGCTGCAGCTCCTCCCAGCCCTTGTAGGCGGTGATGCCGTTCTCATCGAAGAAGACCACCGGCCCCTCGCACACGAACAGGTACTCGGTGTCCTCGAGCGCGGTGGTGGCGCCGTGCAGCACGCCATTGGGCTCGTAGTCGTAGTCGCCCGCTTCGAGGATGCCGTCGCGCACCTGCAGGCGGCCCTTCAGCACATAGGTGTGGGCATCCGAGAGATGCTTGTGCGGCGGGGCGACGAAGCCCTTCTTCCAGCGGTAGAGCGCCACCCAGCGGCCGGTCTCGGGACCGGTCCAGAGCACCTTGGTCCAGGCCATGCCCGGCGAGGTCTCGATCCAGGGCTCGTCGGCGCGAACGATGATGTCGGCGAGCTGGTCGTTGATCGGCTTGATGTTCTGCAGCGGCATGTCGGCGCATCCGTGATCGGCGCCGGCCCGGCGGGCCGGCCTCGCCGAACTGTAACCGCCGCCGCGCTCAGTGCGTAAGCCCGGAAGGTCCGTCGGGCGGATCGAATCCCTGCCAGCCGGCAAGGCCCTCGTCGATCACGCGTCCGGCCTGCGCCACCGCGCGCGAGAACCCGCTCTGACGTTCGGCCAGGGAATTGCCCAGGCGGACCAGATCGCGGGCCTGATCGGCCAGCTCGAGGAGGTCGGGGCCGATCAGCGGAAAGCGGGATGCCTCCACGGCGGCGCTCAGCGCGAGCAGCTCGGCCTGGGCCGCGAGCCGGCGGGCCAGCTCGGCCGGAAAGACGCAGTCATCGGGGCTGACAGGCATGGCGGGGGCGATCCGATTCGCAGACGTCGACCTCTGCTTATCGGCACGCCACCCGGCAACTTGAGGGAAATTTGCATCGCGCAATCATTGCGCGCGCACCTGCGTGATGCGCGCGCCTGGGCCCGCCCGCTCGCGCGGGTTGATGGATCGCTAGCGCGGGTTGATGAAGCGCAGGTTGCTGCGCCCGCCCGAGAGCACCACGCGCAGGCTGACATCGATCAGCACATCGGCGGTCGACGAGGACCCGATCACCACCAGATTGCGCTGGCTGCTGGTGGGGGAGGCAGTGCCCGTGCCCAGGGCCGTCTGCAGCTTGGTCACCGGCGCGGCCACGCTCACCGACGCCGAGTTGTTGCGCATGCGGGTGACGCCCGCGCCAAGATCGCGGGCATAGATGTACGACATGGCGCCGGGGCTGCAGGGATCGGTGCTGGGCGCCGTTGCTGCCCAGATCACCACGCCGCGCGCGATATGGGGCGCCGTGACGATCTGGGCCGTGTTCAGCATGGTCATGTACCAGCCCTTGGAGGCGGGCCCCACCGTCACCGGGCCGCTGGACGCATTGGCCAGATCGGACGGCGCCAGGGCGCTGCTGAAGGTGCCCGGCGTGACCGGCCCGCCGTCCTTCACCGCATAGAAGGTGCCCGTGAGCGGGGAGCTCACATCCGACGCCGCCAGCAGCCGGCCAGTGCCGAAGGTCACCCAGCGCTCGGTGGGTTCGCGGGGATTGATCGCCACCGCCGGCGCGGTGGTGATCGGCGCGTTGACATTGATGATCTTGGTCCCGGTGCTGCTCCAGTCGGCGGCGGTGGCGCCGGACAGGTCCCAGCGCCAGAGGTTGCCCTTCAGGTCGGTGCCATAGAGCTGCAGCACCAGCTGCTCGGCGTCATCCTGGAAGTAGCCTTCCATCTGGGCCAGGCCGATCGGGTTGCTGGTGGTGCCGCTGTCAGAGACGTTCAGCCGCTTGACCACCTCGCCGGTGCAGGGATGGAGCAGCCAGATGATGCCGGCGCCGTCGTTCTGGTACCCCGAGGACACCGCCACCAGCCACCCCGCCTTGGTCCAGATCACCAGCGGCTGGCCATAGGAGTACCCCACCTTCGCCGTTCCCCCGGCCCCGGTGCCGCTGCCATCGAACTCCCAGAGCACCTTGCTGCGCAGGGCGTCCTCGTCGGTGGCTTCGGGCGAGGTGACATCGAGCGCGAAATACCCCTTGCCGCCCTTGTTCAGGCCCCCCACCAGGATCGTGCCCCAGGTGTTGGCGCGGGTGCCGCACTTGGTGGAGTCGTTGGGGAACTTGATGTCGCGCACGGTCGGCGTGCCATCCACCCGGTAGCGGTGCGAGAACTTGTTGGGCAGCGGGTCGGTCTCGCGGTAGCTCAGGCCGGCCAGACCGTCAACGCCGCTGCGGAACAGGAAGCTCGGCACGTAGGCCCAGCGCTCGGTGCCTCCGGAGCTGCCATCGGTCGCATCGATGGCGTGCAGCATGCCGCCATTGGATCCCATGAACAGCGTCGGCGACCGGCTGGCATTGTCCGTGACGAACGCGCTGTAGCCCGGGTGAAAGGAATCGCTCAGGCTCTGGTTGGGCCTGCCGATCCAGCGCGGCTCGGAATTGACGATGTCAGGCAGCATCTTCGAGCGCCGGCGGAACTGGCGGGTCTCGGCCAGGGTGTCCTCCAGGGTGCGATCCCCGCGCAGGTAATTCAGGATGTTCTTCGCGGTGCCGGCATCTGATGACAGCGTGGCCTGCTGGGCGCTGGTGACGGTGCTGCCGCCATAGTCGGTGGGCCGGAAGCGCACCGCGGCGTCAGTCAGCGACGACCCGGTGCGGGTCACGATCTTGCGGCTGGTGCTCCAGCCGGTGCCGTCGAGTTGCGCGCCGATCCGGTCGGCGGCGTTCCAGACCGCCACCGAGGAGATCTCGCCGGTGGTGGGCGAGACATTGCGCATCTGCACGTCGCCGGTCCACTCGCCCGACTTGTAGGTCGCCCGGAATGCCATGGTGGGCACGAAGATCAGGTCACTGCCGGTGAGCACCGCCCCGGAACCGGAGCCCGCCCGGGTCTTGATCTCGGTGATCGCCCGCGACAGCGCGTCGGAGAGCTCCTGAGGCGAGGCCACGCTGAAGAACTGGCCATGGGAGATCGCCGCGGCGTGCCAGAGGTCATCCACGGCCGAGGCGGAGTCAGCCGAGGGGCTGGGCCAGTCGGCCGTGCCATCGCGGATGGCGATGATGCCGTTGGGATAGGCAATGGTGCCCTGGGCGGAAAAGGCCAGCCCGAAGGTGACCATGTGCTGCCAGTTGGCCGGGTCCGCCGACGAGGTGAACACGTTGTTGGCCAGCGTGGGCCGCAGATCGGTCAGCCAGTAGTAGGCGGCGATGTCGGCCAGGGTGTTGGTGGAGTTGCTGCCGGGCAGTTCACGGTAGGGGCGTGGCCAGGGATCGCCCGACTTCAGGGCCCTGCCGAATTCCGCGCTGAGGGCATTGAGCAGGTCGGCCGAATTGGGCAGCGTGTTGTCGTAGTTTCGGGAGCCCACCAGGCCGGTAGCGCCGTCACCGTTCCACTCGCCGTCGGTGGTCATCAGGGTGTAGTTCTGCTGGCAGCTGTACTGGATCGGGTCGGCCACGGTGCCGCCCGCCGGGCTGGTGCCCGCCTTGTAATACTCGCCTGCCTCCTGCAGGGCCTTGCGCAAGGGCGTGCCTCCTTCGCCGGTCCACAGACCGTAGAGCCGGTTGTACCAGTCGGTGCGGAAGCTGCCGCTGAAGGTATCCAGCGGGATGAAGGCGCCTCCGCCATCGGTGCGCGACGCATCGAAGATGGTGTGAAGCCCCACCCGGAAACTGCTGTCCACGGTACGGAAGGCCTCGCCCAGGGAGGTCTTCATGGCCAGCAGCCGGGTGCGGTAGTAGCTGAACCAGTTGGCGAAGTTGGTCTTCTGGGCCCCGGTGGCCGAGTTGAGGTCTACCCGGGTGTAGCTGCTATCGGGGTAGCAGGTGCCCGGCACCGGCATCGCCGGCGAGGAGCCGGTGTAGGCGTAGTAGTGGCCGCCGGTGCCGGCACCGCCGCCGGCCGAGTAGGTGGCACTCTCCCAGGGAGACTTCGTTCCGTAGCTCGACGGGAAGCCCGTGCTCAGATTGATGGTGCTGCCATAGCCGGTGGGGAAGAACCCGTTGGGCCAGGCGCTGGTGTAGCTGGCATTCGCCCAGCGGGTGCCATCACCGTTGATCGGTGGCAGATAGGTGATCGCCGGGTTGTAGTAGAGCCGGTTGTAACTGCTGTTCCTGTAGCAGAACTTGCCGCTATTGCCCGCTGTGGCCATCGGCGCGTACTGCCAGTCCATCGACCCGGAGTTGTCGAAGGTCAGCATCAGGTTGGGCTTGACCGAGTTCATCGTGAACAGCGGCTGGTCTTCCAGGGCCGGCAGGGTCTGTGCCCGCAGGGGCGCGGCGCCCGGCCCATGAAGCAGCGCCAGCAGCACCCCGAACAGCACGCTGCGGCCGGCGCGCCGCCCGCCCCGGTGCCACAGCCCCAACACCACCTGCACAGCCTCAGCCACGATCAGTCACCCTTCAGAAACATCTGCGCGTACGCCACCGAGTTCTTCGGCCCGTCGATCCGCACGGTGATCCGCACGAAGGGCAGCATCTCCGAGGTGGCAGCGCCACAGTTGGTCATGCAGTTGCGCGGATAGCGGTACTCGTAGAGGCGGCAGTTTGCCGCCGTGGCCGGACCCGTGGCCGTGCACAGCCGCTCGATCAGGTAGCGGCGCATCTGCCGCGACGCGGCATCGACGTCTGCGCCCGGCCAGTCGCTGGCGGCGGTGCCGTCGGCGTTCCAGGTGGGCGCAGTCAGTTGCGCCAGCGGCAGGGGGATGCCGTCGGCATTCTGCTCGCGCTGGCTGGCGTAATAGGAGATGGCGGCCTGATCGGTGTTGCGGTCCATCACGTTCAGGGCGGCCGTGGGGTGCGACTGCATGAAGGCGAGGATCGCGTCATTGAAGGCCATGTCGGCGTTCTGCTCGGCGCTGCGCATGAACTGGTAGTTCATCGAGGCCATGTTGGCGCTGTCCACCGAACGAAAGAGCGCGAAGCCGGCCACGATCATCACCACCAGCGACACCAGCGCCACAATGAGCGACAGGCCGCGCTGGGCCCGGCGCGCCGGGCCGGGCATCACCCGGCGACGCGCGGCGGGCCCGATCCGGCCCATCGGGACGGTGCGGGCGGGCATGGTCACATCTCGCTCAGCAGCGCATTGCGCACGCCGAGCACCGTGGTCACGGTGTTGTAGCGCAGGCAGAGCTGGTTGCCCGACAGCGAGTAGTTCCCGCTGGACGGCATGGCCGGCAGGTTGTCGTCATCGCTGCCGGCCCGGGCGGGCAGCACCTGGCGGGTGACATCGGCGGTGGCCGTGCAGCTGCCCTTCTCGGGCTTGCGCTCGAGCTGGGGGCTGCGGATGAGCAGCCCGATGCGCACCGCCTTGATCTGGTTGAGCGATCTGGCGGGTTTGGCGCCATTCAGCGGCAACGTGGTGATCGCATTGTCGGGCAGGGGATTGGAGGGGTTGAGCCACCAGGTGGCCGCGCTCGGCGGCTCGATCCAGTCATCGATCACATCGTCATTGCCGATGTCGATGCCCAGTTGCACCTGCATCGACACCACGTTGTCGGCAAGCACCTGGGCAGTGCCGCCCGCCAGCAGGTTGGTCACCGTGAGCCGGCCGTTCGCATCCACCGTGAAGCGCTCGAGCGCGGGCGTGGCGCCGAGATGAATCAACACCGGTTCCGCGTAGGCCGCCGCCACCCCGGTGTCGACGGTGAGGGAGGCCGGGCTCACCCCGGGGGCCGCCGGCACGGCCGTGATCCTGGCCAGGGTGCAGGCCACCGGCCGGGTAGCGCCCGGATTGGCCGCCGAGCTCTGTTCGTAGATGAGCACCCAGTCACGGACCGCCATGCCCAGGGCCGAGCTCAGGGGAATGCTGGTGGCGTTGAGCGCCAGCGGGCCGACCACCGTGACCGGCAAGGGTACCGTGGTGCTGCTGCCGGTGAAGATGGTGAGCGTGTCGGACGTGATGCCATCGCCGCCGTCGATGGCGATGATCGGCGCCACGCGGTGGGTAACGCCGCCGCGGGTGAAGCTGCAGCCCAGGTGCATCTCGGGGCGCGGCGGGGTGGTCTTGGACAGCACGTAGCCCGTGCCCGGCGTGATCGTGCGCACCGGCGAGCTGTAGGTGGTGTCGCTGATGGCGGTGAGGTTGTAGCCCGCGCTGAGCACCGCGCGCTCGAGAGCCGCCAGCCCGAAGACGCCCGACTGCAGGCCCTCGCTGCCGCTGGTGGTGCTGCGCCGACGCTCCTCGCTCACCGACATGGTCTGGAAGATCGCCACCGCCGAGGCCATGGCGATCACCGTGGCCACCATCAGCTCGAGCAGCGAGAAGCCCGCCTGGGCGCGCCGGCGCATCATGACTGCGGCTCCAGGATCATGGCGGTGGTGGTGTAGGACCCCACGGTTTCCGAGCCTGGCGCCTTCCAGCGCACCGTGACCCTGACCGTGGTGGCGGTCTGGGAGCCGAAGGAGATGTTGGTGGAGTACGCCGTCTGCGCGGTCGTGACGGTGACCGTGGGCAGATTGGCCGAGGCACCAGGCAGGGCCGTGCTGCCGCTCACGATCCGACCTTTCCACTGCGTGTAGCGCGTGCCGACCGGGTCGGTGCCGCTGCTGTAGAGCGCGGCCAGACGCGACGGATCGACCGTCCACATCTCGGCGATGAGCTCGGAGGCATGCTGGGCCGCCTGCGCGCGGTAGGTCGCGTCGCTCATCATCTGCACCGAACGGGCCTGCATGCCGACCACGCCCAGGATGCCCAACGAGAAGACCAGGATGGCCACGAGGGCCTCGACCAGCATGAAGCCGCCGGCATGCCGGCGCGTGCCGGCACTCGTTGCCACGGGCCGACGGAAAGCGTGCCGAGACAGGGAATGCATGCAGCAGCCGTTCATCTCAGCAGATCCGGGGATCACCGCTGGTGCTTGCCAGCCCGGGATCGCACAGGCGGGCCGATCCGCTGGGGCTGATCACCACCGAGAGCCGGCGCTCGTCGCTGCCGGCCATCGCGGCGTTGCGCAGGTCGATGCGCACGGTATTCGACCAACCCGCGGCCACCAGGGGACGGCCGCGGCCGTCGAAGATCACCTGCGCCGGAAATCCGTCGCCCGGCGTGAGCGCCGTGGCAAAGGCGCTGGATGCGGTCAGCGTGGCATCGGTGGTGGCACCCGCCCTGGCGCGGCCTGATTCCTCGCCGCCGTCACGGGACTGGATGGTGCCGCCATCGGCGCAGGTGGTGCCGCCATCGGCGACCCGGCAAACGGTCCAGGCAGTGGTGCCGCCGTCAGCGCCGGCCATCGAGAACATCACCCGCGCATTGCGCTTGAGCGCCTCGGAACGGGCAACACCCAGGCCATTGAGCACCCCCTCGGCCGAGGCACGGATCTGCAGGTTGCCCATCCACTCGCCGAACGCGGGAATGCCGATGCGCAGCAGGATGACCGCGATCAGCATGGTGATGATCAGCTCGACCATGCTGAAGCCGGTCATGTCCGCCACCGGGCCGCGAGAGGGCGCCATGTCACTCCTTCTTGATCAGCCAGCGGGTGGCGCCGGTGGCCGGCACGCTGCCCCAGGCGCTGGCCCACGACTCCGTCTTGCGGGTGTTGGCCTGATCGATGGAGTAGGAGAAACCGGCCACCGGCGAGCCGCTGTTGCCGGTGGCGGTGATCTTGTAGGACTGGGCGCTGTTGCTGAGCGCGCAGCTCAGGGTGAAGCGCTCGAGGGTGGGCAGAGGGTTGACGCCGCAGACATCAACGGCCGCATAGGTGCGGTTGTCGGCGTAGAACTGCTCCATGCGCACGCGGGTATCGGCCAGCGCCGCCGTGGCATCGACCAGCTGCGAGCGGATCACATGGTTGCGATACGCCGGGTAGGCCACGGCGGTGAGGATGGCAACGATCGTCACCGCCACCAGCAGTTCGATCAGCGTGAAACCCCGTGCCCTCATCGCGACGCTCCTTGGAGGACAGGAGTCTAGGCAGGTGCCGCAGGCGCGGGACGGCCCGACCGACGAACGCCGCCGGGCAAGCAGACAGGCGGCGCAGGCCGGGCCGGGCGGATCAGGGTCGGGCGAGCCCCTTGGGCAACGGGAAGGCGGTGTCTTCCTGCACGCCCGGCAGCTGGCGCACCGAACGCACGCCGAGCGTCTTGAGCCGCGCCAGCACCTCGGTGACCAGCACCTCGGGGGCGGAGGCGCCGGCGGTGATGCCAATGCGCTGGCGCCCCGCGAGCCAGGCCGGATCGAGTTCGGCGGCCGAGCCGATGAGATGCGCCTCGCAGCCCATCTTCTGCGCAACCTCACGCAGCCGGTTGCTGTTGGAGCTGGTGGGCGAACCGATCACCAGCACCAGGTCGCACTGCGGCACCATGAACTTGACCGCGTCCTGGCGGTTCTGCGTGGCATAGCAGATGTCCTGTTTCTTGGGCTCGGCCACCTGCGGGAAGCGGGCACGCAGCGCGTCGATCACCTCACGGCAGTCATCGACCGACAGGGTGGTCTGGGTGACGTAGGCAAGGCGCGCCGGATCGGCCACCTTCAGGCGGGCGACATCATCGACCGACTCGACCAGGTGGATGCCGCCGTCGGCCTGGCCCATGGTGCCCTCCACTTCCGGGTGACCGGCATGGCCGATCATGACCACCTCGCGCCCTTCGCGGCGCATGCGGGCCACCTCGACATGCACCTTGGTGACCAGCGGGCAGGTGGCATCGAACACCGACAAGCCGCGGGCCTGCGCTTCGTCGCGCACCGCGCGGGCCACGCCGTGGGCCGAGAACACCACCGTGGCGCCCGCCGGCACTTCGTCGAGCGACTCGACGAAGACCGCCCCCTTGGCGCGCAGATCGGCCACCACGTGGTCGTTGTGCACGATCTCGTGACGCACGTAGATGGGCGCGCCGTGAAGATCGAGCGCGCGCTCGACGATGGCGATGGCGCGATCGACGCCGGCGCAAAATCCGCGGGGTTGGGCGAGCAGGGCTTCCATGGGCTCTCCGGACCGGTCTGGGAGGGATGGATTACAGGACGGCGATGATCCGCACTTCAAGGCGGACCGCATGGCCGGCCAGCGGGTGATTGAAGTCGAAGAGCGCGCTGTGCTCGTCGATCTGCTTGAGGATGCCGGCGTAGCGGCCGCCACCCGGCGCGGGGAACTCCACGAGATCGCCCGGCTCCCAGGTGGTGTCGGGCTCGGCATTGGCCTGCAGCATGGCACGCGAGACCCGCTGCACCAGCGCCGGGTTGCGCTCGCCGTACGCCTCCCCGGGCGGCAGCTCGAACACCGAATGGGCACCCTGCGCAAGCCCCATCAGGCAGCGTTCGAGCGGCTCGGCCAGTTGTCCGAGACCCATCTGCAAGGTGGCCGGGGGGCCGCCGAAGGTGCTGACGACATCATCGCCCCCTTCCGCCAGACTGATGCGGTAGTGAAGCGTGAGATGCGAATCAGCCTGAACGGTGGGAGAGAGCTCGGTCATGGATCGCCCGGATTGTATGTCAGGCGGGGCGCTGCCGCCCCTGGAGGACAGCCAGCTTCTGGCGCTGGCACTCGATGGCCGCCAGGGCCCGGCGGCGCTGGCCCGCGCCCGGCGCGATCTGCGGGCCAGCGCCAGCCTGCGCGCGCTGCTCGGGCCTGAGCCGGCGCCGGGGGTGCCGGCCCTGCGCTGGGCGCGGCTGCGGGCCGTGGCCGAACTCATGCGGCGCGCCGAACTCGAACCCCTCACGCAGGGCAGCGCCCTGCTCTCGCCAGACTCGGTCCGCCGCTTCCTGCAGCTGTGGCTACACGACCGGCCGGTGGAGTGCTTCGTCGGGGTCTTCCTGGACAGCCAGCACCGCGTGATCGCCGCGCGCGAGCTGTTCCGCGGCACCCTGGCACAGACGGCGGTCTATCCACGCGAGGTGGCGCGCCAGGCCTTGCGCCTGAACGCGGCGGCCATCATCCTGGCCCACAACCATCCCTCGGGCGTGGCCGAGCCCAGCGCCGCCGATCGGCTGCTCACCGATGCCTTGCGTTCCGCCCTCGGCCAGCTCGACATCCCGGTGCTCGATCACCTGATCGTCGCCGGCAACCGCTGCGTGTCCTTCGCGGAGCGGGGCTGGCTCTGATCCTCGCGGCAAGGTCTTCTGGACATCCTGCCATTGCGCGGGCATAATCGAGGGCTTTTCCAACAACCCTGTACCGCCTTGCGGCGGCGCGTTCCGGTCTGTGTGCCGGCATTGCGAGCGCAAGACGGTGCCCGACAACCGGCTTTGCGCACCCGCGGCCGGCAATTCCGAGGAGTGGATCATGGCCCGCGTATGCCAGGTGACCGGCAAAGGACCGATGGTTGGCAACAACGTCTCGCACGCCAACAACAAGACCAAGCGCCGCTTCCTGCCCAATCTGCAGTCGCGCCGCTTCTGGGTTGAAGGCGAGAACCGTTGGGTGCGCCTGCGCCTGACCAACGCCGCCCTGCGCCTGATCGACAAGAAGGGCATCGAGGTGGTGCTGGCCGATCTTCGCGCCCGCGGCCAGGCGGTCTGATCCCGCGAACCCCGGCCTCTCACCCAGGAGAACTGCGCCATGCGTGACAAGATCAAGCTCGAATCCACCGCCGGTACCGGCCACTTCTACACCACCACCAAGAACAAGCGCACCAAGCCCGAGAAGATGGAGATCAAGAAGTTCGATCCCGTCGCGCGCAAGCACGTGGCCTACAAGGAAACCAAGATCAAGTAAGCCTGCCGGGCGCGTGCCTGACGCGCGCCTTGTGCCGGTGATCGCCGGGTGCCATGCGTGACAACGCATCGCGCCAAACGCAAAGCCCCGCTCTCGCGGGGCTTTTGCTTTGGGCCACGCTGCGCGTGGGCAGCGTGGCAGGAAGACCGGGATCAGGCCGCGTAGCGGCGAACCCGCAGCGCGAGATCCTGCAGCGGGCGCATGCCGCTGGACTCGGCCCGGCTGAGCCATTCCTGGAGGTTCTCGAGCAACTGGTCCTTGCTGAGCGTGGAGCGCTCCCACAGGCCGGAGAGTTCCTGGCGCATCTCGACCAGCTTGCGCACCGCGTCGCTGGCGGCAAAGACCTCGCTTACCCGGGCCTTCTGATCGGCCGTCCACTTGCCGGCGTCGACCACCAGCCAGGAACGCGCCCCCGAGAGCAGGGCCCGCTCGGAGCGGCGCGAGCCAAGGCGACGGGCTTCCTCGGCGCAGGTGCGGCGCAGGGAGTCGGCGAAGGCCGCCATCATGTCGTAGCGATGCGCGATGACCGCCTGCAGCGTGTGCGCATCGACCACCGGCCGGGCCTCGGCGAACTTCGGCGTGGGCGCCAGGCGCCGCACCGTGGCCAGCCCGAGCAGGCTCAGGATGCGGATGTACATCCAGCCGACGTCGAACTCGTACCACTTGGACGAGAGCTTGGCCGAACTGCCGAAGGCGTGGTGGTTGTTGTGGAGTTCTTCGCCACCGATGATCAGGCCGATGGGGAACACGTTGGCGCTGGCATCGGGGCTGTCCCAGTTGCGATAGCCCCAGAAGTGGCCGATGCCGTTGATGATGCCGGCCGCGGTGACGGGGATCCAGATCATCTGCACCGCAAAGACCGTGAGGCCGATCGCGCCGAACAGCAGCACGTCGATCAGCAGGGTGAGGTACACGCCCAGGGACGAGTGGCGGGTATAGACATGACGCTCGACCCAGTCATCGGGGGCGCCGTGGCCGAACTTCTCGATGGTCTCGCGGTTGGCCGCCTCGGCGCGGTAGAGCTCTACCCCCTCCAGGAGCACCTTGCGCAGGCCGCGGGTCTGGGGGCTGTGGGGGTCGTCAGGCGTCTCGCAGCGGGCATGGTGCTTGCGGTGGATGGCCGCCCACTCGCGGGTGACCATGCCGGTGCCCAGCCACAGCCAGCCGCGGAAGAAGTGCGAGACCAGCGGGTGGAGATCGAGCGCCCGGTGCGCCTGGCAGCGATGCAGGTAGATGGTGACCGCCGCGATGGTGATGTGCGTGGTCAGCAGGGTGAAGCCGACGATCTGCCAGCCGGAGAAATCCAGCAGGCCGGTGTCGAGGAAGGAAAGCAGCGAGTCAAGCAAGGTGGCACTCCAGGGTGCGTCAGTTTTCCCGCGCAGTGTACCCCGCGACGGGAGGGTTCAAGAATCGTATCTCGCGCTGGGGATACGGAATTTCAACCCCGTCGGCACGCAGCGCGGCGAGGATCGCCCGATTGATCTCGGACTGCACCAGCGGGCGTCCGATCTCGCCGTCGGTGATCGAATAGGCCAGATCGAGGGAAAGGCCGTCGGCGCCGAAACCCGAGAGCATGGCCTGGGGCGGCGGGTCGGCCACCACGCGCGGATGGGCGCGGGCCAGCGCCTCCAGGCGCGGGAACAACTGGTCGAGGTCGGTGCCATAGGCCACCGTGACGCTGCTGCGCAGCCGGGCGGAGGTCTGCTTGGAGAAGTTCTGCACCGGATTGGCCATCAGCATCTCGTTGGGGATGATCGACTCCCAGCCCTCGAGCGAGCGGATGACGGTGAACCGGGTGCGGATCTCGCTGACGCGCCCGTGGTACTTGTCGACGGTGACGAAATCACCCATGCGCACCCGGCGCTCGAGCAGCACCACGAAGCCGCTCACATAGCTGCTGGCGATGCGCTGCAGGCCCAGGCCGATGCCCACGCCCAGGGCGCCGCTGAACACCGAGAGCGCGGTGAGGTCGAGTCCTACCAGCGACAGGCCGATCATCAGCGCCAGCAACAGCAGCAGGGCGCGCATCACCCGGGCCAGCACCACCCGGACGCTCAGGTCACCGGCATCGACCGCCAGCAGACGGGCCTCGATGAGGCTGCCCAGCCACAATGCGCCCAGCAGCGTGGCCAGCACCCAGAAACTGGCCGACAGGATGGTCCAGACCGACACCCGCTGCTTGCCGACCGGGATCTGCATCGAGTCGGCCAGCGCGACCACGTTGTCGGCATAGCCGGTGACATGCAGGGCCACCGTCACCCAGACCAGGCCGGCCAGCAACCGCAGGAAGAAGGCCGCGGTGGACGATCCCGCCATGCGCGCCACCATGTGGCCGATGCCGCGCGCCAGCGCCAGGCCGCCGGCCAGCACCGTGGCCACGTGCAGCAGGCTGGTGTGCTGCCAGATCGCCAGCAGCGGTTGCGCCACGGCCATGAGCACCGCGGCGCAGGCCGGGAACAACACCCGCCCGACCGCCGAGCGCGCCGCCGAGGCGGCGAGGCGGGCCGCGGAACGGCCCTGGGCGGCGCCGGTCGCCGAAGCCGGCGCTGCGGCGGCGGCCCCCTCAGGCGGCGGCTGATGGGCCCCCTCGGCCGGGGGCGCGGTCTCGCCGGTGAGCGCCGCCTGCGCGGCCAGCGCCGCGGCCCGGTCTCGGCGCCAGCGCTCGAGGGTGACGCGCTCCAGCCACCGCGCCGCGAGCAGGCAGGCGACGACGACGGCCACCTGCCAGAGCACAGCCGGGCTCTGCAGGTCGGTCCAGAGATCCTTCAGCAGGGGGGAGAGCGAGATCATGGTGGGTGAGGAAAACCGGGGTCGGGACGGGCGGCGCTGCCCGGCTCAGGCCGGGCGCAGCCAGCGCACCGCGTAGAAGCTGTCCGTGCCATGGAGGTCGGTGCGCAGCGACAGCGCCTCGCGCACCTGAGCAGTCGCCGGCAGCCGCACCGACTGACGGGCCAGGCACTCGGCGGCGGGTTCCACCACCCAGCCGGGGTGATCACGCTCGAAGTCAAGGCGCACCGCGTCGTTCTCCTCGGGCAGCAGGCTGCAGGTGGCGTAGATCAGCGCGCCACCGGGGCGCACCAGCCTGGCCGCGGCCGCCAGGATGGCGCGCTGGCTGGCCCCCAGCGAGGCCAGGCTGCCGGGATCGAAGCGCCATTTCAGGTCGGGATTGCGGCGCAGGGTGCCGGTGCCGCTGCACGGCGCATCAACCAGCACCGCGTCGGCACGGCCGGCGAGCCGGTCGAGCTTGGGATCGCGCTCGCTGTCGATGCCGAAGGGCTGGACATTGCTGGCCCCGGAGCGGGCCAGGCGCGCCCGCATGCGCGAGAGCCGCGCCGCCGACACGTCACAGGCGAAGACCTGGCCGCTGCCGCGCAGCAGCGCAGCCAGGGCCAGGGTCTTGCCGCCGGCGCCGGCGCAGAAGTCGACCACGGTCTGGCCGCGGCGCGGCGCCACCAGATGCGCCAGCAACTGGCTGCCGGCATCCTGCACCTCGACCAGACCGTCGCGAAAGGCGGCGGTTCGCTCCAGCGCCGGCTTGCCCTCGACCCGCAGCGCCAGCGGCGCGATGGCCAGGGGCTGCGCCGCGATGCCCTCGGCCGCCAGGGCGGCCAGCGCAGCAGCGGGGTCTGACTTGAGCAGGTTGACCCGCAGATCGAGTGGCGCGGGCCGCAGCAGGGCCGCGCCGAGCGATTCCAGCGCCGCAGGCTCGAGCGCCGCGCCCAGGCGCTCGGCCAGCCAATCGGGCAGGCTCAGGCGCACCGCCGGCGCGAGCCCGTCGGTGACCAGGCGCTCGCGGGCCTGATGGACGGCGATCAGCCGTGCCGGCAGCGGACCGCTGCCGCTCTGGGCGAGGTGAGCGTAGAGCCGACGCTGGCGCAGGATGTCATAGGCCATCTCGGCCAGGCGGCCACGATCAGCCCGGCCCATGGCCGGGTGGGCGGCGAAGAAGCGGCGCAGATGCTGGTCGGCCGGCTCCGCGAGGCTGAGCATCTGGCCGATGGCGGCCTGCGCCAGCGGGCCGAATCCCTGCGGCGCCTCCCCCCGACGCGAAGACGCATCGCCCCGCGAGGGCCGCCGACCCGACGAAGCGCGCGGCTTCATGCCACCGGCACCCAGAGCAGCAGCGGGTCGGCCGCGGGCGACGCACCGATCCAGCGTGCCCGCCGGCCATTCACCGCGAGACGCCCCTCGAAGAGCGCGCGCAGCACCGGCGGATACAGGCGATGCTCGGCCTGCAGCACCCGCGCGGCGAGCGTGGCCTCGTCGTCATCCGGCAGGACGGGCACCGCGGCCTGCGCCAGGATGGGCCCGGCATCGACCGCCTCGTCGACCAGATGCACCGTGGCCCCGTGCAGCTTGACCCCGGCCGCCAGCGCCTGACGGTGGGTGTGCAGGCCGGGAAAGGCGGGCAGCAGCGAGGGGTGGATGTTGATCAGGCGGCCGGCATGGCGGCGCACGAAGGTGGCTGACAGGATGCGCATGTAGCCGGCGAGCACGACCCAGTGGATGCCGGCCTCGTCGAGGCACTGGCTGATCTGCGCGTCCTGCGCGGGCCGGTCGAGCGCCGGGTTCAGGGGTAGGATGCGCACCGGCAGGTCAAGCTCGCGGGCCCGCTGCACCGCCGGGATGTCCTCCCGGTGGGCCAGCACCAGCGCCAGACGCGCCGGCCAGGCCTGACTGGCGGCGGCCCGGGCGATGGCCTGGAGGTTCGACCCCCTGCCCGAGACCAGCAGGGCCACGCGCGGCACGGTGGCCGGCGACGGCGGATCGGACATCGGCATGACCGAATCTTACCACCATGCCGCTCCAGGCTCTCCGGAAAGCCTTATAATTCAAAGTTTTACCAGATTCCCGCCCGGCATTAGCCGCCCTTTCCTTCCAACGCGTTCCCGATGCAAGTCTTTCGCCGCCTGCCCCCGGCCGATCAGCGCCAGCCCTGCGCGCTGACCATCGGCAACTTCGATGGCGTCCACCGCGGCCACCAGGCGGTGCTGCAGCGTCTGGTGAGCGCGGCCCGCGAGCGCGGACTGCCGGCCTGCGTGCTCACCTTCGAGCCGCATCCCCGCGAATACTTCGCCGCCAGCCGTCCGGGCGCCGGCCCCGCCCCGGCACGCATCCTCACCGGGCGCGACAAGCTCGGCGCGCTGGCCGCCTGCGGCGTCGACCGCGTGTGCATCGCGCACTTCAACGCCACGCTCGCGGCCATGCCGGCCGAGACCTTCGCCGAGCGGCTGATCGTGGACGGCCTGCAGGCCCGCCACCTGCTGATCGGCGACGACTTCCGCTTCGGCGCGCAGCGCCGCGGCGACTTCGATCTGCTCGCCGGCCTGTCGGCCCGCCACGGCTTCGGCCTGGAGCGCATGCCCACCATCGCCGACCGCGGCGAGCGCTACTCCAGCTCGGCGGTGCGCCGTGCGCTGGCCGCCGGCGATCTCGCCCGCGCGCGCGAGCTGCTCGGCCATCCCTACTGCGTGTCCGGCCATGTCATCCATGGCCGCAAGCTCGGGCGCACGCTGGGATTTCCCACGCTGAACATCGGCATCCCCTTCGGCAATCCGGCCGTTGCCGGCATCTTCATCGTGCAGGTGCATGGCCTGGGGCCCAGGCCGCTGCCGGCGGTCGCCAGTCTGGGCACCCGCCCCGCGGTCGAGCACAACGGCCGGCTGCTGCTCGAGGTGCATGTGTTCGACTTCTCCGCCAGCGTGTATGGCGCGCTGGTCAGCGTGGAGTTCATCGCGCGGCTGCGCGAGGAGCGCCACTACGACAACCTCGACCTCATGGTCGAGCAGATCCACCGCGACGCCCGCGCCGCGCGCGACCACTTCGGCATCTGACCCAGGAACCCCCCATGGCTGACGATCAGGCCAAGAGCCCGCGCGGCGCCGCGCCGGGCGCGAGCTCGTACCGCGACACGCTCAACCTCGCCGACACGCCCTTCCCGATGCGCGGCGACCTCGCCCGCCGCGAGCCCGGCTGGGTCAAGGACTGGCAGGACAAGGGCACCTACCATCGCATCCGCCAGTTCTCGCGCGGGCGGCCGCTGTGGGTGCTGCACGATGGCCCGCCCTACGCCAACGGCGATCTGCACATCGGCCACGCGGTCAACAAGATCCTCAAGGACATGGTGGTCAAGAGCCGCCAGATGTCGGGCTTCGATGCGCGCTACGTGCCGGGCTGGGACTGCCACGGCATGCCGATCGAGATCCAGATCGAGAAGCAGTTCGGCAAGCACCAGCCGGCCGACCTGGTGCAGAGCCGCTCGCGCGCCTACGCCACCGAGCAGATCGCCCGTCAGAAAAAGGACTTCATCCGTCTGGGCGTGCTCGGCGAGTGGGAGAACCCCTACCTCACCATGGCGCCGCGCAACGAGGCCGACGAACTGCGCCTGCTCGGCCGGCTGCTCGAGAAGGGCTACGTCTATCGCGGCCTGAAGCCCGTGAACTGGTGCTTCGACTGCGGCTCGGCGCTGGCCGAGGCCGAGGTCGAGTACGCCGACAAGACCGACATCGCGGTCGACGTGGGCTTCCCCTTCCTGGCCGACCAGGCCGGCACGCTGGCTGCCGCCTTCGGCCTGTCGGCCCTGCCGCTGCAGCGCGGCTTCGCCGTCATCTGGACCACCACCCCCTGGACTCTGCCGGCCAACCAGGCGCTCAACCTGCACCCCGAGATCGACTACGCGCTGGTGCGCACGGTCTGGCAGGGCGAGGACACCCTGCTGGTGCTGGCCGCCGAGCGGGTGCAGGCCTGCCTGGAGGCCTGGGGCCTGCCCGGCGAGACGATCGCGCGCTGCGCGGGCCGCGCCCTCGAGCAGGTGCGCTTCGGCCATCCCTTCTTCGAGCGCGCCTCGCCGGTGTACCTGGGCGAGTACGTCACCACCGACACCGGCACCGGCCTGGTCCACTCCTCGCCGGCCTACGGCGTGGACGACTTCCTCTCCTGCAAGCGCTACGGCATGAGCGATGCCGAGGTGCTGCAGCCGGTGCTGGGCGATGGCAGCTACGCGGCCTCGCTGCCGCTGTTCGGCGGGCAGTCCATCTGGAAGGCCAACCCCACTATCGTCGAGCACCTGCGCAGCCTGGGGCGGCTCTTCTCGGCCAGCCGCTACACGCACAGCTACATGCACTGCTGGCGGCACAAGACGCCGATCATCTATCGCGCCTCCAGCCAGTGGTTCGCCGGCATGGACCTGACTCCGCGCGAGGGCGGCGCCACGCTGCGCGAGACCGCACTCAAGGCGGTGGAGGCCACCGAGTTCTACCCCGCCTGGGGCAAGGCCCGGCTGCACGGCATGATCGCCAACCGGCCCGACTGGACACTCTCACGCCAGCGCCAGTGGGGCGTGCCGATGGCCTTCTTCGTGCACCGCGAGACCGGCGCGCTGCATCCGCGCACGCCCGAGCTCATCGAGGCGGTGGCGCAGCGCATCGAGACGGGCGGCATCGAGGCCTGGCAGCGGCTCGACCCGGCCGAGCTGCTCGGCGACGAGGCCGCGCACTACGAGAAGAACCGCGACACGCTCGATGTCTGGTTCGACTCCGGCGCCACCCACGCCACGGTGCTGCGCGGCTCGCACCGCGAGCAGTCGCACTTCCCGGCCGACATGTACCTGGAGGGCAGCGACCAGCATCGCGGCTGGTTCCACTCGTCGCTGCTCACCGCGTCGATGACCGATGGCCGAGCCCCCTATCGCGCGCTGCTCACGCACGGCTTCGTGGTCGACGGCGAAGGCCGCAAGATGAGCAAGTCGCTGGGCAACGTGATCGCGCCGCAGAAGGTGTCCGACACGCTGGGCGCCGAGATCCTGCGACTGTGGGTGGCCTCCACCGATTACTCCGGTGAGCTCTCGCTGTCCGACGAGATCCTCAAGCGGGTGGTCGAGGCCTACCGGCGCATCCGCAACACCTTGCGCTTCCTGCTCGCCAACCTCTCAGACTTCGATGCCGATCGCGACCTGGTGCCGGTGGACCGGCTGCTCGAGATCGACCGCTACGCGATGGCGCTGGCCGCCCAGTGGCAGGCCGGCATCGAGGCCGATCTCGCGCGCTTCGAGTTCCACCCGGTGGTGTCGCGCCTCCAGACCTTCTGCTCCGAGGACCTCGGCGCGTTCTACCTCGACGTGCTCAAGGACCGCCTCTACACCACCGCGGCCGGCAGCCATGCCCGGCGCTCGGCGCAGACCGCGCTGCATCACATCGCGCACGGGCTGCTGCGCCTGATGGCGCCCATCCTGTCCTTCACCGCCGAGGAGGCCTGGCCGCTGCTCGCGCCGCGCCTGCACCGTGAACAGGGCGAGACCATCTTCACCCAGACCTGGCATGCCTTCCCGGCGCCGGCCGATGGCGCGCAACTGCTGGCCCGCTGGACCCGCATCCGCGAGCTGCGCGCACTGGTGCTCAAGGAGCTCGAGGCGCAACGCGCCGCCGGGGTGATCGGCTCGTCGCTGCAGGCCGAGGTCACCCTGCACCTGTCGCCCGAAGACCGGGAGCTGATGGCCACGCTGGGCGATGACCTGCGCTTCGTGCTCATCACCTCGCAGGCAAGCCTGGCCGAGGCCGCGCCCGATGCGCCGGCCTCGGTGAGCGTGGCCGCCAGCGCGCATGCCAAGTGCGAGCGCTGCTGGCATCTGCGCCCCGACGTCGGCCACGACCCGGCGCATCCCACGCTGTGCGGGCGCTGCACCGGCAACCTGTTCGGCGCCGGCGAAGCCCGCCACGCTGCCTGAGCGCCCGGCCATGGCCCGCCGCACCCGTCGCCGCGACGGCATCACCACGGCGCGCAGCCGCCAGCCCCTGGGCGGCTGGCTGCTGCTCGCGCTGGTGGTGGTGGTGCTCGATCAGCTCACCAAGCTGCTGGTGCTGCGCGCCTTCGCGCCGGGCGAGCGGCTGCCGGTGGTGGCCGGCTGGTTCGACCTCACCCTGCTCTACAACCCGGGCGCAGCCTTCAGCTTCCTGGCCTCGGCCGGCGGCTGGCAGCGCTGGTTCTTCACCGTGGTGGGGGTGGTGGCCGCGGTGGTCATCGCCTGGATGCTCTGGCGCCACGGCAACCAGCGGCTGTTCGCGCTCGGACTCACGCTCATCCTGGGCGGCGCGGTGGGCAACGTCATCGATCGGCTCTGGCTCGGTCAGGTGGTGGACTTCCTGCTGGTGTACCGTGGCAGCTGGCACTGGCCGGCGTTCAATCTCGCCGATTCGGCGATCACCGCGGGCGCCGCCCTGCTCATCCTCGACGAACTGCGGCGGGTGCGCCGCGGCCGCTGAATCCGCCACCATCCGGGGGCCCCATGGAATTGCGCAACCGTCATCTGCTGCTGGGCATCACCGGCGGTGTGGCCGCCTACAAGGCCGCCGAGCTCGCCCGCGAACTGCAGCGCCGCGGCGCCACGGTGCAGGTGGTCATGACCGAGGCCGCCACCCGCTTCGTGGGGCCGCCCACCTTCCAGGCACTCACCGGCCAGCCGGTGTTCACCGATCAGTGGGATCCGCGCATCGGCAATGGCATGGCGCACATCGAGCTCTCGCGTCGGGCCGATGCCATCGTCATCGCACCGGCCTCGGCCGACTTCCTCGCCAAGCTGGCCAACGGGCTGGCCGATGACCTGCTCTCCACGCTGTGCCTGGCGCGCAGCCGCCCGCTGCTGGTGGCGCCGGCCATGAACCGCGAGATGTGGGCCCAGGCGCCCACCCGTCGCAACATCGCCCGGCTGCGCGACGATGGCGTGCACCTGCTCGGGCCGGCCAGCGGCGAGCAGGCCTGCGGCGAGACCGGCGAGGGCCGCATGCTCGAGCCCGAGCAGATCGCCGAGGACATCGTGGCGCACTTCGTGCCGCAGCGCCTGGCCGGGGTCTCGGCGCTGATCACCGCCGGTCCCACCTTCGAGCCGATCGATCCCGTGCGCGGGATCACCAACCTGTCCTCCGGCAAGATGGGCTTCGCGATCGCGCGGGCCTGCCGGCAGGCGGGCGCGCAGGTCACGCTGGTGGCCGGCCCCACGCCGCTGCCCACGCCGCGCGGCGTGCATCGGGTGGATGTGCGCACCGCGCGGCAGATGCACCAGGCCGTCATCGACCAGCTCGACGCGCCGGGCCCGCGCACCGGCCTGTTCGTGGCCGTGGCCGCGGTGGCCGACTGGCGGGTGGCCAATGCCAGCAGCAGCAAGCTCAAGAAGACGCCCGACGGTCAGCCGCCGGTGCTGCAGTTCGCGCAGAACCCCGACATCCTCGCCGAGGTGGCGGCGCGGCCGGCCGCGCCCTACTGCGTGGGCTTTGCCGCCGAGAGCGAAGACCTGGAGCGCAACGGCCAGGACAAGCGCGCCCGCAAGGGCGTGCCGCTGCTGGTGGCCAACATCGGGCACGAGACCTTCGGCCAGGACGACAACGAGCTGCTGCTGATCGATGCCGAGGGCCAGCAGCGCCTGCCGCGCGCGAGCAAGCAGGCGCTGGCCGCGCAGCTGGTGGCCGAGATCGCGCAGCGCCTGGCCGCGCCCACCGCGCCATGAGCCCGCTCACCGTCGCCCTGCGGGTGCTCGACCCGCGCATGGCCGAGCGGCTGCCCGCCTACGCCACGCCCGGCAGCGCGGGCCTCGATCTGCGGGCCTGCCTCGAGGCGCCGCTCACGCTGTCGCCGGGCCAGACCGAACTCATCCCCACCGGCCTGGCCATCCACATCGGCCACCCCGGCTACGCCGCCCTCATCCTGCCGCGCTCGGGCCTGGGCCATCGGCATGGCATCGTGCTGGGCAACCTGGTCGGCCTGATCGACTCCGACTACCAGGGCCAGCTGATGGTCTCGTGCTGGAACCGTGGTCAGGAGGCCTTCCGGATCGAGCCCTTCGAGCGCGTCGCCCAGCTGGTGGTGGTGCCGGTGGCGCAGGCGGCCTTCCAGGTGGTGGACAGCTTCAGCGCCAGCGAGCGGGGCGAAGGCGGATTCGGCAGCACCGGCCGCTGACGCGGCGCCGGCGCGTTCAGGCCGAGGCAGCCCCCGCTACGCGCAAGCCGAGGCAGTCCCCGGCCCGCTCAGGCCGAGGCGATCAGCGCGTCGAGCTTGCGGGCGTCGGCCACGAACAGGCGGATGCCCTCGGCGAGCTTGTCGCTGGCCATCGGGTCTTCATTGAGCTCGAATCGGAAGTGCTTCTCGTCGAAGCGCACCCGCTCGATCGCCATGGCCTGAGCCTGCGCCGGATCGAGGCGCCGACGCACCGGAGCGCTGGAAGACTGCAGTTCGCCGAGCAGTTCGGGGCTGATGGTGAGCAGGTCGCAGCCGGCCAGCGCGATCACCTGCCCGAGGTTGCGAAAGCTCGCGCCCATCACCTCGGTGGGATAGCCGAACTTCTTGAAGTACTGGTAGATGCGGCGCACCGAGAGCACGCCGGGGTCGTTCTCGGGCAGGTAGTCGACGCGATCGCGCGCCCGGTACCAGTCGTAGATGCGGCCCACGAAGGGCGAGACCAGGGTCACGCCGGCATCGGCGCAGGCCACCGCCTGCGCGAACGAGAACAGCAGGGTGAGGTTGCAGGTGATGCCGTCGTTCTCCAGGCGCTCGGCGGCCCGGATGCCTTCCCAGGTGGCGGCCACCTTGATCAGCACCCGACGCCGATCGACGCCGGCGTCGCGGTAGAGCTCGATCAGCCGGCGCGCCCGCGCCACCGTGCCCTCGGTGTCGAAGGACAGGCGTGCATCGACCTCGGTGGAGACCCGCCCCGGGATGATCTTCAGGATCTCGACGCCGAAGCGCACGATCAGCCGGTCGGCGAGCATGTCGGGGGCCTCGCCCCGATGCGCCGCCACCACCTCGGAAAGCAGGCCGCGGTACTCCTCGCGGGCCACGGCCTTCAGGATGAGCGAGGGGTTGGTGGTGGCATCGCGCGGCGCGAAGGCCCGCATGGCGAGGAAATCGCCGGTATCGGCCACCACGGTGGTGTGCTGCCTGAGCTGTTCGAGTGCGGTCATCGGCCGGATATCCTGACGAGCGTGGGTCATTCGGATTTCACCCACTTCGTGGATAATAAAGGGTTTACCCCATCGGACCCCGTCATGATCCTCGTCACCGGCGGCGCCGGCTTCATCGGCGCCAACTTCGTGCTCGACTGGCTGGCCCAGGGGGACGAGCCCGTGCTCACCCTCGATCTGCTCACCTACGCGGGCAATCTCGAGAATCTCGCGCCGCTGGAGCAGCACCCGGGGCACCGCTTCGTGCGCCTGGACATCTGCGAGCGCGACGCGGTGCTGGGCCTGCTGCGCGAGCACCGGCCGCGCGCCATCGTGCACTTTGCCGCCGAGAGCCACGTCGACCGCTCCATCCACGGGCCGGCGGCGTTCATGCGCACCAACATCGAGGGCAGCTTCTCGCTGCTCGAGGCCACCCGCGAATACTGGGGCGCACTCCCCGAGGGCGAGCGCGCGGCCTTCCGCTTCCTGCATGTGTCCACCGACGAGGTCTATGGCTCGCTGGGTCCGGCCGACCCCGCCTTCGCCGAGACCACCGCCTACCAGCCGAACAGCCCCTACTCGGCCTCCAAGGCGGCATCGGACCACCTGGTGCGGGCCTGGCACCACACCTACGGGCTGCCCACGCTCACCACCAACTGCTCCAACAACTACGGGCCGCTGCAGTTCCCCGAGAAGCTCATCCCGCTGATGATCGGCAACGCCCTGGCGGGCAAGCCGCTGCCGGTCTACGGCGACGGCCTGAACGTGCGCGACTGGCTCTACGTGGGCGACCACTGCGCCGCCATCCGCCGCGTGCTGCAGGCTGGCCGCCCGGGCGAGACCTACAACATCGGCGGCAACCAGGAGATGACCAACATCGCCGTGGTGCATGAGCTGTGCCGCCTGCTCGATGAGCTGCGCCCCGACCCGGCCGGTCCGCGCACCCGCCTGATCACGCATGTGCGCGACCGGCCCGGCCACGACCGGCGCTACGCGATCGACGCGCGCAAGATCGCCGGCGAGCTCGGCTGGCAACCCGCCGAGACCTTCGCCACGGGCCTGCGCCGCACCGTGGCCTGGTACCTGGCCAACCCCGGCTGGGTCGAGCGCATCACCTCAGGCCGCTACACCGAATGGATCAGCCGCAACTACGGCGCGCGCTGAGCACCCGCGGCGCCGCCGGCTCTGCGGCACGCGCCGACCGCCCCCCGGGGCGACATCGCACGGAAGGCTACGCATGAAAGGCATCATCCTCGCCGGCGGCTCCGGCACCCGCTTGCACCCGGCCACCCAGGTGGTGTCCAAGCAGCTGCTGCCGGTCTACGACAAGCCGATGGTCTACTACCCGCTGTCCACGCTGATGCTGGCCGGCATCCGCGAGATCCTGATCATCTCCACCCCGCAGGACACGCCGCGCTTCGAGCAGCTGCTCGGCGACGGCGCGCGCTGGGGCCTTAGCCTGAGCTACGCGGTGCAGCCCTCGCCCGACGGGCTGGCCCAGGCCTTCCTGATCGGCGAACGCTTCATCAACGGCTCGCCCTGCGCACTGATCCTGGGCGACAACATCTTCTATGGTCATGACATGGCCACCGACCTCACCGAGGCCGCCGGCCGCAGCCACGGCGCCACGGTCTTCGCCTACGCGGTGCAGGACCCGGAGCGCTACGGGGTGGTGGAGTTCGACGCCGCCGGCCGGGCGGTCAGCCTCGAGGAGAAGCCGGCGCAGCCGAAGTCACGCTACGCGGTCACCGGGCTCTACTTCTACGACAGCCAGGTGGTCGAGGTGGCCCGGCAGCTCAAGCCGTCCGCTCGCGGCGAACTCGAGATCACCGACCTGAACCGGGTCTATCTCGAGCGCGGCCAGCTCGAGGTGAAGGTGATGGGCCGCGGCCACGCCTGGCTGGACACCGGCACCCATGAATCGCTGATCGAGGCCTCGCTCTTCGTGCAGACCCTGGAGAAGCGCCAGGGGCTGAAGATCGCCTGCCCGGAGGAGATCGCCTACCGCATGGGCCTGATCGACGGCCCTGCCCTGGAGCGGCTGGCGGCGCCGCTGGCCAAGAGCGGCTACGGCCAGTACCTGCTCGGCCTGCTGCGCGAACGCATCTTCTGAGCCCGAGGGCACTCACGCATGAACATCATCGCCACCAGCCTGCCAGGCGTCGTGCTGATCGAACCGCGCGTGTTCGGCGACGACCGCGGCTTCTTCTTCGAGAGCTTCAACGCCCGCGCCTTCGCCCAGGCCACCGGCGTGAGCGCCGAATTCGTGCAGGACAACCACTCCCACTCGGCCCGCGGCGTGCTGCGCGGCCTGCACTACCAGATCGAGCAGCCGCAGGGCAAGCTGGTGCGCGCGGTCACCGGCGAGGTCTTCGACGCGGTGGTCGACCTGCGGCGCAGCTCGCCCACCTTCGGCCGCTGGGAGGGCTTCATCCTCTCGGCCGAGAACAAGCGCATGCTCTGGGTGCCGCCGGGCTTCGGCCACGGCTACTTCGTGCTCTCGGAGCGCACCGACTTCCTCTACAAGACCACCGACTACTACGCGCCGCAGCATGAGCGCTGCGTGCTGTGGTCCGACCCCACGGTGGGCGTGCGCTGGCCGCTCGTGCCGGGCCAGCAGCCGGTGCTCTCGGCCAAGGACCAGGTCGGTCTGGCGCTGGCCGACGCGCCGCTCTATCCCTGACCATGAGAATCCTGATCACCGGCACCGCAGGCCAGGTTGGCCACGCCCTGCGCCATGAACTCGCCGGAATGGGCGAACTCATCGCCGCCGACCGCTCGGTGCTCGACCTGAGCGCCCCGCCAGCCATCATCCGGGCCCGCGTGCGCGAGCTTGCGCCGCAGCTGATCATCAACCCGGCGGCCTACACGGCGGTGGACCGTGCCGAGCAGGAACCGGAGATTGCCCAGGCGGTGAATGCACTGGCGCCCGGCGCACTGGCCGAGGAGGCCCGCGCCCTGGGCTGCCCGCTGGTGCACTACTCCACCGACTATGTCTTCGACGGCAGCGGCGAGGCCCCCTGGCAGGAGGACGACCGCTGCGCGCCGCTCAGCGTCTATGGCCGCAGCAAGCACGAGGGCGAACTGGCGATCGCCGCCAGCGGCGCGCGCCATCTGGTGCTGCGCACCAGCTGGGTCTACAGCCTGGGCGGGCGCAACTTCCTCGCCACCATGGCCCGGCTGGCCGGCGAGCGCCCCGAGCTGCGGGTGGTCGATGATCAGTTCGGCGCCCCCACCACCAGTCTGGCGATCGCCCAGGCCACGCGCGCGCTGGTCCAGGCGCTGCAGGCCGGCACCGGCCCGGCCTCGGGGGTCTACCACCTCAGTTGCGCGGGACGGGTGTCCTGGTGCGGCTTCGCGCGGGCCATCATGGCCCGCCTGCCGCAGGTGCGGGCCGCCCTGGGCCTGCCGGCCTGCGCCGTGCCCACGGTCACGCCGATCACCACGGCCGACTACCCCACGCCGGCGCGCCGGCCGGCCAACTCGGTGCTGTCCAATCAAAAGCTCGCGGCCGCCAGCGGCATCTCACTGCCCCACTGGGAGCAGGCGCTCGACGCGCTGCTCGCGGCGGGTCACTGAGGCCCGGCGCGCAGGCGCCAGGCCTCCCTGAGCGCGAGCACCGCGGCCAGCCCCAGCAACGCAAAGAGCGCCGCTCCCCAGAGCGCGAAGGGCAGGCCCAGCCAGGGCACATTGGCCTCCTGACAGGACGCGTCGGGCATGAACAGCCCCGGCGCGATCTCGTGCAGGCTGCCGGCCATGATGAGCTTCTCGGCAAGGCTCACGCCGCAGGCGTCGCTGCGCGCGGCCACGAAGTGCTGATGCAGCGCGGCGGCCAGACCAGCCGCGGCAACGCCCAGCCCGAGCGCCCCACCCGCGAGCCACCCGCCCGGCCTGCGGGCGAGCGCGCCGGCCAAGGCCACCGCAATGAACACCAGGCAGGCCAGACGCTGCAGCACGCACCAGGCGCAGGGGCGCATGTCCCAGCCGTGCTGCAGCAGCAGCGCAAGCGCCAGTGCCGCCGCCGCCAGCGCGGCAGCAGCCCCCAGCAGGCGCCGCGGATGCAGGCTCATCCCGCGAACATGTCCTTCCAGATGGTCTGCGCCCAGGCGTTGGCGTAGGCCCCTTCCAGCAGGTTGGGCGCGACGGACAGGCCGCCGGCGCCGGCCACGGCCTCCATGGTCTTCTTCTCGGGCGAGTAGCGGTGCACCGAGGCCACGTGCACCACCTGACGGTCATCGATGAAGCTGTAGCAGGTGTTGGCCATCATCTGCGGCTGCGGCGCGCGCCCGCTGAGCGACTCGACGATCGCCGCCGCGGCCGCCTTGCCGTGCTGATTGGCCATGTGGCCGGACTTGGGCATGGCCGGCGCCGACAGGGTGGCATCGCCCAGCACATGCACGCCCGGCGCGGCGGTGGACTCCATGCTCACCCAGTCCACCTGGCACCAGCGGTTGTTGGCGTTGATCAGCCCTGCCTTGCGGGCGATGTCGCCGGCCGCCTGCGGCGGGATGACGTTGAGCACGTCGCCCCGCACCCGGTCGCCAAGCTCGGTGATGGCCGCGCGCCCGCGGGCATCGATCTCGGTAACGTTGCTGTTGGGCCGGTACTCGACGATGCCGGCGTAGGTCTCGGTGAAGGCCTTGGTGAACAGGCCCTTCTTGGAGATGATCTCCGGGTTGGCGTCGAGGATGACCACCTTCGAGCGCGGCTTGCTGGTCTTGAAGTAGTGGGCCACCTGGCAGGCCCGCTCATAGGGGCCGGGCGGGCAGCGATACGGCGCCAGCGGAATGCTCATCACGAACACGCCACCGTCGGGCATGGCCTCGAGTTGCCGACGCAGTTCGACGGTCTGCGGGCCGGCCTTCCAGGCGTGCAGCACGGTCTTCTGCGCCTCGGCATCCAGTCCCTGGACCGCGCCGAAGTTGAAGTCGATGCCGGGCGCCACCACCAGCCGGTCGTAGGTCTGGTCGGCGATCTTGCCCAGCACCACGCGCTTGCGGGCGGCGTCGATGGCCGAGACCTCGTCGCTGATCACCACCACGCCCTGCTCGCGCAGGCCCTGGTAGCTGACGGTGAGTTCCTCGATCTTGCGCGAGCCGCCGATCACGAGGTTGGACAGCGGGCAGGACACGAACTGCGGGTTGCGGTCGATCAGCATCACCTCCAGGCCCGGGCCGCCCCAGAGCTTGAGGTAGCGGGCGGCGGTGGCGCCGCCAAAGCCGGCGCCGATCACCATCACCTTGCCCAGGCGCGCGGGCGGCGTGGGTGCCGACGTAGGCAGCGCGCAGGCGCTGAGCGCACCCAGGGCGCCGGCCGAACCCAGCGCCTTCAGGGCGCGACGACGATTGCGGTCATGCGGGTTCATGTCAGGCTCCTATCGGACAGGCTTGATCTGGGCGAAGTAGTCAGCCAGGCGGCTGATCTGCTCATCGGAATAGCCCTTGGCCAGCTGGTGCATGATGGTGGCCTGCCGGGTGCCGCTGCGAAACGCATTCATCTGCTCGATGAAGTAGTTGCGCGACAGACCCGCCAGACCCGGCATGCCGCCACCCGCGGCGGCGCGACCTTCGGTGCCATGGCAGTTGGCGCAGTTGGCGGCAAGGTAGCGGGCGTCCTGCGCCTGCGCGGGCGCCGCCCAGGCCAGGCTCAGCGAGACAACGGCCGCGAGCGCGGCCAGTCGATGGGTCATGGTGTGGTCTCCGTTGCGGTTTCGGATTGGTCAGGGCGAAGCGTCGCGGCGTGGCAGCGCGTCATGGGCACGGCCCCAAGCCGGAACGATACGCCAGAAGCGAAACGCGGGCCGCAAGGCCCGCGTTGCATCAGGTGCAAGGCCCGATCAGGCCTGCACCACCTCGGCCTGTTCCTCGCCATCGCCGGTGACGGTGGGAATGACCGCGCCATCGGCGAAGGAGAGCGTGACGTTCTCGCGTTCGTCGAGGTCGACCACCACCTTGCCGCCCCCCACCAGCCGGCCGAACAGCAGCTCGTCGGCCAGCGCCTTGCGGATGGTGTCCTGGATCAGGCGCTGCATGGGGCGCGCGCCCATCAGCGGATCGAAACCCTTGGCGGCGAGCATCTTGCGCAGACGATCGGAGAAGATCGCCTCGACCTTCTTCTCATGCAGCTGCTCTTCCAGCTGGATGAGGAACTTGTCGACCACCCGCATGATGATGTCCTCATCGAGCGCGCGGAAGCTGATGATGGAATCGAGCCGGTTGCGGAACTCGGGGGTGAACACCCGCTTGATCTCGACCATCTCGTCGCCCGCCTGGCGGGTATCGGAGAAGCCGATCGAGCGCTTCTGCAGATCGGCCGCGCCCGCGTTGGTGGTCATGATGATGATCACGTTGCGGAAGTCGGCCTTGCGCCCGTTGTTGTCGGTGAGCGTGCCGTGGTCCATCACCTGCAGCAGGATGTTGAAGATGTCCGGGTGCGCCTTCTCGATCTCGTCGAGCAGCAGCACCGCGTGCGGCTTCTTGGTGATGGCCTCGGTGAGCAGCCCGCCCTGATCGAAACCCACATAGCCCGGGGGCGCGCCGATCAGCCGGCTCACCGCATGACGCTCCATGTACTCGGACATGTCGAAGCGGATGAGCTCGATGCCCATGATGAAGGCAAGCTGCTTGGCCACCTCGGTCTTGCCGACCCCGGTGGGACCGGAGAACAGGAAGGCGCCGATCGGCTTGTCGGGCTTGCCCAGGCCGGAACGCGACATCTTGATGGCCGCGGCCAGCGCCTCGATGGCCTTCTCCTGACCGAACACGACGTTCTTCAGGTCCCGGTCGAGGTGCTGCAGCTTGCTGCGATCGTCGGACGACACCGACGCCGGCGGGATGCGGGCGATCTTGGCGACGATGTCCTCGATCTCGTTCTTGCCGATGACCTTCTTCTGCCGGCTCTTGGGCAGGATGCGCTGGGCGGCGCCGGCCTCGTCGATCACGTCGATGGCCTTGTCGGGCAGGTGACGGTCATTGATGAACTTGGCGGCCAGCTCGGCCGCGGCCGACAGCGCCGACGAGGAATACTTGACCCCGTGGTGCTCCTCGAAGCGGGTCTTCAGGCCGCGCAGAATCTGCACGGTCTGCTCCACCGAGGGCTCGTTGACATCGATCTTCTGGAAGCGGCGCGACAGCGCGTGGTCCTTCTCGAAGATGCCGCGGTACTCGTTGTAGGTGGTGGCGCCGATGCACTTCAGCTGCCCCGACGACAGCGCCGGCTTGAGCAGGTTGGAGGCATCGAGCGTGCCGCCGGACGCCGACCCCGCACCGATGAGGGTGTGGATCTCGTCGATGAACAGGATGGCGTGCTGCGCGCTCTTGAGTTGCTTGAGCACCGTCTTCAGGCGCTGCTCGAAATCGCCGCGGTACTTGGTGCCCGCCAGCAGCGAGCCCATGTCGAGCGAATACACCGTGGCGTCGGCGAGCACCTCGGGCACGTCACCCTGGGTGATGCGCCAGGCCAGGCCCTCGGCGATGGCGGTCTTGCCCACGCCGGCCTCGCCGACCAGCAGCGGGTTGTTCTTGCGCCGGCGGCACAGCACCTGGATGACCCGCTCGACCTCGTGCTCGCGACCGATCAGCGGATCGATGCGGCCCTCGCGGGCCATGGCATTGAGGTTCTGCGTGAACTGCTCGAGCGCGCCCTGCTGGCCGGCGGCGCCAGCCTCCTGCTCGGCCTCGGGCGCCTCCTCCTTGGGCGGCTCCTTGGGCTGGGGATTCTTGGTGATGCCGTGCGAGATGTAGTTGACGACATCCAGTCGCGTGATGCCCTGCTGGTGCAGGTAGTACACCGCGTGCGAGTCCTTCTCGCCGAAGATGGCGACCAGCACGTTGGCGCCGGTGACCTCCTTCTTGCCGTTGGAGGTGGACTGCACGTGCATGATCGCCCGCTGGATCACCCGCTGGAAGCCCAGCGTGGGCTGCGTGTCGATCTCCTCGGTGCCCGGCACGACCGGCGTGTTCTCCTTGATGAAGGAGGTCAGGCTCTTGCGCAGGTCATCGATGTTGGCCGCGCAGGCGCGCAGCACCTCGGCCGCCGACGGATTGTCGAGCAGGGCGAGGAGCAGGTGCTCGACGGTGATGAACTCGTGGCGCTGCTGCCTCGCTTCCACGAAGGCCATGTGCAGACTGACTTCCAGTTCCTGGGCGATCATGCTTCCTCCATCACGCACTGCAGCGGGTGCTGGTGCTGGCGTGAGTAACTGCTCACAAGTTCGACCTTCGTGGCGGCGACGTCCCGTGGGAAGACGCCACACACCCCGCGCCCCTCGCGATGCACCTTCAGCATCACCTGGGTGGCCTTTTCACGGCCCATGCCGAAAAACCGCTGCAACACGCTGACAACGAACTCCATGGGAGTGTAGTCGTCATTGAGGATGAGAACCTGATACATCGGCGGCGGCTTGAGCCTGGACTCCTGCCGTTCCGCCACGGTGGAGGGATCGTGCCTTGTCGCCATGAATCGATTCTAACCAGTCAGCAGAGTACCGCAAGGCGAACCCGATGAAGCGACCGCGCACGCCGGCCATCGGTCGGTCGGAAGCAGGCCGATTGCCGCGCGCGATTTCGGGGGCCGCAACCCACGCCGATCGGCGCCCGCGCCGACCACCAGGCATCGCGCCCACGAGGCCCGGGATCGCGCCTTGACTTTGCCTGAGCTTTGCAAAAGAATCCCTGCGGTCACTGAGGTTTAACGTTGCTTGGGTGTCGGATCTTGCTTTCGGCGCCGTGCCGGTCTCTACAAGCTGACGTATTCTGATGTGAGTAGATGTGAGGGCGACCCGAGCGTCCTGCAAGTGCTCGGGTCATTGGCTGATTTTCGTGGGATGGCTTGATATGGCTACCGGTACGGTTAAGTGGTTCAACGATGCCAAGGGGTATGGATTCATCACCCCCGATGATGGCGGTGAGGATCTCTTCGCGCACTTCAGCGCAATCCAGATGAACGGATTCAAGAGCCTCAAGGAAGGGCAGAAGGTGCAGTTCGAAGTGGTCAGCGGCCCCAAGGGCAAGCAGGCCTCCAACATCCAGGCCACCTGACCGCCGGGTTGCCGGGCGATCCCCGGCAACAAGCCCCCGCTCCCGGACGGAGCCGGGGGTTTTTTTTCGACCCTGACCGCTCAGGCGCCGGTGAACGCGAAGTCCACCTCGGGCGCGAGCCCGCTCACGATGCGCGCCACACTGCGGCCGGAACCGCAGGCATGGGTCCAGCCAAGCGTGCCGTGGCCGGTGTTCATGAACAGGTTCGAGAGCCGCGCACGCCCGATGATCGGCACGTTGCTTGGCGTGGCCGGGCGCAGCCCGGTCCAGAACTGCGCCCGTGAGGCGTCCCCCGCGCCCGGGAAAAGCTGCTCCACCCGCTTCACGATCGCCTCGCAGCGCACCCGGTTGAGATCCCGGTCGTAACCGTTGAGCTCGGCGGTGCCGGCGATGCGCAGCCGGTCGCCCAGGCGGGAGAACACCAGCTTGTATTCGTCGTCGGTCAGCGATACCTGGTGCGCCATCGACGCATCCTTCACCGGCATGGTCACCGAGTAGCCCTTGGCCGGATAGATGGGCAGGCTGATGCCGAGCGGTTTCGCATAGAGCGGCGACAGGCTGCCCATGGCCAGGACGTAGGCATCAGCGCGCAGCCGCTGGAAGCGGCCCTCGCTGTCGGTGGCCTCCACATGATCGATCACGCCACCGGCCTCGCGAAGGGCCGTGACGGTATGGCTCATCAGGAAGCGCACGCCCGAGCGCTCGCAGTGGCTCACCAGTTCGCGCGCGAACCGGTTGGCGTCGCCCGACTCGTCCTCGGCGGTGTAGGTGGCGCCGGCAAGCTGCGGGCGGATGTGCCGCAGCGCGGGTTCGATGCGCACGGCCTCGTCGGCCGAGATCACACGCCGATCGCAACCCAGCTCGCGCATCTGCGCCGCCGGCGCCTCGGCGGCGTCGAACTCCTTGCGGCTGGTGTAGAAATGCAGGATGCCCTGAGTGCGCTCGTCGTAGGCGATGCCGATGTCGCGGCGCAGCTGCTGGAGCACCTGGCGGCTGTAGGTGCCCAGCCGGACGATCTGAGCGATGTTGCGCCGCGTGCGCGCGGGCGTGCACTCGCGCAGGAAGCCCAGCCCCCAGAGCCACTGGCGCATGTCGGCGCGGATGCGAAACAGCAGCGGCGCATCCTCGCGTCCCAGCCAGCGCAGCACCTTGAGCGGCGCGCCCGGGTTGGCCCAGGGCTCGGCGTGGCTGACCGAGATCTGGCCGCCGTTGGCAAAGCTGGTTTCGGCGGCCGGTGACGCCTGCCGGTCGACCACCACGACCTCGTGGCCGAGCTCGCGCAGGAAGTAGGCGGAGGTGACGCCGAGCAGACCGGCGCCGAGGACGATGACCTTCATGGGGAGACTCCCGAGATGAGTGACGAGCCCCGCAACGGGTGACTCGCCTGCCGCTCCCCCTGTCCTTGGTACCTGAGAGATTCGGCGGGGCCATCAGGCCCTCGCCTTGCTCCTTCGGTGCGTCACCGTGGTGACGGCTCTCCAGACGGCATTGGTGTGGTGCAGTACGGAACCTGAGCGTTCATGGGAGATTGCGCCTTCGGTGGCCCCGGCGCAGGCCGGAGCGCTCTCCTGCGGAAATGCGTTGTGGCGGCCTGACCTACTGCGGCTGAAGATTGATCTGACGGGCGATGCCGCGATAGCGCGCGGTCTCGGCCTCGAAGAAGCGCGCCGCCTCGGCAAGCGTCATGGGCGCGGCGGCCACCTGGGTCTGGCCGGCGAGCTGGGTGCGCACCGTCGGGCTCTGCAAGGCCTTGCCGATGGCCTCGTGCAGACGGGCCACCACCGGCTCGGGGGTCTGCCTGGGCACCATCACCCCGCTCCAGATCTTGTAGGAGAAGCCCGGCAGCGCCTGACTCTCGCTCGCGAGAGGCACGTTGCGCAGCAGTTCGGAGCGCTGCGCGCCGAGTTGCCCGATGACCTTCAGCCGCCCCTGCTCGGCCAGGGCGCCCATCGCCGCGCTGTAGACCAGCACCGCGAAGTCCACCTGCGCGCCGGCAAGATCCTGCAGCAGCGGTGCGTTGCCCTTGTAGGGCACATGCGAGAGCTTCACGCCGGTGAGCGACTGCACGTTCTCGACGATGAGATGGTAGAGCGACCCCACGCCCACGCTGCCATACGTGAGCGGCCGATCGGCCGAGCGCCGCGCGAGCGCGATCAGTTCGTCGACGGAGTTGACCGGCAGATCCTTGCGGGTGACGAACACCATCACCGCATCGGCCACCGGGTGGACCAGACGGAAGTCCTCGGCCTTCAGCTTCACCGCGGCATTGGCCAGCGGCGACAGGATCACCTCGTTGGGCGACCCCTGGAAGATCATCTGGCCATCGGAGGGCGCGGCCAGCACCTTCTGGGCCGCGAGCGCGCCGCTCACCCCGCCCAGGTTCTCGACCAGCACCGGCTGGCCGAGTTCCCGGGCCAGCGCGCCATTGATGATGCGCGCGATCGCATCCGAGGG
>JBAWWD010000017.1:0-112272 GCA_037146935.1 Burkholderiales bacterium
GGCGACGGCTTGACTTAACCCAACGGGCCTCCGCGAAACCCGGGGCGGTTCATACCGTCGGGGGAATCCCGAGTCGACGCCGAGCGGATAATCTCCAAGGCCGTTTGGATTCCCACAGGAGCGCTCTTGATGAAACGCACCCGCCACATCGGATTCGCGTCACGCCTCGGGCTCATGACGGCTGGCATCATCGCGCTGGTGATCGGGGGCATGCTGGCGCTGGCCTTGGTCAGCGGCAGGGACTCCGTGCGCGCGGCCCAGCGCGCCGAGATCAGTGGCGTGGCCCTGCTCATCCGTCACTCCATTGACCGAGCCAGTTTCTTTGCCCTGGCCCAGGCAGAGACCTTGGCGCGCCAGCCGGGGGTCGTCCAGGGCATCACCGAGCGTGACCGCGAGGGCATTCTGAGCCGATTGCAGACGACCTTCGCGTATCTCCGCGCAGAGACAGGCGTCGAGGTGCTTCAGTTCCATCAGGCCGATTTCCGGAACCTGGTGCGCCTGCAGGACATCGCGCGCCATGGTGATGATGTGTCGAAGAGCCGGCCGATCGTCGTCGCCGCCATCCGCAGCGGCCGCAGTCAACGCGGCCTGGAGGTTGGCCCTTCCGGTGCGTTGCTGCGCGGCACGGCGCCTGTGATGCGGGACGGGGTCCTTCTGGGGATCGCCGAAGTCGGGCTGTCCATGAACCCGCTGCTGCAATCCGTCAAGCAGGCGACCGGCGCTGAGGTCGGGGTGGTGCTGTCCAATGCCATGGCGGGGGCTGGCGCTGGCACCGACGTGACCGTCCAGGGCTCGACCAACGCGGCCCTCTTTGCCGCACTGACCAAGGCGCCGGACTTCCGCCTTTCGCGCGAGGCCATCCATTTGGAGATCAGCGTGGACGGCACGCGCCATGCCCTGGTGGTCGAGCCGCTGCTCGATTTTTCCGGGCGCATGATCGGCAGCGTGGTCGGCGCGGCAAATGTGGACAGCGCCTCACGGGCCTTCAATCGCGATGTCCTGATTCTGTGTTTTGCCGGCGTCGCCGGCATCATCGTCGCCTTTTCCGTGCTTTGGGTCGCGATGATGGGCTTCCTCGTGCGTCCCATGGAAGCGATGGCGGCGCACGCGGAGCGTCTCGCCGCGGGCGAGGCGGGCGCCAAGCCGCCCGAGATTGGCGGCGCGCAGGTGGTGCACCGTCTCCATGCCGCCCTGCTGAAGCTGGCCAAGGCCGCACCGCGGCCATGAGCCGTCTGTGGGCCATGCTGCTGGTGTTGCTGGGGTCGGCACTGGCCGGCAGCTTCGCCGTGGCGCAGCAGGCGCAGGGTCCGGCCGGACCACCGCCGTTGCCTGCGGGTGTGGAGTTGCCGATGAATGTGCGGCTCGCGGTGCGGGTGCTGAACATCACCCGCATCCAGGAGGTGCAACGGGAGATGTCAGCCGCGATCGAGTTCACTCAGCGCTGGACCGACCCCTCTCTGCAATTCGACCGTGTTGCCGCTGGTGGCGAGCGGATGGACATGGTCGGTGCCGAAGCGGAGGCGCGGCTCTCGCGCATCTGGCAACCCGCCGTCGCCGTCGAGAACATGATCGGTCAGCCGCGTGCGCAGACGGTGGCGCTGTCCGTGTTTCACGACGGGCGGGTGGTGCTGATCCGCCGCCTGGATGCCGAATTCCGGGTTGATCTGGCGATGGCGGCCTTTCCCTTCGATCAACAGCGCCTGGTGCTGCGCTTTGCCTCGCAGCGCCATCCTGCTGCCGAGGTGGCGCTCTTGACGACCGAGTTCGACATGCAGTTTTCGGGGCTGCAGAGCAGCCTCTCGGTGGCAAACTGGGACGCGGGTTCCTTGAGCTTCAGCCAGGAAAGCTTCTTCGGCTGGAATGCCCGGCCCTATGCCCGGCTGGTGGCAGTGGCCACGGTGGAGCGGCAATGGCCGCGCTACATCCTGCGGATCTTCGTGCCTTTCTTCGCGCTGATGTCACTGTCATTGTTCTTGTATTGGGCATCTGACCGGGTGATCGAGCAGAAGGCGCGGGCACCGATGGTCTTCTCCTCGCTGCTGGCGCTGGCCGCGCTCTCCTTCACGTTCGAATCCAGCTTTCCGGGCGCGATTTCACTGAACTCGCCGATCGCGACGATGATCTCGCTCGGCTATTTCTACCTGCCCTTCGTGCTTCTGACGGATGCGATGCTGACCAGCCAGGACTCCGCGCTGGCGCGCCGTTATCCCGCGCTGATCGCGGAGATGCGGCGCAATGTCCGTTGGACCGTGCCAATGCTCTTCTTCGGTTTTTGCCTGCTGCTGCTGCTGCTGGCGGCGGACCGCGCTGTGCGGATCGTCTGAGGCGGGCCGCGTTCACCTACGGCGTGAGAGGCTCCCGCCCGCACGCTTCACACCACTGACAGAACACGATCGCTGGCTGAGCACGTGAGCCGCCGGCCGGCCTTGCTTCACGCCCTAGCCTCCAGGCGGCCCCCACTCACTGAACCATGGGGAGCCCGGGACATCCCCTTCCGTGGTGGCTAGTGTATGGCGTCCGGCGGCCCACCCTGCTGAGAAAGACGCTCAGCCCGCCGGTATGAACCTGCATGGACACACCACATGCAGGTACCTTGGAGCAAGTTCATGCCCTCTGACCACACGCCCCCTCCTCCTCTTCACCCTGAAAGCACGCGCGACGTGCTGGATGTGCTTGGCAGCGGCATTGCCAAACTGATCGTGGGCGAGGCGAAGCCAGAGCCCCGTCACCGCAGTACAGAGGTCCCGACCGAACCTGGCCGAGAACTCCTGACCGAAAAAATGCTCGCAGATCGCTGGGTGTGTTCAGTCGCACGCCTTCAGCGCTGGCGCACCGTCGGCGAGGGCCCGCCGTATCTGAAGATCGTGGGGAAGGTGCTGTACCGGGTCAAAGACATTGAGGCCTATGAAGAAGCCTGTCTGGTCCGGAAGGTGTTCTAGGCACACAAGGAGGCCCCGAACGGGTTAGAAATTGTTCGAACGACTTGGAATCAGTTCGAAACAATCTTGGCGGAGGGTGAGGGATTCGAACCCCCGGTAGGTTGCCCTACAACGGATTTCAAGTCCGCCGCATTCGACCGCTCTGCCAACCCTCCCCGAGCCTGCTGACTATACCGCAGCGCGCGATCAGTCCAGGCGCCTGATGCGTGACACAGCGTCGGGCGCAAGCGGCGATCGCACGCGCAGCCAGGCAAGCAGCGCGTCGAGGTCCTGCACACCCCCCAGGCGTTCGCGCCCCTCGGCTAACACGCTGAAGCCATCGCCGCCATCGGCCAGGAAGCTGTTGACGGTGACCCGGTACTGGCGCTCGGGCACGAGCGGCTCGCCATCGAGGCGCGCAGAGCCCGGCACCACGCGCGCGCCTGGCGGCGCGCTGGGGTTCCAGGCGTACTCGAATCCGGCCGAGGGTTGCAGCAGCCGGGGACGCTCGCGGTTGACGCCGCTCCACTGCTGCTCGAGCACCGCCAGAATCTGCGCGCCGCTCAGGCTCATGGTGACCAGGCTGTTGCCGAAGGGCTGCATCGCGAACGCATCCCCGTAGCTCACCACGCCCTCTGTGCCGCGGGGCCGCAGTTCGGCCCTCACGCCGCCGGGGTTCATCAGCGCGAGCTGCGCGCCACCGTCTGCCGCGCCACGAGTGGCGGCGAGTTGCGCATCAGCCACCAGCCGCCCGGCCGGGCTGTCACCCCCCGCCGAGGGCTTCAGTGTGGCCGGCGCGAGCAGCCGCCCGACCTCGCGCGCGCGGCGCGGCGCAGCGAGCGCCGCGTAGTGCGCCACCCGTACCGCCACCGCTGCATCGGCCGGCACGGCGGCGATGCCGCCACGCGCAGCAGGGTTGGTGTCCAGGCCATTGGCCACCGGCCGGTTCACCGCGCGCACAGAGTCTCGGATGACATCCCGACTCACCGGGTCAAGGAGCAGGTCCACCTCGGACACAAGACGGCCATAGGAGCCTCCCTGGACCACGCGGATGCCCCGCCGAACGCAGTTGTAGACCTGATGGGTATGCCCCGAGAGCACCACGTCCACGGCCGGGTCGAGGCGGTCGATGATGCCGAAGATCTCGCCCCGGGCCTGGCTGCAGTCGCCCTCCTGCCCCGGCCCCGCCTGCGCGCTGCCGCCTTCGTGGATGAGCGCGATGATCGCCTCCACACCCTGTTCGCGCAGCGCCCTCACCTGCCGGTTGATGGCCTGCGCCTCGTCCTCGAAGCGCAGCCCGCTCACCCCGCTGGGTGACACGATGCTCGGCGTGGTGCGGGTGACCGCGCCGATCACGCCCACCGCGACCGGCCCGATGCGTCGCACCAGCACCGGCGGCAGCACCGGCTGGCCGGCGGCATCGAGCACATTGGCGCCGAGCATCGGGAAGCGCGCGCCCGGGTATGGGCCGTCAGGCCCCGCGCAACTGCCCAGGGGCGACTCGGGCGCCGATGGCGCGCAGCCGCCCCGGATCAGCCGCTGCAGCTCGGTGAAGCCCTTGTCGAACTCGTGATTGCCGACCACATTGGCATCGAGCCCGATCAGGTTCATCACCTCGATGGTGGGCTCGTCACGAAACAGGGCCGACGTGAGCGGGCTGGCGCCCACCAGATCGCCCGTGGACAGCACCAGCGCATGGGCAGCCTCGGCGCGACGCTGGGCAATGAGCGCGGCAAGATGGGCAGCCCCGCCGGCGCGAATCCGGCGCAGCGCGCCATCGCGGGGATCGGCCACTTCCACCGTGCCAGCCTCGTCCGCCAGCAGATGCCCGTGGAAGTCGTTGAAGGCCAGCAGGCGCAGCGGCACCGGCGCGGGTGCGGGCGCGGGCTGCAAGGCACAGCCCGATGCCAGCAGCGCGAGCGCCAGCAGGCCCGCCGCCAGCCCCAACGCACGCCGCGGCCGCGCCACCGCGGGCCTCAGCCGAGATCGAAGGCCGGCCACGGCCACTGGCCGCTCATGAGGCGGTCGAGCCAGTGGACGGCGATCTGCGTCTTCACATCGGTGAGGCGGCCCGCGCGCAGTTCGTCCATGAGCCAGCCCAGGCTCACGATGTCGATCTCGAGGAACTCGCCCTCGTCGAGCTGGCGGCCGACCTGCTCGAGGTCACGTGCAAGGAAGATATCCAGGAACTCGTCGGCGAAGCCGATGGCCGGGTGGATGCGCGTGAGCAGCGCCCATTCCCGCGCCCGGTAGCCGGTTTCCTCGGTGAGTTCGCGGCGCGCGGTCTGCAGGGAGGTTTCGCCGGGGTCGAGCTTGCCGGCGGGAATCTCCACGAAGGTGCTGCGCAGCGGATAGCGATACTGGCGCTCGACCAGCACCCGACCATCGGGAAACAGCGGCACGATGGCGGCCGCGCCGGGGTGGACCACGTACTCGCGGCCCGACGCGCGCCCGTCGGGCATGCGCACACGGTCGCGTCGGATCTTGAGGAAGTGGCCCTCGTAGGCCACCTCGCTGCTCAGGGTGGTCTCTTCGAGGCGGCTGCTCATGCGCCCGCCGGGCTCAGCTGGCCAGCGCCTGACGGATGGCCGCCAGGCAGGCGCTCATGAGCGGCGAGGGCAGCACGCCCAGCAGCAGCACCAGCGCGCCGTTCACGCCCATGGCCGCGCGCGCAGCCGCGCCGGGCGCGAGCACCGCTGTATCGTCGGGCTCATCGAAGTAAATGGTCTTGACCACGCGCAGGTAGTAGAAGGCGCCCACCAGCGAGGCCATCACCGCGAGCACCGCCAGCCAGATCATGCCCGCCGCCACCACAGACTGGATGACCGCGAGCTTGGCGTAGAAGCCCACCGTGGGCGGGATGCCGGCCAGCGAGAACATGAGCACCAGCGCCACCAGCGCCATCCAGGGGCTGCGCCGGTTCAGGCCGCGAAGATCGCTGATCTCCTCGGCCTCGAAGCCGGCACGGGCCAGCATCTGGATGAGGCCGAAGGTGCCCAGCGTGGTGAGCACATAGGTGATGATGTAGAAGAGCGAGCCGCTGTAGGCCTCGGGCGCGCCCTTGGGGTCACCGCCCACCACGCCCGAGAGCAGTCCCAGCAGCACGAAGCCCACCTGCGCGATGGTGGAGTAGGCCAGCATGCGCTTGAGGTTGGTCTGCGCGATGGCCACCAGGTTGCCCACCACCAGCGAGGCCACCGCGAGCACGGTGAGCATCTGCTGCCAGTCGGCGGCCACGCCGATCAGGCCTTCGGCCAGGATGCGGAAGGCGATGGCGAAGGCCGCGAGCTTGGGCGCGCCGGCAATCAGGAGAGTGACCGAGGTAGGGGTGCCGTGATAGACATCGGGCACCCACATGTGAAAGGGCACCGCGCCGAACTTGAACGCCAGCCCGGCCACGATGAACACCACCCCGAAGACCATCACGGTGCGGTTGGCCTGGCCGGTGGCGATCGCCTTGGCGATGTCGGGAAGGTCGAGGCTGCCGGTGCCGCCATAGAGCATCGACATGCCATAGAGCAGGAAGCCCGAAGCGAGCGCGCCCAGCACGAAGTACTTGATCGCCGCCTCGGTGGCCCGGCCGGAATCGCGCCGCAGCGCCGCCAGTGCATAGAGCGAGAGCGACATCAGCTCCAGCCCCATGTAGGTGACCAGCAGGTTGTTCGACGAGATCATCACCATCTGGCCGAGCAGCGAGAACAGCGCCAGGGTGTAGAACTCGCCCCGGTACATCTGCCGATCGGCGATGTAGGCCCGGGCATACAGCAGCGTGACGGCAGTGGCCACGCAGGCGCACAGCTTGAGCAGCCGCGCGAGCTCGTCGGCCACATACATGCCGTTGAAGGCGTATTCGGTGGGCGAGCCGGTCTGCGCGAGCACCGCGAAGGCCGGGGCCAGCAGCGCGATGAGGGCCAGGCGGTCGATGCCCGCCACCGGAGCGCCACGGCCGCGCACCACGTCGGCAATCAGCACCACGCACGCCACCAGCAGCAGCACGATCTCGGGCAGGGCCGCGAGCAGGTTGAGCTTGTCCATCGGGATCACCTGATCTTCGAGACCGAGACGTGCTTGAGCAGCGCCGTCACCGAGGCATCGGTGGCATCGGTCATCGGCCGGGGAGCCACCCCCATCCAGAGCACCGCCACCGCCATCACCGCCAGCATCCAGAACTCGCGGCGGGTGACATCCTTGAGCTGCGCCACATGCTCGTTGGCCACCGCGCCGAACACCACCCGCTTGTACATCCACAGCGAGTAGGCCGCGCCGAGAATCAGCGTGGCAGCGGCACCGAAGGCGATCCAGAAGTTGAACTGCACCGCGCCCAGGATCACCAGGAACTCGCCGACAAAACCCGAGGTGGCCGGCAGACCGCAGTTGGCCATGGTGAAGAACAGGAAGAAGGCCGCGAACAGGGGCATGGTGTTGACCACCCCGCCGTAATCGGCGATGCGCCGCGAATGCATGCGGTCATAAAGCACGCCGATGCACAGGAACATGGCGCCCGAGATGAACCCGTGGGAGATCATCTGCAGGATGGCGCCCTGCACCCCGAGCGGGTTGAACATGAAGAAGCCCAGGGTCACGAAGCCCATGTGCGCGATCGACGAGTAGGCCACCAGCTTCTTCATGTCGGTCTGCACCAGCGCCACCAGGCCGATGTAGACCACCGCGATCAGCGAGAGCGTGATCACGAAGCCCGCCAGCTCATGGCTAGCGTCGGGCGCGATCGGCATGGAAAAGCGCAGGAACCCGTAGGCGCCGAGCTTGAGCATGATGGCCGCCAGCACCACCGAGCCGCCGGTGGGTGCCTCGACGTGGGCATCGGGCAGCCAGGTGTGCACCGGCCACATCGGCACCTTGACCGCGAAGGCGGCCATGAAGGCGAGGAAGATCGGCACCTGCTCGGCCATGGTGAGCGGCAGGGCGTGCCAGTCAGGGATGGAGAACGAGCCCGACTTGAGATAGAGGTAGATCAGCGCGACCAGCGTGAGCAGCGAACCGAGCAGCGTGTACAGGAAGAACTTGAAGGCCGCGTACACGCGATTGGGCCCGCCCCACACGCCGATGATGATGTACATCGGGATGAGCGTGGCCTCGAAGAACACATAGAACAGCAGCCCGTCGAGGGCGCTGAACACCCCGACCATCAGGCCCGAGAGGATCAGGAACGCGGCCATGTACTGCGCCACCCGATCCTCGATGACCTCCCAGCCGGCAATGACCACGATCACCGTGATGAAGGCGGTGAGCGGCACGAACCACATCGACAGGCCATCGACGCCGAGGTGGTAGTTCGCGCCGAAACGCTCGATCCAGGGCAGTTTCTCGGTGAACTGGAAGTCGGCGGTGCTGCCATCGAAGCCGGCGATGATCGACAGCGTGGGCAGCAGGCCAAGCAGCGCGCCGGCCAGCGCCACGCCGCGCACCACGCCACGGCTGCGGTCGTTGCCCACCGCCAGCAGGAAGGTGCCGACCAGGATGGGAATCCAGATCGCGGCACTCAGGAAGGGGAAACCGGCACTCATGGCGACAGAGGACTCCAGATTCGATCAGCGCTTGACCAGGGGCACGAACCACCAGAGCAGCACTGCCACGCCAGCGATCATCACGACCGCGTAGTGATAGATGAGGCCCGACTGGGCGATGCGCACCAGCGACGCGATCCAGCCGGTGACCCGCGCCGAGCCGTTGACCGCCAGACCGTCGATCAGCGTCTGGTCGCCGGCCTTCCAGAGGCCGGTGCCCAGCAGCCGCGCGCCGCCGGCGAACACCACCTCGTTGATGCGGTCCATGTAGTACTTGTTCTCGAGCAGCCGGTTGATGCCGCCGGTGGCATTGCGGATGGCGGCGGGCAGCGCCGGATTGACCATGTAGCAGTACCAGGCGAAGGCCACGCCCGCCACCGCCAGCCAGAAGGGCAGCGTGGACAGGGCGTGGGTGGCCATGCCGGCCCAGCCATGGAAGTGGGTGGCCAGCTCGGCCATGGCCGGGTGGCGCTCGGCCACGGTGATCACGCCCTTGAAGTAGTCGCCAAAGAGCATGGGCCCGATCGCGATGGCGCCGATCAGCACCGACGGGATGGCCAGCAGCACCAGCGGCAGCGTGACCACCAGCGGCGACTCGTGCGGGCGGTCATGGGGGCCCAGGCCGTGATGGCCATGGTCATCGTGGGCGGCATGGTCATCGTCGCCATGCGCAGCATGGTCGTGGGCGCCGTGGGCATCGTGCGCCGCATGCGCGGCATCATGGCCCTGCCCCGCCTGCATCCAGCGCTCCTTGCCGTGGAACACCAGGAAGTACATGCGGAAGGAATAGAAGGCGGTGACGAACACGCCGGCCACCACCGCGAAGTACGCGAACCCGGCACCCGGCACGGTGGAGAACTTCACCGCCTCGATGATGGAGTCCTTGGAGTAGAAGCCCGAGAAGAACGGTGTGCCGATCAGCGCCAGCGACCCGAGCAGCGAGGTGATCCAGGTGATGGGCATGTACTTGCGCAGGCCACCCATGTTGCGGATGTCCTGGTCGTGGTGCATGCCGATGATCACCGAGCCCGCCGCCAGGAACAGCAGCGCCTTGAAGAAGGCGTGCGTCATGAGGTGGAAGATGGCCACCGAGTAGGCCGAGGCGCCCAGGGCCACGGTCATGTAGCCCAGCTGCGAGAGCGTGGAATACGCCACCACCCGCTTGATGTCGTTCTGGATGATGCCCAGGAAACCCATGAACAGCGCGGTGATCGCGCCGATGGTGATCACGAAGCCCAGCGCGGTGTCAGAGAGCTCGAAGAGCGGCGACATGCGGGCGACCATGAAGATGCCCGCGGTCACCATGGTGGCGGCATGGATCAGCGCCGAGATCGGGGTGGGGCCTTCCATGGAGTCAGGAAGCCAGACATGCAGCGGAAACTGCGCCGACTTGCCCATGGCGCCGATGAACAGGCAGATGCAGGTGACGCTCATCAGCGACCAGTCGAGGCCGGGGATGATCTGCACGCTCTTGTCGGCCAGCGCAGGCGCCGCCTTGAAGGCCGCGGCGTAGTCCATGGTGCCGAAGTAGGCCAGCACCAGGCCGATGCCCAGCGCGAATCCGAAGTCACCCACCCGGTTGACCAGGAAGGCCTTCATGTTGGCGAAGATGGCCGTCGGCCGCGTGTACCAGAAGCCGATCAGCAGATACGACACCAGGCCCACCGCTTCCCAGCCGAAGAACAGCTGCAGGAAGTTGTTGGACATCACCAGCATCATCATCGAGAAGGTGAACAGCGAGATGTACGCGAAGAAGCGCTGGTAGCCGTCGTCATCCTGCATGTAGCCGATGGTGTAGACATGGACCATCAGCGACACGAAGGTCACCACGCACATCATGGTGGCCGTGAGGGTGTCCACCAGGAAGCCCACCTCGAGGCGCAGGTCTCCGATGACCGCCCAGGTGTAGAGCGTGCCGTTGAAGGTGTTGCCGGCCATGACATCGAAGAAGGTGACCACCGAGGCCACCAGCGACACCGCCACGCCCAGGATGGTGACGGTGTGCGCGCCGCCACGGCCGATGCGCCGGCCGAAGAAACCGGCCAGCACCGCGCCGACCAGCGGCGCGAAGGCCGCAAGCAAATAGGCCGTCTTCATGCCTGCTTATCCCTTGAGCTCGTCGAGATCCTCGACATTGATCGTCTCGAGGTTGCGGAACAGCACCACGAGGATCGCCAGGCCGATCGCCGACTCGGCGGCCGCCACGGTGAGGATGAAGAAAACGAAGATCTGGCCGGCCGCGTCACCCAGGAAGTGGGAGAACGCGACGAAGTTGAGGTTGACCGCGAGCAGCATCAGCTCGATGGCCATCAGGATGATGATGACGTTGCGCCGGTTCAGGAAGATGCCGACGACGCTGATCGCGAACAGGATCGCGCCAAGCACCAGGTAGTGGGCGAGAGTGAGGCTCATTGCGCGGGATCCTTGGGCCGGCCCGGCATGCGCACCATGCGGATGCGATCGGCGGCGCGCACCCGCACCGCGGCGGCCGGGTCGTTGTATCGGGAGTCCTTGCGGCGGCGCAGGGTGAGCGCGATGGCCGCCACGATGGCCACCAGCAGCACCACCGCCGCGATCTCGAACGGATAGACATACTCGGTGTAGAGGAGCGTGCCCAGCGCCTTGGTGTTGCTGTAGCCCGCCGGCACCGCGGGCGCATCGGCGTCACGCACCCCGGAGAACGTGGCCATGAGCACCGCCGCCAGTTCGAGCACCACCACCACGCCCACGAAGAGCGCCACGGGCAGGTTGCGCCAGAAGCCCTGGCGCATCTGGTCGAGGTTGATGTCGAGCATCATCACCACGAACAGGAACAGCACCATCACCGCGCCCACGTAGACCAGCACCAGCGTGATGGCGAGGAACTCCGCCTTGAGCAGCATCCAGATGGCGGCCGCGGTGCAGAAGGTGAGCACCAGGAACAGCGCGGCGTGCACCGGGTTGCGGGCGGTGACCACGCGCAGGGCCGAGACCACCGTGATGGCCGCGAACAGGTAGAAGAGGAAGGTCTTGGGATCCATGATGCGGGGCGGATGTGGGGGCGACCGCGCGTTCAGCGGAAGCGGGCGTCGGCCTCGCGGGCCTTGGCGATGTCGGCTTCGTAGCGGTCTCCCACGGCCAGCAGCATCTCCTTGGTGAAGTAGAGATCGCCGCGCTTCTCGCCGTGGTACTCGTGGATGTGGGTCTCGACGATCGAGTCCACCGGGCAGGACTCCTCGCAGAAGCCACAGAAGATGCACTTGGTGAGGTCGATGTCGTAGCGCGTGGTGCGGCGGCTGCCGTCATCACGGACATCGGACTCGATGGTGATCGCCATGGCCGGGCACACCGCCTCGCACAGCTTGCATGCGATGCAGCGTTCCTCGCCGTTGGGATAGCGGCGCAGCGCATGCAGGCCGCGGAAGCGCGGCGACATGGGGGTCTTTTCCTCGGGGTACTGCAGCGTGATCTTGCGCGCGAAGAAGTAGCGCCCCGTGAGGCGCATGCCCTTGAGGAGCTCGGTGAGCATGAAGCTCGAGAGGAAGTCCCGGACTGCTTGCATGGTGGACCCGTTCAATCGGCCGAGGCCGTCAGTTCCAGATGTTCCAGGGGGTCTGCATCCAGATCGCGACCACGACCAGCCAGACCAGCGTCACCGGAATGAAGATCTTCCAGCCCAGCCGCATGATCTGGTCATAGCGGTAGCGCGGGAACGAGGCGCGGAACCAGATGAACATCGAGACCATGATGAAGGTCTTGATGCCCAGCCAGATCCAGCCGGGGATCCAGTTGACCACCGGCCAGTCGACCGGGGGATACCAGCCGCCCAGGAACATGATCGCCGCCAGCATGGAGATCAGGATCATGTTGGCGTATTCGGCCAGGAAGAAGATGGCGAAGGCCATGCCCGAGTACTCGATCATGTGGCCGGCGACGATCTCGGACTCGCCCTCGACCACGTCGAAGGGATGGCGGTTGGTCTCGGCCACGCCCGACACGAAGTACACGACGAACACCGGCAGCAGCGGCAGCCAGTTCCAGGACAGGAAGTTCAGGCCCATGTCGGCGAACATGCCGCGGCCCTGGCCGAGCACGATCTCGGTCATGTTCAGGCTGCCCGAGACCATGAGCACCACCACCAGCGCGAAACCGATGGCGAGCTCGTAGGACACCATCTGGGCCGAGGCGCGCATGGCCCCCAGGAAGGCGTACTTGGAGTTGGACGCCCAGCCCGCGATGATGACCCCGTACACCTCCAGGGAGGTGATCGCCATCAGGAACAGCAGCCCGGCGTTGATGTTGGCGAGCGCCATCTCGGGCCCGAAGGGCACCACCGCCCAGGCCGCGAGCGACGGCATGATGGTCATGACCGGGGCGATCACGTACAGCAGGCGGTTGGCCTGGCTGGGAACGATGATCTCCTTGGTGAGCAGCTTGAGCGCGTCGGCGATCGGCTGCAGCAGCCCGAAGGGGCCCACCCGGTTGGGCCCCAGGCGGATGTGCATGTAGCCGATCATCTTGCGTTCCCAGAGCGTGAGGTAGGCCACGCAGCCCAGCAGGGGCAGCACCACCAGCACGATCTTGAACAGGTTCCAGACCACCGGCCAGGCCGAGCCGAACAGGCCCTGGCCGGCGGTGGTGATCTGCAGCAGCAAAGCGTCCATGGGCGTCCTCGGGCTCAGGCCTTGCGCACGGTGACCGCGCCGAACATCGACGCGAGACCTGCGGTGCTGGCGTGCGCGGCGGCCAGCCACACCGTGCCGGGCGCCACGGTGGCATCGGCGCGCACGGGCACCAGGGCCTCGCCGTCGCCCTGCGTCACCCGCGCCAGGTCGCCATCGGACAGGCCCAGCGCGGCCAGCGCCTCAGGGTGCAGGGCCGCCGCCGGGGCCTGCGCGGCGCGGGTGCGCTGCAGGCTCTCGGCGCGGCGCAGGACGGGATCGGCGCCGTAGGGCATGACATGCGCCACCCGCTCGAACTGGCCGGCGGGCAGCGCCGCCGGGCTGAGCACGCCCAGCGTGGCCAGGTCGGCCGGCGCGGCATTGGACAGGCGTTCGGCCACCGGACGCGACAGCACTGCGTCGCGCACCTGCTCGGGGCTGTCGGCATCGAAGCCCGGGATCTCGAGCAGATTGCCCAGCACCCGCAGCACCTTCCAGGCCGGGCGAGCTTCGCCGAGCGGACGCACCACGCCGTTGAAGGACTGGGCAAGGCCCTGAGTGTTGACGAAGGTGCCGGCGGTCTCGGTGAAGGGGGTGACCGGCAGCAGGCAATCGGCCACCTCGCGCAGCGACGGCGAATCGAAGGCGGTGAGCGCGACCACGGTGCGGGCCGCGCCGATCGCCGCAGTGGCTGCCTGCGGCATGCCGTGATCGTGGTCGGGTTCGAGCCCGAGCAGGAGATAGGCCGACAGCGGCTTGAGCACCATCTCGCGAGCATTCAACCCGCCGGGGCCGGGCACCGCGCCGGCAAGATGGCCGCCCACGCTGTTGGCGGCCTCGCCGATCACGCCGAGCGTGGCACCGGTGAGTTCGGCGATGGCATGGCCCAGCCGCGCCAGGGTCGCGTAACGATCGCACTGGACTGCGGCATTGCCCAGCCAGATCGCCTTGCGCTCGCCGGTGTCGAAGGCGGTGGCCAGGGACAGCTCGGCGGCATCGGGCTCGATGCCGGCCAGCGGCGCGGGCACCGGCTGGCCGCGGCTGCGCAGCAGCGCCACCAGCACGCCAGCGAGCGTGCGCACCCAGCCACTGGGCGCCACCGTGGCGCGGGCCGCCACCGGCATGAGCAGGTCTTCGGCCACGGCATGAACCACGCCCACCCGGGCGCCACGCCGCACCGCCGCGCGCACCCGGGCGGCCAGCAGCGGATGGTCCTTGCGCAGGAACGAGCCCACCAGCAGCAGGGACCCGAGGTTGCCGACCTCGGCCACCGGCATGCCCAGCCAGGGCGCGCCCGAGGCACCGGCGTCGAGCGCGAAGTCACGCTGCCGCAGGCGGTGGTCGATGTTCTCGGAGCCCAGCCCGCGGGCGAGCTGCGAGAGCAGCGCAAGCTCTTCAAGCGTGGAGGCCGGCGAGGCCAGCGCGCCGATCGCGCTGCCGCCGGCGGTGCGGCGGATGTCGGCCAGCGCGTGCGCGGCGTAATCGAGCGCGGTGGGCCAGTCGACCTCGTGCCAGCGACCGTCCTGCTTGATCTGCGGCCGCTGCAGACGGTCGGGGGCGTTCAGGCCTTCATAGGAGAAACGGTCGCGGTCGGCGATCCAGCACTCGTTGACCGCCTCGTTCTCGAAGGGCACCACCCGCATCACCTGGTTGGCCTTCACCTGGGCGATGACATTGGCGCCAAGGGAATCATGCGGCGACACCGAGCGGCGACGCACCAGCTCCCAGGTGCGGGCGCTGTAGCGGAAGGGCTTGCTGGTGAGCGCGCCCACCGGGCAGACGTCGATCATGTTGCCCGAGAGCTCGGAATCGACCGAGCGGCCCACGAAGCTCATGATCTCGGAGTGCTCGCCGCGGCCGGCCATGCCCAGCTCCATGACGCCGGCGATCTCCTGGCCGAAGCGCACGCAGCGGGTGCAATGGATGCAGCGGCTCATCTCCTCGGCCGACACCAGCGGGCCGAGCGGCTTGTGGAACACCACCCGCTTGGCTTCCTCGTAGCGCGAGGACGAGCCGCCATAGCCCACGGCGAGGTCCTGCAGCTGGCACTCGCCGCCCTGGTCACAGATCGGGCAGTCGAGGGGGTGGTTGATGAGCAGGAACTCCATCACCCCCTTCTGGGCCTTGATCGCCTTCTCGGAGGCGGTCCAGACCTTCATGCCGTTGGTGACCGGCGTGGCGCAGGCCGGCATCGGCTTGGGCGCCTTCTCGACGTCGACCAGACACATCCGGCAGTTGGCCGCGATGGAAAGCTTCTTGTGGTAGCAGAAGTGCGGCACGTAGATGCCGAGCTGGTTGGCCGCATGCATGACCATGCTGCCTTCGGCCACTTCGACCTTCTTGCCGTCGATTTCGAGTTCAAGCATTGCGTTCGCGCGCCCGATCGGTGTCCGTGAAGTTCGCGTGCATCAGGTGTAGGCAGGGACCATGCAGGTCTTGTGCTCGATGTGATGTGCGAACTCGTCCCAGTAGTGCTTGAGGAAGGCGCGCACCGGCATGGCGGCAGCGTCGCCAAGCGCGCAGATGGTGCGGCCCTGAATGTTGTCGGCCACCTGGTTGAGGCGGTCGAGATCCTCGCGGCGACCCTCGCCGTGCTCGATGCGGTTGACCATGCGGTAGAGCCACCCGGTGCCCTCCCGGCAGGGCGTGCACTGGCCGCAGCTTTCCTCGTAGTAGAAGTAGGACAGTCGCAGCAGCGACTTCACCGCGCAGCGCGAGTCGTCCATCACGATGACCGCGCCCGAGCCGAGCATGCTGCCGGCCTTGGCGATGGAGTCGTAGTCCATGTCGGTGGCCATCATGATGTCGGCGGGCAGCACCGGCATGGAGGAGCCGCCCGGGATCACCATCTTGAGCTGGCGCCCGGCGCGCACGCCCCCGGCGAGCTCGAGCAGCTTGGCGAAGGGCGTGCCCAGCGGGATCTCGTAGTTGCCCGGCCGGTTGACGTCGCCCGATACCGAGAACACCTTGGTGCCGCCATTGTTGGGCTTGCCCGCAGCGAGGTACTGCGCGCCGCCGTTGCGGATGATCCAGGGCACCGCCGCGAAGGTCTCGGTGTTGTTGATGGTGGTGGGCTTGCCGTACAGCCCGAAGCTCGCCGGGAACGGCGGCTTGAAGCGCGGCTGGCCCTTCTTGCCCTCGAGCGACTCGAGCAGCGCAGTCTCTTCGCCGCAGATGTAGGCGCCGTAGCCGTGGAAGGCGTGCAGCTGGAAGGAGAAGTCCGAGCCGAGGATGCGATCGCCGAGCAGACCGGCGGCGCGGGCCTCGTCGAGCGCCTGCTCGAAACGCTCGTAGACCTCGAAGATCTCGCCGTGGATGTAGTTGTAGCCCACCGGGATGCCCATCGCGTAGGCGGCGATGATCATGCCCTCGATGACGATGTGCGGGTTGTACCGCAGGATGTCGCGGTCCTTGAAGGTGCCCGGCTCGCCCTCGTCGGAGTTGCACACCAGGTACTTCTGGCCCGGGAACTGGCGCGGCATGAAGCTCCACTTCAGGCCGGTGGGGAAGCCCGCGCCGCCGCGGCCACGCAGCGACCCGGCCTTGAGCTCGGCGATCACCTGCTCGGGCGTGATGCCCTCGCTGATGATCCGGCGCAGCGCCTGATAGCCCTCGCGCGACTGGTAGTCGGTCAGGCGCCAGGCATCAGGCGAGTTCAGGCCCGCGAAGATCTGCGGATTGATGTGCCGGCCGTGGAAGCAGGTTTCCATGGCCTGCACACGGGTGAGATCGGCGCGAAAGTCTTGGGCTCCCATGACTGCCTCAGGCCTTGCCTTTGAGTTCGTCGATCAGGGCGTCGATGCGATCGGCGCTCATGAAGCTGCACATGCGCTGGTTGTTGACCAGCATGACCGGCGCGTCGCCGCAGGCCCCCTGGCACTCGCTCTCCTTGAGCGTGAACAGGCCGTCGGCGGTGGTCTCGTTGTAGTCGATGCCAAGCTTGGCCTTGAGGTACTCGCCGGCCTTGGCGCCGTCGCGCAGCGCGCACGGCAGGCAGGTGCACACCGCCAGCTTGAAGCGGCCCACCGGCCTGGTGTCGTACATGTTGTAGAAGGTGGCCACCTCCCAGACCGCGATCGGCGGCATGCCGAGCACGCGCGCGACATCCTCGACCACCGCCTCGGACACCCAGCCGATTTCCTTCTGGGCGATGGCCAGGGCCGCCATCACGGCCGACTGCTTCTGGTCGGACGGGAACTTCGCGACCTCACGGTCGATCCGGGCATACGCGGCCTCGGAGAGCAGTTTCGCGGCTTGGGGGACGGCACTCATCGGGGGTTCCAGCGCGGGTGGGGGGCTCAGCGATCGATCTCGCCGAACACGATGTCCTGCGTGCCGATGATGGTGACCACATCGGCAATCATGTGCCCGCGCGACATCTCGTCCAGCCCCTGCAGGTGGGCATAGCCGGGGGCGCGGATCTTCAGGCGGTAGGGCTTGTTGGCGCCATCGGAGACCAGGTAGATGCCGAACTCGCCCTTGGGGTGCTCGATGCCGGCATAGCACTCGCCGGCCGGCACGTGAAAGCCCTCGGTGAAGAGCTTGAAGTGGTGGATGAGGTCTTCCATGTGGCTCTTCATGCCCACGCGGGAAGGCGGCGCCACCTTGTGGTTGTCGGACATCACCGGACCGGGATTGTTGCGCAGCCACTCGACGCACTGGCGCACGATGCGGTTGCTCTCGCGCATCTCGGCCACCCGCACCAGGTAGCGGTCATAGCAGTCGCCGTTGCGACCCACCGGGATGTCGAAGTCGAGGAGGTCATAGACCTCGTAGGGCTGGGTCTTGCGAAGATCCCAGGCCACGCCCGAGCCGCGCAGCATGGGCCCGGTGAAGCCGAGCGCCTTGGCGCGCTCGGGCGAGACCACGCCGATGCCCACCAGGCGCTGCTTCCAGATGCGGTTGTCGGTGAGCAGGGTCTCGTACTCGTCGACGCAACCCGGGAAGCGATTGGTGAAGGCCTCGATGAAATCGAGCATCGAGCCTTCGCGATCGCGGTTGTAGTCCTTGAGGGCAGCCTCGTTGCGCAGGCGGCTCTCGCGCAGCCGGGGCATCTGCTCGGGCAGATCACGGTAGACGCCGCCCGGCCGGTAGTAGGCCGCGTGCATGCGCGCGCCCGACACCGCCTCGTAGCAGTCCATGAGGTCTTCACGCTCGCGGAATGCGTAGAGGAACACCGCCATGGCGCCGACATCGAGGCCGTGCGCGCCGATCCAGAGCAGGTGGTTGAGGATGCGGGTGATCTCGTCGAACATCACCCGGATGTACTGGGCTCGCAGCGGCACTTCGACCCCGAGCAGCTTCTCGATGGCCATCACGTAGGCATGCTCGTTGCACATCATGGACACGTAGTCCAGACGGTCCATGTACGGCACGCTCTGCAGGTAGGTGCGGGTCTCGGCGAGCTTCTCGGTGCCCCGATGCAGCAGGCCGATGTGCGGATCGGCGCGCTGGACCACCTCGCCGTCGAGTTCGAGCACCAGCCGGAGCACGCCGTGGGCGGCCGGGTGCTGCGGCCCGAAGTTCAGGGTGTAGTTCTTGATGTCTGCCATGGCTGTGGTCGGGCGGCTCAGCGGCCGGCGCCGTATCCTTCCTCGCGGATCACGCGCGGGACGTTCTCGCGCGGCTCGATGGAGACCGGCTGATAGACCACCCGCTTCTGCTCGGGGTCATAGCGCATCTCGACGAAGCCCGACACCGGAAAGTCCTTGCGGAAGGGATGCCCGACGAACCCGTAGTCGGTGAGGATGCGGCGCAGGTCAGCGTGGCCCTCGTAGACGATGCCGAGCAGGTCGAAGGACTCGCGCTCGTACCAGCCGGCCGCCGGCCAGACCTCGGTGACCGAGGGCAGCACAGGGAAGTCGTCATCAGCACAGAAGCTTCGCACCCGCAGCCGATGGTTGCGGCTGACCGAGAGCAGGTGGATGACCGACGCGAAGCGCGGGCCGGCATGCGTGCCCTCGCCGTAGTCGCGGTAGTCAAGGCCGCACAGGTCGATGAGGGTGTCGAAGCCCAGCTCGGGGGCATCGCGCAGCGCGAGCGCCACCGCCGGCAGCTCGGCCGGCGCGACCTCGATGGTGATCTCGCCGAGCGCCTCGTGCAGGCCGGCGATGCGCGGCCCGAGCGTGGATTCGAGGGCCTGACGCAGGGATTCGAGCGGGGTCATGTCCGGATCAGCGAGCGATGGTGCTGGTGCGCCGGATCTTGCTCTGCAGCTGCATGATCCCGTAGATGAGCGCTTCGGCGGTGGGCGGGCAGCCCGGCACGTAGACGTCGACCGGGACGATGCGATCGCAGCCGCGCACCACCGAGTACGAGTAGTGGTAGTACCCGCCACCATTGGCGCACGAGCCCATCGAGAGCACCCAGCGGGGCTCGGGCATCTGGTCGTAGACCTTGCGCAGCGCCGGCGCCATCTTGTTGCACAGGGTGCCGGCCACGATCATGAGATCGGACTGCCGCGGGCTGGGCCGGAACACCACGCCGAAGCGGTCCAGGTCATAGCGGGCTGCGCCGGCGTGCATCATCTCGACCGCACAGCAGGCCAGACCGAAGGTCATGGGCCAGAGAGAGCCCGTGCGCGTCCAGTTGACCAGCTTGTCGATCTGGGTGGTGACGAAGCCTTCACCCAGGACACCTTCCATGCTCATCTGTGCCGCTCCGACCGAAATCGCGGAGGGCGCCGGCCGGGATCATTCCCAGTCGAGCGCGCCCTTCATCCACTCGTAAACGAACCCGACCACCAGCACCGCCAGGAAGATCATCATGGCGGCAAACCCGAAGAAGCCGATGGCGTCCAGCGAGACCGCCCACGGGAACAGGAAGGCGATCTCGAGATCAAACAGGATGAAGAGGATGGCCACGAGGTAGTAGCGGACATCGAACTGCATGCGGGCGTCTTCGAAGGCCTCGAAGCCGCACTCGTACGGGGAGAGTTTCTCGGTGTCTGGCCGGGAGGGGCCGAGCAGCTTGCCGATGAGCATGGGGCCCACGCCGACGGCGGTGCCGACCAGGATGAACAGGAGGACGGGGAGGTAGGCGTCGAGGTTCACGGGGAAGAATCAGCTGGGTGGTACCCGAACGACTGGCTGGCTGCTGGCTGCAAGAGCCCGGGGGACGACGCGGTGGCCGCGCCCCGGGGCTGACCCGGAGATGCAACCCGGGTGGTGAACACCCGGGCGACTGTTTGTTGGTGCCGACGGCGAGACTCGAACTCGCACAGCTTTCGCCACTACCCCCTCAAGATAGCGTGTCTACCAATTTCACCACGTCGGCTCGTGGATCGCGGAAGGGCGCGGGGCACCCTCGCGAGACCCCGCATTCTACTTCGGAATCTGGGTGGTCTGCCGGTTTTTTTGCAGTGCCGCATCGGCGTCGCCGCCAGTTGCGGAACCCGTCGCCGGGGCAGCAGGCGCCCCCGGCACACCCGACGCCGGCGCGGCGGCCTTGCCGTCGGCGGGCGCCGGCGCTGCGCCGCCCGGCGCGGCCGGAACCCCTTGGGAGGCCGGCGCGCCCGGAATGCCCGAGGGTGCAGGCACGCCCGTGGCAGGCGCCCCGGCGGGCTGCTCCATGATGCTGCGGGGCGTGGCGTTCTGACGACTGCTGGTGAAGGACAGGGCCAGGGTGCTGAGGAAGAAGATCGTGGCCAGCACCGCCGTGAAGCGGGACAGGAAGTTGGCCGAGCCCGTGGCCCCGAACAGGCTGCCCGAGGCTCCCCCGCCGAAGGCCGCCCCCATGTCGGCGCCCTTGCCGTGCTGCAGCAGCACCAGCACGATCACGCCGATGGCGCTGAGCACCTGGGCAACGAGGATGAGGGAGTTCAGGATAGTCATGAAGGCATTTCCTCAGGCCGATGCCGCACTGCGGCAGATCGCGATGAATTCGTCGGCGACCAGGGACGCGCCCCCGATCAGCCCGCCATCGATGTCGGGCATGGCAAAAAGCGCCGGCGCGCTGGCGGGCTTGACGCTGCCGCCGTACAGGATCCGCAACGCGGCAGCATTGAAGCCCGCCGCGGCCAGACGGGCCCGGATGAAGGCATGCACCGCCTGCGCCTGCTCGGGTGAGGCAGTGCGGCCGGTGCCGATGGCCCACACCGGCTCGTAGGCAAGCACCAGTTGCCCGGGGCTGCCCGCCGCGGCCAATCGGGCAAGCGGCTCGAGCTGCGCGGCAATCACCGATTCGGTCAGCCCCTGCTCGCGATCGGCCAGGGTCTCGCCCACGCAGACGATTGGCTTCAGGCCCGCCCGCAGCGCGTGCTCGCCCTTGACGGCAACCTGCTCGCTGGTCTCGCCCAGGAGCGTGCGGCGCTCCGAGTGGCCGACGGTGACCCATCGACAGCCGAGGTCGGCCAGCATGGTGGCGGAGACCTCGCCGGTGTAGGCGCCATCAGCGTACCCGGCCACGTTCTGGGCACCCCAGCCCACCGCGGTCTCACCCAGCCAGGCAGCAGCCTGATTCAGATACGGGCAAGGCGGCAGCACGGCCACGTCCACCCCCGCCAGCAACGCGGCATCGAGCCCCGCGCGAAGCGCGGCCAGCAGCGCCTCGTTGGCGGCGAGCGTGCCGTTCATCTTCCAGTTGCCCACCACCAGGGGTTTGCGGGCGTCTTGCCGATGCATGATGAATCGCCCAACTTGGCGTGAGGACAACCGACGATTGTAGGGGGCGGCGCAAGCGCGCGTCAAATGAGGGGCCGGCCGGCGCCTCGGCCTCTCTGATTCGGCCCAGCATGGTCGCCTCGGCCTTCGCGCCGAGATGCTCCTTCGTGAAGCCCGTGCTGAAGGATGCTCAGCGTCGACCGCCGGGCGGCTCTTCGGGCGGCGCGGACGCAGCAGCCTGGGCGGACTCGCGCCAGGGCGCGGCGCGGCCGGTCTTCAGGCGCCACAGCCACACCGCATAACCCGACAGGCCGTAGAGCACGAAGAGCGAGAACAGCACCACCGGCGGGTCGCTGGAGACGAGCACGAACAGCAGCACCACGCCGATCATGACGATGAACGGCACGCTGCGCTTCAGGTTGATGTCCTTGAAGCTGTAGAAGGGCGCGTTGGAGACCATGGTCACCCCGGCGTAGACCGTGAACGCCCAGGCCACCCAGGCGAGATCACGTGGCGAGGCGGTGATCCACTTGGTCTCGCGCAGGTCGGTGACGATCCAGATCAGGCCCATGACCAGGGCCGCGGCGGCCGGGCTGGGCAGGCCCTGGAAGTAGCGCTTGTCGACCACGCCGATGTTGGCGTTGAAGCGTGCCAGCCGCAGAGCCGCGCCCGCGCAGTAGACGAAGGCCGCGAGCCAGCCCCACTTGCCGAGATCGCGCAGAGTCCACTCGTACATGATCAGGGCCGGCGCGGCACCGAAGGAGACCATGTCGGAGAGGCTGTCGAACTGCTCGCCGAAGGCGCTCTGGGTGTTCGTGAGCCGGGCGACACGGCCGTCGAGACTGTCGAGGAGCATGGCCACGAAGGTGGCCACCGCGGCATGGTCGAAGCGGGCGTTCATGGCCTGCACGATCGCGTAGAAACCGCAGAAGAGCGACGCGGTGGTGATCGCGTTGGGCAGCAGGTAGATGCCGCGGGCGCGGCGTGGCGCCTCACCGGGGTTTGCCGGGCGCAGGGGGCGCACCGGCCGGAAGCGGCGACGGGGATTCATCGGTGATAGGGTCCCTGGCGCAGCCACTTGGTGGCGATCCACTTCTCGCCCTGGGTGACCGGCACACCCGCATGCAGGCAGCGCGAATCGAGTTCCCCGGCCGCGTTGAGGTACTCGAAGTACACCGCGTTGCCGCGAGAAGGCCGGATGTCGAGGGAGAGTTCGGGGAAGCGGGTCTCACCGCCGCCCGCGACGTCATTGAGGTAGATGATGAGCGTGGCCACCCGCTGGCCACCCGACTTGAGCACCTCGGCACTGCCGGGGTCGGCCGGGTCGAAGTAGTCGTGGTGGGCGAGGTACTCGTTGCCCGGCTTGTAGTGAAGAATCTGCAGGGGCTCGCCATGCTCCACCGGCAGGCCGGTGAGCGCGGCGATGCGCTGCTCGAGCCGGGCCACCAGCGCGTTCTCGCCCCGCTCGAAGAAGGTGCCCTCGCTGGTGCGCACCGCGCTGATCTCGTCACCGCCCGATTGCCGATCGAGCACGCTGGATCGGGTGAGCTTGCCGGCCGACATCGCGATGAGCTTCTCGCATTCCGGCTCGGAGATGAGGTCGTGGAGAAGCGCGATGTTGGGATCGGCCAGCGCAAAGCCGATTCCGATGTCACGGTCAGCCGCCCGGAACCGGGCGCTGCCTGGCAGGCGGCAGGGATCGGCCCGGTATGCAGCCAGCATGGCGGGCGCCTGCCGCTGCACCCGCTCGGTCATGGAGCGCACCACCGAGATGGCGACGCGGGCGTAGTGCTCGTCGAACCCGCTCTGGCGCATGGTGGCCAGCATGTCAGTGTCCGAACAGCCGCGGACCACATTGCCGGCCAGCCAGTCCTGCCAGTCGGGGGCAAGCGCCGGCATGGGCGGGGGTGCGAGAACCGAGGTCATGCCGTGCAGTATATCGCCGCGGCCCGGCGCAGCGCCGGGCCGCGGCAGGCCGATCAGTTGCGGCTCTTGTCGACCAGCTTGTTGGCCTTGATCCAGGGCATCATGGCGCGCAGCTGCTCGCCCACGACCTCGATCTGGTGCTCGCCCATCAGGCGACGACGCGACAGCAGCGTGGGCGCGCCGGCACGGTTCTCGAGGATGAACTGCTTGGCGTATTCGCCGGTCTGGATGAACTTGAGCGCCTCGCGCATGGCCACGCGGGTGTCCTCGGTGATGACCTTGGGCCCGGTGACGTACTCGCCGAACTCGGCGTTGTTCGAGATGCTGTAGTTCATGTTGGCGATGCCGCCCTCATAGATGAGGTCGACGATCAGCTTGAGCTCGTGCAGGCACTCGAAGTAGGCCATCTCGGGGGCGTAGCCCGCCTCGACCAGCACCTCGAAGCCCATCTTGATGAGCTCGACCGTGCCGCCGCACAGCACGGTCTGTTCGCCGAAGAGGTCGGTTTCGGTCTCTTCGCGGAAGTTGGTCTCGATGATGCCGGCGCGGCCGCCGCCGATGGCGCAGGCGTACGACAGGGCGAGGTCGCGGGCCACACCGGAGCGGTCCTGGTGGATGGCCACCAGCATGGGCACGCCGCCGCCACCCGCGTAGGTGGAACGCACGGTGTGGCCGGGGGCCTTGGGCGCCACCATCACCACGTCGATGTCGTCACGCGGAATGACCTGACCGTAGTGGATGTTGAAGCCATGGGCGAAGGCCAGGGTGGCGCCCTTCTTGATGTTCGGGGCGATCTGCTCGCGATAGGCGTCACCGATGTGCTCGTCGGGCATGAGCATCATGACGAAGTCGGCGCCCTTCACCGCGTCGGCGATCTCGGCCACCTTCAGGCCGGCCTTCTTGACCTTGTCCCACGAGGGGCCGCCCTTGCGCGCGCCGACCACCACCTTGCAGCCGGAATCATTGAGGTTCTGGGCGTGGGCGTGACCCTGCGAGCCGTAGCCGATGATGGCGACCTTCTTGCCCTTGATGAGCTTCAGGTCACAGTCCTTGTCGTAGAAGACTTTCATGGTGATCTCCCTGTCGGATCGGGGCGCCGCTTCAGGCGCGGGTTGCTTGGTTCAGTGCGGGCGGCAGGCCGCCGCGTCAGGCTTTCAGGACCCGCTCGCCACGGGCGATGCCCGAGGCGCCGGTGCGCACCGTCTCCAGAATGGCGGAGCGATCGAGCGCGTCGATGAAGGCGTCGAGCTTGCTGCCATCGCCGGTGAGCTCGATGGTGTAGGACTTGTCGGTGACGTCGATCACCCGGCCACGGAAGATGTCGGCCATGCGCTTGATCTCCTCGCGCTCCTTGCCCACCGCGCGCACCTTGATCAGCATGAGCTCGCGCTCGATGTACGGGCTCTCGGTGAGGTCGACCACCTTGACCACGTCGATCAGGCGGTTCAGGTGCTTGGTGATCTGCTCGATGACGTCGTCGGACCCGGTGGTGACGATGGTGAGCCGCGACAGCGACCGGTCTTCGGTGGGCGCCACGGTGAGGGTCTCGATGTTGTAGCCGCGCGCCGAGAACAGGCCCACCACCCGCGACAGGGCGCCGGGTTCGTTCTCGAGCAGGACGGAAATGATGTGTCTCATCATGCGCTCCGTCTCAGAGGTCTTCGGAAGACAGCAGCATCTCGGTCAGGCCCTTGCCACCCTGCACCATCGGCCAGACGTTCTCCTTGGCGTCGGTGAGGATGTCGAGGAAGACCAGGCGGTCGCGGTGCTTGCCGAAGGCCTCCCGCAGCGCGGGCTCCACATCGGCCGGCTTGTCGACGCGCACGCCGATGTGGCCGTAGGCCTCGGCGAGCCTGACGAAGTCGGGCAGCGCATCCATGTACGACTCGGAGTAGCGGCTGCCGTACTCGATCTGCTGCCACTGCCTGACCATGCCGAGATAGCGGTTGTTCAGGTTCACCACCTTGACCGGCAGGTGGTACTGCTTGCAGGTGGAGAGCTCCTGGATGCACATCTGGATGGAGCCCTCGCCGGTCACGCAGGCCACCTGCGCATCGGGGTGGGCCATCTTCACGCCCATGGCATAGGGCAGCCCCACGCCCATGGTGCCCAGCCCACCGGAGTTGATCCAGCGGCGCGGCTTGTCGAAGCGGTAGAACTGGGCGGCCCACATCTGGTGCTGACCGACATCGGAGGTGATGAAGGCGTCACCCCCGGTGACCTCCCAGAGCTTCTCGACCACGAACTGCGGCTTGATCACATCCACCGAGCGCTCGTAGGAAAGGCAGTTGCGGCTGCGCCACTGGTCGATCTGGCTCCACCAGGCCGCCAGCGCGGTCTTGTCAGGCCCGTTGCCGGCGGCCACCTGCGGTTCGATGAGCGCGAGCAGATCGAGCAGCGTCTCGCGCACATCGCCGACGATCGGCACATCGACCTTCACCCGCTTGGAGATCGACGAGGGGTCGACGTCCACATGGATGATCTTGCGCGGGTTCTGCGCGAAGTGCTTGGGATTGCCGATCACCCGGTCGTCGAAGCGCGCCCCCACCGCGATGAGCACATCGCAGTGCTGCATGGCCATGTTCGCCTCGTAGGTGCCGTGCATGCCGAGCATGCCCACGAACTTGCGGTCGGAGGCGCGGTAGCCGCCAAGGCCCATGAGGGTGTTGGTGCAGGGATAGCCGAGCACGTCGACCAGGCGGTTGAGCTCGGGCGCGGCGTTGGCGAGGATGACGCCGCCGCCGGTGTAGATCATGGGGCGCTGCGCCTGCAGCAGCAGTTGCACCGCCTTCTTGATCTGGCCCTGGTGCCCCTTGACCACCGGGTTGTAGGAGCGCATCTGCACGCTCTTGGGGTATTCGTAGCGGCACTTCTCGCGGGTCACATCCTTGGGGATGTCGACCAGCACCGGGCCCGGACGACCGGTGCGCGCGATGTGGAAGGCCTTCTTCATGGTCTCGGCCAGGTCCTTGACGTTCTTGACCAGGAAGTTGTGCTTGACGCACGGCCGGGTGATGCCGACCGTGTCGCACTCCTGGAACGCGTCCTGGCCGATGGCATGGGTGGGCACCTGACCGGACAGGATCACCATGGGGATGGAGTCCATGTACGCGGTGGCGATGCCGGTTACCGCATTGGTGAGGCCCGGGCCGCTGGTGACCAGGCAGACGCCCACCTTCTCGGTGGAGCGCGAGTAGGCATCGGCGGCATGCACCGCCGCCTGCTCGTGGCGGACCAGGATGTGGTTCAGCCCGTCCTGCTGGAAGATGGCGTCATAGATGTAGAGGACGGCGCCACCGGGATAGCCGAAGATGTGCTCGACGCCTTCTTCGCGCAGACAGCGGACAACGATGTCCGCACCAGAGAGTTCCATGAGGTGATCCCTTTCAAGACCGAGGGAGCCCGCCCGCCGGCGCCAACGCCCTCCCGCGGGAGTGGCATCGACGCAGGCCTTGGCACGGGACCTGCGAGGTTGATCGGACGCCCAACGCCGCTCTCGTGAAGCAGGTTGAGGCGAAACGGGCCCAAGCTGACCGTCAGCCGGTGAGCTGCGGACTACAAAGACAACGGCGTCACGAGGCACGCGATGAGCGGCCTCGGGACGCCGGGGGTAACCGGCGGAGTATATCGACCGGGGTGGTGCCGGGTCAAGGAAACCACGGCGGCGCCGGCCGGGCCATCTCTGCTAGCATCGCCGGCTTGCGGGCTCCTCCACGGTTTGCGCCACCCCCTTCATGGCCACGCGACAGGAATTGTCGGACTTTCTGGCTTCGGTCGAGCGCAGGGCCTTCAAGCACGCGGTCTACGCGGTGCGCGACGAGGAAGTCGCCCTGGATCTGATCCAGGACAGCATGCTGAAGCTCTCCGAGCGCTACGGTGACAAGCCGGCGGGTGAACTCCCCCTGCTTTTCCAGCGAATCCTGCAGAACGCGATCACCGACCACTTCAGGCGCAGCAAGGTCCGCAATGCCTGGGTGACCCTGCTCTCGGTGCTGGTGCCCGAGAGCGAGGACGGCGTGGAGCGCGACCCGCTCGAGGTGCTGGAATCGGCCGGCGAAGGCGGACGCTCGGCCAGCGCCGCCGACGAGGTCGAGCGCTCGCAGGTTCTGCGGGTGATCGAGGAGGAAATCCAGCGTTTGCCGCCGCGTCAACGGGAGGCCTTCCTGATGCGTTACTGGGAGGATATGGATGTGGCCGAAACGGCCGCCGCCATGGGGTGTTCCGAGGGCAGCGTCAAGACGCACTGTTCAAGGGCCACCCATACCCTGTCAGCGGCACTGCGTGCCCGGGGCATCTCACCATGAACGAGCAGCAATTCACCCGAGAAATCCGCGCCGCGCTCGACGAAGCGTCCGGCCGTCTGCCTTTCCGCGTCAGCCACCGCCTCGAGCAGGCGCGGCTTGCGGCCCTTTCGCGCCAGCGCTCCGCCGCGGCCCGCGTGGTGACGCCGGTGCGCGAACCCGCCCTCGCGCTCGCCGGCGGTCCCGCCGGTGAGGGCCACTCCCCGTTGCGCCGGCTGCTCATCACCCTGCTGCCGGCGCTGGCCCTGATCGCCGGCCTGATGGCCATCTCCGTCTGGAACGACACCGAGACCGCCGACGAGATCGCCGAGATCGACAGCGCGGTGCTCACCGACGAGGTTCCCCTGTCGGCCTACACCGATCGCGGCTTCGGCGTCTTCCTCAAGAACAGCCGCGAGCCCTGAGCCCCATGTCCTTCTTGCCCCGCCGCCAGTTGCCTGCCCCGCGCCTTGCCGCGCGCGCACCGGCTGCGGTCGTGGCATCGGTCATGGCGGCGCTCTGGCTGCTGGCCGCCGGCGCAGCGGCCTGGGCGGCGGCCCCGGTTCCCGACAGCCGCTCGGTATTGCCCATCAACCAGCCCAAGTGGACGGAGCTCAGCGCCTTCCAGCAGGAAACCCTGGCGCCCCTGCAAGGCGCCTGGAACGCCCTGCCGGCAGCCAAGAAGCGGTCCTGGCTCGCCTTGACCGAGAAGATGCCCGCCATGAACCCCGCTGACCGGGCGGCGGCGCAGCAGCGCATCCGGGAATGGGCCGCGCTCTCGCCGGAGCAGCGGCGCATGGCCCGCGACAACTACCGCCTGGCCAAGTCCCTCGATCGCGATGAGCGCCTGGCCACCTGGGAAAGCTATCAGCAGATGACACCCGAACAGCGTTCGGTGCTGCGCGCCAACGGCTGGACCAGCAACACCGCCGCACGCCACGCGGGCGCGCCCACCGGCCTGGCCAAGGAAGCCGCCCGGCCCCTGGCCTCGGCGCAGCAACCCAAATCCGGTGCGGGTGCCAAGGCTGCCAAACCCGGGGCACCGGCAGGCCAGCCCGCCGATGGCGCCCCGGTCGCCGCCGACTGACATGCTCCCCGACGCGGCCCAACCCGCGCCCGACACCCCGTTGCCCGACGCCGATCCCTGGCGCCGGTTCATGTGCGTGGCCTATGAAGGGGTCATCCTCTTCGGGGTGGTGTTCTTCTTTGCCTACGGCTTCTCGGCCCTCACCCGCTTCAATGGTCAGCCGGGCCTGCTGCGCTGGGCTTTCCAGGGCTTCATGGTGCTGGTGCTCGGCGTGTACTTCGTGTGGTCCTGGTCGCACGGACGGCGCACGCTGCCCATGAAGACCATGGGCGTACGGCTGGTCGACGATCAGGAGCGCCCGGTGAGCACCCGCCGGGCAAGCTTGCGCTACCTCGCCGCGCTGGCTGGCTGGGTGATCGCGCTCGGGCTGGCCGCCGGGGTGCATGCAGCGGCCATCCTGCTGGTGGCCGTGCCCTTCGGGTGGGCGCTCATCGACCGGCGCCGCCGCACCCTCTACGACCTGGCCAGCGGCACCCGGCTGGTGTTCGAGCGGCGCTGACTCAGCCGGTCTGCCGCACGCAGTCCACGAAGTACTGGCCGGCCTCGTCGATGACCAGGCCGTGCACGTCGGTGTCGAAGCCGGGGAATCGCTGATTGAACGCGCGGGCGAACTGCAGGTACTGCACGATCGCACGATTGAAGCGCTCGCCGGGAATGAGCAGGGGGATGCCCGGCGGATAGGGGGTGACCAGCATCGTGGTCACCCGCCCCTCGAGCTCGTCGATGGGCACCCGGTCCACCCGGCGGTGGGCCAGGCACTCGAAGGCGTCGGAGGGTTTCATGACCGGCACCATGTCCGAGAGATACATCTCGGTGGTGACCCGGGCCACGTCGTTGCTGCGGTAGTTCTCGTGGATCTGCTGGGCGAGATCACGCAGGCCGACCCGCTCGTACTGCGGATGCGCCTGGACGAACTCGGGCATCACCCGCCACAGCGGCTGATTGGCGTCGTAGTCCATCTTGAACTGCTGCAGCTCGGTCACCAGCGTGTTCCAGCGGCCCTTGGTGATGCCGATGGTGAACATCACGAAGAACGAGTAGAGGCCGGTCTTCTCGACCACCACGCCGTGCTCGGCGAGGTACTTGGTGACGATGGCCGCCGGAATGCCCCAGCTGGCGAACTTGCCCTCGATATCAAGGCCGGGCGTGGTGATCGTGGCCTTGATGGGGTCGAGCATGTTGAAGCCGCCCGAGAGCCGGCCGAAGCCGTGCCAGCCGTCGCTCGACTTCAGGAACCAGTCTTCGCGACGACCGATGCCGTTGTCGGCCAGATGGTTGGGCCCCCAGACCTGGAACCACCAGTCCTTGCCGAACTCGGCGTCGACCTTGCGCATGGCGCGCCGGAAGGCCAGCGACTCGAAGATCGATTCCTCGACCAGCGCGGTGCCGCCGGGCGGCTCCATCATGGCCGCGGCCACGTCGCAGCTGGCGATGATCGCGTACTGCGGGCTGGTGGAGGTGTGCATCAGGAAGGCTTCGTTGAAGCGGTACTGATCCAGCTTGCGGGTCTCGGAGTCCTGGACCAGGATCTGCGAGGCCTGCGACAGCCCCGCGAGCAGCTTGTGCGTGGACTGGGTGGCGAAGATCATCGCCTCCTTGGCGCGCGGCCGGTCGGGGCCGATCGCGTGGAACTCGTGATAGAACGGGTGGAACACCGCGTGCGGCAGCCAGGCCTCGTCGAAATGCAGGTTCTCGATGTAGTCGCCGAGCGTGGACTTGATCTGCTCCACGTTGTAGAGCACGCCGTCGTAGGTTGACTGGGTGATGGTGAGCACCCGGGGCTGCGCGGTCTTGTCCTTGACCAGCGGATTGGCGGCGATCTTGCGGCGGATGCTCTCGGGCGAGAACTCCTCGAGCGGGATCGGGCCGATGATGCCCTGCTGATTGCGGGTGGGCTGCAGGAAGATCGGCACCGTGCCGGTCATCATGATGGCGTGCAGGATCGACTTGTGGCAGTTGCGGTCGACCACCACGATGTCGTCGGTGCCCACCGCGCTGTGCCAGACGATCTTGTTCGAGGTGGAGGTGCCGTTGGTCACGAAGAACAGGTGATCGGCGCTGAAGATGCGCGCGGCGTTGCGCTCCGAGGCCGCCACCGGCCCGGTGTGGTCGAGCAGCTGACCGAGTTCATCCACCGCGTTGCAGACATCGGCGCGCAGCATGTTCTCGCCGAAGAACTGGTGGAACATCTGCCCGACCGGGCTCTTCAGGAAGGCCACGCCACCGGAGTGGCCCGGGCAGTGCCAGGAGTACGAGCCGTCGTTGGCGTAGTTGACCAGGGCCTTGAAGAAGGGCGGCGCCAGCGAGTTCAGGTAGTTGGTCGCCTCGCGGATGATGTAGCGGGCCACGAACTCCGGCGTGTCCTCGAACATGTGGATGAAGCCGTGCAGCTCCTTCAGGATGTCGTTGGGGATGTGCTGCGAGGTGCGGGTCTCGCCAAACAGGAAGATCGGGATGTCGGCATTGCGCCGACGGGTCTCGACGATGAACTTCTTCAGGTCCTGGATCGCCGAGCTCTCTTCGCCGTCCTCGTTGATCTCCTCGTCATCGATGGACACCACGAAGGCGGAGGCCCGGGCAGCCTGGTTGGCCACCATGGTGACGTCGACATACGTGAAGCCACCGACGACAGCCATGTCCTGGTCTTCGATGGCCTTGGCCAGCGCACGGATGCCCAGGCCGCTGGAGGATTCCGACTTCCAGTCTTCGTCGATGATGATGATGGGGAAGCGGAATTTCATGGGGCGTCTCGCGGGGGGAGCCAGGCGCGGTGCTGCGGCCGCGCAGTGCCCGGCAGTGAATGGGGCCGCGCCCGGTCGGACGCGCGCGCAAGTAAAGCACAAAACTGATTGCGATTCGACGCGCGGGCGCGTCTGTTCAGCCCGCGGCGCTTGCCCGACTCAGGACTTGCGATCGCGGCCGCTGGCGCGGGCAAAGGCCTCGGCGAGCGCGCCGCCCGCGGCCGGCGCCGGCGAGCGGCTGGGCGCGCCGCGGCCCGGACCCGCACCGCGGCCGGACGGCGAAGGCGCGCCCGACCCCGGCCGGGCCGAGGCGGGAGGACGCGCCCCGGCCGCGCCGCCGCGCGGGCCTGACTCGCGGCGCGCAGGCTCGCCGTCTCGGGCGGGCCGCATGCTGAGCGCGATCCGCTGACGCGGCAGATCGACCTCGACCACCCGCACGCTGACCACCTGGCCCGCACGCACCACCTCGCGGGGATCGCGCACGAATCGCTCGGAAAGCTCGGACACATGCACCAGACCGTCCTGGTGGACGCCGATGTCGACGAAGGCGCCGAAAGCCGCGACATTGGTGACCACGCCCTGCAGCTGCATGCCCGGCTGCAGGTCGGAGAGCTTCTCGACGCCCTCGCGGAACTCGGCCGCGACGAACTCGCCGCGCGGATCGCGCCCCGGCTTCTCGAGCTCGGCGATGATGTCGCGCACCGTGGGCTCACCGAATCGCTCGTCGGTGAAGTCGGACGGGCGCAGCCGGCGCAGCAGTTCGCGATTGCCGATCAGACGATCGGCCGGCACGCCCGCCCGCGCCAGGATGCGCTCGACCACGCCATAGGCCTCGGGATGCACCGCCGAGGCGTCCAGCGGATTGGCGCCGGCCTGCACCCGCAGGAAGCCCGCTGCCTGCTCGAAGGCCTTCTCGCCGAACATCGGCACCGCGCGCAGCGCACCGCGGTCTGGGAAGGCGCCATGGGCATCGCGCCAGGAAACCACCCGCTGCGCGAGCGGGCTGCTCAGGCCCGAGACGCGGGCGAGCAGCGCGGCCGAGGCGGTATTGACGTCGACGCCCACCGCGTTCACGCAGTCTTCGACCGCGGCATCGAGCCGGCGGGCGAGCTCGCGCTGATCGACATCGTGCTGATACTGACCCACGCCGATCGACTTGGGATCGATCTTGACCAGTTCGGCGAGCGGATCCTGAAGCCGGCGCGCGATCGACACCGCGCCCCGCAGCGAGACATCGAGCTCGGGGAACTCGCGCGCCGCGAGCTCGCTGGCGGAATAGACCGAGGCCCCGGCCTCGGACACCAGCACCTTGCGCACGCCGAGCGCGGGGTGGCGGCTGATCAGCTCGGCGGCCAGCCGGTCAGTCTCGCGCGAGGCGGTGCCATTGCCGATGGCGAGCAGCGCCACCCGGTGACGGGCGCACAGCGCGGCGAGCGCGGCGATCGAGCCGTCCCAGTCGCGGCGCGGTTCGTGCGGAAAGATGGTGGCGGTGTCGACCAGCTTGCCGGTGTCATCGACCACCGCGAGCTTGACCCCGGTGCGCAGCCCGGGGTCAAGACCCAGCACGCAGCGCCGGCCGGCCGGCGCCGCGAGGAGCAGGTCCTTGAGGTTGTCGCCGAACACGCGGATGGCCTCGGCCTCGGCCGCCTCGCGCAGCCGGCCGAAGAGTTCGGTTTCCAGGTGCGGCAGCAGCTTGACGCGCCAGGTCCAGCGGGCCACGTCAGAGAGCCAGGCGTCGGCCGGTCGGGTGCCGCCGATCGCCACCCCGATGCCCGCCACGCCTGCCAGCCGGAGCATGGCCGGATGCGGCACCAGCGCATCGCGCTCCGGGTCGAGGCCCAGGCGCAGCGCGAGCAGGCCGAGCTGGCGGCCGCGGAACAGCGCGAGCGCGCGATGCGAAGGCGTGGCGGCCAGCGGCTCGGCATGGTCGAAGTAGTCGCTGAACTTCACTGCCTCGGCGCGCTTGTCCTCCTGCACCCGGCAGTGGATCCAGCCCTCGGTCCAGAGCAGGGTGCGCAGCGCCTCGAGCACATCGGCGCGCTCGGCAAAGCGTTCGGCAAGGATGTCGCGGGCGCCATCGAGCGCGGCCTTGACATCGGCCACGCCGTTCTCGCCCTTCTCGTCGGGCGCGCGCAGGAAGGCCGCGGCGACGGTGGCCGGATCGAGGCCCGGATCGGCAAGCAGCTGGTCGGCGAGCGGCTCGAGGCCGAGCTCGCGGGCGATCTGCGCGCGGGTGCGGCGGCGCGGCTTGAACGGCAGATAAAGGTCCTCGAGCCGCTGCTTGGTATCGGCGGCGTCGATGGCCGCGGCCAGCGCGTCATCGAGACGACCCTGGGCGCGGATGCTCTCGAGCACCACGAGTCGGCGCTCCTCGAGCTCGCGCAGGTAGACCAGGCGATCGGCCAGCAGCCGCAGCTGGGTGTCGTCCAGACCGCCCGTGGCCTCCTTGCGATAACGCGCGATGAAGGGCACGGTGGCGCCCTCGTCGAGCAGCGCCACCGCTGCCTGCACGCGCGGCGCGGCCACCGCGAGCTCGGCGGTGAGCGAGGACAGGACGCGGGCTTCGGCGACGGCGGGCAGGCTGGCGGGCATGGGTCTGGTCAGGGGGCAAGGCCGGCAGGCAAGGCCGGGAGGGCGCGATTCTGCCACGCCCGCAGGGCGCCCGCCCGGGGTCGCAGGCCGGCCCGCCAGCGCGGGCCCGCCGGTCTCAGTGAACCACGCGCTCGCGGGGCCGCCGGTCTCAGTGAACCACGCGCTCGAAGCTGAAGCGGCCCTCGCGGAAGTCCACCGGGATCACGTCCTTGGGCGCGAACCGCCCCTCGAGCATCAGCCGCGACACCGGGTTCTCGATGTGCTGCTGAATGGCGCGCTTCAGCGGCCGGGCACCGAACACCGGATCGAAGCCCACCTTGGCGAGCTCGGCGAGCGCCGGCTCGGTCACGGTGAGCGTCATGCCCTGGGCGGCGATGCGCTGCTCGAGGATGCGCAGCTGGATGCGGGCGATGGACTCGATGTGGCTGGCGCCCAGGCCATGGAAGACCACGATCTCGTCGATCCGGTTGACGAACTCGGGCCGGAACGACTTCTTGACCTCGCCCATCACCACCTCCTTGATCAGGTCGGGGTCGTTGGTGTCAGGGCTGGCCGACATGCGCTGGATGTCATGACTGCCGATGTTGGAGGTCATGACGATGACGGTGTTCTTGAAGTCCACCGTGCGACCCTGGCCGTCGGTCATGCGGCCATCGTCGAGCACCTGCAGCAGCACGTTGAATACATCGGGGTGGGCCTTCTCGACCTCGTCGAACAGGATCACGCTGTAGGGCTTGCGGCGCACGGCCTCGGTGAGATAGCCGCCCTCCTCGTAGCCCACATACCCCGGGGGCGCGCCGATCAGCCGGGCCACCGAGTGCTTCTCCATGAACTCGCTCATGTCGATGCGGATGAGGTGGTCCTGCGAGTCGAACAGGAACGCGGCCAGCGCCTTGCACAGCTCGGTCTTGCCCACGCCGGTGGGGCCCAGGAACAGGAACGAGCCGTAGGGCCGGTTCGGGTCGGCCAGACCCGCGCGCGAGCGGCGGATGGCGTCGGACACCAGGCGCACCGCCTCGTCCTGTCCGACCACGCGCTCATGCAGGCGATCCTCCATCTTCAGGAGCTTCTCGCGCTCGCCCTGCAGCATCTTGCTCACCGGAATGCCGGTGGCGCGCGAGACCACCTCGGCGATCTCCTCGGCGCCGACCTGGGTGCGCAGCAGGCGCGGACGCGAGGCGTCGCCCACGCCACGGCCGGCCTCGGCATCGCTCGCGGCCTTGAGCCGACCCTCGAGCGCCGGCAGCAGGCCGTACTGGATCTCGGCGAGCTTGTCGAACTGGCCCTTGCGCTGCAGCTCGGCCATCTGCGCGCGCAGCTTGTCGATCTCGGCCTTGATCTGGGCGCTGCCCTGCACCGCGGCCTTCTCGGCGCGCAGCAGCTCATCGAGGTCGGCGTACTCCTTCTCGAGGCGCGCGATCTCCTGCTCGATGAGTTCGAAGCGCTTGCGCGAGGCCTCGTCGGTCTCCCGACGCACCGCCTCGCGCTCGATCTTGAGCTGGATGAGGCGACGATCGAGCCGGTCCATCGACTCGGGCTTGCTGTCGATCTCCATCTTGATGCGGGCGGCCGCCTCGTCGATCAGGTCGATGGCCTTGTCGGGCAGGAATCGGTCGGTGATGTAGCGGTTGGAGAGCTCTGCGGCGGCCACGATGGCCGGGTCGGTGATCTCGATGCCGTGGTGCAGCTCGTAGCGCTCCTGCAGGCCGCGCAGGATTGCGATGGTGGCCTCGACGCTGGGTTCGCCCACCAGCACCTTCTGGAACCGCCGCTCGAGCGCGGCATCCTTCTCGACGTACTTGCGGTACTCGTCGAGCGTGGTGGCGCCGATGCAGTGCAGCTCGCCGCGGGCCAGCGCCGGCTTGAGCATGTTGCCGGCGTCGATCGCGCCCTCGGCCTTGCCGGCGCCGACCATGGTGTGGATCTCGTCGATGAAGACGATGGTCTGACCCTCGTCCTGGGCCACCTCCTTGAGCACCGACTTCAGGCGCTCCTCGAACTCGCCGCGATACTTCGCGCCGGCCAGCAGCGAGGCCATGTCGAGCACCAGCACCCGCTTGTTCTTCAGGGAGTCGGGCACCTCGCCGTTGACGATGCGCTGCGCCAGCCCCTCGACGATGGCGGTCTTGCCCACGCCCGGCTCGCCGATCAGCACCGGGTTGTTCTTACTGCGGCGCTGCAGGATCTGGATGGAGCGGCGGATCTCGTCATCGCGGCCGATGACCGGGTCGAGCTTGCCGGCGCGGGCGCGCTCGGTGAGGTCGATGGTGTACTTCTTGAGCGCCTCGCGCTGGCCCTCGGCCTCGGCGCTGCCCACGGTCTGACCGCCACGCACCGAATCGATCGCCTGCTCGAGCGCCTTGCGCTCCAGGCCGGCCTCGCGGGCCACCCGGCCGGCCTCGCCCTTGTCGTCGGCCAGGGCGAGCAGGAACATCTCGGTGGCGATGAACTGGTCGCCGCGGCGCGTGGCTTCCTTCTCGGCGAGATTGAGCAGGTTGACCAGATCACGGCCGATCTGCACGTCGCCGGCGGTGCCGGTGACCTGCGGCAGACGCTTCACGGCAGCGTCGAGCCCGGTCTTGAGCGCCGGCACCCGCACGCCCGCGCGCTCCAGCAGCGCCCGGCCGGAGCCGTCGGGCTGGCCGAGCAGGGCCGAGACCAGGTGCAGGGGCTCGATGTACTGGTGATCGTTGTTCAGGGCAAGGCTCTGAGCATCGGCCAGGGCCTGCTGGAACTGGGTGGTGAGCTTGTCCAGACGCATGGAAAGGCACTCCGGAATGGTTGACTGTCTGGCAGGTAGGGGCCCGCAGGCTATATTTCAAGCCATGAGCGCCCTCTTCTCCCCCCTCGCCCTTCGCAGCCTCAGGCTGCCCAACCGCATCGTGATCGCCCCGATGTGCCAGTACTCCGCCGTCGACGGCATCGCCCAGCCCTGGCACACCGTGCATCTCGGGCAGCTCGCCATCAGCGGCGCCGGCCTGCTGATCGTCGAGGCCACGGCCGTCGAGCCGATCGGCCGCATCACCGCCGGCTGCCTCGGACTGTACGACGCGGCCACCGAGGCTGCGATGACCTCGCTCGTGCGTTCGCTGCGTCAGGTGTCGCCCATGCCGCTCGCCCTGCAGCTCGGCCACGCCGGGCGCAAGGCCTCCAGCGGCCGGCCCTGGGAGGGCGGTCAGCTGGTGCCGGCGCAGGCCGGCGGCTGGCGCCCGGTGGGCCCCTCGCCGATCGCGCAACTCGAGGGCGAGCCGCCTCCTCTGGCGCTGGATGCCGATGGCCTGGCCCGCCTGCGCGATCGCTTCGTGGAGGCGGTGCAGCGCGCCGACCGGGCGGGCTTCGATGCCATCGAGCTGCACGCGGCCCACGGCTACCTGCTGCACGAGTTCCTCAGCCCGATCGCCAATCAGCGCAGCGACGCCTACGGCGGCAGCCTGGAAAACCGCATGCGCTTCCCGCTCGAGGTGTTCGCCGCCATGCGCGCGGCCTGGCCCGCGCACAAGCCCATGGGCGTGCGCATCAGCGCCACCGACTGGCTGGAAGGCGGGTGGGACATCGAAGGCAGCCAGGCCTTCGCAAAGGCGGTGGAGCGACTGAGCGCAGACTGGATCGATGTGTCGAGCGGCGGCATCAGTCCGAAGCAGAAGATCACTCTCGGACCGGGCTACCAGGTGCCGTTCGCGCAGGCGATCCGCGCGGCGGTGAAGATGCCGGTGATGGCGGTGGGCCTGATCACCGAGCCGCAGCAGGCCGAGGACATCCTGACCCAGGGCAAGGCGGACATGATCGCGATCGCGCGCGGCTTCCTGCAGGATCCGCGCTGGCCGTGGCGGGCGGCAGCCGCGCTGGGCGCCAGTGTGGAAGCGCCGCGCCAGTACTGGCGCTCGCAGCCGGCCACCCAGAAGGCGCTGTTCGGCGAGACCCGGTTCGGGGCCCGCTGAACCGGGCCGGCCCGGGGCGCGGCCAGCGCGCCCCGGCTGGCGGCAATCAGCTGCGCCAGACCATCGAGGAGGTGACGTCCTCGTCGGTGTTCTCGAAGCGCTTGGTCTCGTTGCGGCCCACCACCAGGTGATGGACTTCATCGGGACCATCAGCGATGCGCAGGGTGCGCGCCCGTGCGTACATGCGGGCCAGCGGCGTCCACTGCGAGACGCCGGTGGCGCCGTGCATCTGGATGGCCTGGTCGATGATGTGGCACACGCGCTCGGGGACCATGGCCTTGACCATGTGCACCCAGACGCGGGCCTCGCGGTTGCCGAGCACGTCCATGGCCTTGGCGGCCTTGAGCACCATCAGGCGCATGGCCTCGATCTCGATGCGCGCCCGCGACACGATCTCGATGTTGCCGCCCAGCCAGATGATCTTCTTGCCGAAGGCCTCGCGCGACAGGCCGCGCTTGAGCATGAGGTCAAGGGCCTTCTCGGCCTGGCCGATCAGCCGCATGCAGTGGTGAATGCGGCCCGGGCCCAGGCGCACCTGGGAGATCTCGAAACCACGGCCCTCGCCCAGCAGCATGTTGTCCTTGGGCACACGCACGTTCTCGAAGCGGATGTGCATGTGGCCGTGCGGCGCGTCATCGTCGCCGAAGACCTCCATGCCGCCCAGGATGGTGACGCCCGGGTGGTCCTTGGGGACCAGGATCATCGACTGCTGCTTGTGCGGCGGCGCGTCGGGGCTGGTCTTGACCATGGTGATGAGGATCTTGCAGCGCGGATCGCCGGCGCCCGAGGCGTAGTACTTTTCGCCGTTGAGCACCCACTCGTCGCCCTCGAGCACCGCACGCATGCCGATGTTCTTGGCATCAGAGGAGGCGTTGTGCGGCTCGGTCATGGCGTAGGTGGAGCGGATCTCGCCCGACAGCAGGGGCTTGAGCCACTTCTCCTTCTGGGCCGGGGTGCCCACCCGCTCGAGCACCTCCATGTTGCCGGTGTCGGGCGCCGAGCAGTTCATGCACTGCGAGGCCAGCGGGTTCTTGCCGAGTTCGGCCGCGATGTAGGCGTAGTCGAGGTTGGACAGGCCCTCGCCGGTCTCGGCATCGGGCAGGAAGAAGTTCCACAGGCCCTGGCGCTTGGCCTCGTTCTTGGCCTCTTCGAGCAGCTCGAGCTGGCCGGGCACGTAGCTCCAGCGGTCGGCACGGCCCTCGCCGAGGGCGTGGAACTTCTCGGACATGGGATCGACCACCTCGCTGACGAAGCGCCGGACCTGCTCGAGCAGCGGCATCGACTTGTCGCTCATGCGCAGGTCGTTGAGGTCATCCTGGGGAGTGGTTCCGAAACCGGAACCGGCGTTGGTGGCTTTCTGCTGCATGATCGGTCGTTCTCCATCGGCTGGCGGGTTGCCCGGGTGACCCCATTGTCCACAAGACAGGCCATCGCGCCACGCCAGCGAACCGGGGAATGGAAGTGTCCGACCCGCCGCCCCCGCGCGCCCTTTCAGGAGACCCGATTCATGTCAGCCCAGACCATCGACACCGGCACCACCGACCTGCTCGCCTCGCTCGACGCGGGCGTGCTCACCCTCACCCTGAACCGCCCCGACGCCCGCAACGCCATGTCGCGCGAGATGACCGAGGCGCTCTCGCAGCAGCTCGCCCGCGCCGAGCTCGACAACGCGGTGAAGTGCGTGGTGCTCACCGGCGCCGGCAAGGGCTTTTGCGCCGGCGGTGACGTCAAGGGCATGGCTGCGCGCGGCGACGGCACCGTGGGCAACAACACCATCGACGGCGCGATCCACCGCCAGCGGGTGAACCAGCGCGCCACCGCGGGCAAGCTGTTCAAGATGCCCAAGCCCACCATCGCCTCGCTGCCCGGCGCGGCCGCCGGCGCCGGGCTGTCATTGGCGCTGGCCTGCGACCTGCGCGTCATGGCCAGCACCGCGATCATGACCACCGCCTTCGCCAAGGTGGGCTTCTCGGGCGACTACGGCGGCACCTACTTCCTCACCCAGCTGGTCGGTTCGGCCAAGGCCCGCGAGCTGTATTTCCTGTCGGATCGCATCGGCGCCGACGAGGCGCTGCGGCTGGGTCTGGCCAACTGGGTGTGCCCGCCCGAGGAACTGGCGGCCCGCACTCGCGAGATCGCCCTGCGCCTGGCCAGCGGCCCGACCGTGGCCTACCGGTACATGAAGGAGAACCTCAACCGGGCGATGGCGGGCGAGGTGGACGACTGCCTCGACCTGGAAGCGACCCACCACGTGCACTGCGGCCAGACCGAAGACCACCGCGAGGCCACCAAGGCCTTCGTGGACAAGCGCGAGCCGGTGTTCAACGGCCGCTGAGGCGGCTTCAGCCGGTCAGCAGCAGCGCGCCCACGCCGGCCACCACCAGGACGATGCCCAGCGCCTCGGCGGCGCTGGCGCGCTGCGCGAAGAGCTGGCGCGAGATCGCCTGCGCGAACAGGATCTCCACCAGCGCCAGGGTGCGCACTGCGGCCGCGCTCTGCAGGGCGAAGGCCGTGAACCAGCACAGCGAGGCGAACGAACCCAGCGCGCCCGCCGCCAGCGAGGGCCGCCAGGCGCGCAGGATCTCGCTCATGGTGCCGGGCGAGCGCAGCCGCAACCAGGCCGACAGCAGCACGCTCTGCACCGCCAGGCCGATCACCAGGGTGATGGCGGCGCGAACCTGGAAGGGGTCATCGCCAAGCGCGACGATGGCGCCACGAAAGCCCACGGCCGAGAGCGCGAAGATGGCGCCGGCCGCCACCCCCAGCAGCGCCGCGCGCAGGCGCGTGCCCGGCTGGGCCTGCGCGCCCGAGGTGGACATCAGCAGCACACCAGCCGTGGCCACCAGGATGGCGAGCACCGCCAGCGGCCCCAGCCGATCGCCCAGGAACACGAAGCCGAGCATCGCCACCAGCACCGGCTCGGACTTCACATAGGCGGTGGCGACGGTGAACGAGCGCAGTTGCATGGCCGCGAGCATGAGCGCGGTGGCGATGATCTGACTCACCCCGGCCACCACCACCCAGGCCCAGAAGAGGCGGTCGAAGCGCGGCTCGCGAAGCGGTGGGGCGGTGGCGAGGATGATGGCCACGAAGACGCAGGCGAAGGGCAACCCGAACAGGAAGCGCACATGGGTGGCGCCCACCGTGCCCAGTCGGGCGGTGAGACTGCGCTGCATGGCGTTGCGAAAGGTCTGCGAGCAGGCCGCCACCAGGGTGAAGACCACCCACAGCCAGGCAGGCGGTTCGACGCTCATCGCAGCAGCCGCCAGCCCAGCGCCGCGGCGGCCAGGCAGCCCGCCAGGTGCACCGCGCTGTGCAGCACCGCGGCGCCCAGCGCGCCGCGCTGCACCAGCGCCAGCGACTCGGCCGAGAAGGTGGAGAAGGTGGTGAGCGCGCCCAGGAACCCGGTGACCGCGAACAGACGCCACGCCGGCGACATGCCCGGATGGCTCTCGAACCAGGCCAGCGCCATGCCCACCAGCAGACCGCCCGCCAGGTTGGCGGTGAGGGTGCCCAGGGGCAGGGCCGAGCCCGGCCGGTTGAGCCAGAGCGCCAGCAGCCATCGGCTCCAGGCACCCAGCACCGCGCCCGCCGCCACCGCGAGCGCGGCCGAGAGGTTCATGCGCGCGCCCCGAGGGCCGGCACGCGCGCGGCCGGCGACGCGTTGATGGCCAGGGCTGGCGCCACGGTCATGGCGCGGACCAGCGCTGCGCAGCCTGCTCGTCGCTGTCGCGGGCCTCGACCCAGCGATCGCCCTGGGGCGTGGATTCCTTCTTCCAGAACGGCGCGCGGGTCTTGAGGTAGTCCATGACGAACTCGCAGGCAGCGAAGGCCTCGCCGCGATGCGCCGAGGTGACCGCCACCAGCACGATCTGGTCGGTGGGCGCGAGCGGGCCCACGCGATGGATGATCAGCAGATCCTCGAGCCGCCAGCGCTCGCGCGCCTGGTCACAGATGGCCTCGAGGGACTTTTCGGTCATGCCCGGGTAGTGCTCGAGGGTGAGCGACGCGACCCCCTGCCCGTCATTCAGATCACGCACGGTGCCGATGAAGGCCGCCACCGCCCCCACCCGCGGATTGCCCGCGCGCAGTTGGGCGATCTCGGCGCCGACATCGAAATCCCCGGTCTGGACCCTGACCGCCATGGCGCGCTCCGGGGCTCAGCCGCCGGTGACCGGCGGAAAGAAAGCCACCTCGGCGCCCGCCGGGATGGGGGTGTCGGCCTGGGCCATGACCTGATTGACCGCGATGCGCACCGCGCGCTCGGGACCGAGGGCCTGGGCCCATTGCGGCCCGCGCGCGCGCAGTTGCTCGCGCAGCTGACCGGCGGTGAGCCCCGCGTCCGGGGCCTCGACGAGCTCGCGACCGGTGCCCAGCGCCTCGCGCAGGCCGGCGAAGAAGAGCACGGTGAGGGTCATGAGAGCAGATCGGTGAAGGCCAGGAAACGCACGGTGTCGCCGCGGGCGATGGGACTGGACGCCGGCGTGTCGACCAGGCCGTCACCCCAGACCGTGGAGGTGAGCACCGCCGAGCTCTGGTTGGCGAAGAGATCGAGCCCGCCCTGCGCGTTGATTCTAGCCCGCAGGAACTCGCGCCGGCGATCGGGCCGGGGCCAATCGAAATCGGCGCGCATCGTCCGCGCCGGGACGGCGAGCGTGCTCATGCCCTGCAGCCTGAGGATGAAGGGCCGCACCAGCAGCAGGAAGGTGACGAAGCTGGACACCGGATTGCCGGGCAGGCCGATGAAGTGGGCGTGCCCGTCGGTGGCCCGCCGCAGCCGCCCGTAGGCCAGCGGCTTGCCCGGCTTGATGGCGATCTGCCACTGATGCAGTTCGCCCTCGGCCTGCACCGCGGGGCGGACATGGTCTTCCTCGCCCACCGACATGCCCCCGGAGGTGACCACCAGGTCGCAGCGCTGCGCCGCCTCGCGCAGGGCGGCGCGGGTGTCGGGCAGGCTGTCGGGCACGATGCCCAGGTCGGTGACCTCGCAGCCCAGGGCGCGCATCAGCGACACCAGCACGAAACGGTTGCTGTTGTAGATGGCGCCCGGCGGCAGCGGCTGACCGGGCATGACCAGTTCATCGCCCGTGAAGAAGCAGCCCACGCGCACCCGTCGCCGCACCGGAACCTCAGCCAGGCCCACCGAGGCCGCCAGGCCCACCGCCTGCGGGCTCAGGCGAGCGCCGGCGCGCAGGATCACCGAGCCGCCGAGGATGTCCTCGCCCAGGCGCCGCACCCACTCGCCCGCCACCGGCACGTGGCCGATGACGACCGCATCACCGTCGGCGGTGCACTGCTCCTGCATGACCACCGCGTCGGCGCCCGGCGGGATGAAGGCGCCGGTGAAGATGCGCGCCGCCGTGCCCGCGGCCAGTGGCTGGCCGACATGGCCGGCCGGAATGCGCTGCGCGACCGGCAGTCGCGTGCCGGGCGCGGGCACGTCGGCAGCACGCACCGCGTAGCCATCCATCTGGGTGTTGTCGGCCGAGGGCACGTCGATGCCGGAGCGCAGGTCGGTGGCCAGCACCCGGGTGGCCGCCTCGAGGGTGGGCAGCAACTCGGTCTCGGGCACCGGTTCGGCCCGCGAGAGCAGGTCTTCAAGGGCCTCGTCGAGGGGGCGCAGCGGTGGCGGCATGGCGGGATGCGAAGTGGGAGCGGATGAAGGCGGCGATGGCGTCGGGGTTGGCAAGGTCCAGGCAGGGCAGCGGACAGGCCAGCGGGGTGTCGGACGCCACCGCGACGATATGCGGGTCGGCGGGGTACAGCAAGGGATGACCCAGCGCCGGCCGATGGACTTCCAGCCGGGGGATGGCCTCGCGCTTGTAGCCCTCGACCAGGACGAGCTCGCAGGGCCCGAGCCGGGTCAGGTGTTCATCGAGCGCAGGCTCGGGCTGATCGCGCAGCTCGTGCATCAGCGCCCAGCGCTGTGGCGAACCGAGCAGCACCTGATGGGCACCGGCCTGACGCAGGCGGTAGGAATCCTTGCCGGGGCGGTCGAGGTCGAAGCCCTGATGGGCGTGCTTGACCAGCGACACCCGCCAGCCGCCCGACGACAGCCGCGGGATCAGGGCCTCGATGAGCGTGGTCTTGCCCGACCCCGACCAGCCGGCGATGCCGAAGACCCGCATGGGGAAGACGGCGCCCCCGCTCAGTCGCAGTGGCTGGCGATGAAGCGCTTGAGCCCCTCGGTGTCGACCGGCATGCGCGTGGCGCGCTGGGGCAGGTCTTCGATGCCCTCGAAGGCGGCCGGCCGCTGCGGCTCGATGCCGATCGCATCGCGGATGGTCTGCGCGAACTTCACCGGCAGCGCGGTCTCGAGACAGACCATGGGCACACCCGGCTCGCGCCACTGCTGCGCCACGAACAGGCCGTCGGCGGTGTGCGGGTCGACGACCACGCCATGCTCGCGATGCACCCGCGCGATGGTGGCCAGGCGATCAGCGTGGCGACTGCGCCCGGAGGCAAACCCGAAGCCGGCCACGCGGGCGAAGGCGGGGTCATCGGCCAGGCTGAAGCCGCCGGTGGCCTCGAGCTCGCGCCACAGCCCCGCCACCCGGGCGCCGTCGCGTCCGAGCAGGTCGAAAACGAAGCGCTCGAAGTTGGAGGCCCGGGAGATGTCCATGGAAGGGCTGCTGGTCTCGCGGGTCTCGGCCGTGGACCGGGCGCGGTAGACGCCGGTGCGGAAAAACTCGTCGAGCACGTCGTTCTCGTTGGTGGCCACCACCAGCCGCCGGATGGGCAGGCCCATCATGCGCGCGATGTGGCCGGCGAGGACATTGCCGAAGTTGCCCGAGGGCACGCAGAAGGAGACCGGCTGGCCGATCTCGGCGGCCACCGCGAAATAGCCGCGGAAGTAGTACACCACCTGGGCCACCACCCGCGCCCAGTTGATGGAGTTGACCGTGCCGATGGCGTAGCGCGCCTTGAAGGCGAGATCGGCCGACACCGCCTTGACCATGTCCTGGCAGTCATCGAAGACGCCATCGACCGCGATGTTGAAGATGTTCGGATCCTGCAGCGAGAACATCTGCGCGCGCTGGAAGGGGCTCATGCGGCCATGCGGCGAGAGCATGAACACCCGGATGCCGCGACGCCCGCGCATGGCGTACTCGGCGGCGCTGCCGGTGTCCCCCGAGGTGGCACCCAGGATGTTGAGCTGCCGGCCCTCGCGGGCAAGCGTGTACTCGAACAGGCCCCCGAGCAGCTGCATGGCCACGTCCTTGAAGGCCAGGGTGGGCCCGTTGGACAGGGCGAGCAGGTGCAGATCGGGCGCGAGGCGGCGCACCGGCGTGATCTCGGGCGAGCCGAAGACCTGGGCGGTGTAGGTGCGCTCGACCAGGGCGCGCAGATCGGCCGCCGGCATGTCGGTGGCATAGCGCGAGAGCACCTCGAACGCGAGCGCCGGGTAGCTCAGCGAGCGCCAGACCGCGAGCTCGGCGGCATCGATGCGGGGATAGCGCTCGGGTACGACCAGGCCGCCGTCGGGCGCCAGGCCGCCGAGCAGGATCTCGGTGAACTCGGCGGGCGCGAGCCCGCCACGGGTGGACAGATAGCGCATCGGCGGACGGCTCAGTTCAGCTCTTCGAGGCGAATGCGGGTGACGCCGGAGAGCACCGTGGACAGCGCCTGGATGCGCGCGATGGCGGCATCGACCCGGTTCTCGATGGTGCGATGGGTGAGCAGGATGATGTCGGTCTGGTTCTCGCCCTCGGCCGGCTCGCGCTGCAGCACCGCATCGATCGAGATGGCCGCGTCGGCCAGGATGCGGGTGATGTCGGCGAGCACGCCCGGCTCGTCGGCCACGCGCAGCCGCAGGTAGTAGGCGGTCTCGATCTCGCCGATCGGCAGCACCGGCAGGTCGGAGAGCGACTCGGCCTGGAAGGCGAGGTGCGGCACGCGATTGCCGGGATCGGCGGTGAGCATGCGCGCCACATCCACCAGATCGGCGATCACCGCGCTGGCGGTGGGCTCGGCGCCGGCGCCCTTGCCGTAGTACATGGTGTGGCCCACGGCATCGCCCTTGACCCAGACCGCGTTCATGGCGCCCTCGACGTTGGCGATCAGGCGCCGCTCCGGGATAAGGGTGGGATGCACCCGCAGCTCGACGCCGATGGCGCGGCCGTCGACCACCCGGCGGCGGGTGACGCCCAGCAGCTTGATGCGGTAGCCGAGCTGCTCGGCGTAGGTGATGTCGGCGCTCTGCAGGCCGGTGATGCCCTCGATGTGCGCCTTGCCGAACTGCACCGGGATGCCGAAGGCGATGGACGAGAGGATGGTGATCTTGTGGCCGGCGTCGACGCCCTCGATGTCGAAGGTGGGGTCGGCCTCGGCGTAGCCGAGCTGCTGGGCCTGCGCGAGCACGGTGTCGAAGGACAGACCCTTGTCGCGCATCTCGGAGAGGATGAAGTTGGTGGTGCCGTTGATGATGCCGGCGATCCAGTCGATGCGGTTGGCGGTGAGGCCCTCGCGCAGCGCCTTGATGATCGGGATGCCGCCGGCCACCGCCGCCTCGAAGGCCACCATCACGCCCTTGCGCGAGGCGGCCGCGAAGATCTCGTTGCCATGCACCGCGAGCAGCGCCTTGTTGGCGGTGACCACGTGCTTGCCGTTCTCGATGGCGGACATCACCAGCTCACGGGCGATGCCGTAGCCGCCGATCAGCTCGACCACGATGTCGATCTCGGGATCGGCCACCAGCGCCCGCGCATCGGCATCGACCCGGGCGCGACCGGCCACCAGCGCGCTTGCGCGGGCGGTGTCGAGATCGGCGACCCGGGTGATCTCGATGCGCCGGCCGGCGCGGCGGGTGATCTCGGCGGCATTGCGCGACAGCACCTCGAAGGTGCCGCTGCCGACGGTGCCGATGCCCAGCAGGCCGACTCGAACCGGCCCGAATTTCTCGACGCTCATGATGTGCCCTGTGAGGACGCGCAGCCGCCGGCGCACTGCGCCGGCGCTGGCAGACGAAGGAGGCTCAGGCGGCCAGCTTGATCAGGCCGTCCTTGCGGAACATGTCACGGATGCCGCGCACCGCCTGGCGGATGCGCTGCTCGTTCTCGATGAGCGCGAAGCGCACGTGGGTGTCACCGAGCTCGCCGAAGCCCACGCCCGGGGAGACCGCCACCTTGGCCTCGTTGAGCAGCTTCTTGGCGAACTCGAGCGAGCCCATGGCCCGGTAGGGCTCGGGAATCTCGGCCCAGATGTACATGGAGGCCTTGGGCACCTCGACCGGCCAGCCGGCCTCGATGAGGCCACGGGCGAGGACATCGCGCCGGCGCTGGTACTTGAGGCGGACCTCCTCGACGCAGTCCTGGGGGCCTTCGAGCGCGGCGATGGACGCGACCTGGATCGGCGTGAACGCGCCGTAGTCGTGGTAGCTCTTGATGCGCGCGAGCGCCGCCACGAGTTCGCGGTTGCCCACCATGAAGCCGATGCGCCAGCCGGCCATGTTGTAGCTCTTGCTCATGGTGAAGAACTCGACCGCCACGTCGCGCGCGCCGGGCACCTCGAGGATGGAGGGCGCGCGGAAGTCGTCGAACACGATGTCGGCATAGGCGAGATCGTGGACCACGATGATGTTGTGCTCGCGGGCGATCTCGACCACCCGCTCGAAGAACGGGAGGTCCACGCACATGGCCGTGGGATTGCTGGGAAAGCCCAGGATCATCATCTTGGGCTTGGGGTTGGTGTTCTCGACGGCGGCCTGGAGCTCGGCGAGGAAGTCAACGCCCGGGGTCATGCGCACCGAGCGGGTCTCGGCGCCGGCGATCACCGCGCCGTAGATGTGGATGGGGTAGCTGGGGTTGGGCACGAGCACCACGTCGCCGCGATCGAGCGTGGCGAGCATCATGTGGGCCAGGCCTTCCTTGGAGCCGATGGTGACGATGGCCTCGGTCTCGGGGTCGATGTCCACGCCGAAGCGGCGGCGGTACCAGTCGGCGATCGCCTTGCGCAGCCGCGGAATGCCCTTGGAGACCGAGTAGCCGTGGGTGTCGGGCTTGGTGGCGGCCTCGACCAGCTTGTCGACGATGTGCTGGGGCGTGGAGCCATCAGGGTCGCCCATGCTCATGTCGATGATGTCCTCGCCGCGCCGGCGGGCTGCCATCTTGAGCTCGGCCGTGATGTTGAACACATAGGGCGGCAGGCGCTTGATGCGAGAGAACTCGCGCGGCGAACTCATGAGGTGTATCTCCCGGGAAGAACCCTCAATCGTAGCATAATCAGGGGCTTAGACAGCCCTTCGAGGCCTCCCATGAAGATGCAGTCGCTGGTCGACCCCGCCTTGAACACCCTCACCGGCTACGGCGCCGGCTACGTCGAGGTCAACCGGGTCCGGCACGCCGGACCGGTGCTGGTTTCGCCCCAGGGCGAGGTTCAGGCCTGGGCCCTGGCCGACTGGGCGGCGCTCGCGCCGGCCGACTTCGAGGCGATGCTGGCCCTGCGCCCCGAGGTGGTCCTGCTGGGCACCGGCAGCCGCCAGCGCTTCGCGCATCCGCGCCTGCATGCCTGCCTATCTTCGGCGCGCATCGGCCTGGAGTGCATGGACACCGGCGCCGCCTGCCGCACGTACAACATCCTGATGGCCGAGGGTCGGCGGGTGCTGGCCGCGCTCATTCCCCCGGAGGCCTGAGACCGGAGGCGCCTGTGCTATCGTCGATCGACCATCAACCGCATTCTGGCGGGGCCGCCGCCCCGCCCCAGCAGGGGAGCAGCAATTGACCGTGGCAGCAGGCACTCCGGTGGCGGACTTCTCGGCGGCCTCCACCCAGGGCAGCTTCAGCCTCGCGGCCCATCACGGCCGGGCGCTGGTGCTGTATTTCTACCCCAAGGACAACACCCCCGGCTGCACCAATGAGAGCGCCGACTTCCGCGATCTGCACGCCGAGTTCGCGCAGGCCGGCGCCGTGGTGGCAGGCGTGTCACGAGACAGCCTGCGCTCGCACGAGGGCTTTCGCAGCAAGCTCGAACTGCCGTTCCCGCTCATCTCCGATGCCGACGAGGCGCTGTGCACGCAGTTCGGCGTCATCAAGATGAAGAACATGTACGGCAAGCAGGTGCGCGGCATCGAGCGCTCCACCTTCGTCATCGATGCCACCGGCAGGCTCGCGCGCGAGTGGCGCGGCGTGAAGGTGCCCGGCCACGCCGCCGAGGTGCTGGCCTTCGTCCGTTCACTCTAGTCCTTCGCCCATCCCCCCGGTCGCCGCGGCGGCCGGATCACACCGGCGCAAGGCCGGCGCCCCATGCCACTACCCAAAGCCCCGACCAAGCCCGCCACCCTGCTCGACCTGAGCGCCGAGCCCGCCGCCCGGGTGCGGCGCAAGCGGGCAGATGCGGTTGCAGCGACGACTGCGCCCGCCGCGCCCGATGCGCTTGCGGCCCTGAGCTCGGCCACGAAGCCCAGGTCCGCCTCGGCCAGGCCTGCGCCCGCCCCGGTCACCGCAGCTGCGCCGGTCACCGCAGCTGCGCCGGTCAACACAACCGCGCCAGCGCCGGCAGCCGTCGCCCCGGGCCCCGCCCGGCGCCGCGGCGCGCGCAAGGCCTCGCCGGCACCGGCCGTCACGCAAGCGACGCTCGAGGCTCCGGTGGCCGCGACGGCCAGCGCCAAGGCCGTCACCGCTCCGAGCACCAGCCCGGACGCGCGAAAGCTCTTCGTGCTCGACACCAATGTGCTGATGCACGACCCGAGCAGCCTGTTCCGCTTCGCCGAGCACGACATCTACCTGCCGATGATGACGCTCGAGGAGCTCGACAGCCACAAGAAGGGCATGTCGGAGGTGGCGCGCAACGCCCGTCAGGTGAGCCGCTCGATCGACGCGCTGATCGCAGCCGCGCACGACCGCATCGACGAGGGCATCGCGCTGTCGGCGCTCGGCAGCCGCGAAGCCGGCGGCCGGCTGTTCTTCCAGACCCAGGCAGTGGCGGCGGCCCTGCCCGAGAGCCTGCCCGCGGGCAAGGCCGACAACCAGATCCTGGGCGTGGTCCGCGCCCTGCAGGAACTGATGGGCGGGCGCGAGGTGGTGCTGGTGTCCAAGGACATCAACATGCGCATCAAGGCCCGCGCCCTGGGCCTGCCTGCCGAGGACTACCGCAACGACCAGGTGCTCGAGGACACCGACCTGCTCTACAGCGGCCGGCTCGAACTGCCAGCCAACTTCTGGGAGCGGCACGGCAAGGGCGTGGAATCGTGGCAACAGGGCGGCTTCACCTTCTACCGGGTCACCGGGCCGCTGGTCTCGAGCATGCTGGTCAACCAGTTCGTCTGGCTGGAGGGCGACATGCCGCTGGCCGCGCAGGTGCGCGAGATCACCGGTCGCACCGCGGTGCTGCAGACCCTGCGCGACTACGCCCACCAAAAGAACGCGGTCTGGGGCGTCACCGCGCGCAATCGCGAGCAGAACTTCGCGCTGAACCTGCTCATGAACCCCGAGATCGACTTCGTGTCGCTGCTCGGCCAGGCCGGCACCGGCAAGACCCTGCTCACCCTGGCCGCCGGTCTCACCCAGACCATCGAGGCCAAGCGCTACAACGAGATCATCATGACCCGCGCCACCGTGCCGGTGGGCGAGGACATCGGCTATCTGCCGGGCACCGAGGAAGAGAAGATGCAGCCCTGGATGGGCGCCCTGGAGGACAACCTCGAGGTGCTCAACCATGGTGACTCGGGCGCCGGCGACTGGGGGCGTTCGGCCACCCAGGACCTCATCCGCTCGCGGGTGAAGGTCAAGGCGATGTCGTTCATGCGCGGGCGCACCTTCGTGAGCAAGTTCCTGATCATCGACGAGGCGCAGAACCTCACGCCCAAGCAGATGAAGACCCTGATCACCCGCGCCGGGCCCGGCACCAAGGTGGTCTGCCTGGGCAACATCGCGCAGATCGACACGCCCTACCTCACCGAGGGCTCGTCGGGCCTCACCTACGTGGTCGACCGATTCAAGGGTTGGGCCCACAACGGGCACATCACCCTGCAGCGCGGCGAGCGCTCGCGCCTGGCCGACTACGCCGGCGACGCGCTCTGAGTCAGGCGAGCCCCAGGCAGCCAGGCTGCCGGGGCCCCGGGCGCGCCCACGCGCGTGGCCCGGCGCGCGGGCTCAGACCGAGCTGGCGGTGAAGTTCTCGAACTTGGTGTACTGACCCACGAAGGTCAGGCGCACCGTGCCGATCGGGCCGTTACGCTGCTTGCCGATGATGATCTCGGCGGTGCCCTTCTCGGCGGAGTCGGGGTTGTAGACCTCGTCTCGGTAGATGAACAGGATCACGTCGGCATCCTGCTCGATGGCGCCCGACTCGCGCAGGTCGGACATCACCGGGCGCTTGTTCGGCCGCTGCTCGAGCGAGCGGTTGAGCTGCGAGAGCGCGATCACCGGGCACTTGAGCTCCTTGGCCAGCGACTTGAGCGAGCGCGAGATCTCGGAGATCTCGGTGGCGCGGTTCTCGCCCGAGGAGCTGGCGCTCATGAGCTGCAGGTAGTCGACGATCACCAGGCCGAGCTGGCCGCACTGGCGTGACAGCCGCCGCGCGCGCGCGCGCAGCTCGAGCGCGTTGAGCGCTGGCGTCTCGTCAATGTGCAGCTGCACCTCCTGCATCTTCTGGATGGCGTTGGTCAGGCGCGGCCAGTCGTCATCGATGAGCCGGCCGGTGCGCAGCCGTTGCTGATCGAGGCGGCCCACCGAGCAGACCATCCGCAGCGCAAGCTGGGTGGCGCCCATCTCCATGGAGAACACCGCCACCGGCAGGCCCTGGTCGACCGCGACATGCTCGCCGATGTTCAGGCTGAAGGCGGTGTTGTGGGTGACGCAGTCATCGCTGGTGATGTAGAGCCGCGACGGATGCGAGACCGAGATGCAGCGGGTCTGCGCCTCACCGGCCGGCTCGATCGCGACCAGGGCCGGGCGCCGCGGCGGCCGCGCCGGCGCGCCGCGAACCCGCTGGCAGCCCAGGCCCGGCAGGGCGGGGAGGCTCATGGCCAGGCGTACCGGCGCGAGGCCGTCTGCCAACACGCCGCGTGCGGCGCGCGCGCGGCACCAGCCACCCAGCGAGCGCACCAGGGCAGCCATGTCATGGGCGAGCCTCGGGGAGCGCGCGTCCAGTCGCAGCAGGCCATCCCGGCCCGGGCAGGCCGCGGCCCCGAGCAGGCCGTCGAGCAGCGCGATGCGCGCGTCGCGTCCGGCCTCGAGAAAGCAGGCCGGCAGCTGCAGCGCTCGCAGGTCGGCCGCCCACAGGCCGAGCGCGCGCAGGCGCTCGCGCAGGGCCCGGGCCGCGTCGGGATCGGACGCCGCGGCCGGGGCGGTGGCCGGGGCCTGGGCGGCAGCGCCTGCGGCGCCCGTGGCCGGGGCATCGATCGCAGCCCGATCGTCCTCGGCCAGCGCGGACACGTCGGCGGTCTGCGTGAGCCGACCCAGCCGGGCGCGCATGGCCGCATCCCGGAGCAGCCCCGCGAGGGCCTGGTTCCAGACCGTCTCGCGCCGCGCGACGTCATCGGTGGCCACCGCATCACCGGCCCGCAGCAGCAGGCCGAGCGCGAAGGGATCGATCGGCAGGGGCTCGTCGTGGCCGAAGCGGCCCTCGGGCAGATCGATGGTGATCGGCGAGCGCGCGCCGGGCCGGGCCAGACGCTCGGTGAGCCAGGCGGTGCTGACCACGCGCGGGCGCACGCCCCGGCCCACCCGCACGCGCCAGAGATGCTCGGCGCAGGCGATCGCCTGGCGACCGTCGGAAAAGCGCAGGCGCCAGACCGGACGCCGGCCCTGCGGGTAGACGCCCGTGACCCGCGAGGCGCGGCCATCGACCGAGGCGAGGGCATCGCCCACACGCAGGCTGTCGATGCGGGCCCACCCCTGCGGGGTTCGCACCGGCGCGTCATCGGGCTGGGCCTTGCCCATGGAGGGACGACCGGCCACGATCACCAGGTCACCGGGCTGCAGGCCCGAGGTCATGCGATCGAGATCGGAGAAGCCGGTGGGCACGCCAGTGACGTCACTGCTGCTGCCCCGGTTGTAGAGCGTGTCGATGCGCTCCACGACCTGGCTGATCAGGGAATTCAGGGGCTGGAAGCCAACCGCGCCGCGCGAGCCTTCCTCGGAGATCTTGAAGATCCGCCCTTCGGCTTCGTCGAGCAGTTGCCGCGTGTCCTTGCCCTGGGGGTTGAAGGCCTCGGTGGCGATCTGGTCGGACGTGGAGATCAGCCGGCGCAGGATGGCGCGGTCTCGCACGATCTCGCCGTAGCGCCGGACGTTGGCCGCCGACGGGGTCTCCTGGGCGAGCGCGTTCAGATACTGCAGCCCGCCAGCCTCCTCGGCCTTGCCGGCGGTCTTGAGGGCCTCGTACACCGTCACCACGTCGGCCGGCTGGTTGCGCTCGATGAGGCGCGAGATCTGCTGCCAGACCAGGCGATGGTCATGGCGATAGAAGTCGTCCTCGCGCAGGATGTCGGCCACCCGCTCGAAGGCCTGGTTGTCGAGCATGAGCCCGCCGAGCACCGCCTGTTCGGCCTCGATGGAGTGCGGCGGCACCCGCAACGCCGCCACCTCGCGGTCGATGGGCGCCGAGGGCGGGGGAAAGGAGTCGTCGGGGCTGCTCATGGCGGGGTCACCTGTCGGGCGAGACCTATCTTATCGGGCTCGCGGCCCCGACGGGGCTGCCCGAGCGGCCGGCCGGCGGCCCGACGCAGGCAGCAATGAAAACGGGGGCCCGAAGCCCCCGTGACGACGGGCGCGGCGCGCCCGCAGAACCCGTGGCTCAGGCCTCGGGCGTGACCACGATGGTGACCTCGACCACCACGTCGGAGTGCAGCGCGACCTGCACGCCGTGCTCGCCGATGGCCTTGATGGCACCGTTGGGCAGCCGGACCATGGCCTTGTCGACCTTGAAACCCTGGCCGCCCAGGGCGGTGGCGATGTCGAAGTTGGTGACCGAACCGAACAGCCGGCCGTCGACCCCCGCCTTCTGGGCGATGGTGACGCTGGAACCGCCAAGGCGCTCGCCCTCGGCGCGGGCCGCGGCGAGCTTGTCGGCCTGGGCCTTCTCGAGGTCAGCGCGACGCGCCTCGAATTCCTTGATGGCCGCCTCGGTGGCGCGACGCGCCTTGCCGGTGGGGATGAGGTAGTTGCGCGCGTAGCCGTCCTTGACGCGGACGACATCGCCCAGCGAGCCGAGGTTCAGGACGCGTTCGAGCAGAATGATCTGCATGGTGTGCTCCGGCGTCGATCAGTGGTTGTCGGTGAACGGCAGCAGCGCCAGGAAGCGGGCGCGCTTGATGGCCTCGGTCAGCTGACGCTGGTAGCGGGCCTTGGTGCCGGTGAGACGGGCCGGGATGATCTTGCCGGTCTCGGTGATGAAATCCTTGAGGAGCTCGACGTCCTTGTAGTCGATGTACTCCACCTTCTCTGCGGTGAACCGGCAGAACTTCTTGCGCTTGAACAGCGCGTTCTGGGCCGGACGCTTCTTCTTGCCATCTTTGGGACCACGGCGAAAGAACGCCATATCACACCTCGATCAGTTCAAATTCGTTGACATGCAGCACGAGCTGTCGGGACTGCCGCCGCCGGGGGGCCAGGAAGCCTTCCACCTGCAGCGCGACGCCCATCGGCAGCACTGCCGCCCGCATCGCCAGCGCCCCCGCGAACCGCGTTGCCAGTTCCAGCTCCACCGTTCGGGCCAGGCCCGCCTCGGACTGCGCCGACTGGTGAGCCAGGGTGGCATCGACCACCGGGATGCCCGCCGGCGTGTGCCGCAGGCCCTCGCTGGCGATCAGCCGGGCCTGCAGCCGCAGGCGATTGGCGGTGCTGGCGCTGCCGGGCGCGGTCACGGCGCAGGGCCGGGACGCGTCAGGCGGCGCTGGGCTGGGGTTCAGGGGCCTTCTTGGCCTCTTCGCGCTGGATCTGCTTCCACATCGGCGACGGGCCGGTCTCGGCCTTGCGCATGGCCACGGTGAGGTGGCGCAGCACGGCATCGTTGAAGCGGAAGGCGTGCTCAAGCTCGGCCAGCGTGGCCGGCTGGCACTCGATGTTCATGAGCACGTAGTGGGCCTTGGCCACCTTCTGGATGAGATAGGTCAGCTGGCGCCGGCCCCAGTCTTCAACCCGGTGGATCTTGCCCTGCTGGGCTTCGACCATCGCCTTGTACCGGTCGATCATGGCGGGCACCTGCTCGCTTTGATCCGGATGGACGATGAAAATGACTTCGTAGTGACGCATCAGGGCTCCTTGTGGACGAAGGCCGGAAACCGGCAAAGGCCGCGGGCGGGCGTCAGGCACCGCGGCAAGGATGACGAAAAGCCCAAGATTCTAACCTGAATCTGGCGGATTGATCCAGTCGTGGTCCTGGCCCGCGAGCAGCGCGGCCATGATGGCGCGCTCGCGGCGATCGATCCGCGCCAGGAAGGCCTCGGCCGACGGCAGGCCGGCGAAGGCCGCGAAGCCCCGGCTGAGAAACTCGTGCATCTGCCCCACGCCGGCCAGTCGGGCCGGCAGCGCCATGGCCGCCAGCAGCCGTCCGATGGCGGGATGCGACACCAGCCCGTCGAGCGAGCGGCCGATGCGCAGCACCAGGTCGAGCTGGTGGGCGCGGTCGCGCACCGCGCCAGGCTGGCAGTAGGCGCGGGCATAGGCTGCCTCGTCCAGCCCCGGCCCGGCGGCTGTGCCCAGGGCGCGGGCCAGGCCCTCGTCGAGCTGCTCGGTGAGCGCATCGAGCTCGACCGCGTCGGCCACGGTGTGCAGCGCGCGCTGCGGCAGCAGCCGGGTGAGCGTGGGCAGCAGCCGTATCAGCTCGGCATCGCGGCGCGAGAAGTCCTTGGCGCCATAGAGATCGTCGAGGAAGAAGCGGGCCGCGGGCGCCGTGGCGGCATCGGCCAGCAGGTCGGCATGGGTGCGGGCCAGGCGCGCCGCCTGCCAGCGCTTGACGACGCCGGTGGCCGCGCGCAGGGCAGCATCGGCCGCGATCGCCCGACGCAGGCCCGCCACCTGTGCGGCGGCCCGGGCGAGCCGCGGCCCGGCATCCTCGGACTCGTCGCGCCCGGCGCCCGGCCGGCCACCCCCGGCGGCGTCCGGCGCGGCGCGCGCGCCATCAGCAGGTTCGCCCACGGACCGGCTAGAAGTGGATGCCGCGCATCAGCTGCTGGAACGCCACCTGGTCGGCGCTGAGCTGGGCGGCGCGGGCGCCCTCGCGGGCCTTGGCGGCGTCGGAGTCGGGGAACATCCGGAACGAGGTGTTCATCACCACCTGCGCCACACGCGGGATGAGCGCGTGCATCACCTGACCGACCACGCCCAGGCGCGTGGCGATGCGCACCGGCTTGCTGACGATCGCCTCGACGACCAGGTCGGCCGCCTCCTCGGGCGAGAGCGTGGGCACGTTGTTGTAGAGCCGGGTGGGGGCGATCATGGGGGTGCGCACCAGCGGCATGTTGATGGTGGTGAACTTGATGCCCACATCGGCAAACTCCGAGGACGCGCAGCGCGTCCAGGCATCGAGCGCCGCCTTGGAGGCCACGTAGGCCGAGAAGCGCGGCGCGTTGGTCAGCACCCCGATCGACGAGATGTTGATCACCTGACCGCCGCCGCGCGCCTGCATCGACGGCAGCAGGCCCATGGTCAGGCGCAGCGCGCCGAAGTAGTTGAGCTGCATGCAGCGCTCGAAGTCGTGGAAGCGGTCGTAGCTGTTCTCGATGCCACGGCGGATCGACCGGCCGGCGTTGTTGACCAGGAAGTCGACGCCGCCATGGGTGTCGAGCAGCCACTTCACCATGCGGTCGGCGTCCTGCATGTCGGCCAGGTCCACCGCGAAGGTGTGCAGCTCGTGGCCCAGCGCGGCCACCTGCTGGCGCGCCTCCTGCAGCTTGTCCTCGTCGCGGCCGCAGATGATGGTCACGGCGCCGGCCTGGGCGAGCTTGGTGGCCGCGGCCAGACCGATGCCCGAGGAGCCGCCGGTGACGAGCACCACCTTGCCGGCCACCTGGCCGCGCAGGCTGCGGTCGATGAACAGATCGGGGTCGAGGTGCCGCTCCCAGTAGTCCCAGATCACCCAGGCGTAGTCGGCCAGGCGCGGGCAGGCGATGCCCGACCCCTTGAGCGCGGCGGTGGTCTCGCGGCAGTCGAACCGGGTGGGGTAGTTGACGAACTGCAGGATGTCCTCGGGCAGGCCGAGATCCTTCATGAGCACGTCGCGGATGCGCCGCACGGGAGTCAGCGCGAGCAGGCTCTTCTTGACCCCGCGCGGGATGAAGCCGAGCAGCGCGGCATTGATCCGCAGCGTCATCGAGGGCGCATGCGCGGCGCTGGCGAAGGTGTTGAGCACGTCGCCCACGCGCATGGGCTCGGGGTCGACCAGATGGAAGCAGCGCCCGTCCAGGTCGCGCGCGTGGGAGATGTGGTCAAGCGCATTCACCACGAAGTCCACCGGCACGATGTTGATGCGCCCGCCCTCGATGCCGATGGTCGGCATCCACGAGGGCAGCAGGCGGCGCATGCGCTGGATGAGCTTGAAGAAGTAGTAGGGCCCGTCGATCTTGTCCATCTCGCCGGTGACCGAGTCGCCGATCACCATGCCGGGCCGGTAGATGCGAAACGGCACCTTCGCCTGCGCGCGCACGATGCCCTCGGACTCGTGCTTGGTGGCGAAGTAGGGATGGTCGAGGCCCTCGGCCTCATGGAACATGTCCTCGCGCCAGATGCCCTCGAACAGGCCGGCGGCGGCGATCGAGCTGACGTGGTGCAGGCAGCCCGCCTTGATCTCGTTGGCGAAGGCGACCACGTTGGCCGTGCCTTCGACGTTGACCTTCACCTGCGCGTCGGCATCGGCGCCCAGGTCGTAGACCGCGGCGAGGTGATAGACGTGACGGATCTTGCCCGCCAGCGCGCGCCGCTCGGCCGCCTTCAGGCCCAGACCTGGGCGGGTGATGTCGCCCACCACCGGCACCACCCGTCGCTCGTCCACGCCCCAGAACGCGTGCAGCTCGGCCAGCTTCTCGGGCGACGCATCCCGGATGAGAAAGTGCACGACCGCGCCGCGTCGCGCGAGCAGCTTGCGGACCAGGCGCTTGCCGATGAAGCCGGTGGCGCCGGTGATGAAGTAGGTCATGGGGTGTCTCCGCGCAGGATGGTGTTGTGGGTGTCCGGGGCGGGCCCGGAAGCCGGCCGATGATTGCACCGGGCAGCGGCAGCGGCAAGCGCGCCGGGCGGTGCGCCGACTCATGCCGCGCCGCTTTAGGGTGCGCCCCCTAGACGCGCCGGTCTACACTCGGCTCCATCGCTGACGGGTGGTCCGTCGGCACGCAGACAGGAAGGGAATCAGCATGGTCAGGAAGCTCAAGCAGCTCGCCAAGGAGAAGGACGATGGCGGCCAGATCGCCGATGTGATCCGCGAGTCGGCCGAGAAGATCTGGCTGGCCGGCCTGGGCGCCTTCGCCAAGGCCCGCATGGAGCCGGGAAAGGCCTTCGAGACGCTGGTGCGCGAGGGGCTCAGCCTGCAGTCGAAGACCCGCGCCATGGCCGGCGGGCGGCTCGGCGAGGTCGGCGGCAAGGTGAATCAGGTGAAGAGCCAGATCGGCCAGCGCGCCGCCGAGTCCTGGGACCGCCTGGAGCAGGTCTTCGAGGATCGCGTCGCGCGGGCGCTCGACCGGCTCGGCGTGCCGGCCACCAAGGACGTGCAGGCCTTGATGCAGCGGGTCGATGAGCTCACCGCGGCGCTCGAGGCGCTCGGCGGCAAGCTGCCGCAATCGAGCCATGCGGCACCGGCGCGCAAACCCGCCGCGAGCAGGGCGCGCAAGGCGGCGCCCCGCAAGCCGGCGGCCAAGGCCGCGAAGGCAAGCGCTACCGCGAAGAAGGCAACACCCTCGGCGAAGAAGGCATCTGCCACAGCGACGAAGGCAGCTGCCCCGTCGACGAAGGCAGCCGCCGCGGCGACGAAGGCCGCGGCCGTAGCGCCCGAGGCGGCCGCCAAGGCGCCGGCACGGCCGGCACGCGCCCGCAAGCCGCGCCCCGCCGGCGAGGCGGCGCAGGCCTGAGCAGCCATCCATGCCGGCCGCTGCCCGCGCCCGCCGTGTGCCCCCCCGCGCCAGGGGCGGCGTGGGCGTGGCGCTGGCCGGCGGCGGCCTGCTCGGGGCAGCCTACGAGCTCGGCGCCCTGGCCGCGCTCGACGAGGCAGTGGATGGCCTGGACCTCACCGCGCTCGATGCCTGCGTGGGGGTGAGCGCCGGCGCCTTCATCGCCGCCGGCCTGGCCCATGGCCGCACGCCGCGCCAGATGGTGCGACTGTTCATCGAGGACGCCGAGGCCGCGCTCGACCCGGCCGCGGTGCTCGGCCCCAGCGCGCGCCTGTGGCGTCGTCTGGGGGCAGCGGCCCCCGGCATGCTGCGGGCGGCGCTGCAGGCGGCGGCGCTTGCCCGTGCCCGCGGCTCCACCGACACCGCGCTCGACGCCCTGGAACGGGTGGCCCGCTCGCTGCCGATCGGCCTGTTCGACCCCTCCCCCTTCGAACGGGCGCTGGAGCGGCTTTTCTCGCAGCAACCCGGGGGCAACGACTTCCGCCGACTCGGCACCCAGCTGCGGATCGTGGCCACCGACCTCGACCGCGGCTGCGCCGTGGAATTCGGCGCGCCGGGGCTCGACGCGGTGCCGATCTCGCGCGCGGTGATCGCCTCGGCGGCGGTGCCCGGCGTGTTCGCGCCAGTGAGCATCGGCGGGCGCGACTACGTGGACGGCGCGCTGACCAAGACGCTTCATGCCTCGGTGGCGCTCGACCAGGGCGTGAGCCTGCTCTTCTGCATCAACCCGCTGATCCCGTTCTCGGGCAGCCCGGGCGCGCGGCCGGGCATGATCGCGCGCGCCGGCCTGCCCACCATCCTGTCGCAGTCCTTCCGCACCATGATCCGCTCGCGCATGAGCACCGGCCTGGAGAAGTACCGGGTCACCCACCCGCGAGCCACGCTGGTGGTGCTCGAACCGCGGGCCGACGACGCGGCGCTGTTCTTCACCCGCATCTTCACCATCGCCGCGCGCCGCCGGGTGTGCGAGCAGGCCTACCAGCACACCCGCCAGGACCTACTGCGCCGCGCATCTGAGCTGGCACCGGCGCTGGCCGCGCACGGCCTGCGGCTGAATACCGCGGTGCTGCGCAATCCGCAACTGCGCCTGGTGGACTTCAGCCGGCCGGCGCTCACCGCGCCGCGGGGCAGCCTCGCCGACGCGGTGGCCTCGCTGGGCAAGACGGTGGGCGATATCGAGCATGCACTGCGACTGCATCGCTCGACGCCGGCCGGGCAGGACACCCCTGCGCGCGCGACCCCGCCTCGCGGCGCGCGCCAGCCGGCGCGTGGCGCGGCCCGCGCCTGAGCCCGTGCGCATGGCCGGCAAGCCGCCACGCCGCACCCGCGAGAACATCCTCGCCGCGGCGCTGCGGCTGTTCAACCATCTTGGCGAGCCGCATGTCAGCACCCAGGCGATCGCCGACGAGGCCGGCATCAGCCCGGGCAACCTGCACTACCACTTCCGCCATCGCGAGGCGATCGTCGAAGCCCTGTTCGGCGCGTTCGAGCAGGAGATCGAGCCGCTGCTCCAGGCGGCCCCCGGGCGCGACGCGCACTTCGAGGACGCCTGGCTCTTCCTGCACCTGCTCTTCGAGACGCTGTGGCGCCATCGCTTCCTCTACCGCGACCTTCCCGACCTGCTGTCGCGACACCGGCTGATCGCGCGGCGCATGCCGGCGATCATCGCCGCCAAGACGCGGGCCGCGACCCGCCTGTGCCAGGCCCTGGCAAGCGCCGGCCGGCTGCGCGCCAACGAGGCGCAGATCGCGCTGCTGGCCGCGAACATGGCCATGGTCACCACCTGGTGGCTGGCCCACGAGCAGGTCACGCAGGGCGCGCGGCCCGGCGGCGCGCGCCAGCCCGGTCCGGGCCGGCCCGACACCGCGCCCTCGCAGGCCGCGCTGGCCCGTGGCGCAAGCCAGGTGCTGGTCATGCTCGCGCCCTGGCTGGATGATGAGGGCCGCGCGCTCTCGGAGCGCCTGGCCCGCGAGTACCTCGCAACCCGACCCTGAAAGGAACCCGGCATGGCCCGATGGACCGCTTTCCCGTACCCCGACAAGGCCTATGTCCGCGACGATGCGGCGCTGAAGAAGCACTGGGCCCGACTGCACCGCGGCGACGCCGAGCCCCTGCCCAAGGACAAGGCCGCGCTGGAGGCCTGGCGCGCCTATCACGCCGGCGACTTCGGCAAGGCCGTCGAGGCGGGCCTGGCCGCAGGACAGGCCGGGTACAACGCCGCCAGCAAGGCGGCCTGCATCTACGCCAACTACCTGGAGAAGTCCGACAAGCGCAAGCTCGAGATCTACCAGGAGGTGGCGGCGCGCTGCGAGGAGCTCCAGGCCGCCGAGCCGAAGAACGCCAACGCCTTCTATCTGCACGCCTACGCCCTGGGCCGCTACGGCCAGGGCATCTCGGTGACGAAGGCCCTGGCCCAGGGCCTGGGCGGCAAGGTGCGCGACAGCCTCGAGACCGCCCTGAAGCTGCAGGCCAAGCATGCCGACGCGCACATCGCGCTGGGCGCCTTCCACGCCGAGGTGATCGACAAGGTGGGCGCGATGATCGGCGGCATGACCTATGGCGTGAAGCGCGAGTCCTCGATGACCCACTTCCGCACCGCCCTCAGCCTGAACCCGGACTCCGCGATCGCGCGCATCGAGTACGCCAATGCGCTGGTCATGCTCGAGGGCAAGAAGGCGATGAAGCAGGCAGAGCAGCTCTACGCCGAGGCCGCGGCCTGCGAGCCGCAGGATGCGATGGAGCGGCTCGACGTGGAGCTGGCGCGCGAGGAGATCGGCTAGCCGCGCCAGACGCTCACGATGATGGAGATGCCGCCCAGCAGGATCAGCGCCTCCATGAAGAAGCGGTGCAGCCGGGCCTGCATGCGGCGCACCAGCCACGCGGCCAGCGCGCTGCCCGGCAGCGTGGCCAGGCCGATGGCCAGGCCCAGCGGCAGCGCCGCCGGCTCGAGCAGCGCGAAGCGCCCGAAGAGCGCCGCCCGGGTGAGGTCGATCAGGATCGACACGAAGGCATCGGTGGCCAGCACCGCCGTGCCCGACAGGCCGCTGCCCAGCAGCAGCGAGACCAGGATCACCCCCATGCCCGAGGCCAGGCCATTGGCCAGGCCGAAGACCGCGCCCCCGGCCAGCTGGCCGCGCGGCCCGATCTGCCACTGACGGCTGCGCAGCCAGCGCCGCGCCGGCACGCTGAGCACCACCAGCGCGCCCATCGCCAGCCCGAGCGGGCGCGGGTCGAGCCGCGCGTAGAGCCAGGTGCCCAGCCACAGCAGCGGCGCCGCGCCGGCGAGCACCCGCAGCGCGGCGGGCCAGTCGATGTCGGCGCGGTAGAACCAGAAGCGGCCGGCGTTGATGATCACGCCGGCCAGCGCCAGCACCGGCACCGTGGCCTTGACGCCCAGCAGCGGCACCAGCACCGCGGTGAGGATCACGCCGGTGCCGAAGCCGCCAATGCCACCGATCACCGAGCCGGCAAAGGCCGCGCCCAGCACCCAGAGCCAGTGCAGCGGATCGGCGATCACGCGGCGGGCAGACCCAGCAGCCGCTGCTCGATCTGCGTGGGGGCGTCGTCCTCGTGCAGCACCGCCGGCGGCACCAGCGCCAGGGTGAGCAGCAGACGCTCGAACTCGGGCGCGAAGCCCTCGATGATGCGCTGCGGGTCCGGGCACAGACCGGCATCGGTCATGACGCCGAACTGCACGCCGCCGCGGTAGGACAGGATCGACACGCCCAGCCCGATGTCACCCGACTGCGGCACCCAGAACATCACCCGCCGCACGGTGTTGCCGACGATGCGGATGGGCTCGGTGGGGCCGGGCACGTTGGTCATGACCGCGCTCGACTTGTGCGAGAGGTAATCGAGCACGCCGCTCTGCAGGGCGCGCGGCGCCTGGCCGATGGCCGAGAGCAGCGCATAGGCCAGCGGCGCCTGGAAACCGCCCTTGAGCTCGTCCATGCGCCGGCGCACCTCGCGCAGCCGCGCGAGCGGGTTGGCGATGCCCACCGGCAGCACCAGCGGCACGAGCCCGAACCGATTGCCCAGGCGCGCCTCCTGCTGCGGCGGACGCAGGTTGACCGGCACCATGGCGCGCAGCTCGACGCCCTCGGTGGGGTCACCGCGACCGGCCAGGTAGCGGCGCAAGGCGCCGGCCACGCACGAGAGCAGCACATCGTTGACCGACACGCCCAGCGCCCGGCACACCGCCTTCACCTCGTCGATGGGCAGCGGCTCGTTCCAGGCCACCGCCTTGCGACGACCAGGCTTGCCCTTGAACCGGGTGCGCGAGTCCTCGCTCATGAGGGCGATCGACATCGCGTCCTGGGCCAGGCGCAGACCGGCCGCAGCCCATTGCGCGAACTGCCCGGCATCGCCCTCGCCCGCCGCCCGCGCGACCTGCCCGCCAGCCTCGCCGAGCACCCGCACCGCGGTGCGGCCCACCGGCTCGATCGCGGCCATCAGGCTGCGCCCGAGATCCTCGTGGCCGTCGGCCGCGGCCGGCACGGCGCGGGTTCGGCGCCGCGGCGCGGCCGGCGTGCCGTCATCGCTCATGGAGAGCATGACCTTCACCAGTGCGATGCCGTCGGCGATGCAGTGGTGGATGCGGGTGACGAGCGCGCTGGCGCCGTCATAGTCCTCGACCAGATGGAACTGCCACAGCGGCCGACCCGCGGGCAGCGCTTGCGCGGCCAGCCGCGCCGCCAGCCGCTGCAGCCCGCGCGCGCCGCCGGGCCGCGGCAGGCGCGCGTCGACCACATGGTGGTCGAGATCGAAGTCGGGGTCATCCACCCACCAGGCGCCGGTGGCATCGGTGCGCACCACCTGCCGGAAGCGGTCGAAGACCAGCAGCCGTTCACGCAGCCTTGCCAGCAGCCGCTCGCGCGCCATGGGGGTCTCGAACACCCAGACCCCGACGATCATCATCAGGTTGGCCGGCGAATCCATTCTCAGCCAGGCCGTGTCGACCCCTGACATCCGCTCGCGGTTCATGCGCCCCTCCGTTGGCCGGCCGCCCGCTGCGGCCGGAACCTATAATAAGGAACCCGATTGCCGCGCGGAGACCGTCGATGTCAGAACTGGCCAGAGAATTCGAACAGGCAGCCGCCCAGTCACGCACCCTGCCCGAGCGCCCCGACAACGCCACGCTGCTGCGGATCTACGCGCTCTTCAAGCAGGGCAGCGAAGGCGACGCCACCGGCAAGCGGCCCGGCTTCGGCGACATGATCGGCCGGGCCAAGTTCGATGCCTGGGCGGGCCTGAAGGGCACCCCTCGCGAGGAAGCAATGCGCCAGTACATCGCCCTCATCGGCGAACTCAAGGGCTGAACGGGGCGCCGCGACCGCTACACGAAGTAGCGGTCGAAGTTCTCGTTCACATGCTCCTCGATCTTCGGCTTGAACGCCGACAGCAGCAGGCCCAGGCGGGCATCCAGCCGCACCTCGTCCTTGGTCACCGCGAGTTCGCCCTGCACGCCGCTGCGACTGAAGCGCAGCACGTTGCCGTCCCATTCACTGCCCACGCCGTACTCCGCGGACAGGTCGTCGGCGACCTTCTGCGCCGCCGCCCGGGCCTTCTTCAGGCCCAGCCCGTGTTTGCGCTTGAGATGGATGTCTGCCAAGGGATTCTCCCGGGGTCTGAGCGCGCCGCGCCCCTCGCGGCCCGGCTCTGCACCGATTCTAGGGTCTGAGGTCGGGGATCTCGAACACCTGCCTCAGATACTGCATGTAGGCCTCGTCGTCGCACATGTTCTTGGAGGGGGTGTCCGACAGCTTGGCCACCGGCTGCCCGTTGCAGCGGACCATCTTGATCACGATCTGCAAGGGCGTGCAGCCGAGGTCGTTGGTGAGGTTGGTGCCCACGCCGAAGGCGAGCCGGGCCCGCTCGTGGAAGCGTCGGTAGAGCTCGATGGCCAGCGGGAAGGTGAGCGCGTCGGAGAAGATCAGGGTCTTGGTGCGCGGATCGACCCGGTTGGTCTCGTAGTGGGCGATCAGCCGCTCGCCCCATTCGAACGGATCGCCGGAATCATGGCGGGCGCCGTCGAAGAGCTTGCAGAAGTAGAGATCGAAGTCACGCAGGAACGCGCTCATGCCGTAGACATCGGAGAGCGCGATGCCGAGGTCACCCCGGTACTCGCGCGCCCAGGTCTCGAAGGCGAAGGTCTGGGAGTCGCGCAGCCGCGGGCCCAGGGCCTGGCAGGCCTGCAGGTACTCGTGCGCCATGGTGCCCAGCGGAGTCATGCCGTACTTCATGGCGAAATACACGTTGGAGGTGCCGGCCAGGTGGGCGCCCATGCGGTTGGCGCACTCGATGAGCACCTCCTCGTGCCACAGGCGCGAGAAGCGCCGGCGGGTGCCGTAGTCGGCGATCTTCATGTCGGCGAGCGAGGGATCGTCGGCGATCAGGGCGATCTTGTGCTCGAGGCGGCGGCGGCCCTCGGCGTAGTCGGGCACCCGCACGGTGTTGCGGAAGTAGATCTCGTTGACGATCGCCAGCACCGGGATCTCGAACAGGATGGTGTGCAGCCAGGGGCCGCGCACGGTGATGTCGATCTCGCCGGGCGCGCTGGCCGAGGGCGTCACCGTCACGTACTTCTCGTTCATCTGGAACAGGCCCAGGAAATCGACGAAGTCGCTCTTGATGAACCGCATCGAGCGCAGGTAGTCGAGCTCGCGCTCGCGAAAGCGCAGCGTGCACAGGTGCTGGATCTCCTCGCGGATCTGGTCGATCAGCCCCGCGAGCGGGATGCCCGGGTTGCGGCACCGGAAGCGGTACTCCACCTGCGCGCCCGGGAAGTGATGCAGCACCACCTGCATCATGGTGAACTTGTACAGATCGGTGTCGAGCAGCGAGTGGATGATCATGGCGATGGCGCCTGGCGGGCCGGGGGCTGCCAGTGTAGTGCAGGCAGGCGGCGACGGTGAGCGCGCCCACCCGGCTGATCGCCCACCTGGACATGGACGCGTTCTATGCCAGCGTCGAGCTGCTGCGCTATCCGCAGCTGCGCGGGCGGCCGGTGGTGATCGGCGGGGGCCGGGCTCACCAGCCCGTGCCCGATCCGGCGGGCGGGCTGCGCTTTGCCACGCTGCGCGAATATGCCGGCCGCGGCGTGATCACCACCGCCACCTACGAGGCCCGGGCCTTCGGCGTGCGCGCCGGCATCGGCCTGATGAAAGCCGCGCGCCTGACGCCCGATGCCGTGCTGCTGCCGGTCGACATGGAGGAGTACCGGCGCTATTCACGCCGCTTCAAGGCGGCGGTGCGCGAGATCGCGCCATGGGTGGAGGACCGGGGCGTGGACGAGATCTACATCGACCTCACCGATCTGGCCGGCGCCGCGCCAGACCCCTGGGAGGCGGCCCGCGCGCTGGCCGCCCGGCTGCGCGAGGCGGTGCATTGCGCCACCGGCCTGTCGTGCTCGATCGGGGTCACCCCCAACAAGCTGCTCTCGAAGATCGCCTCCGACCTCGACAAGCCGGGCGGGCTGACGCTGATCAGGCCCGAGGACATCGCCACCCGGATCTGGCCGCTGCCGGCCTCGCGCATCAACGGCATCGGCCCGAAGGCGGCCGAACGGCTGCAGGCGATGGGCATCGCGCACATCGGCGAGCTGGCGGCGGTGCCCGCCCATCAGCTGGTGGCGCGCTTCGGGCGCAGCTACGGCGCCTGGCTGCACGAGGCCGCGCACGGTCGCGACGAGCGCCCGGTGGTCACCGCCAGCGAGCCGAAGTCGATCAGCCGCGAGACCACCTTCGAGCGCGACCTCGACCCGGTGCACGACCGGGCCGAGCTCTCGGCGCTGTTCACCGATCTGTGCCAGCGCCTGGCCGAGGACCTGCGCCGCAAGGGCTATCTGGCGCGCTCGATCGGCCTGAAGATCCGCTACGCCGACTTCCGCACCGTGACCCGCGACTTCACCGCGCCGCAGCCCACCCGCGATGCGCTGCTGATCCGGCGGCATGCCGGCGAGTGCCTGCGCCGGGTGCCGCTGGACCAGCGGCTGCGTCTGCTCGGGGTGCGGGCCGGCAACCTGCACCGCGAGGGCGAGCTGCCCCCGCCCGGGGTGGCCGAGCCCGGTCCGCCGGCGCAGGCCAGCCTGCCCCTGTTCGGAGACGGGTGACGCACCCCCCGGGGGGCGGCATGCCGGCGCCGCAGGTTAGAATCCGGGGATTGTCCGCCTGTGGAATCCCAAGATGACGCACATCGTCCTCGAATCCTGCATCCGGTGCCGCTACACCGACTGCGTCGATGTCTGCCCGGTCGACTGCTTTCGCGAAGGCCCGAACATGCTGGTCATCGACCCCGATGAATGCATCGACTGCGCGGTGTGCATCCCCGAATGCCCGGTCGAGGCCATCAAGGCCGAGGAAGACGTCCCGGCCGATCAGCGCCAGTTCATCGCGCTGAATGCCGAACTCGCCAAGGACTGGCCCAGCATCACGCGCACCAAGCCCGCCCTGGCCGATGCCGATGACTGGAAGGACACGAAGGACAAGCTCCAGTTCCTGGAGCGCTGATGCCCCAGCTGGCCTTCGGACTGCGGTTCGAGGACCTGTACCGGCAAGCGGGGCTCGCGCAGACCGATGCCGCCTTCCTGGGGGTGCTGGCGGGGCGTGATCCGGCCCTGGCTGAGCGGCTGCGCGCGGCCCGGGCGCAGCCCGGGGCCCTGAGCGCGCGCGACGAAGCCGCGCTGCTGCTGAGCCTGGCGCCGCACCTCGATGCCTTCATCGCCGAGCTCTTCGACATCACCGAGGAGCTCGTCGGGCTGCGCGCGGCACAGCAGGCGCTCGCCCCGCTGGTGCGGGTGAAGTGGAAGTTCGTCAAGCGCAAGGCGCTGCTCACCTACGCTGACGCATCGGCGCTGGCCGACTTCAACCCGGCTCAGGCGCATGCCGAGATCGAGTCCTGGCTGGGCGCTCCCTTCGAGGAGCTGGCCTTCGCGCAGGCCGTGCTCGAGTGGCAGGCGCAAGGCCTGACGGCGCGCCTGGACATCGCCATGCGCTACAGCGCCTGGGCCGTGCACAGCGCCGAGGGTCAGGCCCGCCACGGTGATGGCGTGCTGTTCAGGCATCCGGTGCGGGTCGACCCCGCGGCGCTGCTCACCCATGCCCGGCAGGCGGAGCACCACGGCGCCACCATCATGCTGATCGACGCGCGCCGCCTGCACCGGCGCGCGGGCTTCGACCTCACCGATGCCGGCACCGATCTGCGCGGCGCCCTCGATCAGGCGAACTACTGCCTGTGGTGCCACGGGCAGGGCAACGACAGCTGCTCGCACGGCATCCGCGAGAAGGCTGCCGGCAGCGACACGCCGGCCTTCCGGCGCAGCGCGCTCGGTGTGCCGCTCACCGGTTGCCCGCTGCAGGAGCGCATCTCGGAGTTCCAGCAGGCCAAGGCCCAGGGGCACGCCGTGGCCGCGCTCGCGCTGATCACGCTCGACAACCCGATGGCGGCGGCCACCGGCCATCGCATCTGCAACGACTGCATGAAGGCCTGCGTCTACCAGCAGCAGACCCCGGTGGACATCCCGCAGGTCGAGACCCGGGTGCTGCGCGATGTGCTCGCCCTGCCCTGGGGCTTCGAGATCTATTCGCTGCTCACCCGCTGGAACCCGCTGAACCTGCGCCGGCCGCTGCCGCTGCCCGACAGCGGCCGCAAGGTGCTGGTCGTGGGCATGGGGCCGGCGGGCTTCACGCTCGCCCATCACCTCATGAACGAGGGCCACTCGGTGGTGGGCATCGACGGCCTGAAGATCGAGCCGCTGCCGCCGGCCCTGAACGGGGTGGCCGAAGACGGCTCGCCGCGCCCATTCGAGCCGGTGCTCGACGTGGACAGCCTGCGCGAGCCGCTCGCGCAGCGCGTGAGCGGCGGCTTCGGCGGCGTGGCCGAGTACGGCATCACGGTGCGCTGGGACAAGAACTTCCTCACCCTGGTGCGGCTGCTGCTCGAGCGGCGCTCGGCATTCCGGCTGATCGGCGGCGTGCGCTTCGGCGGCACGCTCGACACCGCCGGCGCCTTCGCGCTGGGCTTCGACCACATCGCGCTGGCCACCGGCGCGGGCCGACCCACCACGCTCGACATCCCCAACGGCATGGCCCGCGGCGTGCGCACCGCCAGCGACTTCCTGATGGCGCTGCAGCTCACCGGCGCGGCCCGCGCCGACTCGCTCGCCAACCTGCAGCTGCGCCTGCCGGTGGTGGTGGTGGGCGGCGGCCTGACCGCGATCGACACCGCCACTGAGTCGCTGGCCTACTACCCGGTGCAGGTCGAGAAGTTCCTAGCCCGCCACGAGGCGCTGGTTTCCGAGCAGGGCGAAGCCGCGGTGCGCAGCGGCTGGACCGAGGAGGAGCGCGAGCTCGCCGACGAGTTCATCGGCCATGCGCGGGCGATCCGCGCCGAGCGCGAGCGCGCGGCCCGCGCTGGCGAGCCCGCCCGGGTGCTGGCGCTGCTGCAGGCCTGGGGCGGGGTCACCATCGCCTACCGGCGCGGCCTCACCGACAGCCCCGCCTACCGGCTCAACCACGAGGAGCTCGAGCGGGCGCTGGCCGAGGGCATCGGGCTGGGCGCCGATCTGGCGCCGGTGGCCGTCGAGCTCGACCGCCATGGCGCGGCCGCCGCCATCCGCCTGAGCCAGACCGGCACCGGCGCGCAACGGCGCTGGCCGGCGCGCACGGTGTTCATCGCCGCGGGCACCCAGCCGAACACCGTCGCCGCCCGCGAGGATCCGGCCCAGCTGCGCCTGGACGGCCGGCACTACCAGCTGATCGATGCCCAGGGTGCGCCGCTGCCCGCGCCCGCGGCGGCCGACGGCAAGCCGGCCCGGGCCGAGGTGTTCACCAGCCGATTCCCCGATGGCCGGCTGGTGTCCTTCTTCGGCGATCTGCACCCGGCCTTTGCCGGCAACGTGGTGCGGGCCATGGCCTCGGCCAAGCGGGGCTGCCCCGAGGTATCGCGCGTGCTGGCGGCCAGGGCGCCCGCCAGCCAGGAGTCCTTCCCGGTCTTCGCGGCCCGTGTGGGTGACGGGCTGCGGGCGCAGGTGCACCGGGTGACCCGGCTCGCGCCGGGCATCGTCGAGGTGGTGGTGCGCGCGCCGTTCGCGGCGCAGCGCTTCCGGCCGGGTCAGTTCTTCCGCCTGCAGAATTTCGAGACCCGGGCGCCGCGGCCGGCCCCGGGCGGTCTGCCCACCCGGCTGGCCATGGAGGGGCTGGCCCTCACCGGCGCCTGGGTCGATCCCCAGGCCGGCCTGGTCTCGACCATCGTGCTCGAGATGGGCGGGTCATCAGACCTGTGCGCCCGGCTGCAGCCCGGCGAACCGGTGGTGCTGATGGGCCCCACCGGCGAGCCGACCACGATCCCCGCGGGCGAGCAGGTGGTGCTGGTGGGCGGCGGCCTGGGCAACGCGGTGCTGTTCTCGATCGGCGCCGCCATGCGCGCGGCGGGCTGCCGGGTGCTGTACGTGGCCGGCTACCGACACGCTGCCGACCGCTTCATGGCCGAGCGCATCGAGGCCGCCGCCGACGCGGTGATCTGGTGCTGCGACGAGGCCCCGGGCTTCACGCCCGCCCGCGCGCAGGACCGCAGCTTCGCGGGCAACGTGGTCGATGCCCTGCTCGCCTGGAGCGAGGGCCGCTTCGGCGAGTTGCCGGTGACGGCATCGCGAGCCGACCGGCTGGTGGCGATCGGCTCGGACCGCATGATGGCTGCGGTGGCCGCCGCCCGCCACGGCCTGCTGGCCGGCCGCCTGCGGCCCGACATGACGGCGATCGCCTCGGTGAACGCGCCCATGCAATGCATGCTCAAGGAGATCTGCGCGCAGTGCCTGCAGGCGCGCCGCGACCCCGCCGGCGGGCCGGTGCGCTACGTGTTCGCCTGCATGGCCCAGGACATGCCCATGGACGAGGTCGACTTCGGCTTCCTGGACGCCCGCCTGCGCCAGAACTCGCTGGCCGAGAAGCTCACCCGGCGATGGCTGCCGGGGTGCCTGCAGGCCGCCGGTCAGCCCGCCGCGCCGGGCTGATTGTGCAACGCAGCATTACGCATTATCCTGTCGGGCTCGGCGCAAACCGGCCGCCCGCGGCACTGGAGACCTCCCATGTTGTATCAACTGCGTGAAGTTCAGAGGGCCATCCTCAATCCGGTCTCGACCTGGGCGGAGTCCATGAGCAAGCTGTACGCCAACCCGTACAGCCCGCTGTCGTACCTGCCGATGGCCAACCGCATGGCCGCCGGGCTCGAACTGCTGCATCGCCTGGGCAAGGAATACGAGAAGCCCGAGTTCGGCCATCGCAGCACCCGCATCGGCGACCATGACGTGACGGTGGCCGAGCGCATCGAGATCTCGCGCCCGTTCTGCCGGCTGATCAAGTTCGAGCGCCTGCTGCCCAAGGCGCTGGCCGCGCGCGCCGACGACCCCACGGTGCTGGTGGTGGCGCCGCTCTCCGGCCACCACGCCACGCTGCTGCGCGACACCGTGCGCGCGCTGCTGCCCGACCACAACGTCTACATCACCGACTGGATCGACGCCCGCCAGGTGCCGCTCTCGAGCGGGCCCTTCCACCTCGATGACTACGTCGCCTACGTCATCGACTTCATCCGTCACCTCGGGCCGGACGTGCACCTGATCTCGGTGTGCCAGCCCACCGTGCCGGTGCTGGCCGCGGTCTCGATCATGGCCGCGCGCAAGGACCCGAAGCTGCCGCTCACCATGACCATGATGGGCGGGCCGATCGACACCCGGCGCAGCCCCACCGAGGTCAACAACCTCGCCACGAACCACAGCTTCAGCTGGTTCGAGCACAACGTGATCTACACCGTGCCCGGCAACTACCCGGGCGCCGGTCGCCGGGTCTACCCGGGCTTCCTGCAGCATGCCGGCTTCGTGGCCATGAACCCCGACCGGCACGCCACCTCGCACTGGGACTACTACCTCGACCTGGTCCGTGGCGACCTCGACGACGTCGACGCGCATCGCCGCTTCTACGACGAGTACAACGCGGTGCTCGACCTGCCCTCCGAGTACTACCTCGACACCATCCGCATCGTGTTCCAGGAGCACCAGTTGCCGCTGGGCCGCTGGCAGGTCCGCCACGAGGGCGAGCTGATCCGGGTCGCGCCGGAAGCCATCCGCAACGTGGCGCTGTTCACCATCGAGGGCGAGCTCGACGACATCTCGGGCTCGGGCCAGACCCAGGCCGCCCACGGCCTGTGCACCGGCATCGCCGACGCGCACAAGCAGCATCTCACCGCCGAGGGCGCGGGCCACTACGGCATCTTCAGCGGCCGACGCTGGCGCGAGTTCATCTATCCGCAGGTGCGCGAGTTCATCGCCAGCCACCGCCAGCGGATCGGCGCGCGCAAGCTCACCGCGGCGAGCTGAGCCCGGCCGCGGGCTTGCGTCCCCGGCGCCCGTCATGACGCTGGCCGACCGCATCGATGCGCTGCTGCCGCAGACGCAGTGCACCCAGTGCGGGTTCGAGGGCTGCCGTCCCTACGCCGAGGCGATCGCCGCCGGCGAGGCCGACATCAACCGCTGCCCGCCAGGTGATCAGGCCGGCGTGGCCCGGCTTGCCCACCTGCTTGGCCGCGACGAGCCGCCGCTCGATGCCAGCCGCGGCACGCCGCGGGTCTGGCATGCGGCGCGCATCGACCCGGCGGTGTGCATCGGCTGCACCCGCTGCATCAGCGCCTGCCCGGTGGATGCCATCATCGGCGCGCCGCGACGCATGCACACCGTGATCCCGTCGCTGTGCAGCGGCTGCGATCTCTGCCTGCCGGCCTGCCCGGTCGACTGCATCACGATGGTGGCGCAGCCGCGGCCATGGTCGGACACCGACGCCGACCACGCCCGAGCGCGCCACCGCGCGCGCGCGCGGCGCCTGGCGCGCGTGCAGCAGGAAGACGACGCGCGGCTCGCCGCCAAGGCGCAGGCCAAGCTCGATGCCATGGCCGCCGAGCCGCCGGATGCGCACACCGACCGGCGTCGGGCGGTGGTGCAGGCCGCGATCGCCCGCGCCCGTGAGCGGCTCGCGGGCCGGCCCGGGCCATGAAGGTCGCCGAGCGGCGCATCGCCTTCGAGCGGCTGCGCGCCATCGACCCCGAGCCGAAGACCGAGCTCGAGTACGGCACGCCCTTTCAGCTGCTGGCCGCGGTGCTGCTCTCGGCCCAGGCCACCGATCGCAGCGTGAACCTCGTCACCCGCCAGCTCTTCCCGGTGGCCGGCACCCCGGCGGCGATCGCCGCGCTCGGCGAGGACGGCCTGATCCCGTACCTGAAGACCATCGGCCTGTTCCGCGCCAAGGCACGTCATCTGGCCCAGACCGCGCAGTTGCTGCTCGAGCGCCACGGCGGCGAGGTGCCGCGCTCGCTCGAGGCCCTGCAGGCGCTGCCCGGCGTGGGCCGCAAGACCGCCAACGTGGCGCTCAACGTGGCCTTCAACGAGCCGACCATGCCGGTGGACACCCACGTCTTCCGGGTGGCCAACCGCACCGGCCTCGCCCCAGGGCGAACGGTGGAGCTGGTGGAGGCGAAGCTGCTGCGCAACGTGCCCGAGGGCTTTCGCCACCACGCCCACCACTGGCTGATCCTGCACGGCCGCTACGTCTGCAAGGCGCGCAAGCCCGAGTGCTGGCGCTGCCCGATCTCAGACCTGTGCCGATTCCGCCCCAAGACTCCCGAGCCCGACCGTGTTCAATCCCGCCAAGGATGATGTCCGCCGCTTCTTCTGCGAGGCCTGGGCCAAGCACCGGCAGTCGCTGCCGCTGACCCCGCTGGAGTCCATCGCGCTCGACTGGATCCTGGAGCATCCCGAGTACCACGACGATCTCGCCGACCTTGACCGGGCGCTCGTGGCCGAGTACCCGCCCGAGGGCGGCCGCAGCAACCCATTCCTGCACCTGTCGATGCACCTGGCGGTGTCGGAGCAGGTGTCGATCGACCAACCCCCGGGCATCCGCGACGCCTATGCCCGGCTCGCGGCGCGGGCGGGGTCGCTGCACGAGGCGGCCCACGCCATCATCGACTGCCTGGGCGAAGTGGTCTGGGCCGCCCAGCGCGACCGCACCCTGCCCGACTCGGCCCGGTACATCGACTGCGTGCTGCGCCGTGCCGGTCGCTGAGCGGCCAGCGGCGGGTGCCGGCGCTTTTCTGCTACCCTTTTGCCGCCTCCTGCCGCCCTCGCGTTCTGCCCGCGCACTCTCCCGCTGCCACCCCACCGCCGCGAGTCCATGCTCAGCAATCTGATGCCCCGTGAAGCCCGGTTCTTCGAGCTGTTCAACCAGCATGCCGAGCGCTGCGTGGAGGGCAGCCGCCAGCTCGCGGCGCTCATGAGCAACTACGCGGATGTCGAGGCGCGCCAGCGGGGCATCGATGCGATCGACATCATCGAGAAGGCGGCCGACAAGATCACCCACGAGACGGTGGCGCTGCTGCACAAGACCTTCATCACGCCGTTTGACCGCGACACCATCCATCAGCTCATCTCGCAGATGGACGACATCCTCGACCTCATCCAGGACGTCGCCGAGTCGGCCATGCTCTACGACCTGCAGCGGGTCACCCCCGAGGCCCAGCAGCTCGCCGACCTGAACCAGATGTGCTGCGACCGCGTGCGTACCGCGGTGAGCCTGCTGCCCAGCATGGAGAACGCCGACGCCATCCTGAAGATCTGCAAGGAGATCGATCGGCTCGAGTCCGATGCCGACCGGGTGATGCGTTCGGCGATGTCCAAGCTGTTCCGCGACGAGGCCGATGTCCGCCAGCTCATCAAGCTCAAGGCCATCTACGAGCTCCTCGAGTCGGTTTCCGACAAGTGCGAAGACGTGGCCAACATGATCGAGGGCGTGGTCCTCGAGAACGCCTGAGCGCCGCGGCCGGGCGCGGTCTCCGATGCAGTCCGTTCCCATGGCCTTCTGGGTCTTCGCGATGCTGATCGTGCTGGCGCTCGCGTTCGACTTCATGAACGGCTTCCATGACGCTGCCAACTCGATCGCCACGGTGGTGTCCACCGGCGTGCTCAAGCCCTACCAGGCGGTGGCCTGGGCGGCCTTCTTCAACTTCCTGGCCATCTTCGTGTTCCAGCTGAAGGTGGCTGCCACCATCGGTAAGGGCATCGTCGATCCCACGATCGTGGACCACTACGTGCTCTTCGGCGCGCTGGTGGGCGCGATCACCTGGAACATCATCACCTGGTACTACGGCATCCCCTCCAGCTCGTCCCACGCGCTCATCGGCGGGCTGGTCGGCGCCACCCTGGCCAAGGCCGGCACCGGGGCGCTGGTGGCCTCGGGCCTGATGCGCACCGCGGCCTTCATCCTGGTGTCACCCATGATGGGCTTCCTGCTGGGCGCGCTGCTGATGCTGTCGGTGTCGTGGCTGTTCTTCCGGTCCACGCCCCGGCTCATGGATCGCTGGTTCCGGCGCCTGCAGCTCATCTCCTCGGGCCTCTACAGCCTGGGTCACGGCAGCAACGACGCGCAGAAAACCATGGGCATCATCTGGCTGCTGCTGATCGCGGCCGGGCAGGCCAGCACCCAAGACGCGCTGCCACCGGGGTGGGTGATCGTCTCCTGCTACGCGGCGATCGCCGCCGGCACGCTGTTCGGCGGCTGGCGGATCGTCAAGACCATGGGCCAGAAGATCACCAAGCTCAAGCCGGTCGGCGGGTTCTGCGCCGAGACCGGCGGGGCCATGACCCTCTTTCTCGCCTCGGGCTTCGGCATCCCGGTGTCCACCACCCACACCATCACCGGCGCCATCGTCGGCGTGGGCGCGGCCCAGCGGGTGTCGGCCGTGCGGTGGGGGCTGGCCGGCAACATCGTGTGGGCCTGGGTGATCACCATTCCCGCCTCGGCGCTGGTGTCGGCGCTGGCCTGGTGGGTTGGACACCAGCTCCTCTGAACGCCTGTCCATGACGGCGGCGCCGCAGCCCGGGCAGACCGGCGAGCAACTCTGGCTCGAACTGCCCGCATTGTCGGCCAGCGCCCCGGGCAGGCTGCTGGTGTTCCTGCACGGTGCAGGCTCGCGGCCCGAAGACTTCGCGCCGGTGGCCATCGCCTGGCAGCTCAAGTTCCCGGGCGCGATCGGCGCCATCCTGCAGGGTCCGCTGCCGGCCGCCGGCGGCCGCGGCTACGACTGGTTCGATGGCAGTGGCGTGGCCGCCGACCGGGTCTCGCGGGTGGCCATCGCGGCCCAGGCCACGGTAGAACGGGTGCGCGCGCTGCAACAGGCTACCGGCTTCGGTCCGCAGCGCACCGTGCTGGTGGGCTTCTCGCAGGGCGCCACGGTGGCGCTGCAGGCATTGCGCGCCGATCCGGCCCTGGCGGCGATCGTGGTCGCCTATGCCAGCCGGCTGTCCTGCCCGATCCGCCCCGAAGAGCGCATCGAGGCCAGCATCCACCTCATCCACGGCGAGCTCGACACCATCGTGCCGCTGGTCCATGCCCGACAGGCGCTGCGCGGGCTGCGCGCCGCCGGCGCCGAGGTCACCCTCGATGTCGGCATCGAGGATGCCCACAGCATCGGCCAGGAGGGCGTGATCACCGGCACCTCGCGGGTGATGCAGACCATCTTCCGTCACCGCCGGGCGCGCCCCGGCGGGGCGACGTCGCTGCACTGAGACGCTCGCGATGGCCGAAGCCCGCTACCCGCTGGACACCTGCATCCGCCTGCTGGTGGTCGAGGACTCCGAGGACGACTACCTGCTGCTGGTGGCCACCCTCGGGCGGCAGGGGCTCAACGTGCACTGCGAGCGGGTCGAGGAAGCCGCCGCGATGCGCGCCGCGCTCGATGCCGGCCCCTGGGACGCGGTGATCTCCGACCACCACCTGCCGCGCTTCTCCAGCACCGACGCGCTGGTGGTGCTGCGCGAGAGCGGGCATCTGCTGCCCTTCCTGATCGTCTCGGGCGCGATTGGCGAGGATCTCGCCGTGGAAGCCATGCGCAACGGCGCCGACGACTACCTGATCAAGGGTCGGCTCGCCCGGCTGGGCCCGGCGCTCACCAACGCGCTGCGCGCCGCGCGCACCCGCCGCGAGCGCGTCGCCGCCGAGCAGGCGCTGCGCGCCTCGGAGCAGCAACTGCGCGAGCTCTCGGCGCATCTGCAGAGCGTGGTCGAGGAGGAACGCAAGGCGATCGCGCGCGAAGTCCACGACGAGATCGGCGGCATGCTGACCGCCCTGCGCTTTGACTTGTCGTGGATCGGTCGCCACGCCGAGCCTGCGGTCACGCGGCGGGCGACGCAGGCGCTCGAGACCCTCGACCTCGCCCAGCGCGCCACCCAGGACATCGTGCGCAATCTGCGCCCGCCGGTGCTCGACGCCGGCATCGTCACGGCCATCGAGTGGCAGCTCGGCCAGTTCCGACGGCGCAGCGGCCTGGAGGCGCAGCTGAGCACCAGCACCGACGCGGTCGCGCTCACCGACGAGGTTGCCATGACCGTGTACCGTACCGTCCAGGAGGCGCTGACCAACGTCGTCAAGCACGCTGGCGCGCGATCGGTGAGCGTCGACATGGTGGTGAGCGACGACATGCTTTCGCTGGAGTTTCACGATGATGGCCGCGGCATCGGCGCTGCCGACCTCGGCAAGCCGCAGTCGTTCGGCCTGCGCGGTCTGGCCGAGCGCGCCCGCGCGGTCGGCGGCTGGCTCGATGTCTCGCGCACCGGCGCGGGCACCACGCTGATGCTCACCGTGCCGGTGCTTGCCGGCCCCCCGCCTCAGGAGATGCCATGATCCGGGTGATCCTGGTCGACGACCATGCGCTGATCCGGCGCGGCCTTCGCGAATCGCTCTCCGAGACCGGCGACATCGAGGTCATCGGCGAAGCATCCGACTACGGCGAGCTGCGGCAGCTGCTGCGGGCCGGCAGCTGCGACGTGCTGCTCCTCGATGTGAACCTGCCCGGGCGCAGCGGCATCGATGTGCTGCGGGCGCTGATCGACGAGGGCCAGAGCATCCGCGTGGTGGTGCTGTCCACCTACCCCGAGGATCAGTACGGGATCCGGGCCCTGAAGGCTGGCGCCATGGCCTATCTGAACAAGGCGGCAGACCCGGAGGTGATCGTTCAGGCGGTGCGCACCGTGGCCGCTGGCCGCAAGTACGTCACCCCCGAGGTGGCCCAGGCGCTGGCCGACAGCGTCTCCACGCGCACCGGATCGGCCCACGAGCAGCTCTCGGACCGCGAGATGCAGACGCTGGTGCTGATCGCCGAGGGTCGCAAGCTGGCCGAGATCGCCGAACGGCTGTCACTCTCGCCCAAGACCGTCAGCGTGTACCGGGCCAGGGTGCTCGAGAAGCTCAAGCTCTCGAGCAATGCCGAGCTGGCCACCTACGCCATGCGCAACCAGCTGATCGACCTGGGCCCCACTGACTGAGCCTGCGCTCAGGCGGCACGCACGCAGTTCTTGCCCTCGCGCTTGGCGCGATACATGGCCTCATCGGCGCGGACCAGGGCGGTGTTCAGGCTGTCACCCTCGCGCACCTCGGTGACGCCACCCGAGAAGGTGATGAAGGTGCGGCTGTCGCCATGCATGAACACATGGCCGGTGAGCACGCGCTGCAGCCGCTCGACGGTGCTCACCGCGAGATCGCGGTTGACGCCGATCAGCACCAGCACGAACTCCTCGCCCCCGTAGCGGGCAACGATGTCGGTGGGCCGCAGCCGGGTTCGAAGCAGGTCTGCCAGATGACGCAGCGCCTCGTCACCCGCCTTGTGGCCGAGGGCGTCGTTCAGGCGCTTGAAGTCGTCGACGTCGATCAGGGCCACCGAGAGCGGCTGATCATTCAGACCGGCCTCGACAGAGGCTTTCTCGAAGGCCTCCTCCAGCCCGCGCCGATTCATGGCGCGAGTGAGGTGGTCGGTGAGCATCTCGGCGCTGGCCGCGGCCAGCTGCTTCTCGAGGCGATGCAGTTCCTGCTCCAGCGACGCGGCCGCCTCGCTGGACTTGACCAGCCCCTCGCGCGAGGTCTCGACCGACACCTGCATGGTGCGGGTGTCCTCGAGCAGGCCGCGGACCATGTCGCCCAGGGCCTCCAGCGAGGGAGCCTCCTCGATGCTGGTGGCATGGTCGGCCATGCGATTGGCGAAACTGTCGGTGGAGGCGCTCAGATCGGCGATCACGCCGGCCATCTCGGACAATGACTGCTTCAGTTGCGCGAGCGTGCGCGCGCGCTGGTCTCGCACCTGCTTCTGGCGCTCGGCGGTGTCGGCCAGCAGCAGACGAAGATCGGCGATGGCCGAGCGGTCGATGTCGCCTTCCAGCAGGCGGCGCACCGCCTCGATCTGGCCGTTGACCCAGCTCTCGTCCTCGGTGAGGCTGGCCAGGACATCGCAGAGCACATGCACCATGCGCACCAGCTCGTCGGCCAGCCGCTCGGCCTGCGGCAGGGTGCGTTCGGGGCTTGCCGATGCCGCCTCGGGTTCGGGCTGGGGCTCAGCCTGCGCTGGCGGGGCTTCGGCTTGCTCGGCGGCGATGACGGTGAGCTCGCTGGCATACCCGGCGCCGCCCAGCAGCCGCTCGGCGCTGGCCTCGGTCCAGGCCTTGGCGTAGTTGTCTGGCGTGGGCGGCAGGCCCTTGGCCGACAGCAGCTGGAGTGCGGTCTTGGCAATGGCCACCGACTGCGCGGCCGACTGGGCGGCCGAGCGCTGCCGGCGCCGCTCGCGCTCCTGACGTTCGTCGGAGGCGATGACGCCGCTCATGACAGGGTCTGGCCCGTGCGAGCGCCCGACGCCCCCGACGCCCCCGCCGCGCCCTGCGCGGCATCGTCGCGCAGCAGGCAGGCGGCGAGCTCGCCGGCCCGTGCGATGGCCTCGGGGATCTGGTCGGCCGGCACAGGGCGCGAGAACAGGAAGCCCTGCATGGTCTGGCAGCCCAGCCGGCGCAGGGCATGCACCTGCTCGGCGGTCTCGACGCCCTCGGCCAGCACCTGCACCTGCAGCGACTGGCCCAGCGCGACGATGGCGCGGCAGACCGCCTCGCCGGAGCGCGACCCGCCGAGCTGGTTGACGAAGGCCCGATCGACCTTGAGCTTGGAGATGGGCAGGCGGGTGAGATAGGCGAGCGAGGAGTACCCGGTGCCGAAGTCGTCGATCGCGAGCTTGGCGCCGGCATCGATCAGGGCCTCCAGGCGCGGCAGCGTGCGCTCGAAGTCCTGCACCATGCAGGTCTCGGTGAGCTCGAGCTCGATGGCGCCGGGGCCCAGCCCGGCCAGGCTCAGGGCCTCGCGGGTGCTGGCCAGCAGGGAATCCCGCTCGAAGTGCTGCGTGGGCACGTTGACCGCCACGCATTCCAGGTTGATGCCCTGCGCGCGCCAGCCCGCCAGCGCCCGCGCCGCCTGGCGCAGCACCATCTCGCCGATCGGGATGATCAGGCCGGACTCCTCGGCCAGCGGGATGAACTCGCCCGGCGCCACCAGCTTGCCGCCGCGACGCCAGCGCACCAGCGCCTCCAGCCCGGTGACCCGGGCCTCGGGGACATGGACCCAGGGCTGGTAGTGGACCTCGAACTCCTCGCGCTCGACCGCCTTGTGCAGGTCGCTGAGCATCTGGATGCGGTGGCGACCGCCACGATCGAGACCCGGCAGGTACCAGGCGAAGTCATTGCGGCCACGCGCCTTGACCTCGCGATTGGCCCGGTCGGCGCGCGAGAGCAGCGACTCGGGCGTGTCGGCGTGGCGCGGGTAGGCAGCCAGGCCGGCCGAACTGGTCATGAAGCAGTCGATGCCGTCGACCCGACAGGCCCGGCCGATCTCGCGCAGCACGCCCTGCACCAGCGCCTCGACCACGTGCGGCCCGCCCAGGCCGCCGATCATCAGGGCGAATTCATCGCCCTGCAGGCGCGCCACGCAGGCCCCACCGTCAGCCGCCAGAGAGCCCGCGCCCATCGCGCGAAGCCACTGCGCCACCGCCGATTCGATGCGCCGCCCTACCTCGACGATGAGCTCATCGCCCGCAGCATGGCCGAGCGTCTCGTTGAACTGGGTGAATCGGTCGAGATTGAAGAGCGCGACATGCACCTCGGTGGACGAGGCGCTGGCCTGCTCGATGGTCTGCCCCAGCCGGCGCAGGAACTCGGCGCGGTTGGGCAGGCCGGTGAGGCTGTCGCGGGTGGCCAGCCGTTCAATCTCCTGCAGGCGACGGCGCTCGTCGGTCTGGTCGCGCATGACACCACGCAGCAGGCGGACATGGCCGGCGACATCGAGCTCGGGTTCACCCTCGGCCAGCACATGGCGCAGCTCGCCCCCCGGCGCGCGCAGGCGGAACTCCACCCGGATGCCGCGGCGACGGCGCACGCCATCGGCCACGGCCTCGAGAAAGGGCAGGCGATCCTGGGGCTCGAGCAGCTCCATGAGCTCGTGCTGGGTGATCTGATCGCGCTCGGCGCCCAGGCCGAGCACCTGGAAGCTGCCCGGCGAGCCGCGCAGCACGCGGGCCACGACATCGAAGTCGAAGGCGCCCACGCCAGCGGCGGTGTTGATCCGGGCGAGGCGGTCGGAGGTGAGGTCGAGCTCGCGGCCGATGCGCCCGCTGCGCACCAGGTAGCGGATGCGCTCGGCCAGCAGGACCCAGTGGGTGGACTTGATGAAGAAATCGGTGGCGCCGGCCTCGTAAGCGGCGCGGATCGAGTCGTCATCCTCGAGGCTGGTCAGCATCAGGATGGGGATGCGCGCGCCGGCTGGGGTCTGGCGGACGGCCTCGCAGGTCTGGAAGCCATCCATGCCCGGCATCATCGCGTCGATGAGGATGATGTCGGCAGTCGATCGGGGCAGCGCCTCGATCAGGGCCTGGCCGCTGTCATGGTCCTCGACGGTCCAGCCGAAACCCTGCAGGGCGGTGCTGGTGAGAAACCGCCACATCGGGTCATCGTCGACCAGCGCGATCACCCGGGGGGACGGTTCGGAGGTGTCGGGAGCAGGCAGACTCATGGACAGGGCCGGTGGCAGGCGTCCGGAGGCGGATTCGGACAGGCCGGGACCGGGCCGGCAGCAGCCAGCCCGGTGACCGATCCCGCATTCTGCCCCGGTGGCCGGAATCAACCTACCCCGGGCATCAGACTCCCGACCAGCGGCACCTCCAGCCCGGGCAACGGTCGGCCCGAAAACAGCACGCCGGGGGTTTTTTTTGCGGCATCATCCCGGACGACTCCCGCCCACGCCTCACGCGCCCTTGTCTCCCCCGCCTTCGCCTTCGCCCCCGCCCTCCCCGGGCCAGAAGCCCTCGGCACGCTGGCTGGGCCTGCTCGCGGTGGCCGCGCTGGCGCTTGCCGGGTGGCTCGCCGGCCGCGAGCCCGGCGGCGAAGCTGCCCAGGCCGGCTGGCTGGTGCCGGCGGCGCTGGCCATGGCCTTCATGCTCGGCTCGGTGGCCGGGGTATGGCACGAGCGTCGCGAGAACCGCCGGCTGGCGCAGGCCGAGGCCTCGCTGCTCGCCCTCACCCAGGCCGACGAGCAGGCCCGCCAGGAGGCCGAGCTGGCCGATCGCGAGGCCCAGCTCGCGCTCACCCGGCGCCTCACCGGCTGGATGTACTGGGAGCAGGACGCGCAGGGGCGCTACCGCCGCATCGAGAGCGAAACCGAGGAGCAGGCCATGCTCGCGCGGGTGCTGATCGGCCGGGCGCGCTGGGAGTGCGGCGGCATCCAGCTCGGTCGCAGCATCGCCGGCACCGCGGCCAACCCCGAACCCGATGCCACCTGGGTCGCCCATCGCGATCAGCTCGCCCGGGGCCGGGCCTTTGCCGAGATGATCTGGTCGGTGCCGGTGGAAGGCGGCAGCCGCGCCTTCCTGGTCGAGTCCGGCCGGCCGCGGCTCGACGCCCAGGGGGCGGTCATCGGCTACAGCGGCCTGATCCGGGACGTGGGCGGCGCCCTGGCGGCCGAGCGCGCCAGCCACAACCTCATGACCGCGCTGCGGGTCGCCCCGGGCCCCACCCTGCTCATCGAGTCGCACGACGCCGCGCCGGGCTGGCGCGTGCTGTGGTCGAACGCGGCGGCCTGCGCCATCCTGGGCCGCACCGACACCGAACTGCTCTCGATCTCGCCGCTCACCCTGCTGGGCGAGGCCAATCGCGATGCTGCCGGCGCGATCGGCGCGGCGCTCGCCGCCGGCCAGGGCTATCGCCTGCAGGCCGAGCTGCCCGACCGTTACGGCCAGACCCGGCGCGTGTCCATGCGGGTGGATCCGGTGCCGCCGCTGGAGGGTCTGCGCCAGCAGGCCGCGCTCGCGGTCGATGACCTGCACGACGAGAGCGAGCGGCTGCGCGAGCGGGCCGATGCCGCGCACCGGCTGCTGGTGGCGCAGTCGGCCCGTCTGCAGGAACTCGAGGCGGTGTCCCGCGAGCTGGAGTCGTTCAGCTACACGGTGTCGCACGACCTGCGCGCGCCGCTGCGCTCGGTGGAGGGCTTCTCGCGCATCCTGCTCGAGGACTTCTCGGCCAAGCTCGACCGGGTGGGCCAGGAGCACCTCAACCGCATCCTGAGCGCGGCCTCGCGCATGGACCAGATGATCGACGCCCTGCTCGGCCTGGCGCGGGTGTCGGCGCAACCGCTGGTGCCGGGGCCGGTGGACCTCACCCTGCTCGCCCAGCAGATCATCGACGAATTGCGCTCGCAGGAGCCGCAGCGCCAGGTCGAGGTCATCATCGCGCGCGGCATCACCGCCAGCGGCGACCGCACCCTGCTGCGCATCCTGCTCGAGAACCTGCTGGGCAATGCCTGGAAGTACACCTCGCGCACCGAGCGGGCGCAGGTGGAGTTCGATTGCCTGCGCGAGGACGACACCCTGGTCTACCGGGTCTCGGACAACGGCGCGGGCTTCGACATGCGCTATGCCGATCGGCTGTTCGGCGCCTTCCAGCGACTGCACGGCGCCAACGAGTTCGCCGGCACCGGCGTGGGCCTGGCCACCGCGGCGCGCATCGTGCAGCGGCATCGTGGCCGGATCTGGGCGCAGAGCGCGCCCGGCGAAGGCACGCGGCTGCACTTCACCCTCAACGAGTTGCCGGCGGCGCGCTGACCGCGCGCGCCGCGCGCTCAGCCCCCCTGAAAGCCGCCATGGACAGCCACGCCACCGCGCCCACCCCGCAACCCGGCGCCGGCCGACTCAGCGTCGAGGGCATCGGGCTGTCGTACTTCGAGTGGCATGCCGCGCTGCGGGGCCTGGCCCCCAGCCTGCTGCTGGTCCATGCCACCGGCTTTCACGGCCGGGTCTGGGACCGCATGATCAGCCATCTGCCCGCGCGCCACCTGATCGCGCTCGAGCAGCGCGGCCATGGCCGCAGCGACGCCGCGCCCATCGAGCACTGGTCGGTGTTCGGCAGGGACATCGCCGGCTTTGCCGCGGGTCAGGCGCTGCAGGGCGCGGTGGGCATCGGCCACAGCATGGGCGCCCACGGACTGGTTCAGGCGGCAGCCATCGAGCCCGCGCGCTTCTCGCGGCTGATCCTGCTCGACCCGGTCATCGCCGAACCCGCCGCCTACCACCAGCCGCCGCCGGTGTTTCCGGGCGGCATGCACCCGGCCGCCCGGCGCCAGTCGCGCTTCGCGTCGGCCCAGGCGATGCTCGAGCGCTTCGCGACGCGCGCGCCCTACAGCAGCTTCGATCCGCAGGCGCTGCGCGACTACTGCGAGCACGGCCTGAAACCCGCCGCCGACGGCGAGGGCATGGAGCTGGCCTGCGCGCCGCAGACCGAGGCCAGGGTCTACATGACCGGGCGCGCCAACCCCGGCGTGTACGCGAGCATCCGGGCACTGCGCATCCCGGTGCTGATCATCCGGGCAAGACTGCCCACCCCGGATCGCAATCCCTTCGACTACTCCTTCTCGCCCACCTGGCCGGGCCTCGTCGGCGAGTTCCGCCAGGGGCGCGAGATCCACCTCGCCGGACACAGCCACTTCCTGCCCCTGGAAGACCCGGCCCTCATCGCCCGCCTCATCACCGAAGAACTGGCGGGCGAGACAAGCGGCGCCTAGCCGGCGGGCTGCGCGGCCAGCGCCATCACCCGCCGGGCAAGCTCCGGCGCGGCCAGGCTGCCGATGTCCAGCGGCTCGCACACCTGCACGGCGCGGGCGGTGGCCGGCGCAAGATGGGCGCGCAACTCGCCCAGGAACGGATTGGAGGCGAGCAGCAGCAGGCTCTGGAAGCGGTGCTGCGCCAGCGCGGCATCGAGGTACACCGCGAGTTCGCGGGCGAAGTGTTCGCGCTCCTTGTGCCGGGTGTCGGTGCGCGGCTCGAACGAGGCCCCGCCGCTGCCGCCGTCGCCGGTGCCGCGCTGGGTATGGCCGCCACGCTCATCGCCGAGATCGGCAGGATGCATCCGGCCGCCGGCATGGATGAAATCCTCCAGCTCGATCAGCCGTCCGGCCTCGCGATCCACCTCGAAGAGCCGCGCGCGCGAGGCATTGGCCAGCAGGGCCCAGGGATGTCTGCTCATCATCGTCGATCCTCGTGCCGGGCTGCCCACCGCCCGCCGGCCGGCCCGCCCCGCCACCGGAGGATGGTGCGGCAGCGCGCCCGCCACGGCCTTGCGCCAACGCAAGCCGACGAGGGTCAGGCCCCTCTCACCCGGGCCTCCAGCAGCTTGGCCGCGGTGATGTCCAGGCAGGTGACCAGGGCGCCGCGCACCTGGGCGGCGTCATCGCGATAAGGGCTGATGCGCACCGAATACCAGCGCCCGTCGCGCGAGGGCACCGCCTTCTCGCTGGGGGTCAGATCGCGCAGCACCGCGTCGAGATCGGCCACGAGCTCGGGGTAGTTGAGCGTGCCGCTCAGCTCGGCGATCGGCCGTCCGACATCGCCCTCGCGCAGGCGGAAGATCCGCCGGCCATGTTCGGTGTAGCGACGCACGTTCAGGTCGGCGTCGAGAAACAGCGTGGCCACATCGAGGCTCTCGAGCAGGTTGCGCATGTCGCTGCGCGCGAGCGCGAGCTCGTCCACCCGCGACTGCAGCTCGGCATTGACCGCGTGCAGTTCCTCGTTCATGGCCTGCAGTTCCTCCTTGGAGCTGGTGAGCTCCTCGTTGGTGGACTGCAGCTCCTCGTTGCTCGACTGCAGTTCCTCGTTGGCAGCCTGCAGCTCCTCGCGCGAGCTGCGCATCTCGTCGCGCATCACGCGCAGGCGCTCGTGACTCAGGGAGAAGTCCTGACCGGCCTCGGCGCTGGCCCGGGCCTGCGCCGTTGCGGCCACCGGCGCAGGCGTGACGGCCGCGACGCCGGCGACTTGCGTCAGGAACACCACCAGCAGGGTGCCCTCCAGACCGGCAGGTTCGCGCAGGCGACGCACCAGCACATCCACCGGCGCGGCAGTGGCGTCATCGGCAGGCACCAGCCCGGTCAGGCGCAGGGGCTCGTCCTGCTCGAGGGCTCGCGCGAGTGCGGCCGACAGCGGCTCGCGGATGCCGGGCCGGGCCATCGCGTGCAGGTTCCAGTTGGCCTTGCCGGCGGCCGGCTCCAGCCAGCGCCCGGTGCGGCCGTTGATGTAGAGGATGTCGCCGGCAGCGCTCACCAGCACCGCCGGTGGCGTGAGCTCATGCAGCAGCACCTGGTCGGCAAGCGACTGCAGGTTGACGGACGGGGTGTCGGGGTCGGACAAGACAGGCTCCTTGGGCGCGATCGCGCGGTCCTGAGGGCGCAGGGGCAGACCGGGGACCGCCAGCGCGCCCGGCGTGGGGCGGCGACGGAACAGCCGCAGACGGGCATCGATCGGCTCGAACAGCTCGGCGCCGTGCCCGACCGACTCGGAACTGCCCAGCAGCAGCACCCCGCCGGGCCGCAGGCCGTAGTGGAAGAGCGGCAAGAGGCGCTCCTGCAGAGGCAGCGTCAGATAGATCATGAGGTTGCGGCAACTGATCATGTCCAGCCGGGTGAAGGGCGGGTCGGCGAGCAGGTCGTGGGTGGCGAAGACCACGCTTTCACGCACGGACTTGCCGATGCGCCAGCCTTCCCCGGCGCGCGTGAAGTAACGCTGCAGGCGCGCCGGCGAGACCTCGCGGGCGATCGCCGCCGGAAACACGCCGCGTCGGGCACGCACGATGGCGTCCTCGGACAGATCGGTGGCAAAGATCTGCACCAATGGCGCGGCCTGCGGCGGCGGCGCGTCGGCGGGGTGCAGCAGCTCATGCAGGGAGATGGCCAGCGAATACGCCTCCTCGCCGGTGGAGCAGCCCGCCACCCAGGCGCGCAGCGGCCGCTGCGGCGAGGCCTCGGCAATCAGCGCCGGCAGCACCCGCGACTGCAGGGCCTGCCACACCGGCGTGTCGCGAAAGAAGCCGGTGACGCCGATCAGCAGCTCGCGCTCGAGCAGGGCGCGTTCCTGCGAATTGCCGCGCAGCCGCTCGGCATACTCGGCCACGCCCGAGAGGCCGTGCAGCGCCACGCGCCGCTCGATGCGCCGCTGCAGGGTGCTGGTGCGGTACTCGGAGAAGTCATGGTTGCCGCCCTCGCGCAGCACCCGCAGCACGCCGTCGAGCGCATGGGGCGGACTGCGATCGGGCCCGCCACCCGCCGCGAGCAGCGCCAGGATGCGCGCCGGCATGTCCTGCGGCAACGCCACCAGATCGACGCAGCCGGCAGCGATCGCCTGCGCGGGCATCGGATCGAACTGCGCGTCGGCAGGGTCCTGTGCCAGGGTGAAGCCGCCCGCGGCCCGGATCGCACACAGGCCCGCCACCCCGTCGGAGCCGCTGCCCGAGAGCACCACGCCCACCGCGCGCGAGCCCAGGGCGCGCGCGATCGAGCCGCAGAAGCGGTCTGCGGGATGATGCCGGCCCAGGGGATCGGCCGGCGACACCACCCGCAGGCAACCCGACTCGTAGACCAGGGCGGCATTGGGCGGGATCACATGCAGGCGACCGGCTTGCAGCGGCATGCGGTCCTGCGCCTGAACGACCGGCAGCGGCGTCTCCCGCTGCAGCAGGCTGACCAGCATGGAGCCGCCGGCCGGATCGAGGTGCGAGACCACCACCCAGGCGAGCGCATCGGTCGCGGGAATGGCCGCCACCAGGCGCTTGAGCGGGGCAAGGCCACCGGCGGAGGACGCCACCGCCACCACCACCGGCAGGGCCGGCGCGGCCTCGAGGGCGGGCGCGGGTCCGGCATCGGGCGCGGGGGCGGGCGAGGCCCCGGAAGGTGTTGGGTCGGCAGTCATGGCGCGGCGGGCCGCAGACCGGAACGGCCCGACGACGCGCCATTGGGCGCGGGATCGCGCGCGGCGTCAATCCCCGATGGCGCTCGCGGGCCGCGGGGCGTGGCGCCCCATCGGGTACATGTAGCTGCGCTCGAAGGGATAGGCCGACTGCGCGCCGCGCAGGCCCGGCTGATCCGCCTGCGCCGAGGACGGCGGGTCGACTCGGCCATCGGGCCGCGCGGCCAGCAACTGGTGCAGCGAGATCCAGCCGCGCTCGAAGGCCATGGCGCAGCCCGCGAGGTACATGCGATAGGCCCGCACGGTGGCCTCGCCGGCGATCGCGCGCGCCTCGGCCAGCCGTGACTCCAGTCCGTCGGCCCAGGCCCAGAGCGTGCGCGCGTAATGCGGGCGCAGGTTCTCGACATCGAGCAGCTCGAGGCCGCCACCGGCGAGGCTGGCCGCCACCCGCGAGACATGGAAGAGCTCTCCCCCGGGGAAGATGTGCTTCTCGATGAAGTCGCCGATGCCCGCCCCCAGCTGCGGATTGTCGAGCCCGCCGGCCGTGATGCCATGGTTCATCACCAGGCCGCCCGGGCGCAGCCGGCCGTGCAGGCCGGCGAAGTAGGCACCGAGATGGCGCCCGCCCACATGCTCGAACATGCCGATGGAGGCGATGCGGTCGAAGCGTTCATCGGCAGGCAATTCGCGGAAATCGAGCAGTCGCATCTCGACCCGCCCGCCCAGGCCACGGGCATCGATCAGCCGCTGCACATGGGCGTGCTGGTTGCGCGAGAGCGTGATGCCCACGGCGTGCACGCCATGGTGCTCGGCCGCCCAGAGCAGCAGGCCGCCCCAGCCGGCGCCCACATCCAGCAGACGCTGGCCCGGCGCGAGCCGCAGCTTGCGGCAGACATGCTCGAGCTTGGCCTCCTGGGCCCGAGCCAGGTCAAGGCCCGGCTCGGCGTAGTAGGCGCAGGAGTAGACCCGCCGCGGATCGAGCCAGAGCGCGAAGAAGTCATCGCCCAGGTCATAGTGGAAGCGCACCTGCTCGGCGCGGGGCAGCGACAGGCGGGCAGCACGGCTGCGCAGCGCGGCGAGCCAGCCGCGCCAGCCGGCACGCGCGCCGTCGGCGACCGGGTCGCCGACCAGTTCGCCGGCCGCGGCCATCAGGTCGCGCAGGGAACCATCGATGTCCAGGCGGCCGGCCACGTAGGCATCGGCCACCTCGCCCACCCGACCGAGGGCCAGCGCCGCCAGCAGACGACGATCGCGCAGGCGCAGGTGCACCCGGGCGGCAGGAGGCCCGGCGCGGCCACCCGGCCACTCCAGCGACAGCGGCGTGGCCAGCGCGGCGAGCCGGGCCTGGGCCACCCGGCCGATGCGGCCGGGCGAGAGCAGGAGCGCGGTAGCCATGTATTCGTGCGACGACGACGCCGCGATCCGCGCGCCGCCGATCCGAGTCAGGGAAGCCCCGACCTTAGGCGAGCGCGCGCGGCACGCGACTGCGCCCGATCAAGCACCGGCCAAACCGCACCGCCCCCGGTCACGCGATGCGCGCCGCACTGACCGGCATCAAGCAGGCCGGTGGCCTCGCGTGCTCCGATCGCGGTCACGACGGCAGGGCGCGCGCCGGCACCGGCCGGCGGCACCGCCAGCGCGGGAGCGACGATGGCACGCAGGACAGGGCAGTGGATCGGCTATGTGGCCGTGGGGGTGGCGCTGGCCGCGCTGCTGGCGCAGCGCACCTGGTGGTCGGACACCGGCCCCTCGGCGCTGGTGGCCTACAGCGAATTCGAGGATGCCCTGCGCGAGGGCCGGGTTCAGGAGGTGGTGATCGGCGAGCAGCTGATCACCGCCCGCCTGCGCGCGCCCGATGCGCAGGGCCGGCAACTGATCATGGCCACCCGGGTGGAACCGGCGCTCGCCGAACGGCTGCAGGGCCACGGGGTGAGCTACCGCCGCGTGTCGGAGCCGGTCTGGTTGCGCGACCTGCTCTCCTGGCTGCTGCCCAGCGCCGTCTTCTTCGGGCTGTGGTACCTGGTGAGCCGCCGGCTCTCCAGCAAGATGGGCGCGGGCGGCGGGCTGCTGGGCATCGGGCGCAGCCGCGCCCGCGTGTACATGGAAACGCAGACCGGGGTCCGGTTCGCCGATGTGGCCGGCGTCGACGAGGCCAAGGCCGAACTGCAGGAGGTGGTCGACTTCCTGAAGAACCCGGCCGAGCACGGCCGGCTCGGTGCCCGCGTGCCCAAGGGCATCCTGCTGATGGGCCCCACCGGCACCGGCAAGACCCTGCTCGCCCGCGCGGTCGCCGGCGAAGCCGGCGTGGCCTTCTTCTCGATCAGCGGCTCGGAATTCATCGAGCTCTTCGTCGGCGTGGGCGCCGCCCGTGTGCGCGACCTGTTCGAGCAGGCCCGCAGCCACGCGCCGGCCATCATCTTCATCGACGAGCTCGACGCGCTGGGCAAGGCGCGCTCGGCCTTCCCGGGCGCGGGCGGCCACGACGAGCGCGAGCAGACCCTCAATCAGCTGCTGGTGGAGCTCGACGGCTTCGATCCTGGCGTGGGCGTGGTGCTGCTGGCAGCGACCAACCGGCCCGAGATCCTCGACCCGGCCTTGCTGCGCGCCGGCCGCTTCGACCGCCAGGTGCTGGTCGACCGACCCGACCGCGCCGGGCGGCTGGCGATCCTGCGGGTGCATGCCGCGCGGGTGCGCATGGCGCCGGATGTGGACCTGGATGCGATCGCCGCGCTCACCACCGGTCTGGCCGGCGCCGACCTCGCCAACCTCGTGAACGAGGCGGCCCTGTGCGCCACGCGGCGCCGCGCGCAGGCGGTGGAACTGCCCGACTTCACCGCGGCCTTCGAGCGCATCGTGGCCGGCATCGAGCGCCGGCATCGCGTGCTCGGCCTGACCGAGCGGCGCACCGTGGCCTGCCATGAGATGGGCCATGCGATCACCGCGCTGTCCATGCCGGGCGCCGATCGCATCCACAAGGTGTCGATCGTGCCGCACGGCGTGGGCGCGCTCGGCTACACGCTGCAGCGGCCGGGTGAGGATCGTCACCTCGCCAGTCGCGCCGAACTGGTCGACCGCATCGTGGTGCTGATGGGCGGGCGCGCGGCCGAGAAGCTGGTCTTCGGCGAGATCTCCACCGGCGCGGCCGATGACATCGCCAAGGCGACCGACATCGCGCGCGACATGGTGATGCGCTACGGCATGGACGAGACCCTGGGCTGCGTGGCCTATGCGGCGCCGCCGCCGCGGTTCCTGGTCCTGCCGGACATGCCCACGCTTGCCGGGACGATGGCCAGCCCCGAGACCGCGCGCCGCATCGACGAGGCGGTGCGCGCCATCGTGGCGTCGGCCTTCGATCGGGCCACCGAGGTGCTCAGGGAACGGCGCGCGATGCTCGATCGCTGCGCTGCGGCGCTGCTCGAGCGGGAGACGCTCGACGAGGAGGAGATCCGCCAGCTGATGGCCGAGCCATCGTCGCCGGCGTGAGCGCGACGGGCCGGCGGGGGCCCGTCGCGCGGCGCGGGCTCAGGCCGGCACCGCCGCGAAATGGTCGCGGCGCGCGGATCCGGGCAGCGCATCGACCGGCATCGCCATCAGGCGGCTGGGATCCTCCATCAGGCCACGGGTGCTGCGCGAGAACGCACGCAGGCGCGGCATGTCGAGGATCTCGACATCGCGGTTGTTGACCCGCAGGCACCCCCAGGCGGCCAGCGCGCTGAACGAGCGGCTGACGGTGGCGTGGGCCACGCCGAGATAGCTGGCGATGTCACTGCGGCTCATGCGCAGGTAGAGCCGGCGCGGCGACTGGCCGCAGGCCTGCATGCGCTCGGACATCTGCACCAGGAAGCGCGCCAGGCGGACATCGGCGGCCACCGCGGCCATGACATCGGCGATGTCGGCGCGGGCGGTGAGCTGTCGGCTCACCGCGAGATGCAGCACGCGATCGAGCGCCGGTGCCCGCTGCGCGAGGGTGAAGATGTCCTGGATGCGCACCGAGAAGACCCGCGAGTCTTCCAGCGCGATGGCGGCGGTGGGGTGCTGGCCCATGCACACCGCGTCGAAACCGAGCAGCTCGCCGCGGCGCACGAAGCCGAGCACCTGCTCGTAGCCGTCCTCGGCAGTGCGGATGCTCTTGAAGGAGCCGATGTTCACGAAGTAGATCGACTCGGCCTGCGTGCCCTCGTGGTAGAGGGTGGCGCCGGCCCGCACGCGACGCATCGCCACGGGGTAGGCATCGCCCAGGGCGCTGTCGATCGCCTCGGCGCCCATCAGGCGCAGCAGTTCGGTGAGCGTGCTGGCCGCGAGGGCATCGGCCTGTCGACCGCCCTCGGCGCGGGCGGCGTGGGACAGGGAAGTGGCGGTGGACGTCGGGCTGGCTGCGTTCTCGGTGTGTGTCATGCTGATCTCCGTGGTTGCCGGTCGGCCGGTTGGGTTGGCGCGTGGGATCCACTGTCGCGCAGCCGGCAGCTCGCCGCCATCGGACGGCCGGCGAAGTTCAGCTGGAAAAACTCCGAGCGACGCGGCCGGTATCCTGACCGGCGGTAGGAACTTTCCGAATGCAGCCGATAGACGGCAACGCAAGCGACATGAACGCTGATGAGTTCCTGATCCGCCGGCTGGTATCCTGCCCCTAGCTTGATCTGCGTCATCCGGGCGCGATGCATGGAGCCTCATGATCCCGACCGCCAAGGCCTGCTGCAGTCCCCCCGCCGCACATGAATCGGACATCACCCGCGCAATGACCGACGCGAATCTGGTCATCGATCGCCAGGGCCGCATCCTGATGGCTGACGCACCCGCCGCGGGCCTGCTCGGCCGGGCCCCGGGCACGCTCATCGGTCAGCGCCTGCCGGAGTGCCTCACGCCGGATGCGGCCGAGCGGCTGCGGCTCGCGCTCTCCCGCGGTGCCGAGCAGTTGCCAGTGGCCGGGCTGTGGCTCACACCCGCCGGCGAAACCAAGGCCGCCCGCCTGCAGGCAGACCTGAGCGCCGCGCAGCTCGAGACCGCGACCGGCCCGCAGGCCGTGGCCTGCCTGCGGCTGCACCGGCCGGCGCCTGACGAATCGCTCACCGAGCAGATCGCGGCGTTGCGCACCCGACAGATGCAGCTCTTCGACCAGACGCCCACCGCGGCCATCGTCTGCCGCAACGCGGTGATCGGCTATGCCAACCGGCGGGCGGTGGCGCTTTTCGGCGCAGGCACGGTCGAGTCCCTGGTGGGCCGGCATTGCCATGACCTGGTGGCGCCCGAGTGCCGGCCCAATCTCGACCAGCACATCGCGCAGGCCATGGGTGGCAACCCCGAGGTGCCGATGGTGCAGCTCACCATCAACCGACTCGACGGCCACCAGCGGCAGGCCGAGATCGTGGTGGCCACGCTGCCCGGCTACGGCGACGATCTCACCCTGGCGCTGCTGCATGATGTCACCCGGCACAACGGCGAGCGGCTCGAGCTCGAGCGCTCGCGCGCCGAGCTGCGCAGCCTCTCGGGCAGCCTGGTGGAGGCGCGCGAAGAAGAACGCCGGCGCATCGCCCGCGAGCTGCACGATGACCTCGGCCAGCGCCTGTCCTGGATGAAGATGGAGCTCAGCGACATTGCCGATCACGGCAGCCGGCCGGCCACCCGCGCCCGCATGGCGGCCATGCTCGAGCTGCTCGACGAGACCATGGCCTCGCTGCGGCGCATCTCGGCCGACATGCGCCCGCTCATGCTCGACGACCTCGGCCTGAACGCGGCGGTGGAGTGGCTCGGGCGCGAGGCCTCGCGCCGCATGGGCATCGAGGTCACGACCAGCCTCGGCGAAATAGACCCGACCATCGATGACCGCACGGCCACCACCGTCTACCGCATCGTGCAGGAGGCGCTGACCAACATCGGCCGCCACGCGCGGGCCACCGATGCCCGGATCATCATCGAGCAGCACGAGGGCGAGCTGATGCTCACCGTGCAGGACAACGGCGTGGGCTTTCGCGACAGCGCGGTGCGCAAGGAGGGCTCCTTCGGCCTGATGGGCATCCGCGAGCGCGCCATCCTGCTCGGCGGCCGATTCGAGGTGAACAACCCGCCCGGCGGCGGCGGCCGGCTGCGGGTGTGGCTGCCGATCGGCACCGAGGCCATCGCCGCACCCGCGTCGCCCTCAGCGATGGCCGTGGCCCGATGAGCCGCGCATGACCCGCTCCGCAGGCCGCGAAGGCACGCTGCTGCTGGTCGATGACCACGCCATCGTGCGCGCCGGCCTGCGCCGCATGATCGAGGCCGAGGGCGGGCACTGGCACATCGAGGAGGTCAGTTCGGCCTTCCAGGCCCTGGCGATGCTGCGCAGCGCGCCGGTGGCGGTGGCGGTGGTCGATCTCTCCATGCCCGGCATGAGCGGGCTCGATCTCATCCGGCGCATCAAGACCGAATACCCGGCGGTGCGGGTGCTGGTGCTCAGCATGCACGCCGAGGAGCAGTACGCCCTGCGCGCGTTCAGCGCCGGCGCGAGCGGCTATCTCACCAAGGACAGCGCCGCCGCCGAACTGATGGTGGCCATCGGCAAGGTGGCCGCCGGCGGCGCGTATGTCACCAGCAGCCTGGCCGAGCGCGTGATCCAGCAGCTCAATGGCCGAGTGGAGGTGCCGCGCCACACCCGCCTGAGCGACCGCGAACTCGATGTGCTGCGCCGGCTGGTTTCCGGCAAGCGCCTCACCGAGATCGCCGGCGAGCTCCACCTCTCGGTCAAGACCGTGAGCACCCACAAGACCCGCATCCAGGAGAAGCTGCAGTTGCCCAGCCTGGCAGCCCTGGTTCGCTACGGGCTCGAGCACGAACTCGACCGCCCGGGCCAGGGCGCGGGCGCGCAAGCGCCCTCGGAAGCCGGCTGATCCGGCGCGCGGCCAGCGCGCCGTGCCCTTGCGCGGTCTGCGGCGCGCTCAGCGCTCGCCGAGCGCCTCGTGCAGGGTCTTGATCACCGGCTTGAGCAGGAAGCGCAGCACGGTGTTGCTGCCGGTGCGGATCTCGATCGAGGCGGTCATGCCCGGCTGGATGTCGATTCGCCGGCCATTGGCGGCCACCAGATTGCGCGCGGTGGTGCGGATCTGCACCCGGTAGTAGGGCTGCTCGTTGGCGCGGTTGTCCTCGCTGAGCGTGTCCACGCTGATGTAGGTCACCTCGCCGGGCAGCGAGCCGTAGATGGTGTAGTCGTAGGCGTCGAGCTTGACCGTGGCGGGCAGGCCGGTCTTGACGAAGGCGGCATCGGCGGGCCGCACCTTGGCCTCGAATAGGAAGCTGTCCTCCACCGGCACGATCTGCAGGATCTCCTCGCCCGGGCGGGCCACGCCGCCCACCGTGGTGAGCCGCACGTTGCGCACCACGCCGTCCATGGGCGCGCGCACCTCGGTGTAGCCGAGCTGCTCGCGGCGCTGGGCCAGCACCTGCTCGGCGGCAGCGAGGTCTTCCTGGGCCTTGGCGAACTCGGTCTGGCTGTCCTGCAGGTACTTGTTGCGCCGGTTGGTGATCTGACCCTCGATCTCGGCGAGTTGACGCTGCAGCTTGAGCACCTCGGCGCGGCTCACGTCGCCGGTGCGCAGCAGCGGCAGGTTCATCTCGAGCTCGTCGCGCACCAGCGACTGCGACCGGGCGAGCGCGGCGAGCTCCTCGGCCAGCGCCGACTGGCGCTTGTCGAAGAGCGCCTGCTGGGTGGCGGTGAACTCGGGATAGCGGCGCAGCTCAGGGCCGAACACCGGCTTGCCGCCAAGCAATTCGGCGCGCAGCCTCGCCACCGCGGCCTTCAGGGCCACGACCTTGGCCTCGGCCTCGAGCGAGCCGGCCTCGGCCTTGTTGCGCTCGAAGCGGAAGAGCAGCTGACCGCGCCGCACGCTGCTGCCCTCGCGCACCAGCAGCTCGGCCAACACGCCGCCTTCGGGCGCCTGCACCACCTGATTGCGCGACGAGGCGATGGCCTGGCCCGGCGCGCGGGTGATCTGGTCGATCTCGGCCCAGTTCGCCCAGGCGATGAAGCCGATGATGACGAGGAATGAGGCGCGGATCAGCCAGCGGCCGGGATCGCGTCCGGGCTCGCGGCCGCCGGCGGGCGCACTGGCGCTCATGTGCCGGCCGGTGGACGAATCGGCGCTCATGCGGCGGCCGGGGGACGAATCGGCGCTCATGCGGCGGATCCCTGGGGCGCGGCCGCGGCGGGCCGGCCCTGCAGGCGCTCGAGCACCGCGCCGCGCGGCCCGTCGAGCACCACGCGCCCGCCGTGCAGCACCACCAGCCGGCCGAGCATGGGCAGCAGCCCGGTCTTGTGGGTGGCCACCAGCAGCGTGGCGCCGGCACGGGCCACCTCATCGAGCAGCGCGGTGACCCGCGCCTCGGTGGCGGCATCCATCGAGCCGGTGGGCTCGTCGAGCAGCCAGACCTTCGGCGAGGCGATCAGCAGCCGCGTGAGACCCACCAGCTGACGCTGCCCGCCCGACACGCCACGCCCGCCTTCGGTGATGGGCAGGGCCAGACCCTTGGGCTGGGCGCTGATCAGCTCGATCAGGCCGGTGCGCCGGGCCGCGGCGAGCACCGCCTCATCGCCCGGATCGGGAAGGCCGACCAGCAGGTTCTCGCGCAGCGTGCCGCTGAACAGCCGCACATCCTGCGGCAGATAGCCGATGGTCTCGCGCAGCACCGCCGGCGAGAGCAGCGCCATGTCGAGGCCGCCGAGGAAGCACTTGCCCTCGGCCGGTCGGTACAGGCCGCTGGCGAGCTTGAGCAGCGTGCTCTTGCCCGAGCCGATCGCGCCCACCAGGCCCACGCGCTCGCCGGGGCGCAGCTCGAGCCGCTCGATGTCGAGCGCCAGATGCCCGGCCATGCCGTACGAGAAGCGCGCCCGCTCAAGACGCAGCCCGCCCTCGAGCACGCCCGGAGTGAGCGCGTGGCGCTGGTCATCGGCCTCGCCGGGCAACGCGATGATGCGATCGAGCCCCTCGAGGGCGGCGCGGGCATGGGCCCACTGCACCATCATGCCGGGCAGCTGGATGATGGGCGCCATGGCGCGGTTGCTGATGATCGAGCAGGCCAGCAGCCCGCCCATGGTGAGCAGGTTCTCGGTGGCCAGCCAGGCGCCGGCGGCCACCAGCGCCACGTAGCCGAGCTGCTGCAGGCCCGCGGTGAGGTTCTGGGCCGCCGCCGAGAGATTGCGCAGCCGCTGCTCCGAGTCGGCGCTGCGGCGCGCCAGCCGCGCCCAGCGCGACTGCAGCTTCCACTCGGCGCCGTTGGACTTGACGGTTTCGGCGCCGTCGATGGCCTCGACCAGCAGGCCGGTCTTGAGGTGGCTGTCGGCCTGATTGTCGCGGGCATGGCGGGCGATGGCGCGGTGGAAGACGATGCCGGTGAACAGGGCGAGCGGCAGACTCACCAGCGGCACCAGCACCAGCCAGCCGCCGAGCAGGCCGATCACCGCCACGAAGAAGATCGCGAAGGGCACGTCGGCCAGCACGAAGAGCGTGCCCGAGGTGAGCACGCCGCGCACCGTCTCGAAGCCCTTGACCTGCCCGGCCAGCGTGCCCACCGCCGACGGGCGCTTCTCCATGCGGATGCCCAGCATGCGGGCGAAGAACCAGATCGAGAGCTCCTCGTCCATGGCGGTGCAGGCCCGCTCCACCAGGCGCGCGCGCAGGTGCTTGAGCAGCAGCTCCAGCAGGATGGCCGCCACCGCGCCCACGGTGAGCACCTTGAGGGTCTGGAAGCCCTGGTTGGGGATCACCCGGTCGTAGACCTGCATGCTGTAGAGCGAGGCCGCCAGCGTGAGCAGATTGACCAGCACCGTGGCCAGCACCGCGTCGATGAACACCGTGCGGTGGCGCAGCAGCGAGCGCCATACCAGGCCCAGTGCCCTGGGTGCGGTCTGATCGTCAGCGGGATCGGCGCGGCGCGGCAGGCTCAGGCAGGCCATGCCCTGCAGCGACTCGGCGGGCGGCAGGGAATCGCCGCCCGGCCCGGTGAGCGTCCAGCGGCCGTCGGCGCCGCGGGCGGTGACCAGCACCCAGCCGAGATCGGCCCGCCAGCCGGCAAAGGGCAGGTCGGCGGGCTGGGGCTCAGTCAGGGACTCGGGACGGCCTTCCAGACCGCCCAGCCGCCAGGCCTCGGCCAGCAGCGACTGCGGCGCGATGGAGTCGCCCTCCTGCGCAGCCAGACGCGTGACTTCGTCGCGGCGGTCGGCGCCCAGGCGCTGGCCCACCAGCCGCGCGGCGCGGTCGATGAAATCGGGCAGGTCGCTCATGGGCGGGCTGGGACGGCCGAGTTCGCGGCGGGGGCCGCGGGCGAATGGCCCGGGGCGGGCGCCGCTGGCGCGGCCGACGACCCGCCGCTGACAAGCGGCGTGGCACCGGTGCGCAGCCGCAGGCGCTCGCCCGCCGCGAGGGTCTGGGCGTTGGCGTCGGCCATGGCGAAGTCGGCCTGCGTGGTTTCGCGCACGGCGTTGAGCACATCGATCCAGGTCTTGCGGCCGGCGATGTACTGGCGGCTGTAGGACTCGAAGACTTCAGTGGACATCGAACGCGCCTCGCGGGCATTGCTCAGCCGGTCACGGGCCGCCTGCAGTTCCTCCCAGTCGATGCCGATCTGCTCGTTGATCTCGCGCACCGCCGCCTCGCGGCTCTGGCGCGCAGCCTCGCGCCGCGCGACCGCGGCCTCCACCCCGGCGCTGGCCGACAGGCCCGCGCCCGGCTGGGCGCTGAGCATGAGCATGGCCCGTTCGATGGGCAACACCGTGGTGCCGGTGGACTTCTCCAGTCGCAGGCTGACCGAGGGCCACAGCGCCGACTTGCGCGAGGTGATGTCAGCCTCGGCGGCCTGCTCCTCGGCGGCCAGGCGCCGCAGCACCGGGGAGCTGTCGAGCGCCGCCGCCACTGCAGCCTCACGCGAGGCGAGGATGGGTGCAGGCGGGTCAGTGTCATCCACCCGGCTGACCGGCTGGCCGGCGAGCTGGCCGAGCTGTGTCAGCGCGTTGGCCAGTGCCTGGCGAACCAGAGTCTGGTCGTTGAGCACCTGCAGCAGCCGCGACTGCGCGAACTTGCGGTCTACCGCCGGGCTGACTTCCTGCGCCACGCGCCTGTCGATCATCTGCAGGAGTCTCTCATGCTCGCGCACGCCTTCCGCGGCGTAGACCGCGCGTTCCTGCTGCCGACGGGCCTCCGCCCAGGCTGCGATGAGCTTCAGGCCGAGTTCCTGCCGGGCCTCGATCACCGAGGCATCGGCGGCGCTCAGCCGGCTGCCTGCGGCATCGATCGCGGCATCGATGCGCCCGGCGTTCCACAGCGGCTGTTCCAGCCGCAGCACGGTGGTGTGCGACCCACCCGTACCCGCGCCGGTCTCGATGCTGGGCGTAGGCCAGCGTTGCCAGCGCGCCCCCTCGAGATCGCCCCGGGCTGCCTGCACGCCCGCCCGCTTGCCCAGCACCGCGGGGTGACCGGACCAGGCGGCGTCGAGCAGACGCTCGAAGCGCCAGACCTCCTGCGCACCCGCCCCGGGGGCGAATGCGCAGGCAGCCAGCAGGCAGAGAAGGCCGCGGTGCCGGCGGTACCGGCCACGCATCTCAGAGGATCTGCAACGTCATCGTGGTGAGATCGATGTTGACCACCGCATTGCCAGCCACCGTGAACGCCAGCGACTCGATGTTGCTGAGGCTGTCGGTCTCGGAAGCCGTGGTGCCAGGCTGGTAGAACACCGCGCTGAAGCTCGGCACTCCGGTGCCGCTGCCGGGCGCCTGCGAGAGATCGACCAGCGTGGTGCTGCCCGAACGCAGATGCCAGACCGGAACCCCGGTGTCCTGGGTGAGGGTGAGGCTGGCAGGTGACACCGCGTACCCGTCGACCGACACCTGGGCCACGTCGGTGCCTGCACCGCCATCGAGGGTGTCGTTGCCGGCACCACCGTGCAGCGTGTCGTTGCCGGCACCGCCCGAGATGAGATCGTTGCCGCCGCGGCCCTGCAGGAAGTTGTCGCCGCCATCACCTTCGAGCGTGTCGTTGAACTCCGAACCACGCAGGTGCTCGATGCTGATGAGCACATCGTTGCCATCGGCGCCGGTGGCGGTGTTGCTGGCCAGACTGGCCATCACGCCGCCCGTGGCATTGGAGTAGCTGGCGATGTCCTGGCCCGCGCCACCATCGATGGTGTCATTGCCGCGCTCGCCTTCGAGGAAGTTGGCACTGGCCGAGCCGACCAGCCGGTCATCGTTGTTGCTGCCGAAGGCGCCCTGGAATCCGAACAGCGTGTCATTGCCGTCGGCGCCACTGGCCGTGCCATCGCCGAGGTTGACCACCACCCCGTCGGTGTACGCAGTCCGACCGGTGTTGGGACGGTAGTCGGCAAAGTTGAGGCCGAGGTCGGTGCCGCCCACGGTGCCGCCACGCAGCAGGTCATTGCCCGTGCCGCCCCGGATGATCTCGTTGATGGCCCGGTCAGTCCCGGCAATGGTGTCGTCGTAGGACGAGCCGATCACCATCTCGATGTTCAGCAGGGTGTCGGTGCCGATGCCGGCGCCGGTTGCAGTGCCGCTGGTGCCATCGACCCCGAGCGCCACCGTGACCCCGGCCGTGGCATCGCTGAAGATGGCCAGGTCGTAGCGGTTACTCACCTGAGCGGTAGCCCGGAAGCTCGCATACGCATCGGAGGTGCCGATCACGAAGGTCTGGGCACCACCATCGAGAAGATCATCGCCCCCGCCACCCACCAGACTGTCCTGACCATCGCCACCGTAGAGGCTGTCGTTGCCGCTACCGCCCCTGAGGCTGTCATCGCCCAGACCGCCGAGGATGGTGTCGGCACCCAGCCCGCCATAGAGCGAATCGTTGCCGGCACCGCCGGTGAGGCTGTCACTGCCGCTCATGCCCCCGAAGGCATTGGTACCCGTGCGCCCGGACCCGACTTCACCGTTGACCAGTAGTTGCTGGGAGGCGGTGAGATCGCTGCCATCGACCGTGAAGCTGGCGGTGGTGGCGGGGCTGGTGCTGTTGGTGGAGTCATAGCCCACCACCTCGATGTCACCGAGCACGCCATTGCCGTTCGAGTCGGCGGTCGTCGCGATGCCCGCACCGAGACGCACCGAGGCGCTGCCGGTGATGAGGCCAAAGTCGACGCGGTCGATCTGGGTGATGCTGGCCGCGGTGGTGAAGTCGAAGCTGGCAGCGGCGAGCAGCTGGATGCGGTCCTGAGTGCTCTGCTCGGGCAAGGCACCACCCTGATCACCACCGACGATCACATCACCGGCCAGGTCGGAACCGAGCGAGTAGCGGATGCGGTCGGTGCCCATGCCACCCACCAGGGTGTCGGCACCAGCCCCGCCGGTGAGGCGGTCGTCGCCACCGGCGCCATAGAGCCCATCGCTGCCTGCAGAGCCGAGCAGGGTGTCACCGAGTCCGGTGCCACGCACAGCTTCGATGCCGGCTAGCGTGTCGTTGCCCCAGCCGCCGGTGACAGACCCCGTGCCGAGATCAACGCTCACGCCCGCAGACGCGACGTCGAGGTCATAGACGACCATATCGAATCCGCCACGGCCATCGATGAGGTCGTTGCCTCCGAAGCCGGCAAAGGCGTTGTCACCGGCGTCGCCCCGCAGGGTGTCGTTGAAGCCGCTGCCGGCGACCCCCGCGAGGCCGATCAGGGTATCGGTGCCTCCCTGGCCATCGGTCGCGGTGCCGGCCTGAAGATCGGCGCTGACCGCCGCCGGGGCATCCGCGTAGACGGCATAACTGGTGCCGCCCGAGCCATCGAGCGTGTCGTTGCCGGCACCACCCCAGAACTCGTTCTCGCCCGCGCCACCGGCCAGGCTGTCGTTGCCGTCACCCCCCATCAGCGTGTCATCGCCCCCGAGGCCGACCAGGGTGTCGTTGCCGGCCAGGCCCAGGATGCTGTCATTGCCGGCGGTGCCCACCAGGGAATCCGGCCCGCTGGTGCCGGTGATCGGGCGGGTGTAGCGAAGGGAGCCCGACCAGCTGTTGTTGTCCCAGGAGAGCTGGGCCATGTCGATCGCGCCCTGCACCTCGATGGTGAGGTCGGCGCCGGCAATGGAATCGGTGCCCACCAGGATCTGCGATCCGGTAGCGCTCGACACCACCGCCACCTGGCCCTGGGTGAGCCCGGCACCGGAGGCGGCTGCCGCCACACTGCTGATGACGAAGGGCACCGAGCCCGCGCGCAGGCTGATCTCGTCGGTGCCGACACCGAAGTCGGTGATCCGGTCGATGCCGCTCTGCGCGGTGGTGTCGTAGGCGAAGGTGTCGTAGCCCGCACCGCCGGTGAGCGTGTCGTCGCCCTCGTTGCCCTGCAGGTAGTTGGTCTCGTCACCACCCGTGAGGCTGTCAGCCGCCTTGCCGCCGAAGGCGTGGAGTTCCTCGATGGCCACCAGGGTGTCATTGCCGCCGAACCCGTCGGCCTGCTGGCCGGTGCCCAGGGTGGAGGTGAAGGTCACCGCACTGGTGTTGTTGCCGAACCAGTACTGCACCTTGTCAAGCCCATCACCGCCGTCGATGGAGTCATTGCCATTGCCGGAGAAGCCGCCCGCGGCGATGTAGTCGCTGCCCGCACCGCCGCGGATGAGGTCGTTGCCCGCGCCACCGTCGATGTAATCGTCACCATCGCCGCCGTCGATGGTGTCGGCACCACCGAAACCGGAGACCGAGTCGTTGCCGCCGAGCGCGTTGATGATGTCGCTGCCCTCGGTGCCGACAAGGCTGTCGTTTCCGGCCGTGCCGAGCTGTGCGGGGCGATAGACCACCGAGCCATTGCCGCCCGTGTTCTCGATGGCGAAGTCGGCGGCGTTGTAGGTGCCCTGCAGGGTGATGCTGAGCGAACCGCCGCTCACGGAATCATTGCCCACCAGGATGCTGGTGGAGCCGGCGCCGGTCAGCACCACCACCTGGCCGAAGGCAAGACCGCCCGTGGGCGGCGTGGTGGCGATGCCGGTGAGGGTGAGGCCCACGAACTGCAGGTTGTCGGCGTTGCTGAAGTCGGTGATGACATCCAGGCCGTTGTTCACGCCGAGGTTGTAGGTGAAGGTGTCGGCACCCTCACCGCCGGTGAGCTGGTCATCGCCCAGGCTGCCGCTGAGGGTGTCGTTGCCTGCCCCCGCCTGCACGGTGTCGTTGCCGGCCCGGGCCTGAACGAAGTTGGCCTGGTCGTTGCCGATCAGCAGATCGTTGTAGGAAGACCCGCGCAGGTTCTCGATGCCGATCAGCGTGTCGTTGCCGTCAGCGCCACTGCTGGTGCCGGTGAGCAGGTTGACCGTGACCGCGCCGGTGGCGTTGCCATAGCTGGCGTAATCCGTGCCGGCACCGCCATCGATGGTGTCGTCGCCGCCTTCGCCCTCGAGGAAGTTGTTGCCCGCATTGCCGGTGATGCTGTCAGCCGCGCTGCTGCCGAAGGCACCTTCGAGGTTGCTCAGGACATCGTTGCCTTCGGCCCCGGTGGCGGTGCCCGCCGCGAGATTGACCGTGACCGCGCCAGAGGCGACGCGGTAGTCGATGATGTCGGTGGCCGTGCCGGTGCCGCCGTCGATGGTGTCGTTGCCCGCGCCGCCGCGGAACAGCTCGTTGACCGTCCGATTGCTGCCGGTGATGGCATCGTCGAAGCCCGAGCCGATCACCATCTCGATGTTCACCAGGGTGTCATTGCCCGCCGCGCCGCTGGCCGTGCCTGCAGTGCCGTCGGCACCGAGATTGACCGTGACCGCGCCGGTGGCGCCCGAATACGACACCACGTCGTACTCCGGCGGGGTGTCGTTGGTGTTGACGGGGGTGTACTGCGCGCCGCCATCGATCAGGTCATCGCCGGCGCCGCCAGACAGGGTGTCGGCACCCTCGCCGCCCAGCAGGCTGTCGTTGCCGTCGCCGCCGCGCAGGTTGTCGCTGCCGGCCCCGCCGCTCAGGGTGTCGGCACCGCCGCCGCCGTACAGCTGGTCAGCCCCTGCGCCACCCACGACGCTATCGTTGCCACTCATGCCGCCGAAGGCGGCAGTGCTGGTACGGCCGGAACCGACCTCACCGTTGAACACCAGTTGCTGGCCGGCGGTAAGCGCGCTGCCATCGACCCCGAAGCTGGCGGTGGTGGCAAGCGGATTGTTGGTGTTGTCGGGGATGTAGCCGACCACCTCGATGTCGCCGGTGATGCCGTTGCCATTGCTGTCGGCGGAGGCCGCCATGGCCGAGGTGAGCTTCACCGACGCGCTGCCGCTGCTCAAGCCCAGATCCACGCGGTCGATGCCGCGGATGCTCGCGGCAGCCGACAGGTCATAGCTGCCCGCGGCAAGCACCTGCAGGCGATCAGTGGTGGTGGGGTCAAGCGCGAAGCCTTGCTCGCCACCCTCGATCACATCACCGAGCAGTTCGGTCTGCGCGCTGTAGCGGAAGCGGTCGTTGCCCGCGCCGCCCTCGAGGGTATCGGCACCGGCGCCGCCCGCGAGCCGGTCGTCACCCGCGCCACCAGCCAGGTAGTTGGCGCCGCTGCCGCCCGTCAGGGTGTCACCCAGCGCGGTGCCTTCCAGCGCCTCGATGCTCACCAGGGTGTCGTTGCCGTAGAAGCCGCTGGCGCTGCCCGTGCCGAGATCGGCGTTGACGCCGCTGGTGGGCACGGGGCTGTCGGGCAGGCCGTAGGACACGACGTCGAAGCCGTCGCCGCCATCGATGCTGTCATCGCCCAGGAACCCGGCGAATCCGTTGTCACCGGCGCTGCCGATCAGCGTGTCGTTGCCGGCCGAACCCGCGGCGCCGCGGATGTTGACGAGCGTGTCGGTGCCGCCGTAGCCGTCGCTGGCAGTGCCGGCGCCGACATTGACCAGCACCGGCGCGGGCGAATCGAGGTACACCGCGTAGCTGGCGCCCCCCGTTCCGTCGAGGGTGTCGTTTCCGGCGCCGCCCATGAGGAAGTTCTCGCCGGCGCCACCGATCAGGGTGTCATTGCCGGCATTGCCGATCAGGGTGTCGTCGCCGCCCAGACCATTGATGTTGTCGGGCTGATCGGTGCCGGTCAGGCTGTCGTTGCCATCGGTGCCGACCACACCCGCCCGGTAGACCACGCTGCCGCCGAAGGCGCTGTTCTCGATGCGGAAGTCGGCCGCGTTGTAGCTGCCCTGAAGCACGATGGACACATCGGCGCCGGCCACGGAGTCGGTGCCCACATGGACCGTGGTCTGGCCGCTGCCGGTCTCGATGAGCACCTGACCCAGCGCAAGGCCGGTGGCCGCGCCGGTTGCGGCGATGCCAGTGAGGCTCAGGCCCTGGATCTGGAGGTTGTCGGCCGCGCCGAAGTCGGTGATCCGGTCGGTGCCGTTGTCGGCGCCGACCAGGTAGTTGAAGGTATCGCTGCCGGCGCCGCCGGTGAGGGTGTCATTGCCCGCGCCGCCCTGGATCCAGTTGCGCTCGGCGCCCCCGGTGAGGTTGTCGGCCACCGTGCCGCCCACGACGTGCAGTTCCTCGAAGCCAGTCAGGCTGTCGGTGCCGCCCGTGCCATCGGCCTGACTGCCGGTGGACAGCGTGGAGGTGAAGGTCACCGCCGACGTGGCGTTGCCGAACCAGTACTGGGCGATGTCGTAGCCGGCACCGCCATCGGCGGAGTCATTGCCATTGGCGGTGGTTCCGCCCAGCTGGATGTAGTCGTCGCCCGCGCCGCCCTGGATCAGGTCGTTGCCGGCATCGCCATTGAGGGTGTCGTTGCCGTCGCCGCCATCGAGGCTGTCGTTGCCGTCATCGCCATTCAGGGAATCATTGCCCGCCTCGCCGGCCACCATGTCGTTGTCGGCGCCACCGCTGAGGGTGTCATTGCCGCCCCCGCCCAGCACGGTGTCATTGCCCGCGCGCGCCTGGATCTGGTTGGCCTGATCGTTGCCGGCGAGTTGATCGGCATACCCCGAACCGCGCAGGTTCTCGATGTTGAGCAGCGTGTCGGTGCCATCGGCCCCGCTGCTGGTGCCGGTGGCCAGGCTGGCCGTGACCGCGCCGGTGGCGTTGCCGTAGCTGGCGAAGTCGACGCCGTCGCCGCCGTCGATGGTGTCGTTGCCGCCCTCGCCCTCGAGGAAGTTGTTGCCGGCCGAACCGGTGATGGTGTCGCCGGCGCTGCTGCCGAACACGCCCTCGATGTTGAGCAGGGTGTCGTTGCCATCAGCGCCGCTGGCGGTGCCGGTGGCCAGATTGACCGTGACCGCGCCGCCGGCGGTGCGGTAGTCGGCGAAATCGTTGGCCGTGCCGGTGCCGCCGTCGATGGTGTCGTCGCCGGCACCGCCGCGGAAGATCTCGTTCACGGTGCGGTTGGTGCCGGTGATGGTGTCGCCGAAGGCCGAGCCGATCACCATCTCGATGTTCACCAGCGTGTCGTTGCCCACGCCGGCGCCGCTGGCCGTGCCCGCGGTGCCATCGGCGCCGAGGTTGACCACCACCCCGCCAGTGGCGTCGGAGTAGGAGGCCACGTCGTACTGCGGTGACACGTTGTTGGTGTTGGTGGACACCAGCTGCGCGCCGCCGTCGAGCAGGTCATCACCCGCGCCGCCCACCAGGGTGTCGGCGTCATCGCCACCACGCAGGGTGTCGTTGCCGGCTTCGCCAAGCAGGCTGTCGTTGCCGGCATTGCCTTCGACGCTGTCGTCGCCGGAGCGGGCTTCGACGGTGTTGGCCTGGGCGTTGCCGATGAGCGTGTCACCGAAGCCTGAGCCGCGCAGGTTCTCGATGCTGATGAGCGTGTCGTTGCCGTCGGCGCCACTGCCGGTGTTGCTGATGAGGCTGACCGTGACCGCGCCCGAGGCCCTGTCATAGGCGGCCGTGTCGGTGCCGTCACCGCCATCGATGGTGTCGTTGCCGGCGTTGCCGCGAATCCAGTTGTTGGCCGTGCTGCCCACCAGCACGTCGTCATAGGCGGTGCCCATCACGCCTTCGATGCTCACCAGGGTGTCGTTGCCGTAACGGCCGCTGACGACGCCGGTCTGCAGGTTGACGTTGACGCCGCCGGTGCCGGGAAGCTCGAAGCTGTAGCCGGCGATGTCGAAGCCGGCGCCGCCATCGATGGAATCATCACCGAGCAGGCCGCTGATGAGGTCGGCGCTGGCCGCGCCGACAATGGTGTCGTTGAAGGCCGACCCCCACACACCTTCGATGCCAACCAGAGTGTCGCTGCCCACGCCGGGGCCGCCGGCGGTACCCGCGGCCAGGTTGACCGCCACCGCGCCGGTGGCATCCCGGTAGTCGGCAATGTCGAACTGCTGGCCGGCGGTGTTGCCCCCGCCGTCGAGACTGTCGTCGCCGGCGCCGCCGGTGAGGGTGTCTTCACCGTCACCGCCGTACAGGCTGTCGTTGCCGGCCAGCCCGGAGAGGCTGTCGTTGCCGGCCAGGCCCGAGATGCGGTCAGCCGCCTCGGTGCCGGTGAGCGTGTCATTGCCGGCCGTGCCCTCGACCGCCGTGAAGGTGGACAGGCGCAGCGGGCTGGACGCGGCCACGCCGCCGAAGGCGTTGCCGGCCACGTCGGCGAAGGCGCCAGGATTGAAGCTGATGCTGTAGGTGCGATCGACCAGCAGGTCGGCCGTCGGGTTGATGGTGACCTGCGTGCCGTTGACGGTCACTTGCGAGGCGTCGGTGACATCGATGAACCGGGTGTCGCCCAATCCGTCGGTGATCAGGATGCTGCCGCTGCCGACCGACACGCCCTCGCTGAAGGTGAGGACCACGTTCGCACCCGCGGCCACGCCCATGGCGCCGTCCACCGGAGTGGTGCCCGAGAGGCTTGGGGCGACGGCGTCCACACGCACGGTCTGGGCGGCAATGGCGCCGAGATTGCCCGCGGCATCGGCGGCGCGTGCCTGCACCGGCAGGCTGCCATCGGCCGGAATCTCATTGGCCGCGAAGCTCACGCTCCAGCTGCCCCCGGCAGCCAGCGTGAGCTTCTCGATGCCGCCCCAGCTCACGCGAACACCCGCGCCGGATTCGGCCGTGCCGGTGACCACCACGCCGGAGCTCTTCTCGCCCGCATTGATGAGGTTGTCGCCGGTGACCGCGGCGATGATCGGCGCGGCGGGCGCCGAGGTGTCGATGGTGGCGACGCGCGCCGCGCTGGCCGCGCCGGTGTTGCCAGCGGCATCGCTGGCGCGCGCGGTGAAGCTGTGGCTGCTGCCGTCAGGCAGCGCGGCAGTGGTGAACACCCAGTCGCCGGTGGCACTGGCCTGAACCGAACCGAGCACGGCTGCCCCGTCGAGGATCTCGACCTTGCTGAAGGCCTCGGCCTTGCCGGCCAGGCGCAGCGTGGGGTCATCGGTGGTGGCGCCATCGGCCACCAGCCCCTGGATGGCGCCGACGTTGTCGGTTACCCCGGTGATGCTGGCCGCGGTCGGCGCCGTGCCGTCGAACTGATAGCTGCCGGTGCGGATGGTCTCGTTGCCGGCCGCGTCGACCGCCCGCAGACGCAGGCTGTAGGTGCCATCGGTGGTGAATGCCGAGGGCGCGGTCAGGGTCTGCACTGCCCCGGTGCCGGTGCCGGCGGGCACGAAGCTGCCATTGCCCAGGTCTACCGAGAGCACCGCACCTGCCTCCGCGGTGAACTGGATGCTCGGCGAGGCGACATTGGAACGGCCGTCGCCCTTGGAGCCGCTGTCGCTGGCATCAGTCAGCGAGAACGGGGTGAGCGAGGGAGCCACGGTATCGATGCTGATGACCTTGCCACCCGACACCTCGGTGCGGTTGCCCGCGGCATCAGTGGCCGTGATGGCGATGGTCTCGCCACCCTGCCCCATGGCGGTGATGTCGGCCCGGGTGAGTTCATAGAACCACTCGCCGGCATTGCTGGCGAGCACGCTGCGGGCATTGCCGCCGCTGAAGCTGATGGTGACCCGGGCGCCAGCCTCGGCCGTGCCGGTGAGGCGATTGCCGCCGGCCGCGAGTTCGGCCGCGTTGATGAAGTTGTCAGGCGAACCCACCCCACCGCTCAGGGTGGTACCAGCCGCGACCGCAGGCGCGGTGGCGTCGACCGTCACCGTCGCGGTGCCCGGCGCGCTGGCATTGCCCGCGGCATCGGTGGCAATGACCGACACGGTGGAGGTGCCGTCGGAGGGCACCTCCGCGCTGGCGAAGGTGGTGGTCCAGGTGCCGGCCGCGCTGGCCGTGGCGGTGCGGGTGACCGCGCCCCAGGTGATGCTGATGGCGGCGCCCGGCTCGGCCGTGCCGCTGACCGCCACGCCCGCGCCTTTCTCGAGCGCGTTGACCACGTTGTCGATCGCCACCGGCGCCAGCATGGGCGCGACCGGCGCGGTGGTGTCGATGGTCATCACCGCCGGCGCGCTGAAGCTGCCCTGATTGCCGCCAGCGCCCTCCACGACCGCGGTGAATCGGTGCTCGCCCGGCGCCAACGGCCCGGACGGCATGAGGCTCCAGGTGCTGCCGCTGACCTGCGCGTTACCAAGCAGGGCCCCGCCGTCATAGACCCGGATGATGTCGCCGCTGGCCAGCGTGCCGGTGATGTTGCCCGAGAGGGGCGGCGTGACCGCGTTGGTGACCGGCGGCGCAGACACGGTGAGCGTGGCCGTGGGCACGGTGGCATTCACCGTGACCGCATAGGCGCCGCTGGCGGCACCAGCGTTGCCGGCGGCATCCTCGACCCGGGCGGTGAAGGCGTGCGACCCATTGGCCAGGCCGCCCGTGGTGAAGCCCCAGGCGGTGCCGGAGAGCGTGGCCAGACCCAGTCGGGTAGCGCCGTCGTACACGGCCACCACCTCGCCCGCGCCCGGCGCGGCCGAGACGGTGCCCGAGAGTTCGAGGGTGTTGTCGTTGGTGGCACCGCCCGAGGACACGTTGCCGGTGATGGGCGTGACGTTGTCGACAGCCGCCACGATGGCGGTGACGGCGGTGGGCGCCACCGTGTCGATCAGCACGGCCCGCGAGGCACCGGCGCTGACGTTGCCGGCCGCATCGCGCGCCGAGGCCACGACGCTGACGAAGCCCTGGCCCAGGGCGGCGATGTCCGCCGGCGTGAGCGAGTAAGTGAAGGCGCCATCAGCGCCAGCCTGCACCGAGCGGGTGTTGGCACCGAGCACCAGCGACACCGTGGCGCCGGCCTCGGCCGATCCTGCAATGACCGCGCCCTGCTCGCTGGCACCGATGATGTCGTCACCCGCCACCAGACCGATCACCGGCTGGCCGGGCGCGGTGGTGTCGACCACCACCGTGGCGGCAGAGGCTGCCGCGCTGGCGTTGCCGGCGCGGTCGACCACGACCGCGCTGAGCGTGTGCGAGCCCTCGGCCAGCGTGCTGGTGGCGATGTCGACAAAGCCGGCCGCAACCTGGGCCGCGCTGAGCACCACCGACACGCCGGTACCCACACCGCCTTCGCGCAGACTGACGGTGTCGCCGGCAATGACCGCCGAGCCATCGGTGGCGCTGGTGTTGAAGCTGACCCGCACCGTGGGCGTGGGATTGTTGGTGGGCGTGGCGGTGACGGACACGCTGGGCGCCGAGGGAGCGATGCGATCAAGCGCCTGGCTCTGCGCCGTGGCAATGGCGTCGAGACTGGCCGCATTGCTGATCGCCGAGGACGCGTCGGCAATGGTGCTCTGAGCCTGGGTCTGCGCGCTGGCCGACACCGTGGTGCCGGTGAAGGCCGAACTCACCACCGAGCTCACGGTGCTGGAATCGGCGAGGTTGACGCTGCCCCCGGTGGCCGCGGCCGTGGTGATCTGCTGGGCCAGGTTGGTGATGACATTGCCCGCCACCGCGGTGGCCGCGGCGGCGCCGGCATCGGCCGAGGCGGTGCTGCTGGCCAGGGCCACGATGGTGGCCACCTGGGCGGCAGCCTTCTGGGCGCTGACCGCGACCGCGGCGGCAGCAGCATCGCCCGAAGTGGCGGCCGCGATGGGGTCGTAGCTGAGCAGGCTGGTGCCCGCGCCCAGCGTGATGCCGAGGTTGGCCGCCACGGTGGCGGCCGCATCGGCGGCCGTGGTGCTGCCACCCGAACTCTGCACCACGGCCTGCACGAGGGTGGTGAGCGGGTTGATGGTGGTGGAGCCCGCCGGCGCCTTCAGCGGCACGGTATTGGGCACGCCGGTGTCGATGTTGACGCCACCCACCGCGATGATGGTGCCTGTGGGCGCGCCCGCCGGGATGAAGAAGTTGCCGTTGGCGTCGGTGGTGCCGACCAGGAAGTCGGTGCCCGGATCGGCCGTGCCATTGCCGTTGGTGTCGATGTACACCGTGGCCCCTCGGACATAGCCGTCAGCCACGATGCCGCTGCTGAAGCCGGCGGCATCATTGCCCGCCGCGTCCTGGATGGCGGCCGCGTCGTTGCCGCCGGTTGGGTCGGTGTAGCTGACCGTGACCGCGCCTGCCGTGAAGGCGTTCTGCAGGGTGAGGGTGAGCACCGAGCCCACGATGGTCACCGAGGCCACCGGGTTGTCGGCGCCGCCGGTGGTGACCGCGAAGGCCGTGGTGGCCGGGGGATTGGTCGCGTCGAGCGCGCCATCGTAGGTGAGCGTGATGGTACGAACCGCGCTGCTGGCCGACTGGATCTGCACGACCGGCGCGACGCTGTCGACGAGCACGCTGCGCGTGCCGGCGCTGCTGGCGTTGCCCGCGGCATCGGTGGCCACGGCGCTGACCGTGGTGCTGCCATCGACCGGGACCTCGCCGCTGGCGAAATTCGCCGTCCAGGCGCCGCCCGTGGCCGTCACCGTCTTGGTGGTGCTGCCCCAGGTGACCGCCACGCTGGCGCCCGCCTCGGCGGTGCCGCTCACAGCCACCCCGGCGGTTTTCTCGGTGCCATTGACGATGTTGTCGGTGGCCACGGCATTGACCACCGGCGCCGCGGGCGCCGCGCTGTCGATGCTCACCGAGCGCGTGCCGGCGCTGCTGGCGTTGCCCGCGGCATCGGTGGCCACGGCGCTGACC
>JBAWWD010000018.1:0-95606 GCA_037146935.1 Burkholderiales bacterium
CCTCGCGCCTGGCGATGCGCCGGTGTTCTACCAGCAGCTCGCCCTGCCGCCCTGGGCGCCGCCCGGCTGGGTGTTCGGGCCGGCCTGGGGCGTGCTCTATCCGATGCTCGCGGTGGCGGCCTGGCTGGTCTGGCGTGAGCGCGGCTGGTCGGGCGCGCCCTGGGCCCTGGGCCTGTTCATGGCCCAGTTGCTGGCCAACCTGGTCTGGACCTTCCTGTTCTTCAGTTTTCGTCTTGGCGGGGTGGCCTTCGCCGAGGCGCTGCTGCTGTGGCTGCTGCTGCTGGCCACGCTGATCGCCTTCTGGCGGGTGCGCCCGCTGGCCGGGGCGCTGCTGCTGCCCACGCTGGCCTGGGTGGCCTTCGCGGCCGCCCTCACGCATGCGGCCTGGCGCCTGAACCCGGCGCTGCTGGGCGGCTGAGCCCGGGCCGGCCAGCGCCAGCCTCGCGCGCCGCTCAGCAGCAGCCCAGGCCGCCGCGCCGGTAGAAGGGGCCCAGGTCCTCGGCCATCTCGACCAGCGTGGCGCGCCAGGCCGCGGCGCGCGGATCGGCGGCCAGCGCGGCGCGGGTGCGCGCGAGCAGCTCGGCCCGCAGCGCGGGCTCGTCCACGCCGCTGACCCGGCCCTCGGTGACCACCGGCCGTCCGCCCACGAACAGCGAATGCACATGCCCGCCGTGAGCCCGGGCCATCAGCAGGTCCAGCGGATCGACGTCATCGAAGAGGCTGTCGTCGTCCAGCGAGTCCCAGTCGAGCACCAGGAGGTCGGCGGGCCGCCCCGCGCCGAGCAGCGGGCCATCATCGGCCCCGGCGGCGCGCGCCGCCTGCCCGGGCTCGGGTCCGTCGACGCTGCGTCGGCCGTTGCGCAGGGCGAAGTCCCAGAGCTGGGCGCGCGACATCGCCGGCTCGAATCCCCAGCCGCGATGCAGCGCCCAGGCCAGCCGCAGTTCGCGCAGGCCGTCATCGTCCTCGTCGAATGCCATGCCGTCCAGGCCCATGGCCACGCGACAGCCCTGGCGCAGCATCTCGGCCACCGGCGCGATGCCCGAGCGCAGGCCCAGGTTCGACGAGGTGTTCACCGCGATGGTGACCCCGCGCTCGGCCAGCAGCGCGAGCTCCTCGGGGCGCGCCCAGGCGCAGTGGGCGAGGGTGAGCCGCGGGCTGAGCAGCCCGATCGCATCGAGCATGCGCACGATGCCCTCGGGGTGCGCGCGGTCGGCCCAGTCGCGCTGGTAGCGGGTCTCCAGCAGGTGCATGTGCACGCCGCGGCCGGTGTCGGCCGAGGCCTGCGCCACCGCGGCGAGCAGGGCCGGGCTGCACCACTGCACGGCGGTTGGCCCGTACTGCACCGACACCTGGCCGGCGAGCCCGGCCTCGGCTACCGCCTGGGCGAGTTCCTCCACCCGCGCCAGGTGGGCGGCGGGCGGCTCGGCGCGCACCGACAGGCGCTCGCGCACCGCGCCGCGGATGCCGGGCCGCAGCGCGGCGAGCACGGTGTCGTCATCGGCATAGGCGATGCCGTGGCGGTCGCGGATGGCCACCGCCAGGCCGATGCGCACGCCCACATCGCGCGCCGCGCGCGCCACCGCCAGCGCCTCCTGGACATAGGGCAGGCCACCCTGCACCCGCGTGTAATGCACCATCACCCGGGCAGCGCCCTTGCGCGCCGAGCGCGCGAAGGACGTGGCCGCGCACAGCCACGGATCGACGCCCGGCAGCACGCCGAGCCAGGCCAGCCAGGTCTCCAGCGGCTGCTCGGCCGCGCCCAGCGTGGCGCTGCGAAAGGTGCGGGCATGGTCGTGGGCGTTGACCAGCGCGGGCATCGCGAGCCGCCGCGGGCCGGACGCCTTGCCGGCCAGCGGCTCGATGCCGGCCACTCGGCCGTCGGCCAGCCGCAGGCGGCAGTTGGCCCGCGCCGGCGCCCGGCCGGGATCGGCGAGCAGCCAGGCCAGCTCGAGTGATAACGCAGGGCTGGCGCTCACTTCACGGCCCAGCGACGCTCCGACAGCGGGGGCAGGAAGCGCCGATCGAAGATCTCGCCGGGGGCCGGCGCGCGGGGCAGGTCGAAGGCGGCCTTGAGCTGGTTGACCGAACTGGCGAGTCGCGCATCGCTGACATCGCCGAAGCCGCTGGCGATCACCTCGGGGGTGATCATGGCGGTGCGCAGCGCGTACAGCAGCCGGCGTTTCTCGAGGTCGCGATTGATCAGCGGCTCGCGTTTGGCCAGCGCCGCGATCGCCGCATCGGGATCGGCCGCGGTGTCGCGGATGCCCTTGTGGATGGCGCGCACCAGGCCCGCGACGGTCTGCGGCCGCTCGCGCACCAGCGCCTGCGACACCAGGATGCCGTTGCCGTAGAGGTCGATGCCGTGATCGGCGTAGTGGAACCAGCGGATGTCCTTGTCGGGGTCCACGCCCTGCGCGATCAGGTTCATGTACGCGGTCACCGAGAACACCGCCGACGCGTCCACATGGCCCTGCAGCAGGAACTGCTCCTGCAGGTTGGGCGCCATGTTGGTCCACTTCACCTTGGCCGCGTCGATGCCGGCCTTCTCGGCCAGCACCGGGAACATCTTCGCGGCCGCGCCGCCGGCCGGGGTGCCCAGGGTGCGGCCCTCGGTGTCCCGCAGGGTCTTCACCGGGCCGGCCGCCCGCGTGATCAGCGCGAAGGGCGAGCGGTTGTAGATCATCATCACCATCACCGGGGCGCTGCCCGGCCGCGCGGCCGCGTTCTGCGCGATGGCGTTGATGTCGCCGAAGGCGGCCTGGTAGGCGCCGGCCATCACCTTGGTGACCGCCGCGGCCGACCCGTCGCCCTGATCGATGGTGAGGGCGATCTTCTCGGCGGCGAAGTAGCCGCGGTCCTCGGCGAGGTAGTACCAGGCGTGGATGCCCTGCAGCTTCCAGTCGAGCACGAAGCGGATCGGCACGGTCTCCTGGGCGCGTGCCGGCGGCAGGCCGGCGCTGCCGGCGATGGCGGCGAGTGCGCCCAGGGTGGCGCGGCGGTGACGTGATCTGGGGGCCTGGCTCATGGTCGTGGACTCCGGGATGGGATGGCAAGTTGGGCGGCGCGGGCCTCAGCCCATGGCCATGTCGGTCTTGCGCTGGGTCCAGCCGGTGAGCCGCGCCTCGATGAAGGCCGACACCGCGTAGAGCGCCACGCCCATGACCGCGAGGATGAACAGGCCGGCAAAGACCAGCGGCACGTCGAAGTTGCCGCTGGCGATCATCATCACGTTGCCGATGCCCTTGTTGGCGGCCACGGTCTCGGAGAGCACCGAGCCGACGAAGGCCAGCGTGATGGCGATCTTCAGCGAGGCGAACAGGTAGGGCAGGGCGCGCGGCAGCCCGACGTTCCAGAGGATGTCCAGGCGGCTGGCGCCCAGCACCTTGAGCACGTCCTCGAGCTCGGGTTCGGTGGTGGCCAGGCCGGTGGCCACGTTGACCACCACCGGGAACACGCTGATCACCATGGCCGTGAGGATCGCCGGCACCGTGCCCGCGCCGAACCACACCACGAAGATCGGCACCACCGCCACCTTCGGGATGCTCGAGAAGCCCACCAGCAGCGGATAGGCGACGTCGTAGGCCAGGCGCGAGCTGCCGATCAGCACGCCGATCAGCACCCCGGCCAGCACGCCCAGGCCGAAGCCGGCCAGCGTGGTGCTCAGGGTCTGCACGGTGTGCGGCCACAGCAGCGGCAGCTTCTGGATCAGCACCGTGAGGATCTGCGAGGGGCGCGGCAGCACGAGATCGGAGACCCCGAAGGCGCGGCAGCCGGCCTCCCAGAGCAGGAAGAAGCCGATCAGCGCGCCGGCCGAGAGCAGGCGCTGGCGCAGGCGCGGGGCGGGGGTGCTCATCAGGCGGCTCCGGTGAGGGGGGCGGCGTCGGTGCGGGCGTGGGCGATGCGCATGCGCAGCGCCTGCACCAGCTCGGCGAAGGCCGGCGAGTAGCTCATCTCGAGGGTGCGTGGCCGCGGGAAATCGACCGCGCGGTCTTCCAGGATGCGGCCGGGCCGCGCGCTCATCACGCAGATGCGGTTGGCCAGGTAGGCCGACTCGCGCAGGTCATGGGTGACCAGCAGCACGGTGGGGCGCTGCGTGATCCAGAGCTGCTGCAGGATGGCCCAGAGCTCCTCGCGGGTGAACTGGTCGAGCGCGCCGAAGGGCTCGTCGAGCAGCAGCAGTTGCGGCTCGTGGATGAGTGCCCGACACAGCGAGGCGCGCTGCAGCATGCCCCCGGAGAGCTGCCAGGGTCGCTTGTTGCCGAAGCCCGCCAGCCCGACCTGCGCCAGCAGCGCCTCGGCGCGGTCGGCGTATTCGCCACGGCGCTTGCGGCGGTACTCGCTGCGGAAGGGCTCGACGATCTTCAGCGGGATCATCAGGTTCTCGCGGATGGTGAGCCAGGGCAGCATGGTCGGGTTCTGGAAGGCCAGCCCGATGCGCACCGCCTGACTGCCCACCGCGCCCACTTCGCGCCCGCCCACGATCACGCCGCCGGCGCTCGGCCGCAGCAGCCCGGCCACCAGCTTCAGGATGGTCGACTTGCCGCAGCCGCTGGGCCCAACCAGCGCCACGAAGTCGCCCTGGCCGATGCGCAGGCTGGTGCGCTCCAGCGCCAGGGTGGCGCCCTCGCCGGCGCCGTAGCGCATGGTCACGTCGGCGAGGTCGATCACGGCATCGGGGTTCATGTGTCCATCCTCACGATCGCGCACACCGGCCCGCCGCCGGCCGGGCCCTGGTGCTCGGCGCCGCCCGACACGTAGAGCGCGGTGTGGCCCGCGATCGAGGCCAGCACCCCGCCCACCGCCGCGCGGGCGTGGCGGGTGGCGTTGATGTCGGAGTCGTTGAGCATGGTGTGGCGCGCGCCGCGCACGGCGCCGTCGGGGCTGGCCTCGGCCTTGGCCAGCAGGTTCACCAGGCGCGCCGCGATCGCGGTGGCGTCGGTGTCGGGGTCGAGCGAGAACTGCTCGCGCAGCAGGCGGCGCACCGCGGCGCCATCGATCGCGTCGCGCATCACGGTGTGCGCGATGCGCAGCGCCGAGGCGCTGCCGGCGGCCTCGCCGAACACGATCACCACGTTGCCATCGAGCTCGATGCCGGCCGAGGCCGAGGCGCGCGCCGAGTGCAGCGACCAGTCGCTCAGCACCGCGTGCTCGTCGAGCGCGGCCGGCGCGACTTCACCGAGCGCCAGCGCCACGCCCAGCGCCGAGGCGCCTCGCGACCAGCCCATGGACTCGTAGGTGTCGCGGCTGACCGGCGGCATGCCGGCCGCCATGGCCGCGGCGATCTTCGCCGAGGTGAGCAGCGGGCACTTCACCTGCACGAAGTGCACATCGGCCGGGTCGTCGATGCCGGCATCGGCCATCGCGGCGCGCACCGCATCGGCGGTGGCCGCGATCTGCGCGTGGCGGCCGAGTTCCTGCGGCAGGAAGTCGCGGGTGTGGGCGATGCCCAGCACCAGGCGCTTGCCCGGCCGGGCCAGGGCGGTGTCAACCTGCCGGCGCGTGAACACCGTGAAGTGCGGCGAGAGCACGCCTTCGGTGCCGCCCGACATCACCAGCGCCACCCTCTCGTGCACCTGGGCCGGCGTGCAGCCCAGGTGCGCGGCGAGCAGCAGGCACCAGGCCTGCGAGGCGAGCTCGCGGGTGTAGTCGTTGACGCAGCCGTTGCCCTCGGTCTTGCCCATCACGGCGACGATCTCCGCGGGCACCAGCTCGCCGCTGGCGATCAGCGCGCGCACGCCGTCGAGATCGCCCGGTCCGCTGCAGTCCACGCGCCAGGCGCGCACCTGCTGCGCGCCGGGCGCCGCGGGTGCCGCGAGCGCGGCGGCAGCCGGCCCTTGCGCGGCGCTCATCGCTCGCCCTCGGGCAGCGGCAGCGCGTTGGGCGGCACGCCGGGCGGCGTGGCAAGTATGGCGGCGGTGCTCAGCTCGGTGTTGCGTGGCCTGGCCGGGGGCATCTGCTGGCGATCCTTCACCGAGCGGCCCCAGCCCGCGGCCTCGCTCACCAGCCGGCCCTCGCGCATCACGAAGCGGCCGCGCACCAGGGTATGAATGGGGCAGCCGCGTACCGCCCGACCATGCCAGGGCGAGATGCGGCTGATGGATTGCAGGCCCTGCTGCGAGATCACGCCCTCGCGGTTCAGGTCCACCACCGCGATGTCGGCATCGGCGCCGGGCGCGATCACGCCCTTGGGCCCGTAGATGCCCCAGGCGCGGGCCGGGGCCACCGCGCTCCAGCGCACGTAGTCCATCAGCGTGGCGCGGCCGCGGCTGATCTCGGTGAGCATCAGCGGCATCTGGGTCTCGACGCCGGGGAAGCCGCAGTCGCAGTCCCAGATGCGCTCGCGCTGCTTCTCCTCGGGGGTGTGCGGCGCGTGGTCGGTGGCGATCATGTCGATCGTGCCGTCCATCAGCGCGTCCCACAGCGGCTGGTTGTGGCGCGCCTCGCGGATCGGCGGATTCACCCGCATGATCCCGCCCAGCCTGAGCATGCGCTCGGTGTTCAGCAGCAGGTACTGCGGGCAGGTCTCCACGGTGATGTCCACGCCGCGGCGCTTGGCCTCGCGCACCAGGAAGAGCGAGTCGGCGGCGCTGTGGTGGGCGATGTGCAGGCGCGCGCCGGTCCATTCCGCCAGCGCGATCACCCGGCCGATCGCCTCGATCTCGGCCACCGCGGGCCGCGCCGCGAGATGGGCCAGCGCATCGATGCGGCCGGCGGCCTCCATCTTCTGCTGGCGCCGGAACAGGATCGAGGAGTTCTCGGCGTGCACCGCGGTGCGGATGCCGAGCAGGGCCAGCTTCTCGAAGCCCTCGAGCAGCGCGCCGTCAGACGGCGCGGGCAGGTTGCCGAAGGTGTTGCCCACGAAGGCCTTGAAGCTGGTGACCCCGGCCTCGAGCAGCGCCTCGAGGTGATCGATGGTGTCGTCGCCGAGCAGGCCATGGATGCCGTAGTCCACATACGAGGCCGCCGCCGCCTGCTGCTTCAGGCGCAGCGCCGCCACCGTGCCGGTGGGCGGATTGGTGTTGGGCATCTCGAACACCGTGGTCACGCCGCCGCAGGCCGCGGCCGCCGAGCCGGTCTTCCAGGTCTCCTTGTGCGGATAGCCCGGGTCGCGGAAATGCACATGGCTGTCGATGGCGCCCGGCAGCAGGTACAGGCCGTCGGCGCGCAGGGTCTCGCGTGCCGGCGGCATCTGGTCGTCGTGGCCCACGGCCACCACCTGACCGCCGGCGATCGCCACCGACGCCGGGCGGATCGCCTCGGGCGAGACCACCTGCGCGCCACGGATGACCAGATCGATCTCGGGTCTCATCGCATCGTCCTCAGAGCATGGCCCACCCGCCATCCACCGGCAGGTCAGTGCCGGTGATCTGGCGCGACACCTCGCTGGCGAGGAACAGGCAGGCGTTGGCGACATCGGCGTCGGTGCTCACCCGGCGCAGCGCGTAGTCGGCGGCATGGCGGGTCATCGCCTCCTCCAGGCTGATGCCCAGGGTGCGGGCCATGTTGGCGCAGACCTTCTCGCGAAAGCGCGGGCCATCGACCATGCCTGGCGCCACGCAGTTGACGTTGATGTTGTGCGGCCCGGCCTCCAGCGCGAAGCTCTTGGTGATGCCGCGCAGGCCCCACTTGGAGGCCGAGTAGGCCATGCGCCCGGCGCGGCCGCGCATGCCGAAGGTGCCGCCCACATTCACCACCTTGCCGGCGCGCTGCGCGACCATGGTCGGCAGCACCGCGCGCATGGTGTTGAAGCAGCCCTTCATGTTGAGCTGCACGATGTCGTCGAACTCCTCGGGCGTGGTCTCCCAGCCAGTCTTGCCGATCGGGCCGGAACCGCCCGCCACGTTCACCAGCACATCGATGCGCCCGAAGGCCTGCAGTGCGGCCGCGGCCAGCGCCTCGGTCTGCGCGGCCACGGTCAGGTCGCAGGCTGCCACGATCGCCGGCACGCTCAGCGCGCGGGCCTGCTGCGCCACCGGCTCGATCGCGCCCAGGTCGCGTCCGGCCAGCACCAGGCGCGCGCCCTCGCGGGCGAAGGCCAGGGTGATCGCCGCGCCCATGCCCTTGGCCGGGCCGGTGATCACCACGACCTTGTCGGTCAGCTGAAGATCCACGGCGCGCGCCTCAGTAGAGCTTTGCCGGGCGCTCGGCGCGCGGCGGCAGGAAGCTGCGGTCGAAGACCTCGGCCGGCGCCGGGCTGCGCGGCAGCTGGTTGGCCTCGACCACGATGCCGATCGCCTTGCGCAGGCGGGCCTCGTCCACGTCGCCCAGGCCCAGGCGTGCGAGCTCGGGGTGGCTCATGTCGCTGCGCAGGGTGAAGAGCAGCTTCTCCTTCTCCACCTCGCGCTTGAGCAGCGGCTCGCGCTTGAGCACATGCTCGATCGCGGCGTCGGGGTCGGCGAGCACGTCGCGCACCGCCCGGTTCAGCGCCCGCAGGAAGCCCTGCACCGCCTTCGGGTTGTCCTTCACGAAGTTGCGCGAGAAGAACACCGCGTTCGAGTACAGGTCCATGCCGTGCTCGCCGTAGCGGATGAAGCGCAGTTCCTTCGTGGGGTCCAGGCCCATGGCCTTCGCGCTGAAGCTCACCGTGGTCACGAAGCCGAACACCGCGTCCACCTGGCCGCGCATGAGCATCTGCTCGCGCAGATTGGGGGCCATGTTGCTGATCGACACCTTCGTGGCATCCACACCCGAGAGCCGCGCGAAGGCCGGGAACAGGCGCAGCGCGGCATCATTGGCCGGGCCGCCGACGGTGCGGCCTTCCAGGTCCTTGGGCGAGCGGATCGGGCTGTCCTGCTTGACCACGATGGTGAACGGCGGGGTGTTGTAGATCATGAACACCGCCAGCGGCGCGTCGGCCGGGCGACGCGCCGAGAAGTCGATCACCGCGTTCAGGTCACCGAAGCCGGCCTGGTAGGCGCCCGAGGCCACCTTCGGGATCGAGGCCGCCGAGCCTTCGCCCTGGTCGATCTCCACATCCAGTCCCTCGGCCTTGAAGTAGCCCTTGTCCTGGGCCATGAAGAACCAGGCCTGCGGGCCTTCGTACTTCCAGTTCAGGACCATCTTGATGCGGGTCTGGGCGGCGGCCGGCGCGGGCAGCGCGCCCAGCGCAAGGCTGGCGGCGGCCAGCAGGCCGGCCGCGATGCGCGATGCGCCGCGCCGAGTCATCAGGCTCATGTCGAACTCCTCTGGGATCGGGAAGGGGAAGCGGCCCGCCGCGTGCTGCCCTGTCGGGCGGCGCGGCCGGGCGCGGGCAATGCCGCGAGCAGATCCGCGGCGGTGGCGGTGAAGCCGTGAAGCTGGCGCACGATGAAGTGGATCGCGCGGGTCACATAGGCGGGCGAGGGCGTGCTGCAGGCATCCTCGAGCAGCAGGCAGTCATAGCCCAGGAAGCCGGCGTCCTGCAGCGTGGAGAACACGCAGCGGTCGGTGTTCACGCCGGCAAAGAGCAGGGTCTGCAGGCCCTGACCGCGCAGCACGGTGTCGAGCTCGTTGTCCCAGAAGCCGCTCAGCCGATGCTTGTGGACCGTGATGTCACCCGCGGCCGGCGGCAGCTCGTCCACCGCCTGCGCGCCCCAGTGGCCGGGCACCACCGACAGGCCGCGGTCTTCGGGCGAGGTCTGCGCGTAACCGGCCAGATCAGGGCCGCCGTCGCGCGGATGGCGCCCCTTGAACTGGATGGTCGGGCTGAGGTTGAGCCGGTCGGGGCGCACGCCCCAGTGCAGCCAGACCACCGTGCCGCCGGCGGCACGCCAGGCCGGCAGCAGGCCGGCGATCACCGGGATCGGCCGGCGCATCGGGCGCACGTCGATGCCCTTCTGGCCGAACCAGCCCTTCGGGTGGCAGAAGTCGTTCTGCATGTCGACGATCACCAGCGCGCTGCGGGCGAGGTCGATGCGCACCGGCTGCGGCTGCGCCGGCAGGGTGAGCGGCCGCGCGCGGCGCGGCGCGCGCACCAGGGACACGGCCTCGCCGTCCAGCGTCCAGGCGTTGTGCGCGGCCGGACCGTAGACGCCCGGTTTCGGTGCGCCGGCCGACGGGCTCGGCGCCACGCTCGCGGCGGGTTGCCCGTTGCTGGTGCGTGAAGGGGAGGGGTGACGGCTCATGGCCCTCAGACACGCATCTCCCGTGCCTGAAAGCGTTCATCAGTCGTGCTGAATTACCATTGCACCGTTGCCGAAACGGCAACGCACGGCCGCGATCGCTGCCGGGCAGCGCTCGGCACTCACGCCGCTGGCGGGCAGGCATCCATGAACCATCTGCGTTTTCTGCGCTATGTCGACGAGATCGCCCGTGCCGGCTCCATCCGCGGCGCGGCCGAGCGGCTGCATGTCGCGCCCTCGGCGGTCAACCGCCGCCTGCTCGACCTCGAGGACGAGCTCGGCACGCCGATCTTCGAGCGGCTGCCGCGCGGCATGCGCCTGACCGCGGCCGGCGAACTCTTCATCGACTATGTGCGCAGCCGGGCCGCGGCGCTCGACCATGTCCGCTCGCGCATCGAGGAGCTGCGGGGCCTGCGCCGCGGCACCGTGCGCGTGGCGATCAGCCAGGCGCTGGCGCCGGCCTTCCTCGCGCCGGTGATCGCCCGCTTCCGGCGCAGCCATCCGCTGGTGGATTTCCAGGTGCGGGTGTTCGACCACGGCCAGGCGCTCACCGCGCTGCGCGCCTTCGAGATCGATCTGGCGCTGGTGTTCAACCTGCCGCCTCAGCCCGGCGTGGAGCGCCAGGTGCTGCTCGAGCAGCGGCTGCACGCGATCATGCATGCCGAGCATCCGCTCGCGCGCGGCGGGCGCGGCGGGGTGCGCCTGCGCGAGTGCGCCGAGTGGCCGCTGGTACTGCCCGACCGCGACACCGGCGGGCGGCAGATGCTCGAGCGCTTCCTGGCGCGCAGCTCCGTGCGGCTGCGCCCGGTGATCGAGAGCAACAGCTTCGAGTTCCTGCGCAGCTGCCTCGAGGACCGTGAATCGATCACCTTCCAGATCGGCATCGGCGCGCTGATCGGTCGCGCCGATCTGGTGGCGCGGGTGGTGGATGACGCCGGCTTTCCGCGCGGCGACCTGGTGCTCGCCCACCTGGCCGGCCGCCAGTTGCCGGCCATTGCCCACGCCTTTGCCGGCGCGGTGCGCCAGGCGCTGAGCCGCCCGGCGGCGGCCCGGCCGCGCTAGGCGATGCGCGTGCTGCGGCCCTGCCAGTAGCGATCGCGCAGCAGTCGCTTGTAGAGCTTGCCTGTGGGGTGGCGCGGCAGCTCGGCCTCGAAGTCGATGCTGCGCGGGCACTTGATGTGGGCCAGCCGCTCGCGGCACCAGCCGATCAGCTCGGCCTCCAGGGCCGGGCCGGCGCGGGCCATGTCGCGCGGCTGCACCACCGCCTTCACCTGCTCGCCGAACTCCTCGTCGGGCACGCCGAACACGGCCACGTCGACCACCTCGGGGTGGGTGACCAGCAGGTTCTCGGCTTCTTGCGGGTAGATGTTCACCCCGCCCGAGATGATCATGTAGGCCTTGCGGTCGGTGAGATAGAGGTAGCCCTCGGCATCCACCCGCCCCACGTCGCCCAGGGTGGTCCAGCCGTGCCGGTTGCGCGACTGCGCGGTCTTGTCGGCATCGTTGTGGTACGCGAAGGGCTTGCCGTTGGCGAAGAAGACCGTGCCTTCCTCGCCCACCGGCAGTTCATTGCCCTCGTCGTCGCAGATGCGCAGCTCGCCGATCATGGCCCGGCCCACCGTGCCCTTGTGCGTGAGCCAGTCGGCCGCGCCGACCATGGTGATGCCGTTGCCCTCGGTGCCGGCGTAGTACTCCCAGAGCACCGGCCCCCACCAGGCGATCATCTGCTCCTTGACCGGCACCGGGCAGGGCGCCGCGGCATGGATCGCGCAGCGCAGGCTGGAGAGGTCATAGGCGGCGCGCACGGGCTCGGGCAGCTTGAGCATGCGCACGAACATCGTGGGCACGAGCTGCGTGTGGGTGATCCGGTGCTGCTGCACCAGCCGCAGGTAATCCTCGGCGTCGAAGTGCTCCATGATCACGCAGGTGCCGCCCAGGCGCATCACCATCATGTTGAAGCGCAGCGGCGCGGCGTGATAGAGCGGCGCCGGCGAGAGGTACACCGACTGTTCGTCGATGCCGTACACCCGCCGCGCCAGCTCGATGCCCGGCCCGGGCGCGTCGATGGCCGGCTGCTCGGGCATGACCGACACGCCCTTGGGCCGGCCGGTGGTGCCCGACGAGTAGAGCATGTCGGTGCCGGCGGTCTCGTCGGCGATGCGGGTGGCGGGCTGGGCCGCGAGGGCCGCGCCGAAGTCCTGCCAGCCGGCGGGCGCCGCGTCGATCATCAGCCAGGTGCGCACGCCCGCGCAGGCGGCGGGCAGCTCGGCGGCCGTGCCGGCGAGCGCGGCCGAGGACACCACCAGCTTCGCGCCGCAGTCGTTGATGATGTAGGCCGCCTCGGCGGTGGTCAGCCGCGAGCTGATCGCGGTGTAGATGATGCCGGCGCGCTGCGCCCCCCACAGGATCTCGAAGAACCGCGGGTGGTTCTCGAGCATGACCGCGATGTGCTCGCCGGCGCGCACGCCCTGCGCGCGCAGCAGTTGCGCGAAGCGGTTGCTGCGCGCCTCGAGCTGCCCGTAGGTGACGATCTCGCCCGAACCCGCCATCCGGTAGGCGGGCTTGTCGGGAAACCGTGCCGCGTGGATGAACGGGTGCATGGCGGCGGGCTCAGTCGATCTTCACGCGCAGTTCGCCCAGGCCCGTCACGCGGCCCACCAGCAGGTCACCGCGGCCCACCGCGGCCACGCCCTCGGGCGTGCCGGTGAAGATCAGATCGCCGGGCACCAGCTCGAAGAGGCTCGACAGGTGCTCGATGGTCTCGGCCACGTTCCAGATCAGCAGCGAGATGTCGCTCGACTGGCGGGTGGCGCCGTTGACCTCCAGCGAGATGGCGCCCTTCACATAATGGCCGGTGGCCGAGGCGGGGTGCAGCGGGCCGATCGGGCCGGAGTGATCGAAGGCCTTGCCCACTTCCCAGGGCCGGCCCTGCTTCTTGGCCTCGCCCTGCAGGTCGCGGCGGGTCATGTCCAGGCCGATGGCATAGCCCCAGACATGCTCGTGGGCGCTGGCCGCCGGGATGTTGCGACCGCCCTTGCCGATGGCCGCCACCAGCTCGATCTCATGGTGCAGGTCGCTGGTGCGCGAGGGATAGGGCATCACGCCGGTGCTGCCCTCGGGCACCACCACCAGCGCGTCGGCCGGCTTCATGAAGAAGAACGGCGGCTCGCGGCCGGTGAAGCCCATCTCCTTGGCGTGCTCGACATAGTTGCGACCGACGCAGTAGACGCGGCGGACGGGGAAGGTCTGGGTGCTGCCGGCGACGGGGATCTCCACCGGCGCGGGGGCGACGACGACATGGCTCAAGGCAGGCTCCTGGCGGGAAAGGCGAGGCGGGTTGACGGGGTGCTGCGGGTCAGCAGGGCAGAGCGACTATACCGCCGCCTGGGCGCCGCCCAGGGCCGCGATCAGCGCATCGAGCAGCCGCGAGAGCTCGCCGGTCATCAGGCTCATGTCGCTGGCGAAGCGTTCGGCCGCGTCGCCCTCGTGGCCGGCGGCAGCCTCCTTGATCACGTCCTGCGGCCGGATGCGGCGGACCTCCATCCGGTCGGTGAGCACGAAGGCCACCCGGGCCGACCAGGTCAGGGCCAGCCGGGTGCACTGCTTGCCGGCGCGGGTGTGGCGCAGGACATCCTCGTGGTCGAGTGTCTGATTGGCAAAGCGCACGCTCGCCTTCGTGTCCCGGGCGCGCAGCTCGGCGTCCTGGTCGATGGTGAAGCCGGCCGGGGCCTGGCTCTCGGCCAGCCAGGCCGTCATCTCGCCCGCCGGCGAGGCCTCGGTGCGCAGCGGCCGGATCACCAGCCCTTCCACGGCCTTGAGCAGCAGGCCCACCACCTCGTCGGCGCGGGCGGCCGAGACCGCCTCCACGGCCAGCCGGCGCGCGGCCGGATCGATCCACACCCGGGTGTCGCTGCTCAGGCTGAAGGCGCGCGGCAGGAGCTCGTCGCGCACCTGGTCCTTCAGCTCGCGCAGCCGCTTGCGGCCGGGCTTGAACCCCTCCTCGGCCTCGATCTGGCGGGCGCGTTCGGCCACGGTCTGGGTGATGACGCGCGCCGGCAGCAGCTTCTTCTCCTGACGCAGGCTGAGCAGCAGCTGGCCGCCGATCGCGCAGACCAGCGCCGGGTCATCGGCCTGCGGGGGCGCCCAGCCCACGCGCAGGGCCTCCAGGCGGCCACCGGGGATGAAGGCCTGCGGCGCGAGCAGCGGGCCGAGCTCCTCGGCGCTCAGGGGCAGGGTGCCGGGCAGGGTGTAGACGATCAGGTTCCTGAACCACATGGGGGATGCCGTTGCGGGAAAGCCTCGGAGTATGCGGCACGCGCTGGCCGCGCCGCGCCGCTCAGCCGGCGGCGGCGGCCAGCGCGAGCAAGTGCTCGCGCACGGTCTGGGGCGCTTCCATGGGGATGAAGTGAGTGCAGGCTTGCAGCGTTTCTATCGTGATGCCGTGGGCGCAGGCCCGGATGGTGGGCAGCATCTGGGCGCTGGTGGAGCCTCGCCCGGCCACCAGCAGGCGGGCCGGCACCCGCAGGGCGCGCAGCGCGGCGACGGTGTCGTGCCGATGGGCCGCGAAGGTGGCGCTCTCCCAGGCCGGGCTGCAGCGCAGCCGAACGCCGCCGCGGGGCGCGGGCGCGAAGCCGTCTTCCACATAGTCTTCGAGGAATCCGGGCTGCCAGGTCCGGAAGGCGCCGCGCCCGGTGTAGCTGGCCAGCGCGGCGGCGGGGCTGTCGAAGTCGGCGCGCCGGCGGGCGGCGCCGCGGGCGATCGGCAGGCGCTGGCGCAGCAGCCGGGGCGCGAAGGGCAGCAGCAGCCAGCGGCGCCAGGCCGCGGGCACGGTGGCCGGATCGATCATCAGCAGCGCCCCGGCGAGCTCGGGCCGACGCGCCAGCGCCAGCAGCGCCACGGTGGCGCCCATGGAGTGGCCGGCGATCAGGCGCGGCGCGGGCTGGCCGCGGCTGAGCTGCTCGATGGCGGCGATCACGTCCGACGCGTAGCCCTGCCAGTGGGTGAGCCGGGCGGCTCGGGCCGGCAGGCTGCTCAGGCCGTGGCCGCGCAGGTCGAGCGCCACCACCCGCCAGTGCGGCGCCAGCGGCGCGAGCAGCTGGCGGTAGGTCAGGGCGTTGAACCCGGTGGCGTGCAGGAAGACCAGATCGATCCGGCCGTGCGCCCGGCCGAAGTTCAGGGCGGCGAGGTGGCCACCCGGCAGGGGGAGGGTGAGGCGCTGCATCGGCGCTCCAGGAATCGGGCAGCCGCGAGCATAGCCGCTGTCATGTCAGTGGGCGCTGGCTCTCGCAGAAAGCATTGCCGAAGCTTGCGCGGGGTTGGCGGCTCTGGCCTCGCAACCCAGCACCAGCACGGCCGGCGCGCCATCGGTCGGGGCATCGCGGTCGAGGCTGCCGAGGGTGGTGCGCAGCACCCGCTGGCCGGGCCGCGAGGCCTCCACCACCCAGGCAGCGGGCAGGCTCGCCGGCAGCCCGAGCACCAGCAGGGTGGCCCTCACCCGGGCGGCGCAGCCGGCGGCCATGTAGAGCGCGCCTCCGCCGGCGGCGATCAGCGGCCGGGCCCAGGACAGGTCGGCGTCGTCGCCGGCCTGCACCTGGGGGGTGGTCAGCACCAGCGCGCGGCGCTCGCCGCGGCGGGTCATGGGCGTGCCCAGCGCCGCGAAGGCCGCCTGCGCCGAGGTGATGCCGGGCGCCACGCCATAGCCGATGCCGGCCGCGCGCAGGGCGTCGATCTCCTCCTGGGCGCGGGCGAAGATGAGCGGGTCGCCGCCCTTGAGGCGAACCACCAGGCTTTCCGGCGAGGCCTGCGGGTCTTCGGCCAGCGCTCGGGCATGGCTGACCAGCAGGGCGTTGATGCGCGACTGCGGCGTGCTCGGCCGGCCGGCGCGCTTGCCCACCGGCACCCGCAGTGCCTGCGGCGCGAGCGCGAGGATGGCGGGCGCCACCAGCGCGTCGTGGATCAGGACACGGGCGCGGCCCAGCAGGCGCAGCGCCTGGCCGGTGAGCAGGTCCGGGTCGCCCGGGCCGGCGCCCACCAGCCACACGCGGGGGGTGTTGGCCTCAGCCACGGATGACCCCGGCGGCCAGCGTGGCGAACTCGCCGGGTTCGAGCAGGATCAGGCTGCCGGTGCGCGGCAGCCGGCGATAGGGGTCGGCGAGCAGCGGCCGTTCGGTGTGCAGCCGCACCCGCACCACCGCATTGCGCCGCAGCGCGTTGGCCGGATCACTCACGGCTTCGGTCTGGCCGGTGTTCACGTCGACCACGCCGAGCAGGGCCTCGATGCGCGCGGCCAGGGTGCGGGTGCCCTGCTTGACCAGCAGGCGCTGGCCAGGCCGGCCGGGGCGCTCGTCCATCCAGCACAGGTCCACCTCCAGCCGGTCGCTCAGCGTCGCGGGCTGGTCGGCGTGCACCAGCACCGCGCCGCGGCTGATGTCGAGGTCGGCATCGAGCACCAGGGTGATCGAGTCGCCGGCCTGCGCCTGCTGGCGCTCCTGCTCGTGCAGCAGGATCGCGCTCACCCGCGCGCTGCGGGGTTCGCCCCGGCTGGGCTCGGCCACGGCGAGCGTGTCGCCCACCGCCAACCGACCGCTCTCGATCCGGCCGGCCAGGCCGCGGAAATCATGCCAGCGGGCCTGCGCGGCGCGCCCCGTGGGCCGGATCAGCCCCTGCACCGGGAAGCGCAGCGGCGCCTGCCCGTCGAGCGCCGCGCGTGCGGGCAGCGACAGCAGCAGGTCGGCCAGCAGCGGCCCCTCGTGCCAGGCCATGCGCTCGCCACGGCGCGCCAGGTGGTCGCCATCAAGCGCGCAGATGGGCAGCACGTGAACCCGACCGGGCGCCCCGCCCTCGCGCGCGGCGATGCCGGCCTCGATTGCCTCGATCGCTTCGCGCGCGGCGGTGAAGCGCGCGCGATCGAAGCCGACCAGGTCCATCTTGTTCACCAGGTAGATCCGCTCGGGCACGCCCATGAGCGAGGCGAGCAGCGCGTGCCGACGGGTCTGCTCCAGGGGGCCGGTGCGCGCATCGACCAGGATCAGGGCCACGTCCGACTGGCTGGCCGCGCACACCATGTTGCGGGTGTACTCCACATGCCCCGGCGCGTCGGCCAGGATGAAGCTGCGCCCGCCGAAGGCGAAGTAACGGTACGCGACATCGATGGTGATGCCCTGTTCGCGCTCGTCGCTCAGTCCGTCGGTGAAGAGCGAGAGGTCGAGCTCGCCGCGGCCGCGCCGCTGCGAGGCGCGGCGCAGGTCCTCGAGCACGTCGTCATCGATGCGGTCGAGGTCGTGCAGCAGCCGGCCGATCAGCGTGCTCTTGCCGTCGTCCACGCTGCCCGCGGTCATCACCCGCAGCACCGGCGCCGTGGCGCGCGCCGGGCCCGCGAGTGCGCCGGCAGCGGAGGAGAGGTCGGGGGTGCTCATCAGAAATATCCTTCGCGCTTGCGCGCTTCCATCGAGGCTTCGGAGGTGCGGTCGTCCAGGCGGGTGGCGCCGCGCTCGCTGATGCGGGCCACCAGAGTCTCGGCCAGCACCGCGGCCACGGTGTCGGCCTGCGAGACCACCGGACAGGTGCAGGTCATGTCGCCCACGGTGCGATAGCGCACCCGCTCGCGTCGCACCGTCTCGCCGGGCCGCGGCGGCGTGACCGCGGTGAGCGCGAGCAGCCGGTCGCCGCGCACGATCACCTCGCGCTCGTGGGCGAAGTAGATCGGCGGCAGGGCGATCTGTTCGCGCGCGATGTACTGCCACACGTCGCGTTCGGTCCAGTTCGAGATCGGGAACACCCGCAGGTGCTGGCCCGGACCGACGCGCGCGTTGTAGAGCGACCAGAGCTCGGGCCGCTGGCGACGCGGATCCCATTGCCCGAAGGCGTCGCGGTGCGAGAACACCCGCTCCTTGGCGCGGGCCTTCTCCTCGTCGCGCCGGGCGCCCCCGATCAGCGTGTCGAGCTCGAGTTCGGCGATCGCCTCGAGCAGCGTCACCGACTGCAGCGCGTTGCGCGAGCCGAGCGGGCCGGGGTCAGCGACCGAGCCGCGGGCGATGCTGTCTTCCACGCTGCGCACGATCAGCCGCTCGCCCAGGCGCGCGGCCGTGGCATCGCGGCATTCGATCACCTCGGGGAAGTTGTGGCCGGTGTCCACGTGCAGCAGCGGGAACGGGAAGCCCGCCGGGCGAAAGGCCTTCTCGGCCAGCCGCAGCAGCACCAGCGAATCCTTGCCGCCCGAGAACAGCAGCGCCGGTGCGCGGCTCTCGGCGGCCGCCTCGCGCAGGATGTGGATGGCTTCCGATTCCAGCCAGTCCAGGCGGGCGTCGGCGTGGTGGGCAGCGTCACGCGCGCGCAGCGCGTCGGCATCGGTTCGGGCATTCATCACGCGGTCTCCGCAGGCGACAGGCGTTGGGCGGGATCGGGCGTTGCGGCGCGCCGCAGGCGCCCGTCGGCGCCCACGTGCAGACCGCATTCCTTCACCTCGGACTGCTCCCACCACCAGCGGCCGGCCCGCGGGTCCTCGCCCGCGCCGACCGCCCGCGTGCAGGGCGCGCAGCCGATGCTGGGATAGCCCTGCGCGTGGAGCGCGTTCACCGGCACATCGAGCTGCCGCAGTGCCGACCACAGCGCGTCGTCGTGCCAGCGGGCGAGCGGGTTAATCTTCACGCGGCCCGGTTCGCCCGGGCCCGGCGCGACATCCCACTCGAGCTCGGTGATGCCGGCGCGCTCGGCCGACTGGGCGCGGCGCAGGCCGGTGATCCAGCCGCGCTGGCCCGCCAGGGCGCGTGCCAGCGGGCGCACCTTGCGCGCCTCGCAGCAGGCCTTGCGCGCGGCCACCGACGCGGTGAAGCCGTCGATGCCATGGCGGTGCACGAAGGCCTCCACCGCCGCCGCCTCCGGGAAGATCACGCCCAGCTGCAGTCCGCTCGCGGCCCAGCGCCCCTGCGCCTGCGCGATCAGGGCATAGGTCTGGGCCGGCAGCCGCCCGGTGTCGATGGTGAGCATGCGGATCGGCAGGCGCGCGCGCGCGATCACCTCGCTGATCAGCATGTCCTCGGGGCCGAGCGAGCTCACCTGGACCAGCGGCTCATGCTCCTGCGCGACCTGCGCGAGCAGCGCGGTGAGCGAGTCGATGTCGGTGGCGGGGGTGCTCACGCGAGCTCCTCGGAAAAGCGGCGGAACACCCTGGGCACCAGGCCATCGGCGCTGGTCTGGTAGGCATCGCTGAACGTGGTGAAGGCGGCCAGCGCCTGCTGCGGGTCTTCCTCGGCGCGCAAGGTGAACTGGTCGAATCCCACGCGGCGCAGCGCGAAGAGCTGGTCGCGCCACAGCGGACCGACCGCGCGCAGCGGGCCGCGCCAGCCAAGCCGGCGGCGCAGCGTCACCGCGATCGAGAAGCCCCGGCCGTCGGTGGCCGAGGGGAAGTGCACGGCCACCAGCGCCGCCTGCGCGAGGATCGGCGCGGGCAGGGTCAGGTCGGCATCGGGTTCCAGCCACAGGCCATCGGGGTCGCGGCGGCCGGCCGCGCGCGCGGCCTGCAGCGTGCCGTCCTGCCAGGCGGCGGGCGGCAGCAGCAGCGCGCCGCGCGTGGCGATCGGCTCGCCCTCGGGCTGACGCTGCCAGGGGTCATCGGCCAGCAGGCCGCGCAGGTCAATCAGCGTGGACATATGCGCTCTCCCGGAACGGCTCGATGCCCACGCGCTCGACCACGTCGACGAAGGTCTCGTCCTCGTGCTCGCGCAGCGCGACATAGCGCTCGATCATGCGTTCGATCGCGGGCGCCACTTCGGCGGCCGAGAACGAGGGGCCGATCACCCGGCCGAAGGCGGCCCGCTGACCGGGCCGGTTGCCGGCGTGCCCGCCGATGGTCACCTGGAACCACTCCTCGCCATGCTTGTCCACGCCGAGCACGCCGATGTGTCCGACATGGTGGTGGCCGCAGGAGTTGATGCAGCCCGAGATCTTGATGTCGAGCGGCCCGATGTCGAACCAGTCGTCGGCGCGGTCGAAGCGCTCGAGCAGGTCGGCGGCGATCGGCAGCGAGCGGGCGTTGGCCAGCGCGCAGAAGTCGCCGCCGGGGCAGGCGATCAGATTGGTCACCAGACCGATGTTCGGCTGCGCGAGGTTCAGGGCGTCGAGCGCGCGCCACAGCGCCGGCAGGCTCGCCGTGGCCACCCACGGCAGCACCAGGTTCTGCTCGTGCGTGACTCGCAGCTCGCCGGCGCTGTGCGTGCTGGCGAGCGAGGCCACCGCGTCCATCTCGTCGGCGGTGATGTCACCCGGCGCCACGCCGCGACGCTTGAGCGACACCGTCACCGCGCGACGCCCGGCCAGGCGATGGTCATGGGTGTTGCGACGCAGCCAGGCGGCAAAGCGCGCCCGGTCCTCGGGCAGCAGCTCGGCCGCCTCGGCGCCCCCGGCCGCGAGCGTGGCCACCTCGGGCGCGCCGGCCAGCGCCGCCACCGGCGCATCGAACTGCGCGCGCACCGCGGCGATCACCGTCGGCGAGAGCGGCGCCGGCTGGCCGCCCTCGCGCCAGTCGGCCTCGACCTGCTCGCGGTAGGCGTCGAGCCCGATCTCGCGCACCAGGATCTTGATGCGCGCCTTGTACTTGTTGTCGCGGCGTCCGTGCAGGTTGTAGACCCGCAGCATCGAGTCCAGGTAGTTGAAGAGCTCGCGTTCGGGCAGCCACTCGCGGATGCACTGGCCGATCACCGGCGTGCGGCCCATGCCGCCGCCCACGAAGAGCTCGAAGCCCACCTCGCCCTGGGCGTTGCGGCGCAGGTTGATGCCGATGTCATGGGCCTTGACCACCGCCCGATCGGTGAGCGCGCCCGAGAGCGCGATCTTGAACTTGCGCGGCAGCGCCGAGAACTCGGGGTGGAAGCTCGACCACTGGCGAATCAGCTCGGCATAGGGCCGCGGATCGACGATCTCGTCGGCAGCCACGCCCGCGAGGTGGTCGACGGTGGTGTTGCGCACGCAGTTGCCGGAGGTCTGGATGGCGTGCATCTGCACGCTGGCCAGCTCGGCCAGGATGTCGGGCACGCGCTCGAGCGCCGGCCAGTTGAACTGGATGTTCTGGCGGGTGGTGAAGTGGCCGTAGCCGCGGTCGTACTCGCGGGCGATGCGCGCGAGCAGCGCCAGCTGGCGCGCGCTCAGCTCGCCATAGGGGATCGCCACGCGCAGCATCGGCGCCTGGCGCTGCACGTACAGGCCGTTCTGCAGCCGGATCGGCCGGAAGTCTTCCTCGGAGAGCTCACCGCGCAGGAAGCGCGCGGTCTGGTCGCGGAACTGCGCGACCCGCTCGTCGACCAGGCGCTGGTCGATCGCGTCATAGCGGTACATGTCGGCGGGCGTCGGGGGTGGTGACCGGAGCCCCGACCGCCGGCGCGATGCCGGCGGCCTCGCGGGCTCCCAGGGGACGCGACCTTATCGCCGCGGCCCTGCCCGTTCCAACGACATCTTCGCTATGAAAACCAAACCTGCGGTTATGAGGAACCGCAGGCCATATGACATTCAGGCACTGATCTGCAGCACCATCTCGACCTCCACCGCGATCTGGTTGGGCAGCGCGGCCATGCCGACCGCCGAGCGCGCGCCCCGGCCGCGCGCCTCGCCGAGCAGCTGCACGAACAGGTCGGAGAAGCCGTTGATCACCTTGGGCATGTCATTGAAGGCCGGGGTGCAGTTCACCATGCCCAGCACCTTCACCACCCGCTCGATGCGATCTAGCGAGCCGATTACCGAGCGGATGTTGGCCAGCATGTTCAGTGCCACCAGTTGCGCCGCCTGGTAGCCCTGCTCGATGTCCATGGACTCGCCCAGGCGGCCGGCGACCACGCCGCCCTCGGGGCGGCGCGGGCCGATGCCCGACATGAACAGCAGGTTGCCAACGGCCACCCCGGCCACGTAGTTGCCGATCGGCTTGGGCACGGGCGGCAGTTGCAGGCCGAGGGCGGCGAGGCGGTCTTCGATGGACTGGGTCATGGTCGGTCTCCTGGGGGTGGGGGTTGCAGCGGCCACCCGAAAGAGCGCCGCCGCCGTCTCGTCAGCCCGCATGATCGCATCCGGTCGATGGCCGCGGGCGGTACGATGGCGGGCTTGTCCGCGCCATCGGCGCGGCCCTCCTGCCCGTCGCTGCCTGCGCAGCCCGTCTCCGGAGCCGACATGGATCTCACCCGCTTCCCCCGCCGCCGCTACACCGAAGGCCCCACCCCGCTCGAGTTCCTGCCGAACTTCACCCGCGCGCTGGGCGGGCCGCGCATCTGGATCAAGCGCGACGACATGCTCGGCCTCACCCCGGGCGGCAACAAGACCCGCAAGCTCGAGTTCCTGATGGCCGATGCGCTCGCTCAGGGCGCAGACACCGTCATCACCTGCGGCGCGCCGCAGTCGAACCATTGCCGCATCACCCTGGCCGCCGCGGTGCGCGAGGGGCTGAAGTGCCGTTTCGTGATCGAGGAGCGGTTGCCCGGCAGCTACCGGGTCGATGCCAGCGGCAACAACTTCATGTTCCGCCTGATGGGCCTGGAGGCGCTCACCGTCGTGCCGGCCGGCACGAACATGGCGCAGGCCATGGCCGCCGAGGCCGAGTCGCTGCGCGCGGCCGGCCGGCGTCCGTATGTCATTCCCGGGGGCGGATCCAACGCGCTGGGCGGCCTGGGCTACGTCGCCTGCGCGCAGGAGCTGCAGCAGCAGCTCTTCGACCGCGGCCTGCGCATCGACCAGCTCGTGGTGTGCTCGGGCAGCTCGGGCACCCATGGCGGCCTGGTGGCGGGCTTCCTGGGCAACCGCATCGACATCCCCATCCTGGGCATCGGCGTGAGCCGTGACCCGGCCGACCAGGACCCGCTGGTGCTGCGCGAGGCGCAGGCCATCTGCGATCTGCTCGGCCTGGGCCTGAGCGTGCCCCCCGAGGCGGTGCGCAGCCTGGGCGACTACTGGCGCCCCAAGTACTCGGTGCCCAATGCCCGCATGGTCGAGGCGGTGCAGCTGCTGGCGCGCACCGAGGCCATCCTGCTCGACCCGGTCTACACCGGCAAGGCCATGGCCGGACTGATCGACCAGGTGCGCCGCGGCGCCTTCCGTGCCGACGAGAACGTGCTGTTCCTGCACACCGGCGGGCTGCCGGCGCTGCATGTGCTCGAGCGCGAGCTCCTCGGCGAGGCGCCGGTGGCGCCCTGATCGCGGCCTGGCGTGAACCTGCAGCAGATCCGCTACCTGCGCGAGGCCGCGCGGCGGGGGCTCAACCTGACCCAGGCCGCGCGCGTGCTGCACACCTCGCAGCCCGGCTTGTCCAAGGCCATCCGCGAGCTCGAGGATGAGCTCGGCGTGCAGGTGTTCGTGCGCCAGGGCAAGCGTCTCACCGCCATCACCGACGAGGGACGCGAGGTGCTGGCCATCGCCGAGCGGCTGCTCACCGAGGCCGACAACCTGCGCGCGGTGGGCCGCGAGCTGCTCGGCGTGGACAGCGGCGTGCTGCGGCTGGCCGCCACCCATACCCAGGCCCGCTACGTGCTGCCGCCGGCGGTGGTGCGGCTGCGCGAGGCCTATCCGGGCGTTCGGCTGCAGCTGCGCCAGGGCACGCCGGCGCAGATCGTGGCCATGCTGCGCGCCGGTGATGCCGACCTGGGTCTGGCCACCGAGCTGCTGGGCCGGGTGGAGGAACTGGAAAGCGAGCCGCTGTTCGCCTGGCATCACTGCGTGATCGCGCCGGTGGGTCATCGTCTGCACCGGGCGCGCCGGCTGGGGCTGGCCGAGCTGGCATCGCATCCCCTCATCACCTACGACGCGCAGTTCGCCGGTCGCGGCGGCATCGACGCGGCCTTCGCGGCCGCCGGCCTGTCGCCCGAGATCGTGCTCGAGGCCGCCGACGCCGACGTGATCAAGGCCTACACGGCGCTGGGCCTGGGGGTGGGCATCGTCACCGAGATGGCGATGCCGGCCGCCGGCGAGGGAGAGCTGCGGCGGGTGCGGGCGGCCGCGCCTGATCTCTTCCCGGTGAACACCACGCGGGTGGCCTATCGACGCGGCCGGCTGCTGCGCCGGTACGAGCGCGACTTCATCGGCTGGCTGCAGCCGGTCACGCCCGCGCCGCCGCGCCGCGCGCGTCGGTCGGCCTGAGCGCCGCGGGCAGGTCCATGAACATCCTGCTGGTCATCCCCGGCAAGCTGCGCACCGTGCCGATGGGCGTCTTCTCGGCGCAAGCCCTCGAGGCGCTCGGCCACCGCGTGGCGGTGTTCGACGATTCGCTGCAGCCGCTGGACAAGCTCGCGCGGGCGCTCAGCCAGGGTCTGGGCCTGCGGCTCGAAGAGCAGCCCTTCGTGAACCGGCGCCTGCGCGCGCTTTTGCGCGAGTTCCGGCCCGATCTGTTCCTGAGCGTGTTCGGTTTCGGGGTGTCGCCGCGCAGCCTAGCGGCGGTGCGCGCGGCGCGCGTGCCCAGCGCCTGCTGGTGGATCAACGATCCCTTCCAGTTCGAGCGATCGGCCGCGCGCGCGCCGGGCTACGACTGGGTGTTCAGCAACTCGGCGGTGTGCGCGCAGTGGTACCGCGAGCGCGGCGTGGCCGCCAGCGGCTTCCTGCCCACCGCCTGCGAGCCCTCGGTGCACCGGCCGGTGGCCGCGGTGCCCGATTACGCCTGCGAGCTGTGCTTCGCCGGCGACTGGAGCCCGCTGCGCGAGCAGGTGGTGGCGCGTCTGGCGCAGCGCTTCGAGGTGCGCGTCTTCGGGCCGTGGGGCCGCAAGCTCGCGCCTGACTCGCCGCTGCGCCGGGTGCTGCGCGACGGCTTCTTCAGCCCCGACGAGATGGCCGCCATGTTCGCCTCGGCGGCGGTGGTGCTCAACCTGCACGCCTGGCAGGGCCGCTTCGATCATGGCGTGAACCCGCGGCTCTTCGAGGCCGCGGCCTGCGGCGCGTTCCAGGTGGTGGACGACAAGCGCGAGATCGCCTCGCTGTTCACGCCGGGCGCCGAACTCGCGGTGGTGCCCGGGCCCGATGATCTTGCCGGCGCGGTGGCTGATGCCCTGGCCGACCCGCAAGGGCGCGCGCGGGCTGGTCAGGCCGCCCTGCAGCGCGCGCTCGCGCAGCACACCTACCGGCACCGCATGGCCAGCCTGATCAGCGCGATGGGGGCGGCCTGAGCGCGCGCGCGCGCGCCGCCTGCAGGCGCCGCCACGGGCCGCGCAGCAGGCAGTACGGGCTGTTCAGCTGGTCGATGAGGTCGCGGTAGCGGTGGTCCTTGCGCGAGAAGGCCAGCAGCCAGCCGAGCGCGAGCGGATTGAGCAGCCAGCCGGGCGTCACCGCGATCGCCTGCTGCAGCGCCCGGCGCCAGGCCGGTCCGGGGCAACCGGCCAGCCAGCGCCGGTAGCTGCTCAGCGAATACCCGCCGCCGGCGCGCAGCATCAGCAGGATGCGCAGCGCGTCGAAGGGCTGGCGGGCGCTCACCGCGGCGCGGGCCTGTTCGCTCAGGCCGTTGAATGACCAGATCAGCCGCGGCCACAGGAAGCCCGAGATCTCGAAGGCCCGCGGTGACCAGCTCGCCACGCCGTAGCGGATGGCGATGCCGGGGCGCGCCAGCACCACGGCATCGCCCGGCAGGGGCTGCTGGAAGATCACGCCGAGGTGGATGAAGTAGGAGCCGTAGTAGGCCTCGCGCTCGCGCGACAGCCACAGGCTGCGGCGGACGACCGTGGCCCCGATGAACGAGAGATGATCGGCCGTGGCGGTGAACAGCGCCTCGGTCTGCGCCGGGCCGTAACGGATGTCGCGCTCGAGGTGCAGCCGGCAGGGCTGCAGCAGCCGCGTGAGCGTCTCGTCGCGCACCTCGGCGTCGACCACCACCAGCGAGGGCTCGCCAGTGAGCGCCTGCAGCACGCGGTCGATCGCGCCCGGAAGGAAGAGGTCGTCATCGGCCATCATCCAGCAGTAGATGCCCCGCGCGTAGCCCACCGCCTTGTCGTAGTCGCGATCGATCCCGCCGTTGACGGTCTCGCGGAAATAGCGCACCCGGGCGTCGCGCGCCGCGAGCGCGCCCATCGCCGTGGGCGTGTCGTCGGTGGAGACGCCGTCGACCACCACCACCTCCACGCCCTCGGGCATCTGCGCCAGCGCGCTCTCGAGCGTCTCGAGCAGCGCGGTGCAGCGGTTGCGGGTGGTGATGCAGATCGACAGCCGGCATGGGTGCTGCGCTGCGGTCTGGGCTGCGGCCTGGGCCGGGGCGTCGGCGATCATGGGTTTCGGGAGGGTGGCTTCGGCATGTGCGCCGGCCCGGCGATCGCCGACAGGCCAAGCCGCCCGGCGGTTCGTCGCAGGTTGGTGACCGTCCAGATCGCCGCGTTCATGACCGGTTCAGGTACCCAGAAGTACATGGCGTAGGGGATCAGGCAGTCGAGTCGACGGTCCGCGTAGAGCGTTCGCACCAGGTCCGCCAGGGCATGACTGTCTTCGCGCGTCGGGTCACGTCGGCAAAGCTCGCGTGCCAGCACGAAATTGCGGATGCCGATGTCGCCCCGAATCAGCCCGCGGATCAGTGCGGCCTCCGGTGAGCCTGCGCCATAGAAGCGTTCGGCCAGGCGGCCATAGCCATTCACGGCGATCGCCAGGCGGCGAACTGTGCCACCGGCGAGAAACGAATCGTTGTCGCCCCGGCGGTCGACCCAGGTCTGGCCGACCACGCGCACGATCAGATCGGGGCTCGCGCTGGCCAGCAGCCGCGCCACATGCCCCCAGCAGCTCGACATGAAGTCGGTCGGCTCCGGGGCCGAGCGCCACTTCTCGCGGCGGATGATGAGCCCGCTCATGAAGCTGAACAGCGCCTCGCTGTTGCGCCCGCTGGCGAGGTAGGGCCGGCGCTGGGCCGGGTCGCCCAGGTTCACCGTGATGCTGCCGCGGTTGTCGAAGATCGGATAGTCGCTTTGCCACTGCATGTTCACGTCGCACTGGCTGTGCTCGCAGAGATACACATCGGTGCGGCCGTCGAGCATGCCGAGCAGTTGCTCGACGGCGCCAGGCCGGATGAGGTCGTCGCCGCTGAGCATCCAGCAGTATTCGCCGCGGGCGAGTTCCACCGAGCGGGCCATGTCGCGGTCGATGCCGCCTTTATTCGGCTGGCGCACGTAGCGCACCGATGGATGCTCGACGCAGTACCGCGCCATGATCTCGGCGGTGTCATCGGTGGACCCGCCGTCGAGCACCACCGCCTCCAGATCGGCATGTCGGGCAAGGCTCGGCGTGATCGAGTCGAGCGTCTGCGTGACAAAGCGGCCGAAGTTGTAGACCGGGATGCAGAACGACAGTCGGATGTCTCGGGTCATCGTGTCAGACAGAACGCGCGAGGCAGCGGGCGTAATGGTCCAGATGGGCTCGGGCGATGCGCTCCCAGGGCGCTGCGCCGTCGGCGCGCGCTACCCGCCTGCCGGCAAGATCCTTCAATGCCTTGCGCATTCCGGCGATGTCCTCTGGCGCGGCCACGAACAGGTTCTGGTCGGGGTCGTCGCCTCGAGCCGATCGGCCGGTGGTCAGCACGAAGCTGCCCTGCGCCTGGGCGCTGTGGATCGAGGTGTTCCAGTTGCCGCCGCCCTCGGTGAAGGGCAGCACCACGGCATCGGCCGCCAAGAGCAGATCGGCCGCCTGCGCCGGCGGACTGAAGCCACGAAAGCTGACCCGGCCCTGCCAGCGCGGCGAGTCTGCCAGCGCGTGCAGTTCGCGCAGATAGCCGTCGTCGTGACTGTTGCCGGCGATGACGAGGTGGTCAGTCTGCGGGTCGGCAATCTCGAACAGGTGCGCCACCCCCTTGTGGCGGGAGATGAATCCGAAGAACACCACCAGCCGCTGCTGTCCGCCGACCAGTTGCGTGCGCAGCTGCACGCGCTGCGGTTCGCTCAACAGGCTCACCGGCAGATTGGCGGCGTTCGGGATCGTGGCCAGAGGAACCCGCTCAACGAGGCGGCGGATGCGAGGTCCGAAGTAGTCGAGATAGTTCGGGCGCACGAAGATCAGACCGCACGCGCCCAGCAGCGGCGTCAGGAAAGGCGCGGTGGGATCCAGCCAGGGGGGCGGTGGCGGTTCGTGCCAGGTGACCACTACGCGCAGTCCCGCCAGTCGCAGCAACAGCGGCAGCAGCAGCGGGAATCGCCGGTGAGCGACGAATCCACTGGTGGGGTACTGGATGTGGGTGATGTCCGGGCGCCACTGGCGCGCGCGCCGCACGATGGCGGGCAGTTCGGCAAAGCGCCAGGCGCTCACGGGCGGCAGCAGGTGCAGGGCCTGACCGGCAATCGCATCGGGCTGGCCGCGGGTGAGCACCGCCACCTCGGTGTCGGGCTGCGCCGCCAGCGCCTCGGCCAGCAGGCGGGTGTAGTCGCCCACGCCGCAGGGTTCCGGCGGGAAGCTCCCGGCGACGACGAGCACCCGCATCAGCCCGCTCGCCGCAGCACCAGCCAGCCGAAGGTGTAGTCAAAGCCGGCGCACTGGATGGCGCGCTCGCCGGCGGCCGGCTGCAGTTCGCCCGCGGGCACCAGACCGTGACCGGCGGCGGACTCGAGCAGGGCCTGCACCTCGGGCCAGGAGAAGATCAGCCAGGACATGTCGAAGAAGCGGGTGCTCCCGGTATCGATCTTGTCGGGCCAGTAATCGAAGGAGGCGATGAAGCAGCCGCCCGGGCGCAGCAGCCGGGCCATCTCCGCGAACAGGCGCTGCGGCGCGTAGCCGTGCTCGATCACCGAGGTGGCGGTGATCGCATCGAAGTGGCCATCGGGGTAGGGCGTGCTCATGAAGTCGCCCACGTCATAGCGGACCTCGCCGGCCCTGGGCATGGCGCGCACGGCGGGGTTGAGGTCGATGCCATGGACTCCGGTGCAGCCCATCATGGCCAGCGCCACCGGCACCTCGGAGCCGTAGGCGCCGATGTCGAGGATCGCGGCATCGCGCGGCAGGGTGGCGTCGATGAACGAGAGCGTGCGGGCCACGTCCCAGCTCTTGAGATCGTCGCCCACGATGGGGCCGCTGGCCAGGCCGCGGCGCTTGAGCCATTGCCTCACCGGGCCATCGAGCGCGCTGCGACCCTGGGCCCGCAGACTGGCGCGGGCCTGACGGATCTCGGCTTGGGTTTTCAGGACCTCGAGCATGGCGATGGGCTTTCGTGGCGGGTGCGGGTTGGCGCGAGTGGGCGTCTGGATGCGGGTTCAGGCCGGCTGGCGGCGGCGTGCCCCGGCGAGCAGCAGGCGCAGATGCGCGCGCGTTCGGGGCAGCGCGAGCGCGAGCGCGAGGCTGATCAGGGCCCACCACGCGCCGAGCTGCAGGGCCATCAGCGGGCGCGTGCTGCCGGCCAGCGGCAGCGCGTGCAGGCCGGCAACCAGCGCAAGGCACAGCGCGGCTGGCAGCAGCACGCCGCTCATGAACCAGCGACCCCGGATCTGCCTGAGCAGCCGGCGATGCATGAGCATGGGAATGACGAATAGAAGGCACAGGCTGATGCCCGCCCAGGCCGCCGCGCCGCCCAGGGCGCCGAACCGGGTGGCGGCCAGCCAGATGGCGGGCACCAGCAGGGGGAGCGAGACGATGTTCACCCACAGGGGCAGGTTCGTCCATCCGGCGGCGAGTTGCAGCGCGTAGGGCATGTTCATGAGCCCGTTGCAGGCATTGCCCAGGATGAGCAGCGACAGCACCCAGGCGCCCTCGCGGCTCAGCCTGGCGTCGCCGGTCCAGACCTGCAACACCTCGAACGCGAAGAAGCCGATCACGGCGGCCGCGGGCAGCACCAGCACCGCCATGGCCTGACTGCCGTCCAGGTAGAACTCGGCGAGCTGCTGCTCGTCGCCCGCCTGCCGCAGCGCGGTCAGGCGCGGGTACATCATCGAGAACATCGGTCCGATCAGCGTGTAGAGCCCGGTGGTGAGCGCGGTAGCCAGCGAATAGATGCCGAACTCGCTCAGGCTCAGGGCGTGGCTGAGGACGAGCTTGTCGGTCTGGGTGATCAGGATGCTGGTGATGGCGATGCCGGTCATGCCGCCGGCGAAGGCCAGGCAGTCGCGGATGATCGCGGTGCTGAACCGGGCCCCGTGGTCGGGCAGCGCCAGGCGCCGCCAGAGCAGCCAGCGCAGGCTCAGCGTGTGCAGCAGGCCTGCCAGCGCCTGCGCGATGAAGAACTGCTCGAGGGTTGGGTCACGCCACAGCGCCAGCACCGTGACGCCCACGCGCAGCGTGACCATCAGCGCGGTCAGCACGGCCAGTTCGGTCTGGCGGTGCAGGCCGGCCAGCCCCGCCGAGTAGAGCCCCCCCGGCCACTGGCAGGCCAATGCAAGGCCCGAGAGCGCGATCGCCCGCGCCACGGAGTCAGGCGCCAGCGATTCGGCCTGTACCCAATGGTGGGTGATCGGGCCGGACAGGCCCGCCACCAGCAGGCCGATCAGGAGCGCGACCCCGACATAGGCGAGCTCGAGGGTGCGGGCCGTGTCACGCGCCTGCGGCAGCAGCGTGTGCTGGTTGCCCAGCCGGGCCAGTTCGCGGGTGAGCGTGCTGCCCAGCCCGAGATCCATGAAGCCCACCAGCACGGAGAGGGTGGTGAAGACGCCCACCACGCCGAAGGACTCCACGCCCAGGAAGCGCAGGTAGACCGGCACTGCCAGCACCGACAGCGCAGCAGCCCAGGCCCGCGACAGGATCGACGCCGCCAGGGCGGTCTTGAAGTCTTCGATGGCGGGCCCCGCGCTCATGCCGGCGATGATCGCACGGGCCTCGGGCCGCACGGGTGCGGGTCGGCGGACCCGGTGCGCCGACCGTCTGACCGGCGCCGGGCGCGGTCGGCCCGGCGGCGCGCGGTGGCCAGCGAGCCGCGCTCAGCGCACCATCACCCGCATGCCGGCCCCGCGCAACTGCTCGAACAGCGCGGGCAGGTCGCCGATGGGGGCGGGCCGGGTGGCGCACTTCATGAGCGTATCCGGGCTGCCCTTGCGCTGCACCGTGAGGCTGAGCTCTTCGGTGGTCGGCCGCCCGCCCACAAAGTGAGTCACCAGCCAGGTGTCGGTGCCCCGCGCGAAGGCCACGCCCTTCAGCGTGGCGCCCGGGCCTTCCTCCTGCACCAGGTAGGGCGCCGAGGGGGCGGCCGGATCGGGCAGCCGCAGTTCGACCCGGCCAGGGGTGCCGGCCCGGTACATCAGGTGGCGCGGCCCTTCGCAGAGGGACACGGTCTTGCCCGATCGGGCCAGCTGGCATGAGAACCGCACCGGCTCGTCCGGCGGGCACAGGCTGGCGGCGTGGCCCGGGCCTGCCGCGAAGCCGAGCAGGGCGGCAAGCAGCGGCCTGGCGAGGCAGTGGGCTGAAGTCATGCGGGTGTTCCGTGTGGCCTCGATCAGGGCTGCGCCGTGTGCACGCGCAGATGGAAGCCCTCCGCAGGATCGGGCGCCTGGAAGAACGACGAGATGTGGCGGAAGTCTTCCTCGGTGAGCCGGTGCGAGCCCTCGGGCCGCTCCTGATTGCGCCGGGCGATCCGCGCCAGGCATACCGAGTCTGGGGTGTCGAGCACATGCAGCACATGCGGCACGCCGGCCTCCTCAACGACCGAGCGGAACCACGCCCGGCCGGCGCGGGTGTTGGCCTGGAAATCGAGCACCACTGAATGCCCGGCCCGCAGCAGGTCGACGCACAGTGGGCCGATGACGGTCTTGAGCTTGCGCGAGAAGCGCAGGTAGTCGTCGAAGACGGTCATCTGGTCGCCGTAGAGGCGGGCCATCCAGATGTCCTCGACCAGCAGGATGGCGCCGGTCTCGCGGGCGAGTGCCGCGGCGACGGTGCTCTTGCCGGCGCCGGCCTTGCCGCACATGAAGTGGAGGGTGGGTGTCGCGGACATCGGGTGTGAGGCGCGGGGAGCGGGCCAGCCGCGCGGGCCTGCTCGTGCCAGGCGGTACGCAGTGTTCAGTCGAGCGGCAGGACGATGCGTTCGGCATCGTCGCACGCCTGCTGGCCGTCATGCCGCCCCTTGAGGTAGCGCAGCCCGATAGACCGGTCGGGCGCGCTGCTGGCCGGCACATCAATGAGCGCGTAGCCATCGCCCGGCGGGGCAAAGCTCACCGACACCTCGAGCTGGTAGTCACCCACGCGATAGGCCTCGGTTGTCTGATCGTATCGGGGGAACTGCTGGGGGCGGCCATTGGCGAAGGGAAACGGCGCGTAGAGCGCCGAGCTGTGGATCGACAGGATCCTGAGCGTGTGATCGTGCCCCGTTCGGGTGACGCGCGTTTCGGCGTGAAAGCTGTGGTGTTCGTCGCCGCTCAGAAAGACGGTGTTCGTGATGCGTTCGTCATACAGAAACCTGATCAGGCGCGCCAGCGATTCGGGGAATCCGTCCCAGGCATCGCTCGGTCCGCAGGCCGCCGGATCATCGGCGGTTCGCCGCCGGCGGGGCAGGAGCACCGAGGCGGTGGCCACGAACTTCAGCGTGTGGCGTCGGTCGCGCAACCAGCGCTCGAGCCCCCGCCACTGACCGTCTCCGATGATCTGCCGGTCGTTGGCCGGAGTGCTCGAGCCGCGCGCCGAGCGGCCCGTCCGGGTGTCGAGCAGGTAGAACGGGTATCCGGCGAAATCGAAGTCCTGATCGATGGGCGCCTCAGCGACGCCGGCGCCGCGCTGCCCGCCCGCCTGCGGGATGTGCGCCGGCCGCATCCGCTGGTAATGCAGGAAGGCCTCGCGCCCGGCCCTGCGGGTGAGTTCCCGGCGCTGTGCCTCCCCTGGCCGGCGCTGCGCGACCGCGTTGGCGAGCGGCTCCCAGTTGTCAGACAGCTCATGGTCATCGATGAGCGTGCGCACGGGGCGGCGACGCATCAGGTCGCGCAGCGGGGCCATCCTGAGGGCGTCGTCATGGGGCTGCTCGAATCGTTCATCGATGCGGGTGGCGTCGGCGAGCCCGCCGGTGACGTCGGCGTAGATCTGATCGCCCAGCAGCAGCACCAGATCAGGGCTGCACGGCTCGTCGACCGAGGCCGCCAGGCGGCTCATGCTGGCCTGCGCCACGGGCCGATCGAACAGGCCAGGCGGATACTGGCAACTGCCGAACGCGAAGCTCAATGCCTGCGGCGTGGTCGCCTCGTGCAGGTGCTGCGCGCGTTCGAGATCGCTCAGGCGCATAAACCCGCTGGTGAGGTCTTCGGGCGGCATCTGGCCGATCCATTGGCCAAGCGCGGCAGACAGCGGATCGGCCGCGGGGTTCGCGTTGGCGTCAACCGCCGCCTGCGCAGCCATGCCCGCGCCTGCCATCGCCATCAGCGGGAAGTTCGGTGGGATGGGTGCGGTCCCGGTGCCGGGGGTGGAGGCGGCATCGCGGCTGTGGACGATCACCGCGAGCAGGCCGGGTTCGCCGCCGCGGCATCCCGGGCCGGCCGGACATGCCCAGGCCGCTGGCAGCCCGTTCTGGAACTCGACCCGCAGCCAGCGGCCGCTGATGCCTTCGGCGCTTTCGAAGATTTGCGTTTGGACGGCGGTGAAGCTGACCGTGCCGCCTTGCTGATGACGGCACACCGGCACGAGCACCAACCTGGCTGGCCCCTGGTCGGGCTCGGATAGCGCGGCGACCCGGAAGGGCGTGCTGCCATTCGGGCCGGATTCGGGCAGATCGATCCGGGGGCCGACCCAGGGCAGCGTGAAGAGACAGGGCGCCGGCGACACGGGGTGCGCTGGCGCCCGCGAGGGCGCCTTCGAGGGCGCGGTGGCGGGTGCGAGTGGCAGCGCGGCCCGCACGCTGTCTTCGGTGCCTCCGAGAAAGCCCTCGATATCCTCGAAGACGGCCTGCGCGTCGACACCGATCATGCAGTCCTGGTGACCGAGCCGGTTGTAGGGCGGTTGGTCCGACGGCGACACGCGCAGGGGCACGCCGGCATCGACCAGGGTTCGGAAGAGCAGGTCCTGGGTGGCCGCATCGACCAGCCCGTTCTCCTGGCCGTGAATGGCCAGCGTGGGAATGCCCGACCACCGGTCGCGCAACTTGCCGCGCGTGACGAATTCGCCGCGGCCGCGCTGGTTGGTGATGGCATCGAAGCGGGCGAAGTGGATGATCTGGGCCAGCGTGTCGACATTCATGGGCCCGAACAGATCGTCGATGTGCTCGAGGGTGGCCTCGCTGAGATTGGCCGCCCGGAACACTCGGCCGTACAGGAGATCTATGCGATGGCGGCTGGCGGTCCAGGGCGTGGACTTCCAGAAGGCCGGGAAGGGATTGTCGACATCGAAGTCGTGTGGCGGGTAAGGCAGGCTCGAGAGCAGCCGGTCGAACAGCTGGCTGGCCACCCCGGGGTTGGGCGGGGACTCGAACCGGTAGTCGGGCGGCAGCACCAGCCGCCGGATCTTGCTCAGGAGAAAAGAGCGGAAGACATTGGCGTCGGGGTAGCGCAGCACCGGACCCTTCTGGCTGAGCACGATGCGGTGGATGCAGGGATGCGGGCCGCCCGATGGCGCAGGACCGTTGAACGTGGTGAGGGTGCCAAGCTGCTCGTCGCTGATCCAGGTGTCGGCGCCGAGTTGCACGGTGTTGTTGCGGATGTCGCGGGCATCGGTGAGCAGCGCCATGCTCAGCATGGCTCCGCCGATGCAGTGCGCCAGGACATCCACCTTTCGGCCGGACACGGTCCGGATGTGCAGCAGCGCGGCGGGGATGTCCACCAGCGCGGGTTCCTCCAGGGCCCAGTGCATCGTGGCGGTGGGCAGGCCGGTGCTGGTGCGCAGGTCTACCACCCAGACCTCCCGGCCGGCGCGACAGAAGAACTCTGCGGCGCTCGGGGCCAGGGACTCATGCGTGAAGGTGTTGCCGCTAGCGCTGTAGCCGTGGAGCATCACCAGCGGTGGCAGCGATGCGTGGCGCGAATCGCCGGGCGGCTGCATCCGGTAGCGCGTGAGTCGCACGATGACCGGTTGCTCGGTGCCGGGGATGAGCCCCACCCGCAGCTCGGTGATCTCGGGCGGCGCGAGCCCGGCGATCGGGCCGGGCAGCCGCCGTGGTTCGCGACGCCCGGCCGGGTCGGGCGGATCGGGCTTGCGAAACGACCAGATGTGGTTATTGAGGATCACCCGCGTCAGGTACAGGCCGAAGCAGGCGAGATCGGCCAGTGCTCGGACCTGATCCTGCTGATCGGTGATCCGCGCCAGCGGGAACCCCTGTGCGGCCATGAAACGCAGATCGAGGCTAAGCACGGGGTTGCGCGCCTGCTCGGGCTTGTGCGGCATCCGGGTGAGCGTGAGTTCGCTCAACTGCTGCCAGGGATTGCCCCGGCGGGTGTAGGTGAGGCGCTTGTGACCGAGGATGGTTTCGCCGGGCGTCAGCGCAAGGCCGGGCCCGCCCTCGCGTGAGCGCAGCACCTCGCCGATCTCGAGTTCATAGTCGAAGCGCCGCACCTCGCCGGCCCGCGAGGCGGCGCTCCAGACATCCGAGAGCCGGAGCAGGCCCTTCTGCGCACGGGCGGCGGGGCTGGTGAGCCAGTCGCGCAACAACTGGTAGACGTCGCGAAGACCGCGGTTGGCAAACCACGCCGGCAGCGTTCGCAGCACGCGCCGGAGGCTGGAGGACGCCTCGCGATGCAGGAACCGCAGCCTGCCGTGCAGGCTGGCCTCCAACAAGGCCTGCTGCGCCCGCGTCGACTCGGCGGCGAACCGGAGCTCGTTGCCGTCCCACTCGGCCTGATCGAAGATGCGCAGCCTGGAGCGCGCCGGATCAACGCGCAACTCGCGGATGTCGCGCATGCTGAGCCGGGCCAGTTCAGCCGTCTGGTAGTGCAGCGTGAGCTCGACCACGCACGGCGAGGGCGTGGAGCCGCCGGTGTGAAGCCGCATGGGCCCGCTCAGCCGCTCGACGACCTCTACCCGGGTGGGCGTTGCCGGACGTGTCTGCGCCAGCAGTGGCAGATGGCGGCGGACCGGGTCCGACGGCGATGCTGGCGCGGCAGCACGATGGAACGCCCAGTCAGCGATCAGGTGGTCCATGGCCCGCAGCGCGGTGGCCGCGATGGTGAGCGATGGGTTGACCCCGAGCGAGCCACCGATGACCGATCCGTCCAGCACGATCAGGCTGCCCGCCCAGTCATCCGATGCGGGCGCGTCCCGGACACCGGCCCCCGCGTTGAAGACCTTGCCGTACTCATCGACCACCCCATTGGCGGCACAGTCACCGATCGCGCACCCCCCCAGCGGGTGGACCGTAAGCACCGGCCCCCTGGGCTGCGAGACCAGGGTGGAGAGCTTGTCCGGGATCAGCCGCCACATCGGGTTGGCGACCAGGCTGGGCGGCCGCGCGGGGTCTTCGACCGGCAGCGCGCCGACCAGGCTCTCGAGCACCGCGTGCGAGGCATTCAGGTCTTGGCCGTGGCGGGCGTCGGGCCAGTGGATCATCAGCGCGCCCTGCTGGGGCGGGCGTTGGCGGGGGCGGTTCGGGTTGCTCAGTCGCAGGGTGCCGGCCGCGTCGTCATGCCCGATCACGCCCACCAGCAGGGTGCGCTGCATGGCTTCGGCATCGACCGCCATCGGATCGATGGCCTCGGCCTCGCGGGTGCCGTGGAACTGCCGGTCGGTCCTGGGCAACTGCTCGAGCATGTTGCGGGTGGTGACCAGTTCGGCGAAGAACCCCGACAGTGCTGCCGGCACCCCGAACTCCTGCACGAGGAAGCCGCGCGGGCCTGTCATGGGTGCCCGCGCCCCGCGTGCCGGATCGTTGGGCGGAATCGTGATCGCGGCGGTGATCGTGGGGCCGACCGCGCGGCCGGGATCGGTGACCGGGGTGTCGGGCGAGGCGCTCGGATTGACCGGCTGCGACATGCGGTGGACGGCCGCGATGTTGTCGCCATTGCACGAGAAGCGCTCGCCCAGCCGCGGCGAAAAGACCAGCGACTCGTCGCGCGAGCGCAGCAGGATCTCTGTGCTGCCCAGAGTGCCGGCGCTCAGGATGAGCTTGCGGGCGCGGATGTGGAAATGCTCGATCTCGCGATCCTGGAGCCGAGGGTTGGTGTGCACCACCCGCAGCACCCACAGCCGCGCCTCGCCGGGTGAGAGTTCTGCGGGCCGGCTGCGTCGGATGGACAGCACGGTGGCGCCGGTGACGATCTTCACGCCCGCCCGCGCGGCGAGCTCGAGCAGGTTGACGTCGAGCGAGTTCTTGGCCCCGACATTGCAGCCGCTGAGACAGTCGCCGCACAGGGTGCAGGCCGGCAGTGCGATGCCAGCCTGATTGGGGCCTTCGCGCATCGCGACCGTGATCGGCACGTACTGGCTGCCGCGATGGCCCGCGAGGACGTCGAGCGCGGCGGTCTTGGCGGGCACCGCGCCCTCGCGCGCTTCCCCCTCGCCGTCACGGAACCGGGCGTGATCGCGGATGGTGTTGTTCTGACTGCCGAGCAACTCGCTGGCCCTCTGGAACCAGGCCCCTTGATGCAGCGACTGGATCAGCCCGGCCAGGGGGCCGGGCTTCGGGAAATCCTCGCGGCGCGGCGCGAGCATCACCCCGGCGTTGATCAGCGAGCCACCACCCAGGCCGTTGGCCACCAGCGCGGCCACATCGGGCCCCAGGCGCAGGTCGAAGAGGCCCTCATGGAAACCGGCCACCGTGCCGCCGGCCTGGTTGCCGATGCGCACATGCCGGGGCAACTCGCCCGGGTCAGCAGGGAACTCGCCGGGGAGGTACTCCTCGCCACGTTCGAGCACACAGACCTGGAGTCGTGTGCGCTGGCCATCTGGCCCGACTTCGGCCCCGGCGAGCTCGGCAGCGGCCATGCTGCCGCCGTACCCGCTGCCCACGATCACGACATCGAAGGTGGGTGGTTTGGTGGTGCCTTCGAGCAGAGCCGCCAGACTGACGGAGGCTCGCCGCGAATGCCGATCAGGGCTGCCGGACATCGAGCACCTGGATCAGGCTGTCGAGGTTCACTGGCTTGTGCAGCAGCGCCAGACCACTGGCCTGCGCCTCGCGAAGGCGCTCGGGCGCGGTATCGCCGGTGATCAGCACGGCGCGCGCCTGCGGGCGTTGCTGGCGCACCTGCGCGATGGCCTCCATGCCGTTGTCACCATCGGCCAGGCGCATGTCGGACAGGATGAGGTCGATGGACTGGCCGGCGGCGATGCGCGCGGCCTCGCGGGTGCCGGCGGCATCGAATACCGTGCAGCCGAGTTCCTCGAGCAGGAAGCGCATGCTGCGCCGTACCGAGAGTTCGTCGTCGATGACCAGCACGATCCGGGTGCGCGCCGGTGCCGAGGGGGTGCTTGTCTGCGCCGGCGGAACGCCGGGCACGATCACCGCGGGAAGGCGGATCTGGAACAGCGTGCCCTTGCCGGGCGCGGATTGCATGGTGAGCTCTGCGCCCAGTAGATCGCACAGGCGCTTGACGATCGACAGGCCAAGCCCCAGGCCACGCGTGCGGTCACGCTGCGGGTTGCCGATCTGGTAGAACTCCTCGAAGACCCGGTCGTGCATGTCGGGTGGAATGCCGATGCCGGAATCTCTGACCTCGATCAGCGCTTGGTCCCCGTCGCGCCGCAGCGCGAGTGTGACCTCGCCACCGCGCGGGGTGAACTTGAACGCGTTGTCGGTCAGATTGCTGAGCACCCGGCGGATCAGTGATTCATCACTGCGAACAGCCAGCGGCTCGTCGACGCTCAGCGTGCACGACAAGCCACGCTCACCGGCGACTGCGCGGGCCGACAGCACATGGCTTTGCAGCAGGGTGTCAAGCTGGCATACCGACAAATGGGGCACCACGATGCCGGCATCCAGCTTGGAGATATCCAGGAGGCTGTCGAGTTGCCGGGTCATCGACTGGTTGACGGCATCGAGCACCCCGACGATCTCGCGGGCGCTCTGATCAAGGCTCTTGAGCGAAAGCGCCGCCACCAGCACATTCATGCTGTGCATGGGCTGGCGAAGATCATGGCTGGCCGCCGCCAGGAACTGCGTCTTGGCGCGGCTGGAAGACTCGGCGGCCTCGAGCGCCTGCTGCAGCGCCTGATTCAGGCGATCCTGGCTGTAGCGAAACCGGCCCGCCTCCTGAACCACGTGGCCGATCTGGCGTGACAGCCCGACCAGGTAGAGCTGGTAGACCAGGATGAGCAGGGCCATGCCGATGCTGGCCGTGGCCGAGATCACGGAGGTGCTGGTGAGCGCCCAGGCTACGCCCAGCGGCGCAAGCAGCGGTACCGAGTAGAACAGGAACACCAGACGAAAGCCGGCGGTGGTGGCCACCGAGGCAGTGGCCAGTGCCACCAGGATGATCGAGGCGCCGGCCCGCTCGATGGCCGAGAACTGCTCGAAATCCAGCAGGGGCAGCGCGAACATCAGCCCCTGGCTGGCCATGAGCAGGCTGATGCGGGTTTCCGCCGGAAGACTGCCCGGCATGCGCACCAGACGCTCGGTGAGGGTGAGCCGCAGGAACAGCAATCCGACCATGGCTGCCCCCCAGATCAGCGGCCAGGGCTGCCCGCTGCCGTTCCACCAGGTGGTCAGGAAGGCCACCGCCGCGAACAACTGGCCAGCCATGGACGAGGGGATCTGGCGAAGCCAGGTACTGATGAAGCGCTCGCGTACGAAGGCCTGCAGGAGGGCCTCATCGACAGCGAGGGCGCCGGTGGCGGCTTCGGCGCCGCGGGTTTCCATGCGATCAGCCTGCGACGCCGATGCCCCGGGCGGCGGCCGCATAGACCGCTTCCGTGCGATTGCTGACCCCGAGCACCCGGAATGCGGCCGAGAGATGGGCCTTGACCGTGCCCTCCGAGATGTCCATTGCGCGGGCGATGGCCTTGTTGGACTGCCCGCGCACGGCCTTGAGCAGGACCGCCTGCTGGCGATCGGTGAGGCCCGGGACGCCCGACGCCGAACCGGCCTGAGCCGGGTCTTGCGCGGGCGCCGAAGGCGGCGGGGCTGGCGCCGGGGAGGCCTGTGAGAGCACCTTCATGGGCAGATAGACGCCTCCGGCAAGGATGAGCTGCAGGGCGCTGATGAGCACCGGGGGCGTGGAGGTCTTGGGCACGAAACCCGATGCGCCCAGCTCGATGGCCTCTCGGATGAGCGCGGGCTCATCGTCGCTGGACACGATGACGGTGGGCGCATCAGGGAATGCCTCTCTTACGCGCGTCAGCGCGGCCATGCCGCTGGTGCCCGGCATGGAGAGATCGAGCATCACGATCTCGATGCCCTGATCCACATGGACCATGGCATCGTCCACACAACCCGCCTCGAGGACCTCAAGGGCCACGGGCAGTTGGCCGAGCAGGAGCCTCAACCCGCTGCGGAACAGGTCGTGGTCATCAATGAGGAGGAACTTCAAGTGGAAAGCTCCGGGAGCGCAGGGCGCGCAGCCATGTTTGGTGCGATCAGACGGCCTACGACTCTACCCGAAACACGGTGCGGCGAAACCCGCCGCTTGGCCAGTGTCGATTGGCCATTCGGCTAGGCTGAACGGCCAGTTCGCCTGCGGCCGGCATGGGTCCGCAGCCTAGCTTTCAGGCGAATGTTCAGCGCCCGGTACGGCTCCTAACATGGGTCCACTCTGGTCGATCTGGTGTCGACCCAACCCTCGCCGGACTCGCCCCCATGACCTACTCCCTCCGTTCATCGGCTGACAGTGCGATCGGATACGACCGGTCGGCATCGCCGGGCGCATCGTCCCCGACTTCGGAGACGGTGTGGCCGGTGTCACCGCTTGCCGCCTTGCAGCCCGCCGAGCGCGCCGCCGTGCTCACGCTGGACGCCATCGTGTCGCTGGTGGGTCTGCCGGCGCTGGTGATCGACGCCGAATGCCGCGTGCTCTCGCGCAATCGCGCCGCGGCGCGCTGGCTGGAAGGGCAGCGGGCGATGTCACTGGTCCAGGGCCGAATCAGCTGGCGCAGCATGGCCGCCCAGAAGGCGTTCGCGTCCATGCTCTGGAAGCTCGCCCAATGCGGGGCCGACGCAGCCACGTCAGAGCCGACACGGCTGCAGATCGCAAGCACCGATCGTGTCCTGCCGCTGATCATCGACTGCCGCCGACTCGACCTTTCGCTTGCCCGCGATCTCGGGAAGGTGAGCCGCTTCCTGCTCATCCTCCACGATCTGCAGGATGCGCCCAGCGTCGACCGCGACCTGCTGGTGGCGTGCTTTGGCCTGTCGCCCTCGGAATCACGGGTGGCAGGCCTGCTGGCCGAAGGCGAATCGCCCAGTGACATCGCGTTGATTCTCTGCGTGTCGATGAACACGGTGCGCACCCACCTTCGCCGCATCTCGGCCAAGCTCGGCGTAAGGCGGCAGTCTGATGTGGTGAGGATGCTCACGCAGTTGCCGGCCTTGGCGCACTGAGCGCGGACGCGATCAGCGTGCCGGTCGCGGCATCGCCAGCCTGGTTGGCGAGCGGCAGCCTTCCCCGTCGCGCCAGCCGCCCCAGTTGAGAGAAGCGGGCGAGGGCTCCCAAGGACTCGACGGGTAGTGGATGAGCCCGGGGTAGAGCCGGCTCCAGACGAAGGCCACGGCCATCAGGCAGGCAACGCCCGCAAGCACCTGAAAGAGCAGCGCCGGCCAGCCGGCCTGCGCATACACCATGAGCACCGGGTTGGCGCCGGCGGGCCGATGCACCGTGCGGGCAAGCAGCATGAACCAGAGCGCGCTACTGATCGCCAGCGCGTAGGCGGGCAAGGTGGCGCCCCCGCTGGGGTCAGTACGTGAGGACCCGGTCTGCCTCTGCTGCGAGTCGAACCAGGACATTGGGCATCGCGAACTCGGCTGACTTGCCCGCGAGGTCTTGCTCGGATATCCCCCGCGCCTTCGAGGACATGCCGGAAAGGTAGAACCGGCTGCCCACCTTGAGCAAGGCGTTGAAGTGATCCTCGAGCTTGCCGGTTCCAAGGCCGGTGACCGACCTGAGATTTTCCTCCTTGAGCAGGGCGACCGCGTCACCCGCGAGGAAGAGCGAGACGCTGTGGCCTTCATCCGCCGCTGTCTTGGCGACCAGGAAGGCGAGGGCCGCGCGGGTGGCATCTGCCGGACCGCAGGTCACGTGAATCAGGAACTTAATGGTGTCTTCTCCTTGCTGCGGTGCGCGCCGTGCCGCACATTTTGCTCCGCCCAGTCAGTCCGTGCAGGTAGCCCGGCTTGCGTGGTGCCGGTCGGCATGCGGGTGACCAAGGTCATCTGGCGACGAGCCCGTTCGCTCTCATGAAGTGTGCCATAGCGTCTGCAAGGTCTTCGGGCAGGCGCGCGTTCGACCGATGCTGTCTGCCGAACTCCAGTTGCATGGAATCAATGCCCTCTGGCCGGTGGCTCCCGTACGCCAAGACGGTGTAGCCACCCTGGTATCTGGGGTCTTCCCGCGGCGAGTCTGCATCCGGCGCCGGATTGACCCGGTAGCCTCGCCTGGCCAGCTGACCGATGATGCTGTCGGGCCCCAGCACTGCAGCCGGGCCGGATCGGCTCACCAGATTCTTCACCGTGAGACCGGACCGTGTTCCGAGGAACGTGGTGTCGGGCTCGCCGGACTGCCCGTGCACGTCGATCAACAGGGCGCCGGACGGAAACGTGTTCCGGAGCTGGGCGATGTAGGCCGCGATCTGATCGTGGTAGGCGCGGTATGCAGGCAGCATCTCGGCGAACTCCATCGCATCGGCCGCCTCGCGGTTCGCGTCCAGGTGCTTGCGACTGAACTTCGCAATCACCAGATACGGACGGTGTCCGAGCCTTTGCTGCAGGAGGCTGGCCACGCGCTCTGCCAGGTCTCGGGTGCCGGCGTCCCGGACGGTTGCCCCCTTGCTGCGGTGGGGAAACAGTCCGAGAAAGTCGGCGCCATCGTGGGGCACGGTGAGAAGCAGCGGCAGTGTTCCCGGTGTCGCGTCGATGACTGCGGACGGCTCATACGCGGCAGCGAGTGGCGCAATCAGCGCGGCGATGGGAAGGGTGATGAAGGGGCGACGGTGCATTGCGTGGTCCGAGTGGCCAGGAACGTCCTGGCCGCCGATTCGATCATCCGGGCAGGGGCTTGCTGAAGGGGTTCTAGATTGCGCCTGACAGCAGCAGCATGCCGATGACCAGTTCGATGGCCGCGCCACCGAGGCCTTTCGGGAAGCTGCCTCTGTCCAGCAGCAGGGAGGGGAGCCGCATCAAGCCCGCGCCGCACCAGGCGAGCCCGGCCAGCAGAAAGGCGGTGGGCGCCTGCAGCACCAGACAGGCCACGCCCATCGCGATGAACAGACCGCCGTAGGTGGCGCGCACCTCCGAGATGCCCGCGCCGCCCAGCGGCTGGATGCCTACGAATCTGGCGGCCTGCGAGGGTGCGAGCGCGCCGAACAGGCCGAGCGCGAGCGTGAGAAGAGCGCCGAGGTTGGCGAGCATGCGGTTCGGTTTGTGCCTGCGGAATTCGGGGGGTTTGCGGCTAGCGGTAGTGTGCCGCCGCCCGGCACACCTGCCCCGACTGATCGAAAAAGAATACCTCGATCGCCGGGCCGCGCGCGCCCTGGTAGTGGATGGCCACGCTGTCCGAGCCTGCGAACACCGCCAGCAGCTCGAAGCGCAGGCTGGGCGCCAGTTCGAGCGCCCGCGTCCAGTAGGCCGCCACGGCCGGCTTGCCGTGGAGCACGCCGCAGGCCGCGTAGCCAAGGGCGGCGATCCGGGGCGATGACATGGTGAAGTCGTCGCGATAGTGCGCCAGGATGCGCGACAGATCATGGCTGTTCCAGGCCTCGATCCACTCATGGGCGAAGTGCTCGGCTTGCATCTGCGAGATCACGCGGCCTCCTCGTGCCGATCTACAGGACGACCTTGCCTCGCCCCGACTTGATCGCCGAGCGCTGGGCCTTGCCCTCGAGGCGGCGCTGGCGGGAGCCGAAGGTGGGCCGGGTGGGCTTGCGGGTTCGGGGCACCTCGCAGGCCTGCGCCACCACCTCCTGAAGGCGGGCCATGGCCTCGGCCTTGTTGCTCTCCAGGCTGCGCGAGCCCTGGGCCTTGATGACGAGCACGCCGTCGCCGGAGATCCGTGAATCCAGGCTGCCCAGCAGGCGGGCCTTCACGGCCTCGGGCATGGCCGAGGCGTGGATGTCGAAGCGCAGATGCACGGCCGTGGCAGCCTTGTTCACATGCTGGCCGCCCGGGCCCTGCGCGCGGATGGCGCTGAATTCGATTTCGGATTCGGGGACGAGGTAGGAGAGGGGCACGGGGCGCTCGCTGAGAGGAGGAGTCTGTATTGCCCTGAGCGGGAACGCGATGTTCACGAGCCCGACTCAGGCGCCGACCCGCAGGCCCTCTGCCGCCCGCAAGCTCCCCACCGCGAGGCCGTTCCAGTTGCGCATCTCCACCTGGCTCAGGCTGCGCATCAGCGCGGCGTCTTCGCCGTCGAGCACCAGCCGTGCCTCGATGACCGCGGCCATCACCACCTCGGCGGCGCGAGCGGTGTTGCCGTCGTCCATCTTCAGGGCCACTCCCAGCCCGACCTCGGGCAAGGCGGCGCAGTAGACCCCCTCGGCGCCCACCTTGCAGAACACGCGCTCGCCCAGGCGGGCCATGACGCGGCTGTCGAAGCGGCCTGTTCCGGCGACCATGTGCGGCGCTCGCGCCACGGCCTCGCGCAGTCGCTTCGCGGCTCGCGCGTTCTCGGGCGAGAGCCCGACCCCGGTGGCCACCCGCGCGAAGGCGTGCGCCAGATGGCGCAGCGGGATCGCATAGGTGGGGATCGAGCAGCCGTCAGTGCCGCGAACCGCGCGCGACAGGTCAAAGCCGGTGGCAGCCTGCAGCGCCGCCGTCACCTCTCGCATGACCGGGTGCTCGGGCTGCACATACCCGCGCACGAAGGCGGCCACCGCATGGCCGCCGGCAAGCCCGCAGCCCAGGCAGACAAAGCCCGCGTGCTTGCCCGAGCAGTTGTTGTGCAGGGCGCTGGGCTGCGCCCCCCGGGTGGCCAGCTCCCTGACCGCGGCATCGTGGTAGGGCCAGTGCGCGCCGCACTCCAGGGCGCTGGCGTCGACCCCGGCCTTGGCCAGCATCGAGGCGGCTGCCTCGGCGTGGCGTGATTCGCCGCCATGCGAGGCGCAGGCCAGGGCGAGTTCCTCGTCGCTCAGGCCCAGGGCTTGCGCGGCGCCCGAGGCCACCAGCGGAAGCGCCTGCAGCACCTTCACGGCGGAGCGCGGAAAGATCGGGCGATCGATGTCACCGAGCGCGGTGTGGACGGCGCCATCGGCATCGACGATGGCCAGCGAGCCGCGATGAAACGACTCGACCAGGCCACCACGCAGGGCTTCGGCGAGGATGGGGTTGGCTGACATGGCGGGCACTGTATCCCGGCCCGATGAAGCCGCTCAAGCGCGCGGCGCCCGTGCCCTGGCAGGTGGCTAGAATGCCCGGACCTCAAACCCATGACGGACCACCCCATGCAACCTTCCCGCCGACGGATTTCGCGAGCCCTTCTGTGCCTTGGGATGCCGATCGCACCCAGCCTCGCGTCGGCGCAGGGCGCGCAGGGCTTCCCGAACCGCCCGATCCGTCTGGTGGTGGCCTCGGCCGCCGGCGGCATCCTCGATACCGTGGGGCGCATCGTGGCCACCGGCATCGCCGCCAGCACCGGCCAGAACGTGGTGGTGGAGAACCGCGCAGGGGCCGGCGGCATCCTGGGCACCGAGGTGGTGGCCAAGGCCGCTCCGGATGGCTACACGCTGGCCAAGGTGGCCACCAGCCATGCGATCAATCCGGCGCTGTATCCGAAGATGCCCTACGACACGGTGCGCGACCTGACCCCGGTGTCGCAGACGGTGAACCTCACCAACATGCTGGTGGCGCATCCCTCGGCGGGAATCTCCAGCGTGCAGGAGCTCATCGCGCGCGCGAAGGCGCGCCCGCGCTCGCTCACCTTCGGTTCTGCAGGCAATGGTCAGTCCAACCATCTCTCGGGCGAGATCTTCAAGCTGATGACGGGCATCGACATGATCCATGTGCCCTACAAGGGCAGCGCGCCCGCGCTGGTGGATGTGGTGGCCGGCAACACCTCGCTGATGTTCGTCGACATCCTGTCGGCGCTGCCGCATGTGCGCTCCGGCCGCCTCAAGGCGCTGGGCGTCACCGGCTTTCGCCGCTCGGCCGCGGTGCCCGAGATTCCGACGATCGCCGAGCAGGGCGTGCCGCAGTTCAACGGCAGCACCTGGCTGGGTCTGGTGGCGCCGGCTGGCACGCCCGCTGACATCGTGGCCAAGCTCAGCGCCGAAACCGCCAAGGCGCTGAATGCGCCCGAGACCCGCGATCGCCTGCTGGCCCAGGGCGTGGAACCCGTGGGCAGCACGCCCGCGCAGTTTGCCGCGCACCTGGACGCGGAGATGCAGCGCTATGCGGCGGCGATCAAGGCTTCTGGGGCGAAGGTGGATTGACGCGAGGGCTCGGCGGGTGGGCGCGCTGGCGACTCAGTTTGTCTTTGGCGGTGCCCATCGGTATGCAAGCGCTTCGCTGTTCGCGTTGAACCAGACGGTCAATTCAAGTTCTTCATCTGTGAAGCGTTCCCAGAGCGCCTTGGGTATCAGATAGAGCTCTGCCAGCCCCAGGGTCATGAAGCTGTCGAAGCCAGCCTGGCCGGCGCGTGCCTTCGATTCGAGTCTTCCCTTGAAGTTGAACACCGAACTCGAGGATGCCAGCTCGTTTGGGGCCAGCAAGGAGACCGTGCGGTCATTCCCCTGGATGCGCTGAGCCGGCATTGGAGGCTCCAGGCGTGTCGATCTGACGGGTTCGCCAAACCGGGCTCTGAGGTCCGCCAGGGTGGAACCGGCCCGAATCATGGTTGGCACATCCGGGGCCGAGTGGTGAATCATCGCGGCGCAACCTGCAAAGCAGGCTGAAACGCAGAGGAAAAGGGTCAGGGTGAGGGCTCTCTGCATGGTGTCAGCGCTGGGCGTATCAGCAGAGTGATCGGTCAAGCCAGCCTGCCGTTTTGCTCGAGCAGACCGGTCTCTGCAGGTGAGCGTTTCGTGCCGGTGGCATTAGTCCCATTTTTCTTCCACGAGCTCATCAGCTGGAGAAAAGGGATTCCAGTTCCTTCCATAAACCAGCCAGCCTGTCCGGGTCTTGCCGTCGGAGTCCCGGACCTTGACCCTGAAAGCCGTCTGATTTTCAGTCCTGAGGACTCCGCCCGGCCCTTCGAAAGATGCCGCGGCGCGATACTCGATCAGCTTGTAGCCGCGCTGCTGCGCCCAGAGCGTGAGCCGCTTTTTCCAGTACACCTTGCCCCAGGTAAGCATCAGGTATGCGGTGACAGCTATCCCGGTGATGAACAGAAGAATCTTCAAAGGTTCTTGCATCACTCAAAGGCCCTCAGTCTTAACCCCAGTCATGAGGTACGCGTCTCCTGTCTGGCGCTTCAGGCTGGCATCTCGAACGCCCTGGCGGGACTGAGCGGCCTGCGCTGGCCCGGGCCAGGGCCACGCGCTGTCACGCGCCCGGTTCGGCCGCGGCCTGGCCCTCGGCGGAATCGCCCAGCCCCGCCTGCCAGGTCGACGGCGGGCAGCCGAACCCGCGCCGGGCACGCGCTGCCAGCCAGTAGCCGGTCTGCCGGGGAACCTGATCGAAGGCGTTCGCGAGCCCCATCTTGTGAGCCGCGTCCATCGGCCAGTTCGGGTTGTTCATGATCTCGCGCCCGACGCCGATCACGTCGGCCTGCCCCGCCTGGAGGATCCGCTCGGCCTGGTCGCCGTGAATGATCAGCCCGACCGCCATCGTGGCGATCCCGGCGCCGCGTCGTACCTGTTCGGCGAAGCCCACCTGATAGCCGTAGCGCAGTGATCGGTACAGGGTAGGTACGCGGCTGGAGAGGCCGCCCGAGGTGCAGTCGATGGCGTCGACACCCTTGTCCTTGAGAATTCGCGCCAGCGCGATGTTCTGCGCGGGGCCCCAGCCCGCGTCGTCCTCGATCGACAGCCGCATGAACAGCGGCTTGCGCGCGGGCCAGTGCGCGCGCACGCTCTCCACGATCTCGATCGCCAGTCGCATGCGCCCGGCCTCGGAGCCGCCATAGGCGTCGTTGCGCTGGTTCGCTTCGGGCGACAGGAACTGGTGAATGAGGTAGCCATGGGCCGCGTGGATCTCGAGCACATCGAATCCCGCTTCATCGGCACGCCGGGCGGCCTGGCCCCAGGCGTCGATCAGCGTGGCGATCTCTTGGGTCTCGAGGGCGCGCGGCACTGGCCAGCCCTCGCCGTACGACTGCGCGCTCGGCCCGACGAGATCCCAGGTGTCCCATTCGCTGGCGTTGTCATCGGTGCGCGGCATGGGCCCGTCGCCCTCCCAGGGCCGCGCGGTGCGCCCCTTGCGCCCGGTGTGGCCGAGTTGCAGCCCGGGGGTGGCGCCCTGGGCGCGGATGAAGGCGGCCAGCCGGGCCATCGGCGCGATGAAGGTGTCGTCCCAGAGCGCGAGATCGCCCAGCGTGCCGCGCCCGCGCCGCTCCACCTTGGTCGACTCGACGAAGACCAGGCCCGCGCCGCCCGCGGCGAAGCGACCCAGGTGCATCAGGTGCCAGTCGGTTGGCAGTCCGTCCTCCGCCGAGTACTGGTGCAGCGGCGGCACGACGATCCGGTTGCGCAAGCTGATCTCGCGCAGGTCGATCGGGGTGAAGAGCATGGCAGGCATGGGTCGTGACCTCAGTCCAGGGTGATGCCCAGCGAGCGCGCCAGCTCGATCCAGCGCGGCGCATCCTCGGCGGCGATGCGTCGCGCCTCGCGGTGCGTGGTGGGCTTTCGGGCGATGCCGAAGCGCTCGCGGAACTGCAGGCCGCGAGGGGTGTCGGCGAATTCGACGGCGAGCTCGGCGATGCGCGTGAGGATGGCCTCCGGGGTCCGGGCCGGGGCGACCAGCGAGGTCCAGGCCTCGAGGGCGAGGATGCGGTCGGTGAAGCCCTGTTCGACCAGTGTCGGCACCGCAGGCAGCTTTGGAGAGCGCGTGGCGGTGTTGACCGCGATCGGCCGCAGCGCGCCTTTCTCGTAGAGCGCCGAGAAAGACTGGAAGGTGCCGATCCCGCCGTTGACCTGACCCGAGGCCGCGTCGATCCACATCGGCGCCTCGCCCTTGTAGTGGACGGGGTTGATCGTGAGGCCCTCGCTGCGGTTGATGACGTCGATCAGCATGTGGGCCGTTGACGCCGGCGCGAACGTCCCGATTGACGCGGGGTGGGTCCTGGCCCACTGGACGAACTCGGTCATCGTCCTGGCCGGGTGGTTGTGCGTGACGCCGATGACCAGCGGGCCGGCCGGCAGCAGCGTGACCGGCACGATGTCGCGATCCGGGTCGAAGGGAATCTTGCGGAACACCACCCGGCTCTGCCAGTACGAACTGGTGGGGGCAAGCGCGATCGTGTGACCGTCTGGCGCGGACTTGGCCAGTGCCTCGAGCGCGATCATCGCGCCCGCGCCCGGCCGATTCTCGACCACGACCGGCTGGCCGACGCGATCGGCGATGTGCTCGCCGATCGCGCGCGCATAGGCGTCGGCCGTCCCGCCGGGCGGAAAGCCAACGAGGATGCGGATCGGCTTCGAGGGCCAGGCCTGGGCATGCGCGATCGATGCAGGCAGGCCCGGCACGACGAGCGTGGCGAGACCGGCGGCTGCGAGCCGGCGGCGACGGGAATCGACAGGGCCGTGCATCGGGCTCACCACACGTTGCGTCGGAAGAGATCGAACAGGCGCTCCCAGTGCCGCTCCGATGATGGCTTGTCGTATAGGCGACGGCACGGAAAGGCGAAGCCGTGATGCGACCCCGGGTAGAACTCGATGCCGCCGCGTATCCCGTGGCGCTTCATCAGCGTGTCGATGAGTTCGAGGTCGGCGCGGGTGACGTAGTCGTCATGGTCGGCGCAGGCGAAGTACATCTCGCCCTTGATCCGGTCGGTGAGCAGGTGCGCCGAGTCGGGCAGGTCGGTGACCAGGCGCGCGCCATAGATCGACGCCGAGGCGGCGATGCGCTCGGGATAGGCGCCCGCCACGCGATACACCAGCCGACCGCTGAGGCAGTAGCCGACGACCCCGATGCGCTCCGAGCGGGCCACCGGGTCGGCGTCGATGAACGACAGCAGGGCCTCGGTGTCCTCGACGATCATCGTGTTGCTCAGGCTGCGGTTGAGCGTCCACATCAGCTCGAGCTTCTCGGCGTAGGCCGGGTCGCGAAGCCGGTTGGCATCGAGATCGACGCAGCGCACCTTGCGGTAGTAGAGATTGGGCAGCAGGACGTAGTAGCCGACGGTCGCTAGGCGCCGGCACATGTCCGAGAGCTCCTCGCGCACGCCCACCGAGTCCATGTAGTGGATGACGACGGGGTGCGGCCCCGGGCCATCCGGGTGAAAGACGTAGGTGTTCATCTTCCCGTCGCGGGTGGCGATGTCGACGACGCGTTCCTGCATGGTGGGTCTCCTTTCGGGCAAATGCGCCGGGATCGGCGCTCAACGTCTCTTCGGGCTGCCGAAGGCGCCGGCCTCGCGCCATCGGCGCACCTCCTCGGGGCTGGCGCCCAGCACGGTGCTCATCACCTGCTCGGTATCCGCGCCCAGCGCTGACGAAGGCGCCGCCGGCAGCCGATCGGCGCCGTGCAGCCGCAAGGGGCTGTCGGCGATCGCCACGCGGCCGTACTGCGGGTGATCGATCCACTCGAGGAAGCCGCGCGCGTGCAGGTGCGGGTCGTTGGTCACCTCGACCACGTCGCGCACCGGCGCGTGCGGCACCTCATGGCGCGCGAGCAGGGCGCACGCCTGCTCGCGGGTGAGCTCGCGCATCCAGGCCGAGACGATCTCGTCGGTCTCGTCGATGTGGCGCACGCGCTCGACCTTGGTCGAGAACCGGCGATCGTCGGCGAGGTCTTGCCGGCCCATCGCCGCGAGCAGCCCGGTCCAGTGCGAGTCCTTCACGCCGATGATCGCGACATGGCCGTCGCTTGCCGCGTAGACGTTGTACGGCGCGGCCGAACGCCCGCCGTGCTGGTTGCCGGTGCGCGGCGGCACCTCGCCGTGGTCGTAGAGGAAGGTCAGGTTCGACGCGAGCGTGGGGTAGACGGTCTCCTGCATCGCGACCTCGACCAGCCGCCCCGTGCCGGTGAAGTGGCGCTCGTAGAGCGCGGTGAGGACGCCGGCGTACAGGTGGGTGCCGCTGAGGAAATCGACGACCGCGGGTCCGGCCTTCACCGGCGGCCCCTCGGGGAAGCCCGTCACGCTCATCATGCCGGACGAGGCCTGCACGGTGACGTCCATCGCGAGCCGGTCGCAGTCGGGTCCGGACAGCCCGTAGCCGGAACCGGACGCATAGACAAGGCGCGGGTTGAGTGCATGCAGCACCGACCAGCCCACACCGAGGCGGTCCATCACGCCCGGTGCGTAGTTCTCGAGCAGCACGTCCGCGCGGCTAGCCAGTGCCTTGAGGATCTCGCGGCCCTGCTCGGTCTTGAGGTCGAGCGTCATGCATTGCTTGTGCCCGTTCAGCAGCGCGAACGGCACACCGGAACCCTTGCTGACCGCCTCGCGCTGCCGGACCGGCTCGCCATCGGGCGGCTCGACCTTGATGACCGTGGCGCCCGCCTTGGCCATGAGGAAGGTCGCATACGGGCCCTGGTAGACCTGCCCGAGATCGATCACCAGGACCCCGTCGAGCGGGCGGTTGCGTCGTTGCATGGGCGGGGCCCCCGGGAGGATGCCGCGCTCGGCGGCCGGTGCGTGTCAGGCCATTCTTGATCGCGCGGCCCGGTCCCGCCAGCGCGCCTTCGCGGTTGTCGGAATAGCCTTGCTGGAAGTGTCGTGCGGCGAGGCCCTGGTCAAGGCGGTGATCACGCGCTTCGGCAGGCTGGATGCGGCCTTCAACAATGCCGACATCTCCGGTGGCATCTCGAGAGGTGGAGGAATCCCTGCTCGGTTACCCGGGCGTGGCCGAGTGCGCGGCCATCGGTCTGCCGGATCCGCTGTGGGGCGAGCGGGTCAGCACCGTGGGTGCTGGGGCCTGGGGCGTGACGACGCGTCAGGCCTTACTGCGCGGCGCGACGCTGAAAATCTGTTCCGCGACAAGCTGAGCCCAGTGCTGGTACTGGCTCTTTCCAGGATGAAACCTGTCACGCGCCATCTCACTGGCCTTGGCCCAGGCCAGCGATACGAATCGGATGTTCCCATCCTCCTTGCTCAAAGCTTGCAGGGCTGAGTCCAGTCGTTTTGCACATTGACCAAGGTACCAGCGAAGCGGCTGGGGAGCAGCTGGAAGGATGTGCAAAGGAGGAAGACCGGAGACGATGGCGGCGGTCGCGCCTGTGCGCTGCGCGACGACGCTCAGAAGTTCCTTGTAGTCGCGCATGAAGCGGCTGGCGCTGTTCTGTGACGTGACGTCATTTACGCCGAGCGCAGAAATCACGACATCGGCCGGTGAGGGGGAATGCGCTTTGACAAGGTCGATCGCGTCACGCGTATTCGCTCCTGACTTGGCGATGAGTTCCCACCGAACGCTGTTGCGTGACGCCGCCGACACGCGCTCTGCAGTTGGCTGCGCGAGCGCTTCGTGCTGCCAATCCACTCCAACACCGGCAGCGGAAGAGTCTCCTACGAAAAGCAGACGCAAAGGCTCAGTGCCTTTTACTTCGACATAGCCCGATCTGTCTCCGTCGGCTTCTGGCAGACGAAGCGCGGTCTTGCGAAGGTGCCTGCCTTGCAGAAGCAGCGCGGGGGCGAGGATTGCTTTGTAGAGAGGGAGCATAGGGTAGGGCAATTTTCGCCGTCTAACGCCTACGTTAACCGGCGGCTTGCGTAGCGTGGGCCGGAAGGGACCATACGTAGGCCCTGGAGGCCCGGGCTGCGCAAGCTGTCCGGTTAAACTCCAAGTTAGGCATGCACCCGCTCACACACGCTACGCAGCCTGGAGCAGGAACTCGACCTTCACAGCGTCGTATGGAAAGACGATCTCACCAGCCTCGGTACGCTGAAGGACTCCGGCATTCAGCAACGCCGTGACGTCGCCATGGACCGCCTTAACGTCTCGATCGACCCGCCGGGCCGCCTCGCGAATAGCGATCGGACCCGCGCCGCAAAGAACCTTCAACAACTCCCAGCGCTTGGCAGTCAGCACCTTCCACAGAAGCTCAGGTGTAGCGAAGCTGATTCGCGCGGAGCGCTCCGGCTTGCCAGTCCGCCAAGCCTTAGAAAACTCCGCCATCGCGCCCTTTGGGTCGCGTACCTCAAGCGTCACTGTTTTCACGGTTCCACCTCGCAATGTCTCGCTCGAACGCAGCAAGCAGCGCTTCCGGCGTAGTGAAGGAGTAGTCCGACTCCTTGTCACCAAAATGCCGATGGTCGCCCTTCCCGACCTCGTTGTCGTAGCGCAGGACACAAACACCGTTCACCACGTACGCCAAGCGGTACTTGAACGCATGAGTCGATCCGGCGACCGGTAAAGGCACCTTCCAAAGAACCAACTCGGCGAACGCATTCTCGGCATAGACGATCCGAGTGCGAGCGACGAGGATTGCCTTCATGTTGGAGAACCTACCAACACACAATCCCGTTGTCAATCAGTCCAACGCGCGGTCGAAGTCCGGTGCCTAACGCCGAGTTCAGCGGCAGTTTTTAAGTCGCGGTTTTATGGAACACTTTTGCGCAGCAAAACCATAAAACCGCGACTTAAAAACTGTCCAGTGGAGCGAAGCGGAACGATGCTGCAACGACTTGTTAGGCCAGCTTTGCTTCAAGATGCTGCTTGATTCCAAACCACTCATGCTTGACGACACTATAAAGCACAGAATCTCTAATACGACCATTTGGCATTACCATGTGACTACGCAAAATGCCTTCTTCTTTAGCACCTAAGCGCAAAATTGCATTGCGAGAAGTGGAATTAAGATAATCTGTGATTAACTCTACACGATTTAGCCCTAGCAATTCAAATGCGTGAGTTAACAATAGATATTTTGCTTCGGTGTTAATTTTGGTTTTTTGCCAAGTTTTACCAAGAAAAGTAAAGCCAATTTCTAAACGTTTATTGGCAAGATTTGCTTTCATGTAACGAGTTGAGCCCACTACCCGATTTGTAGATTTTTCAACAATTGCGAAGGCTAAACCGTCTCCGGCTTCGTAATTTGAATTAGCTTGATTTAAGAATGCGTCTATGTTTTCAGGATGCGGCACTAAAGTAACGTATAAATTCCACAATTCACCATCACAAATGGCACTGCATAATTCTTCACGATGCAATTCAGACAATGGTTCAAGCCTGACAATATTTCCTTCTAAAATGACTTTCTCAAATTTCATGATATTCCTTTGGCCTAACGCCGCCGCTCAGCCGACGCCGAAGGCGGTCGGATGCAGCGGCCTGTTAGCCGGCTGGTGCACAGAAGCCGAGGGACTCATTTCTCGCTCTCACTCCAGGGACTGCAAACATCAATGAGACAGCCATTTGGGTCGACGGTTAAGAAGCGCCGCTGACCATAAAACTCGTTTTTCGGCTCTTGGACAATGGCAAGACCCAACGCCTTTGCATTGGAATAGACAGCATCTACGTCTGGAACAACGAACGTTACGTACATCCCCGTTGGGGCCTTCTGAAAGCTTGCGGGAACTAGCTCATTGGTTCGGGCAATGACTCCGAACTCAAGCTCGTGGTTTGTAGGGCAACGTAACTGAACATACCAGTCACTGTCGTAGTTCACTTCAAACCCGAGAAGCGCGACATAGAAATCGCGACTTTCGCTCAAACGATCAGAGCAAATGTTTGTCAGTATTCGCGTGAACGACACGTGTGCACCTTTCTTCGTACGAGACGGCTAACGTGAAGCTAACCGGCGTGCGGCAGCGGGCGGCGGCCAGGCCAGAATGAAATGAGGCCCGGGCGACGAACGCTGTTGCACGTCCGGTTGAGCGTAGGGTTAGGCCAGATCACTGATTGTTTGGGGAGTACTGAGCTTGAAAGCTAAATGGACTTGAACCAGGCCGCATCTACTGATACTCGTTCAACCATCTCGGTTCGGACACCGAGGCTCAGTTCTTTCAACTTTTCGCTAAGTTCATCGCCATCAACAAGATCGATCGGGGGCGCGCCATCCCTCGTGGCCTCCTTGACGGCGGCCGGCGTGAAAGATCCTGTTGTAATGAAGAGGCCCTTGTCCGCGCGCCCGACCATTGCCCCACGGAAGTCCCGAATTTCCGAGGCGCCAACAGAGGCCTTGTAGCGCTTGCACTGGAACAGGACATGGAAGCTCATGAATCCATTGATCCGAGCGATTCCTTTGCCGTCAATCCCTCCGTCGCCCGTTCGTCCAGTGACTTCAACGGCTACGAAGCCCGATTCCCTCAGTACCCGCTGCACAAGGCGCTCAAATGCGGCAGGAGAGAGGTCCTGTGTCAAGACCTCGCCGAGGCGGTCCTTCCACTGCTCCTCGTCCGGAAGCTCACGCCCTGATTCCACGTCCGAAGACTTTCTCGGCTTGCGGTTGCTATCTTGCTTGTCGAGGTTGCGAACGAATTTGACGACTTCACTCGGATCGATTTTCTGAGAGGAACGGCCCTTCTCTGTGAGAGACCAAACACCGCGGCTCGAATTCTCGAGCAGACCGTACTTCTTTAGGTATGTTCTAGCCCAAGCGAGCCGGTACCCTACCTCAGTCTGGCTGCTCTTCTCTGGGTCATGCATCTGAGAGAGAACTTCCTCAGATAGACCAATGGCATCGACGGTCTTGGCGTAGACCTCCTCGATGCTTCCTGAGCCACCAAGCTGCCGAAGAGCTTCTAACAACGGCTGCATGAGCCCATCAAATGTGGGCATGACACTTTGCTTTCGGGCAGTCGGCATTGAGAATGACCTAGTTTGAGCAGGAGGCGGATATCAATTGTCCGCGTTGATGAGACAGAGACATGCGCCCGTTCGGCCTAACGTGGGAATTGAGCTGCCGGAAACAGCGTAGCTCGGCGCATGGCCAGGCCAAAATGAAATGCCGGCCTGGACAGGCGACGTGCTGCGCTGTTGGAGGTCAGCTCGAATGACGGGTTAGGCGCAGACATGGTGTGCAACGGTAGTAACTGGCTAAATGACTTGGCCAATGCGCACTAGGTTTCCATCTGGATCGACCACGGCGAATTCTCTGAGGCCCCATGGCTTGTCTTCCAGCCTGTCTGATCTTGGTATGCCGTTGCTGGGTAGTCCGAGAGCTGCGACTGCCTCGTATATTGGCCTTACCTCTGCGACACGGATGTAGCAACCAGCCCACGATTCCTCGGGCTTCAAATCACGATGTGTAAAGAAGTGAAGCTCTATCGAGCCTCTTCGAAATATTCCGTAATTCGAATCGTGTTCGTGCGGTCCTCCTTCGAAGCCCATGGCTCGATAGAAGGCGGCCGTCTTCGGTATTGAGCGACTCGGGAGGATCGGAATAGCAAGATCGGTTGGATTCATGGAAATGCTCTTCGACTTCTGCGCCTAACGTGGGAGGTGAGCCGCCGCCAACGGCGTAGCGCGCTGCGTGGCCAGGCCAAAATGCGAAGCAGGCCTGGCCAGGCAGCGTGCTACGCTGTTGGAGGTCGGCTCGAATGACGTGTTAGGCGTCATTGCTCGGCCTACATGCATGAAGTGTAGCCAGCGAACACACAACCGGCTACCCACCCAACACTGAACAAACCCGGAGAGAGCAACCACCCTATCAGCGCCGCGCCACCTAGGGTGGTGCGAATGGTAGGCGTTGCTGCATTCGGCCTGGCCAACATGAAACCTCGCAATGCCGCAATGGCGATGAATGGGAGCGAAAGCATGAGTGCGCTTCCGAGCCAGTATCCGCCATCTCTTTGAAGGATGAAGTCACTAACCGTTCTTCCCTCGGATCGGGAGTAGAGGATCAGAATAGTCGATAGCCAGGCGCCTAGCCACAACGCGGCGGCGAGTAGCCATGAATGCGGCGTTGCCTTGCGCGCTGCGCTGCCAGTTGACACTATGACTTGCGTAGTCAGAGCCACACCACAAGGAAGAAATGTCAGGTAGTGCCACATGTGAATCTCGTATTGAGTGTGACGCCTAACGTGGGAATTGAGCCGCCGCCAACGGCGTAGTGCGCTGCCTGACCAGGCCAAAATGCGAAGCAGGCCTGGACAGGTGGCGCGCTACGCTGTTGGAGGTCGGCTCCAATGACGGGTTAGGCAGCACTTTTGGACAACCGGCCTGTTCGCCGCGATGACAGATGAGACAGGCAGGCAAGAATACTGCAGACTGAGGTCATTGTCATGAATAGTCCGTGTGTACGAAACATGGCGATGTACGGATGCGAAATGCTCATGCTGCAACTGCCTCCAATCGATTCGTATGAGCCTCCTGCGTCGAGACACATGTCGATTGCTACGAATCGTTGGATGATCGGCAGCGCTGATAGCGCGGCTGCAGCAAGCCAGACACAGGTGATTCTGGGCTGGCTCGCACTGGACGCGGTGAAAAGTATTTGAGGCCAAGCAATTAGTGCTGCTGCGACGACAGAAATGAACACCAGCGCGGACCATAAATTGGCGTTCCAGATTGCCCGCAATCCTTGATACAGCGATGCTGCTTGGAGGAGGCCCAGTGCGCCGTAGGTGCAAGCTGTTCCGCAGCACAGGAGTACGACGACCTTTATGCATTTGACAGTGCTGGGGTGCGGCGCCATTCCGTCTGTGCTGCCTAACGTGGGAATTGAGCTGCCGGAGACAGCGTAGCGCGGCGTATGGCCAGGCCAAAATGAAATGTCGGCCTGGACAGGCGACGTGCTGCGCTGTTGGAGGTCAGCTCGAATGACGGGTTAGGCGCAGACATGGTGTGCAACGGTCGTAACTGGCTAAATGAGTTGGCCAATGCGCACTAGGTTGCCATCTGGGTCGACCACGGCGAATTCTCTGAGGCCCCATGGCTTGTCTTCCAGCCTGTCCGCTCTTGGGATGCCTTTGCTGGGTAGTCCCAGAGCTGCAACTGTCTCGTATATTGGCCTTACCTCTGCGACACGGATGTAGCAGCCAGCCCACGATTCCTCGGGCTTCAAATCACGATGTGTGAAGAAGTGAAGCTCTATCGAACCTCTTCGAAGTATTCCGTAATTCAAATCGTGTTCGTGCGGCCCTCCTTCGAAGCCCATGGCTTGATAGAAGGCGGCCGTCTTCGGTATTGAGCGACTCGGGAGGATCGGAATAGCAAGATCGCTTGGATTCATGGAAATGCTCTTCGACTTCTGCGCCTAACGTTCGAATTGAGGCGCCGCCGACAGCGGGACGACGCGCGCGGGCAAGGCAGAATGAGCGAAGCCAGCCTTGCCCGCGCGGGGCGGCCCGCTGTTGGAGGTCGCCTCGAATGAGGGGTTAGGCCGCATTTGCACAGCTACCTAGACGGAAATTGAATTGAAGGGCGATCCTTTGCCCAAGCCAAGTATGCGCGAAGCTCATCATTCATTGACGCCGGAAGTGGCGACGAAAGTGCCCGACTCGCCGACTCCGCTGCCGCTCCGGCGCGAAACTTCCAGTGAATCCGAAGACACTCGATATCCGCGCTGTCTAGGCACTTGAGCTCTTGTTGCAGAAACATTGTCTGAACGTAGGTTGTGCGGGCCACGGTTCGGTTTACGCCGGCATAGAAGCCAACCGTGGCCACTGCGATAACAGCCACAGCTACGAGGAGATAAGTAGCGAGCCCTCTCATATTCCGGCGTTAGATGTCGTTTGAGGGGCTAGGGCAAAGAGTTCTTGCATTTCATATGCCGAATGGCAAGTGCGTTTGATATGCGGCCTAACGTGGGAATTGAGACGCCGCCAACGGCGTAGTGCGCTGCCTGCCCAGGCCAAAATGCGAAGCAGGCCTGGGCAGGTGGCGCGCTACGCTGTTGGAGGTCGGCTCCAATGACGGGTTAGGCAGCCCGCTTTTGTGCACTGCAATACTTCCCGGCGATTGGCTCGGAACTACTTTGCCACAGTTTTGGCTGATGCAGCGGTCTCTCAAGCCGTGGTGACCTCGAAGATCCTGCCTCCGAGTGCGGCACGCCCCTCCGAGAAGGTGAATTGGCTTTTTGTCTTTCCCAGAATTGCCGCCAATTGCAATTGGCTCCCGCGAACGCCTTCTGGCGTGAGCGCCTGAGGCGGTTCGACTGAAACGAGAAGACCGCGGTCGTTCGATTCTTCGTTCGCGAAATTCGGTGTCGCGAGATGCGCGCGTTGGCCTTTGCATTTGACGCGCAGCTCGGTGGTGCGAATAGGGCGTCGCTACGTGGTGCACGGCCGACCAATGGGCTGCCTAACGTTCGAGGTAACCTGACCGTGGAGGCAGGCTTTGTAAGCCCGGCCTGTGATGATGCACCATGTACCACAGGCCGGGCTTACAAAGCCTGCCGTAGCGGGTCAGGTTGACCGAGGGGTTAGGCCTCACTGCGCGCCGCCGCGGGCTTGATTGGTATGTGTTGCCACATGCCAGTAGGCCTCGCTCTCGGCAAGCACCGCAGTTGTGTGCCAGTGCTTCTCCTCCTTCTTGAGATCGGACGCCTGAATCTCCGATGTAAGGAGAGGACGCCAGCTTGTACTTCTCGGGAAGCCGCCTGCCAGCTGAACATGAACGGGGTACTTCTCAATTGAGGCCTTCTGCGCTTGAAGAAGTGACTTCTTGTTCGCGCCTCCCTCCGAAGTTGGGTTCGCTAACTGGACTGGGTCATCTTCCCAATCACAAAGGGGACAGATGGCGTACGACCGTACTCGCCTTCAAGGGTCATGAATCCGCAGCAAGGGCAGGGAATGTCGGTCAAGGGCGAAGGCATGAGGTGCTGCGCGAAATCGGACTGTGAGGCCTAACTTGTATCTAGATGTCGATGAAGGGATAACTTTCCCGCAGGGTCGCTCTAACACGCCTAGGGGAGTCTGGTTGATCCCCGCGCCACCGCTAGCGGGCTTCGGATGGTCTCCGCATAACCTCGGCACATCCGTCCTCATACCCCGCCATTGACTTCCTTTGGGTCCACGCACCAGGCGCTTGACAACTGGGACATTCATCCTAGGCCAGGTGGTCGATTGCTCAGGCCCCCGACCGGGCAAATACTGTTGGCATGTCCAGGTCCCCTGTGCCCGTCCATTCACCGTCCGCCGCCTCGGGCTCTCCTCGCCTGCTGGATCGAGTTAGGGAGCGAATTCGCTACCTGCACTACAGCCTGCGTACCGAGCAAGCTTACCTGCTGTGGATTAGGGCGTACATCCGGCATCACCAGATGCGGCACCCATCACAGATGGCGGCGGCCGAAGTCGAGTCATTCCTGAATCATCTCGTCAATACCCGCAAGATCTCGCCCTCCACTCACAAGCAGGCCCTTTGCGCGCTCCTGTTCCTCTATCGGGAGGTACTGGGGGTCGACTTGCCGTGGATGGCGGAAATTCAGCGCCCTGTCGTACGCAAGCACATCCCCACCGTCCTCACTCAGCAGCAGGTGCAAGCGCTTCTTGCTGAATTGGATGGCGAAATCGCGGTTGTGGGGAAGGTGCTTTATGGTTGCGGGCTTCGGCTCGCCGAAGCGCTCGCCCTCCGAGTCAAGGATCTCGATTTCGACCGCAAGCTGATCACGGTGCGCGCCGGCAAGGGCAGCAAGGACCGGATCGTGATGCTGCCCGGTTCCGTGATTCCTGAGCTGCGCCTGCAGCTGGCGCGATCCCGCGCCCTATGGGAGCAGGATCGCGCGCTTCAGCGCCCAGGGGTTTCCATGCCCCATGCGCTCGCCGTGAAGTATCCCAAGCGTGGCACCACCTGGGGCTGGCACTGGGTGTTCCCCGCGAGCCATCTCTCCACCGATCCGGTCTCGGATATCCGGCGCCGCCACCACCTCTACCCCCAGACCATCCAGCGCCACATCCAGAAGGCAGTCGTCTCCGCGGGGATCGAAGTGCCCGTCAGCGTGCATACCCTTCGACATTCCTTTGCTACCCACTTGCTTCAGTCTGGCGTCGATATCCGCACCGTCCAGGAATTGCTTGGGCACAGCGACGTCAGCACGACCATGATCTACACGCACGTGCTGCGGTTTGCCGCGACCGCGGTCGCATCACCCCTCGACGCCCTCGCCGCGACCGCCTCGCCGATTCGCCCTCCAACGCAGGGCAATCCCGGCCACCCCACCCCGCCCGGCTAAAATCGCGAGATGACCGCCACCGCAAAACCCGCCCCGTTCCGCCCGCGCCAGCACCCGGTTTCCCCGCTCGAGGCCTCGCTGCGTGAAGCCCTGTCGCGCCGCATCCTCGTGCTCGACGGCGCCATGGGCACCATGATCCAGCGCTACAAGCTCACCGAGGCCGACTATCGCGGCGAGCGCTTTGCCGACTTCGCGCGTGACCTGAAGGGCAACAACGAGCTGCTCTCGCTCACCCGGCCTGAGGTCATCGCCGAGATTCATGACGGCTATCTCGCCGCCGGCGCTGACATCATCGAGACCAACACCTTCGGGGCCACCAGCATCGCGCAGGGCGATTACGGCCTTGCCCACCTGGCGCGGGAGATGAACCTGGCCTCCGCGCGCCTGGCGCGCGCGGCCTGTGACCGGTTCAGCACGCCCGAGCGCCCGCGCTATGTGGCTGGCGCCCTGGGCCCGCAACCCAAGACCGCGTCCATCTCGCCCGATGTCAACGACCCCGGCGCGCGCAACGTCACCTTCGACGAACTGCGCGAGGCCTATGCCGAGCAGACGCTCGCGCTCATCGAAGGCGGCGCAGACCTGCTGCTGGTCGAGACCATCTTCGACACCCTCAACGCCAAGGCTGCGCTCTTCGCGATCGACGAGATCATGGAAGCGCGCGAGGCCTCCGGCCTGCCGCGCCTGCCGCTGATGATCTCGGGCACCGTCACCGATGCCTCGGGCCGCATCCTCTCGGGCCAGACGGTAGAGGCCTTCTGGAATTCGGTGCGCCACGCCCGGCCGCTCACCATCGGCCTGAACTGCGCGCTGGGCGCCGCGCTGATGCGCCCCTACATCGAGGAGCTCTCGCGCAAGGCTGACACCTTCGTGTGCGTGTACCCCAACGCCGGTCTGCCCAACCCCATGAGCGACACCGGCTTTGACGAGACGCCCGAGATCACCTCCTCGCTGCTCGCCGAGTTTGCCGACGCGGGCTTCGTCAATGTGGCCGGTGGCTGCTGCGGCACCACGCCCGAGCACATCGCGGCCATCGCGAAGGCGGTGGAGGCTCGTGCGCCGCGCGTGGTGCCCACCATTGCCCCCGCCATGCGCCTGTCGGGCCTCGAGCCCATGACCATCGCTGACGACTCGCTCTTCGTGAACGTGGGTGAGCGCACCAATGTCACCGGCAGCAAGGCCTTTGCGCGCCTGATCCTCGCAGGTCAGTTCGATGAGGCGCTGCAGGTGGCCCGCCAGCAGGTGGAGAACGGCGCGCAGGTCATCGACATCAACATGGACGAGGCCATGCTCGATTCGGCCGCGGCCATGAGCCGCTTCCTGAATCTGCTGGCCTCCGAGCCCGACATTGCTCGCGTGCCGATCATGATCGACAGCAGCAAGTGGAGCGTGATCGAGGCGGGCCTGAAGTGCGTGCAGGGCAAGGGCATCGTCAACTCCATCTCGCTCAAGGAAGGCGAGGCCGAGTTCCTGCGGCAGGCGCGGCTCGTGCGCCGCTATGGCGCGGCCGTGATCGTCATGGCCTTTGATGAGCAGGGCCAGGCCGACACCTTCGCGCGCAAGACCCAGATCTGCGAGCGGGCCTACCGGCTGCTGGTGGAGGAGGTGGGCTTTCCGGCCGAGGACATCGTCTTCGACCCCAACATCTTCGCCATTGCCACCGGCATCGAGGAGCACGACCACTACGCGGTCGATTTCATCGAGGCCACTGCCTGGATTCGTGCCCATCTGCCGCAGGCCAAGGTCTCGGGTGGCGTCTCCAATGTGTCGTTCTCCTTCCGCGGCAATGACCCGGCCCGCGAGGCCATCCACACCGCCTTCCTGTACCACGCCATTCGCGCCGGCCTGAGCATGGGCATCGTGAACGCCGGCATGATGGGCGTGTACGACGAGCTCGCGCCCGAGCTGCGTCGCCGCGTCGAGGACATCGTGCTGCACCGGCCGCCGCAGCTGCCCGATGACCTGCCCGCCGATTCGCCCGAACGCGGCAAGAGCGCCACCGAGCGCATGATCGAGTTCGCCGCCACGCTCAAGGCCGGTGGCGCGCGCCGCGAAGAGAACCTCGACTGGCGGGGCACGCCCGATGCGCCGGTCACGGTTGAAAAGCGCCTGGCGCACGCCCTCATCCATGGCATCACGCAGTTTGTCACCGACGACACCCAGGAGGCCTGGCAGGCGATTCAGGCCCGTGGCGGGCGGCCCATCGAGGTCATCGAGGGCCCGCTCATGGACGGCATGAACATCGTGGGTGACCTCTTTGGCGCGGGCAAGATGTTCCTGCCGCAGGTGGTCAAGAGCGCGCGGGTGATGAAGCAGGCGGTTGCACACCTCATCCCGTACATCGAAGCCGAGAAGCAGGCCATTGCCGCGGCCGGCGGCGATGTCTCGGCGCGCGGCAAGATCGTCATCGCCACCGTGAAGGGCGACGTGCACGACATCGGCAAGAACATCGTGAGCGTCGTGCTCCAGTGCAACAACTTCGAGGTGGTCAACATGGGCGTGATGGTCCCGTGCTCCGACATCCTGGCGCGTGCCCGGGTGGAGGGAGCCGACATCATCGGCCTGTCGGGGCTGATCACGCCCTCGCTCGAAGAGATGCAGACCGTCGCCCGCGAGATGGAGCGCGACGAGTACTTCCGCATGCGCAAGATTCCGCTGCTTATCGGCGGCGCCACCACCTCGCGGGTGCACACCGCGGTCAAGATCGCGCCGCACTACTCGGGGCCGGTGGTGTACGTGCCCGATGCGTCGCGTTCGGTGCCGGTGGCGCAGCAGCTCATCTCGCCCCAGACCCGGCCGCGCTTCCTGGCCGACCTGGTGGCCGACTATGAACGGGTGCGCGCCCTGCATGCCGGCCGCAAGGGGCCCGAGTTGCTCTCGCTGGAAAAGGCCCGGGCCAATCGCCCGGTGCTGCAGTACCAGCCCGCGCGGCCGCGTTTCATCGGGCGGCGCGAGTTCCGCAACCATGACCTCGCCGACATCGCCCGCTGCATCGACTGGGGGCCGTTCTTCCAGACCTGGGACCTGCACGGCGCGTTCCCCGGCATTCTCAACGACGAGGTGGTGGGCGAGTCTGCCCGCCGCGTGTATTCCGATGGCCGGGCCATGCTCAAGCGGGTCATCGATGGCCGCTGGCTCACCGCCAATGGCGTGATCGCGCTGCTGCCGGCCAATGCCGTGGGCGATGACATCCAGATCTACACCGATGAATCGCGCAGCCAGGTGGCGCTCACCTGGCACAACCTGCGTCAGCAGACGGTCAAGCCCGAGGGCGTCTTCAACAAGTGCCTGGCCGACTTCATCGCGCCGCGCGCCGACGCCGGTGGGGCTGATGACTACATCGGCCTCTTCGCGGTCACCGCCGGCATCGGCGTGGAGCGCCGCGAGAAGGAGTTTGCCGATCTGCTCGATGACTACTCGGCCATCATGCTCAAGGCCATTGCCGATCGGCTGGCCGAGGCCTACGCCGAGGCGCTGCACGAGCGGGTGCGGCGCGAGCTCTGGGGCTACGCGGCCGATGAGCGCCTGAGCACCGACGAGCTCATTGCCGAGAAGTACCGCGGCATCCGGCCGGCGCCGGGCTACCCCGCCTGCCCCGAGCACACCGTCAAGCGCGCGATGTTCGAGGTGCTGCGCTGCGAGGACATCGGCATGACCCTCACCGAGAGCTATGCCATGTCACCGGCGGCCAGCGTCAGCGGCTTCTATCTGGCCCATCCGCAATCGGAGTACTTCAACGTGGGCCCCATCGGCGAGGACCAGGTGCTGGACTACGCCCAGCGCTCGGGCCGCACTGAAGACGACCTGCGTCGCGCCCTGGCCAGCCTGCTCGGCTGAGCGCGGCGGCGCCGCGGCCGGCTGGGCGGGCGCCGCGGCCGGTGGCCTCAGGCCCGGCCTTCTCGCACGCGTCGCTCCACCTGGGCCTTGATGTTGCCCAGCGCGGTGGCGGCCTCGGCATCGATCCGGCCGATCATGGCCTCGGTGGGCGCCTTGGGCCTGGCCGGATTGCTCACGGTGCGCCGGTAGCGGGTGCCGTTGCCCACCGGCTCGAAGTCGTAGCGCACGATGATCGGGCCGATGAAGCCGGCGTGGGTGCGCGCCACCCAGCAGCGCGGGGAGTCTGCCTTGAGCACCACCCAGTCGAGCTGAATTTCTTCGCGCGAGAACCACTTCTCGCGAAAGGTCTCGCCGGTGATCAGCGGCCGGTCGGGGCTGTCCACCTCGTGCGAGACGGCGATCCATTCCGGCCAGGAGCGCGGGTTGCTCACATAGTCGAACACCGCCTTGGGTGGGGCGTCGATCAGGATGTCGTGGCTGCGTTCGAAGGCAACGGTCTCGGTCATGGGTGGTCTCCGGGCGTGCCGATGGGCGCGCCGCGATGGTTGACTCGGTATCGGGGCTGTCACGATACTGCGCCGGCCCGCTCGGGCTGCAGTCCATGCGGGTAGATGCCGGCACCGCTGCGGTCCGTTTCCGGGTTTCCTGGCCTGCCCTGCACGGCCTGGCTCAAGCCCCTCAGGAGGCCCGATGAAGATCGTCGACGCGCAGATCCACCTCTGGTCCACCGGCCTGCCCAGTCACCCGCACCGCCAGATCACCGCCTGGGGCATCGACGAGGCGCTCGCGGCCATGGACGAGGCGGGCGTGGATGCCGCCCTCATCCATCCGCCGCTCAGCTGGGACCCCGACGCCAACGCGCTGGCCGAGCGGGCGGCCAGCCTGCATCCGCGACGCTTCGCGGTGATGGGCCAGGTGCCGATCGACCGGCCCGAGAGCCGCGGCCTGCTGGCCGACTGGCGCAGCCGCCCTGGTCAGTGCGGGCTGCGCTGGCCGCTGCTGCGCCCAGACCAGCAGACCTGGCACATCGACGGCACCATGGACTGGGTCTGGGCCGAGGCCGAGCGGGTGGGCCTGCCGGTGGCCACCATGGCCGGCCGATTCCTGAAGGACTTCGGCGAGATCGCGCGGCGCCACCCCCGGCTGCGGCTGATCGTCGATCACCTGGGCCTGGTGCGCGAGGGGCGTGATGAAGCGGCCTTCGCGCAGTTGCCTGACCTGCTCGCGCTGGCGCGGCTGCCCAATGTGGCGGTCAAGGCCACCGGCGCGCCGGGCTACTCCACCGAGGCCTATCCTTTTCCGCGCCTGGCGCAGGGCCTGCATCGCATCTTCGATGCCTTCGGCCCCAAGCGCTTCTTCTGGGGCACCGACATCACCCGCATGCCCTGCTCCTGGCGGCAGTGCGTCACCCACTTCACCGAAGAGCTGCCCTGGCTCGCCGGCGGCGATGACCTCGAGTGGGTCATGGGTCGCGGCGTGTGCGAGTGGATCGGCTGGAAAGGTCTCGAGTCATGAATCGCATCGCGCAGCACGCCACCCCTGTCCACCCCACGCGAGCCGGCGCAGCGGCCCTGCTCGGCCTGCTGATGGCTGCCAGCCTCGCCGGCTGCGCGGTGCCGCCGGCCGGGTCTGGTGCCCCGTCGACACCCGTGTCCGCCGCGGCGTCGGCAACCGCTACGGCCCGCCCGCCCATCGTGTTCGTGCATGGCAATGGCGACACCGCGGCGCTCTGGACCACCACCGTCTGGCGATTTGAATCTCAGGGCTGGCCGCGCGAGCGCCTGCATGCCATCGACCTGCCAGACCCGCTGGCCCGCGATGACGACGCCGTGCCGCAGGCCGGGCGCACCTCGGCCGCCGAGCACATGGCCTATCTCTCGGCCGAGGTCGATCGGGTGCTTGCCCGCACCGGCGCCACGCAGGTGGTGCTGGTGGGCAATTCCCGTGGCGGCAACGCCATTCGCAACTACCTGCGCAACGGCGGCGGCGTGGCGAAGGTCTCGCACGCCGTGCTGGGCGGCACGCCCAATCACGGGGTGTGGGCGCGCGCCGAGTTCCGGCCCGGCAACGAGTTCAATGGCGCGGGGCCCTTCCTGAGCGCGCTCAACATCCCGCAGGCGCCCGATGGCCTGGAGGTCACCCCCGGCGTGCGGTGGCTGACCCTGCGCTCGGACAGCAACGACAAGTTCGCCCAGCCCACCGGCGAGTGGATCGGCCGCGCCGGCTGGGAGACCCGCGTGGACGCGCGCGGGCCCGAGCTGCGTGGTGCCGACAACCGGGTGTTGCCCGGCGCCGATCACCGCGAGGTCTCGTATCACGCCCGTGCCTTCGAGCAGACCTGGCAGTTCATCACCGGCCAGTCGCCGCGCGGCACGGCCATCGTGCCCGAGGCGCAGGTGGTGCTCGATGGCATGGTCAGCGGGCTGGCCGGCAGTGCGGTCACCAATCGGCCGCTGGCCGGTGCGCGGCTGCGGGTGCACGACCTGGACTGCGGCAGCGGCGAGCGCCGCGGCGCGCCCCTGCTCGATCGGGTCACCGCGCCCGACGGCCGCTGGGGGCCCCTGCGCACCGGGCCGGCCACCTGTCTGGAGTTCGAGCTCTCGGCCGAGGGCTATGCCACGCAGCATGTCTACCGCTCGCCGTTTCCGCGCTCATCGTCGCTCGTGAACCTGCGCGCGGCCCGCCTGAGCGATGCCGATCGGGCGGCGGGCGCGGTGCTCACCTTCACGCGGCCGCGCGGCTACTTCGGCCTGGGCCGTGATGCCATGAGCCTGGACGGCAAGCCGCTGCCCGGCATCGGTCCGGGGGTGCCTGGCCTGTCCAGCGCGCGTCTGACGTTGCCGGCGGGCGCGGTGCGCACGGTGGTGGGCGAGTTCAACGGTGAGCGCATCGCCGCCCGCACCTGGCCTGCGTCAGAGGGGCGGGTGTCGGTGATCGAGCTGCATCACTGAGCGGGCCGCCGGGCTGGCTGGCGCCGGCCCGACCTGACCCGAGCCCGGGGCATGCGCCGACCGGGTTGGCGCCGGGTGGATAATGCGGGGTGGCCGCGTCAGGAATGCATGCGCTGGCGCATCAGGTATGCGTGCCCGGGCGCCTCGGGAATGCGCGCTCAGACGCCCCAGGTCACGCGCTGCTTGGCGGCGATCGCGGCCTTGAAGAGGTCGAGCAGCGGCCAGGCGCGCTGGCGCAGGCTCACCTTGCGTGCCATCGGGGCCTCCGCCTCATGGGCGTCGTCGTCCTCGGGGGAGGGCGGCGCTTCGGCGGCCACCGCTGCCTGAAGCTTGCGCACCGCCTCGGGCATCTGGGCGGGTTCGAACACCCCGGCGGGCGCTGGCGCCTTGCCGATGATCTCCAGCAACTGCTCGGCCACTGGCTGGGTCATCACCACCGTGCCTCCCGCCTTGCTCTTGAACTCGTACAGCATGTCCCACTCTCCGGTCGCGTCCGTGGCCAAGCATAGCCTGTCTGGGCTGGTCGGCCTTCGCCTGGCGCAGGTCTGCGCGCTGCCGCTGCTGCTCGCGCTCGCCGGCTGCGCGCCCGACTACAACTGGCGAGAGGTGAAACCCGCAGACCCCGCTGTGGCGGTGATGCTGCCCGGCAAGCCGTCTTCGCTCACGCAACGAGTTCGGCTCGACGGGCAGGAACTGGTGATGAGCATGACCGGCGCGCGCGCCGAGGGCATCGCCTTCACGGTTGTCTGCGCCACCCTGCCCGATGCCGCGCCCGAGCGGCGCGAGCGGGCGCTGGCCGCGATGCGGGCCGGCATGCTGGCCAACATCGCCGGCACCGAGGAGCGAACCGAGCCGGTGACCGTGGCGCTCATCGACACCGCGGGCGCGACCCGGGCCCGCGTGCCCGCGGTGCGGGTGTCGTTCAAGGGCGCGGTGCAGGCCCGGCCCACCCAGATGCGCGCGGTCTTCGTGGGCGAGGCCACCCGCGCCTGCCAGGCCGTGGTGGTGGGCGAGAACCTGCCCGATGAGGAGGCCCGGCTGTTCCTCGATTCGCTGCGGCTGATCGCGCCGGCGGGCTGAGCATGGCGCATCTGCGCGGGCTGTCCGCGCTCACGGTCTTCGCGTGGTTTGGCGGCGCCTATTTCCTGTCGTATGCGCTGCGCTCCATCAATGCGGTGATCGCCCCGGAGCTGATCGCGCGATTCGGGCTGAGCAACGCGCAGCTTGGCGCGCTGTCGTCGGCGTACTTCCTGTCGTTCGCGCTGATGCAGCTGCCGCTGGGCGTGTGCCTCGATCGCTTCGGGTCGCGGCGCACCAATGCGCTGCTGCTGCTGGTGTCGGCCTCGGGTTGCGCGGTCTTCGGGCTGGCCCAGGGCACCGGGGCGCTGTGGCTGGGGCGCGCGCTGATCGGGCTGGGCGTGGCCGGCGCGCTGATGTCGGCGCTCAAGGGCTATCGCTTCTGGTACCCGCCCGGGCGCCAGGCGCAGCTTGCCGCGTGGATGCTGGTGGTGGGCACCGGTGGCGCCATGGCGGTGACGGTGCCGGTGGAGATGGCTCTGCCGCTGCTGGGCTGGCGCGGCATGTTCGCGCTGGCTGCGGTGGCGCTGACCGCGGTGTCGCTGGGCATCTGGCTGCGGGTGCCGCGCGACGAGGAGCGCTCGCTCGCGCCGCCGGTGCGCGGCCAGCCGATCTGGGCGGGCTATGGCGAGGTGTATCGCAGCCGCGTGTTCTGGCGCTGGGCGATCGCGGCGCTGGCGATGCAGTCGCACTTCGTGGCCCTGCAGAGCCTGTGGGCCGGGCCCTGGTTCACGCAGGTGATCGGCATGTCGCCCTCGCAGGCGGCCGGCGCGCTGCTCGCCTTCAATGCGGTGCTGCTGTGCGGCTTCCTGGGCATGGGCTGGCTGGCGCCGCGCTTCGAGCGACGCGGCTGGACGGTGCTGCAGGTGGTGGCGGTGTGCGGCACCGGCTTCATCGGGCTGCAGGCCGCGATCGCGCTGGTGCCGGGCACCTGGGCCTGGCTGCTGTGGCTGCCGCTGGGCGTGATGTCCACCGGCTACACGCTGGTGCAGACCCACGTGGCCATGAGCTTTCCGCCGGCGCTCACCGGCCGCGCCTTCACGGGCTTCAACCTGCTGATCTTCAGCGGCATCTTCCTGCACCAGTGGCTCTTCGGCGTGTCGGTCGACGTGTTTCGCGGCCTGCTCGGCGATACCGCCGCGGCCTTCCGCGCCACGCTGCTGCTGTGGGTGGGCATGCAGACGATCGCCTTCGCGCTGCTGCTGGGCTGGCGCGCTGCGCCGCGCGCTTAGAATGCCCGCGCACACGCACACGCACACGCACGGCCAGCCGCCCACGCACACGCCCATGCCCTCATGATCCGTCTGAGCGAAATCAAGCTGCCACTCGACCACCCCGAGGAGGCCCTCACCGCGGCCGCCGCGGCGGCGCTCGGCGTGCCGGCGAGCGATATCGCGCAGCTCACGGTCTTCAAGCGCAGCCACGACGCCCGCAAGCGCCAGCTGCTGCTGGTCTACATCGTGGACCTCACCCTGCGCGACCCCGCGACGCAGGCCGCGCTGCTTGCCCGGCATCGCGGCAACCCGCGCATCGGCATCACGCCCGACATGGCCTACCACGCGCCCCGGGTGGCGGCCCCGCCGGGGGAGCCGCGGCCGGTGGTGATCGGCTTCGGGCCCTGCGGCATCTTCGCGGCGCTGGTGCTGGCCGAGATGGGCCTGCGTCCCATCGTGCTCGAGCGCGGCAAGGCGGTGCGCGAGCGCACCCGCGACACCTGGGGCTTGTGGCGGCGTCACGAGCTCAACCCGGAATCGAATGTGCAGTACGGCGAGGGCGGCGCCGGCACTTTCTCTGATGGCAAGCTCTACAGCCAGATCAAGGACCCGCGGCATCTCGGCCGCAAGGTGATGAACGAGTTCGTGCAGGCCGGCGCGCCGCCCGAGATTCTGGTGGCGGCGCATCCGCACATCGGCACCTTCCGGCTGGTGAAGGTGGTGGAGAACCTGCGCGCCAAGATCATCGCGCTGGGCGGCGAGATCCGCTTCGGTCAGCGGGTCACCGATTTCCTGATCGATGACGGGCCGCAGGGCCGGCGCCTGCGCGCGCTGGTGGTCACCGATGCCGCGAGCGGCTGCACCGAGGAGCTCGCGGTGTCGCGGGTGGTGCTCGCGCCCGGCCACAGCGCGCGTGACACCTTCGCGCTGCTGCACGAGCGCGGCGTGTTCCTCGAGAGCAAGCCCTTCTCGGTGGGATTCCGCATCGAGCATCCGCAGGGCATGATCGATCGGGCCCGCCACGGGGCGCACGCGGGCCATCCTGCGCTGGGCGCGGCCGACTACCGGCTGGTGCATCACGCCGGCAATGGCCGCGCGGTGTACAGCTTCTGCATGTGCCCCGGCGGCACGGTGGTGGCCGCGGCCTCCGAGCCCGGCCGCGTGGTCACCAACGGCATGAGCCAGTATTCGCGCAACGAGCGCAATGCCAACGCCGGCATCGTGGTGGGCATCAGCCCCGATGACTACCCGCTCATGCCGCGGGTGGGCGGCTGCGTGCATCCCCTGGCCGGCATGGCCCTGCAGCGTGAGCTCGAGGCCGGCGCCTTCACCCTGGGCGGGGGCAACTACAACGCGCCCGGCCAGCTGGTGGGCGACTTCCTGGCCGGGCGCCCGTCCACGGCTTTTGGCGAAGTGCTGCCCTCGTACAAGCCGGGCGTCACGCTCACCGATCTTGGCGGCAGCCTGCCCGGCTACGCGATTGCCGCCATCCGCGAGGCCTTGCCGGCATTCGGCAGGAAGATCGCCGGGTTCGACCGCCCCGATGCCGTGCTCACCGGGGTGGAGACCCGCACCTCCGCACCGCTGCGCATCACCCGCGGCGACGATGGCCAGAGCCTGAACACGCTTGGCCTGTTCCCGGCGGGCGAGGGCGCCGGCTATGCCGGCGGCATCCTGTCGGCCGGGGTGGAGGGCATCAAGGCGGCCGAGGCGGTGGCGCGCAGTCTTGCGGGCGCGCCGGTGGCCTGAGGGCGGGTTCGCTCACTTTCCCTGGCAGGCGATCCCTCGCGCGTGGCGCGTGTGCCCGAGGTGCGCTGCACCCTGTGCTCAGGGGGGAGGGAGGTTCCCGTTGCCGTGGCCTGAGGGCGGCCGCGGTACCGGGTACATGAGGACGGGCGGCAGCGCGCCGTTGGCGAGATGTCTGGCCAGCTGAGGCGCTGCACTGCTCGTGCCCACCAGGCGGAAACTCGCGCCGGCGCGGGTGCCGGCGCCAGGCACGCCGGTGAGGATGCGGGTCTCGTCGGTGGGCAGGGCGTAGTCTGGGCCCGGCCTGGGGGGCGGGGGGTAGGGCGTGGCCGGGGTGGCGCGCGCGGGGCCTTCGGACGAGTAGCTCGCCTTGCCCCCGTTGCCCAGCACCCAGCCGCCGGCAACCCGAATTTGCGGGTGCGCGTCGGTGGCCATGCCGCTGAGCGTTCCCCGCCGTGACACCACGCTGCCGGTGTCGTCGAATGCGCCGTCGCGATAGCGATGCGCCGCCGCAGCGCCCCGGGTTCGCTCCCAATCGGGGTCAATGAAGTGCGATGCCTTCGCGCCGCTGCGGGCGCCGAAGTTGGGGTCGGTGCGGGCCAGGTAGGCGTGCACCGGGGTGTCGGCCGGCACACCAGAGACGGTCACGGTCCAGGCGCCGTGGGGCTGCGGCTGCGGGTTGCCCAGCGTGGCGCGGGTGGGCGGTATGCGCAGCGTCCAGCCGTTGCCGGTCGGGTTGGGCGTGACCGTTCCCTGGGCCGAGCCCGCGCCGGCTGGGGGCGTGAGGCTGACGGTGACCCCGGGCTTCGGGGCCGGGATCCAGACCTCGGCGAAGATGTCCACCGGATTGTCCGGCGGCACTTTCCAGTGCCAGCTGCGTGCCGCACCCGTGCTCACCCATGACACATGGTGCTGCGTGAGCCAGCTGTTGCCGGCGGCCAGCACGATCTCTAGCCGCACCTTGCCGACGGAGCCATCGTGCTGATCGCACAGCTGTCGCAGGCCCTGCTCGAGGGCCGAGGATCCGTCGTGAGGCCCGGTGGTCGGGCCGTAGCTGATCGTGATCACCACGCGGGGGGTGATCGCGGGATCGGCGCAGGAGACGATGTATTCGATGCCTTCCAGGATGCTGTCTTCAAGCCAACTGCCAGTGGCATCGCGCACGCCTGCCTCGGGGATCTGCACGAACACGATGTCGGCCTGACTCGCGGCGTCTGTGGCATTCGCCCAGGTGGGGGGCGCCTGACCGGCCGGCGCGACGCGCGAAGACAGGGGCACTTGCCCCGCCATCAGGTCCATCACATGGCTGCCGTGCGCCCATGATCCGGCCAGGCGGGTGAGGCCTGGCGGCACATCGGCCGTTACTACGCGCTGCGTGAAACCGCCCTCGGCGTAGCAGCCGTCTTCGTCGAGCGCCCCGGCATGGTGATGGCGGGTGAGCCAGTCGTTCAGGCCGAGCACGGTTACGGCACCGCTGGTTGATTGGTCGCGCCAGAACTCCAGGCCCACCTGGAAGTCGAAGGTCACGCGACCGAAGCGCTGGGCGGCAGCGCCACTGACCTGCACCGGCGGGCGTTTGTTCTGGTCCCACACCGCGAGCACGCGAGTGGTCTGACCGCGCCGGAACCGCCAGTGCGCGAAAGGGCAGCCGTCATCGATGACACCTAGCAGCACTGGCGAATTCGCCTTGGGGCGGGCGGTGGCCGCGATATCGCTTGCCCAGGGCTGCCCGGCGATGGGTTGGGGCGTGACCGGCAGCACGACCTCGATCTGCACGACGAACTCGTCCCACCGGTCGAAGCCCATCAGGGCGCGCGCAAACCGATCCGGCTCCCGAGGACCCCGCGCGCTCGTGTCCAGCATCACCCGGCAGATGTCCGTTTCCTGCACGCGACGCAGCCGGACCATCGCCGCACCGTAGTGGGCAGTCAGCGCCCCCCGGAACGCCTCCTCGGTCTGCTCCCGGCGCAGGAACGCCAGCAGACAGAGCGTGTCTGCATCGCGCAGGATGCTCGGCGCGGGTGTGCTCAGGTCGGTCAGCATCCGCGCCACCGGGCTGAAACTGGTCGGCGGGCCGCTTCGGGGTGTCGTCATGCCGTCCTCCTCGTGGGCGAAGCCGGGTTCTCAGACGAACCGGCCGGCCCACTCGGCGCGGGCCTTGGTCCAGATGTGGTTCAACAACGGGGAGCGCAGGGTGTTCTGCGACGGTGGGGTGACCGCAGTGGCCGAGTAGAGCGCCTGGGTGGCGCCGGGGAGCGGCGGGCTGCCGTCGAGTTGCTGCGCGGGGTCGAAGGGGTTGAAATCGGTGACAGGCACCGCGTCGATCGCGCCGGCCGCCCGGAAGCGGCGACTGGTGAAGCCAGGCGCGCCGCCGCTGCGGGCGACGACATACTCGCCGAGCGCCACGCCCAGCATCCGCCCGGCCATGGTGTCGACCGGGAAGTGCACACCCGCGATGACCCGATTGGTGCTGATGCGGGCAGCCTGGCGTTGCAGCTGCGCGAAGAGCGTTGGCTGGTGAGCGGACGTGGCGCCGCCGGCGCCATACGAGGGGCCGAGCCCCACCAGACTGGAGAGCACGTGCGCCACGGCATAGGCCTGCGTGGCATGACCCATGGGGAAGCTGCCGTGGCCCGGGGTGCTGATCATCGGCTGCACCTGCGGGTTGAGCTCCACGGGTCGCCATACCCCGAACGCGTGCTTGAACCGCATCTCGGCGTACACGCAGAACTGCAGGGTGAGGTTGATCAGCTCCATGGTCCAGCGCGCGCGGTCCGGGCGGATGAACAGGATCGAGGACCAGAAGGCGTATTGCGGGTCGATCTGCGCGAGGATCTCGTTGGCGCGTTCGGCGCGCAGCTCGGCCCAGCTGAGCACCATCGGCAACTGCTTCTGGAAAGTGGCGACGGCGGGCCGTTCGATCGCCGCAATGGTGGTGGCCGCGGTGACCCGACGATCGAACAGCCGCACGCCCGTGGCGGTGGTCTGGAAGCCGATGTCGCTGAGCAGATCGCCGAGCACGGTGTAGGCCCGCACCCAGGGCTCCCAGCGCTCGAGCGTGCCGGGGTCGGTCAAGGCTGGCAGGCCGTTGGGCTTGCCGTAGGCGTTGCCGTCGGTGGGGTCGACGATGCCCTCGCGGCCGAAGATCAGCGCATTGATCATCACCGGGTTGGCATAGACATCGCCAAGAGTGCCGATGACCGATCCGCCTGCGCCGCCTGCGCCCCCTGCTCCGCCGGCACCGCCTGCCCCACCGGCGCCTCCCGCACCGCCGGCACCGCCTGCGCCACCTGCACCACCCGCGCCCCCGGCGCCACCTAACATGCTCATGGGACTCTCCTCCTGCTGATCGAGCTGGTCTGAACTCAGGGGCCGTCGGGCAGGCCGGCGGCGGCGAGATGGCGGGCCCATTCACGCCCGGTCTCGAGATCTGCGTTGGGCATGCGCGCGAGGTAGCGCGACACCGTGAGTTGCGGGTCGAGCCTGCGCACCTGCTGCAGCGCGCTGTGGGCCTCGGGCAGACGGTCTTGCGCCGCCAGCGAGATGGTGAGCACCCGCCAGGTGGACGAGTGCATGCGGTTGAGCGCGATCGAGGAGCGGGCGAGCGCCTCGGCCTGCGCGTAGTGGCGTGCCGAGAGTTCGGCCGTGGCGCCGAGCGATTCGAAGTAGTAGCGCTGGGGATCGAGCGGCGAGAGCGCGGTGGCGCGTCGGGTGGCCTCGAGCGCCTGGGCCGCCTCGCCGCGGAAGGCCTGCACCACGCCCAGGTAGAGCCAGCCCAGGGCATGGTTGGGGTTGCTGTCGACGGCGAGCTGGCAGCGGGCGCGCGCGGTATCGAGATCGCGCAGCAGATGGCAGTGGGCGAAGCCCTCGGTGGCCAGCGCGAGCGCATCGGTGGGGTCGCGCTCGAGTGCCGCGCGCGTGGCGGCAAGCGCCTCGGCTGCCTCGCGGCCGCGGTCCTGCGACCAGCCGCGCGTGGTGAGCAGCACGTACCAGTTGCCCAGCCAGGCGTGGGGGGCTGCCACCCGTCCGTGCCGGTGGATGAGTTCGTCGAGCATCTGCCGCGTGAGGAAGAACTCGTCGCGACTGGAGCGGTGCATCAGCCGGATGCTGCCGAGCAGCAGCGAGTAGCTCGAGAGCGTGGGCAAGGGCTGTGCGAAGACCCGTTCCACCTCGGCATCGAACACGGCCTGATGGGCCGCCTGCGCGATGCGGTGGGCCAGTTCGCTTTCAGGCTCCAGCAGATCGCTGACCGTGCCACTGAGCCGCTCGGTCCAGGCGATGCGCCCGCTTCGCGTGTCGACGAGTTCGGCGGTGATCAGCAGCTTGCCCGACGCGACAACGAAGCTGCCAGTGAGCGCGTAATGGGCGTCCAGGTGGCGAAGGGCCTCATTGGCGGGGTCATCGCGACCGGCGATGGCGCTCGTGGACAAGCGCGAGATCACCCGCAGATGGGGAGCCCGTGACAGCCGCCAGATCACGGCATCGGCCATCAGGTTGCCGACATCGAGGTAGCTGGCATCGCAGCCACGACTGGTGAAGGGGATGACGGCGATGGCCGGGTCCATCTTCACGCCATAGTCGCGCAGGCCCGCGATGGACGGCCGGGGACCGGGCGGGCCGATGCGGTACGCCCGCACCGGCTCGCGGAAGTGCTTGAGCTGGCAGTGGCCGAGGTCTTCGCAAAGGGCATCGAGCCCGGCGGTGAGGTCGTCGCGCACCGCGGCGCTGGCCAGCGTCTGGCCGGGCTGCGCGTGCCTGGCCAGGGCGGCAGCCAGGGCCTGCCGGACCGCCTCGCTGCCGATGGTTTCGCCAGGGCCGCCGAGCGAGGCCAGGCGGGCAGCGAGGTTGACGCCGGTGCCGTAGATGTCGAGGTCGTCCAGCCAGGCATGGGACGCATTGATGCCTGCCCTGAGCCGCATCTGCAGGTGCTGCGGCAGGGCGGCATTGAGGGTCTCGAAGTAGGCATGCATGCGGGCGGCAGCCTGGGCCGCGCTCACGGCGGTGCTGAACCGGGCCATCAGGCCATCGCCCAGGCTCTTGACCAGGGTGCCGCCCCAGGCCGGCAGGATGTCCTGGCGGGTGGCCTCGACGAAGCCCGCCCAGCGATGCACGCTGCCCGCCTCGTCTTCGATCATCAGCCGCACGGAGTCGACGAGGTCGACGATCAGCACGACCAGGTGTTCGCGAGGCAGGCCGACCCCTGGATCGGCCTGCCCGATGACGGGCCCATTGCCGTGGGCGGCGCGGGAATGCTGGTCGCGAGATGGGTCCATGCGGTCTTGTGACGACTTGCGGGCCGGCCGAAGGCAGGCCCATGGCCAGGCCGTCGCGTCCATGCACCTGAGCGCCTGCTGCCAGGTTGGGCGAAGACTGATCCGAGCCGTCGTTTCCATGACTTTGCGCGTCTGCTTCTTGCGGTGAGGCGCAGTGTAGGAGACCGGGGTGGCGGGTCGTCATCACCCATTTTGGTCAGGCCCCGGGTGTGAGGGCCGACCTGCAGGGGCGTGCCCGGCGACGGTCCCGGCGCGTGCGGCATCGTGAAACGCGCGCACCCCCAGCACCACGCCGGCCACCAGCAGCGCCACCCCGCTCAGCGTGAGCGGGCCGGGCGCCTCGCCACGCAGCGCGAACGCATAGGCGAGCGCGGCCAGCGTCTCGAAGACGATCAGCTGGCCCGCGAGCGCGGTGGGCAGTTGCTGGCTGGCGCGGTTCCAGAGCACCGTGCCCAGCCATGACGCGCCCACCGCGGTGAGCAGCATGAGCGCCAGGAAACGCAGGGGCTCGGGCCCGAGGAGATCGGGGCGCGCGGGCAGCCACAGCACCACCCACAGCGCGGCCGCCAGCGGCAGCGTGGCCAGGCCCTGCGCCGTGGCCCAGGTGCCCGAGCCGACCTGCGGGTTGGCCTGCAGCCAACGCGCATTGCGGATGGGATACCAGGTCCAGCAGGCCACCGCGCCCGCGGCCAGCAGCGCGCCGACGAGCAGTTCCCGGGCTGATTGCCCCTGCGTGCGCAGCCGCGACAGCTCGCTGGCATGGACCAGCGCGATGCCCGCCGCCAGCACTGCCAGCGGCAGCGCCAGGCGCCGCCAGGCGATCTCGCGCCGACCGAGGTTGGCGCACACCGCGATCACCACCGGCAATGTGCCGATGATCATGGTGGGCAGTGGCGCGCCGGCCTGCTGGATGGCGGCCGCGAGCAGCGCGTAGTACGCGAGATTGCCCACCAGCGCGAGGCGCAGCGCCTCGCGCCAGTCGGCGCGTGTCAGGCGCGCGAGGGCCGAGCGATCGGCGAGCGCCAGCGGCAGGGCCACCAGCCCGAAGGCGAGATAGCGCCCGGCGCTGAGCTGCGCGGCCGGGTATCCGGGCAGCAGCAGCGGCACGATGAACACCAGTCCCCAGAGCAGACCCGCGGCCAGCGCGCAGGCCACGCCGCCGGGCAGCGCCGGGTTCACGCGGGCAGGCCGGCGAGCGTGTCGGACAGCGCTTGCCCCAGCCGCTCTGTGATCAGGTCGATCTGGGCCTCGTCGATGATGAAGGGCGGCGCGAGCACGATGTGATCGCCACGGGTGCCATCAACGGTGCCGCCCATGGGATAGGTCATGAGCCCGCGGGCCATGGCTGCCTGCTTGAAGCGGGCGTGCACCCGCAACGCGGGGTCGAAGGGCTCGCGGGTGTGGCGATCGGCCACGAGTTCGAGCGCCATGAACAGGCCGCGGCCGCGGATGTCACCGACATGCGGATGCCCGCCCAGGGTCTGACGCAGGCCGCCGGCCAGCCGCGCGCCCATGGCCTGCACGCGCGCGAGCAGGCCGTCTTGCTGGATGGTGTGCTGCACGGCCAGCGCCGCCGCGCAGGCCACCGCGTGGCCCAGGTAGGTGTGGCCGTGCTGGAAGGCGCCCGAGCCGGCCTGGATGGCCTGGAAGATGGACCGCGACAGCAGCATGGCGCCGATGGGCTGGTAGCCCGCGCCCAGGCCCTTGGCGATGGTGGCGATGTCCGGGCTGATGCCCTCGGGCTCGCAGGCCCACAGGGTGCCGCAGCGGCCCATGCCGCACATGACTTCGTCGAGGATGAGCAGCACGCCGTGCCGGTTGCAGACCTCGCGGATGCCGCGCCAGTAGCCGGGCACCGGCTCGAGCACGCCGGCGGTGGCGCCGCCCACGGTCTCGGCCACGAAGGCGATCACGCGCTGCGGGCCCAGCCGCTGCAGGGTGAGGTCGAGCTCCTGCGCCAGCCGCTCGCCATAGGCGGCCAATGACTCATGGGGCAGCCGGTCGCGGTAGGCATAGCAGGGCGACACCTGCTCGGTGGCCATGAGCAGCGGCGCGTATTGCCGCCGCCGCGCGGCATTGCCGCCCACCGCGAGCGCGCCGAGCGTGTTGCCGTGGTAGCTCTGCCGGCGCGACACGAACAGCTCGCGCTGCGGCTGGCCGATCTCCAGGAAGTACTGGCGCGCGAGCTTGAGCGAGGCCTCGATGGCCTCGGAACCGCCCGACACGAAGTAGGCATGCGACAGCCCCGCGGGCGCGTGCGAGACCAGGTGCTCGGCGAGCTGCTCCGCTACCTCGGTGGTGAAGAAGCTGGTGTGCGCGTAGCTGAGCTGTTCGAGCTGGCGCCGGATGGCCTGGGCCACCGCGGGATGGCCGTGCCCCAGGCAGGAGACCGCCGCGCCGCCGCAGGCGTCGAGGTAGCGCCGGCCGGCGTCATCAGTGATGAACACGCCCTCGCCGGAGACCGCCCGCGGCGGCAGGTGACTGAGGGCGCGGTGCAGGATGGCGGTCATGGCGGCGGGCCGGCCGGGCCGGGCAGGTCTGGCGGAGCGCCGAGGATAGCCGACTGCCGATAGTGGACTGCCTCGGCCACGTGGGCGGGCTGGATGCTTGCCTGCCCGGCCAGATCGGCGATGCTGCGCGCCACCTTGAGCACCCGGTGCAGGGTGCGGGCCGACCAGTGCCAGCGGCGCGCCGCCTGCTGCAGCAGCGTCTGCGCGGCGGCATCGGCCTGGCAGTGCTCGGCGATGCCATCTGGCGCGAGGCCGGCGTTGACCACGCCCTGGCGGCGCAGGGCAAGCGCCTGGGCGGCCGCCACGCGGCGGGCGGTGGCCGCGCTGCCAGCGGGGCTGTCAGGGCCCTGCCCGGGCGGCGGCTGGCCAAGGAGTGTGTCGGGGCTGACCGCGGTGACATCGATCTGCAGGTCGATGCGATCGAGCAAAGGCCCCGACAGCCGCTGCCGGTAACGCGCGGGCGCGCCGGGCGGACACACGCAGGCCCGGATGCCGGAGCCGTGATGGCCGCAGGGGCAGGGGTTCATGGCCGCCACCAGCTGGAAGCGCGCCGGGTAGCTGGCCTGGCGCGCCGCCCGCGAGAGCGTGACCGAGCCGGTTTCCAGGGGTTCGCGCAGGCCCTCGAGCGCGGCGCGCGGGAACTCGGGCAGCTCATCGAGGAACAGCACGCCGTGGTGGGCCAGGGTGATCTCGCCCGGCCGCGGCGGGTTGCCGCCGCCCACCAGGGCAGCCACCGAGGCGCTGTGGTGCGGCGCGCGCAGCGGCCGGCAGGCCCAGCGCGCCGCCGAGAAGCTGCCGCTCACCGAGGCCACGAGGGCGCAGGACAGGGCCTGCTCGGGCGCGAGGGCGGGCAGTAGCCCGGCCAGACAGCCGGCCAGCAGGCTCTTGCCCGCGCCGGGCGGGCCGACCATGAGCAGCGAATGCCCGCCCGCCGCGGCGATCTCCAGCGCCCGCTTGGCCTGGGCATGGCCGCGCACCGAGGCGAGATCGGGCCCCGCGGGCGGGCTGGGCGCTGGCGTGTGGTGGGGCGCGCCGGGCAGCGGCGCCTCACCTTGCAGGTGAGCGCAGACTTCGCTGAGATGGCCTGCCAGCAGGGCCTGGCCGCCGGGCAGAAGCCCGGCCTCGGCACCGCAGGCCGCGGGCAGCACGAGCTGCCGGCCGGGGTCTTCAGCCTGCAGGGCGAGCAGCATGGCCAGCGCCCCGCGGATGGGCCGCACCTGCCCGGTGAGCGAGAGCTCGCCCACGAAGGCGAGATGCTGCAGGGCCTGCGCCGGCACCTGGCCGCTGGCCGCGAGGATGCCCACCGCGATGGGCAGATCGAAGCGGCCGGAATCCTTGGGGAGGTCAGCCGGGGTGAGGTTGACGGTGATGCGCCGGCTGGGCACCTGGTGCCCGGCCTGCAGCAGCGCGGCGCGGACCCGATCGGCGCTCTCGCGCACCGCCGCTTGCGGCAGACCCACCAGATGCAGGGCCGGCAGGCCGTTGGCGAGATGGACCTCGACTCGGACCTCGGGCGCCTGCACGCCCACCAGGGCGCGGGAGCGGACGACGGCAAGCGACATGGGGCGGGATGCAGACGCGATGGACCACGGGGCACCCGCGGCGCGGGCGGCCTGCCCGAGCGGGCAGTGCCCCGGCGGGCGATGCCCGAGTCTAGGCCGCGGCGCGGCGCCCGAGCGCGCGCGGGCCTCGGCGCGTTGGCTCAGCCCGATGGCCGATCTGCGAGGCCCGCCCTCAGAGCTTGAGCCCGAGCTCGCGGATCATGCGCGACCACACCTGGAGCTGGTCGCGCTGGTAGCGCAGCGCCTCGTCGCGGGTGGACGGGATGGGCACCAGGCCCGCGCGGTTGAGCGAGGCCCGCACCTCGGGGTTGTTGAGCGCGCTCACCGCCTCGCTGTTGAGCCGGTCGAGGATCTCGGCCGGGGTGCCGGCCGGCGCGGTGAGCATCCACCACCCCGAAAAATCAGGCGGCGTGGCCACGCCCTGCTCGACATAGGTGGGCGTGTCGGGCAGCAGCGGGTGGCGGGTAGCCCAGGGCACGGCCACCACCTGCACACGGCCGCCCCGGATCATGGGCAGCGCGGCCGGCACGTCGCTCACCATGAGGTGCACATGGCCTGCCGCCAGATCGACCAGCGCCGGCGGCGTGGACTTGTACTGCACATGGGCGATGTTCAGGTTCTGGGTGCGCGCGAGGTGCCCCATGTACGAGATGCCGCCGGTGTTGCCGCTGGCGTAGCTCAGCTTGCCCGGGTTGGCCTTCACGTGGTCGATGACCTCGCGCACCGTGCGCGCCGGGATGCCGGGGGCGGCCAGCAGCACGTAGTTGACCGAGGCCACCAGCGAGGCGAAGACCAGCTCGCGCGCGACGTCGTATCCCGGGTTGTCGATCATGCCGCCCGGGTTGGCAGCCAGGCCCGAGTTGGTGAGCAGGCCCAGCGTGTAGCCGTCAGGGGCGGCCTTGGCCACCAGCGCGCAGGCGATCGCGGTGTTGGCGCCGGGGCGGTGCTCGATCACGAAGTTCTGCTTCAGGCCGCGCGACATCGGCTCCACCAGGGTGCGGGCGAGCGTGTCGGTGCCCGAGCCGGGCCCGAAGGGCAGGACGAGGCGGATCGGCTTGCCCGGCCAGGCCTGCGCCCATGAGCGCGCAGGCCCCAGGGCCAGGGCGGCGGGCAGGGCGCCAGCGACGAGTCGGCGGGTGCGGTTCATGGCGGTCTCCTGGGGGTGGATGGGCGCGCCGGGCGGCTGGGCCGCGCGCGAGGCCGGCCCACTATAGCGAGCCGGCCGCGGCGGTCATTCCGCTTCCGGCGCTATGCTTGCCGGGGCTGTCACGGGAGCGCCGGCATGAGCGATGTGTATGTGGTGGGGGTGGGCATGACCGCCTTCGGAAAGTTTCTGGACAAGTCCGTCAAGGACCTCACCCGCGAGGCGGTGCTTGCCGCGCTGGCCGACGCCGGCATCGGCCGCGAGCGCATCGATGCCGCGTTCTTCGCCAACGCGGCGCAGTCGGCCATGGAGGGCCAGTTCATGGTGGGCGGCGAGATCGCCCTGCGCGACTGCGGCATCGCCGGCATCCCGATCGTCAATGTCGAGAACGCCTGCGCCAGCGCGAGCACGGCCTTCCATCTGGCCTGGACCCGACTGAAGGCCGGCGTGTCCGACATCGCGCTCGCGGTGGGCGCCGAGAAGATGTACCACCCCGACAAGGCCCGCAGCTTCGCGATCTTCGATGGCGCCTGGGACGTGCACCAGGCCGCGGCCAGCTCGCAGGCGCTGATCGCGCTGGGCGAGGGCGTGGCGCCGCCGCCGGGCCGCGCGCTCGAGAGCGGGCCGCGCAGCCTCTTCATGGATGTCTATGCCGCGCTCGCCCGCTTTCACATGAAGACCTTCGGGTCCACCGAGCGGCAGTTGGCCGCGGTGGCCGCCAAGAACCACTTTCACTCCACGCTCAATCCGCTCTCGCAGTTCCGCAACGACATGAGCATCGACGAGGTGCTGGCCGCGCGCATGATCTCGTGGCCGCTCACGCTGCCGATGTGCTCGCCGATCAGCGATGGCGCAGCGGCCGCGGTGCTGGTCACCGAACCCATGCTGCGTCACTTCGACCGCTCCCGGGCCGTGAAGGTGTGCGCGAGCGTGCTGGCCAGCGGCCAGGCGCGCGACCCGGCGCAGGTCGATCGTCACATCACCCATCTGGCGGCGCAGCGCGCCTATCAGGTGGCCGGTCTGGGCCCGCAGGACATGTCGGTGGCCGAGGTGCATGACGCCACGGCCTTCGCCGAGATCGTGCAGACCGAGAACCTGGGCTTCTGCGCCTTCGGCGAGGGTGGCGTGATTGCCGAGCGCGGTGACACTCGGCTGGGCGGACGCATCCCGGTCAATGTCTCGGGCGGGCTCGAGCGCAAGGGTCACCCCATCGGCGCCACCGGCCTGGGCCAGATCGCCGAGCTCACCTGGCAGTTGCGCGGCGAGGCCGGGCCGCGCCAGGTGGCCGATGCGCGCTTTGCCATCGCCGAGAACGGCGGCGGCTTCATCGGCTGCGAGGAGGCGGCCGCCTGCATCACCATCCTGGGGCGCGCCTGATGAACACCGCCGCGTTCCTGGCCGCCACCGCGCGCAGCTTCGGGCAGGCGAGCGCGGTCTCGCTCGGCGATCGCCTCATCCACACCTACGCGCAACTGCACGAGCGGGTGGCGCGGCTGGCCGGCGGCCTGCGCCGGCACCCGGCCATCACGGCGGGCGACCGCATCGCGCTGGTGATGAAGAACGGTCCGGCCTACTTCGAGCTGATGTGGGCGGCCTGGCATGCCGGCCTGTGCGTGGTGCCCGTGAATGCCAAGCTGCATCCGCGCGAGGTGGCGTTCATCCTGGAGAACTGCGGCGCGAAGCTGTGCTTCGTGTCGCCCGATCTGGGCATGGATGCGGCCGGCATGGGCGCGCAGCCGCCGGCGCTGGCCCGCATCATCAGCATCGACGACGACGAGTACCGGGCCCTGTGCCGCGCCGAGCCGCTGCCCATGCAGGCGGTGGACGAGCATCAGCCGGCCTGGCTCTTCTATACCAGCGGCACCACCGGCCGGCCCAAGGGCGCCACGCTCACGCACCGCAGCCTGCGCGCGATGGCGCTGCGCTACTACGCCGACATCGATCCGGTGAGCACCGCCGACACCATGGTGCATGCCGCGCCGATGTCGCACGGCGGGGGCCTGTACTCGCTGCCGCAGATCGCGCGCGGCGGCCATCAGGTAGTGCCCGACTCGCAGGGCTTCGACCCCGCCGAGATGGTCGACCTCATCGGCCATTACCGGCAGGTGTCGTTCTTCGGCGCGCCCACCATCGTGATGCGCATCGTCAACCACCCCAGCGCCGCGCGGCTGCGGGCCGAGCACATGAAGACCCTGTTCTACGGCGGCGCGCCCATGTACCTGGAGGACCTGCGCCGCGCCATGATGGTGTTCCCGGGCTCGCTGCTGCAGATCTACGGCCAGGGCGAGACGCCCAACACCATCACCAGCGTGTCCAAGGCCATGCACGCCGACAGCGCGCATCCGCGCCATGCCGAGCGGCTGAGCTCGGTGGGCATCGCCCGCACCGGGGTGGAGGTGCGGGTGGTCGACCCCGATGACCGCGAGCTGCCGGCGGGCGAGATCGGCGAGGTGATCTGCCGCTCCGAGGTGACCATGGCCGGCTACTGGAACAACCCCCATGCGAGCGAGGCGGCGTTGCGCGGCGGCTGGCTGCGCACCGGCGACCTCGGCTGCTTCGATGCCGAGGGCTTCCTCACCCTGAAGGACCGCGCCAAGGATCTGATCATCTCGGGCGGCACCAACATCTATCCGCGCGAGGTGGAGGAGGTGCTGCTGCTGCACCCGGCGATTGCCGAGGTGTCGGTGGTGGGGCGGCACCACGCCGACTGGGGCGAGGAGGTGGTGGCCTTCCTGGTGGAGCGGCCCGGCCAGCGGGTGAGCGACGACGAGCTCGATGCGCTGGTGGTGGCGCACATCGCGCGCTTCAAGCGGCCGAAGGCCTACCTGCGAGTGGATGCGCTGCCCAAGAACAACTACGGCAAGGTGCTCAAGACCGAGCTGCGACAGCGGCTGACGCAGCCTCAGCGGTAGGCGGGGTCGCGCGGCGGGGTGGAGAGCATGACCACCTGCGCGCCGCCCGGGCCGGCGACCAGCAGCGGGGCCGGGTCATCGGCGGCTGCGAACAGGCTCTCCCAGGGCGCGAGGCCGAGACCCTCGTGCACCAGGCTGCCGGCCAGCACGAACACGAACTGCCCCTGCGCGGCCGGGATGTGCGCCGAGCGCAGCGTGGCCCCGGGCGGAAGCTCGGAGGCGATGGCAGCCAGGCCGTCGGCCGCCGGCGCGATCAGCACCTGCTGGCGCACCTCGGTGAGCGCGGCAAGGGCGGCTGCATCGGGCACCACGACGGGCCCGGCGGTGGCGTGGCGGCGCGGCCCGCGCAACTGCTTCTCGCCGGCATCGGCCACCGGCACGAACCCGCTTTCGCACACCGGCCTGATGGTGAAGTACTTGATGCCCTGCGGGCCGGAGACGAGCGGCCCGTAGCCGGTGTAGGCGCCCGCGTAGTGCACCGTGACCGGGCCCAGGGGGTTGCGCCCGATGGTGCCCCCGCCCTCGACGAAGAGCTGGAACTGGTTCTGCCGGTGGAAGTGCGGCACCAGCGTGGTGTTGGGCGGCTGCTCGACCAGGAAGGCCGTGGGCGAGAGCACGGGGTCTTCGCCGCTCTCCATCCACTCGGACTTGTGGAAGGTGTCCTGCATGACCGGCACCGCGCGGCGGCGGCGCTGCCCATGTTCCCTGGTGCCCAGCGTGATCATGTCGGTCTCCCGGGTTCGGCCGGCGCAGCGGGGCTGCCGGCGCGGGCGCCGCCGGCGGCGGCTTCCAGTTGCGTGATGCGCGCTTCCAGCTGCTCGATGCGCTGGCGCATGCCGGCGGCCCATTCGGCATAGGCCTCGAGCTCGGAGCGGGTGGCCAGGTCGAACTGGGCCAGGCCCTGCTCGAGCACCACCCGCAGCCGGCGCGACAGGTCGGCGGCCGCCGGCGCCTCGGCAACCACCCGCGACAAGCGGTCGAGCAGCGCATCGAGCGGATCGGGTCGGGTCATGGCGGCGTGAGGGATGGCGGCGGGAAGTGGGCAGGCGGTGGGCACCGCGCCCTCCGGGGAGGGAGGCCGGCGCCGAGGTCGGTCCAGTCTAGCACCGCGCCCGCGCGCCGCGCGGGCCGCCGGGCACGGGGTGGTGTCGGGCTGGTGCAGTGAGCGCGGGCCACGGGGCCGGGCAGCCGTGACGCGGGCCGGGCCAGGGGTGGTCTTGGTGCACCAAAATGGGGATTCGAATGGATTTGCCCCAAATTGGGGCGATCCCCGAGGCTGAGCCCTGGAAATCCGGGCGGATCGGGCGCGCGGACCGGGATCGGGCGAGGTGGCACGGTAAATGCAAGCCTTTGCTCACCCATCCCCGCCCCGGTGCGGGGCCGCTTTGAACGATCCCATCTACGTCAGGAGCGCCATCCATGAAGAAGCTCATCGCCGCGGCAGGTCTTGCTGCCCTCACCGTCACCCTCCCCAGCCTGAGCGTCGCCCAGGACAAGAAGGAGGCCTCGCCGCACACCTTCACCGGCAACGTGGGCTTCGCCTCCGAGTACCGCTATCGCGGCATCGCGCAGACCAACGCCAAGCCGGCGCTGCAGGGCGGCTTCGACTACTCGCACGCCAGTGGCTTCTACCTGGGCACCTGGGCCAGCAACGTGAGCTGGCTCGCCGATCAGTCCACCACCGCCGCGCCGGTGAGCAGCAGCCTGGAACTCGACCTCTACGGCGGCTACAAGGGCGCCGTGGGTGACCTGGGCTATGACGTGGGCCTGCTGCAGTACCTCTATCCCGGCTCCTACCCGAAGGGCTTCACCAAGCCCGACACCCTGGAAGCCTATGTGGCCGGCACCTGGAAGATGCTGACCCTGAAGTACTCCTACTCGCTGAGCGACACCTTCGGCTACGCGAGCAGCAAGGGCTCGAGCTACCTCGACCTCACCGGCAACTTCGAGCTGCCCGCCGGCTTCACGCTGGTGGCCCACGTGGGCCAGCAGGCCATCGCCGCCGGCGCCGGTCGCGCCAAGGCCGACTGCACCTACACCGACTGGAAGCTCGGCGTGACCAAGGAAGTGGCCGGCCTGACCTGGGGCGTCTCGTACATCGACACCAACGCCAAGGGCGGCGTGGGCCAGTGCTACCGCAACGCCTACTCGCGCGACATGGGCAAGGGCGTGGCGGTCCTGTCGGTCACCAAGACCTTCTGATTCCACCGTCATGAACCAGGGGCCGGTCCGCGCGGACCGGCCTAAAGGGAGATTCCTGTGAAGCTGATCACCGCCATCATCAAGCCCTTCAAGCTCGACGAGGTCCGCGAGGCGCTCTCGGGCATCGGCGTGCAGGGCATCACGGTCACCGAGGTCAAGGGCTTCGGCCGCCAGAAAGGCCATACCGAGCTCTACCGCGGCGCCGAGTACGTCGTCGACTTCCTGCCCAAGGTGAAGATCGAGGCCGCCGTGGCCGAGAACCTGGTCGAGCGCGCCATCGAGGCCATCGAGGGCGCCGCGCGCACCGGCAAGATCGGCGACGGCAAGATCTTCGTCTACGACCTCGAACAGGTGGTGCGCATCCGGACCGGCGAAACCGGCAACGAAGCGCTCTGATCCACCCCGTCAACGAATCCCGGAGAACATCATGAAGAATCTGTTGAGGGCCATCGCGCTCGCGCTCGCCCTGGGCATCGCCCCGATGGGCGGGGCCCTGGCGCAGGACAAGGGCGGCCCCGCCGCTGAAGCCCCCAAGGCCGAAGCCAAGGCGGAAGCCAAGGCCGACGAGAAGAAGGACGAGGCCAAGGCCGATGCGAAGGCCGACGCCAAGGCCGAGGCCGCCAAGCCCGAGGAGAAGGCCGAGGAGGCCAAGCCCCCGGTGCCCAACAAGGGCGACACCGCCTGGATGACCGTGGCCACGCTGCTGGTCATCCTGATGACCATCCCCGGCCTGGCCCTGTTCTACGGCGGCCTCGTGCGCAGCAAGAACATGCTGTCGGTGCTGATGCAGGTCTTCGTGGTGTTCTCGCTGGTGGTCGTGCTGTGGGCGATCTACGGCTACACCCTGGCCTTCGGCGGTGGCGGCGCGTTCTACGGCAACTTCGACAAGGTCTTCCTGAAGGGCATCACGATCGAGTCGGTGGCGGCCACGTTCAGCAAGGGCGTCTACATCCCCGAGCTGAGCTTCGTCGCGTTCCAGGCCACCTTCGCGGCCATCACCTGCGCGCTGATCGTCGGCGCCTTCGCCGAGCGCGTGAAGTTCTCGGCGGTGCTGCTGTTCACGGTGCTGTGGTTCACCTTCTCGTACATCCCGATGGCCCACATGGTGTGGTTCTGGGACGGCCCGGATGCCTTCACCTCGGCGGACGTGGTCGAGAAGGTCACCGCCAACGCCGGCCTGCTCTGGCAGTGGGGCGCGCTCGACTTCGCCGGCGGCACGGTGGTGCACATCAATGCCGGCGTGGCCGGTCTGGTGGGCGCCTACGTGATCGGCAAGCGGGTGGGCTACGGCAAGGAATCGATGGCCCCGCACTCGCTGACCATGACCATGATCGGTGCCTCGCTGCTGTGGGTGGGCTGGTTCGGCTTCAACGCCGGTTCCAACCTCGAGGCCACCGGCGCTGCCGCGCTCGCCTTCATCAACACGCTGATCGCCACCGCGGCGGCCACCCTGTCGTGGGTGCTCGGCGAGTGGATGGGCAAGGGCAAGCCCTCGATGCTGGGTGCGGCCTCGGGCGCCGTGGCTGGCCTGGTGGCGATCACCCCGGCCTGCGGCTTCGTCGGTCCGATGGGTGGCCTGATCATCGGCCTGATCGCCGGCGTGGTCTGCCTGTGGGGTGTGAACGGCCTGAAGCGCATGCTCGGCGCCGACGACTCGCTGGACGTGTTCGGCGTGCACGGCGTGGGCGGCATCCTGGGTGCGATCCTCACCGGCGTGTTCGCGGCCCCCTCGCTCGGCGGCATCGGCTTCCCCGACTGGGTGACCATGCAGACGGCCGAGTACTCGATCGGCGGTCAGGTGTGGACGCAGATCAAGGCGGTTGCCGTGGCCGTGGTCTGGTCGGGCATCGCGGCCTACATCTCCTACAAGCTGGTGGACATGGTGGTCGGCCTGAGGGTGGCCGAAGACGAAGAGCGCGAGGGCCTGGACATCGCCTCGCACGGCGAGTCGGCCTACCACCACTGATCGGTTCTCTCTCTCACTCCAACAATCTCCTCGGACGGCCCTGCGGGGCCGGAACACCGGCAGCCGACCCTCACCGGCGGCCGGTGGAGCGGGCTCCCCTCGGAGCCCGCTTTTTTTGTTTGGCTACAATCGCCAGCCGGGCACGGCTCGCGCCGCCGTTCGCGCCGTGCGCGAGGCTCGTCCGAACGCCGCCGACCGCCCCTCCTGTCCCTGCCCGCCGAAAGCATCCGCCCGCGATGGTTCCGCACCTGATCACCGCCCTGAAGGGCCCGCTGCTCGACCTCGAGCGGCGCTTCCTGCAGGCCACGCCGGCGATCGAGCGCTGGCTGCGCATGGAGTGGCAGGAGCACACCCCGCCCTTCTATTGCTCGGTGGGCCTGCGCAATGCCGGCTTCAAGCTCGCGCCGGTCGAGGCCGATCTTTTCCCGGGCGCCTTCGACCAGCTCTCGGACACCACGCTGCCGCTGGCGGTGCAGGCGGCCATGGCGGCGATCGAGAAGTACTGCCCCGACGCCCGCAACCTGCTGCTCATCCCCGATCAGCGCCGGCGTGAGCCGGCCTACTTCGCGAGCATCCATCGCCTGGCGGCGATCCTGCGCCAGACCGGCCTGAACGTGCGATTCGGCTCGCCGGACCCGGCCATCACCAGCCCGGTGCGCATCGCGCTCCCCGAGGGCCCGGCGCTGCTGCTCGAGCCGCTGCGCCGCCAGGGCCGGCGGGTGGGCCTCACCGACTTCGACCCCTGCTCCATCCTGCTCAACGATGACCTCGCCAGCGGCGCGCCGGCCGTGCTCGCCGATCTGCACGAGCAGGTGCTGCTGCCGCCGCTGCACGCCGGCTGGCCGGTGCGGCGCCGCTCCCAGCACGCCGTGGCCTACCGCGAGGTGGCCAAGCGATTCGCGAAGATGCTCGACATCGACCCCTGGCTGATCGCGCCGCTGCATGGCCTGTGCGAGCGCGCAGACCTGACTACCCGCGCCGGCGAGGACAGCGTGGCCGCTGCGGTGGATTCCCTGCTGCGCCAGACCCGCGCCAAGTACCGCGAATACGGCATCCAGAGCGCGCCCTTCGTGGTGCTGCGGCCCGATGCCGGCGATGCGCTCCAGCCGCCGCTCACGGTGCGCGACACCGGCGAGGTGCGCCGCCTGCCGGCCCGCGAACGCGAGCGGCTCTCGCCCGATGGCCCGTCCGCCCTGCTGCTGCAGGAGGGCGTGCCCACCGTCGAGACCCTGGACGGCGCCACGGCCGAGCCGGTGGTCTACCTGATCGACCGCTATGTGGTCGGCGGCTTCTACCGGCTGCATGGCGAGGCCGGCGGGCAGACGCCGGCGGCCGCGGCCGAACCGCAGCATGTGCCGCTGCCCTTCGCCACCAGTTGCCACCTGCCCGACTGCGATGCCGACCCAGACCTGGCGCAGAATCGGTTCTACGCCTACGGCGTGGTGGCCCGGCTGGCCATGCTGGCCGCCGCCATCGAGCTCGAAAAGACAGACCCCGACCAGTCGCGTTACGGCTGAGCCGGCTGCCGACCCCCTCGCGCGGCGCGCTCCTTGCGCCGCCTTCCTACCGGAGATCGCCCGTGCGCATCGCCATCGTCCTCGACCCGCTCGACACGCTCAAGACCTACAAGGACTCCACCTACACCATGATGGTCGCCGCCCAGGCCCGCGGCCATGAGGTCCATGTCTGCGAGCAGGGGGAGCTCTCGCTGGTGGGCGGCAGCGTGGTCGCGCGCATCCGCCGGCTGCACCTCACCGATGTCACCGGCACGCAGCCCGACTGGTACCGGCTCGAGGCCGACACCGAGCAACTGCTGAAGGCCTTCGATGCGGTGCTGATGCGCAAGGACCCGCCCTTCGACATGGAGTACATCTACTCCACCTACCTGCTCGAGCACGCGGTGCGCGAGGGCGCGCGGGTGTTCAACGACCCGCGCGCGGTGCGCGACCACAACGAGAAACTGAGCATCGCGCAGTTCTCGCAGTTCACCGCGCCCACCATCGTCACCCGCGATCCGGCGCGGCTGCGGGCCTTCGCGCAGGCGCATGGCGAGGCGGTGTTCAAGCTGCTCGACGGCATGGGTGGCACCTCCATCTTCCGCGCGCGCGCCGATGACCCGAACCTCTCGGTGATCATCGAGACCATGAACCAGTTCGGCACCCGCACGGTGATGGCGCAGCGCTACCTGCCGCAGATCGTCGATGGCGACAAGCGGGTGCTGCTGATCGGTGGCACAGTGGTGCCCTGGTGCCTCGCGCGCATCCCGAAGCTGGGCGAGGCGCGCGGCAATCTCGCGGCCGGCGGCACCGGCGTGGCGCGCGAGCTCTCGGCCGCCGACCGGCGCATCGCCGAGGCGCTGGCGCCGGTGCTGGCCGCGCGCGGGCTGCTGCTGGTGGGACTGGACGTGATCGGCGAGAACCTCACCGAGGTGAACGTGACCAGCCCCACCTGCTTTCGCGAGATCATGGACCAGACCGGCTTCGACGTGGCCGGGCTGTTCATCGACGCGCTCGAGCGCGCGGTCGCCGCGCCGCGCTGAGGCCGGCCACGCCGTCTTATCATTGCGGCCATGATCGGCATCCTGATCGTCTCGCACGAGCCCCTGGGCACGGCGCTGCTCAACTGCACCCGGCACATCTACGGCCGCCTGCCGGTGCAGCTCGCCGCGCTCGATGTCATCCCCGATGAAGACCCCGCCGCGGCGGTGCGCGCCGCCGGCGACCTGATGTCGCGCATCAATGATGGCAGCGGCGTGGTGGTGCTCACCGATGTCTTCGGCGCCACGCCCTCGCGCATCGCGCGCGGCCTGGCCGATCCCGGGCGCTCGGTGGTGATCGCCGGCGTGAACCTGCCCATGCTGCTCAAGGCGCTGGGCAACCGGCGCGCCCCCCTCGATGCCCTGGCCGAGATGCTGATCGACAGCGCCAAGGGCGCGATCATCGAAGTGCCCTGCGAGCCGCAGCCGGCCCATGCCCCCGGAGATCCCGATGCGCAGCCTTGAGGCAGTGGTGGTCAACAAGCTCGGCCTGCATGCGCGGCCGTCCGCCAAGGTGGCGCAGCTCGCCACCCGTTTCCAGTCGGATGTCTGGATGGCCAAGGGCGCGCGCCGCATCAATGCCAAGAGCATCATGGGTGTGATGATGCTGGCTGCGGCCAAGGGCACCACCCTGGTCATCGAGGCCAGCGGCCCCGACGAGGACGCGGCCGCCGCGGCCCTCGCGCAGCTGGTGGCCGACGGTTTCGGCGAGGAGATCTGAGTGTTCACGCTGTGCGGCACGGGCATCGGCGGCGGCATCGTCATCGGCCGCGCGCGTGTGCTCGAGTCGCGCCGCTTCGACATCGCCCGCTACCGGGTCACCGAGGAGCTGCGCGACGCCGAGCAGGCCCGCCTGCGGCGCGCCCTGGGCGAGGTCAAGGCCGACCTCGCCGCGCTCGCCGACGAGCTGCCCCCCGAAGCGCCGCCCGAGGCGCGGGCGCTGCTCGAGGTCCACTCCATGATGCTCGATGATCCCTCGCTCGCCGAGGCCGCGCTTGCGCTGGTGCAGGCCCAGGGCTGGAACGCCGAGTGGGCGCTGTCGCATCAGGCCGATGAGCTCGCCGAGCAGTTCGCCGGCTTCGACGACCCCTATCTGCGAGAGCGCGGCCGCGACGTGCAGCAGGTGACCGACCGCGCGCTCAAGGCGCTGGCCGGCATGCGCGCCCGCCACGGCGCCGGCGAGCCCGCGATCTACGTGGCCTCCGACATCGCGCCCGGCGACATGCTGGCGCTGAAGTCGGCGCTGGGCTTTGCCATCGACCTGGGCGGCACCACCTCGCACACCGCCATCCTGGCGCGCAGCATGAATCTGCCGGCGGTGGTCGGCCTGGGCAGCGCCAGCGAACTCATCGAGGACGACGACTGGCTGGTGCTCGACGGCGAGGCGGGCGTGGTGATCGTCGCCCCCGACGAGCCGCTGCTCGCCGAGTACCGGCGCCGCCAGGCCGCCGATCTCGCCGAGCGCGAGAAGCTGCTCGGCCTGGTCTCGGTGCCCGGCGACACCCGCGACGGCACCCGCGTTGAGCTGCACGCGAACATCGAGCTGCCCGAGGAAGCCCAGCAGGCCCGCGACCTCGGCGCCGATGGCATCGGCCTGTTCCGCTCCGAGTTCCTGTTCATGAACCGCCGCGACCTGCCGTCGGAGGACGAGCAGTACGAGGCCTATCGCGCCGCGGTGCTGGCCATGCGCGGCAAGCCGGTGACCATCCGCACGCTCGACATCGGCGCCGACAAGGCCCTCGAGCCGCCGCATGCCGGGCTCTCGCCCAACCCGGCCCTGGGCCAGCGCGCCATCCGCTTCTGCCTGGCCGAGCCCGAGATGTTCCTCGCGCAACTGCGGGCCATCCTGCGCGCGGCCGAGCATGGGCCGGTGCGGCTGCTCATCCCCATGCTGGCGCACCGCCACGAGATCGACCACTCCCTGGCCATGATCGCCCAGGCCCGCGAGCAGCTGCGCGAGCGCGGCCAGCATGAGGGCGCCGACGTGCCGGTGGGCGGCATGATCGAGGTGCCGGCGGCGGCGCTGTCGGCGCGGCTCTTCCTCAGTCGGCTGGACTTCCTGTCCATCGGCACCAACGACCTCATCCAGTACACCCTTGCCATCGATCGGGCCGACCACAGCGTGGCGCCGCTCTACGATCCCTTCCACCCGGCCGTGCTGCGGCTGATCGCCATGACCATCCGCGAGGCGCGGCGGGTGGGCAAGCCGGTGTCGGTGTGCGGCGAGATGGCCGGCGAGGTCGATGCCACCCGGCTGCTGCTCGGCATGGGCCTGCAGCAGTTCTCGATGCACACCGCCAGCCTGCTGCCGGTCAAGCGCGAGGTGCTGCAGTCGGATACCGGCTGGCTTGCCCCTCGGGTGGCCCGGCTGCTGCGCTCCGATGACCCCACGCGGGTGAGTGCGGCGATCCGCCGGCTGCGCGAAGGCGGCCCGGCGGTGCTCAGCCCGGCTCGGCCGTGACCTGGTTGCGACCGGCCTGCTTGCTGCGGTAGAGCGCGCGGTCGGCGCGGGCGATGCCCTCGCCGAGCGGCTCGGCGGCCAGCGAGTCGGTCACGCCCACCGAGACCGTCACCCGCAGCGCCGGTTGCGCGGCCGACAGCGACTGTTCGGCGATCGAGCGCCGGATGCGCTCGGCCGCGCGCCTGCCGCCATCGAGGTCGGTGCGGGTCAGCAGCAGCAGGAACTCCTCGCCGCCCCAGCGCGCGACCACGTCGTGATCGCGGCAGGCCTCGCGCAGCCGCTCGGCGATGCCGGCAAGCACCTCGTCACCCACGGCGTGGCCATGGGTGTCGTTGATGTGCTTGAAGTGGTCGACATCGACCAGCACCAGCGCCATCGGACCGCCCGCCGTGCCCTGCGCGGCGCGCTGCTCGGCCTGCAGCCAGAAGTGGCGCCGGTTGGACAGGCGGGTGAGCGGGTCGCGGGTGGCCATGTGCTCCAGGCGACGCTCGGCGCTGCGCACCAGGCCGACGTACGCGATGGTGATCGCGGTGAACATGGCGAACACGATCGACAGGTTCAGGCCGTGCACGACGGCCAGGCTGGCCGGGGACACCGGCTGCAGCGGCCCGATCAGCGCGCACACCCGCTCCAGGCCGAGGTAGAAGGCCAGGAGGACAAACAGTGCCGGCACCGCGCGCTGCGGCCGGGTGCTCACCGCGATGGCCGGGATGAACATCATCAGGAAGTAGTGGAAGCCGCTGCCCCAGCCGATGATCAGCGAGCCCAGCGCCGCATGGCTGAGCACCTCGATCCAGATCAGCACGATGGAGGCGGGATTCAGCCGGTCTCGGCTCAGTCGCCAGGCCAGGCCGTAGACCGCGATGCTGGCCACGTTCACCCACTGCAGCAGCGGCGAGCCGATCGCCCAGAAGAGCAGGAAGAACACCACGTCGGTGGCTGCCGCGAGCACCGTCACGCGCCGCACCGTCAGCCACAGCGCGTTGCGCATCAGGGAGGCCTTGCGCGGTTCGGCGTCGGCCGAACCCGGCATGGTTGAGGCGGGCGACGATTCTGGGGTCATGGGTAGGGCGGATCATACCGAGCGCGG
>JBAWWD010000019.1:0-81567 GCA_037146935.1 Burkholderiales bacterium
CTGCGCGACTGGGGCATCTCGCGCCAGCGCTACTGGGGCACGCCGATCCCGATCATCCACTGCGACGACTGCGGCGCGGTGCCGGTGCCCCTCCAGGACCTGCCGGTGCGCCTGCCCGAAGACCTCGTGCCCGACGGCACCGGCAACCCGCTCGCGCGCAGCGAGGCCTTCCTCGCCTGCCGATGCCCGCGCTGCGACAAGCCGGCGCGGCGCGAGACCGACACCATGGACACCTTCATCGACTCGTCCTGGTACTACATGCGCTACTGCTCGCCCGACAATCCCACGGCGATGGTCGACGCGCGCACCGACTACTGGATGCCGATGGACCAGTACATCGGCGGCATCGAACACGCGGTGCTGCACCTGCTCTACGCGCGCTTCTGGACCAAGGTCATGCGCGACATCACCGGCCAGGTGCCGGGCGATCCGGCTCGCGGCCTGGTCACCTTCGACGAGCCCTTCACCCGGCTGCTGTGCCAGGGCATGGTGCTCAACCACATCTATTCCCGGCGCACCGAGCGCGGCGCGATCGAATACTTCTGGCCCGAGGACGTCGAGAACCTCCACGACGACACCGGCCGCATCACCGGCGCGCGCCTGAAGTCCGATGGCAGCCTGGTCGAGTACGGCGGCGTGGGCACGATGTCCAAGAGCAAGAACAACGGCGTCGACCCGCAGGCCCTGATCGATCGCTACGGCGCCGACACCGCCCGCCTGTTCGTGATGTTCGCCAGCCCGCCCGAGCAGACGCTGGAGTGGTCCGACACCGGGGTCGACGGCGCGCACCGCTTCATCCGCCGGCTGTGGGCCTTCGCGCATGCGCAGCAGGCGCAGGTGGCGGGCGCCGGCGCGCTCGACGCGGCGCTGCTCGAGCCCGCGCACAAGGCGCTGCGCCGCGAGATCCACACCGTGCTGCGTCAGGCCGACTACGACTACCAGCGCCTGCAGTACAACACCGTGGTCTCGGCGGCCATGAAGATGCTCAATGCGCTCGAGGCGGCGCGCCTGCCCGCCGGTCCGGTCTCGGGCGCGGTGCTGCGCGAGTGCCTGTCGGTGCTGATCCGGGTGCTCTACCCGGTGGTGCCGCATGTCACCCACGGACTGTGGCAGGCGCTGGGCTATGCCCAGGCCCACGGCGACCTGCTCGACACCGCCTGGCCGCAGGTCGATCCCGATGCGCTGCGGCAGGACACGCTCGAACTGGTGCTGCAGGTCAACGGCAAGGTGCGCGGCTCGGTGAGCGTGCCGGCCAGCGCCGATCCCGCGGCCATCGAGGCGGCGGCCCTGGCGAGCGAGCCGGTGCAGCGCCTGGGCGAAGGCCGGCCGGCGCGCAAGGTGATCGTCGTGCCGGGTCGCCTGGTCAATGTGGTCATCTGAGCCGCCGCGCCGGCGCTGGCTGCGGGCGCTGCTGCTGCCGCTCGTGGCAGTGCCGGCGGCCTGCGGCTTTCGCCTGCGCGGCAGCGCCGAGCTGCCCTTCGAGACCCTGTTCGTGAGCTTCCCGCCAGGCTCGGCCACCGGCGCCGAGTTCATTCGCCTGCTGCGGGTGCAGGGCGGCACGCGCCTGGTGGAGCGCGCCACCGACGCCCAGGCCCGGCTCGAGGTCTACACCGAGCGGCGCGAGAAGGAGATCGTCGGCTTCTCCAGCACCGGGCGGCCGCGCGAGTACCAGTTGCGCCTGATCACCGGCTTCCGGCTGGTCGATGTGGCCTCGGGCATCGAGATGATCCCGGCCAACGACCTCATCCTGCGCCGCGAGATCACCACCACCGACACCCAGCTCGTGGCCAAGCAGCAGGAAGAGGTGCTGCTGTACCGCGAGATGCAGACCGACACGGTGCAGCAGCTGCTGCGTCGGCTGGCGGCCGCGCGTCGCCCCGGCCCGCGGGCCGCGCCGGGCTGAGCGGCACCGGCTGCGGCCATGAGCATCCGCCCCGAAGCCCTGCCCGGCGCGCTGCGTCGCGGCCTGCCGCCGGCGATCTGGATCCACGGCGACGAGGAGCTGCTGCAGATCGAGGCCGCAGACCGGGTGCGCGAGGCGGCGCGCGCGGCCGGCTTCACGCAGCGCGATGTCTTCGTCGCCGACCGCAGCCTGCGGATGGAGGCCCTGGCCGCCGAGACCCGCACGCTGTCGCTGTTCGCGTCCCGCCGCCTGATCGAACTGCGCCTGCCCGGCAAGCCCACCCGCGACCTCGGCCAGGCCCTGACCGAGATCATCGACGGGCTCGACGACGACACCCGGCTGCTGGTGAGCAGCCCGCGGCTCGATCGCGCGGTCACCGACACCGCCTGGTTCGGCGCGCTCGAGCCACGGCTGCTGGTGGTGGCGGTGCCCACGGTGGAGCACGCCCAGTTGCCGGCCTGGATCGGCGCGCGGCTGGCCGCGCAACAGCAGCGGGCCGACACTGCCACGCTGCAGCGGCTGGCCGAGCGGGTGGAGGGCAATCTGCTGGCCGCCCACCAGGAGGTCCGCAAGCTCGGCCTGCTGTTCCCGCCGGGCGAGCTGCCCGCCGACGACGCGCTGGCCGCGGTGCTCGACGTGGCCCGCTACGACGCCTTCGGCATGGCCCAGGCCATGCTTGCCGGCGACGCGGCGCGCGCGCTGCGCGCCCTCGAGGGCCTGCGCGCCGAGGGCCAGGCCGCGCCGCTGGTGCTGTGGGCGCTGGCCGATGCCGCGCGCAACCTGCTGCGTCTGTCGCAGGCCCGTGATGCCGGGCGCGCGCCGGCCAGCCTTACCCGCGAGCTGCGCCTGTTCCCGCCGCGCGATCGGCTCTACCTCGACGCGCTGCGCCGGCTCGACACCGCCAGCCTGCGTCAGGCGGTGCAGGAAGCCGCCGGGGTCGATAGAATCATCAAGGGCCTGGTGGCCGCCGATCCCTGGCAGGCCATGGTCCCGCTGGTGGGCCGACTGGCCGGCGCGCCGGTGCTGGCCGCGCCGCGCTGAACGCCCCGCCCGCTGCCCCGGCCCATCCCTCCAACCTGCGGCTCGCGCCGTCCGCCCACAGGCTCACCATGGAACATCACCCGATCGACATCGCCGCCTACGTGGCCGACGTGGGGCGCCGGGCGCGGGCGGCCAGCCGGCACATGGCGCGCGCCGACAGCGCCGCCAAGGACCGCGCGCTGCTCGCCACCGCCGCAGCCATTCGCGGCGCGCGCGAGCCGCTGCAGGCAGCCAATGCCCGCGATCTCGCCGCGGCGCGCGAGGCCGGCCATGACGCCGCGTTCACCGATCGCCTCGCGCTCACCGACACCGTCATCGAGTCCATGGCCGCGGGCCTGGAGCAGATCGCCGCCCTGCCCGACCCGATCGGCGAGATCACCGACCTGCGCGCCCGGCCCTCGGGCATCCAGGTGGGCCGCATGCGGGTGCCGCTCGGCGTGATCGGCATCATCTACGAGAGCCGGCCCAACGTCACCGTCGATGCCGCGGGCCTGTGCATCAAGTCGGGCAACGCCACCATCCTGCGCGGCGGCTCGGAGGCCATTCACAGCAATCAGGCGCTGGCGGTGCTGGTGCGGCAGGGCCTGCGCGAGGCCGGCCTGCCCGATGACGCGGTGCAGGTGATCGAGACCACCAGCCGCGAGGCGGTGGGCGAGCTCATCAGCCGGCCGGAGTTCGTCGACGTGATCGTGCCACGCGGCGGCAAGTCGCTGATCGAGCGCATCTCGCGCGACGCGCGGGTGCCCACCATCAAGCACCTCGACGGCATCTGCCATGTCTACATCGACGACAGCGCCGACACCGACATGGCCGTGGCGGTCGCCGACAACGCCAAGACGCAGCGCTACTCGCCGTGCAACACCATGGAGACCCTGCTGGTCTCGCGCGCGGCCGCGCCGCGGGTGCTGCCGCCGCTGGCCCGCATCTATCTCGACAAGGGCGTGACGCTGCGCGGCTGCCCGGCCACGCGGGCGCTGCTCACCGGGCTGGGCCTGGCCTGCGACGAAGCCACCGAGGAAGACTGGCGCACCGAGTACCTGGCGCCCATCCTGTCGATCCGCGTGGTGGCCGGCCTCGACGAGGCCATCGCGCACATCGCGCAGTACGGCTCGCAGCACACCGACGCCATCATCACCGACAGCCACGCGCACGCCATGCGCTTCCTGCGCGAGGTCGATTCGGCCTCGGTGATGGTCAACGCCTCCACGCGCTTCGCCGACGGCTTCGAGTACGGCCTGGGCGCCGAGATCGGCATCTCCACCGACAAGCTCCACGCCCGTGGCCCGGTCGGCCTCGAGGGCCTCACCTCGCAGAAGTACGTGGTCCTGGGCAGCGGGCAGGTACGGCGGTGAGCAGCGGCTACCTCTGGCTGAAGGCGCTGCACATCGTCTTCGTCACCAGCTGGTTCGCGGGCCTGTTCTACCTGCCGCGGCTGTTCGTGAACCTGGCCATGGTCGACCCCGCCTCGCAGGCCGAGCGCGCGCGGCTGCTGCTGATGTCGCGCAAGCTCTGGCGCTTCATGCAGCCGCTGATGGTGCTGGCCCTGGGTCTGGGCACCTGGCTGTGGCTGGGCTACGGCGTCACCGGCGGCTGGATGCACACCAAGCTCGCGGTGGTGGCGGTGCTGCTCGGCTATCACCAGACCTGCGGCCGGCTGCTGCGCCAGATCGAGGCCGGCACCGACCGGCGCTCGCATGTCTGGTACCGCTGGTTCAACGAGATACCGGTGCTCGCGCTGCTGATCGCGGTGGTGCTGGTGGTGGTCAAGCCCTTCTGAGCCCGGCCCGCGCCACCCCCGCGCCCGGGCCGCCCCGTCACCCCTCATCGCGCCCTGCCGCGCCCGGAGAAACCCCATGACCCGCATCGTCGACTACTACATGCATCCGCAGTCGCCCTGGAGCTGTCTCGGCCACCAGGAGCTGCGCCGCATCTGCGCCCTGCACAACGCCGACATCCGCATCAAGCCCATCGACCTCGGCGCCAAGGTGTTCCCCGCCTCGGGCGGCCTGCCCCTGGCCAAGCGCGCCCCGCAGCGCCAGGAATACCGCTTCGTCGAGCTCGCCCGCTGGCGCGACCGGCGCGAGGTGCCCATCCAGCTGCGGCCCGCGTTCTTCCCGGCCAACGCCGACACCGCCTGCCGCCTGATCATCGCGGCCGACCGGCTGCACGGCGCAGATGCCGCGCTCGATCTCGCCGGCCGCCTCATGCGGGCCACCTGGTGCGAGGAACGCAATGTGGCCGACGACGCCACGCTGCGCGCGGTGCTGCACGAGGCCGGACTGCCCGCCGACCCCATGTTCCACGCCATCCCGGACACCCACGCGGTCTTCGACAGCTACACCCAGGAAGCCATCGACCATGGCGTGTTCGGCGTGCCCTGGTACGTGTTCCAGGGGGTGCCCTACTGGGGCCAGGACCGCCTCGAGTTCCTCGAGCAGGCACTGGCAGGCTGACGCGGGCATGCTGCTCTTCGCCCCCTGCCCGCGCGGCCTGGAAGCGCTGCTCGCCGACGAGATCACCGCCCTCGGTGCCGCCGCGGTGCGCATCAGCCCTGGCGGTGTGGCCTTCGAGGGCGAGACCGCGATGGTGTGCCAGGTCAACCTGCGCTCGCGCCTGGCCAGCCGGGTGCTGCGCCAGGTGGGCGCCGGCCGCTGCCGCGATGAGGATGAGCTCGGCCGGGTGGCCCGCGCCGTGCCCTGGGAACAGTTCATGACCCCCCGGCAGACCCTGCGGGTGGACACCACCGCGGTGCGCTCGCCGCTGCGCAGCCTGAACTTCGCCAACCTGCGCGTGAAGGACGCGGTGGTCGACCGGCTGCGCCAGACCCGCGGCGATCGGCCCTCCATCGACACCCGCCGCCCCGACGTGCGGGTGTTCGCCTTCCTGCAGGAGCAGCAGGTCACGCTCTACCTAGACACCTCGGGCGAGTCGCTGTTCAAGCGCGGATGGCGGCGCGAGCGCGAGGACAAGGGGCTGGCCCCGCTCAAGGAAAACCTCGCGGCCGGCCTGCTGATGCTGGCCGGCTGGACGCCGGAGCGGCCGCTGCTCGATCCCTACTGCGGCTCGGGCACGCTGCTGATCGAGGCCGCCCAGATCGCGCTGGGCATCGCACCGGGCCTGTCACGCGCCTTCGGCTTCGAGCGCCTGCGCGACCATGACCCGGCGCAGTGGGCGCAGATCCGCGGCGAGGCCATCCGCCAGGCCCAGCAGAGCGGGCCGGCGCTGGCCGCGCGGCTGAGCATCACCGGCATCGACATCGACCCGACCGCCATCGAGCAGGCCCGTCGCAACATCGAGCGCGCCGGCGTGGGCGGGGCCGGCATCCGGCTGGCCGTGGGCGATGCCGCCCGCCTGTCACCGCCCCAGCCCGGGCCGGGGGTGATCGTCACCAACCCGCCCTACGGCGAACGCATCGCGGCCCACCAGGACGGCCAGCCCGCCCCGGGCGAGCATGATGCGGCCAGCGACGAGACCCACCGCGAGGCGATGGCCGCCTTCGGCCGCGGCCTGAAGGAGCGCTTCGGGGGCTGGCAGGTGAACGTGCTGTCCTCAGACCGGGAGTTGCCGCGCCAGCTCGGCATCCGCGAGAGCCGCAAGACGCTGCTCTACAACGGCGCCCTGGAGTGCCGGCTGTTCCGCTTCGATGTCTTCGACCGGGCCACGCGCGAGGCCCATGACCGCGAACACCAGGCCCGGCATGACCGGATGCGCCAGGCGACGGCCGCCGACGAGGGCGCGCTCAGACCACCCCCAGGTGCTCCGTCCCCCGGTTGAGGTCCTTGTCGGAGTGGCGGCTGTTCAGCTTGATGTTCAGCCGCAGGTCATTGACCGAATCGGCGTTGCGCAGCGCGTCCTCGTAGGCGATCAGACCTTCCTCGTACAGCATGAACAGGTGCTGGTCGAAGGTCTGCATGCCGCTCTCGCGGCTCTTCTTCATCACGTCCTTGATGGTGCCGACCTCGCCCTTGAAGATCATGTCGGAGATCAGCGGCGAGTTGATCATCACCTCCACCGCCGGCACGCGGCCGGAGCCGCCCACCATGGGGATCAGGCGCTGCGAGACGATGGCGCGCAGGTTCAGCGACAGGTCCATCAGCAGCTGCTGACGCCGGTCTTCCGGGAAGAAGTTGATGATGCGGTCGAGCGCCTGATTGGCGCTGTTCGAGTGCAGGGTGGCCAGGCACAGATGCCCTGTCTCGGCAAAGGCCACCGCATGCTCCATGGTCTCGCGATCGCGGATCTCGCCGATCATGATGACGTCGGGCGCCTGGCGCAGGGTGTTGCGCAGGGCCACCTCCCAGCTCTCGGTGTCCACGCCGATCTCGCGGTGCGTGACGATGCAGTTGCGGTGCGGGTGCACGAACTCCACCGGGTCCTCGATGGTCACGATGTGACCCTGGGTGTTCTCGTTGCGGTGATTGAGCACCGCGGCCAGGGTGTTGCTCTTGCCCGAGCCGGTGGCACCCACCACGATCAGCAGGCCGCGCTTGGTGAGCGAGAGCTCGCCGAGCATGGGCGGCAGGCGCAGTTGCGCGATGGTGGGGATCTGGCTCTTGATGGTCCGCAGCACGATGCCCACCCGGCCCAGCTGCATGAAGGCGTTCACGCGGAAGCGCCCGATGCCGGTGGGGCTGATCGCGAAGTTGACCTCCTTGTGCGCCTCGAACTCGGCCGCCTGCCGATCGTTCATCAGGGCACGCGCCAGCTCGATGGTGTGCTGGCCGGTCAGGGGCACCGATGACACCGGCGTGACCTTGCCGTCGATCTTGAAGGCCGGCGGGAATTCGGCCGTCAGGAACAGGTCGGAACCGTTCTTGCCGACCATCAGCCGCAGCAGGTCGTTGAGGAATTTAGAAGCCTGTTCTCTTTCCATCGGGAGCGCTCTCGCTGGTGTCGCGTCGGCCTCAGCCGGGGAAGTTTTCCTTGATGGCCGCGTGCACGCGGGCCTCGGCCATCGAGATGATGTTGCGCCGGACCAGGTCGGTGAGGCACTGGTCCAGGGTCTGCATGCCCACCGAGGCGCCGGTCTGGATGGCCGCGTTCATCTGCGCCACCTTCGCCTCCCGGATCAGGTTTCGCACGGCGGGAGTGCCCAGCATGATCTCGTGGGCCGCGATGCGGCCGCTGCCGTCCTTGGTGCGCACCAGCGACTGCGAGATCACCGCCCGCAGCGATTCCGAGAGCATCGCCCGCACCATCTCCTTCTCGGCCGCGGGGAACACGTCGACGATCCGGTCGATGGTCTTGGCCGCCGACGAGGTGTGCAGGGTGCCGAACACCAGGTGGCCGGTCTCGGCGGCGGTGAGGGCCAGGCGGATGGTTTCCAGGTCGCGCAGCTCGCCCACCAGGATGACGTCGGGGTCCTCGCGCAGGGCCGAGCGCAGCGCATTGTTGAACGACAGCGTCTGCGGCCCCACCTCGCGCTGCGAGATCAGGCAACGCTTGGATTCATGCACGAACTCGATCGGGTCCTCCACCGTGAGGATGTGCCCGTACAGGTTCTCGTTGATGTGGTTGATCATCGCCGCCAGCGTGGTCGACTTGCCCGACCCGGTGGGCCCGGTGACCAGCACCATGCCGCGGCTCTGCATGGTGATCTCGGAGATGATCCGCGGCGCCTTGAGGTCTTCCAGCGAAAGAATCTTGGACGGAATGGCTCGCAGCACCGCGCCGGCGCCGCGCTGCTGCAGGAAGGCGTTGACCCTGAAGCGCGCCAGCCCCGGAATGGCGAACGAGAAGTCGCACTCGAGGTTCTCCTCGTAGTCCTTGCGCTGCGCGTCGTTCATGATGTCGTAGATCATGCCGTGCACATCGCTGTGGGCCATTGGCGGCAGGTTGATCCGGCGCACGTCGCCATGCACGCGGATCATCGGCGGCATGCCGGCCGACAGGTGCAGGTCCGACGCCTTGTTCTTCACTGCGAAGGCGAGCAGTTCGGCGATATCCATGGTTCAGCCCACCCTGGTTGCGCCAAAGCCCTGAGTCGCCAGATGGCGACGGTAGAATCGGGCGATGAACGCGGACACACTCATGTCGGAGCGGCTGCGCGCCGTGCAGGCGCGCGTCGACGCCGCCTGCGCGGCATCGGCCCGGCCTCGGGAGCAGGTCACCCTGCTGGCAGTGAGCAAGACTTTCTCGGCCGATCGGGTGATCGCCATGGCAGATCTCGGGCAGCGTCGCTTCGGAGAGAACTATCTACAGGAAGCGCTGGGCAAGATCAGCGAATGCGCCACTCAGCGGCCGGATTTGCCTATCGAATGGCACTTCATCGGGCCGATCCAGTCCAACAAGACACGGCCCATCGCTGAACACTTCCAGTGGGTGCATGGCATCGACCGCGAGCGGGTTGCCCGACGGCTCTCCGAGCAGCGGCCCGCGCACCTGCCGCCGCTGCAGGTGTGCCTGCAGGTGAACATCGCGGCCGAAGACACCAAGAGCGGTTGCAGCCCCGAGCAGGCGCCCGCGCTGGCGGCGCTGATCGCCACGCTGCCCGGCCTGCGCCTGCGCGGCCTGATGGCCATCCCCAGACCGCAGGCCGACCCGAGCGCGCAACGCGCGCAATTCGCGCAGGTGCGCGCATTGCAGGAGACGCTTCAGGGGCAAGGACTGATGCTGGACACGCTCTCGATGGGCATGTCCGATGACCTGGAGGCGGCAATCGCCGAAGGGGCCACCCTGGTGCGGGTGGGCAGCGCCTTGTTCGGACCCAGGACTTCGCCCCCGACCAGCACGGCCTGAGGGACCGCAGCGCGCGCCGGCACAGCCCTGGCGCAACACATGCGCCGCGCGCCAGCAGGCACGCGACCAGGCCGGCGCGTGAGGCGCCGGCCGTCTGCTGTCAGGCCATCGCCTTCAGGGCGGCGGCCAGCCGGCTCTTGTACCGGGAGGCAGCATTCTTGTGGATGATCTTCTTGTCGGCGATGGTGTCAATCACGCCCTGCGAGGCGCGAAACACCGCGGTGGCCGCGGTCTTGTCGCCCGCTGCAATCGCCTTGCGCACCGACTTGATCGCGGTGCGAAGCCGCGAACGCAGCGTCGAATTGTGGGCGTTCTGCTTGACCGCCTGGCGGGCGCGCTTGCGGGCAGAGGCAATGTTTGCCATGCGAGAATCCTGGTGAGGGCTGCGATGCCATGCGCCCTGTTGCGGGCGACTTCCGGGCGGCTTCCGCGCGATATCCGCTAAGCCATGACATTCGCTGATTGGCGAAAAGCCTTGGATAATAGCCGATCACCCAGCCGTGGCGCAAGCAAGCCCGGCAACCTCCGCCCGCCCCCCTCTGCCCACCCATGAACCTGCTTCGCGCACTTGCCACGGTCAGCGGCCTCACCCTGCTGTCGCGGATCACCGGCCTGGTGCGCGAGAACCTCACCGCCACGCTGTTCGGCGCCTCGGCCTTCACCGACGCCTTCTTCATCGCGTTCCGGCTGCCCAACCTGCTGCGCCGCATGTTCGCCGAGGGCGCGTTCTCGCAGGCCTTCGTGCCCATGCTTGCGCGCGCTCGCGAACAGGGCGACGGGCCCGCCTTTCGCGGCTTCATCGACCGCGTGGCCACGCTGCTCTTCTGGTCGCTGGTGGTGGTGTCGCTCGCCGGGGTGGCCGGCGCGCCGGCGCTGGTGCTGCTCACCGGATCGGGCCTGCTGCAGCAGGCCCCGGCCTTCGACGCGGCGGTCGTCATGACCCGCTGGATGTTCCCCTACATCCTGTTCATCTCGCTGGTGGCGCTGGCCGCCGGCATCCTGAACACCTGGCGTCGCTTCGCGGTGCCGGCCTTCTCGCCGGTGCTGCTCAACCTGAGCTTCATCGGCGCGGCGCTGCTGCTGCACGACCGCTTCGATCCGCCGGTCTATGCCCTGGCCGCGGGGGTGGTGATCGGCGGCGTGCTGCAACTGGCCATCCAGTTGCCGGCGCTGCACCGCATCGGGCTGCTGCCGCGCATCGGGCTCAACCCGCTCGCCTGCCTGAGAGATCCCGACACCCGCGCCCTGCTCGCGCGCATGGCGCCCGCGGTGCTGGCGGTCTCGGCCGCCCAGATCAGCCTGATGATCAACACCCACATCGCCTCGCGGCTGAGCGCCGGCAGCGTGTCCTGGATCAGCTATGCCGACCGGCTGATGGAGTTCCCCACCGCGCTGCTGGGGGTGGCCCTGGGTACCGTGCTGCTGCCCAGCCTGACCAGCGCCAGCACCCGCCAGGACGAGACCGCCTACCGCGAACTGCTCGACTGGGGCCTGCGCCTGGCGCTGCTCCTCGCCCTGCCCTGCAGCCTGGGCATGGCGCTCATGGCGGAGCCGCTCACCGCGCTGCTCTTCCACTACGGCCGCTTCCGCGCCCTCGATGTCGGCATGACCGCGCAGGCCATCCAGGCCTACGCGGTGGGCCTGCCGGGGCTGATCGCGGTCAAGGTGCTGGCGCCGGGCTTCTTCGCCCGCCAGAACATCCGCACGCCGGTGCGCATCGCACTGCTGGTGCTGGTGCTCACGCAGTGCCTGAACCTCGCCCTGGTGCCGCTGCTGGCCCACGCCGGGCTGGCACTGTCCACCTCGCTGGCGGCCACGCTCAATGCGCTGCTGCTGCTCGTCGGCCTGCACCGTGCCGGCGCCTGGCGCGCCGAACCGGGCTGGTGGCCGCTGCTCGCCAAGGCCGCGCTCGCCGGCGCGGCGCTGGCTGCGGTGCTGATCGCGGCCGTGCCGCGCGTCGACTGGCTCGGCCTGGGTCAGCAGCCCTGGCTGCGCGCCGGTCTGACGCTCGGCCTGGTGGCGGCGGCCGGCCTCGCCTACCTGATCACCCTGCTCGCCTGCGGCCTGCGGCCGCGGCAATTCCTGCGGAGAGACGCATGAACATCACCTTCCTCGGCGGCGGCAACATGGCCACCGCGCTCATCGGCGGCCTGCTCACCCAGGTCGAGCCCCGGCCACACATCACGGTGATCGACCCGGCTGCCGGCCAGCGGGAGCGACTGGCGCGCGAGTTCGGCGTGCAGACCCTGGCGGCCCCGGCGGCGCAGGCGCAGGCCTGCGATCTGCTGGTGCTGGCGGTCAAGCCGCAGCAGATGCGCGAGGCCCTGCTGCCCCTGGCGGCGCAGGCGCGCTCGGCGCTGGTGGTCAGCGTGGCCGCCGGGATCCGCTTCGCGGACCTCTCGCGCTGGCTGGGTGGTCACACCCGCATCGTGCGCACCATGCCCAACACCCCGGCCCTGATCGGGGCGGGCATCACCGGGCTGTGGGCCGCCCCCGCGGTCGGCGAGGCCGATCGGGCGCTTGCCGAACAGGTGGTGCGCGCGGTGGGCGAGGCGGTCTGGGTCAGCCAGGAGGCGCAGCTCGACGCGGTGACCGCGCTGAGCGGCAGCGGCCCCGCCTATGTGTTCTATTTCATCGAGGCCATGCAGGCCGCCGGCGCGCGCCTGGGCCTGGACCCCGAGGCGGCTGCGCAGCTGACCCTGGCCACCTTCCGTGGCGCGGCGGCGCTGGCCAGCGGCGCCACCGTGCCGGTGTCGACGCTGCGCGAGCAGGTCACCTCCAAGGGTGGCACCACCGCCGCGGCCCTGGCCAGCATGCAATCACACGGGCTTGCCGGGCGCATCGACGAGGCCATGGCGGCCGCCTGCCAGCGCGCAGCCGAACTGGCCGACGAGTTCGGGCGCGACCCTCAGGCCTGAGCCCGACGCTTGCGCCACTGCATGTAGAAGACCCCGGCCATCACGATCGCCCCGCCGAGCAGTTGCTCGGCGGTGGGCATGATGCCGAACAGCATGGCGATCAGCACCCCGAAGGCGGGCACGGTGTTCTGCCACAGCAACCCCAGCTGCAGCCCGGCACGGGCCACGCCGATGTTCCAGGCCACGCCCGAGAGCGCGGTGGAAAAGAGCGCGGTGACACCCAGCCACAGCAGCGCCTGAGGCGTCACGGTGAGCAGCGGCGGCCCGGTGAGGCCGCTCAGCCAGATGAGCAGCCAGCAGCCGAACATCCAGGGCAGCGCGCCGCTCAGGCCGGCCAGGGTGCGACGCAGCTGCGACACGCCCGGTGAGAAGAAGCGCTGGGCGTAGATGGAGTAGAGCGTCCAGCTCACCAGCGCCAGCACCAGCAGCGGCTCGCCGCCTTCCAGGTGCAGCCCCTGACCCGAGGCACTGGCCCGGCCCCAGATCGCGATGCCGGCGCCCAGCAGCGTGAGCACCGCCGCCCCGGCAAAGCCCGGCTCGAGCCGCGCACCGGTGACCACCCGCATGGTGGCCGCGGCGAACACCGGCGAGCCGGCGATGATCGCGGCCGCGGTGATGGGGTGGGTGTACTTCAGGCCCAGGTTGTAGAGCACGAAGAACGCGGCTGCCGAGCCCGACATGAGCGCGTGGCGGCGAAAGCCCAGGCCCAGCGGCGGCGCGGCAGGGTCGCGGCGCGCCTGGCTGATCAGCCAGAGCACCCCGACCGCCAGCGCCACCCGGATCGCGGTCATGAAGAACGGATCGAAGGCGGAGAAGAGCAGCGCCGTGAGCGGCAGGTTCGCCCCCCACGAGATCGCGGCGAAGGCATAGCACAGCGCACCCAGGTTCACGGTATCCAGTACTCCAGCACCACTCCGGCGAACACCGCAGCCCCGAACCAGGTGTTGTGGTTGAAGGCCCGGAAGCAGCCCTCTCGGCTGCGCCCACGGATCAGCGTCCAATGGTAGGCCGCAATCACCGCAGCCACGGCCAGACCGAGCGCATACCAGAGACCGAAATCCTGCCGATGGCCGACCAGCGCCAGCAGGGCGAGGGTCAGCGCGTAACAGACCATGACCGCGGGCACGTCGAAACGGCCGAAGGTGATCGCCGCGGTGCGGATGCCGATGCGCAGGTCATCGTCGCGATCGACCATCGCGTACTCGGTGTCGTAGGCCACCGCCCAGCAGATGTTGGCCGCCAGCAGCAGCCAGGCGGTGAGCGGCACGCTGTCGGTCACCGCCGCGAAGGCCATCGGGATGCCGAAACCGAAGGCGATGCCGAGATAGGCCTGCGGAATGGCCAGGAAGCGCTTGGTGAAGGGGTAGCTCGCCGCGAGGAAACCCGCCACGCCGGTGAGCAGCCAGGTGAGCGGGTTGAAGGGCAGCACCAGCAGCAGCGCCGGCAGTGACAGCGCGGCCGCCACCGCCAGCGCTTCCCAGGGACGGATCAGGCCGGCGGTGAGCGGCCGGTCGCGGGTGCGGGCGACGTGGCGATCGAAGTCGCGGTCGGCCCAGTCGTTGATGGCGCAGCCGGCTGAGCGCATCAGGATGGTGCCGAGCACGAAGGCGAACAGCGGGTACGGTTCGGGCTCGCCGCGCGAGGCGATGAACAGGCCCCAGAGCGTGGGCCACAGCAGCAGCAGGATGCCGATCGGGCGGTGCAGCCGGACCAGCCGCCAGTACAGACCGATGCGCCCGGACGCTGTCGCGCTCACGGCCTGACGCCGGGCTGGGCCTGCGCGCCCGCCGGCCACTCGCGGATCTGCCCCCGGCCCAGCGGGGTGACGCTCGCCACCGCCGCCGCGGGCGCTGGCGCGGCGCCCGTCGATGCCGCGGGCCCGGCCCCGCGAGCGGCCGGCTCGCCGCCCGCAAGGCCGCCTGTGGTGACACGGGCCGTGCCCGGTGCCGGCGAGCCGACCACCAGCCCCGCCTCGGCAAAGCGCCGCACGTTGGCCGGGCCGACGCCCTTCACCCGCGATTCGAGATCGGCCAGATCATGGAAGGGCCCGTCGCGCCGGGCCTCGAGGATGCGCGCCGCGATTGCCGGGCCGATGCCCTTGACGGTCTGCAACTGCGCCTCGGTGGCGCGGTTGGCATCGACCCGTTGCGGGGCGCTCGCGGGCGGCACGCCCGGCCCGGCCAGCGCCACGCCCCGTGCCCCCGCCAGCGCGAGCGCGGCGACCAGCAGCAGCCGGCCCGCCAGACGGTTCATGACTGCCCGACCAGCCACTCGACGTAGCTGGCCACGCCCTGTTCGACGGTGAGGAACGCGTAATCGCAACCGGCCTGCCGCAGCAGGGCATGGTCGGCCTGCGTGAAGCTCTGGTACTTGCCCTTGAGCGCATCGGGGAAGGGCACGTAGCGCAGCAGGCCCGCCTCGACCAGTTGCGGCAGCGTCAGCACCGGTTTGCCCTCGAGCCGGCGCAACGTGTTGAGCACCGTGACCGCCACATCGTTGAAGGGCTGGGCGCGGCCCGTGCCGGCGTTGAAGATGCCATGCGAGCCGGGGCGGTCGAGGAAATGCAGGTTGAGCGCCACCACGTCATCCACGTGGACGAAGTCGCGGGTCTGCTCGCCCGGGCCCCAGCCATCCCAGCCTTCGAAGAGCCGCACGTGGCCCTCGGCGCGGTACTGACCCACGCAGTGGAAGGCCACCGAGGCCATGCGTGCCTTGTGGGTCTCGCGCGGGCCATAGACGTTGAAGTAGCGAAGACCGACCAGCGTGGAGGCGGGCACGCCGGTGGCCAGGCGCTGGCGCACGATCTGGTCGAACAGGAACTTGGAGTAGCCGTAGACGTTGAGCGGCGACTCGCAGCGGCGCTCCTCGACGAACTCGCTGCCGCCGCCATAGACCGCTGCCGACGAGGCGTAGACGTAGGCGATGCGGTGGCGCCCGGTGAACTCCAGCAGGCGCATGGAGTACCGGTAGTTGTTCTCCATCATGTAGCGGCCATCGGACTCCATGGTGTCGGAGCACGCGCCCTGATGGAGGATGGCCTCGGCGCCGGCGAATTCGTCCAGGCGCTCGAGAAACTCGCGCTTGTCGAGGTAGTCGGTGATGTCGGCGCCGACCAGGTTGCGGAACTTGTCGGCCCGGGAAAGGTTGTCGACCGCGACGATGTCGCGGCGACCACGGGCGTTGAGCGCATGGACCAGGTTGCTGCCGATGAAGCCGGCCGCGCCGGTGACGATGATCATGGGTGCTCTCCAAAGAGTTCGGCCGGGCTCACCGAGGCCGTGCCCAGCTTGCCCACCACGATGCCGCCGGCGCGATTGGCCAGGCGCATCGCCTCGTCCATGGGCCGCCCCAGCGCAGTCATGGCCGCCAGCACCGCCACCACGGTGTCGCCCGCGCCCGAGACATCGAACACCTCGCGCGCCTGCGCCGGCACATGCGCCGCGCCGCCGGCCGAGAACAGGGTCATGCCCTCCTCGGAGCGGGTGAGCAGCAAGTAGGCGATATCGAGCGATTCGCGCAGCGCCTGGGCGCGCCGGTGCAGATCAGGCTCGTCGGACCAGGCACCAACCACCTCGCGCAGCTCGGCGCGGTTGGGCGTGAGCAGGGTGACGCCGCGATAGCGGGCGTAGTCGTCACCCTTGGGGTCAGCGATGATCGGGAGCCCCCGCTCGCGGGCCATGGCGATCAGGCGATCGATCTGGGCGAGACCACCCTTGCCATAGTCGGACAGCACCAGCACGCGCGCCTGCGCGATGGCCGCGGCCACGCCATCGAGCTTGCGCTCGAGCGCCGCCGGGCCGGGGGGCTCCTCGAAGTCGATGCGCAGCAGCTGCTGCTGGCGCCCGATCACCCGCAGCTTGATGATCGTGGGCATGGCCGGATCACGGGCCAGCCGGCAGTCGATGCCCGCGGCACGCGCCATGGCCTCGATGGTGGCCCCGGGCTCGTCGTTGCCCACCACCCCCACCAGACTGACCGGCGCGCCGAGCGCGGCGAGGTTGTGGGCCACGTTGGCCGCGCCGCCCAGGCGTTCGTCGCGACGGGTGACCCGCACCACGGGCACCGGGGCCTCGGGCGAGATGCGCGCCACCTCGCCGAACCAGTAGCGATCGAGCATGACATCACCCACCACCAGCACCCGCGCCGACGCGAAGCTGATCATCGTGCGACCTCCGTGGCCTGGCCGCGACGCGGCGGATAGCTGTCCCAGCGGCTGCAGCCGGGACACTGCCAGTAGAACTGCCTGGCCTTGAATCCGCAGTGCATGCAGACATGACGCAGCGCCTGGCCGGCCTGCGGCGCAAGCAGGCGCTGGATGAGTTCGGTGTCGCTGTCGGCCGTGCCGGCGCCGAGCGCCTTGCGCAGGGCCAGCAGTTTCTCGAGCCCCGGCAGCGAGGGCCGTGAACGCAACTCGGCCTCGACCCAGGCCAGCGCTGCCGCCGCACCCTGCTGCTGCTGGATGGCATCGGCCAGCGCGGCGAGCGTGTCGGGCCCGGGCTGCTCCTGGTGCGCCTGGCTGAGCGCCGGCAGGGCGTCAGCGGCCCGGCCCAGATCAGCATGGGCCTGCAGCCAGCCCCGGGCCACCAGCGCGGCGTGGGCGGGATGACGGCGCAGCAACAGCGACCAGTGGGTGATCGCGCCGGCGGCGTCACCCTCGGCCAGGGCATGCTCACCGCGCAGCAGCAAGGGGCGGGGGTGGTCAGGGTCGGCCTGCAGCGCGGCCGCGATCTCGCGCCCGGCCACCGTCAGGCGATCGGGCGCCTGCCCGGCCATGGCCTGCGTGGCCAGCTCGCAGTGGAACTGCGCGATCTCCCGGGCGAGGCCGCCGCCGGCATCGCCGGCCTCCTGACGCATCTGCTGCGCGAGTGCGATCGCCTGAGGCCAGTCGCGCACCATCTGGGCGATGGCCAGGCGATGGCGCAGCGCGGCCGCGGCGTAGCTGGACCCGGCCAGACGGTTGAACGCGTCTTCGGCGCGATCGAGCAGACCGGCGCGCAGGAAGTCCTGGCCGAGCTCGAACAGCGCGTGCTCGCGCTGCGCGGCGCCCAGGCCCGGCCGATCGGCCAGATTCTGGTGCACGCGGATGGCCCGGTCAGTCTCGCCGCGGCGCCGGAAAAGGCTGCCCAGCGCGAAGTGCAGCTCGATGGTCTCGGGGTCGATGCGCACGCCGTCGAGAAAGGCATCGATGGCCTTGTCGGGCTGCTCGTTGAGCAGGAAATTCAGGCCACGGAAATAGGCATCGGGCAGGCCGCCCGCGGGTCTGGCCGCCTGACGGGCATCAAGCCGGGCCGCGAACCAGCCCAGGCCGAAGAAGAGCGGGACGGCCAGCAGCCACCAGGTCTGGAATTCCATGGGGCTCAGGCCGCGCCGTCAGCGGCATCGGGCCCGGGGCTGGGCGCGGCGGCGGCGGCCGGGGTCCGGGCGGCGGCGGCAAGCTCGCGGCGCAGGCGGCCGATCTCGCGGCGCTGGCGAAACAGCGTGGGCACCACGCCGGCAATGCCCAGCGCCGTGCCGGCCGCGAAGAAGCCGAGCAGGAAGATCACCAGGGGGGCGCGCCATTCGGCCTCGATGCCGAAGAAGCGCAGTTCGACCACGCCGGTGTTGGACAGCGCGAAGCCGAGCGCTGCGAGGAACAGCAGCACGCGGGCGGTCCAGGCGATGAGCTTCATGGCAGACGCGAGCGTCTCATGGATGGGGCAGGCGGCGCATCAGGCCGGCGACTCAGCCGGCTGGCCGATGGGCCCATGGGTCAGTCCGCGCGCGGGGCGGCGTCGACCCGCTCGCGCAGCTCCTTGCCCGGCTTGAAATGCGGCACCCGCTTCTCGGGCACCAGCACGCGCTCGCCCGACTTGGGATTGCGGCCGATGCGCGGCGGGCGATGGGAAAGCGAGAAGCTGCCGAATCCGCGGATCTCGATACGCCGCCCCTCGGCGAGGGTGCGGGCCATGGCATCGAGAATGGTACGGACCGCGAACTCGGCGTCCTTGGCAACCAGTTGCGGATAGCGCTCCGCCAGCCGGCCGATGAGTTCGGACTTGGTCATCGTGGGGACATCGTCTCCACGATCATCGATCAAGTCATCACGCATGGCCGCTGGCGCAGGGGCGATCGCTCAGGCTGCCGCGACGATCACTGGTCCTTCTGGCTGTCGAGCTTGGCACGCAGCAGGGCACCGAGATTGGTGGTGCCCGACACCGCCGAGCTCTCCGCGGCGATGCGCTGCATCGCCTCGGCGGTCTCGACGTTGTCCTTGGCCTTGATCGACAGGCTGATGGAGCGGGTCTTGCGGTCGACGTTGATGACCATGGCCTCGACCGAATCGCCTTCCTTCAGCAGGTTGCGGGCATCCTCGACCCGGTCACGCGACAGCTCGGAGGCCCGCAGGTAGCCCTCGATGTCGTTGCCCAGGTCGATGACCGCGCCGCGCGGCTCGACGCTCTTGACCAGACCGCGCACCACGCTGCCCTTCTCGTGGGTGCCGGCGTAGTTGTTGAACGGATCGCCCTCGAGCTGCTTGATGCCCAGGGAGATGCGCTCGCGCTCGGTGTCGATGGCCAGCACCACGGCCTCGACCTCGTCGCCCTTCTTGAACTCGCGCACCGCCTCCTCGCCCGACTTGTTCCAGGAGAGGTCGGACAGATGGACCAGGCCGTCGATGCCGCCGGGCAGGCCGATGAACACGCCGAAGTCGGTGATCGACTTGATGGTGCCGCGGACCTTGTCGTTCTTGCGATGGTTGTCGGAGAACTCTTCCCAGGGGTTGGGCTTGCACTGCTTCATGCCCAGCGAGATGCGACGACGGTCCTCGTCGATCTCGAGCACCATGACCTCGACCTCGTCGTTGAGCGAGACCACCTTGCCGGGGTTGACGTTCTTGTTGGTCCAGTCCATCTCGGACACGTGCACCAGGCCCTCGATGCCCGGCTCGATCTCGACGAACGAGCCGTAGTCGGTGATGTTGGTGACCTTGCCGAACATGCGGGTGCCCTGCGGGTAGCGCCGGCCGATGCCGATCCAGGGATCGTCGCCGAGCTGCTTGACGCCCAGGGAGACGCGGTTCTTCTCCTGGTCGAACTTGAGCACCTTGGCGGTGACTTCCTGGCCCACGGCCAGCACCTCGGAGGGGTGACGCACGCGACGCCAGGCCATGTCGGTGATGTGCAGCAGGCCGTCGATGCCGCCGAGGTCGATGAACGCGCCGTAGTCGGTGATGTTCTTGACCACGCCCTTGACGATCGCTCCCTCGTGCAGGGTCTCGAGCAGCTTGGCGCGCTCTTCGCCCTGGGTGAGCTCGATGACGGCGCGGCGCGACAGCACCACGTTGTTGCGCTTGCGGTCGAGCTTGATGACGCGGAACTCGAGGGTCTTGCCCTCGAAGGGGGTGGTGTCCTTGACCGGACGGGTGTCGATCAGCGAGCCCGGCAGGAACGCGCGGATGCCGTTGGTCATGACGGTGAGGCCGCCCTTGACCTTGCCGGTGATGGTGCCGGTGACCAGCTCGGCGCTGTCGAGCGCCTTCTCGAGGTTGATCCAGGCGGCCAGGCGCTTGGCGCGGTCGCGCGACAGGCGGGTCTCGCCGTAGCCGTTCTCGAGCGAATCGATGGCCACGCTGACGAAGTCGCCCTCGGCGACGTCGAGCTCACCCCGATCGTTGTGGAACTCGGCAATGTCGATGTAGCTCTCGGACTTCAGTCCGGCGTTCACGACCACGAAGTTGTGGTCGATGCGCACGACCTCGGCCATGATGACTTCGCCAGCCCGCATCTCCTTCAGGGAGAGCGACTCTTCAAAGAGCTGGGCGAAACTTTCCATGGCGGGGACGGCAGTGGTTGCAGTGGTCAATTTGGTTTCCGGATGAATCACGCCGGGGCGCGGGTCGGCATGGCCTGGCAGGGCCCATGCGCGGGATACCGTCCTGCGGCGGTGTTGACACAAGCCCGCGCCAGGCCAGCCGGCAGGCCAGCCGCCGGCAAGACCGGAAGCGGGAACCTGTGACGAGTTGGCCAGGGCGCGAGCACCCTTGGCGGACGGCCTGCAGCCAGTCGGGTGAGCCCGACCGGCGGTGTCAGCCGCCCTGGCGGCGCCAGGCCTGCAGCACGCGCTCGACCGTCTGGGAGATGTCGAGCCGTGTGGAGTCGATGGCAACCGCCCCTTCGGCAGCCTGCAGGGGCGACAGCGCCCGCGAGGTGTCGCGCGCGTCCCGCTCCTGCAAATCCTGCAAAAGACCCGGGAGGCTAGCAGAAATTCCCTTTTCGATCAACTGCTTATAACGGCGCTCGGCGCGCGAGGCGGCGCTGGCCGTGAGGAAGATCTTCAGGGGGGCGTCGGGGAACACCACGGTGCCCATGTCGCGGCCGTCGGCCACCAGCCCGGGCGGGCGCCGCGCGGCGCGCTGCATGGCGAGCAGCCCCTGGCGCACCGGCCCCAGCGCGGCGATTCGCGAGGCCGCGACGCCCACCGCCTCCTGGCGGATCTCGTCGCCCACCAGCCGGCCTGCCAGGCTCAGGCCCTGGTCGGTGTAGGCCAGCGGCAGCGTGTCGGCGAGGCGCCCCAGGGCCGGCCCGTCATCGAGCGCGATGCCCATCTCGAGCGCCCGCCAGGCGAGCAGGCGATAGAGCGCGCCCGAGTCGAGCATGTGCCAGCCCAGGGCGCGCGCCACCTCGAGGGCCACCGTGCCCTTGCCCGAGGCGGTGGGGCCGTCGATGGCGATCACCGGCGCGGGCGCCACGGCGGCCGCGCCGGCGCTCATGCCGCGCCCCGCTCGACGATGCCCAGGCCCGCCTCGGCCGCCAGCCGGGTGAAGCCGGGAAAGGAGGTGGCGACATTGGCGGTGTCGCGGATGCGCACCGGGCGCGAGGCCCGCAAGGCGGCGATCGCCATGGCCATGGCGATCCGGTGATCGCCGAGGGACTCGACCACGCCACCGGCAAAGGGCAGGGCCTCGCCGCCGCGGCCCTCGATCACCATGCCGTCCTCGGTGGCCTGCACGGGCATGCCCACCGCGGCCAGCGCGTCGGCCATGGCCGCGATGCGGTCGGACTCCTTGACGCGCAGCTCATGGGCGCCGGTGACCACCGTGCGGCCCTGCGCGCAGGCGGCCGCCACGAAGAGCACCGGGAATTCATCGATGGCCAGCGGCACGAGTTCGGGGGGAACGTCGATGCCGCGCAACGCGGCGCTGCGCACCCGCAGGTCGGCCACCGGCTCGCCGCCCACGGTGCGCGGATCGAGCACGGCGATGTCGGCGCCCATCAGGCGCAGGATGTCGATCACGCCGGTGCGGGTGGGGTTCATGCCGACATGCGCGAGCGTGAGATCGGAGCCCTCCGCGATGGAGGCGCCCACCAGGAAGAAGGCCGCCGAGGAGATGTCGGCGGGCACGTCGAGCGTGGCCGCGCGCAGCGTCTGGCCGCCCTGCAGCCAGGCGCGCGGGCCCTCGCGGTGCACCTGCACACCGAAGCCGGCCAGCATGCGCTCGGTGTGATCGCGGGTGGGCGCGGGCTCGGTCACCGCGGTGACACCCTCGGCGTACAGACCGGCCAGCAGCACGGCCGACTTCACCTGGGCGCTGGCCACGCTCATGTCGAAGTCGATGCCGCGCAGCCCGTCCGAGGGCAGGATGCGCACCGGCGGCGTGCCGCCCGCCGTGGTCTCGATGCGGGCACCCATGCGCGCGAGCGGCTCCGACACCCGGCGCATGGGCCGACGCGAGAGGCTCTCGTCACCGACCAGCACGGTCTCGAAGCGCTGGCCGCAGAGCAGGCCCATCAGCAGCCGCATGGCGGTGCCGGCGTTGCCGCAGTCAAGCGGGCCCGCGGGCGGGCGCAGGCCGTGCAGGCCCACGCCATGCACGCTGACCCGGCCCTGGTCGGGCCCGTCGATGCGCACGCCCATGGCGCGGAACACGTTGCGGGTGGACAGCGCGTCAGCGCCCTCGAGAAAGCCGCTGACCTGCGTGGTGCCCTCGGCCAGCGCGCCCAGCATGATGGCGCGGTGCGAGATCGACTTGTCGCCAGGTACCCGCAGACGACCCGTGAGCCTGCCGCCGCCGGAGACCTCGAAATCCGATGCCATGAAAAAGTTCCTGTGAAGGCGGTGCCGGCCGGCGCACCATCCGGACAACCAGATCAAGAGGGCGCGCAAGGGACTGCCCGCGCGCAGCACCACGATTCTACCGGGCAGGGAGGCCCGGCCCGAGATGCAGCCAGAACCCGACCAGGATCCGATCGTCAGGGCACTGCTCGGGCGGATATCGGCGCAGGCCGCGCAATCGGTGCGCCAGACGCGCAGGGCTGCGCCCCGCGACGAGCAGCCGCAGGAATCCGTGCCGGTGAGCGTGCCGCAGCCCGCCCATGACGCCGTGCCGGCGGGCAATCCGGGCCGGCGCGCCAGCGACCAGAACACCCGGCCCCGCCTGCCGGCGATGTTGAGCGATCACGCGGTCGGTCTGCTGCAGGCCCTGCCGCACGAGATGCGCCTGCCGGAACTGCGCCGCGCGTTCCCGCGCATCCTGAACCACATCGCAGCGCTCTGGGACGATCCGCGCGCCCTGCACCGCTACTTCGATACCCTGCTGATCGACACCCGTGGCAGCCGGCAGGGATTCTCGTTCGGGGTGGTGGCCGAGCTGAGCGAGCTGCGCGCCTACCACCTGCGCATCATCGGCGGCGGCCGCTACTGAGCGCCGTCCGCTAACCCAGCGCGCGCCGCCAGGCGCTCGCCGCCTCGAAGCGCGCGATCAGCGCGTCACGATCCCCGCCCCTCAGATCAGCCAGCAGCGCCTCGAGCTCGGCCTGAAAGGCAGCAGCGCTGCGCAGCACAGGCTCGCGGTTGTCGAGCAGGATGTCGGCCCACAGCGCCGGCGCCGAGGCGCCGATGCGGGTGGTGTCACGCAGCCCGGCGCCCGCCATGCGCAGCGCGTCATCCGGGCATTCGCCGCGGGCGATGGCCGCGCACAGCGCGAACACCAGCGCATGCGGCCAGTGCGAGACCTCGGCGAACACCCGGTCATGCCGGGCAGGGTCGAGCTCGACCACGCGCGCGCCCAGCGCCCGCCAGAAGCCGCTGACCGACGCCACGGCCGCCTGACCGTTGCCGGCATGCGGGCACACCACCGCCACCGCGCGCTGGAAGAGATCGGCGCGCGCGGCGGATGGCCCGTGCCGTTCGGAGCCGGCGATGGGGTGCGCCGGCACGAAGCGCGCGAACGCCGCGCCCAGGGCCTCGCGGGCCGCGGCCACCGTGGATGCCTTGGTGCTGGCGCAGTCGGTGATCAGCGCCTGCGGCTCCAGGTGCGGGACAAGCGCGCGAAAGAGGTCCGGCAGGGCCGGCACCGGGGCGGCCAGCACCACCAGATCGGCGCCGCGCACCGCATCGGCCACGCTCTCGCAGGCACTGTCGATCAGGCCCAGTGCCAGCGCCTGCGCGGCATCGTCGCCCATGGCATGGCCGGCGACATGCGCTGCGCAGCCCGAGGCCCGCGCGGCCGCCGCCACCGATCCACCGATCAGACCCACCCCGAGCAGGGCCACCCGCCGGAAGGCGGGCTCATGCGTCGCGGCCACGACGGCGCTCAGGCGAGCGCGCCGCGCAGGGCGGTGAGAAAGGCCTCGTTCTCGGCGGGCAGGCCCACCGACACGCGCAGCCACTCGGGCAGCCCATAACCGGCCACCGGGCGCACGATCACGCCGGCGCGCAGCAGCCGCTCGTAGACCGCGGCAGCGTCGCCCACCTTCACCAGCACGAAGTTGCCGTACGACGTCACATGGGTGAGGCCCATCTCGGTGAAGGCCGACTGGAGGCGATCGAGGCCCTCGCGGTTGACCTCGTAGCTGCGCTGCAGGAAGGCGTCATCAGAGAGCGCGGCCACGGCCGCCGCCTGGGCGAGCGAGTTCACGTTGAAGGGCTGGCGCACCCGGTTGAGGAGGTCGGTGAGCTCGGGCTGGGCAATGCCGAAGCCCACCCGCAGCCCGGCAAGCCCATAGGCCTTGGAGAAGGTGCGCGAGATCAGCAGGTTGGGGTAGCGGCGCACCCAGGCCGTGGAATCGAAGCGGTCTTCGGGGCGCAGATACTCGTTGTAGGCCTCGTCGAGCACCACCACCACCGAGGCCGGCACGCGCGCCAGGAAGGCCTCGATCTGCGCGGCCGACACGAAGGTGCCGGTGGGATTGTTGGGATTGGCGATGAACACCAGCCGGGTGTCGGCCGCCACCGCCGCCGCCATCGCGGGCAGATCGTGGCCCAGGTTGAGCGCCGGCACCACGATGGCGCGCGCCCCGACCTCCTGGGTGGCCAGCGCATACACCGCAAAGCTGTGCTGGGCATAGACGATCGACTCGCCGGCCTGCACCAGCGCGTGCGCGGCCAGCTCGAGGATGTCGTTGGAGCCGTTGCCCAGGGTGATCCAGTCGGCCGGCACGCCATAGCGCGCCGCGAGCGCCGCCTTGAGCTCGAACCCGTTGGAATCGGGGTAGCGACCGAGCTCGGCCACCGCGGCCATCATGGCCTGGCGGGCCGACTCGGGCATGCCCAGCGGGTTCTCGTTGGAGGCGAGCTTGACGATGCCGGCCTCCGACAAGCCGTACTCGCGGGCGAGTTCGGAGATCGGCTTGCCAGCCTGGTAGGGCGCGATGCGGCGGACGTGGTCGGGGGCGTGCAGCGTCATGAGGAGGCCCTGGGATAGGAACCGGCGAGCTTGAAGAAGGCCGCGTTGCGGCGCAGTTCGGCCAGCGCCGGCGCCACCTGCGGATCCTGCTCGTGGCCGATCAGGTCGAGATAGAAGAAGTATTCCCAGTTGCCCTGGCGGGCAGGGCGCGACTCGAAGCGCTTCATCGACACGCCATGGCGGGCCAGCGGTTCGATGAGGGCATGCACCGCGCCCGCACGGTCGGGCACCGAGAGGATGAGCGTGGTCTGGTCGGCCCCACTGGGCGTGCACTCATGCCGGCCGATCACCAGGAAACGGGTGCGATTGTGGGGATCGTCCTGGATGCCCCGCGCGGCCGGCATCAGGCCATAACGCGCGCCCGCTGACTCAGCCGCGATGGCCGCGGTGCCCGCCTCTGCGCCCGCAAGCCGCGCGCCCTCGGCGTTGGACGACACCGGCACGCGGGCCAGCCCCGGCGCGTTGCGATCGAGCCAGCCCTGACACTGCGCCAGCGCCTGAGGATGGGCACACACGCGGGTGATGCCCTCAAGCGAGCCCGAGACGGTGAGCAGGCTGTGATGAATGGGCAGGGTGACCTCCCCGCAGATGCGCAGCGAGGTGTGCAGCAGCAGGTCGAGCGAGCGGTTGACCGCGCCCTCGGAGGAATTCTCGACCGGCACGATGCCGAAGTCGGTGCCCTGCGCCTCGGTCAGGCGGAACACCTCGTCGATGCTCGGGCAGGCCACCGGCTCGACGCCGTGGCCGAACTGACGCAGCAGCGCCTGCTCGCTGTAGGTGCCGGCCGGGCCGAGGAAGGCCACCCGCATGCGGCGCTCGAGCTCGCGACAGGCCGACATGACCTCGCGCTGGATGGCCTCGATGGCATCACCCCCGAGCGGGCCGGGGTTGCGCTCGCGCAGCCGCGCGACCACCTGCGCCTCGCGCTCGGGGCGATAGACCGGCGCATCGGTGAGCTTCTTGACCTCGCCCACCGCCATGGCCAGGCGGGCACGGCGATTGAGCAGATCGAGCAGTTGCGCATCGACCTCGTCGATGCGCACGCGCAGCTCGGCGAGCTGGCGGTCGGGGGGCAGAGCGGAGGGCGCGTCGGACATGGCCTGGATGGTAGCAATCGGCGGGCGGTGCTTGACCGGACGCCCGGGTCAATCCGCCGGGGAATCGGCCCCCGGCGCGGCCCCGCCCTCTGACGGCGGGGTCTCGCCGGCATCGGCCGGGTCTTCGTCACCGTCGCCCTCGACCACGCGCTGCACCCCGGACAGGCGGGTGCCCTCATCGATGGCAATGAGGGTGACGCCCTGCGTGGCACGGCCCATCTCGCGGATCTCGGCAACGCGGGTGCGCACGAGCACGCCCCCCGAGGTGATCAGCATGAGTTCGTCACGCGGCTCGACCAGCACGGCGGCCACCACCGCGCCGTTGCGCTCGGTGGTCTGGATGGCGATCATGCCCTTGGTGCCCCGCGAGTGGCGGGTGAACTCGCCGATCGGGGTGCGCTTGCCGAAGCCGTTCACGGTGGCGGTGAGCACCGACTGGGTCTGGCTGCCGGCCACCAGCATGGAGATCACGCGCTGGCCCTCGTCGAGCAGCATGCCGCGCACCCCGCGGGCGGCGCGGCCCATCGGGCGCACGTCGTTCTCGTCGAAGCGCACCGCCTTGCCGGCGTCGGAAAAGAGCATCACGTCGTGGCGACCGTCGGTGAGCGCCGCGCCGATGAGGAAGTCGCCCTCGTCGAGGTCGACAGCGATGATCCCGCGCTTCATGGGCCGCGAGAAATCCGACAGCGCGGTCTTCTTGACCGTGCCCAGGCTGGTGGCCATGAACACGAAGCGGTCGTCGTCGAAGCTGCGCACCGGCAGCACCACGGTGATCTTCTCGCCGTCGGCCAGCGGGAACAGGTTGACGATGGGGCGGCCGCGCGACTGCCGCGCGCCCTGCGGCACCTCCCAGACCTTCAGCCAGTAGACCCGGCCCCGGTCGGAGAAGCACAGGATGTGGGCGTGGGTGTTGGCGATGAAGAGCTGGTCGATCCAGTCTTCTTCCTTGGTGGTGGCCGCCTGCCGGCCGCGGCCGCCGCGCTTCTGCGCGCGGTACTCCGACACCGGCTGACTCTTGATGTAGCCGCCGTGAGAGAGGGTGACCACCATGTCCTGCGGGGCGATCAGGTCCTCGGTCTCGAGGTCGGTGGCGTTGTGCTCGATGACCGATCGGCGGGCGTCGCCGAACTCGGCGCGGATCGAGCCCAGCTCGTGCTCGATGATCTGGCTGACGCGCTCGGGGCGGGCCAGGATGTCGAGCAGGTCGGTGATGGTGTCGATCACCTCCCGGTACTCCTGCACGATCTTGTCCTGCTCCAGCCCGGTCAGGCGCTGCAGGCGCATCTGCAGGATCTCCTGGGCCTGGGTCTCGGAGAGCCGGTACTGCACATCGGCTGGCGACTGCCCGTCAGCCTGCGGCAGCAGCCCCACCCCGGGCTCGAGGCCATCGGGGCGGTAGGCGGTGGGATCGGAGCCGGCGCGGGCGAGCATCTCGCGCGCCACGCCGGCGCGCCAGGTGCGCTGCATCAGGCGCTCGCGGGCGATCGGCGGCGTGGGCGAGGCCTTGATCAGCTCGATCATCTCGTCGACGTTGGCGATCGCCACCGCCAGGCCTTCCAGCACATGGCCCCGCTCGCGGGCCCGGCGCAGCTCGTACACCGTGCGGCGGGTGATCACCTCGCGCCGGTGCAGCAGGAAGTACTCGAGCATCTGCTTCAGGTTGAGCAGACGCGGCTGGCCATCGACCAGCGCCACCATGTTGATGCCGAAGGTGTCCTGCAGCTGGGTGTTCTTGTACAGGTTGTTGAGGACGATCTCGGGAATCTCGCCCCGCTTGAGCTCGATCACCACCCGCATGCCCGACTTGTCGGACTCGTCGCGGATGTCGCTGATGCCCTCGAGCTTCTTCTCGTTGACCAGCTCGGCGATCCGCTCAAGCAGCAGGCGCTTGTTCACCTGGTAGGGCAGCTCGTCGACGATGATCGCCTGGCGCCCTGCCCGGTCGGTGTCCTCGAAGTGGGTGCGGGCCCGCATGACCACGCGACCGCGGCCGGTGCGGTAGCCCTCGCGCACCCCGGTCACGCCGTGGATGATGCCGGCGGTGGGGAAGTCGGGCGCGGGCACCAGCTCGATGAGTTCGTCGATGTCGGCCTGCGGGCGGCGCAGCAGCAGCAGGCAGGCGTCGATCACCTCGCTCAGGTTGTGCGGCGGGATGTTGGTGGCCATGCCCACCGCGATGCCGGCCGAGCCGTTGATCAGCAGGTTGGGCAGGCGCGCCGGCAGGACGGTGGGCTCGTTCTCCTTGCCGTCGTAGTTGGGCGTGAAATCGACGGTTTCCTTGTCGATGTCGGCCAGCATCTCGGCCGCGATGCGATCGAGCCGGCACTCGGTGTAGCGCATGGCCGCGGCGTTGTCGCCATCGACCGATCCGAAGTTGCCCTGACCATCGACCAGCGGGTAGCGCAGCGAGAAGTCCTGGGCCATGCGCACCAGGGTGTCGTAGATGGCGCTGTCACCGTGGGGATGGAACTTGCCCATCACCTCGCCCACGACCCGGGCGCACTTCACGTAGGGCCGGTTCCAGACGTTGTTGGACTCGTGCATGGCGAACAGCACCCGCCGGTGCACCGGCTTGAGGCCGTCGCGCACATCGGGCAGCGCCCGGCCCACGATCACGCTCATGGCGTAGTCGAGGTAGGAGCGGCGCATCTCCTCTTCGAGGCTGATCGGGAGGGTTTCCTTGGCGAAGGTGTCCATGCTCGGCGGGTGCAAGGCAGGCCGCAGCGCGCGCCAGGACGGCGCGAACCGCGCGACAGGCCGGTGGGAGAATGCGGTAAAGCCTTGAATTGTAACTTATTAGGGCTCCGAGCCCCGCCACTCGGGGAGCGGCTGTGCTTTACTCCCGGCCATGGAACTGATCATCCCGAGGTGGGTCGCACCGGTGGTGCCCGACGGCGTGGTCCTGAGCGAGCACGCGGTGGCGCTCGAACACGGCCGGATCGTCGCCCTGACGCCCGCGGCGCAGGCGCGTCAGGCCTGGCCCGAGGCCGTGGTCACCGAACTGCCCGACCACCTGCTCGTGCCCGGCTTCGTCAACCTGCACACCCACGCGCCGATGAGCCTGCTGCGCGGCGCCGGCGACGACATGCCCCTGCAGGCCTGGCTGCGCGAGCGGATCTGGCCCCTGGAGGCGAAGCTGCTCGGCCCCGAGTTCGTGGCCGACGGCACGGTGCTGGCGTGCGCCGAGATGCTGATGGGCGGCATCACCTGCTTCAACGACATGTACTTCCACCCCGAGGAAGTCGCGACCGCCGCGCTCGACATGGGCATGCGCGCCGCGGTGGGCATCATCGTCGTCGAGTTCCCGTCTTCCTACGGCAGCGGCCCGGCCGACTACATCCGCAAGGGGCTCGAGATGCGCGACCACCTGCGCGACGAGCCGCGGCTGAGCTTCACGCTGTCGCCGCACGCGCCCTACACCGTGTCCGACGACAGCCTGCGCCGGGTGGCCAGCCTCGCCGCCGAACTCGGCCTGCCCATCCAGTGCCATGTGCACGAGACCGCCGGCGAGATCGGCGACAGCCTGGCCGAGCATCGGTGCCGGCCCTTGCAGCGACTGGCCGACCTCGGCCTGCTCGGGCCGGAATTCATCGCGATCCACGCCGTGCACCTGGACGATGCCGACATCGCCCTGCTCGCCCGGCATGGCGCCAGCGTGGCCCATTGCCCGCACAGCAACCTCAAGCTGGCCAGCGGCATCGCGCCCACCACCCGCCTGATCGCCGCGGGGGTCAACCTGGGTGTGGGCACCGACGGCGCGGCCAGCAACAACCGGCTCGACCTGCTCTCCGAGGCGCGCACCGCGTCGCTGCTGGCCAAGGGCAGCAGCGGCGACGCCACCGCCTGGTCGGCCCACCAGACCCTGCACGCCATGACGCTCGGCGGCGCGCGCGCGCTCGGGCTGGGCGCGCGCATCGGCAGCATCGAGCCGGGCAAGCAGGCCGATCTCACCGCGATCGATCTCGCCGATCCGCTCTCGCAACCGGTCTTCGACCCGGTCGCCCACCTCATCCACGCGGCCGGCCGTGAACAGGTCACCCATGTCTGGGTCGGCGGGCAGGCTGTTGTCCGAGCGCGACAACTCCAGTCTGAGCGTGCTCAGCTTCGCCTTGCCGAAATGCGAGCCCGCGGACGCCTGTGGCACAATCGCGTGGTCGATACCCTGCCGGCCGGTGTGCGCCATTCTGGCGGCTGATTCGTGCCGCTGGCGCCCTGTCACGGAACCTACCGAGAGGAGAAACATGAACAAACCGGTCCAAATCGCTGCCCTGGTTGCCGCAGCACTCCTGGCGTCCACCGCCGCCCACGCGCAGAAAGCCAACCCGCAGAACAGCGGCTACGTGCTCAGCCCCGACGCTTCCGTCGTCAAGAACTCCACCGGCCTGTGCTGGCGCACCGGCTACTTCACGCCCGCCAACGCCATCGCCGGTTGCGATGACGATCTCCTGCCCAAGGCCGCCCCGGCCCCGGCGCCGAGCCCCATGGCCCCGCCCCCGGTGGCCCCGCCGGCCCCGCGTCAGGTGATCGTGCCCCCGCCCCCCCCGCCCCCGGCCCCGGCCCCGGCCCCCGCGCCGGCCCCGGCTGCGCCGACCAGCGAGAAGGTCACCTTCGCGGCTGACGCCTTCTTCGACTTCGACAAGTCGGTCCTCAAGCCCGAGGGCAAGGCCAAGCTCGACGACCTCACCGGCAAGCTCAAGGACATCACCCTCGAGGTGATCATCGCCGTGGGCCACACCGACGCCGTCGGCTCTGATGCCTACAACCAGAAGCTGTCGGTCAAGCGCGCCGAGGCCGTCAAGGGCTACCTGGTGAGCAAGGGCGTCGAGGCCAACCGCGTCTACACCGAGGGCAAGGGCGAGAAGCAGCCCACCGCCGACAACAAGACCACCGAAGGCCGCGCCAAGAACCGTCGCGTGGAAATCGAAGTGGTCGGCACCCGTCCCAAGAAGTAATCGGGTCCACGCCGGCAAAAGCCCCGCTTCGGCGGGGCTTTTTCTTGGCGTCGACCAGGCCGAGCGGCGGCTGCCGATAGAATCGTACCCATGACCGCAACCGCCACACCAAACACGCCCGGGCTCAATGCCGACGCCGCAGAACTCGCCAAGTTCCAGGCGCTGGCCACGCGCTGGTGGGATCCCAGCTCGGAATTCCGACCGCTCCACGAGATCAATCCGCTGCGGCTCGACTGGATCGATCGGCTCGCCGGCCTGAATGGCAGCGCGGCGCTCGATGTCGGTTGCGGCGGGGGCATCCTGGCCGAGTCCATGGCCACGCGAGGTGCTCGCGTCACCGGCATCGATCTCGCCGACAAGCCCCTGCGGGTGGCCGAGCTGCACGGCCTGGAAAGCGGGGTGTCGGTGAACTACCGCCGGGTGGCCGCAGAGGCTCTCGCTGCCGAGCAGCCGGGCGGCTTCGACGTGGTCACCTGCATGGAGATGCTCGAGCACGTGCCCGACCCCGCCTCCACGGTGCGTGCCTGCGCCACGCTGGTCCGGCCGGGCGGCTGGGTGTTCATGTCGACCATCAGCCGCAACCCCAAGGCCTTCCTGTTCGCGATCGTGGGGGCCGAATACGTGCTCGGACTGTTGCCCAAGGGCACCCATGAGTACGGGAAGTTCCTGCGGCCAGCCGAACTGGTGGGGTTCGCCCGCCAGGCAGGGCTTGACCTCATCGAGATGACTGGGCTCACCTACAACCCCATCACCCGGCGCTACCGGCTGGTGGCTGACGATGTCTCGGTGAACTACCTCGTGGCCTTTCGCAAGCCGCACGTGGCGGGTTGAGGCCATGACATCCGCCCGCGTGACCGACTCCGCCCGCCTTCCGTTCACGCCCACCGCGGTCTTCTTCGACCTCGACGGCACGCTGGCCGACACCGCGGCAGACCTTGCCGCGCCGGTCAATGCCATGCGTGTCGAGCGCGGCCTCGCCCCGCTGCCGCTGGCCGCGCTGCGGCCCTTCGCCTCCATGGGCGCGCGTGGCCTGATCGGACGCGGTCTGGGCATCGCGCCGCAGGATCCGGGCTATGAAGCCCTGCGGCTCGACTTCCTGGCCCGCTACGAGGCCGCCATGTGCGTGCACACCTGCCTGTTCGAGGGCATGGCGGAACTGCTCTCGGGTCTGGAGGAGCGCGGCATCGTCTGGGGCGTGGTGAGCAACAAGGTCGAGCGCTATGTGCGCCCCATCCTCGCCGAACTGGGCCTGCTGCATCGTTGCGCCGGCGCGATCGGGGGTGACACCACCGCCCATGCCAAGCCCCACCCCGAGCCGCTGCTGCACGCGGCCAGGCTCGCCCGTGTCGAACCGGCGCTCAGCGTCTATGTGGGCGATGACCATCGTGATGTGCTGGCGGGCAAGGCCGCCGGCATGCACACGGTGGCAGCTGCCTACGGCTACTGCGGCGACGAGCCGCCGCCACCGCAGTGGGGCGCCGATCACCTGGTGCTGGCCCCACGCGACCTCATCCCCCTGCTGATCACCTGACACCCATCGGCGGGCCCCATCCAGGAGCCGCCCAGAAAGACGGAGACCGACCATGACCCGCACGCGCCCGATGCAAGCGTCCCTGGCCCCTGCCGAGCCCACGCCGCCCCACCCGGGCTCGCCGCTGACGGCCGCGCGCGAGGCAGCGCCGATCAGCGCCGCCGGGCGTCGCCACGTGCTCCAGATGGGCCTCGCTGCCGCTGCCTTCGCGGGCTGCCCGCTGAGCGCATCGGCCCAGATCGATACGCTCAAGGTGATGATCGGCGCCAACCCCGGCGGCGGCTTCGACCAGACCGGCCGCTCGCTGGCCGCCGCCATGATCGCCGCGGGCACGGCCCGTTCGGCGGTGTTCGAGAACCGGGGCGGCGCCGGCGGCACGATCGGCCTCGCGCAGTTCGTGAACACCGAGCGCGGCAACCCCTCGGCCCTGCTGGTCACCGGCGCGGTGATGGTCGGCGCCATCGAGACAGGCAAGCCGCCGATCACGCTGAAGAACGCCACGCCGATCGCCCGCCTGTTCGCCGACACCCTGGTCCTGGTCGTCCCGGCCAGTTCACCCCTGCAAAACCTGAAGGACCTCACCGACCGACTCAAGGCCAACCCCGGCTCGGTGTCCTGGGGTGGCGGCTCGCGCGGCTCGGTCGACCACATCCTGGCGGGTCTCATCGCGAAGGATGTCGGCGTCGAACCGCAGAAGGTGAACTACGTGGCCTTCGCCGGCGGCGGCGAAGCCAAGGCGGCGATCCTGGGAGGCCACGTCACGGTGGGCCTGGCCGGGGTCTCGGAGTTTGCGGCCGACATCGAAGCCGGGCGCATGCGGGCGCTGGGCATCTCCTCGAGCTTCCGGCTGCGCAAGCTCCCCACGCTGATCGAGCAGGGCGTCAACGTCGAGATCTACAACTGGCGCGGGGTCTATGGCGCGCCCGGCATCAGCGCCGAGCAGCGCAAGGCCCTGATCGACGCGGTGGTGAAGGCCACCGAGCACCCCAGCTGGAAGGAGACCCTCAAGCGCAATGACTGGGGCGCGTTCCTGCTCACCGGCGACGAGTTCGGCCGCTATGCGGACGCCGAGTCGGTCAGACTCGGCGCCATGCTTCGCGAAGTGGGCGTCGCACGCTGAGCGCGCCCTGATTGCGGGGCGACTCAGCGCCGCTCAGGGCCCTTGCCCTCAACCGAGCATGAGGCCGCCGTTTCCGGAATCGCCCCGCAAACGGTTGACCGGCCCGCGCGCGCAGGTGCCTATACTGGCCCGCTTCGCCAACGCCCCTGAAGGGAGACACCCGTGATCCACGAACTGCGCATCTACCACTGCGTTCCCGGCCGCCTGCCCGATCTGAACAAGCGCTTCGACACCATCACCCTGAAGCTGTGGGAAAAGCACGGCATCCGGCCGGTGGCCTTCTGGACCACGGTCATTGGCGAGAACAACAATGTCCTCACCTACCTGCTGGCCTGGGAAAGCCTCGCCGAGCGCGAGCAGAAGTGGGCGGCCTTCGCCACCGACCCGAACTGGCTGTCGGCGCGCGCCGAGACCGAGAAGAACGGGCCGCTGATCACCCACTTCAGCAACTCCATCCTGCAGCCGACCGCCTACTCGCCGATGAAGTGAGCGGCTGCGGCCCGGCGTGATGCAGCCGGGCCGTCAGGCAACGGGTGTCAGACCCCGCCCTTGGGATGGGTGGGATCCACCCAGAGCACGGTCTCGGGCTTTTCCACCGGCTCGATGTCCAGGTTCACGGCCACGGCCTGGCCGTCGCTGCGGCAGAGCACGCACTCGAGCACCTCGGTGGGGCTGGCATTGATCTCCTGGTGCGGCACGTAGGGCGGCACGTAGATGAAGTCACCCGGGCCCGCCTCGGCCACGTACTGCAGTTGATCGCCCCAGCGCATGCGCGCCTTGCCCTTCACGATGTAGATCACGCTCTCGAGCGGGCCATGGTGATGGGCGCCCGTCTTGGCATCGGGGTGGATGTGCACGGTGCCGGCCCACAGCTTCTGAGCGCCCACGCGCGCGAAGTTGATCGCGGCCTTGCGGTCCATGCCGGGGGTCTGCGCGGTGTTGCCGTCGAGCTGGTTGCCGGGGATGACCCGCACGCCGTCGTGCTTCCAGTCGGTGGCCGGGTGGGTGTGGTCTGCGCTCATGATCGGGGTCCGTGAGTTCGCCGGCTGACGCCGGCCCTGGCTCAAGGATAGTCCAAGTCACCCGGCCTCCCTGCGGCGCGCGGTCCGACCGGCGGTGGCCGGCGCCGGTCTTGAAATCGGCCGCGACGGCTATACTTCCCTGGAGTCACGGCCTCGTCCGCCGTGGCAGCTGACAGCAGCATCGCAACACGAACACCGGGGCCGACCTGGTTTCGACGTGGGTAGCGAAGCGGCTCAGGGCATGCCGAGGCGCCTTTTCCTCGTAAATCCATTGGCAACACAGTAAACGCCAACGACGAGCGTTTCGCTCTCGCGGCTTAAACCCCGCGAGCGCCGCAACAGTCAGCCGACGGGCTGGGCCTGACCGGGCAACCGGAAGGGCTGCGGTGTAACTTCAGTCGGATAGCGGTCAGGCAGGGTCACTTTGCCCGATCGCGAAACTCTAGGTGACTGGGTGTGCGGTGGCCTGTCGATCGGCAAACCGCGCACCGAGACCCAAGTAGACCGACTACGCATGTAGAACTGACCGTAGAGGACTTGCGGACGCGGGTTCGATTCCCGCCGGCTCCACCAGTACCAAGGGCCCAGAGGCATCTCTGGGCCCTTTCCTTTTGGGCGATGCCCGAGCGGACCGACGCCGCCTTCAGCGCCCGAACAAGGCCTTCGTGTGGGCGGCGTCCACCTTGTCGCTGTGCTTGGAGACACGGCAGACCTTTTCCTTGGTCTTGCAGTCGACGCCATTGCTGAACGCGAACCAGGTGAGGTCGTAGTTTGCCGGTCCGCCGCCTTCCCTGATCCTCGCCATCATCGCGTCCTCGGCCTTCTGTCCAAGGTACTCCTTGGTGTAGCCAAGGGAGATGCCCTGTTCGTCAGCGCAGAACTGGGCCTTCTTGTCGCAGACGACGCCCGGACTCGGCGAGTACACGGAGCCCTTGAGCGGCGCGCTCATGGCCAGCGGAGAGGCAAGACAAAGGAATGCGATCAGGGGTAGTCGTTTCATGTTGCGATGGCTTCTCGGTGGGTGGAGGAAGGCGGTCGGGTTGGCGCGCGCGGTCTCAGGCGCTCATTGGTCTGAAGCACATGCCGGCACGGGTCACTTGCACGCTGACAGCTCGAGATACTTCTCGCCGTCAGCGACAGAGAACGCGCGATCCTGCTTCGAGTAGATGTACTGCTGTCCCTCGGGCGTGCTGGCCACACCTTGGGTATCGAGCCGGGGCGACGTGTACATGACGCCCTGGTACTTGAAGGTGAAGCCGCCTTCGAGGTGGTCCACCTTGACGCGCTGCGGGGTCATCTTCGTGCCGACCAGCATGCCGCCGGTGACTTGCCGCTTCTCGGTCAGGGTGCAGGTCAACGAGAAATTACCGTTCTTCGCAGGTGCGGCATGGGCGGGAGCGCAGACCAGAGCAGCAAGCAGCAAGCAGCAAGCAGCAGGATCGAAGGCTTCATGGAGTTGGCAGCCGGTTGGGTTGTGCATTGGCCATGGACTGGGGTTGGCATTGAGCCAAGACGGGCATCGCCGGGCAAGGCTTGCCGCTGCTCGCACGTTGGAACGGTGAGTCCCATGATTCATCGGCCCCGGCCGCAGCACTCATCTCCCCGCCACGCGCCCAAGCCCGCCGCCGAACATCCGCGTCACGGCCGACTTCACGCGGAAGAAGCGATGCATTGCGCGATTCGGCCCGAGCACACCAGCCTGAAAAGCCGGCCGCGCCTTGACTCGCTCGAACCACCCGTTCAAGGCCGGGAAGCGCTGCGCGAACGGATATCCGCATTCGAAGATGCGCAGCACCTTCGCGGCCCACAGGATGTCGGCGCGCGACAGCGTGTTCCCGGTCAGGAACAGCCGGCCATCGCCAGCGAGGCGCCGGTCCTGGGCGCCCCAACCCGATTCGAGCGCGCGCAGATGATGCAGATAGGTGTCTTCGTCGATGGTGTCGCTGTTGTAGCGGCGGTAGAAATCGAGCAGCTTCTCGGGCGAATCCGCCCGCTCGAGCTCGGCGATACGTGCCTCGCCGTCTCGCCCGATGCGACCCATGCGGCCAAGGCCCCAGTGAAAGGACACGTAACGCACCGAGACGTGCAATTCCTTGCCGAGTTCGATCAGGGAAGTCATTAGCCCAGCGGCGTCCGGGTCGGCAGGGACTAGCGCAGGATCGGGAAAAGTGCGGTCAAGATAATCGACGATATCCATCGACTCGATGATCACGCGACCATCGTGGATGAGCGCCGGCACCACCATGTTGGGCTGGATGGCCGCGTACTCCGCGGTCAGATGATCCTTGCGGATCAGCGAGACCGAGTGGAACACATAGCTGCCGTCCCGCGCCTTGCAGGCCTGCTCGGACACGTCCCCCCAGCGCACGCTGCGTTCGCGGGCCACTCCCTTCTCGGCGAGCGTGAAGCTCACGCGCTGGGAACAGGGCGAGCCGTCAAAGCCGAAGAGATGCAGTCCGCGCAGACGCGGCACGAGTGGGCTGCTCGAGCATTCAATGAGCGGCATGGGCAAGTTCTCCGTGTCGGTCCGGGCCGGCCCGGCGCGAGCGCATCATATTGAGCCACGTGGAGGCTGGCAACGGAGAGGGATCGGACAGGCGCCCCGCACATCAAGCGCTACGATGTGGTCCATGCTCGATCCAACCCATTCCATCCGCGCCAATTGGGCCGAACGCTGCGCCGTGGCCATCCATGACGTGCCCTGGGTGAACTCCCCGGCGCCCGGCGTGGAGCGCAAGATGCTCGAACGCGACGGCGGCGAAGTCGCGAGGGCCACCTCGGTGGTGCGCTATGCGCCCGGTTCCGCGTTCAAGTCGCACACGCACGACCTGGGCGAAGAGATTCTGGTGCTTGAAGGCGTCTTCTCGGACGAGCGTGGGGATTACGGCCCGGGCACCTATCTGCGCAACCCTCCCGGGTCCTCGCATGCGCCCTTCTCCCGAACCGGCTGCACCCTGTTCGTGAAACTGCGATACCACGACCCGCGGGATGACCAGCAGGTCGTGATCGACACCCGGACAGCGACCTGGCGAGCCGGGCTCGTCCTCGGCCTGCGGGTGATGCCGTTGCACAGCTTTGAAACCCAGCACACGGCGCTGGTCCGCTGGGCGCCTCAGACCGAGTTCAACCTCCACCGACACTACGGCGGCGAGGAGATCCTGGTGCTGGAGGGCACCTTCTCCGACGAGCATGGCGACTACCCCGCGCTGTCCTGGCTGCGCAGCCCGCACCTGAGCGCGCATCAGCCGTTCAGCCGCGAGGGGTGCCTGATTCTCGTGAAGGTGGGACACCTCGAGAGCAACAGCGGGTCATGACGCGCCCCAGCCCCCCAGGCGATGAAGCGTGTCCAGCAGCGCAGACGTGTTCATGCCCAGTTGCCGTTCCAGGCGCGCTTCGTGCGCCGCGAACCGCCGCTTGAGTTCCGACAGGCGCTTCTTGCCGGCCGCAGTCAGCACGATTCGCCGGCTGCGCTTGTCGTGCTCGCACACCTGACGCTGCGCCAGACCCAGCGCCTCGAGCTGGTTGAGCACCGGGACCATGCGAGGCCGTTCCACCGCGAGCACCTCGGCGAGTTCCCATTGCGTGATGCCGGGGTTGTCCGCCGCCACGGCCATCACCGAGAACTGCACCAGCGTCACCGCCTTGTCGCCGAAGCTCGCATAGATGTCCTGGAACACCGCCATCTGGGCCCGGCGGATCGAGTAGCCCACCGTGGCCTCCAGATAGCGCATGTCGATGGCGCGGCTGACACGCGCCGGGGGCTGTTTTTCTGTGGGCATCGCTAGTGGGTCGGGCCGTGTCTCGGGAAGGTTCGTAGTGTAGGCCCGGACCGGGACGGCCGCGCACGTGCGTCCCGCTGATGCTTGACATAGATAACACTAGTATCGAAACTTCGGCCCAAGCCAGGATCGGCAAGGCGCATCGACGCAATGACGTCGGCACGTCGCCACGGCCGAGCGGCGCCCTCATCCGCACGCCTCCTTCAGAAGGGAACAACGATGTCTGTCAGTGAAGCGCCAACGCGCCAAGCCACCGGAAACCCGGGCACCCAGGTCCTGGACGCGGTCGTCGTCGGCGCGGGCTTCGGTGGCATCTACGAGCTCTACCGGCTCCTCAAGGACGGCCTGGCCGTCCGCGCGTTCGAGGCGGCCGACGGTGTGGGCGGCGTGTGGTACTGGAACCGGTACCCCGGCGCGCGGGTGGACTCGCACTTCCCGCACTACCAGTACTGGTTCTCGAAGGAACTGTGGGACGAGGGCGAGTGGACCGAGACCTTCCCGGCGCAGCCCGAGATCGAGCGCTATGTGAACCACGTGGTCGACAAGTTCGACCTGCGCCGCCACATCACGTTCGGCACACGGGTCACGTCAGCCACCTTCGACGAGGCCAGCGGCACCTGGCGGGTGCGCACCGACGCGGGCGACGACATCACCGCGCGCTTCGTGGTGTTCAATACCGGCGGGCTGTCCGAGGGCAAGGTGCCGCCGTTCCCCGGGCACGAAACCTTCGCGGGCGTGAGTTGCCACACCAGCCGCTGGCCACGGGAAGGCGTCGCGCTCGAAGGCAAGCGGGTGGCCGTGTTCGGCACCGCGGCCACCGGCATCCAGGTGATCCAGACGATCGCGCCCGTCGTCTCGCACCTCACCGTCTTCCAGCGCACGCCCAACTACGCGGTGCCGATCGGCAACCCGAAGATCACCGAGGCCGATCTCGCATGGATGCGCGACTCCTTCGAGGAGCTGCGCGAGAAGGTGCGCTGGTCGCGCGGCGGCTTCGTGTTTCCCAATCCGCCGCTCTTCAAGGACGTGCCGCCGGATCAGCGCGAGGAGCACCTGCGCACGCTCTGGGGCGCGGGCAACCTGGCCTTCTGGGGCAACACCTTCGCCGATTTCCAGAGCAACCAGGAAGCGAACGACTACGTCACCGCGTTCGTGCGCGAGCGCATCCGCGAGCGCGTCAAGGACCCGGAACTGGCGGAGAAACTGGTGCCGTCCGACTACAACTTCGGCACGCGCCGCGTCCCCCTGGAGAACGGCTTCTACGAGGTGTTCGCCCGCGATAACGTCACGCTGGTGAACCTGCGCGAAGACCCGGTGGTGTCCATCGACAAGACCGGCATCACCACCGCGGCCGGCCGTCACGACGTCGACGTCATCATCTATGCCACCGGGTTCGACTCCGGTGTCGGCGCCATCAACCGCATCGACGTGCGAGGTGTCAACGGCGTGTCGCTCAGGGATCTGTGGCGCCAAGACCTGCGCACGACGGTGGGAATGCAGGTGCATGGCTTTCCCAACCTGTTCATGACGATGGCGCCGTTCGCGCCCGCTGCGGCCATCTGCAACGTGCCGGTGTGCATCGACCAGCAGTGCGACTGGATCGCCGATGCCATCGACTTCGTGCGCACCAAGGGTCTGAAGTCGATCCAGCCAACCGCCGAGACCGAGGAAGCCTGGATGACGCACCATCGGGCGGTGTCCGAGAACACCATGCTCGGGAAGAACAAGAACTCCTGGTATCGCCGTGAAGACCCGGACGGCACCAAGCGCGAGCTGATCGCCTACCTGGGTGGCATTCCCACCTACCGCCGGATTTGCGACGAGATGAAGGCGAGCGGCTTCAAGGGCTTCGAGCTTGCCTGACCAGCCTTGAAGGTCTGCGCAACCGGCTGCACACGGCAGCCAAGGCAGGCGCAAGACAGATCGGCCCGCTACTTCAAGCGGAAACCCGCGTGACAGGCGACACAGGTCTGGTTCAGGCGCGCCAGGCCTCCCAGAGCCGACTTCCAGTCGCCGGTGACCGAAGCGTCCTTGGCGAGGATCGCGAACTGGCTGGCACTGCGATGCATGGCCGAGCCGGCATCTTGCATCGCCTTCGGCATGTACCGCGCCACATGATTGGCGCCATGCGATTCCAGCGATGACATGCCGAGCCGCTTCTCGGCGATGTTGGCCGCCGAGTCATAGTCAGCCCGTGCCAATGCGGCCTGGATCTCCCCCAGCGCGGCCAGGTGGTCGCGCATGTTGGACAAGGTATGCGAGCGCATCGGCTCGGGAAACGCTACCGCCACTCGGGCGTCCTGGGGTGCGGATGTCGTGTTGTGCCGGTGAGCGGCGCGCTGCTGATCCTGCGAGAACGCAACCGCGGGCAGAACCAGGGACGCCACGGTCGAGCAGATGGCCACGAGGCGGAGTGGGGAGGATTTCATGGCTTCACGATGAGTTTGCCTGAGGCTTGGAGCATACCCATCGTGCCGCCGAACTCCGCGGCTTTCGGGTCCCACACCGGCATTCTTGCTTGCTCGCCCCGAGGATCCGACCCGCCGGGGAGCGGCCGTAAGGCCTCCCGCCTTGTGCGCATTGATGACCACGCGCGCAGACCCGATCTAAGCCCGGCATGGCCTGCCCTGCTGTCGATGTTCTGACCGTGCTCAATCGCCGCTGCACGAGTTTCGGCAACCATGCAGTTCGTCCCGGGTATGCCGCAGGGGTGTCGTCATCACCTTGACCCGGAGGACATTCCAATGCGCAGCTTCAAGTCTCTCGTTCACGCAGCGCTGGCCCTGCTCGTGGTGACCCTTGTCGGCTGCGCGTCGACGGGTACGCAGGAAGGTACGGGCGAATACCTCGATGACAGCTGGATCACGACCCGGGTCAAGGCGGCAATTTTCAATGAGCCCGACCTGAAGTCCGCCGAAATCAATGTCGAGACCTTCAAGGGCGAAGTTCAATTGAGCGGCTTTGTGGGCTCGGAGAAGGACATCGTCAGAGCGATTTCGCTGACGCGCGACATCAAGGGGGTCAAGGGCGTCAGGAACGATATGCGCGTCAAGGGCAGATAGGCCGCCTGCTTTTTCCAAGCCGCGGCATCGCGACTGGCTCAAGATTCAGGGCCAACTGGAGGCGGCGATCTTGCCGTCATCACCTGGGACCACGTCGCCCGCCGGGAGACGAGCAGAACATCAAGGCACGCGCTTCACGCCGGCCATGCTCGGGCGAAAAATGCCTCGACCAGGAAGTCGAGTAGCACCCGCACCTTCGGCGTCAGGTGCTTGCGGGACGGGTAGACCGCGAAGACACCGAGTTCGGCCGACCGATACTGCGGCATCACCTCGACCAGCGCGCCGGAAGCCAGGTGCGGCCCGACCAGGAAGGTGGGCTGCAACACCAGCCCCCGATGCTGCAGGGCTGCGGCGCAGCAGGTGTCGCCGCTGTTGGTGCGCATCTGCGGCGCGATCGTCACCGTGACCGGCCCTCGGGGACCGTCGAACTCCCACCGCTCGCCCATCGACAGCAAGGTGTAGGCGATCACCGCGTGCTGCGTGAGTTCAGCGGGATGAACGGGTGTTCCGTGTCGCCGCAGGTACTCGGGTGAGGCGCACAGCACCAGGCGCGTCGTGGAGAGTTGCCGGCTGACCAGCGAGGACGGTTGCAGGCGGGCGATGCGCACGGCCAGGTCATAGCCCTCATCCACCAGATCGACCAGCCGGTCGGTCAGCGTGATGTCGAGCTCCACCCTGGGGTGCATCGCCATGAACGCGGGCCATAGCGGCGCCAGATGCAGCAGCCCGAAGGTCACCGGCACGTTGACACGAAGGCGGCCGACGGCCTCGCCCGAGCGCACCGTGAGTTCGGCCTCGGCTTCGGCCACACCCTCCAGCAAGTGGCGACAGCGCTCATGGAAAACCTCCCCCTCGGGCGTGAGGGAGAGCTTGCGCGTTGTCCGGTGCATCAGGCGCGTGCCGAGCCGCGCCTCGAGATCGCCCACGAGGCGGGATATCGCCGTCTTGGATAGGCCCAGCGCGTCGGCCGCGCGCACGAAGCTTCCGGTCTCCGCCACGGTCACGAAGGCTTTCATCTCCTGGAATTTGTCCATGGGCCGATTATCACGATTCACGGGATAGAAATTCCATATTCACCCTGTTTATCTCCAAACAGGCAACTTCTACAGTGCTTCCCACTGCAGCACGCCGACGTGGCCGTGCCAGGCCCGACCGGCTCACCCTGCTTCCGGAGAACATCATGAACAACCCCTGCCTCAGGCGATCGCGGGCGACCAACAGCAGCGCCGCGGCGCTTGCCCTGCGCGTCCCCGTGGGCATCATCTTCGCCGTGATCACCGGAGAACGCTGATGTCGCGCCTGCCCAGCCTCTTCATCTCGCACGGCGCGCCCACCTTCGCGGTCGAGCCGGGCCTGGCCGGGCCGCGGCTGACGGCGCTGGGTCGTTCGCTGCCCAGGCCGGAAGCAGTGCTCGTGGTCTCGCCGCACTGGATGACGCCCACCCCCCGCGTGGGGACGTCGATGCAGCCTGAGACCATCCACGATTTCGGCGGCTTCGATCCGGCCCTGTACCGCATCCAGTACCCGGCGCGCGGGCATGAGGTGCTGGCTCGGCGCGCGGTCGCGCTGCTCACGCAGGCCGGCTGGCCGGCGCAGCCCGATGACCGCCGCGGCCTGGACCACGGCGCCTGGGTCCCGCTGCGGCACCTGTTCCCGCAGGCTGACGTACCGGTGTTCCAGGTCTCGCTACCGTCGCGGCTGGATGCGCCGAACGCGTGGGCCCTTGGACAGGCGCTTGCCCCGCTGGCTGAAGAGGGCGTGCTGATCGTCGGCTCGGGCAGCCTGACGCACAACCTGTCCGAGTTCCGCGGTACCCGCGCAACGGTTGAGCCTTATGTGCAGGCCTTCTCGGCCTGGGTGCGGGAGGCCGTCGAGCAGGCCGACCGCGCGCGCCTGCTGCGCACCCTGGACGACGCGCCGCACGCCCATCGCGCGCATCCGACCACGGAGCACTTCTGGCCGCTGCTCGTGGCCGCCGGTGCGACCGATACCGGCGGCGGTCCCGCACCGGCCACGGTGATCGACGGCGGAATCGCCTACGGAATCCTCTCCATGGACGCGTACGCATTTGGCGCGGGGTGATAGCAACCCACCAGGGTCGGCATCCCGGTCATGCGCAAGCGAGCACCTTGAAGCCCGGCGCGCTGACGTGTCGGCCAACTGCTCGCGGCCGTCTGACAGCGACGGTGCTACCCTCGATGCGCGACGGGATCAGGCCTTCCATCGTGAAGGCCCTCTCAGTCTGGCCATCCGTGCCGCGCCCCCAGCGCGCATCATTCCCGGGAGCCCACTCATGAACACCCTTCGTCGACATCGGCTCACCCTGGCCGCGGGCATCGCTGCCGCGATCCTGGCCGTCCACTGCGCCCCCGCCATGGCGCAGGGCGAATTCCCCAGCCGGCCGGTGCGCCTGATCGTGCCCTTCCCGCCCGGAGGCGTGACCGACATCGTCGCGCGCGCCGTGGCTGCCCGGCTTGCCGCCGACTGGGGCCAGCAGGTGCTCGTGGACAACAAGCCCGGGGCGAGCGGGGCCATCGGCGCCGAGCTCGGCGCGAAGGCAGCGCCGGACGGTTACACCCTCACCATGGGCAACATCAGCACCCTGGCCATCAACGCGGTCACCTTCGCGAAGCTGCCCTATGACCCGGTAGCCAGCTTCGAGCCCATCGGCATGGTGGCCGTCCAGCCGCTGCTGGTCGCGGTGCACCCCTCGGTGCCGGCGCGCACGCTGGCCGAATTCGTGCAGCTCGCCCGCAGTCAGCCGGGGCAGCTCAGCTATGGCACGGCCGGCAGCTCGATCCACCTGGCGGTGGAGCAGTTCAGCAGCGCCGCCGGCGTGAAGATGAACCATGTCCCGTACAAGGGCAGCGCCCCCGCCATCACCGATCTGGTGGGTGGCCAGATCCAGTTGCTCTTCGATCCGTTCTCCAGCCTGTATCCGCAGGTCAGCGGCGGCAAGGTGCGCGCGCTGGCCATCACCACCGAAAAGCGCTCTGCCGTTGCGCCGGGCATTCCCACGGTGGCCGAACAGGGCTACCCGGGGTTCGATGTGAGTTCCTGGCAGGGCATCGTGGTGCCGGCCGGCACGCCCAGGCCGATCGTGCAGCGGCTGCACCGCAGCCTCGCCAGGGTGCTCGACTCCGCGGAGATCCGGGAGAAGTTCGCCCAGTACAGCGCAGTGCCCGGTTCAGGCAGCCCCGAGCAGTTCGGCCAGTTCATCCGCCAGGAGATCGCCCGCTGGCAGGCGGTCGCCAAGGCGGCGGGTGTGAAACCCGAATAGCGGCGTCCAGGCCAGACGCGCAGCGTCACCGATCGGGACGGCCACTGCCCCGCAGGGCAGCCACTTGCGCGCGCAGTCGCGCCAGCTCGACATGGGTGCTCACCCGCGCGCGAAGCACTGGCGGATTGACGGGCTTGCCGATGAAATCGACCGCGCCCAGCGCCAGCCCGCGGCTCTCGTCCTCGGCCGCGTCGCGGGCAGTGACGAAGATCACCGGAATGTTCGCGGTGGCCGGGTCCTGCCTGAGGATGCGCAAGACCTCGTAGCCGTCCATCTCGGGCATGACCACATCGAGCAGCACGATGTCGGGCCGGGACTCACGGCAGATCGAGATGGCCTTCACGCCATGCGTGGCCACCAGCACCTGATGACCCGGCGTGAGCGCCCGGTAGAGCGCCTGGATGTTGAGCGGCTGATCATCGACCACCAGCACGATCGGCGGACGCGAGGCAGCGGCAGCGCCATCACCCGGCACAGGTGTGGGATTCATGCGCCCTCCTGCGAGGCGGCAAGACGGCGTCCGATACGCAGGGCGCTGTCGAAATCCAGCGCCTCGATCGCCGCCTGCAGTTCCGCAAAGCCGCTGCGCTCACGCAGATCGGGGTGCGCGCGCAGGGAATCGAAGAGATCCACCGCGCGCATGTCGGACGCCTGCAGCAGCGCCAGCAGTTCGCTGAGCCGTTCCTCGCGGCCCGCCTCCGGACCGCCGGCAGACTCGGACACCGTCACCATGGGTGCGGGCTCGAAGGCCTTCGCGGCCGCCCAGCGCGACGCGACCAGCACCCGCTGCGCCGCGGCGTGCAACGCATCGAGCGCCGGCGCAGACACCTCTGGCGCCGCCTCGAGCGCCCGCTCGGCCTGAGTGGCGGCCAACTGCAGCCCGGAGGCACCGATCATGCCGGCCAAGCCCTTGAGGGTGTGGACCGAGAGCGAAACCTCGCGCCATCGCCCCTCGCGCGCGCTGGTCTGCAACTGCGCGAGCTGCGCGGGCAGCTCGCGCAGGAAATCACGCAGCATGCGCTCATAGATGGCCGCGTTCCCGCCCAGTCGCTGCACCGAAGCCTCCACCGAGATCTCTGCCTCACGCGCCACGGCCACCAGATCAGGATCCAGCGACTGGGCTTCGGCGGCTGCCCCAAGGGCGCCCTGGTCTTCGCGACCGGTGTGACGGCGGATGATCGCCACCAGATCGCTCAGCTCGAAGGGCTTGCCCACGTGGTCATTCATGCCCGCGGCCAGACAGGCATCGCGATCCGAGCTCATGGCATTGGCGGTCATGGCGATGATCGGCAGGCCGGCATGCTCCGGGTGCCTGCGGATGCGCTCCGTGGCGCCAAAGCCATCCATCACCGGCATCTGCAGGTCCATGAGCACCGCATCGAAGGCCGGGCGGGCCGCGAAGACCGCCTCGACGCCGCGCTCACCGTTGTCGGCAAGCGTCACCAGCGCCCCCTCGGCGACCAGCAGTTCCCTGGCGACCTGCTGGTTGTTCGGGTTGTCCTCCACCACCAGCAGACGCAGACCGCTCAGGCGCCCGCTGGCGAGCGGCGCCGGCAACGACGCCTGACGGTCGATGCCGAGCCGGGCGTCGGCCACGGCATCGAGGAGCATGGCAGCCGTGAGGGGCTTGACCAGGAAACCGCCCAGGGCTGCCTGCTCGGACACGCTGCGCTGGGCGAGCATCTCCCGATCATGCGCGGTGACCATCATCACCAGGGTGGCGCCGGAGCGCGCTGCCTGGCGCAGGCGCAGGCCGGTCTCCCAGCCGTCCATGCCGGGCATCTGCCAGTCCACCAGCGCGATGTCATAGGGCTCCCCCCGGTCGGCCTGCTCGGCGGCAAGGCGCAAGGCCTCTGCGCCATCGGAAGCCGCATCGGCATGCCAGCCCAGCGAGCGCGACATCTCGCACAGGATGTCGCGCGCGGTGGCGTTGTCGTCCACCACCAGAACTCGCAGGGCCGACAGGCCCGTGCAAGCCACCGGCACCATCGGCTCGGCGGCCTCCTGTGGCGGGCGGTCCAGGCGGATGCGGAAATGGAAGTCGCTGCCACGACCGGGCTCGCTGTCGACCTCGATGTGGCCGCCCATGAGTTCGATCAGACGCTGACTGATGGCCAGCCCGAGACCCGTGCCCCCGAAGCGACGGGTGGTGGAGGACTCGGCCTGCGAGAAGCCGCTGAAGATCTGCTGCTGCTGCGCCGGCGCGATCCCGATGCCCGAATCACGCACGCTGAAGTCCACCTCGACCTCGGTATCGGTGCGGGCGATCTCGCGCACGCGCACCACCACCTCGCCGCGCTCGGTGAACTTGATGGCATTGCCGCCAAGGTTGATCAGCACCTGCTGCAGACGCATGTCGTCACCGACCAGTGTGCGGGGCAGCCGGCGGTCGATGTCGAACAGCACCTCGAGGGGCTTGCCCCCCACGCTCGCCGACAGGATCACCGAGAGGTGACGCATCATCTGGTCGAGCCGGAACGGCCGCCGGTCGAGGCTCATCATGTTGGCCTCGACCTTGGAGAAATCGAGGATGTCGTTGAGCAGCATCAGCAGCGAGCGCGCGGCGCCCTCGGTCTTCACCGCATAGTCGCTCTGGCGACTGGTGAGCGCGGTGGCCTGCAGGAGCTTGAGCATGCCGAGCACGGCATTGAGCGGTGTGCGGATCTCGTGGCTCATGTTGGCCAGGAACTGGCTCTTGGCCTGATCGGCCATCTCGGCGGCCTCCTTGGCCTCGCGCAGCCCGAGCAGGTAATGCTGACGCTCCTCGATGAGCTGGGAGATCAGCGCCGAGATCGCCCGCAGGTCCTCGGCGTCATCCTCTCCGGGGGAGTGTCGCCCGGACTCATCCGGCGCCGCATCGCCGGCCAAGGGCCCGCCATCTTCACGCGAGCGCATCTGCGCGGCAGTCTGGCGCAGCACCGCGAATGCGCTGGCGCGATTCTCGTTGGCCAGCCGCAGGTTCTCGGACATCTGGTTGAAACTGGCCACGAGCACGGCCAGCTCGCCCGGCGCCTTCACTTCCACGCGACCGCCGACCTCGCCACGAGCCAGTCGCGAGGCCGCATCGGCCAGGCCGATGATGGGCGCCGACAGATTGCGGGCCAGCACCGTCGACAGCGCGGCCGCGGTGGCCAGCACCAGCAGCACCAGCACCATAAAGCCGGGCAGCGCGGTCTTGTAGTAGTCGGCCAGCAGCAGGCGATCGGGCACCGCATAGGCCACCCGCAGCAGCATCGACCCCGGCGCGATCGACAGGTCCCGCCATGCGAGCAGATCGGACTCCCGGCGCTGGAGTGCCACCTGGCCATCCGGCTTGGCCGCGGGAAAGTCGCGCCCGCTCAGACTGAGCAAGGGCTCGTCCGGCGCGAGCAGCACCTCCCCCTGCGGCCCGAAGAGCCACACCGGAGACCGGTCGAACAGCTTGACGGCCTTCAGCCGCGAGACGAAGCCATCCAGGCGCAGGCGAACCATCGCCACGCCGCTGAAGGCGCCGTTGTCGTAATCGAGCGAGGGCAGGCCTGCCAGCACGCTGAGCCGACCCGCCTCGTCGATGAACGGGCCCTCGACCATGATCTCGCGCGGCGGCATGAACCACTCCATGTTGCCGGCCGAGAGCAGCGCGGGCGTGGTCCGGATGCGGTCATAGAGCCGGGCGAAGTGCAGCGGCGTGGGTGGCGCGGCCTTCCCCTCGGCGGACGCGCCCGACTCGCCAAGGTCGGCGCGCGGGCTGCGGCGCTTGTCCTCGACGCTGGCGACCACCTGCCGCTGGGCATCGACGAAATAGATGCCCGAGTAGACGTCGTAGTCGGTCTGCAGCCTCAGGAAGCTGGTCTCGAGCGTGCGGGCGTTGACGATGCGCTCGTCCTGCGAGGCCGAGAGGTACTGGAGCAGCGGCTCCGAGGCGGCGATCTGCTTGAGCGAGCGCTGCAGCCCCAGGCCGAACTCCTGCTCGAAGCTCGCCGCCAGGATGTCGATCTGCTGGGTGATGCTCTGCTCGGTGCGGGCCCGCGCCGAATCCTGGGTGTAGCTGTAGGAGATGTAGAAGACCGGCGCCAGCAGCGCGGCGCCAACCAGGAAGAACGCGAACAGGAGCCGGTAGCGGATCGACATCGGCTCAGCGCGCTCGCCGGGAGGGTCTGATCATCGACGCGGCTTGAGCGCCGCCGAGGTCTCGACCACCTCGTCGATGAGGTACATGGCGTCCTCGAGCCGGATGCCCAGTTGCCGGGCACGGTTGCGATTGACCAGGTAGGGGCCACGCTCGGGGGTGCGCACGGCCATGCGGGCGGGATTGAGGCCGCGCTCCAGGATGGCGTGCGCCATCTCGAAGGCCAGAAAGCCCTGATTGAAGCCGGAGTCGTTGGCGGTGAGCAGCATGCCCTCGTAGACGAACTGGTCCTCGTGGGATGCCTCGGGGATGCGGATGGTGTTGAGGTACCAGCGACCGACATCGAGCATATCGACGTGGTTGCCACGGGCATCACGCAAGGTGTCGTGGTTGAGCACCACGAAGGCGTCCACCTGCTTCGAAAGCGCGAGCGCCCGCGACTTGAACTCGTCCAGCGAATTGGTGAGCACCTTGTCGGTCAGCTTCAGGGGCAGGCTGCCGCGCTGCGCCAGCTGCTCGATCATCTTGGCGTTGGGGCGTGACGACTCCGAATCGCAGGCCAGGATCGCGAAGGTTCGCGCGGCCGGCACCAGGCGCTTGAGCAGATCGAGGCTTTCCTTGTGATAGCCCGACTGCCACACCCCGGTGACGTTGCGCCCGGGCGCATCCATGTTGTCGACCAGGCCGTACTTGAGCGGCAGCCCGTTGATGCCCCAGAACACCACCGGCGTGGGCGTGTCGAGCAGCTGGCCACCGATGTACCGGGCCGCGTTGTCATCGCCCACCATGACGAGATCGGGCTTGAAGGCCTTGATGGCCGCCATGATGCGCGTGGTGGCATTGGCCATCTCGGGCGGCTTGTCGCGGCGCTTGGTGTCCATCCACTCCTTGTGGATGACCACCCGCGCGGTCTCGATGCCGTCATTGCGATCGAGCTGGCGAGCCTGTTCGTCGTTCTCGAGATAACCCAGCTTGCGCAGCGCCGCGCTCACGCCCCGCGCCGTGGACTGCGACCAGAGGTAGGTCTTGTGGTAGCTGCTGACGATGAAGATGCGCCGACGAGCGCTGGTGGCGCGCGCCACCCAGGGCGCGCCCAGTGCCGCGGCGCCGAGCAGCGCCCCGCCATGCACCAGCGCACGGCGAGCGGTGGCCATCAGGCCACCTTCCGGCGGGCGCGCCAGCGGGCGAAGATCTCGTTGACCTGCGCCGAGTACATGTCGAGCGCGGCCTCGGGGGTCATCCGGCTGGAGGCGACATCGGCAAACATCTTGGGCACCAGCCAGGCCTTCCAGATCTCGTCGATGGCGCCGTTGGCGTAGCCGGGGTAGCCCACCCCGACCGTCCACCTGTCGGCATCGGAAAAGATGGCGTACTTGTCGGGCGGCTGCGCCTTGGCGTCGCGGGCAATGAGCTGCTGCAGGTCAGGCACCAGCTGCGGATAGGTGGGGAAGTTGTAGAACTCGCTCGCCAGGAAGGCGCTGCGCGACGCGCCGGCCAGGTCGACCAGGAACTTCTTGGCGCCCTCGATGTTGCGGGCGAACTTCCAGATCGCGTAGGCATTCATGAGGTGCATCACACCCAGGGCCGACGCTGGCCCACGCGCCGGGCGGCCCAGCGCGATGCGGCTGGCGACCGGGATCTTCTCGTTCTCGCCGGTGCGGGTGACCGAGATCGCATTCAGGGTGAGCGAGCCCTTGCCGGCCAGCATCTGCCGGTTGTTGGAAGAGGCATCCCACGAGAAGATCTCGTCGGTCATGGCGTCGGTGAACAACGCCTTGCCGTACTTCAGGGCCTCGAGCGTGTTGCGCGACTTCAGGCTCGGGCGGCCCTCGGCGTCCTGCACCCCGGCGCCGAAGGCGAGCAGGATGGATCGCAGCGCCATGCTGCTGTCGAGCTCATTGGACATGCCGATGCCCACCGGGATGCCATGCCGTTCCTTGATGCGGCGCCCGCCCTCGCGGATGGCATCCCAGGTGTCGGGCCTGATGCCCGCCTCGTCCCAGAGATCCTTGCGGTAGTTGACCGGGTCGGGCACATAGCTGTCCGAGAACCCGAAGTACTTCTTCGTGGTGGGGTTGAAGGTGCTGCGGATCGCGATGTCCAGGGGCTTGCCGAAGCGGCGCTCGCACTCGGCGTAGATGTCGCGATGATCAATGACATGGTCTTCGTAGGACGCCGGCGGACTCAGGAACATGCACAGGTCGTGGCCCAGCTTCTTGGCGATCTCGGCCTCGGCCCGGCTCTCGATGCTGGTCATGCCCACGTTGGTGACGATGACCTCGGTGTCGTTCTTCTCCCCCCACTCGACCACGAATTTCCGGTTGAACCACTCGTCGAAGGCTGGCACGAAGTGGTTCCACTGCATGATCTTCAGGGTCTTGCGCCTGGCCTGGGCGCCAGCCAGGCGGGGCACACCCACCGAGGCGGCGAGCCCGACCGAGCCCGTGGCCCGGACGAACCGGCGGCGCGACGCGCCTGGCGCGCAGGTGGGCGACAGCGGCGTCAACGAAGAGGGGGCAGCGGGCTTCAAGGCATGGTCTCCTGCGGGAACCCGTGGCCGAGTCCGCAGCGGCGGGCCGGGCGAGGAGCGTTGGCAATTCTTCGCCGAACGCCAGCCATGGTAAGCGGCCTCGGGTTGACGGACAACACGGCAGCGCTCAGCCGCGCCGCGAGGGCGCGCGCCTGCCAGGCCCTCGGCTTTCCGGCTGCGCGGGGCGCCCCGGCCCCGCCCACCGTGCCGATTCGGCCATGAGATGCGCCTGGAAGACCGTGGCAATCGGTGAGGGCTGCTTGCCCTTGCGGCGCACCACATGCCAGCGCGACTCGATCGGAAACCCGACCACATCCAGCACCGAGACGCCGTGCTCGGCTTGCTGCCCGTGCAGTGAGTGGCTGGAAACGATCGAGATGCCCATGCCGCCAGCGACGGCCTCCTTGATGGCTTCGTTGCTGCCCAGTTCCAGACGCAGATCGGGCCTGAACTTCAGCCGACTGAAGTGTGCGTCGACCGCCATGCGCGTGCCGGAACCGCGCTCGCGCAGGATGAAGCGAAGGCCGGCGAGCGCGGCCAGGGGAATGCGCCGCCGCGCGGCCAGCGGATGGGACTGTGCCGCGATCACCACCAATGGGTTGGGCATGAACACCGCATCGTCGAGGTCGATGTCGGTGGGCGGCATGGACATGATGTAGAGATCATCGAGGTTCTCCCTGAGCCGCTGCACCACGCCATCGCGGTTGAGCACCTCGAGCGCGATCTCGATCTCGGGGAAGCGCGTGCAGAAGCTGCCCAGCAGCCGCGGGACGAAATACTGGGCGGTGCTCACCACCGCCACGCGCAAGCGACCGCGGGCCAGGCCACGGGTGGCGTCGATCCGCTGCTCGAAGGCGGACCATTCATTGGCGATTGCACGGGCCGTGCGGGCGAGGTCTTGCCCGGCGTCGGTGAGATACACCCGCCGGGAGATCACCTCGTAGAGCGGCACCCCGACCGACTCGGTGATCTCGCGCAACTGCATGGACGCGGTGGGCTGCGTGACATGCAGGGACCGCGCCGCACGACTGACGCTGCCCGTTTCCGCCAGGGCCAGGAACAGACGCAACTGACGAAACGTCACATTCATAGATTTTCTTCTATTTTTATGCCATCAAGAATCGATTTTACCTGATTGATTCACATCCCTAGCATGTGCGGACTTCAGGAGATCCCCATGTCCAATCTGCTCGACCCCGCCATCCTCTTCTTCGTCTTCGGCGTCCTCGCGGGCGCGCTGCGCTCCAACCTCGAGATCCCGCCGGCGATCTCGAAGTTCCTGTCGCTGTATCTGCTGATGGCGCTCGGCCTGAAGGGCGGCTTCGCGCTCGGCGAATCCGCGTTGGGCGGCTCGGCGCTGCTGAGCCTGTGCGCCGCGGTGTTCATGGCCTTCCTGGTGCCGGCGCTGGGCTACAGCCTGTTGCGCAATCGGGTGCCGGCGCTCGATGCCGCCGCCATCGCCGCGTCGTACGGCTCCGTAAGCGCAGTGACCTTCGTGACGGCCATGCAGCACCTCGAGGCCCAGCAACTCAGCGCCGGCGGCCACATGGTGGTGGCCATGGTGCTGATGGAGTCGCCGGCGATCATCATGGCGGTGCTGCTGGCCAACGGGCTGCGGCAGCGTCAGGCCGGCCCGCTGGTCGCCACCGCCGGCGGCGCGGCGGCGCTGGAAGCGCCTGGCGGCGGCGGCTCGCTCGGCCGGATCCTGCGCGAGTCGTTCACCGACGGCGCCCATCTGCTGCTGCTCGGCGCGATGACGGTGGGCTACCTCAGTGGCGACGCGGGCAAGGCCATGATGGCGCCGTTCTCCAGCGGCCTGTTCAAGGGCATGCTCGCGTTCTTCCTGCTGGACATGGGGCTGATGGTCGCGCGCAACCTGGGCGGGGTGCGCAGCCAGTCGCCGGCGCTGATCGCCTACGCAGTCCTGGGTCCGGTGATGCATGCCACGATCGCGCTGCTGCTGGCCATCCTGCTGCATCTGCCGGCAGGCGACGCCGCCCTGCTGATGGTGCTGTCGGCAAGCGCCTCGTACATCGTGGTGCCGGCCGTGCTGCGCTATGCGATCCCGGAGGCCAACCCCTCGCTCTACTTCGGGCTGTCGCTGGGCGTGACCTTCCCGCTGAACATCCTGCTGGGCATTCCGCTCTACACCGCGCTTGCGCGTCAGGTGCTGGGCTGAGGCAGACGGCCGCCAGGACCGATCGGATAAAATCCCTGCCACCATGAATACCATCTACCGCACCCGGCTGCCTGGCACCTCGCTCGACCACTTCGACGCTCGCGCAGCGGTCGAGGCAATCGCCCCCGGCGCCTACGACAAGCTCCCCTACACCTCGCGCGTGCTGGCCGAAAATCTCGTGCGGCGCTGCGAGCCGGCCGCCCTCACCGAGTCGCTTCGCCAGCTCATCGAGCGCCGCCGGGACCTCGATTTCCCGTGGTTCCCGGCGCGGGTGGTCTGCCATGACATCCTGGGCCAGACCGCGCTCGTCGATCTGGCCGGCCTGCGCGACGCCATCGCCGACCAGGGTGGCGACCCGGCCAAGGTGAACCCGGTGGTGCCGGTGCAGCTCATCGTGGACCACTCGCTCGCCGTGGAGTGCGGCGGCTTCGAGCCCGATGCCTTCGCGCGCAATCGCGCCATCGAGGACCGCCGCAACGAAGACCGCTTCCACTTCATCGACTGGACCAAGCTGGCCTTCCGCAATGTCGATGTGATCCCGCCGGGCAACGGGATCATGCATCAGATCAACCTGGAAAAGATGTCACCCGTCATCCAGGTGCGCGAGGGCGTGGCCTTCCCCGACACCTGCGTGGGCACCGACAGCCACACCCCGCACGTCGATGCGCTGGGCGTGATCGCCATCGGCGTGGGCGGCCTCGAGGCCGAGAACGTCATGCTCGGACGCGCCTCCTGGATGCGGCTGCCGGACATCGTCGCGGTCGAGCTCAGCGGCCGGCCGGGCCCGGGTATCACGGCCACCGACATGGTGCTGGCCCTCACCGAGTTCCTGCGCCAGCAGAAGGTGGTGGGCGCCTACCTCGAGTTCCGCGGCGAGGGCGCCTCGGCGCTCACCCTGGGCGATCGCGCCACCATCTCGAACATGGCCCCGGAGTATGGCGCCACCGCCGCCATGTTCTTCATCGACCAGCAGACCATCGACTACCTGCGGCTCACCGGCCGCGAAGACGAGCAGGTCGCGCTGGTGGAGACCTACGCCCGCCACACCGGCCTGTGGGCCGACAGCCTGACGCATGCCGAGTACGAGCGCACCCTGCGCTTCGACCTCTCCAGCGTGGTGCGCAACATGGCCGGCCCGTCCAACCCGCACGCGCGGGTGGCCACCACCGATCTCGCCGCCCGCGGCATCGCTGGCCCGTGGCAGTCCGAGCCGGGGCGCATGCCCGACGGCGCGGTGATCATCGCCGCCATCACCAGCTGCACCAACACCAGCAACCCGCGCAACGTGATCGCCGCCGGCCTGCTGGCGCGCAACGCCAACCGCATGGGCCTCACCCGCAAGCCCTGGGTGAAGACCTCGCTCGCGCCCGGCTCGAAGGCGGTGGCCCTCTACCTGGACGAGGCCGGCCTCACCACCGAGCTCGAGCGTCTGGGCTTCGGCGTGGTGGCCTTTGCCTGCACCACCTGCAATGGCATGTCGGGCGCGCTCGATCCGGCCATCCAGAAGGAGATCATCGAGCGCGACCTCTACGCCACTGCCGTGCTCTCGGGCAACCGCAACTTCGACGGCCGCATCCATCCCTACGCCCGGCAGGCCTTCCTCGCCTCGCCGCCGCTGGTGGTGGCCTACGCCATCGCCGGCACGGTGCGGGTCGACATCGAGAAGGACCCGCTCGGCGTGGTCGACGGCAAGCCGGTGATGCTCAAGGACCTCTGGCCCACCGACGCCGAGATCGACGCGGTGGTGCGTGCCTCGGTCAAGCCCGAGCAGTTCCGCAAGGTCTACACCCCGATGTTCGACATCGCCCGCGAGACCGGGCCTGCGGTAAGCCCGCTCTACGACTGGCGCCCGCAGTCCACCTACATCCGCCGCCCGCCCTACTGGGAGGGCGCGCTCGCCGGCGAGCGCACGCTGCGCGGCATGCGGCCGCTGGCGGTGCTTGGCGACAACATCACCACCGATCACCTCTCGCCCTCGAACGCCATCCTGCCCGACAGCGCGGCCGGCGAGTATCTCGCCCGCATGGGCCTGCCCGAGGAAGACTTCAACTCCTACGCCACCCACCGCGGCGATCACCTCACCGCGCTGCGCGCCACCTTCGCCAACCCCACCCTGAAGAACGAGATGGCGGTGATAGACGGCAAGATGAAGGCGGGCTCGCTGGCACGCGTGGAGCCCGAGGGTCAGGTGATGCGCATGTGGGAAGCCATCGAGACCTACATGAACCGCCGCCAGCCGCTGATCATCGTGGCCGGCGCCGACTACGGCCAGGGCTCCTCGCGAGACTGGGCGGCCAAGGGCGTTCGGCTGGCTGGCGTCGAGGCCATCGTGGCCGAGGGCTTCGAGCGCATCCACCGCACCAACCTGATCGGCATGGGCGTGCTGCCGCTGGAGTTCCTGCCCGGCACCACGCGCAAGACCCTGGGCATCGACGGCACCGAGACCTTCGATGTGATCGGCGAGCGCACGCCGCGGGCCACCCTCACGCTGGTCATCCACCGCCGTGACGGCCAGCGACTGGAAGTGCCGGTGACCTGCCGGCTCGATACCGCCGAGGAGGTCTCCATCTACGACGCGGGCGGCGTGCTGCAGCGCTTTGCCCAGGATTTCCTCGCCTCTTCCCGTCAAGCCGCCTGAGGACCGCCATGGCCCGTGCCCCGCAGATCCGCATCCCCGCCACCTACCTGCGTGGCGGCACCAGCAAGGGCGTGTTCTTCCGCCTGCAAGACCTGCCCCCGGCAGCCCAGGTGCCTGGCAAGGCCCGCGACGCCCTGCTGATGCGCGTGATCGGCAGCCCCGACCCCTACGGCAAGCAGATCGACGGCATGGGCGCGGCCACCTCCAGCACCAGCAAGACCGTGATCATCTCGCGCAGCAGCCGCCCTGATCACGACGTCGACTACCTCTTCGGCCAGGTCTCCATCGACTCGGCCTTCGTCGACTGGAGCGGCAACTGCGGCAACCTGTCGGCCGCGGTGGGGCCCTTCTCGATCGGCGCCGGGCTGATCGACCCCTCGCGCATTCCGCGCAACGGCACGGCCACGGTGCGCATCTGGCAGGCGAACATCGGCAAGACCATCATCGCCCACGTGCCGATCACCGACAGCCAGGTGCAGGAGACCGGTGACTTCGAGCTCGACGGCGTGACCTTCCCGGCCGCCGAGGTGCAGCTCGAGTTCATGGACCCGGCCGCCGAGGAAGAAGGCGCCGGTGGCGCCATGTTCCCCACCGGCAACCTGGTGGACGAGCTCTCGGTGCCGGGCGTGGGCGTGCTCAGGGCCACGATGATCAATGCCGGCATCCCCACCATCTTCCTGAACGCGGCCGACATCGGCTGCACCGGCACCGAGCTGCAGGATGCGATCAACACCGACCCCGCCGCGCTGGCGCGATTCGAGACCATCCGGGCGCACGGGGCGGTGCGCATGGGCCTGATCGCCCACGTTGACGAGGCTGCGCGCCGTCAGCACACGCCGAAGGTGGCCTTCGTCGCCCCGCCCACGAGCTACACCGCCTCCAGCGGCAAGCCGGTGGCCGCGGCCGACATCGACCTGCTGGTGCGCGCGCTGTCGATGGGCAAGCTGCACCACGCCATGATGGGCACGGCGGCGGTGGCCATCGGCACCGCCGCGGCCATTCCGGGCACCCTGGTGAACCTCGCCGCGGGCGGCGGGCCGCGCCAGGCGGTGCGCTTCGGTCATCCCTCGGGCACCCTTCGGGTGGGCGCCGAGGCCAGCCAGGAAGGCGGCGAGTGGGTGGTGCGCAAGGCGATCATGAGCCGCAGCGCGCGCGTGCTCATGGAAGGCTGGGTGCGGGTGCCCGGCGACTCATTCTGAACGGAGGCGGCGCATGAAGATCGAGGGCGGCTGTTACTGCAAGGGCCTGCGTTACGAGGCCGAGGGCGAGCCCCTGGCCTCGCTGCAATGCCATTGCCGGGAGTGCCAGTACATCACTGGCGGCAATCCGAACGTCATCATGGTGATGCCCGAGTCGGGCTTTCGCTTCACGCGCGGACAGCCCGGCAGCTTCACCCGCACAGACATCGAGAACGCGGTCACCCGCTACTTCTGCCCCACCTGCGGCACCGCGATCGGCACGCGCTCACCCAAGCGGCCGGGTGCGGTCATTCTCAAGGTGGGCACCTTTGACGACCCCTCGGTGTTCCAGCCCAAGGCCGCCATCTTCACGATCGACAAGCAGGCCTTCCACCATATCCCGGAGGGCCTGCCGGCCTTCGAGCGTCGCCCGGGCTGAGTCAGCCGGGCGCGGTGAGCGCGGCCGCCAGCCGTGTGAGCACGGGCGCCCATTGCCGGTCCGGGCCCTGACGATGGAGTCGGGCGCTGGCATACCAGGGGCTGTCCTCGCGATCGAGCAGCCACCGAAAGGCCGGCACCCACGGCAGCAGCACATGCAGCGGCTTGCCGAGCGCGCCCGCAAGGTGCGCCACGCTGGTGTCCACGCTGATGATCACATCGACGCACTCGCACAGCGCAGCCGTGTCGGAGAAATCCGCGAGGCTGGCGCTGACATCCAGGATGTGCGGACTGGCGGCCAGAACGGGCCTGTCGGTGGCGGCGATCTCCTTCTGCAGCGAGACGCAGGTCAGGCCCGCAGGCAGCTGAGCCAGCAGTTGCGCGAGGCTCAGATTGCGGGAAGGGTCGTTGCCCTGCGTGGTGCTGCCGCTCCACACCAGCCCAATGCGCGGCGACTGCGCAGGCCCCAGCCGTTCCCGCCACGCCGCCACGCGCTGCGGATCGGCGCGCAGATAGCCCTTCGCCAGCGGGATGCTGTCCAGGGTGGTCTTCAGCGCCAGCGGCAGTGACATCAGGGGGCACTGCCAGTCAATCGGCGGCACGGGCTGGCCCTGCTCGATGAGCTGGTCAACACCCGCCAGCCCCCGCATCAGACCGGCCAGCGGCCGCTGCACCTCCAGCACCACCCGCGCGCCCATCGCGGCCACCACCGGCACATAGCGGCAGAACTGCAGCGTGTCGCCCAGGCCCTGTTCGGCATGCAGCAGGATGGTGCGGCCGGCCAGCGGCGCCTGCCCGAGCCACAGCGGCTGGGGGTAACGGCGCGGCGCGAGCGCGGCGGGGTCATCCTGCCAGCGCGCCTCGTACTCGGCCCAGCCCAGGGGGTAGTCGCCCTGCAGCAGGGATATCAGCGCCCGGTTGAATCGGGCCTGCGGATAGCCGGGTCGCAGCGCGATGGCGCGGTCGTAGCTGCGGGTGGCCTCGGCATATTGCCCCATGCGCTCGAGCACCAGACCCAGGGCGCTGTGCGCATCGGCCAGATCGGGCTGAAGCGCGATGGCGCGTTCGAAGGCAACCCTCGCCTGGGGCAGCCGGTCGAGTTCGCGCAGCACATGACCGAGGTTGACATGGATGGGCGCGAGATCCGGCCGCAGGGCGAGGGCCTGCTCGTGGCTGGCCAGCGCCTGCGGCAGCCGCCCCAGCGCCTTCAGGGCGTTGCCCCGGTTGCTGAGGGCCTCCGGGAATGCCGGCTGCAGGGCGATGGCGCGCTCGTAGGCGATCAGCGCCGACTCGTGGCGGCCCAGCGCGGTGAGCGCCATGCCAAGGGCATGGTGCAGGACCGCCGGTTGCGGCCGCAGCGCGATCGCCCGCTCGAAATGGGCGATGGCCGCCTGATGCCGACCGAGCGCGGCCAGCACCTCGGCGAGGCTGACGTGCAGGTCGGCATCATCAGGACGCAGCGCCAGCGCCTGCTCGAAGCTGGCCGCCGCTGCCTCAGGGCGCTGCAGCTGCTGCAGCACCAGCCCCCGGTTGCACAGCGCATCGGCATGTGTCGGCTCCAGCCGAACCGCCGCCTCGAAGGCCTGCAACGCCGGCTCGAAACGCCCCAGCCCGGCCAGCGCATTGCCCAGGTTGTACTGCGCCCCCGCCAGACCCGCATCGGCACCCACCGCGCGTTCCAGCAAGCCCACCGCCGCGACCGCGTCGCCCGCGCGCTGTGCGATCACCCCCAGCAGGTTCAGCGCCCGCGCGTGACCGGGATCGACCGCCACCAGGCGCTCGAGCTGCAATCGAGCCTCCTGCGCGCGGCCCTCGGCCAGGAGCGACTGAGCACCTTCATAGCTGGCAGGCGGCTCCGTGGCCATGGCAACACGGCTCGCCACCGGTGCGTCGCCCGCAGCCGCCGGATCGGCCGGCATCGCGGCATCGGTCTGTGTCGCGCCCTCGGGTCGTGGGCGTCGTCGAAAGAAGCCCGGCAGTCCGATCACCGCTCCACCGCGCTCGGAAGTTCATCGGGGACCGTGATATCGGCCGGCTCGAGGCCCGCCACGTTGCGCTGGTGCATCTGCCGATAGGCCCACTCGAGATCACGTGCGAAGCGCGCGGTGTCGAAGAGCGGCGCGCTCAAGCGAGCGGCATCGAGCCGCTGCCTGTACGACGCGAGCGGTTGCGGATCACGCGCCAGCGCGATGGCCATGCGCTCGTAGTCTTCGGGGGTGTCGGCGATGAGTTCGGGCAGCCCCACGGCCCTGAGCAGGCTGGCCGCCACGCGGCTCGGGAACGACTGCCCCGGCCGTGTCAGCACCGGCAGCGCCATCCACAGGGCGTCACTCGCCGTGGTGTGCGCGTTGTAGGGAAAGGTGTCCAGGAAGAGATCGGCCTGCCGATGCCGGCTCAGGTGCTCGGCGGTGGGCACGCGCCCGGCGAACACCAGCCTGCCCGGATCGACACCGCGCTGCCGCGCGTGCTGACGCAGGTTGTTCGCTGCCTGCGGGTTGTCCTGCAGCAGCCAGAGCACGCTGCCGGGCACCGCGGAAAGAATGCGCATCCAGGCATCGAACACCGACGGGAGAATCTTGTGGGTGTTGTTGAACGAGCAGTAGACGAATCTGTCTTCGGGCAGGCCGAGTTCGGCGCGCGTGAACACCCGATCGGAGACCTGGCGCCGGGAATCGTTGACCTGGTAGCTGTGCGGCATGCGCACCACCTTCTCGGTGAACGAGGCCGCGGCCTGCGGCGCGATGACGGTGTGATCGGCCACGATGTAATCCATGCAGGCCGAGGCCATGGTGCCGGGATAGGCGAGGAAGTTCACCTGGACCGGCGCGCAGCGCCCCGCGAAGATGCCGCTTCGGGAATCCTGGGTGTAGCCGTTGAGGTCGATGGCGATGTCCACGCCGGCCTCGCGGGCCAGCCGGATCGCCTCGGCATCGGACATCACACCCACGGCCGAGAACCGGTCCACGCCCGCCATGATTCGGCGGCGCATCGCGTCATCGCGGGCGGGGCCCAGCGCGAAGGCCATCACCTCGAACTGGGCACGGTCGTGCCGTTCGAGGAGTTCGGCAACCAGGTAGGCGGTGGCGTGGGTATAGAAATCGGCCGAGAAGTAGCCAAGCCGTATCCGGCCGCCGCTGCGGCATCGCCCGGCCGCGTTCGCAGGCGCGGGCGCGGGGTGATGCGACTGCGCGTAGCTGCGCGCCGCAGCCGCATGGACCGCCGGGTTGTCGGTGAGCGAGAGCGCCGCGAACGGCATGGTCACCGGGCGACCCGCGAGCACCTCGGTCTCGAGGCGAGCGATCAGGGCATCGAAGTCACGCCAGTCACAGACCCGCATCTTCGCGTGCTGCAGCGTGCCGAGGAGAAACGCCTGATCGGGGCGGATTCGCAGCGCCTGCTCGTAGCTGGCAATGGCCTCCTCGACGCGGCGCAACGCGTGCAGCAGCAGACCGCGGTTGTTGTGCGCGTCAGCATGCTCGGGATCAAGCGCGATCGCGCGGTCATAGGCAGGCAAGGCCTCGCCCAGGCGATCGAGCCGGTGCAACGCGAGACCGCGCCCGAAATGCGCGTCGGCCAACTGCGGATCGCGCGACAGCGCCGCATCGAAACCGGCCAGCGCCTCGGTGAAGCGTTCGAGGGCATTCAGCACCGAGGCACGCCGCACCACCGGCTCGGCCTGACCTGGCGTTACCTGCACCAGGCGGTCATAGACGGCCAGCGCCTCACCGGACCGCCCCAGCGCGCGCAGCAGCGCGGCTTGATTGGTCAGCGTGGCCACATGGTCTGGCGCCAGGCGCAACGCCCGCTCGTAGCTGGCGAGCGCCGGCTCGTGCTGGCCGCAGGCCTGCAGCGCGTTGCCCAGGCTGGACTGCGCCTCGGGGTTCTCGGGCTGCAACGCCGCCACCCGCCAGTAGGCCGCCAAGGCGTCGTCCAGCCGGCCCTGCTGGCGACGACTCTCGGCGAGGCCGGCATGCAGCTCGGCATCGTCGGGCCGCAACGCCAGCGCCTGTTCGAAGCTGGCCGCCGCCGCCTCGTGGCGCTGCAACTGCTGCAGCACCAGCCCCCGGTTGCACAGCGCATCGGCATGCCCGGGCTCCAGCCGCACCGCGGCCTCGAAGGCCTCCAGGGCCGGCTCGAAACGCCCGAGCTCGGCCAGCGCATTGCCCAGGTTGTACTGCGCCCCCGCCAGACCCGCATCGGCACGCACCGCGCGCTCCAGCAGACCCACTGCCGCGGCCGCATCGCCCGCGCGCTGCGCGATCACCCCCAGCAGGTTCAGTGCCCGCGCATGCCCGGGCTCCGTCGCCACCAGGCGCTCGAGCTGTGTCCGCGCCTCCTGCGCGCGGCCTTCGGCCAGCAGGGACTGGGCGCCTTCGTAGCTGACGGGCGGCTCGGTGACCTTGGAAACAGGGATTGCCGCGGGCTCACCCGCCGTGGCCGACGGATCGGCCGGCGCCGACCGCGAGCGCTGGAAGAAACGGGGAAGGCGGAACATGGCCAGACCGGGAGGAGAACAGCCGACGACATTATCACGCGAGGCACACCCATGAAGCTCTACATGGTGCCGCTGGCGCCGAACCCAACCAAGGTGATGCTCTACATCGCCGAGCGCGAAGCGGCCGGCGCGGCGCTGGGCATCGAACAGGTGGTGGTCAACACCCTGAAGGGGCGGCACCGCGAGCCGGCCCACCTGGCGCGAAACCCCTTCGGCACGCTGCCGGTGCTGGAGCTTGACGATGGCAGCCACCTGATCGAATCGCTCACCATCATCGAGTACCTCGAGGAGCAGTTCCCCGATGGCGCGCTGATGGGCAGCAGCCCGCGCTCGACCTCCTGGAGTCGCTGCTGAGCGATGGCCGGCCGCTGCTTGGCGGGCAGGCGGTGTCGATTGCCGACTGCACGCTGCAGGCGGCGCTGCAGTTCTCGCGCTTCGCGCAGGCCGATGTGCTGGGCGAACGGCCGGGCCTGCGTGCCTGGGATGCCCGCTACCGCCAGCGCCCGGCCGCGAGCGCCGTGCTCAAGTGGTGACCCGCCAACGCAAGGCCCGGGCGGGCCGCTCAGCCCGGCCCGCCGGCCGCGCGGTGCTCGGTCAGGGTGAAGCCGGCATCGGTGGGAATGCACACGAAGCGGCCTTCCGGACGGGTCTCCATCCAGGGACGGATCGGCACGATCGGTGACGACGCGGCGCGCGCGAAGGCCTCGGCCACGCTGCGCGACTCGGCCAGCCGGACCACATTGGACAGCGTGGGGAAGATCACCGTGCGCCGACCGGCACGCGCGTCCTCGATGACCTGCTGAGGCGAGATCCACACCGAGTCGACGTTCTCATGGCCGTCATGCGCGGCCACCTGATCGGCCGGCACCCGCGCCAGATAGAAGTGGGTGTCGAAGCGCTTGGGCATGAACTCGGGCGTGATCCAGTGCGAGAAGCGGGCGAGGTCATCGCAGGCGAGCTGCAGGTCGCCCTCGACCAGCATGTCGCCCAGCGTGAGGGTGTGCTTGTTCAGTCCCTCGCGCCAGCGATCGAGATCGCCATTGGCCACCAGGGGCGAGCCGCCCTGGCGCCGTGCGAGCAGGATTCCCGATTCCTCGAAGGCCTCGCGGATGGCCGCGGCGCGCAGCATCGACTGCTCGTCGCTGGGCGAGTCATAGCGGCTCAGGCGCGAGAGCACCCGCGGATCGCTGTCCTGGGGATCGGCCTTGCCGCCAGGGAACACCAGGGCGCCCGAGGCGAAATCGATCTGGTGGTGACGCACCACCATGAACACCTCGAGGCCCTGCGCGCCGTCGCGCAGCAGCATGATGGTGGCGGCGGCTACCGGGGTGGCGATCTTCTCGGTCATGGGTCTGGTCCGTGGTGATTGGGTGCAGGCATACGCTCAGCTCGCGCCGCCGACCCGGGCTTCCATCCTCACCCAAGCCCGGACAGGAAGCGATCGACTGCGATGGATTCCGGATCGCCGAGGTCCGCGTTTCACGGGGGGCACACGCCGCGAGGAGAGCGCGCCACCACAATGGCTGATGGACGGCCCGTGCCCAGCGCCCTCAACCACCGGCAAAGGAATCCTGGCCCGTGGAAGGCTCATCAGCCTGCGCCGCGCGCTGCCCGGCGTGGCGCTGTGCGGCGTGATCGCCCTGGCGGCCACCTTCGTGTCTCGCCAGTACGGTGGCCCGCAGTTCCTCTATGCGCTGCTGCTGGGCATGTCGCTGAATGCGCTGGGCGACAACGATCAGGCGCGGGCGGGCATCGAGCTGTGCATGAAGTGGCTGCTCAGGCTCGGGGTGGCGCTGCTCGGCGCGCGCATCGCGCTGGCTGATCTCGCCTCGCTGGGATGGGCCACCGGCCTGCTGGTGGTCGCCTGCGTCGCGTCCACCCTGGCGATGGGCTGGTGGCTGGCCCGCCTGCTGCGGCTCACGCCGGCGCAGGGGCTGCTCTCGGGCGGCGCCACCGCCATCTGCGGAGCGTCGGCGGCGCTGGCCATCGCCGCCGTGCTGCCGCGTTCGCGTGAACAGGAGCGCTTCACCCTGCTGGTGGTGGTGGGCGTGTCCACCCTGTCCACCATCGCCATGCTGATCTATCCCATGATCACCGCCGCGCTCGGGCTCGCGCCTTCGCTGGCCGGGGTGTTCCTGGGCGCCGCCATCCACGATGTGGCGCAGGTGGTCGGCGCTGCCTTCATCGCCGGCCCGGCGGTGGGCGAACCCGCCATCATCGTGAAGCTCGCGCGGGTGGCGCTCCTGGCCGTGGTGGTGCTGGGCGTGGGCATCTGGTCGCGCGCCAAGCTGCCCGGCACCGAGGGCGACGCTACCGCGCGCAAACCCGCGCTGCTGCCCTGGTTCCTGCTGATGTTCCTTGCCCTCGCCGCCCTCAACACCCTGGGCGGCGTGCCCGCGGCCCTGCAGGCGCCGATCGGTGATCTGTCGCGGGCACTGCTGGTGATGGCGATCGCCGCGCTGGGCCTGCGCACCTCGGTGGCGGCCCTGCGCGAGGCCGGCTGGCGGCCGCTGCTGCTGATGGTGGGCGAGACGCTCTGGCTGGGCCTGCTCGCGCTGGCCGGCGTGCTCTGGATGGCCAGCCGCTGAGCCGGCGCCGGAAGCCCGCGCGCCCAAAGGCGCGCAACGCACGCGTCAGAGCACGCAGCCGTGGTGCGCCGAGGACACCAGCCGGATGTACTTGTCATGGACCGACCCGGGCCGCACCCGATCGGCCATGTCGGGCGCACGCCATTCGGCCATGCGGCGGGCGATCTCCTCGTCTGAGGCCTCGAGGTGCACGGTGCGCGCCCCGGGGTCGATGACGATGCTGTCGCCGTCGCGAACCGCCGCGATCGGGCCACCGCGCGCGGCCTCGGGCGAGATGTGGCCGATCAGGATGCCGTGCGAGACCCCGGAGAAGCGACCGTCGGTGATCAGCGCCACGTCTTCACCAAGCCCGCGGCCCTGCAACTGGATGGTGAGCATGACCATCTCGGGCATGCCCGGCCCGCCCACCGGACCGACATTGCGCACCACCACCACGGTGCCAGGCACGATCTCGCCGGCGCGGATCGCGGCCATGGTGGCGGCCTCGGAGTCGAACACCCGGGCGGTGCCGCGGAACACGCCCTTCTCGAGGGTCTTGCCCGAGAGCTTGAGCACGCAGCTCTGCGGCGCGATGTTTCCCTTGAGCACGCTGATGTGGTTGTTGGGCGCGGCCAGCGGCCGTGACACCGGACGCACGAGGTCCTGCTCGCCGAGCTGCTCGAGCGTGGGCACGTCGGCAAGATTTTCGGCCAGGGTGCGGCCGGTGACGGTCATGACATCGCCATGCAGCAGCCCGTGCCGCAGCAGCTCCTTCATGATCACCGGGACGCCGCCGAGCTGGTGCAGGCTGACCATCGCGTAGCGACCATGCGGCTGCAGGTTGGCGATCAGGGGCACCCGCTCGCCCACGGCCTGGATGCGCTCGATGGTGATGGGCACCTGGGCCTCGCGCGCGATCGCCAGCAGGTGAAGGTAGACGTTGGTGGACCCGCCCATCGCGTACACCGTGGTGATGGCGTTCTCGAAGGCCTTCTCGGTCATGATGTCGCGCGGGCGGATGCCGGCGGCCATGAGGCGGTAGAGGGCCTCGACGCTGGCGCGGGCCTGGGCGCGGACATCGGGGTGGATGTCGCTCTTCGCATCGAAGTCAGCGGGGTGCGAGGCGCCACGCGGCAGCATCATGCCGATCGACTCGGCCACGGTGCTCATGGTGTTGGCGGTGAACATCGCGCCGCAGGTGCCGCTGCCGGGCATCACGCTGCGCTCCAGCTCGAGCAGCTCCTGCGCCGAGATGCGTCCGGCCTCCTGGGCCGCCCGGCCCTCGGCGTAGTCCATGATGGTCAGGTTGTTGCCCTTGGATGCCCAGGGCTCGAAGGGCACCTGCCCGGGCGAGCTGGTGCCCGGGTAGAGCACCAGCCCGAAGGCATTGGTGCGCGCCAGGGGCATGAGCGCAGCAGCGCCGGTCTTGTCGCAGCCCGAGATGACGATCATGGCTTCGCCGTGATGGGCATAGTGACCCACCTCGAAACAGTCGGCCGCCAGATCACGCGACACCAGGCTGTAGCCGGCCGTGGGCGTGCCCTGCGTGAGCGCATCGGACACCGCGGGCGCGCCCACCACCAGACCCTGGCCGCCGCGCTCGGCGATCAGGTCCACCAGCAGATCGGTGACGGTACGCACCCGGTTGTTGCAACGATGGGCGTTGGTCCAGGCGCTGGCGATGGTGACGATCGCATTGGTGTCGGCGGCCTTGTCCGGGTCGAACCCGGCGGCACGCAGTTCGACCCGCGACTTCTTCCAGTAGATGGGGCTGTCTTGGCTCATGGCGCATCCTTTGAGGGGCGGCGCTCAGGGTAATGCAGCCGGGCGCCTGCGGCCAGCGCGCGGCCAAGGCCGTGGACCGGACCGTCTCAGCCGAACAGGCCGATGTCGCGCAGCGAGTAGTTGCCGATCTGCGGCAGCACCAGCGGCAGATTGCCGGCCGACACCCCGAACCAGGTGGCCAGGGTGGCGCCCAGCTGATCGACCGCCGTGGTCGGCACCAGCCTGCCCTGCCCGACATCGTCGGGCCCGTTGTTGGCCAGCACCGGCGCGGCACCGAACAGGCGCCGCCCACGCACCGCGCCGCCCATCACCAGGTGGTGGGCGCCCCAGCCGTGGTCGGAGCCGTCGCCATTGGAGGTGAGCGTGCGGCCGAAGTCGCTGGCGGTGAAGGTGGTCACCTGGGTCTGCAGGCCGAGTTCGGTGAGCGCCGCGTCGAAGGCCTGCAGCGCGCCGGCGAGCTGAGTGAGCAGCGCGGGGTGATCCACCAGCAGGTTGTCGTGATTGTCGAAGCCACCCAGGCTCACGAAGAACACCTGACGGCGCGCGCCGAGCTGGGTTCGGGCCGAGAGCATGCGCGCCACCATGCGCAGCTGGCCGCCCAGCCCGGTGGCCGGAAAGACAGTGGACAGCGTGGGGGCCGCGGCCAGCGCCGCGCCGACATCGGTGCTGGCGCTGATGGAGCGGCTGACCAGGCGGGCATGCTCGCGCTCGTGCAGGTTGGCGCCCGGCGCGCTGGTGCTCAGCGCGCGCAGCGCCTGCGCGGCCGCGGCCGACCCGAAGAGCGTGGCGCCGATCCCGGTGATGGTAGTGGCTCCGGTGCTGCTCATCTGGTACTGCACCGCGGACCGCCCGGCGAGGTAGACCGCGTTGCCCGAGACGCTGACGCAGGTGAAGGTGGCGTTCCCATTGCCCGCCGCGAACAGATCACCGATGCGACCGCCCCACCCCGAGGTGGCGCCCTCCGGCAGGCAGGACTGCCACACCGACTGCTGGTCATTGTGGGAGAAGAGCTTGGGCGGCAGCGGCACCGAGCGGGCGGAGTACTGGGCCTTGGTGGTGGGCTGCACCAGTGGCCCGACATTGAGCAGCACGCCGAGCCGGCCGGCATCGAACACCGGCAGCAGGGGCGCCAGCTCGGGCGCCAGCGCGAGCTGCTGGCCACCCGAGAGCGGATTCAGCGGGCTGAGCACCGTGGCCGAGAGCCGGCTGCGCGCGATCGCGAGCGTGGATCGCAGCGTGGTGTAGTTGGCGTGGCCGGCCGCGTCATAGGGAATGACGGTGTTGCCGTAATCATTGCCGCCAAAGAGGAACACGCAGACCAGGGCCTTGTGGTCGCCCGCCGACTGGGCGGCCGCCTCGCCGATCGCCGCCAGGCTGAGCGCCATGGGCGCGGCGGCGCCACCGATGCCCAGGGCAGCGGCACGGCGCATGAATTCGCGTCGGCTGGCAGCGGCGGTCATTGGGGCTGACTCATTTCTGCACCAGATATTCCGGGCAGGCCATCACCAGGAGCACGGCGGCCCGAACCCGGTTCAGGCGCTGCGCGTCGGTGCCAGCGGGCATCGCGGCCAAGGCGCTGACCAGGGTGCTCAGGGCCGCCGCGCCAAGCTGATTGGCGGCCAGCACGAGGTTCAGTTCGGCTGCCAGCGCCACCGGATCGCCGGCCAGCGGCAGCCACACGGCATAGTCCGGACGCAGGTCGGAGCCCGCCAGCGCGGTGGTGCTGGAGATGGCCGTCTGCATGAAGTTGAGGTAGCCCGCCACGCTGGTCTCGGTGGCGATCTGCATCTCGGGCGACACCAGCCCGGCCGAGGCCAGCGCCGTGCCGGGCGGCACATAGCCTGGCCGGTAGAAGTTGAACACCGAGCTGCTCTGCAGCGGACTCTGCCCGAGGCGCGTGGCCGGATCGGACAGGCTGCCCAGCGCCCAGCGCCCCGAGGGCGAGCTCACGCCGCAGGCACGGGCCCACTGGGCAAAGCGCAGCACCGGCTCGCGCAGCTTGCCGCCGCCCTCGGCGGTGGCCGGCGCCCTCGCCTCCGGGTCGAGCAGCAGGGCGCGCAGCACCGCGCGCAGGTCGCCCCGCACCCCTGCGCCGTTGTCGGCGAAGACCGCGGCCACCCGGCCGACATAGGCCGGTGACGGATTGGCGCTCACCAGACGCTGGATGAGTTGCCGCGAGATGAACGGCCCGACATTGGGGTGCGCCACGAGCGTGTCGAGCGCGATGGCCAGGCTCGCCGGCCCCGAGGTGCCCGCGGGAATGGTCACACCCAGAAAGGACTTGGCCCCGGTCTCGTGGCGGCTGGCCACATGCGCCATGGCGGTGATGGCCCGCACCGGCGTGGTGTCGTCGATGCCGGCGCCGCTGACGTAATCCCAGCCGGTGAACACCCGGGCCAAGCCCGACACATCATCGGCATCGTAGGTGTCCACCGCCACCCCGTTCACCAGGCGCGGTGTGCCATCGGCATTGAGCTGCTGCAGCCCCACCGTGAAGAGCTGCATCACCTCGCGGGCATAGTTCTCGTCGGGCTGGCGGCCGGTGGCGTCGGCCTTCTGGCTGCCGCGCATCGACAGGTACACGCCCATCGCCGGTGACAGCGTGACCGCCTCCAGCAGCGCGCGGAATCGGCCGAAGGCATGCTCATCGAGGATGTCGAGGAAGCGCGCGGCACCGAAGGCCGGCCAGGGGGTGGTGATCCCCGGGATGGCCACCACCATGATCTGCGACAGCGCGTAGACCATGCGCTGCCGCAACTGGTCCGTGCGGGTGAGAAAGGCGCGCCAGATCGCGTAGTTGGCATGGGTGTTGGCGGTCGCGAAGGCGCTGCCCTCGTAGCCCTGGGCCCGCAGCCACTCCACATGCCCCTGGCCGCGCGGCATGGCGAGCTGCTCGTCCACCCAGGCGCTGGCCCCCATCGCCTGGGCACGCGTGATCTCGGCCCGGGACGCCCCGAAGCTCGCCTGCCCCGTCAGCCGCGAGGCGGCGACCAGATCGAAAGGCTGCACCGCAGCCGGCACCGGCGCGGGCGAGGCGGGGCTCGATGCCGGCGGCGCGCCGGGAGAGAGCGCGCCCGCGGGTGCCGGCGCCGGCGCACCGCCCGCCGGAACCGGCCCGGCCTCAGCCGGGCCACCACCGGTGATGCCCGAGCCCGGCGTGGCGGTGCCCGCGTCACCGGCCCCGCAGGCCGACAGACTGATCAGCGACGCGACCGCCAGGCCGGTGCGCGGCGCGCGCCAGGCCCGCGGCCACATGTCGCTGGCCGACACGCGCGCGGGCGCCGACGGCGGCTCGAGCGGACGATCCGGTGGGGGCAGTCCGGTGGCTGCGGGTTCACTCATGGGGGAGACTTCAGCGGCGGGAAGGCACCAGCGGCGCTGCGAAGCAGCGCAGACCTCTGACCGCATCCTCGACCAGACACCGGCGGGCATCGCCGCGGCGCGGATGAACGGCCGTTTGCGGCCGATCGGCAGCAGCGGCCTGGCGCAGGCATCGTATGCTTGCCGGCATCGACCTGCTCCGACCCCCGCCATGACTGTCGTCCTGCGCAAACCCGTTCCGGGCGCCGTGCCCATCCACCTCGTCGATCGCGAGTCCCTGCCGACACTGCTCGGACAGCTGTCGCCCGAGCGGCGGCGCTGGCTCGGCGCCTGCGGCTTCAAGGGCGCGCCCGACACCCATGCCCTCGTGCCCGACGAACAGGGCGCGCTGCGCGAGGTCTGGCTGGGAGTGCATGGCGCGGCCCATCCCTGGGCCCTCTCGGTCCTGCCGCGCGCCCTGCCCGAAGGCCGCTACCGGCTGGGCGCCGAGGGCCTGCCGGCCGATCCCCAGGCCGCGGCCCTGTCATGGGCCCTGGGCAGCTATGCCTTCAGCCGGTACAAGACGCCGCGCAGGGCGCCGGCCGAGCTCCTGCTCGCCCCGGGCGCCGGCGCGACGCAGGGGCTGATGCTGGCCTCGGCAATCAATCAGGCGCGCGATCTCATCAACACCCCGGCGGAAGACCTCGGCCCGGCCGAACTCGCCGATGCGGTCAAGGCCGTGGCCAGCGCGCACGGCGGCCGGTTCCGCCAGATCGTGGGCGAGGAACTGCTCGAGGCGGGGTTTCCGGCGGTCCACGCGGTGGGCCGCGCGGCCAGCCGCGCACCGCGACTGATCGAGCTCACCTGGGGCAGCCCCAAGGCGCGTCGGCTCACGCTGGTGGGCAAGGGCGTGTGCTTCGATTCGGGGGGGCTGGACATCAAGGCCCCCGAGGGCATGCGCCAGATGAAGAAGGACATGGGCGGCGCGGCGGCGGCGCTGGCACTGGCGCAGCTCGTGATGGCGAGCAAGCTGCCGGTGCGCCTGCAGCTGCTGATCCCGGCCGTGGAGAACGCGATCTCGGGCAATGCCTACCGGCCGGGCGACATCATCCGCACCCGTCAGGGCCTGCACATCGAGATCGGCAACACCGACGCCGAGGGCCGGGTGATCCTGTGCGATGCCCTTGCCTATGGCGCGCAGTCACGCCCCGAGCTGATGATCGACCTGGCCACGCTCACCGGCGCCGCGCGGGTGGCGCTGGGCCCGCAGCTGCCCGCCCTGTTCTGCCGGCGGATGGACCTGGCCCGCGAGATTGTCGACCTGAGCATGAGCACCGAAGACCCGCTGTGGCATCTGCCGCTGTGGCCCGACTACCGCCGCGGCATCGAGAGCGAGATCGCCGACATCGTCAACACCGGTCGCAATGCGATGGGTGGCGCCATCAGTGCCGCGCTCTTCCTCGAGCACTTCGTGCCGGCCGACATCGACTGGCTGCACCTCGATCTGTTCGGCTGGAACGACGCGCCGCGGCCCGGCCGCCCGGTGGGCGGCGAGGCGCAGACGGTGCGCACGCTGTTCAGCTACCTGGGCCGGCGCTTTTCGGCGTGAGGGCCGGGGCCGGCCGCGGCGCGAACAGGCGGAAGGTGCCCTGGGCCAGGGCCACCACCGTGCCCTGCGCGTCGGTGAGCTCGGCCCGCACGAAGGCGGTCCGCGCGGTCCGGCTGACCGTGCGCGCTTCGCAGCGGAAAGGCGCCTCTCGGGCCGGCGCGGTGTACTGGATGCTGCAATCCACCGTGGCGCTGCCGGTGCCGGCCTCGCCGTTGGACAGCGCGGCAAAGGCCATGGTGGTGTCCATGATGGTGAAGATCACGCCGCCGTGGGGCTGACCGGGAGTGGGCCAGCACACGGCGGCCTCGGGGTCCAGGCTGGAACTGGCCGAGCCATCAGCCACCGCATGCATGCGGATGCCGAGCGTGCGGTAGAGCGAGCTGCTGGCGAATCCCGCCATGGTCTCGTCGGAAAATTTCACAGGACACTCCTGGAAGGTGGCCGCCCACCGATACGCGCGGGAAAGCCCGAAGAGGCGCACAATAGCGGAAACAACAACACGAGGAGGCAGCCCGCGGGCTGCCTTTTTGCGTCATGAGCCCTTCCAGATCCTCGCTGGGTGCCCTCACCCTGGGCGCCATCGGCGTCGTCTACGGCGACATCGGCACCAGCGTGCTCTATGCGGTCAAGGAGGTGTTCCATACCGGGCACCTCCCCCTGACCCCCGAGAACATCTACGGGGTGCTGTCCATCTTCGTCTGGACGCTCACCCTCATCGTCTCGCTGAAGTACGTCACCCTGGTGCTGCGCGCCGACAACCATGGCGAGGGCGGACTGGTGGCCATGCTCGCGCTGGCCTCCCAGTCGGTGCGCGACAAGCCCAGGCTGCGCAGCGTCATGCTGCTGATCGGCGTGTTCGGCACCTGCCTCTTCTATGGCGATGGCGTGATCACGCCCTCGATCTCGGTGCTGTCGGCCGTGGAAGGCCTGGAGGTGGTCTCGCCGGCGCTGCGCAGCGCGGTGATCCCGATCACCCTGGTGATCCTGCTGGCGCTGTTCGCGGTGCAAAAGCGCGGCACGGCCGGCATCGGCCGACTGTTCGGGCCGATCACGCTGGTGTGGTTCCTGGTCATCGCGGTGCTGGGGGTGGCCAAGATCATCGACCACCCCGAGATCCTCTGGGCGGTGAGCCCGCATCACGCCCTGCGGTTCATCTGGGCGCAGCCGGGCACCACCTTCATCATCCTGGGCGCGGTGGTGCTCTGCGTCACGGGCGGCGAGGCGCTTTACGCCGACATGGGGCACTTCGGCAAGAAGCCCATCCGGATCGCGTGGTTCACGGTCGTGATGCCGGCGCTGATCCTCAACTACTTCGGGCAGGGCGCGCTGCTGCTGAGCGACCCGCAGGCGGTCAGCAATCCGTTCTACAAGATGGCCCCGGCCTGGGCCCTGCTGCCGCTGGTGGGGCTGGCCACCATGGCCACGGTCATCGCCTCGCAGGCGCTGATCACCGGCGCGTTCAGCGTCACCAAGCAGGTGATCCAGCTCGGCTACCTGCCGCGCCTGCAGATCCAGCACACCAGCATCAAGGACACCGGGCAGATCTACATCCCGTTCGTGAACTGGGGTCTGTTCGTGGCCATCGTGCTGGCCGTGGCCCTGTTCAAGAACTCCAGCAATCTCGCGGCAGCCTATGGCATCGCGGTCACGCTCGACATGCTGATCACCACGGTGCTGACCTTCTTCGTGATCCGCTACGGCTGGGGCTACCCGTGGGCGCTGTGCGTGGCGGCCACCGGTTTCTTCTTCGTGATCGATCTCGCCTTCTTCAGCTCGAACCTGCTCAAGCTGGCCGACGGGGGCTGGTTCCCGCTGCTGATCGGCGGCGCGGTGTTCCTGCTGATGACCACCTGGCACGAGGGGCGACGGCTGCTCAACCGCTCGCTGGAAGCCGACGGGCTGGAGCTCTCGGGCTTTCTCGATGCCGTCTTCGCCGTGCCTCCGGCGCGGGTGGAAGGCACCGCGGTGTTCCTGTCGGCCCAGCCCGGCACGGTGCCGCACGCGCTGCTGCACAACCTCAAGCACAACAAGGTGCTGCACGAGCACAATCTGTTCGTCACGGTGCGCAGCCATGAGATTCCCTGGGTGGGGCTCGACAAGCGCCTCGAGATCGAGCCGCTCGGCCACAACGCCTGGCAGGTGGTGGTCAACTACGGATTCAAGAACGACCCCGACCTGCCGCTGGCGCTCGAGCAGCTCAAGGGACGCGGCGTGGCGCTCGAGCCCATGAGCACCAGCTACTTCCTGTCGCGCGACATCGTGATCCCCACCCTGGGCGGCGGCATGGCGCCATGGCGCGAGCGGCTGTTCGCGCAGATGCACCTGAACGCCAGCGCCGCGGCCGAGTTCCTCAAACTGCCCAACAACGCGGTGGTCGAGCTCGGCAGCAAGATCGCGATCTGAGAGCGGTGGGCGCGCCGTGAGACTGCTGCGAGACGCGCTCGCGATCGCCCGCCTCGAGGTCGGGCTGCTGGCGCGGTTCCCGCGCTTCCGGGTGACGCTGATCGGCGTCGTCCTCATCCCGGCGCTGTACGCGCTCATCTACCTCGAATCGGTCTGGGATCCGGCCAGCCGCACCGGCGCACTGCCGGCGGTGATCGTCAACCTCGACGAGGGCGCGCGCTTCCATGGCACCCAGGTTCATCTCGGCGAGGAGCTCACCCGCACCCTGCAGCAGCGCCGCGCATTCGGCTTCACGCTCGGCACTGACGAGGCGCAGGCGCGTCGGGACGTGCGCGCGGGCAGGACCCTGTTCGCACTGGTGATTCCCAAGGACTTCAGCGCCGGGGCGCTCGCCGGCGAGAGACCCGGCGGCGGCAAGCTCGTGGTGTATGCCTCGGAAGGCAACAACTACACCGGCGCAGGCTTTGCCCGTCGCTTCGCCGACGAGCTCGGCCACCAGGTCAACGAGGCCATCAACGAGCGCCGCTGGTCGCTGGTGCTGGGCGAGGCCGCGGGCAGCGGAGATCGCCTGCAGCAGTTTCGCGCCGGGCTGGCGCAGCTGCGCCAGGGCGCGCAGGCGCAGGCGCAGGGCCTGACGCAGGCTGCCGATGCGGCCGAACGGCTCGCCACCGGCGCCGCGCAGACGGCCGAGGCAACAGGTCAGCTCGTCGACGGCACGCGGCGCTCGGCCGGCAACGTGCGCCAGCTCGCCGAGCGCGCCGGTACCCTCGACGCGCAAGCACGCGCCACGGTGCAGGCGCTGGGCAGCGGCGGCACCGCGCAATTGCCCGAGGAAACCGGCCAGACCGCCACGGCAGCCTTGCCCGGCAGCTCGGCAGCGGCTCGCGCCGCAGGCGCCGATCTCGCGCGCAGCCTGCTGCCCCTCACCGACGGGCTGGGCACGCTTGCCGGTGGCCTGAGCGCCCTGGGCGCCGCCCTGCCTCCCGACGAGCAGCTCGAACCCCTCACCGCCGGCGCCCGACAGCAGGCCGAGGTCGCGCGCCAGATCGCGGCCGGTGCGGTCGAGCTCAGGACCGGTGCGCTGCGCCTCGATGCCGGTCTCGAGCTGCTGGCCACCTCACTGCCCGCGCCCATCGAATCGATCGGCGGGACCGCGCGCGGACTCGCCGCGCCGGTCGAGCCCGAGGTGCAGATCGATGCGCCGGTGAGCAACGAAGGCACCGGCTTCGCGCCCAATTTCCTGCCGCTGGCGCTGTGGCTGGGCGCAGTGATGACCGGCTTCGTCGTGAACCTGCGCCGCCTTCCCCTCGAGGTGTCCTCGATGAGCCGCCCTGCCCTGCTGCTAGGCAAGGCCTGCCTGCCCGTGACGATCGCGCTGATGCAGGCGCTGGCTATCCTGCTGATGGCTCGCTTCGCGTTGAACATCCAGGCGGCCCACCCGGAAGGTCTCGTGCTGACCCTGGCCGTTACCTCGGTGTGCTTCATGATGATCACGCTCGCGCTGGTGCGCGCCTTCGGCGACGCCGGCATGGCGCTGGCCTCCATGCTGCTGATCGTGCAGCTCTCATCCGCGGGCGGCATCGTGCCGATCGAGCTCACGAGCGAGTTCTTCCGCGAGCTCAATCCCTGGCTGCCGTTCACCTGGGTGGTGCGGGCCGTGCGGGCGAGCATGTTCGGCGCATTCGACAGCGAGTGGCTGTCAGCCCTGGGTCTGGTGCTGCTCGCCGCGCTGGTGGCAGGCCTGCTCGCCGCGCGTGTGGGCCGCTGGCGCTTCGTGCCCGGCGACGACTACCGCCCCACGCTCGATCTCTGAGCGATCCCGCGTGTCAGTCGCCAAGCGCGACGCACGCGGCGGGCTGCATGCCCGACAGTTCGTCGGGCAGCGTGTGGTCGGCAATCACCACGGCCTGGCCGCCCGCCTCGGCGCGTTCGCGCAGCAGGCCGGCCAGATGGCGACGCGAGGGCAGGTCCAGCGCGCTGAACGGGGTCTCGAGCAGCACCAGCGATGCCCCGCAGGCGAGTGCCGCGGTCAGCCAGATCTTGCGGCGCGTGCCGGTGGACAGCATGAACAGCTGCTTGTCCCGATGCACCTCCAGCGAAAACCCCTCGATCAGCCGCGCTTCCAGGGCTTCGTCCCAGGACAGGTACCGGGCGCGGTGCTGCAAGAGCCATTGACGCGCGGTGAGCGTGTCGTCGTCCGGGTTGTGAGGGTCAACCGAGAACAGCGAGGGCACGACGCGTTCGAGCTTGCCCGCGCTCGGGGTCAGCTCGCCCGCCAGCAGACGCAGCAGCGTGGTCTTGCCCCGACCATCACCACCGAGGATGACCGACAGGCCTGGCCCGATGAGGAAGTCCAGGCCCTCGAACACCGGCACCCCGGGGTAGGCGAAGCCCAGTCCCTGCGCATGAAGCCGCACGATCGGGTGCATGGTCGACAAGGCGCAGCGCGCTGACCGGTCAGCGCACGCACTGACCCGGGAACAGGCGCGGCCGCTGCAGTTCCCGATCGGTTTCCATGAAGCGCGGCGCAGCCGGCAGCACCCGAGGCGGCGCAGCCGTGCCGAGCACCGGTGCAAACCCGCCCTGGCTGGCCGGGATGAAGATCCGCCCGGAAGGATTGCCCATGGTGATCACGCCCTCGAAGACCGCGGCATAGATGCCCGCTGCGGGTCGTTGGGTGCTGATCGGCGGGCGCACCGCATCCACCGGCAGATCCGCGGGATCGAACAGCCCTCGCACATTGGGCATGGATGGCGCGCCACCCGGCGAGAGCTGCACCGGCACGAACCGCGCTTCGAGCACGGTTCGGGCAACGACAGCGTCCTCCTGGGGGGGCGCCCAGCGCGGCCAGACCGATACCGGCTCGAGCTGCGGGAAGCCGTCGGACTGGGAGGCGCAGGCGATCTCCGTGGGCGAATCCCACCGGCCAGACGAGGGGGCGGGCATCGACGGAGAGGCAGGCTGGGTGCCCCCCTGGGGAACAGCGGGCGCACCGTCGGCGGCACCGGCCGGATCGAGGAGCCGCACTGGCTGCCCCGCGCGCAGCGAGCGCAGGGCCGTGGTCGAGAGCACATCCGACTGCCCGCTTCGCAGCAGTACCGCGCTCTCGTCGCAGGCATAACCGGCACTGCGCGCTGGCCGCGCGCAGCTCACATCCAGCGTCGCGTTCTGGCGCATGCCGACCAGCTCGCCGGCATTGACGAGCAGGCCGTAGAGACGAGCACCCGGCTGCGGCGGCGTGGCCAGGCGCAAGGCTCCGCGCAGCAGGTCAAGGCGCACCACGCGGCGGCCTCGAGCATCTTCCTCGGCGCGCAGCGCGAGCTCCGTGCCAGGCCCCATCACCACGCGGGTGCCATCGTCGAGCCCGAGAACCGCTTCGGTCTCGCCGGTGACCACATGCTCGCCAAGGAAGATCGCGGAACTCACGCTCGCCTCGCCCGCCGCCACCCCTTCCCGGGAGCGGGCCAGCGGCTGCGCCGTGGCCAGCACCTGGCCCAGGCGCCCAGACTGCGGCAGCACGCCTTCGGGAACCGTCTCGGTCTCGGCCGCACAGGCCTCGTCGCACAAGCGCACCGCGAAGTCGGTGCCGCGAATGCCGATGGTCGTGTCGTTGACCTGCAGCTGGTAGGCCGCGTCATTGCCGCGCTTGCCGATCTGGCCCGAGACATTGCGCAACCAACCCTTGAGCAGTTGCACCGACATCTGGTCATTGGCCGGATCATCGGCCTTGTAGCTGTACCCGCGAATGATCATCGCGCTCTCGGGCCGCAGCGCCACCCGTGACCCGTCCGCAAACACCAGCAGCGCGAAGGCACCCTTCTGGGTGCCCACGGTGTCGCCCACCTTCAGCTCGGTGCCCACCGTGACCAGCCGCGGCTGCCCGCCCGCGGGCTGCGCGAACACCGTGCCCGTGACACTGCGCAGCACCGCGGCGACGGTGTTGGCCCAGGCTGGCGAGCCGCTCAGCGCCAACAGCAACAGGACCAGGACCGCCCGAGCGGCGCGCTGCATCAGCACGCGGGCTCCTTCTGGTCGGTCTTGTCCTTCTTGTCGTCCTTCACGTGCCGCACCTCGCGCGAGGACGACTTGTCGGATCCGGCAGGCGGCGCGTCCGGCAACTCCAGGGAGCTCACGGTGGACCGACGCACCACCGGCAGATCGGTCGAAGCTGATGTCGATGTGCTGCTGGTGGCGCCCGTGCTTGAGGGCGTTCCGCTGGAACTGCCGCTGCTCGTGCCGGTGGTGCTGCCGTTGCTGGCACTGCCGCTCGCACCCGTGCTGCCGTTGCTGTTTGTGCCCGTGCCCGAGCCGGTCCCGCTGGAGCCGGTCCCGCTTGAGCCGGCCGCAGAGCCTGCCGCAGAGTCTGTCGCGGAGGACGCGCTCGAGGCCGACAGACCACTGGACGCGCTGCCGTCCGACGCAGCCGACCTGCTCTGCGCCGAACCGACCTGAATGCCCGTCTGGGAAGTCAGCAATGCTGCCGTCGCGACAACGGGATCAGGGCCGACACCAGCTACTGGCAGAGGCTGGAGCACGCCCCCCACCTCTACCTTGAGTTGAAACGCGGCGAACCCCGTCATCGCCGCTCCGGCGCTGGACAGGCCGGCAAACGTGCCGGTCAGCGACCCGCTGCTCAGAACCGCGAAGGTGTCGGTCAACGTGGGGACAAACCCGTCGACGCTGCTCACGACGACGTTGCCTGCCAGGCGGGCTGCGCCTTGCACGGCGAGGCTGTCGAAACTGCCCGGGCGCGTGCCGCCAAGTTCCAGCGCCACCGTGGCCGCCGACCCGAGCGTGAGATCCCCATCGATGCCGATGGCGCCGGGTGAACTGCCCGGCGCCAGCGTGCCGCCATTGACGGTCAGCGAACCGGCGATCCGCCCCGCGCCCTGCAGCATCCCCGCATCGATCACCACATCGGCAGCCAGCGTGGGCGACGGTACGCCGTCGGCCCCCAGACGGGTGGTGCCAGCGCTCTGCACATAGCGGCCGGTGATCGTGGTCGTGCCGTCGGCAAGCGATACCTGTGCGCTGTTGCTGAGCGATGCCAGGCGGTTGGTGCCGGAGAGGGTCAGCGAACCGGCATTGAGCAGCGGACCTGCGATATTGTTGTTGGCCAATCGCAGGGCGCCGAGATTGGTCAGCGACCCCGAGCCTTCGAGCGTCTTCGCGGAGAGGTCAAGGCTGGCGCCGGCACCAATCGTGAGGGTACCGGTATTGCTGATGCGCGCAGCATCCAGACCATTGGCGGCCAGCAGCAGGTTGCCGCCATTGACCAGGGATTGCAGCCGCGCCGCTGGCGCCGCGCTATCGAAGACCACCTGCGCCGCGCCCGCTGCACGGATCAGCACCGAGGCCACGTTGGCCCCGTCGGGCATCACATCCCAGTTCGCGGGGTTGCTCCAGACACCGCCGGCCGCGCTGGTGAACACGGACTGGGGCCGCACGTCGATGTTCGCCGTGGTGTTGCCTGTTGCCGCCACAGTGTAGTTGCCAGCGTCCGTGCCGGTGAGATTCACTCCGGTGACATTCACCGGCTTGCCCATACCCGCGTTGCGATCCGCGAAGGAAGCGCTGCTCACGACGCTCAGGCTGTCGCCCTGGATGCGGTTGTCGGTAGTAGTGACCGAGGCCGCGGTGGTGCCGTCGTATACCCGATTCACGCCGGCGTAGTTCACCGCCAGAACACGTGGGTCGATGTTCGCCGTGGTGCTGCCGGTAGCGGCCACCGTGTAGTTGCCCGCGTCCGTGCCCGCAAGGCTCACCCCGGAGACGCTCACCGCCTTCCCCACACCCGCATTTCGGTTCGCGAACGAAGCGCTGCTCACGACGCTCAGGCTATCGCCCTGAATGCGGTTGTCAGTAGTCGTCACCGTCGCGGCCGTCGTGCCGTCATAGACACGATTCACGCCGCTGAAGTTCACCGCCAGAACACGCGGGTCGATGTTCGCCGTGGTGCTGCCCGTGGCCGCCACCGTGTAGTTGCCCGCGTCCGTGCCCGAGAGGCTCACCCCGCTGACAATCACCGGCTTGTTCAGTCCGACATTGCGGTCCGCGAACGATGCGCTGCTCACAACGCTCAGGCTGTCGCCCTGGATGCGGTTGTCGGTAGTAGTGACAGAGGCCGCGGTGGTGCCGTCGTAGACCCGGTTTACGCCCGCGTAGTTCACCGCCAGAACACGCGGGTCGATGTTCGCCGTGGCGCCACCCGTAGCCGCCACCGTGTAGTTGCCCGCGTCCGTGCCCGAGAGGCTCACCCCGCTGACAATCACCGGCTTGTTCAGTCCGACATTGCGGTCCGCGAACGATGCGCTGCTCACGACGCTCAGGCTGTCGCCCTGGATGCGGTTGTCGGTAGTAGTGACAGAGGCCGCGGTGGTGCCGTCGTAGACCCGGTTTACGCCCGCGTAGTTCACCGCCAGCACGCGCGGGTCGATGTTCGCCGTGGTGCTGCCCGTGGCCGCCACCGTGTAGTTGCCCGCGTCCGTGCCCGCAAGGCTCACCCCGGTGACGCTCACCGCCTTCCCCACACCCGCATTTCGGTTCGCGAACGAAGCGCTGCTCACGACGCTCAGGCTATCGCCCTGAATGCGGTTGTCAGTAGTCGTCACCGTCGCGGCCGTCGTGCCGTCATAGACACGATTCACGCCGCTGAAGTTCACCACCAGAACACGCGGGTCGATGTTCGCCGTGGTGCTGCCAGTAGCGGCCACCGTGTAGTTGCCAGCGTCCGTGCCGGTGAGATTCACTCCGGTGACATTCACCGGCTTGCCCATACCCGCGTTGCGATCCGCGAAGGAAGCGCTGCTCACGACGCTCAGGCTGTCGCCCTGGATGCGGTTGTCGGTAGTAGTGACCGAGGCCGCGGTGGTGCCGTCGTATACCCGATTCACGCCGGCGTAGTTCACCGCCAGAACACGTGGGTCGATGTTCGCCGTGGTGCTGCCGGTAGCGGCCACCGTGTAGTTGCCCGCGTCCGCGCCGCTGAGATTCACTCCGGTGACACTCACCGGCTTGTTTACGCCGACATTGCGATCCGCGAAGGAAGCACTGCCCACAACGCTCAGGCTGTCGCCCTGGATACGGTTGTCGGTGGTGTTTACCGTGGCCGCAGTGGTGCCGTCGTAGACCCGGTTCACACCGGTGTAGCTCACCGCCAGCACACGCGGGTCGATGTTCGCCGTGGTGCTGCCGGTAGCGGCCACCGTGTAGTTGCCCGCGTCCGCGCCG